>DASWVB010000012.1:0-463936 GCA_036401375.1 Acidisarcina sp.
ACGCCGGCTGCGCTCCACCAGGCCCGCAGGCAAATCGAACTGCTTGCGCAAGCGGATTTCCCGGCGGCGCATTTGCCCCTGATCGTGTTCGTGATCGTAACCGGCCAAATGCAGCAGACCGTGCAGAATTAGAATCTTCACTTCCATTTGCAAGGGGTGTCCGTGTTCCGCCGCCTGGGCCGCGGCGGTCTCCAGAGAGATGGCCAGGTCGCCGCCCTGGCCGTTCCCGGCCTCGGGCATAGCGGGAAAGGAGAGGACGTCGGTAGGTTTGTCCTTACCCCGAAATTGAAGATTCAATGCGCGCAGACGTTCATCTCCCGTCAGGAGGACGGAGAAATCTCCGGTAAGCCCAAGCGCTTCGCGAGCGCTCGCCAAAAACCGGTTGAGGTCACGCTTGCCAAGAGCAGAGGCCGGCGCCTTCGCTCGGGCAGCTTCGATAACGATCATCTTGCCGTGTCTTACCGCAAGCCTTATTGTATGCCGCGGCCTATTGCGGCTTTGGCGCCGACTTGGCTGGAACACCTTCGCGCAGGCTCAGCGGTAGATCGCGCTGCGCCCGGCCAAAGCTGTCGTACGCGCGAATAACCCGCTGCACCAGGTGATGACGAACTACGTCCCCGTCTTCGAAATGGCAGAAACGAATCCCATCTACCCCTCGGAGAATCTCGATCGCCTCCACCAGCCCGCTCTTCTTGGGATTGGGCAGATCAATCTGGGTTACGTCGCCAGTGATCACCGCCTTGGAGTTGTTGCCCAGGCGGGTCAGGAACATCTTCATCTGCTCGCTGGTGGTGTTCTGCGCCTCGTCCATGATGATGAAGGCGTCGTTCAAGGTGCGTCCGCGCATGAAGGCGAGTGGAGCGATCTCGATCACGCCTTTTTCGAGCATCTTGTCGACTCGCTCCTGCTCGAGCAGGTCGTAGAGGGCGTCATAGAGAGGGCGGAGGTAGGGGTCGACTTTTTCCTGCAGGGTGCCGGGTAGGAAGCCAAGCCTCTCGCCAGCCTCGACCGCGGGGCGGACCAGGACGATGCGGCTCACCTTCTTGGCGAGCAGCGCGGAGGCCGCCATGGCGACGGCGAGGTAGGTCTTGCCGGTGCCGGCGGGGCCGATGCCAAAGACCATGTCGCCTTGTTCGATGGCCTCGACGTAGCGTCGCTGGTTGATCGAGCGCGGCTGCACCATGCGTTTGGTGCCGGCGGAGCGCTGCTTTCCACTCTCGGCGAGGTTGCGCAGGGTCGCGGCAGGGTCGGCGGTAACGAGCTTGAGCATGCCGTTCAGCTCGCCATTCTGCAGCACCGTGCCATTGCGGCGCAGATACTCATAGTCGGCGAAGATCTTCTCGATGCGGGAGATGCTCTCCGCAGATCCCTCCACCTGCACCGCGTCGGAGCGCAGATCGATGCGCACCTTGAGGTTGTCTTCCATGAGCCTGAGGTTTTCATCGTGAGTCCCGAAGAGGGGCTCGAGGTTGCGGGTAATTTCCAGGGCTTTTTTCAAGCGGAGAAAGGACCTCTCAATAGTTGTGATGCTGAGTGGGTGAATGGCGTCGGGACGGGCGCCTGTCGGGGTCTCTGCTGAGAGTTTTGGAGTTGCGGCTGGCGATGGCGGACTGCGCGGGAGGGATAACCGGCTCGCAACCGGGTGGATGGATGCTGGTTTCGGGCCGGGTTGGCTGGTAGCACCAAACGTTTGCCGTCGATGGGCTCAGAGTAGCGAACCCGGGAGCGCCCGTCAATGTCGTTTCAAACAATATTTGAAGCGCATTGAAAAGGTCACGTCCGGGCGCATGCCAGCCAGGTAAGTTTGAAAAACGGTCAGGCTGCACAACGCTGAGGCGGGCGTGCTGACGCGTCTTTTGAACCTCAGTTGCATCCCTGGCGATCACCGCCGGTCGTGATGTTGAAGGGTGGAGTCGCGGCCTTCGACGTCGGCTACTTCGTCCCCCGCTCCGCAACGGCTTCCGCGCGACACAGTTCTGACGCGCAAGAACTCTTCCCTGGCTAGTGACGGGGTGCAGGATGCCTGGTCTGGTCGCGTGAGTGTCGAGTCGCAGGCATCACTGCCTCATCCGAGTCCCTCTGGCGCTGAGAAGCGGGCATTGTGCTGCTGGATCGCGCAGGTTCAGGGATCAGAGATCTGCGAACAGCAAGCAAGGATCTTGATTTTGCACTTGACACGGCCGCTACAATCAACAACCATGTGGTTGTGGATGACCTGGGTACAACGTTTGCGGCTCTGTCTGATCCGACCCGCCGGGCGATGATCAAGCGACTCTCAAACGGGCCTGCCTCTGTGCATCGACTGACAGAGCCCTTTGCGCTCTCGCAGCAGATGATCTCAAAACACGTTGCCTGCCTGGTGCGAGCAAAGATTGTGGTCAAGACGAAGCGGGGACGAGAGAGTGTGTGCACGCTTCGGCCGCAGGCGATAAAGCCTGTGAGCGACTGGGCGATCAGCTATCGCCAGTTCTGGGAAGAGAGTTTCGACAAGTTGGATGCGGTTGTGAAGCAGATGAAGAAAAACGGAGGTCAGAGATGACGGAAGACGCGGTCACCGAGACGGAGCGGATGGTTGTCACACGGATTTTCGATGCCCCACGCGAACTAGTCTGGAAGGCGTGGACAGACCCGCAGTACGTGATGCAGTGGTGGGGGCCAAAAGGCTTTACTGCGCCGGTTTGCAAGATGGATCTCCGCGTCGGGGGAAAGTTCCTCTGCTGCATGCGAGCGCCGGACGGGCAGGAGTTCTGGAATGCCGGCGAATTTCACGAGATTGTTTTGCACCAGAAGATTGTCTCCTCGATGTATTTTTCCGACGCCGAAGGAAACAAGGTTGAGGCTGCGCAATTGGGGATAGAACATGAGGCCATCGACGATGCGTACGACGTGATTACCTTTGAGGATTTTGGAAACGGCCAGACAAAGCTCACCTTCATCGGAAATGAAACTATGGAGAACGCCAAGAAGAGCGGGCAGGCAGAGGGCTGGAACCAGGTACTGGTCAAATTCGCTGCAGTAGTTGCGACACTGGCGCAGGGCAAATAAAGGACGTACCTCGCGGCGGCATGTACATTGCCGCCGCACCACGTGCGCATGGCTGCCGGCCGCGCTGCGTTATCCTCGGAATTGATATTTTCGCGTGGTGGCCAACAGCGCGCTGCGTCGAAAAAGAACGGGGAATGCAGTCATGACAGTCTACAAAAACCTGATTGCCGGCGAGTGGGTGCCGAGCCGCAGCGGGAAGACGTTTCAGAACATCAATCCCGCCGACAGCGGCGATGTGGTCGGCGAGTTTCAGGAATCCAGCAAGCACGACGTGGACGATGCGGTCGTGGCTGCCAAGGCGGCGTTGGCGACGTGGAGGCTCGTGCCTGCGCCCAAGCGCGCCGAGATACTCTTCCGCACCGGCGAGCTGCTGCTCAAGCGCAAGGAGCAGTACGCGCAGCAGATGACGCGCGAGATGGGCAAGGTCATCAAGGAGACGCGCGGCGACGTGCAGGAGGCGATCGATACCGCCTTTTACATGGCCGGGGAGGGGCGGCGGCTCTTTGGTCAGACCACGCCGTCCGAGCTGGTGGCCAAGTTCGCCATGTCGATGCGCATGCCGGTCGGCGTCTGCGGCATGATCGCGCCGTGGAACTTCCCCATGGCCATTCCCTCGTGGAAGCTCTTTCCGGCGCTGGTCTGCGGCAACACGTGCGTGATCAAGCCGGCTGAAGATACTCCGCTGTCGACCATCAACCTGGTGCAGACCTTGATCGACTCCGGCCTGCCGCCGGGAGTGGTCAACATCGTCACCGGCTTTGGTCCGGAGGCGGGCGCGCCGCTGGTCGATCATCCCGATGTCGACGCGATCTCCTTCACCGGGTCGAGCGAAGTGGGACGCATCGTGGGCCAGTCCGCGGCAGGAAGCTTCAAGTCGTGTTCGCTCGAGATGGGCGGCAAGAACGCGATGATCGTGATGGAGGACGCCAACCTGGACCTCGCGCTTGACGGGGCCGTCTGGGGCGCCTTCGGCACGACGGGGCAGCGTTGCACCGCTACCAGCCGGATCATCGTTCACGAGCGGGTAGCGGCTGAGTTTGCGGACAGACTGGTGGCCCGCGCAGAGGCGCTTCGCGTCGGCGATGGACTGGATGAGGCAGTCGAGATGGGGCCGCAGATCAACGGGCAGCAGATCGAGACCTCGGAGCGCTACACGGCCATCGCACGCAAGGAGGGTGCGCGTCTTCGCACCGGCGGTCATCGCTTGAAGGGCGACGCTCATAAGAAGGGACACTTCTTCGCGCCCACAGTGTTCGACCAGGTCGCCCCGGGGATGCGCATCGCGCAGGAGGAGGTCTTCGGCCCCGTGGTCAGCCTGCTGACGTGCGGCAGCTTCGATGAGGCGATCGCCATCGCGAACGGCATCAAGTACGGCCTCTCGACCTCGTTCTATACGCGTGACGTGAACCGCGCCTTCCTCGCCATGCGCGACCTTGAGGCGGGCATCACTTATGTGAATGCGCCGACTATCGGTGCGGAGGTCCACCTACCCTTTGGAGGAGTGAAGCAGACGGGGAACGGCCACCGGGAGGGCGGGACGGGAGCGATCGATTTTTACACGTCGTGGAAGTCGGTCTACGTCGACTACTCGGACAAGCTGCAGCGCGCGCAGATTGACTGAGCAGCGCTGCTCCTGTGGGCCTCCGCTCTTGAGTGTCACAATGTCGACATAGTGCCACCATATAGATTTAGTGCTACTATATCCGCCAGGAGCCACGATGGAGCAGGCGCGCACCAGGCTGTCAGCGAAAGGCCGCATCGTCATCCCCGCAGGCTTCAGGGAGGCTCTTGGTCTTGAGATCGGCGATGAGGTCCTACTCCGTATGGAGGGTGACGAGTTGCGCATCTCGACCTTGAGAGGTCGCATCCGGGAGGCGCAGACGTACGTAAGGCAGTTCGTCAAGCCTGGAAGACGGCTCTCCGACGAATTGATCGCCGAGCGGCGAGAGGCGGGCAAGCTTGAGTAAGGTCGTGCTGGATGCGTCCGCGCTGCTGGCTTTGCTGAACGAGGAGCCTGGTGCCGAGCGACTCACGGATGAACTGCTGTCGAACGCGGTAGCGAGTACGGTGAGCCTGGCAGAGGTCCAGAGCAAGCTCGTAAGTAGCGGCGCAGCTGCGGACGAGAGCTGGAAGTTCATCTCGACGCTTGTCTCAGAAGTAATACCCTTCACTGCGGAGCAGGCAAGGATCGCCGGCGACCTTGTGCTGCAAACCCGCGCTGCCGGGCTCTCTCTGGGCGATCGCGCGTGCCTGGCGCTGGGAGCGACGTTGAACGTCCCCGTCTACACCACCGACCGTGCATGGAAGGGCCTGAAGTTGGGAGTGCGTGTTCATCTACTTCGATAAAATGCGGGTTGATCGCGCAAACGGAACGGCTGGCATCGATGCTCTGCGAGACTGGCTTGTGCAGCTTCCAGGAAGGGGGCTGGAAGGACCAAAGCTACCGTTGTTCCGCGACGGCTCAGAGGGCTATCCAGCGGCGTTGCTTTGAGAGGAGAAGATTTTCCATGATCACGCAGCCGGTGCTCTGGCCGTGGCTTCTTGGGCTCTTGTTTCTAGCCGCAGGCCTGCTCGTGAACAGGCGGGCGCTGGTCGCCGCCCGCGGCCTTGACGGGTGGAGCGAGCTGGGACAGGTGTTCGTCGCCGCCCCGCTCGCGGTCTTCGCTGGTGAACACTTCACGGCAGCGGCCTCGATGGCGCCAATGGTGCCAGGCTGGCTGCCGGAGCACCTCTTGTGGGTCTACTTCGTCGGCAGCGCCTGGATCGCGGGCGCCATCAGCCTGGTCGCGATCAGGTTTGTCCGTCTGTCGGCCACGCTGCTGGGGGTGATGTTCCTGCTGATCGTACTCACGATGGATGTGCCCTTTGCCATCGGGCATGCGGGAGACCGGCTTGCCTGGAACTTTGTGCTGAGAGAGACAGCCTTCGCCGGCGGCGTGTGGGCCCTCGCCGGCAGCCTGAACTTGCAGCCAGGAGTGCGGAGCTGGATGGTCCTCTTTGGCCGCCTCTCCCTGGCTATCGCGGTCATCTACTTCGGGCTGGAGGAGATGTCACATGCGGGCTTGTTGCCAGGGGTCCCGGATGTCAAAGCAACGCCGGCGTGGGTGCCGCTTCACGCCTTGTGGGGGTACCCGGCTGGCACCTTCCTGATCGCTGCCGGGGCGGCACTGCTGCTCAACTTCAGGCCGCGCGTGGCCGCCGCCTCGATCGGGATGATGATGACTCTGCTAACGGCATTCCTCTTCGTGCCGATGCTGGTGATCAACCGCGATCCGGCCCTGATGATAGAGGGGATCAACTATGTTGCCGACACCCTGATGTTTGGCGGGACTGCGCTGCTTGTCGCGGGTGCGCTGCCGCGGAGTGTCAGCACGCCGGTCGTTGCGGAGACTTGAGAATCGTCGAGAAGTTAAGATAGCAACTTCCTCAAGAGAAGGCATGGGATACCGCAGATGGAGATCAAGAAAAATGGTTCACAGGCTTCGGGAAAAGGCCCGGCGGAGTGGTTCACGGGCACGGTACGGATCGATCCGCTCTTTCAGGCACCGGATCCCGCGCGCGTGGGCGGCGCCAGCGTCACCTTCGAGCCCGGCGCGCGCACGGCGTGGCATACCCATCCGCTAGGACAGACCCTGATCGTGACGGCCGGCTTTGGCAGGGCGCAGCGTGAGGGCGGTCCGATCGAGGAGCTCCGGCCCGGCGACGTGGTCTGGTTCTCGCCCGGGGAGAGGCACTGGCACGGCGCCTCCGCGACGACGGCCATGACGCACATTGCCGTACAGGAGAGGCTCGATGGCAAGGTCGTCGACTGGCTGGAGCATGTGACCGACGCGCAGTATCTCGGGTGACTCGCTCGTCAAGATTCCGGACCCAGGTGCCGGCCAGGGCTGTGCTTACCGGGCGCCTAGCGGCCGAACTTCTGGCCGCCGCCCATGTTGCCGAGGGTGCCCATCAGCCGGCGCTGCATGGCTCCGCCGCCTTTGCCCACTGTCTTGAACATCTTGCGCATCTGGGCGTACTGGCGGAGGAGCTGGTTAACCTCTTGCACGCTGGTGCCGGAGCCTCGCGCGATGCGCTTGCGGCGGCTGCCGGAGATGATCTCGTGGTGGGTGCGCTCCTGCTGGGTCATGGAGTTGATGATCGCCTCGACGCGCACGAACTGGCCCTCGTCGACCTGGTCGGCCATCTCCTTCATGCCGGCAAAGGGGCCGACGGAGGGGAGCATCTTCATGATGCTCTGCATCGAGCCGAGCTTGCGGATCTGGCGAAGCTGGTCGCGGAAATCTTCCAGAGAAAAGCCGTCGCCGGAGAGAGCCTTCCTGGCAAACTCTTCTGACTTCTTCTTGTCGAGCTTCTCGTCGGCGCGCTCGATCAGGGTCATGATGTCGCCCATGCCGAGGATGCGGCTGACGATGCGGTCCGGATGAAAAGCTTCAAAGGCATCCGGCTTTTCGCCGACGCCGATGAACTTCACCGGCTGGCCGGTGACGTGGCGGATCGAGAGCGCCGCGCCGCCGCGAGCATCGCCATCCATCTTGGTGAGCACGACGCCGGTGATGCCCAGGCGCTTGTGAAACTCGTCAGCCGAACGCACCGCGTCCTGCCCGGTCATGGCGTCGGCGATGAAGAGAATCTCCTGCGGGTTCAGGAGCTTTTTGAGCATCTCCATCTCGCCCATCAGCCCCTCGTCGATGTGCAGGCGGCCGGCGGTGTCGACGATGAGGGTGTCGCAGGCGGAGTTGACCGCCTCGCGGCGGGCCTCCTTGGCGAGGCGTTCGACCAGAGCCGGGCCGGGGGTCTCGCCCTTGAGGTCGCCCTCGTAGATGTTGGCCTTGATCGAGGCGGCGACGACCTTCAACTGCTGGCGCGCGGCGGGTCGATAGACGTCGACGGAGACCAGCAGGGGACGGTGCCCACCCTTTTGCAGCCAGGCGGCGAGCTTGCCCGAGGTGGTCGTCTTGCCCGAACCCTGCAGCCCGGCCATGAGGATGACGGTCGGCGGCCGCGACGCGAACTGAAAGCGCGCCGTGTCTTTGCCAAGCATGGTGATGAGTTCGTCGCTGACGATCTTGACGACCTGCTCGGTCGGCGAGAGGGCGGTCATCACCTGCTGACCGAGCGCCTTGGCGCGGATGTGTTCGATCAGCTCCTTGACGACGTTGAGGTTGACGTCGGCCTCGAGCAGGGCTACGCGAATCTCGCGCAGCGCCTCGCCGATGTTCTCCTCAGTGATGGTGCCCTGGCCGCGAAGGTTTTTGAAGGCCCGCTGCAGCTTGTCGGATAGATTCTCAAACATAAGGCCAGTTTACCGGAAGCGTGGAGACGACCGGACAGGCCCGAAGCCAGCGGCCTACTTGCCCTTGGCCAAGTAGGCCTTGTACTGGGTGTCGATGATGCCCAGGTTGCGGGCCAATCCCAGCTTGGCCTGGTTGTAGCGGTAGACGCTCTGCACGTAATTGGTCTGCGCCGAGGCGAGGGTAGCCTGCGCCTGGACGACGGGCAGGTTGTCGGTGACGCCTGCCTGGAATTGCTGCGAGGTCTGGTCGAGTTCCGTGGTCGCGAGCTCGACGTTGCTGCGAGCAACCAGCACCAGCTGAGAGTCGGTCTGCACGTCAAGCAGGCTGTCGCGCAGCTGGGCATCGATCCTGTTCTTCAAGTCTGCGAACTGCGAGAGGTCGCTGCTGAGCTGGGCCTCGGCTACCTCGCGATCGCCGCGAAACTTCGCCTCGCGAAAGAGTGGGACCTGCAGCTCGCCCTGGGCAACGAAGGTGCCGTGGTAGACCTGCCCGGTAACGCCGGTGACTCCGTAGGTGCCGCCGAAGTCGAGGGTGGGCAGCCGCTCGTGGCGGGCAGCACTGCGCTGAAACTGGGCAGCGCGTATCTGCGCCTGCAAGGACTGATAATCCTGGCGGTTGGCATAAGCCTGCTGGCGGGCCTCAGAGATCGAGAGTGCCTCGAGCTCGGCGTAGGGTGAGGTGTCGGTGAGCTGAATCTGCTGGCCTGCGGGCACTCCGATCTCCCGTTCCAGGGCGATCTTGGCCTTCTCAAACTCGTTTTGCGCCGCGATGGTGGCCTGCTGCTGGCTCTGGAGCTGGACGCGTGCGCGAAGCTCTTCGAGGTTGGCGACGACGCCCGCCTGGTGCTCGGCGACAGCCTGGTCGAGCAGGGTCTGGTCGCTCTTGACCAGGGCCTCCGCGTAATCCACCTGGGCGCCCGCAGCGAGCGCCTGCAGGTAAGAGTTCCCGACATTCAGCACAACCAGCCCGCGTGAGGACTGGGTGTCGTAGAAGGCCGCAGTCTCCCTGGCCCGGGCCGCACGGTAGTCGTCGATCAGAGACCAGTTGAAGAGGGTCTGAGAGTAGTTAGCCCCGGCCCTGGTGACGTCGGCGCGGGTGATCGGGGAGAAGTTACCGGGCGGCAGGTGGAGCTGTTGAGAAAACTGCTTGACGACACCGGCCGAGAACCCCTCGGCCGCCAAATTGTATTGATGAACCCCGGTCTCGCCCTCGAGATCGACGTTGGGCAGCAGCGAGTTCAGGGCGGCAAGGCGCTCGGCAGCCGCTATCTTCTGGTCGTCGCGAGCCAGGGTGAGGGCGAAATTGTTCTCGAGCCCGAGGCTGATGGCCTGGTCAAGGGAAAGCTTCATGACGTCACTGGAGCGCTTGACCGCCGTCACGCTGCCGAAGTAGGAGTTGCCCTGCGAGCTCTGGTTACTGCTCTGGGCCGCTGCTCCGGTGTGGACGGCGAGCGCGACACAGAGAGCCAATCCGGGAAAGACTCGACCTATGCTGATGTACGGCAATCTGCTACCCATGCACTCCTTTGTTTCTACATACTTGCGCAGTAATCCATCTCACAGTGTCTGGCGAACCCTCAGTGGAATCAATCATCACGTATAGAACAACTCGCTCGTAGACCGCAGCTTCGAAAAGCTCAACCCACTTAGATAAGCTCTGTCTGCCAGGGTTTCTGAAACTTACGCCATCAGACAGTCCTCTCCGCCTCGGCGGCGTGAGCTGTTCCTGTGAGCCTTACGGCGGCGCTGCATTTCTAAGACTCGCTGGCTCCTGCACGCCGAAACAACTTGCACTCTAGAGAATAGGATGCCCGATGCCATCCGCTTTGGCTGTCGCGTCAGTTACTACAACTGGGGCCGAGCCCGGAAAGAAAGCAACAGGCGACTTCGCTCCCTCATCGTATTAGCAGCCAGAGCTTCAGGTGTGCGTAAATAGGCGCTCCCTGCGTGCGTCCAGCTCCTTAATTCGTCCGTTTTTCCGCGTGCAAGGCCGGCGGGTCCCCGCCTCTGACGTCAATCTAAACAGGGGCAGACAGGTCTCAAGCAGATGAAGCAGTTCTCCAACGACCAAATACTTGACCGGGTACTACTGGTGGCGGACGAGTTCACCTCCGCGCACGCGCTGCGCGATGTGGCGGACCGCTCTGGCCTGTACGTCGATCTGGAGCAGGTCTCCTCGCGTGAAGAGCTGTTTGGCCGGCTGGCGACGGACCCTCCAGCCTTGGTCCTCATCAACCTTGCGGGTCTGCCGAGGCTGATGTTGAGCGAACTCCTGCAGCACGCCCGCAGCCTCGATCCACCGCTTCCGGTGGTCGTACTCGGCAACGAGGATCGCGATGCTGCCGGTCCTGCATCGGCGCTTCGCGACGGAGCGGCGGAGTACCTGCACTGCACCCAGATAGAGCGGCTACCGCTGATTATCGATCGCCTGCTGCGCGTGCCGCGGCTGATGAGGGTGAACGAGGGGCTGCAGCTCGATCTCGATCGCACCGCACAGGTGCTGCGAGACAACCAGAAGCTGGTGACCATCGGCCGCCTGACCGCGTCGATCGCGCATGAGATCAACAATCCTCTGGAGGCGATCACCAACCTGTTGTACCTGCTCAAGGCCGAAGGGCTGCCTGCGGAGGCAGCGGAGTACCTCGACATGGCGCAACGCGAACTGGACCGGGTGATTCAGATTACCCGTCAGACGCTTAACTTCTACCGGGAGAGGCCGGCCGTCGTGCGGTTGAAGCCGGCAGACCTGCTGGAAGAGGTGCTGGTGCTCTACGGCCGCAAGATCGAGGAGAAGCAGCTCACGGTGGTGAGGGACTTCGACTGCGATGAGCTCGTCAGTGCCTTTCCGGGTGAGATTCGGCAGGTCTTTTCAAACCTCATCACCAACGCCATTGAGGCGTGCGGCCCGTCGGGCAAGCTGCACCTTAGGGTGCGCAGAGGTCGCCACTGGTCGGGCCAGGGAAGGTCCGGGCTGCGCATCTCGATCGGCGATACCGGCAGCGGCATCTCCGTCGCCGCGCGGCGGCGGCTTGGCGAGCCCTTCTTCACGACCAAGGGGCAGAGCGGCACGGGGCTTGGACTCTGGGTCACGCAATCCATCATCGAGCGCTACGGGGGTTATCTGCAGGTCTGTTCTGCGACCCGTCCCGACCGCCATGGCACTGTGTTCAGCCTGTTTCTGCCGACCTGGCTGGGCCCACAGCTCCTGCCTTCCAGTGGTGGATCGGGCACAACGGGATCGAGGCCGAGTGTTGACGCCAACTTTGCTCCCGGCGGGCGCGCTGACACATCCCGATACCGGAAGTGTGCCAGCTGACCTGCCGGCCGGACGGCGCCTCCGAAACGCTGTTGCCACTTTATTCCGGTAACCCTCAGCATGCGGGCCTATCGAGGGTCATCCGTGCTTCGTACCGGTTTGGGGTTCTCTCGCGTTCCTTCGTTGAGCAGCGAGAGCTCGAGCGCGGCTGGCGCTCTCTTCTGGAACTCCGACAACTGCTGCCGCAGGACGGGTGCGTCAGACGGATTGATGGCGAAGACCGCGACCCGCAGATCGTCGAAGACCAGGTTGCTGGGGAACTTCCAGTCCGCCACCTGGACCCACTCCTTTGGGACCCTGTCGCCCACGTCCAGCCAGTCGATCTGCAGAATCGCCACTTTGGCTCCCTCGCGCGCAGCCCAGTCGCGCAGGTCGTCAGCCTTGTAGCCGTCCCTCTTCCGGAACTGGATCGGCTCGATCGACGCCAGACCGAAGACGTCGAGTACATTGGCGTCGGTGAAGAAGCAGGCCGCTCCAATGTCGTTGAGGGCTACCGTCGACCGCGGATAGTAGGTGGCAAGGAACATGGCCGGCTGGACATGTTCTAGGTAGCGCTCCGAGGAGACGCGGGGGACGGAGGTGAACCCCCGGGCGACCATCTTCAGGGCGGGCATTGCGAGGATGAAGATCAGGGGCACAGCGGGAAGCGCCAAGACGAGGCGTCGTGGCGTCCACTGGGCGGCGCTGCGCGCCCAGAGTTCAGACCGCAGCAGCCAGGCGGAGGCTATGGTGAGCGCGACGACGCCGACTGCGTTTAGGTAGGCCTCATAGCGGAAGTACCAGTTCACCCGCCCGCCGGCGAGGTGCAGGATGGATGATCCGATGAAGAGCAGCAGCCACAGCCTTGGCCTGGCTGCGCTGCCGGTCGCCAGGGCACCGAGGGTGGTCTGGGGGCTGGTCTGGGTGCCGGTCTGGCTCCCGGTCTGGCTTCCGGTCTGGGTTGTACTCCCGGCTAAGATCGACGCGAGGTAGAGCAGCAGAGCCAGCGACAGCAGCAGGATCAAGATGTGGGCGCTGGTTGCGTTTCCCATCAGCCGGTTGACGAGTCCTCCGCCACTCTTCAGCAGCACGGAGTTAGGCAGGAAGTAGGCGCCGTGGGCGGTGGCGTACTCCCCGAACGCGACGATGGGGAGCGCGGCAGCGACAGCGGACGCGACCGCGAGCAGCCATCGGCGACTGAGCACCAGTATCAGGCAGCCCATCCCGATCATCGCGACCGCCTCGTAGCGAACGGCTACCAGCAGAGCGCTCAACAGCACAAAGGCGATGGCTGAGCGCCGGTCGCGGCGCCCTGCAGCCAGGTCGACCACGGTCGCGCAGTAAAGCACCGCCGCACACGCGTGGGCGAGGTGCTCCATGCCTGTAAAGCAGTTCGAAACCAGCGGGGTAAAGAAGATCAAGGCGAAGAGAGCCAGGGTGCGGAGCCACGGTGGCGCGGATGATTGCGCGCGGATGCATCGGTCGGCGACAACCAGCAGCAGCAGTCCACAGCTGAGGCTCAGGAAGAGCGGGACCAGGACCTGCACTCCGACGACTTTGAAGATCACGGCGACCAGCAGAGGCCAGAGGATCGAGGACGATGCTGAGCTGAAGTGGTATGCGGTTACGCCCCACAATCCGTGCCGCACCAGGTTCTTGGCGATCGACATGTGGATGTAGGCGTCATCGAGCGGGTAGACGTAGCTGCCCCCGGTGCGCCGCAGGCAGAGGTGGTAGGTGACCGCAGCCCAGAAGAGCAGGAAGCCGAGCGCGCTCAACAGAGGGAGCCAGCTGCGCGCTTTCACCTGAGAGGCTGTAGTCATCGAGGGGGGCTCCAACGCCGGGGTGAGTGGCTGCCGTACGGGGCAGGTTTTGACGGTAGAGAGGGTGGAACGACGCAGCATCGGGCGATCAGGATCGGATCAAGCAGTAGCTCTCCCGCGCGCAGGCGCCTGTTCTACCGGCCTTGCGCTTCGATTCGCATTTCTGACTAAACTTGACACATCAGACCCGACCTCAATGCCGGTCGTATTGCGCTCCTGTGCTGCGGCGCGCGACCTGCGGCCCGCGCAGCCAGCGGCTTTGCTCGGGGCTCCCTTCGACCGTACCATCTTCTGCTCGCAGCCACAATCTGGTGCCTGCTGGGGGTGTGTTCTGTTGGGCCGGCGCACGCTGTCAGTCTCTCGTCGCCAGCCTTTGAGCGGGCCGAGAGGTTGAGGGAGGCGCTGGAGGCCAGAGCCGAGCAGCAGCGCACCCGCAGCGAATACAGCCGGGTGCTCGATGCCTTCCGCGCTATCTACCATGACGATCCAGCGTCGCCGCGCGCCGACGCCAGCATCTTCGCGGTGGCGGGGCTCCTTGGAGAGCAGGGCCGCATCTTCGGAGACCGCAAGTCGCTCAACGACGCCATTGCGGAGTATGAATTCCTGCGCCGTGAGTACCCGGGGAGCCGGTACCGCTTCAGCGGGCTGATGACGGAGGGCGAGATCTACCGCCGCAACCTGGGGGACCGGGACTCGGCTCGCAACGTCTTCCAGACCTTCCTGCGACTTTACCCTCACCATCCACTCGCCGTCGACGCCGGGCGTCAGATTGCGGAGCTACATGCGGAGGAGCTCGCGGAGAGGCGTTCGAAGAGCCACAGACGAGGCCGCGAAGCGGGTTCTGCTGCTTCGACTGCGGCAGCGGGAGCCTCGGGCGGCGGGGATCAGAGCGCGGAAGGCGCGCCGGCCGTGCGGCTGGATAGATCCGGCCCGGGAGCGAAGAGCCTGGGAATGAATAGCCCGGGTACGACCAGCCCAGGTACGACCAGCGCAGGCGAGCGAGGCTCGACTGCGAGCGGTCCAGCTGCAGGCAGATTGGGCGAAGCAGTTTCCCCCGCCGCGGATCGAGCGAGTCAGGCCCCAACGGCGGCTGCGGCCGAGGGACCAGCGGGCGCCGGCCCCGCGGCTGGGGGGATGGTGGCGAGAGGGTCATCCTCCGCGGCGTCATCGACCCCTCCTCCGGCAGGCGAACCAGCCGCCGCTCACCCGCCCGCTCTGACCTCGACAGCGCCCATGCGTCGCGGCCGCCTGCCGCTGGTGACCGGCGTCCGGCACTGGTCCACTCCGGTGTATACGCGGGTCGCGATCGACCTGCAGGACGAGGTGTCCTACGAGGCGGCGCGGGTGCCCGATCCGGACCGCATCTTCTTCGATCTGCACGGGGCCCGGCTCTCCCCGGAGCTGATAGGCAAGTCCGTCCAGGTCACCGACGACGGGTTTCTCAAGCGGATTCGCGTGGCCCAGTACTCAAATGACGTCTCGCGGATCGTGCTCGATGTCAGCGACGTAAGCGACTACTCGGCGTTCCTGCTGCCGAACCCCTACCGCCTGATCATCGATATTCACGGGCGCAAGGGCGGGGCGGGCACCGGGCCGCCGCAGCTGCAGGCTGGCGGCAGCCCCGCTCCAGCGGGCTCACATGGCGCCGGAGTGGGGAGTCCGTCGCCAGCCTCCGGAGCTGGAAGCACCGGGAGCACGGGCGCGTCGAGCCATGGTCCCGCGGCACAAACGGTGAACTCCGGCGGTCGCAACACGTCGGGTTTAGAGGCAGCCCACCCTGGCTTGCCCCCCAGCGCTGCAGCCCAGACGGTGGGCCGGAATGCGCCTCCGCAGCCAGCCTCCGGCAATGAGGCAGGCGGCGCGCGACCGGCCTCATCGCTCGGCGAGGTAGCGAGCCTTGGGCGCCAGCCGAACCGGGTGAGCGCAACGCGGCGGCCTACTACAGCTCCCATCGCGGCATCGGTGGCCGGCACGGTGGCAGCCCCGCAGCCGAATGCCGCTTCCGGCCCCGCCCAGACGCTGCGCCCGGGCGACGCAGGCCGCGCCTCCCGCCAGGCCAGCTCCTCCGGCGCCGGTCTGAACGGCGTCCACGAGGCGGAGCCGACAGCCGGCGGGGGCCGCTCCCTCTCCCGCGCCCTGGGCCTCAAGATTGGCCGAATCGTCGTCGATGCGGGACATGGCGGTCATGACTCCGGAACCCTCGGCCCCGACGGCATCGAAGAGAAGGACGTAGTGCTCGACGTGGCTCTGCGGCTGGGAAGGCTGCTGAAGCAGCGCCTGGGCGCGGACGTGATCTTCACCCGCGACGACGATACCTTCATCCCCCTTGAGACGCGGACGGCGATTGCAAACAAGGCGCAGGCGGACCTCTTCATCTCGGTGCACGCCAACTCGAGCCAGGACCCGGATGCGCGCGGGGTCGAGACCTATTACCTCAGCTTTACCTCGTCGGCGGATGCGCTCGAGGTAGCGGCCCGCGAAAATGTCGTGTCGCAGCAGTCCATCCATCAACTGGCAGACCTGGTCAAGAAGATCGCCATGCAGGACAAGATCGACGAGTCGCGCGAGTTTGCCGGCGACGTCGAGCGCAGCCTCTATGAGGGTCTGACCACAGGCGAGTCGCAGAATGCGTCGCTGCACGATCGCGGAGTCAAGAAGGCCCCGTTCGTGGTGCTGATTGGCGCGAACATGCCGTCCATCCTGGCCGAAATCTCGTTTCTGACGAACCCGGAGGACGCGCGCCAGCTGCGGGACCCGAAGTACCGGCAGCGGATTGCCGATTCTCTCTACCAGGGTGTTGCGCGGTATGTCGGTGGTCTGAGCGGGGTGCGTCTGGCTGACAATATGCCGCGACGGTAGCTGCGGCCTTTCGCAAGGAGGAGCGGCCGCCTGCCCCAAGGCAATCAGTAGACCTGCGGGGCGGTATGAGTCCGTTACGAAACTCCCACAACAAGCAGCTCAAGGTGGTTTCAACATTCCGTCGGCACTCAACTTCCAGACGTCGTGATGAACGAATCTGGTTCAGATAGCCGTACAGATAGAGCTTCAGCAAATCGCCTGGATCATAGCCGGGGCGTGTTGTCTCCGCAGCCTGACGCGCTCGAAGCCAAGCTCTGACAGCGGAACTTTTGGGACAAATGCATCGATGACGCGGCACATATGATCGTCAGGAACGAAGTCGTCAAGAACGACAGGAACAGTGCACCCTGACCTCGCCCTTCGCCTTGGATAAAAGCCATAGACGGCGATGTCCTCGCGCTTGTGAGGACATCGTCTCATCATTGAGGGCTGAAAGGATACGAATGCCGCTTACTGAACTTCACGCCCTCATCCTGCGAAGAGAACAAGATTGTTATCGGGATCCCTAACAATGAACGTACGAGCGCCCCACGGTTCTGTCTTGAGTGTTTGATGGAAGGCCACGCCCGCAGCTTGGAACTCCAGGAAGAGCAGCTTTGCATCATCGACGGTGATGGAGGCTGAGAGCAGATGCTCTTTCTCCTGAAGCTCTGGACGGATTGCGGGTTCGTCCAGGTGTCGGAGATTCAACCTTGCACCGTCCCTGAAAACCTGTCCGTAAAACGCCGGCTCACCGTAGGTGAAGGCAATCGCAAACCCAAGTTTTTTCGTGTAAAACTCGCACGAATTCCCAACGTCCGAGACGAAAAGCTGGGGCTCTGCTGCAAGAAGTGTTGGCTTCGATAGTGGTCTAGCGTGTGAATCGCTCATACTGTGGACTCCTCTTATGAGCGCCTGCCAATTCTCAGATCCCGTTTTTCGCGCAACCAGCTCTTGAGCGTCTGAAAGCTTGAAGCTTTGGGAAAGCACATCCCGGTCGCTCATATGTTGGAAGCGCGGAAGCACCGCTCGGATCTGCGCTGCAACCGGAAAATAACGGTCGCGATGCCAACGCAAATAAAGCTTCGCTTGCTTCTTAAGATTCTCAAGATTTGGCATAGGGCGCGTTCTCGATTGAGATACGTAGGCAGGCATAGCCCGTTCGGCCCAAAGGTCCGTTGCGCCCTACAGCACTGAACAATTTGTAGATGCGTCTGGAGGGAATGTCAAAAGCATGCCTTCAGGATCAAACGGACCCGCCATCCCATCCGTACCGGCAAACTGCCTTCTTGTCGAGTGGGCCTTCACGTGGGATGTCGCAGTTTCGGCCGTCAGTAGACCTGGCGCTTGAAGAGCCGGTCCTTTGCCCGGGATGGAAGGCAGCTGCAGCCAAGTGCCGAAGCTGTCAGGACAGCTATAGCGCCGCCTGCGAGCACCGCTGGAACATCCCTGCTCAGGTTGAGCAGGAAGATGGTCAGGGCATGTAAGGTCATCGACATAAACTACCCCCGATCTCGACGACATGGATTCTGGGACTCATAGCTTGGAACACGAAATCGGCTGCAGAGTTTCCCCGGCCTTCTGCGGCCCCGGTTTTTTTCGCTTAATGTTAACGAAGGTAAGTGCAGGGACCGCCGATCCCGTCAGCGGCAATCTTGCATATCAGACAGGTCCCGCGGCAGCGACACAGATCGCGCTTGTCCGCCAACGAATAAAAGGCGAAGATAGAGCGGTGGCTATCGCGGCCAATCCCGAGGTGCTGCCGGAGGCCGGTCCGCTTCGCCTGCGGTGGCTCTTCCTCGATCTGAATTCCTACTTTGCCTCGGTCGAGCAGGAGCTGCGCCCGGAGCTTCGCGGCCGTCCGATCGCGGTCGTGCCGCTCATGGCAGACACTACTTGCTGCATCGCCGCCAGCTACGAGGCCAAGGCCTTCGGAGTGCGCACCGGGACTCAGGTCGGCGAATCGAAGCGCTTGTGCCCGGGAATCGTGCTGGTCGAGGCCCGGCATGAGCTCTACGTGGAGTACCACCACCGCATCATCGAGGCGGTCGAGCGCTGCGTCCCGGTGTCAGCCGTGATGTCGATCGACGAGATGGCCTGCAGCCTGATGGGTCGCGAGCAGCCGCTGCTTGCGGCGCTTGAACTGGCACGGCGGGTCAAGGCCAGCGTCCGTCAACACGCGGGGTCTACCCTGCGCTGCTCGGTTGGACTCGCGACCAACCGCTACCTGGCGAAGATTGCCTCTGACATGGAGAAGCCGGATGGCCTGGTTGCTCTCACTCCGGATATCCGGGAGGCCGCCCTGCTGCGTCTGACGCCGCGTGATCTGCCCGGGGTCGGTGCGCGCATGGAGAAGCGCCTTCATACTGCCGGCATTCGATCGATGGAGCAGTTGCTGGGGCTGAATCGCGAACAGATGAGTGAAGTCTGGGGCGGGGTCGGCGGGGAGAAGCTATGGTACTGGCTGCGCGGAGAAGACTTCAACGATCCCTCCCTCGATCACGCCAAGTCCATCAGTCACTCGCATGTGCTGCCTCCAGAGCTGCGCACCCCGGAGGGCGCATACGCGGTAGTCAGTAAACTGCTGCACAAGGCCGCCATGCGGCTTCGCGCGGCGCGCCTGTGGTGCACCCATCTATCGCTTCATATCAAGTTTGCGGTGCCCCGGGCATCAGCTTCCAAGCAGCACTATTCCGGTATTCCGCAGACCAGCTGGTCACGCGGGATGGGAACGATCGAATGCCAGGATAATCAGACGCTGGTGGAAGGATTGCAGCGCTTATGGGCAGAACGGCCGCAGGGCGAGCTGCATGCAAAGCCTTTTTTCATAGGGGTCGCGTTAGGAGACCTGGTACCCGATCACCTGCATACCTTGAGCCTGTTTGCGGGGCTCGAGCTCGAGTCGCGACGCACGCGGATCTCTACCACCATGGATTCGCTGAACTACAAGTACGGGACCGATACGCTCTGCTTCGCGAGCATGCTGCTGGCAAAGGCGGCCGCGCCTACCAGGATCGCGTTCACCAGCATTCCCGACCTGTTTTAAATCTGAAGCGGCGCTGTTCTGCCGTGCCTTGCCGGTTCACCCCGTCCTATGTAGTTTCAACACCAGAAAAATGAGGCATATTACTTCGGTGTTATTAGCAGAGGCAGGTTCGGGGTGGTATAAGCATTGGACGACACCAAAACTGATGGACCAAGGCTTTGAGCCTTCTTGACTGATTCCCCGCTCTACTGCCATGCCTGAAGCTCTGTGCCCGCCCGGGTACGAGTCTTCCTCTCATGTTTTCCAGTAAACACCGCCGCAGGAGCGTCACCCATGCATTCGTCTGCCTCTTGGCAAGCCTCGCCGCTAAAAAGGATCGCTCGCACCGCGACCTTGATCTCGTTCTGCCTGACCCCGCTGCTTTGCCTCCTCCTCGGAGCCGGGCGGTTGCAGGCTCAGACCGCCAGTTTTGTGCTGCCCGGTCCCGGAGTGACGGCTATCGACTTCGGGTCGCGTAACGTGGGCAGCACCAGCGGCTCGCAGACGATCACGTTCAAGTTCACCAGCGGCGGCACGCTGGGGACCGGGGCAGTCGAGGCGGTGACGGAGGGCGTACCGGGGCTCGACTTCAAGGACACGGGCACAGGGACCTGCAATGCCCCGAAGACGTATGCGGCGGGGGACACCTGCACGGCCGTGGTCCAGTTTGCACCGACCGTGCCGGGCCTGCGCGCCGGGGCTGTCTGGCTCAAGGCGCAGGCGGGCTATGTGCTAGCGACCGCCTTTGTGCACGGCTTCGGCATCGGTCCCTTGGCGGCCTTTGACCCGGGAACACCGATGACGATCCTGACCGGGCTGGAAGGCTCGGCCCCGCTCTCGTCTTTGCCGCTGGCGGTAGATGCCGGGGGCGACGTGATCCTTCCGTCAGGCTATGAGATCCCGGCGGCCGGCGGCAGTCACGTTTACCTTCAGATGGTCAGCGCGGGCCCGGTGGTGATCGACGGCGCGGGAAACGTATTTGGGCTTGGCAGCTTCAGCTTCAGGTATCACCTCGGCCTGTTCGAGCAAGTCCTCACATCGCGCCGGAACGGAACCTCCTACAACTATGGATCTCCCTTCACCATCTCGACCACGGAGCAGGTCATACCTCTCTTTTATGTAGATGGCAGCGGTAACTTCTACCAGTTGAACAGCGATGGCGTCACGGAGGTGCCCTGGAACGGCAACGGGTATGATCCGCCGGTGATCGTGCCCACTCTTCCGCTCCAGTTGATCGACCAGACCAGTGATGGGCACGGGAATACATATTCGCTGCTGCCCTCGAACAGCATCCTCAAGATTGACCGCAGTCACCCGCCGGCCCTGCATTTTGGCACCGACCTGGTAGGAACGACCAGCGTCGACAGCCCGAAGACTTTCAGTCTCTCCAACATCGGGAACACTCCTCTGATCTTCCCCACGCCGGTAGCGGGAACGAATCCCAGTCTGTCCTCCGACTTCACCCTGGGCAGCTCGACTACCTGCCCACAGATCGGCAGCGCCACATCGGACGCATCGCTGGTTGAGGGCTCAACCTGCCAGTATGCAGTCAAGTTCATCGCCACGGTTCCCGGCGCGATTGCCGGCAGCCTGGTCATCACCGACAACAACCTGAATGCAGTCGCGGTAACCCAGGCGGCTCCCCTGACAGGTACAGGGCTGGCGAAGTATCGCTATATCTCCTTCAGCCCGCAGAGCGCCAACTTCGGGGACATCGGGATTGGAACTACCAGCCAGCCTATCTCGATAACGGTCACAAACGGCAGCGGTGCGGCTGCGGGCTACCTGAACTTCCTGAACCTCAGCCGCTTTCACATCGACGGGGGAACCTGCGGCCCGGTCAGCCCCTCCACCCAGCTCGCTGCAGGCGCCTCATGTACCTTTTCAGCGACATTCTCTCCCATCGCCAAGGTGCCTACCGTGGGCAGCTTCGTGGTGGGAAACAGCAGCGACAGAACGACGTTTCAGCTGAAGGGTAACGGAGTGGCGCCGCTGCTGTACGCCCATCCCTCAGCTTTGAATTTCGGTGATGTAGGGGCGGGGACCACGAGCCTGCCGCTGACGATCACTATTACAAACCAGACCGGATCACCGGCCACCTACCTCAGCTCGACCGGCCTGAGCCGGTTCACCTTCAGCGGCGGAAGCTGCGCAGGTATCGCGTCCTCGGGGACAGTCCCTGCGGACTCCACTTGCACGGCCAGCGTGACGTTTTCGCCGGCGGGGCAGGGGCCAGTCAGCGGGAGCTTTACCCTGAGCACGATCAATGGGCCATTCACCTATCACCTCAGTGGCAACGGAGTTCCGGCGACACTGGTCTTCAGCCCTTCGAGCGCAAACTTCGGCAATGTCTTTGTAGGAAGCACGAGCGCGCCCATCGCCGTCACGGCGAGCAACCATACCGGCTCCCCGGTTACTTATCTGTCCGAGACAGGCCTGCAGCAGTTCGATCTGCAGGGCGGAAGCTGCGGCGGGGTTGGCCCCGGAGTGACCCTTGCTCCTGGAGCCTCCTGCACCTTCATGGCGGAGTTCATGCCGACGGAGTTCGTCACATCGAGCGGCAGCTTCACCCTGAACACCTCGAGCGGGCCGGTAACCTTCCATCTGTCGGGGACCGGGGTACCAGCCGTCTTCAGCTTCAGTACGGGCACCGTGGACTTCGGTTCCGTGCCGGTGGGGGGCAGTTCCTCGGCGGTGGTCACCGCCAGCAACAACTCTATCTACCCCGTAAGCGTTCAGTTGACTCCGCAAGGTCCCTTCAGTTTTGCGCCTTACACCTGCGGCATCCTTGCGCCGGGAGCGTCCTGCCAGTTCAAGGTCATCTTTACTCCCACCTCAACCGCCCCCGCCTTTGCCACTATAGGTGACGCGATCCTGGGGGGGCCGGCGGGTGGTTACGTCCTGCTCGATGCGCAGGGAAACCCTTGAGGTGAGGATTAACCCCGCGTAGATTCCTGAACTCTGGCGACTCGATGAGCGGCGGGTCGCCACCGGCCCAGGGAGGGCGGCAGCCCGTCTGTGGGCCAACTGCTGTCGAATACTTCGCGACGAAATGTAATATTTCTTCGGGCTCCAGGTGCATCCCACTGTCCAGCGGTGGGACACTGCAGAAAAGTGCCCGCGCGGAATCCCTTATCTCTAGGCGGCGGCCAGCCGCCTGTGGTATAAGCGCAGACGGACGTGTGTTACTTTCGTAACTCTTTCCAGACATGTGTTTGTTGCCCTCTTCAGCCGGGCACAGCCGCGAAGACCTGATCTCCGCGGCGGTGCGCGAGCCAGGCCAGTCCGAAATCGTCAGTCAATTGTCAACAGGAGCGTTCCCTATGCCAACACCCGCCTCAGGCAGATCCTTTTTGCAGAGAACATTAGCCCTTGCGAGTCTACCGGCCCTGATCGTCTCCCTCTCCGGCGCCGGGCTCCAGGCGCAGAGCGTGCACCTCGCCTCCAGCGCGCGAGGACTGAACCCCGCGATGCTCGGGTTTACCCACGAGACTTCGGCCGCGGCCGCGCACGGGTTCATCGTCTTCACCCCGCAGCTTGCCCTGTTCGGCAATGTCGGGATAGGGACGACCAGCCAGCCGATCGCCGTCACAGTGACCAACAACACCGCCACGACGGCCCACTACGTGGCTTTCAACAATCTGAGGCTCTTCCACATCGACGGAGGCACCTGCGGACCGATCAGCATCTCGACGACCCTGGCTCCGGGAGCGTCCTGCACCTTCAGCGCGACCTTTTCACCGACCGCACCGGGGCTGGTAGTCGGCAGCTTCACGATCGCGTCGGTCACGAATACGGTCAGGTTTCAGCTGAAGGGCAATGGCGTCGCCCAGAGCGTAATCTTCTTCCCGTCGCCGGCCAACTTCGGCAGTGTTGCGGTAGGGACGATGAGCGCTCCCATCACGGTAAAGGTAGGCAACTACACGGGCTCGCCGATCACCTATTCGAGCTTCACGTCCTTTGATAGCTTCAACTTCCTTCCGGGTGGCAGCTGCAACATCGGGCCGGGCGCAACGCTGGCTGCCGACTCGGTCTGCACCTTCAGCCTGAACTTCGAGCCGCTGGGCCCGGGGCCGGTCAACGACAGCTTCAACGTGACTACCTCCTACGGAACGCTCACCTACCACGTGATCGGTACGGGTGTCGCTCCAGTCGGACCGTAGCGCTCGGCCTTCTCGCCTTTCAAAGGCACTGAGGTGATCGCTGAGAAGAATCGTGTTTGACGCCGCTCCGCCCCGGAGAAATCATTCCGGGGCGGAGCTGTTTCCGGCCTGCGATCTATGCGGCTGGCGGGTCGAGCTACTCCGGGTTTGCGATAACCTCAGCGAAGTGCACCGCCCGGCGCGGCGAGTTCTGCGCGATCTGCTCGCGACAGCTGAAGCCGTCGCTGACGATCAGAGTCCCTGCTGCGGCGGCGCGCACGGCCGGCAGCAGCACCCGCTCCCCGAGTGCCTGCGAGACTTCAAACTTCTCTTTCTCGAAGCCGAAGGGACCAGCCATCCCGCAGCATCCGGAGTCGAGCAGCGTGACCTCAGCGCCGGTCGCTCTGAGGATCGCGATCTCGTCGTCCATCTTCATCAGAGATTTGTGGTGGCAGTGGCCGTGGGCGACGATCTGTCGCCCCGGCATCTGGGGTGGGCGGTAAGCTGGCGCGTGGCGGGCGAGGAATTCGCTGAGCAGGAATGTCTGGCTGCGCAGGCGGCGGGCGCGCTGGCCGGTGGGGAAGAAGTTCACCATCTCGTCCCGGAAGACGCTGGCGCAGCTTGGCTCGAGCATGATGAAGGGCAGCCCGGCGTCGATCTCCGTGGCAAACCGCTTGAGGATGCGCTCGAGGTAGCGGCGCGCCTCGGTCAGGAAGCCGAAGTCGTAGAGCGGGCGGCCGCAGCAGACATGCCCCGGCGGGACGACGGCGCGAAAACCCGCGTCGCGCAGCACGCTGCGAGCCGCCGCGAGGGTCTGCGGATGGAAGTAGTTATTCCACGTATCGGGCCAGAGGATGACTGGCGGGGTGCTCCAATCCGTAACAGGCTCGGGCTGCTGCTGAAAGGTCTGCGAGGCGAACCGGGGCAGGCTGCGAGCCGGTGCGATTCCCGCCACGCTGTCGATCGCGCGACGCAGCAGCGGAGTCTGCATGGTCAGGTTGGCGAGCGCCGGCCCAGCCCCGGGCAGCGAGGTCGCGAGGGCGGCCCAGCGATCCATGAAGCCGAAGACGTAATGGCGCAGAGGGCGCCGTCGGCCGGAGTAGTGGTGCGCCAGGAATTCGGCCTTGTAGGTCGCGACATCGACGCCGACCGGGCACTCGCTCTTGCAGGCCTTGCAGGAGAGGCAGAGGTCGAGCGCCTCGTGCACCGCCTCGTTCTGAAAGCCGCCGCTGAGGACGTTGCCCTCCAAGACCTCCCAGAGCAGGTGCGCGCGGCCCCGGGTCGAGTGGCGCTCCTCGTGGGTGACCATGTAGCTGGGGCACATGGTCGCGCCCTCCTGCTTTCGACACGCACCCACGCCCACACAACGCAGAGCGGCACGCGAGAGCGAGCCATGGTCGTCGGGATATTGAAAGTGCGTCGGCTGTTGATGGGAGACGTAGCCGGCGCCGAGGCGCAGGTTCTCCTGCGGTTCGTAGACCGCCACCGGATCGATGAGCTTGCCGGGGTTCATCTTGTTGTCAGGGTCCCAGAGCGCCTTGAACTCGCGGAAGGCATTCATCAACTCGGCCCCGAACATCTTCGGCAGCAGCGCGGCGCGAGCCTGTCCATCGCCATGCTCGCCAGAGATGGAGCCGCCGTGGGCGATGACGATGTCCGCGGCGCGGTCGATGAACTCGCGGTATCGGGCGATACCGGCAGCGGACTCTAGGTCGAAGTTGATGCGCAGATGTACGCAGCCCTCGCCGAAGTGGCCGTAGAGCGGGCTGCGATAGTCGTATTCGCGCATCAGGGCGTAGAGCTGCCGCAGGTAGGATCCCAGCCGCGCCGGCGGTACAGCGGCGTCTTCCCAACCCTCCCATCCCTCGTCCTCGCCGGGCACAAATACCGTTGCGCCGAGGGCAGACTCGCGGATGCGCCAGATGCGCGGCGCATCGGCAGCGGTGTAGAGTTTGATCGCTGGTGGATCAGGCAGAGCGGCCGCCGCGCGCATCATGGCTGCCGCCTGTTCATCTGCCTCTTCCGGAGTCCACGCACCCAGCTCAACCAGCAGGTATCCTGCAACGTTCGTTTTTGTAACTGTGGAATTTGCAATCGTTGTTGTGGCGTGAGGTGGAGGGGCGGGCAGCAGCTGGATATCTTCAACGGCAAGCTGTTTGCGCTGCATGTAGTCGCACAGCACGCCGTCGAAGCCCTCGAGGCCGATCGGCTTGTGCTCTAGCACGAAGGGCACATGGTCTGCGGCGATGAAGGCGTCGGCGAAGGCGAGCACCACCAGGCGGCGGTGGGGCGGGCTGTCGGTGAGGTGCAGGGTCGCCGAGAGCACCGTGGCGCAGGTGCCTTCGCTGCCCACCAGGGCGCGGGCGACGTTGAAGCCGTTCTCCGGCAGCAGCTCGTCGAGGTTGTAGCCGGAGACGCGGCGTGAGATGCGTGGGAAGCGTTCGCGAATCTGACTGGAGTAGGTGTCGCGTATGCGCCGCAGGCCGGAATAGATCTGGCCCCGGCGGCCGCCCCCGGCGACGATCGCTGCGAGTTCCGCCTCCGATGTAGCGCCAACGGTCATGCGCGTTCCGTCGTAGAGCAGCAGGTCGAGCGACTCGATGTTGTCGACCGTCTTGCCGCCAAGCAGGCCGTGCACCCCGCAGGAGTTGTTGCCGATCATGCCGCCGATGGTGCAGCGGTTATGGGTTGCAGGGTCAGGCGCGAAGGTGAGGCGATGGAGCTCGGCCGCATCGCGCACCCGATCGAGCACGATGCCCGGCTCGACGCGCGCGGTCTTGGCGGCAGGGTCGAGCGCGAGGATCGAGTTCATGAACATCGAAAAGTCGAGGACTACTGCCACGTTGCAGCACTGCCCGGCGAGGCTGGTGCCTGCGCCGCGGGCGAGTACCGGTGCGCCGAGTTCGTGGCAGGCTTTGAGGGTGGCTTCAACGTCGGCGATGTTGCGCGGCACCACGACGGCGATGGGGACCTGGCGATAGTTCGACGCGTCGGTGGCGTAGAGGGCGCGGGAGCCATCGTCGAAGCGTACCTCTCCAGTGACGGTCGCAGCGAGGCGACGCTCCAGTTCGCGGGCGTCGCAGAAATCTTCATGGGAGTGCGCGCGCAGGATGGTGAAAGGGGAGGCCGCCACCGCTGAATGGTATCAGGGCACGACAGGCGAGGTTAGCTGGCAACGTTTGGAAGAAGTACCGGCTTGGGCCGTAAATCTTGTTCTCGCCGAAGGTGTTTCGGGAGTAACGTGAACGGTAATCCAATGACCGTGGCCTTGAGCGCGGTAACCCGGACTCGAACAGGTAAAGACGGAGCGGGCAACATGGGAAACTGGCGGCGGGACGTCCACCATGCATTGAGAATGCTGGCCCGGAACAAGGGCTTCACTGCGATTGCTGTGCTGGCCCTGGCGCTTGGCATCGGTCCGAATGTGGCGATGTTCAGCATCATCTGGGCGAGCTTTCTCGCTCCCAGTCCCCAGCCGGAGCCGAAGCAGCTGGCGGTGGTCTGGACGACCGCCAAGGGCGAGCGCAACCCGGCCCTTTCGAGCGACTTCGAGCAATACCGCAACCAGAGCAAGTCGTTTCAACACCTCGACTTTCTTGCCTGGGGCGATCTGCACGCGAAGAGCATCGATCCTTCGCAGCCGGAGATTGCAGGGCAGGCGATAACCGCAGGTTTCTTCTCGCAGACTCTGCGCCTGCCGATGGCTGTGGGCCGAGATTTCCTTCCCGGGGAGGGGCAGCCGGGCAAGGAGCACGTGGTGCTCATCTCGCATCGGCTGTGGGCGGAGCGGTATCATGCCGATCCGGCGATCCTGGGCCGGCAGATCACGATCGAAGACGAGCCTTACACCGTGGTCGGGGTCACCGAGGCCGGTACAGGGGATCGAGCCACGGCACAGTTCACGATTCCCCTGGTGCTGGCTCCCGGAGCGCACCAGGTGCGGGTCGGCAACATCATTGGCCGTCTGAAGCCAGGCGTGACCATCGCCGAGGCCCAGGCGGAGTTCGCAGTCATCAGCAAGCGGCTGTCGGCAATGCACGCCGACGGTATTCCGCGGGACGGATGGGGGGTCAGCGTCGAGCCATTCAAGAATGACTGGTTTGACAAGAAGCTGGAGCGAAACCTCTGGCTGCTGCTGGGGGCGGTCGGGTTCGTGCTGCTGATTGCCTGCGCGAATGTCGCGAACCTGCTGCTGGCAAAGGGCGCGACGCGGCAGCAGGAGATGGCGGTGCGGTCTGCGCTGGGGGCGTCGCGAGGGCAAGTCTTCGCGCAGCTGCTCGTCGAGAGTGTAACGCTGTCGGTGCTGGGCGGGGTGATCGGGATCGCGATGGGATGGGTGCTGCTCAAGCTGGTGGTGCTGGCGCTTCCCGTATGGGTGGTGCAGATGGCTGAGGAGCCGATCGAGCTGAACCTTCCGGTACTGTTGTTCGCGGTCGCAGTCACCCTGGTGGGTGCGGTGCTGTTTGGCTGTGCGCCTGCCTGGCATGCGACCCGGCCGAACTTGAGCGAGACCTTGAAGCTGGGTGCACGCACGGGAAGCGGGAGAGGGCGGATGCGGACCCAGGGAGCGCTGGTGGTGGCCGAGTTCGCGCTGGCGCTGACGCTGCTGGCGGGAGCGGGAATGGCTTTGCACAGCTTCTGGAAGCTCACCCGGATCGACATTGGTGCGCGCACCGATCATGTCTTGACCGCATACCTGATGCCGGTCAAGATGAGTGCAAACAGACCGCAACACCTACCTCGGCCTGAACAGATAAATGCGAATGCGCGGCTTATACTTGAAAAGGTGCGGGCGATTCCCGGTGTGCAGAGTGCGTCTCTGACCACTTCGGTGCCGATGACGGGGCACAGCGATCTGCCATTCGCAATCGCCGGGAGTCCCGTCGCGTCGCCCGCCGCCCGGCCCATGGCCGACCTCGAGATCGTCTCGCCGGGTCACTTCGAGACCTTCGGCATTCGCCTCGTCACGGGGCGGTTTCTTGGCGATCAGGATACGTTGACCAGCCCCAGGGTGGTGATGGTCAACGAGGCTTTTGTGCGGCGTTATTTACCTAACGTCGATCCGCTCGAGGCGCGCCTGCTGCTTAGCTCGCTCATGATGCCGCCCGGACAGGCTCCACCGTCAGAGGAGCACCGGATCGTCGGCGTCTTTCACGATGTGCTGAACGGGCAGCATCTGACCGACCCGGCGCAGCCGGCTATCTTTGCGCCATTTACTCAGAGCCCATTTCCATTTACCGGGCTGGCGGTGCGGACGGTCCTCGATCCCGGCTCGATGACCGGGAGTGTTCGTGCGGCTCTTGCCACGGTGGCCCCGACGCTCAAACTTTCGAACGTGCAGACCATGGACGAGATCGTGAACGGGCAGCTGGTGAGCGACCGGTTTGGCATGGCGCTCTTTGCCGGCTTTGCCGCGCTTGCCCTGCTGCTGGCGGCGCTTGGTATCTATGGCGTGATGTCTTTTGCGGTGGCGCAGCGCACACACGAGATCGGGGTGCGCATGGCGCTCGGTGCGCAGCGGCGCCAGGTGGTGATGATGATGGTCCGTCGCGGCATGGCGCTTGCTCTGGCCGGTGCAGTTGCGGGCCTCGCCGGCGTCTACGCTATCGGACACTTTCTGAGCAGCACGCTGTACGGCATTCACACCATCGATGTGCCGAGCTTTGCCGCCGTGGGGGCGATGCTGGTTGCGGTCGCCTTGGTCGGGTCGTATCTGCCGGCGCGCCGCTCCGCAAAGGTTGATCCCATGGTGGCGCTGCGACAGGAGTAGCGCCGGGCTCAGGGCTGCTGCAGGCGATCACCTGCAGAGTTGGAATGCCTGGGGCTGCTTTCGCGGCATTTCCTGTCGGATGCTTATCTGGGCGCCTTTCCGCTACCCTCGAGCAGCTGCCGAGCGCTCTGACCCTGTGTAGGCACAACGTTAGAGCTTTGGACGAGCAGCCATCGCTTGCCTGTGCGCCTCCAGGTCATTGCGAAGCGAACCGGCAGCGGAGGCCTGCCCCCCACCGAGAATGGCGCATCGAAAAAGATCGAGGCAAGGTCCTTTGTCTCGACCAGGTTGACGTGATCGATCGGGCCGATCTGCGCCGCTCCTCCCCAGAGCCGCTGGTCGTTGGCCAACATGGTCTTGAGGGCCGCGGCGCCATGAAACACCTCGGCTGCGTCGCTGCCGTAGACGGTGATCGCCTCGGGATCGGAGAGTGCAAGGACGCCGGCACTGTCACCGCGGGCATACGCATCGAGAACCTGCCGCGTCTGCATCTGGATGTCAGTGGTTCCCGCCAGCGCAGAGCTGCCGGTTAAAAGGAGCAGGGCTAGAGCTATCCTCATTGGTAAGAACCTCAACTGCCTGTACGGTTCCACGCCGGGAAAGTTCCGGCCGTGATTCCCCGTCATGCTCCTACGGCCGCGATGCTCCGCGGGTGATCCGCTGAGCTGGAGGCGCGTCGAGCCCGTCGCGTGCGAGCCGCGTTGAGCTACAAGCTGCGGCGCCACTTCTCAAGGAAAGCTGGATGGTTTCGGGGATACAGCAGACACTCCGTGGCCTTACAATAGGCTTGAGCCACAAGAAAAGCCCCATCTTCATGTCATCAAACGGTTTTCAGTCGCGTTCTTCGCGTTCGCACGGGGTGCGTTCGCTGTTCAGTATCTTCTCGAGCGACCTGGCCATCGATCTTGGCACGGCGAACACGCTCGTCTACGCCCGGGGCAAGGGCATCGTGGTCAACGAGCCCTCGATCGTCGCCATCAACAAGAACACCGGTGAGGTCGAGGCGGTCGGCAAGGAGGCCAAGGAGATGCTTGGCCGCACTCCCGGCAATATCGTGGCGATCAAGCCGATGAAGGACGGCGTGATCGCCGACTTCAAGATCACCGAGAAGATGCTGAACTACTTCATTCAAAAGGCGCACAACCGCAAGATGCTGGTGCATCCGCGGATCGTGATCGGGGTGCCTTCAGAGATCACGCAGGTCGAGAAGCGGGCGGTTGAGGATTCGGCTTACCGGGCCAAGGCGAGCGAGGTCTTCCTCGTCGAGCAGGCGATGGTGGCCGCGATCGGCGCCGGGCTGCCGATCACCGAGCCGAGCGGCAACATGGTGGTCGACATCGGCGGCGGGACGACCGATATCGCGGTGATTTCGCTGTCCGGGATCGTGTATTCGCGGTCTGTACGGATGGCCGGCAACCAGATGGACGAGGCCATCATGAACTACCTCAAGCGCAAGTACAACCTGCTGATCGGCGAGCGTACGGCCGAGGCGATCAAGATCGCGATCGGGTCCGCTTACCCCCTCGACAAGCCGATCACCATGGAGATCAAGGGCCGCAACCTGATCGAGGGCGTTCCCAAGACCATCACCATCGACGACAGCGAGATACGCGAGGCGCTCACCGAGTCGATCTCGACCATCATGAATGCCATCCGGGTGGCGCTCGAGCGCACCCCGCCAGAGCTGAGCGCGGACATCAGCGATCGCGGCATCGTGCTCACCGGTGGAGGGGCTCTGATCAAGAACCTCGACAAACGAATCCGCGAGGAGACCGGTCTGCCAGTCTCGATCGCGGACGACCCGCTGGCCAGTGTCGTACTGGGCACCGGCAAGATGCTCAGCGACTTCCGCCTGCTGCGCAAGATTAAGATAGACTAGCCGCCGTGGCGGAGCGCCGCGACCCACTCCCGAGCTAAAGCAGCGGCCTAGAAGCCGCCCATCGTCAGGACCATGGATAGTTTCCTCAGCCGCTACAAGAATGGCCTGGTTCTCGTGGTGGTCCTGCTTGCGCAAGTGATCGGACTGGCGCTGCAGGTGCGGCGTGCTCTGCCTGACTCTCCCGATCATAAGCCGGTGCGTCTGATTCGCTACTGGATGGTGAGCCTGATCGCTCCGCCGGCCCGGGTCTCGCACGGTGCGGGCAGGGGCGTTCGCGGCTGGTGGTCGAACTACGTCGATCTGCGCAACGTTCGTCAGCAGAATCTGGAACTGCAGGCCGAGGTGGAGCGCCTGCGACTGGAGCAGGGCGCGCTCGCCGAAGATGCGCGCCAGGGTCAGCGGCTGCAACATCTGCTCGACTTCAAAGAACACTACATCTACCAGACTGCCACCGCTCAGGTGATCGGCACCGCCGGCAGCGACCGGGCGCGCCTGCTGATCATCGACAAGGGCTCTCGCGACGGCATCCGGCTCGACATGCCGGTGATCACCCCCGATGGCATCGTGGGCAAAATCCGGGAGGTCTTTCCTGACAGCGCGCAGGTGCTGCAGATTTCAGACCAGGCCAGCGGCGCAGGCGTGATGCTGGAGACGACCCGGATTCGCGGGGTCCTGCGCGGCAACGCCTACGGCCAGCCGGAGATCATCAACATCATGCCCGACGACCGCATCAAGCCGGGGGAGCGGGTGCTGACCAGCGGCGGAGACCAGATCTATCCGCGCGGGCTGCCGGTGGGGGTGGTCGAGCGGGTCGCCAATGACCCCGAGCGCAATCCCTACGTGGACGTGATCATCAAGCCCGGCGCTAATCTTGCGCGACTCGAAGAGGTGCTGGTGATCACCAGCGTCGGCGACCAGCTGCCGCCCGCCGAGACCTCAGACCTGGCAACCAGCGAGGCAGAAGAGAAGCAGCACAGCGCCGCCGACGTGCTGTCGGAGAAGCTGCCCAGCATCCGCGACCCCAATGCAGACCCGAATGCGGCCGCAACAGCCGATGGAGCCGCCGCCGAGCCGGGCGCCGCCAAGCCCGGCGAGCCTGACAGTGAAGTGGCGCGTCCACTGCGTCCCGCGGCCCCACTGCACGCGGATCGGTTTACCCCCGGCTCTTCACCGGACGCGGACGTCTTGACGCCCGGGCTGGCCGTGGCCGCTCCTCCGCACCGCGCGCATGCGACGGCTCCGGCGCCGGTTCGTTCGGAGGGGGCAAACAGCACGGTAGACGGGAGCATTACGGATACAAGCGCTGTCCAGGCGAAGCGGCGAGCGACGCCGGTTTTGACCGTCGGAAGTACAACGATCCCGAAGCCGGGGCTCTCGCCGCCGCTCAGAACGGGTGCGGCCACGGCCTCGACCTCGACCAGATCTGCCGGGACAAAAGCTGCCGGAGTAAATGCACTCAACGCGAAGCCCGCGAAGTCGCTCACTGCGCAGTCAGGCGCTCCGAGGCCGAAACGCCCTGCGGCGGCTGTCGCGGATGGCGCCTCGCCTGGATTGAGCGTGGTTCCAACGGCCTCGAACTCCGGCAGCGGAGCGGCGACGGCCCCGTCGGCAGCCTCAAGGCAGGCGGCTCCGTCGTACGTTGAGCCCTACTTCGTAACCCAGCCAGCCGATTCCGGCGCCCCGTCGCCCACCGTGGCTCCTGCGAAGAAGCCAAAGCCGGTTCAGCCCCGCCCTGTGCTCAAGCCCGGCGGCCCTCGGCCGATGGATCGCGGTCTACCGCCGCCCGTGAGCACGCCGCCACCCCAGAACACCCCGCCGCAAGGGGCTGACTAGCCGATGCTCTCCTACGAATCGCGGCGCGAGATCGATATCAACCGCTACCCTGTGGCTGTCGTGGTGCTCGCGCCCCTGCTGGCTATCGGCCTGCAGTCCGTGCTGTCGCTGCACTTTGAGCAGTTCAACCTGTTGAACCTGCCGCTGCTGATGACCATCTACTTCGCCGTAGCGCGGCGCAACCCCGTCACCGGCACTCTGCTTGGCACAGCTGTCGGCATCGGGCAGGACGCGCTCACCCACCTGCCGCTCGGCGTGAACGGCATAGTGAACGCGCTGATCGGGTTCCTCGCCGCGTCGCTCAGCGTCAAGCTGGACGTCGAGAATCACGGCACCAGGCTGCTGTTGAACTTCGCCTTCCTGCTGCTGCACAGCTTCTGCTACTGGATCATTACCCGGCACATGCTGGCGACGAACCTGACCTGGAACTGGCTGCATGAGCTGCTTCGCGCGGGGGTGAATGCGGTGCTGGGTGTCCTGCTGTTTGCGCTGCTCGACCGCCTGCGGCGCCGCGATTAGCCAGAACAGGAGCAGCTTGCAGCCGTTGCAGAAAGCTTTGGGGGTCTTTTGTCCGGCCCTGAGGATTTTCGCTAGACTTTCGACTGAGTAAGCACTTTGACGCAGTGATCAGACCATGCTGAACCGCGAAGAGAAGATACCGGCCATTAAACTTGCTGCCTTCCAGTATGGGATCGCGGGCATTCTCATCGTGTTGATCTTTGGCCTCTGGCGGCTGCAGGTCATCGGGGCAAAGAACTACCGCGCCCTGGCCGATGAGAACCGCATCCGCAAGGTGCCGATCCTAGCGCCGCGGGGCAAGCTCTTTGACCGCGAGGGCCGGCTGATCGTCGACAACTATCCCTCCGTATCCTGCTTCATCGTCCGCGAACAGGGTCACGACGTCGAGCCGGACCTGCCGCTGATCGCCCGCGGGCTGCACATGAGCGTCGAGCAGCTCGATGCCATTCTGCGGCACTACCGGCTGGCGCCCCGATACCAGCCGCTCCCGGTCAAGCAGGACATTACGCCGGATGAGGAGGAGTTCATCGAGGCGCACCGCGACGAGCTGCCGGAGCTCGAGACCATCGATGAGCAGCGCCGCCTCTACCCCCGGGATGGCTTCGCGTCGCACCTGATCGGCTATGTGGGCGAAGTCAGCGAGAACATGCTCGAGAACGATGCCCGGTATGCGGCCTACGAGCCGGGGGACGTGGTCGGGCAGTCCGGAGTGGAGCAGACCTACGACCAGCTGCTGCGCGGCAGGGACGGCTCGCAGGATGTGATCGTCGACAGCCATGGCCGCGAAGAGGGCATGCTGGGGCGCGAGCCGGCCCAGCCCGGGCAAAGCCTGAAGCTGACCATCGACCTCGACATGCAGCGCGCGGCCGAGATCGCCCTCGGCAACCGCAACGGCGCGATCATCGCCATGGATCCGCGTACCGGCGAGGTGCTGGCGATGGTCAGCCACCCGAGCTTCGACCCGAACGCGTTTGCGGTGCGACTCACGCGGGAGTACTGGAACAAGCTGCTCACCGACCCGGACCACCCGCTGCTCAACAAGGCGATCCAGGCCCAGCTTGCTCCGGGGTCGACCTTCAAGATCATCATGGCGACCGCCGGACTGCAGGAGGGTATCGCGCAGAACCTCCATGTGAACTGCACTGGCGGCGCGTCATTTTACGGCCGCTACTTCAAATGCTGGATACCTCATGGTGGACACGGCGCGACTGGCATCACCAAGGGCATCTATCAGTCCTGCGACGTGTTCTTTTACACGCTCGCCGAGCACCTGGGCATCGACAAGATCGCGCTGTGGGCGCATCGCCTCGGGCTGGGGCAGAAGACGGGTATCGATCTGCCCAACGAGGTAGCCGGGACCATGCCGTCCGAGGAATGGAAGATGAAGAACTACCACCAGAAATGGTATGCGGGCGAGACGATCTCGGTTGGCATCGGGCAGGGCGCAATCGCTGCCACTCCGGTGCAGATGGCGCGTGCGATCGCCGGGATTGCGTCGGGTGGTGTTCTGCGGCGGCCGCATGTCGTCTTCCCTGACGAGGTGCCCCCTGAGTACCGGCAGGCTATCGCGGATTCGTTTCCCGGCACCGGCGATGCGACCATTCCGCTCGACCCTGCTAACTGGCAGATCATCACGGACGCCATGGCGGAGGTGATGTCCCCGGCCGGAACCTCTCCCAGCGCGCATCTCGAGGGCATTGACTTCGCCGGCAAGACGGGCAGCGCACAAGTGGTCAGCAACGAGGCGAAGGGAAGGCTCGGCGGCGGCAAGGCGCTGCGTGACAATGCCTGGTTTGTAGGGATCACGCCGCGCAGGAACCCGGAGATCGTAGTGACGACCCTGCTCGAGGGCGGCGAGCACGGGCGGTTCGCGGGACGGGTCGCGGCCCAGGTCATCTCCGCCTACGTGACCAAGCAGCGGCGGCTGGAGGACAACCTGCTCGAGACAGCGAAGACCCCCACCGCGCCCGCCGCTGCCAGGCCGGTTGACGTAGGAGCTCTCTGGTCCGATCCCCAACCTGCTGCAGCTGGGGAGCACGCCGCAGAGCCTGAGACTCAGACGGCAAACTTCCACGGCGGACACTTCCTGCTCGATCCGCGAGATTATCCGCTGGCACCTGACGCCCGGCGCCTCGATACCCAGCACGGGCAGGTTGCAGTCCGGCGCAAGAACGCAGTGCCTCCGCTGGCCGTGATCAGCCATCCCGTTCCATAGAGAGCCAGAATGCCTCGTTTCCTCTCATTTCGCGACTTCGACTGGCCCCTGCTGGGGCTCGTGATGGTGCTCTCCGTCATCAGCGTCCTCGAGATCTACAGCGCCACGCTGCACACCAAGTTCGTCGGCTTTGACCGGATGCAGATACTCTGGCTGGCGGCCGGGCTGGTCGCCATGCTCGCCCTCACGTGGGTGGACTACCACCGGCTGATCGAGTTCGTTCACTGGGCGTACGGCTTCTGCCTGTTTGCCCTGGTGGCGGTGCTGCTGGTCGGGCAGAAGGTGCTCGGAGCCCGGCGCTGGATCAGGATCGGCAGCGTCCACTTTCAGCCTTCCGAGTGGGTCAAGATCATCATGATCCTGGCGGTGGCGAGGTACTTCTCAAACCTGTCGGGCAAGGAGCTGACGTGGCAGGACATCTTCAAGGCGATCGCCATGGTTGGCGTGCCGATGCTGCTGGTGCTCAAGCAGCCCGACCTGGGAACGGCGCTGACCTACTCGCCGATCCTGCTGGCGGGGCTGTTTCTGGGCGGAATCAACTGGAAGCAGGCGACCATCCTCACGCTGTCGGCACTGATCCTGCTGGGCGGGGCCTGGTACAGCGGCAAGGTGCTAAAGCCGTACCAGAAGGCGCGGCTGACCAGCTTCATCAACCCGGATAACGACCCCAAGGGGAGCGGCTACCAGATCCGCCAGTCGCTGATTGCGGTCGGCTCGGGGGGGGTGCTTGGGAAGGGCGCGACCAAGGGGACCCAGACCCAGGGGGACTTCCTGCCGATTCCCTATACGGACTTCATCTTCGCGGCATTCTGCGAGGAGCATGGGTTCGTGGGCGCCTGCCTGGTTCTACTGCTATACTTCCTCATATTGATGCGTTTGATACAAAACGCTCAAACAGCCGCCGATCTACCGGGAACGTTCATAGTTATGGGCGTGGTGGCCGTGATCATCTTTCAGATTGCGGTCAATGTAGGGATGGTGATCGGGCTGATGCCGGTAACCGGAATCCCTTTACCCTTAATGAGTTACGGGGGTTCCTCGGTACTGTTCACGTTTCTGGCTCTGGGCATGGTGATGAACGTCCGGATGAACCGTTTCGTGAACTGAGCTCCCGCCGGCGCCGCCAAGTTATGTACGCCCCGCGCCTCGCCCTGTCGCGATGCCGGGTGCACGAGAAGTTCAGATTTTTTCATTCAGCCGGCCAGGTGGATCACCGGGCCGGGCAGGATTGGGTAATGAAGACGCACAGAGGGGTCACGACCCGGCCGCATCGGATGGCTGCAGCGGTCACGAACTCTTTGCGCCCGGATGGCCTCCAAAAAGCAGTCGATCCTTTCCGTGAGCCCTCGCCCTGTTCAGGCGTTCGAGGACTCCTCACACGAAGAATCCCTACGGCAATCCCTCTTTCGGCACCCATCCTCCTCGGACTCCGGGAGCGGAAATGATTCCGTTCTGATCTGCCTCGCTGGTCTGCCGGGCGGCCCAGGGCCGCCGGCAAGAGAGGCAGTATGTCAAAGGAAATATGTATCTCCAGCACGCCGCATGAGACGCGGCTGGCAATCCTCGAAGACGATCAACTTGCAGAGATCTACTACGAACGCGAAAACGAATATACCCTGGCTGGCTCGATCTACAAGGGTCGTGTAACCCGCGTCCTGCCGGGCATGCAGTCGGCCTTTGTTGAGGTCGGACTCGAACGCGACGCCTTCCTGTATGTAACTGATTTCCTTGAAGAGCAGGGCGATTCCGCCGACTTTGAGCGCGTTCCCGCGGGCGGCAACGGGGGCCGTCGTGAAGGCTCCCCTCAGCAGGCGGAGCGTTCCGGCGAGCGCCAGCCGATTCGCACCACCGACAGCGGATTAGAGACCGAGCCAGTCGAGTCTCAAGGCGAAGCCGGGCAGGTTGGACGCGAGTCTGGCCGTGAGCCGGGCGGCCGTGAGCAGGGCAGCCGGGAGGGAGGCTCTCAGCGGTCGCGGGGCCGCGGACGCAATCGCGGGCGCGGCGAGTCAAGGCCGCAAAATCTGCGCGCCGAGCCGCAGCCTGTCGACCCTCAACCTGCTTCGATTCAACCATTTGCGATCGAAGTGTCGCCCCAGGGCGCGCACGGCATCGATCATGAGCCGGATTTTGAGCCTGCAAACGCTTCCTCCTCGGCTGCCGTTGATGCAGTACCTGCTGCCGACGATGAGTCTCCGGAGGGGACGCGCCGTTGGCGCGGGCGCCGTGGACGCCGCGGCGGTGCTCGCTCGCGGGACGGGCGAGAGGTGGAGGGCGCGACTCGGCCCGCTCCTGTTGCACCTGTGCAGGCTGCAGAGCAGTCTTCGCAGTACACTCCCGCCCCACGGGAGAGCCAGAGGGAGCCGCAGCCGGAGCGAGTAGCTTCCATCCGCGCCGTCCAGACCTCTTCGCCAGCCGCGAATACGCCCATTGTGCTGCCCGGGGAGTCGCTTTCAAAGTATGGCCAGTCCGGACGATCGGCGCGCGTGGCAGAGGAATCCAGCTTTTCAGCGTCTGCTGCTACCGGGACCGCGCCTGCGGCCTCTGCGCCGGCGTCCGGGCCGGCCTTCCGGCCCTCGACGCTGGTCGAGGTTCCACTCGCCTGGGATGGCAGCGGACAGCTTCCGGGGGAGACGATCAGCCGTTACCGCAAGCCGGAGGACGTCTCCCGGCCCGCTCGGCAAGCCAGCACTTTCCTCGGCCATGAGAGTACGGGCGACACCGCCCGCGAGCGCCCCGAGGCTGATATGCACGCGGGCGCCGCCGGTGACGATTCGCGTTCGCACGGGACGTCTAACGTCTCCCCCGAGGAGCACTCGACGTCCGATCAGGCGAGTGCCGGGCACGATGTGGAAAGCCACGACCACGCACACAGTGCGTTCGAAGCTGCTGGTACCGGGCACGAGGCGATTGAGACCGAGACCGGGATCGAAGCAGGTATCGAAGCTGAGAATGCTTCTGAGAATGCTTCCGTGACCGATTTTTCTTCCCAGTCGATCTTTGAGAGTGCCTACCAGGCGCGCGAATCCTCTGCTCCAGGTCAGCATTCGCCGGAGCAATCATCCGAGGCTTCGGCTGCAGGCCAAGAGGCCGCGCCGCCGGCTCACGAGTCCGTCACCGGGCTGATTCTGGAGGAGGAGGCGGCTGAGTTCGATCCGCAGGAGGCCTCTGCCTCGTATCGCATCGATCCCGCGCCTCCGAGCGAGTTCCGCGTCGCCATGCCGTCTGCAGAGGAGGAGCAGCACGAGGCGCCGGTTGGCTTCCAGTCTGTTGCACCGGCGGACTCGACATCTGGCGAGGTCGCGGCTGAGCGTCCTCCACATTACGAGGCGATCCTCGGGTCAGCGACCTCTGTGACTCCGTACCCGACGCAGATAGTTCCCCTCTCAGAGGCCGCCGAAGAGCCAATCCGGGAGACCACCGAAGAGCCAACGCGGGAGGCCGCTCAAGAGCCGGTCCGGGAGGCCGTCTCGAGCCGGGGCAATCAGCCGGAGACCGAGCAGCGCACCAAACCTGAAGGCTTCTGGCAGGCGGTCAAAGAGCTGGTCATCGGCCACTCGCGGGACGAGGTGAGCGAGCCTCCCACGCCGGAGTCGCAGCGCGATCAGGGCTCAGCGCGCGCCGGGAGGGCGGAAGAGGTGTCTGCGACCGAAGCGTCGTCAGCAAGCACACAGACCCAGCATGCGCCACCACCCGAGAGCGCGGACGGCTGGAAGGAGCCGGAGCCGGTCTCGGAGCAGTTGAGCGAGGAGGGCCATCATCTGACGGAGCCCTCGGCGGTACTGCCTGCCCTTGGCATTCCGGTCGATGAGCTGCGGGACGAGGAGGGTTCGCAGAGCTTTGCTCCGGGCAGCGGCCTCATCGAGGAAGAGACGATCGATGAAGAGGAGTACGACTACGAGCCGATCCACGCCAGCTCCGACGATCATGACCTCGAGGATCTGGAAGAAGAGACGCTCGAGCATCAGGGTGGGGCGGAGCTGGGCGAGATGGTCCGCGAGGCCCACCTGGAGCAGCGCGTAAAGAGCGAGGGCGAGGGCGCCTCCGGACAGGCAACACCGGAAGGGTACGACGACGCTTATGGCGAAGACGCCTCGGGCGGCTTTACCGAGGAAGACTTTGAGGGCCCGGCAGCGGGCGACGACGAAGAGGACGACGAAGAAGAAGAGGCGGTAGCCGGCCAGGTCGCCGCCCCTGCCCGTACCGATGGCGGCCGCTCCGGCGAGAGCCGCCCCGGCGAGGGACGAAACGGGGACCGCGGAAGGGGCCGCGGACGCGGACGCAGACCGGGCCCGGGAGGCCACAGCGGGGGTGGAAGACGCCAGAATACCCAGGCCTCCGACCTGCCCGCTATCAGCGAACTGCTCAAGCAGGGGCAGGAGATCCTGGTACAGATCGCTAAAGAGCCGATGGCGAAGAAGGGCGCCCGGATCACGAGCCACATCGCGCTGCCGGGCCGATTCCTGGTCTTCATGCCTACGGTGAACCACGTGGGTGTGTCGCGGAAGATTTCGTCCGACGAAGAGCGGCAGCGGCTGAAGCGCATTCTGATCAGCGAGAAGGGTACTGCGGCGGGCGGCTTCATCGTGCGCACGGCGGCCGACGGAGCGGGCGAAGAGGACCTTCGCGCCGACATCCGCTTCCTGCTCTCGCTGTGGAACGAGATCAAGCAGCGCTCCGACGAGGCAAAGGCTCCGGCGCTGATCTATCACGACCTCAACCTGATCGAGCGGGTGCTGCGCGACCAGGTCTCCGACAACTTCTCTGCGATCTGGGTCGACAGCGAGACGGAGTACGAGCGCATCGTCCGCTTCCTGCAGCGCTTCCAGCCGTCGCTGGTGCGCCGGGTCAAGCTGTACAGCAAAGAGACGCCGCTGTTTGAGCAGTTCGGCATCCAGGAAGAGATTTCAAAGGCGCTGAAGTCGAAGGTGTGGCTCAAGTCCGGCGGATCGATCGTCATCAACCAGACCGAGGCCCTCGTAGCCATCGACATCAACACCGGCAAGTTTGTGGGCAAGACGGCGCGCCTCGAAGACACCATCCTGCGGACCAACCTTGACGCCATTCCGGAGATCGTGCGGCAGATTCGACTGCGCGACCTGGGCGGCATTATCGTCATCGACTTCATCGACATGGATGAGCGCAAGAACCGCAACCGGGTGATGCAGGCGCTTGAAGACGAGCTCAAGCACGACCGTGCCCCGTCAAAGGTGCTGCAGTTCAACGACTTTGGCCTGGTAGCGATCACGCGCAAGCGGGTCAAGCAGTCCCTCGAGCGCACCTTGAGCGTGCAGTGCGAGGTCTGCACCGGTACGGGCATGGTCAAGAGCCCGACCACCGTCTGCAACGAGATTTACATCGAGATGCGCAAGATGCACCGTACCCTCGATCGCAAGGACGTGATGCTGCGCGTCCATCCCGAGGTGGTCAAGTCACTGAAGTCGACCAACGGCCGCTGGCTGAACGAACTCGAGGAGATGACGGGCAAGACCATCATCGTGAAGAGCGATCCGGCCCTGCATCCGGAGCAGTTCGACATCCACTAGAGCGCTGTGCGTGCGGCAACATGCGCGGCCACGTACACAGGGCAAGGACACGAACCAGAGGGAGAGGGCAGGATCACAGGGCAGAGGCCCGGCGGTCTCTGCCCTTTTCTGTTGCCGCGGCTGCAGCCTCGATTGCGGCTGACCACCCCGTTTGTTGCTGAAATCAAAGGCTTGTCTTCCCGCGTGAGCATTTCTGCTTACCGTGACCGAAGCTAAATCATCGAATAGGTGTTCGACCGATTAGAGGGAGCGCATTCAGCCGCGCCCCTACATTGAACCGATGAGGATCACATGCATCTGAGGAATTTTCCCCGTCCATCGCTCTCGAGGCGCGCGCTAGTTGCGGTCTCGGCGGTCATGTCCGCTGCCCTGTTTGCCGTGCCCGGCTGTGTCCCGGCCCAGGCTCAACAGGAGGGATCGAGCTCAGCGGACTACAGTGCAACCTTGCTGAGCGCTGACCCGGGCGGGTCGCCTGCCGCCGATCCAAGTGCATCTCCTGCACCGGCGCCGCAGTATGGCCGTCATGGACGAGGGCAGCAGGCCTATCCCTACCACGGCTATCGCAGCCACCTGGCCTTTGAAGGCGGAGGCGGCTTCACTAGTCCGATCGGCAACTCTCAGCGCACGCTCGACTATGGATGGAATGCTACCGGTGGAGTGGGTTACAAGTTCTCCGACGACCTTGCCCTGATGGGCGAGTACCAGTTCATCCGCAGCGGCATTCCGGGCCCGGTACTGGACGCGGTTGGAGTTCCGGGAGGCAACGTGCATACCTGGTCTCTCACCCTGGACCCGGTGCTGACCTACAAGAAGGGCGGCCTCTGGGGCGGGTACCTCGTCGGTGGCGGCGGCTTCTATCGTCAGCTGACCTCGTTTACGGAACCGGCGCTGGCTTATGGGGAGTACTGCGACTACTTCAGCTGCTACCCCTATGAGTACACGGTGAACCAGGTGGTGAGCCACTACTCCAGCAACCAGGGCGGCGTGAATATCGGGACCGGTCTGACCTTTGGCAGCTCTCACGGCGGCAAGTTCTTTGCCGAGGCACGGTATACATGGCTCGACACGCCGGGCCACAGCACCGGGCTTATACCTGTAACCTTTGGCTTCCGCTGGTAGATCTTTCGAGCAGGTCGAAGAGAGGGAGGCCGCCGGCGTCCCTCTTCTATTTGCGTCTAAGTCCGGGTAGTTACGAGCTGGTGCGGGGTTGGGAGTGGTGGTGCTAGACCCCGACGGGAAACGGCTTGGGTGAGGATTCATCGGCGTTGGCGCCGGCGCGGAAGCGCTCAAAGCGCCCCTGCAGCAGAGAAAGCATCCCGGTATACCAGTAGCCGACGACGAAGAGCAGCAGGAATGGCACGGTAAAGTAGTTCTCGTTGGCGATGGCGTACCAGATCGTTGCGGCGAAGTAGCAGCCGATGAGCAGCTCAATCCAGGGCACGATGCCGAGGCGCTTGCGGTATTTGCTGGCTGCGGAGCGCTCGCCCTTCCTCTGCACGCTGTACTTCGGGGTGCGCTTGAAGGAGCTCTTGATCCCGAGCAGCGCCTCGAGCACCGCCCTGGTATTGGTGACCGTGAGCCCGATGCCGAGGGACATCAGGAACGGCAGGTAGAGGATGGTCTTGTACCACTTCTTGGGGAAGAGCACGCGCTGGGAGACGAGATAGAACGATGAGATCGAGAAGGTCGAGGCCAGGAACAGCGGCACATCGATGAAGAGCATCTGCATCCAGCCCTGGTAGAAGCGGATGACCATGGCGGGCATCAGCAGGGTCGAAAGCACCACCATCAGCGGATAGCTGAGGTTGGCGGTGAGATGGTAAAAGGCCTCCAGCTTGAGATGGAAGCTGAGGTCGCTCTTGAAGACGCGCGGCAGTATCTTCATCGAGGTCTGGATGAGCCCTTTGGCCCAGCGCGCCTGCTGGGTCTTGAAGGCGGTCATCTCGATGGGCAGCTCTGCCGGGCACTCCACATCCTGCAGGTATTTGAAGCGCCACCCGGCGAGCTGGGCGCGGTAGCTCAGGTCGGTGTCCTCTGTAAGGGTGTCGTGCTCCCACCCGCCGGCTGCCTCGATGGCGGTGCGACGCCACATGCCGGCGGTACCGTTGAAGTTGAAGAAGACTCCGGAGCGCGAGCGCCCGCCATGCTCGAGTACAAAGTGGCCGTCGAGCAGGATAGCCTCCACCTGTGTCAGGAAGCTGTAGTCACGGTTCAGGTGGGTCCAGCGGGTCTGTACCATCCCGATGCCGGGCTCGGTAAAGTGGTGTACGACGCGCAGGAGCCAGTCTGGAGGCGGAACGAAGTCCGCGTCGAAGATGGCGATGAACTCGCCCGTAGCGACTTTCAAGCCCTCGTGCAGCGCGCCGGCCTTGTATCCATGACGGTTGGTGCGATGCATGTACTCGATCGGGTGCCCGAGCGCGCGATAGCGCTCAACCAGCGCGCCGGCCACCTGGACTGTCTCGTCGGTAGAGTCGTCGAGCAGCTGTATCTCGAGGCGGTCGGCGGGGTATTCAAGATGGCAGATCGCATCGAGCAGGCGGTCGATGACGAACTGCTCGTTGAAGATGGGCAGCTGGATCGTGACCCGGGGCAGCGTGGTAAATCTCTGCGGCGGCCCGGTCACGGCGTTCTTCTGATTGCGGTAGTAGAGGAAGACGAGCTGATAGCGATGCAGACCGTAGAAGGCCAGCACGATCATGACGATGAAGTAGGGAATCAGCAGCGCCGTGTCAAAGGGGTTCCAGCTATAGAGCCCCTCAAAGGTGCGATCGCCGTAATGCGTTCTCAGATAGTGAGTGAAGCCGTGCTGGGTCGCGAAGGCCAGTCCGCTCTGTGCGGCTCTCAGCGCCGATTGAAACGCAGGAGCGCAGACGACCCTGGCAGTTGCGAGCGGTGTAAAAGGGGCCAGAGTTGCCGGCGCGGCCAGAGATGCGAGCAGAGCGTAGCCTCCGGGAAGGTCAATTCATCTAGGCCATTGTACGCGAGGTTAACAGTGCATCTGGCGGTGGTGCGCGGTTGGAAGGCAGAGGCCGCGCGATGCGCTCGAGCAGGAGCGCAGGACGCGGCCTCTTCCGCAGGGGAGCCGGGCTCCCCTGGTTGCCTTAGTCAAAGGTAGAGAGCACCTTTGAAATGCTTGTGTGTATCTTGGTGACCCAGCCCTGGGAGATCGCCTGGTAGGCGAAGCCGTCACCCTCGAAGCCGGAATGTTCGAGGTGAAGAAGAGTTCCTCCGCCAAGCTTCCGCTCGAGCGTCCACGTCACCACCGTGTCAAGGTCGTTGCTGCGCCAACTGTAGGCGAGCAGCTGCTGGGGAACCAGCTCGAGCACCTCGCAGTGCACGATGCCGTCCCAGCCGTGCATCGGCCGGGTGCGAAAGGTGAACCGGTGGCCGGCCACGGGGAGGAAGTCGTTCGGCATGAGCCATGCCTCGAGAAGCTTCGCATCGGTGAGGGCGCGCCACACCTTGTCGACCGACTCGGTGAGCTCATAGTCGACGACGACGGACCGTGTGCCGCTGTCGTCGCTGCTGGTTCTCGCTACTACATCCTGCTCCGTGGCTGTGTCGTTGGTCATTTTCTCTCTCCTTTGATTGCTGGTTTCGAGTCTTGAAGCAGTTGCGGCTCCATTTGCGTGAGTAAAGCCTGCAGGCGCGGCAACTTGGCCTGCCAGAAGGCGCGGTACTCGGAGATCCAGTCGATCACCGGCTTCATTCCCCCAGGGTCGGCGCTGTAGAAGACCTGCCTGCCCACCTTCCGATGGGTGACGAGGCCGCTGGTGCGCAGCACAGCCAGATGCTGCGAGATGGCCGGCTGCGAGACTTCAAACCGGCCCTTGAGCTCAGAGACGGTCAGCTCCCGCCGGGCCACCGTCTCAAAGACGGCGAGCCGGGTTGGGTCTGCGAGCGCGCGAAAGACGTCGACTGCCTGCTGCATGAAGAAAATATATAAGCAGATACTTATTGGTTGCAAGTGCAATGTATGAAGTGCGGTCAGATCAGGTGTCCGGGTCCTCGCGGGTGGCCGGTAGTGTTCCAAATCAGGTGTACTGATTTAGCACAATCAGGGCACGGGGGTAACTTATCCGCCATCATCTATGAAGCACCATCGTCCACGCTCCCGAGGGCTGCCACTGATGCAGGAGGTAATGTCACAGGTTGAGGTCGCACCCACCGCCCGGGTGCAAGGAACTACGTTTCTCTTTGTCGACAATGTGCGCTTCTGGTCGATGGCCGTGGTTGTGGCTCTGCACTCCGTCTACTTCGCGTGGACGGGAGTAGCGATGATGGTGCCCGTGTTCCGGATGATGACGGTCTTGAAGTTCGGAACCATCGGCTTCTTCGTCATCGCGGGATTTCTGCTGGGAAGCCACATGAGGACTGAAAAGCCAGCACCTTACCTGATGAGAAGGGTGAAGAGGCTGGTCGTACCGTGGCTGCTCTGGTTCGCGCTGATGGTTGTTACTGCTCGGTGCCTGTTTCACACTCACATCTATCACAGGCAGGTCGCGTTCAGCTTCAGCTTCGGGGAGTGCCAGCTCCTGGCCAGCCAGGCTTATCTCACTCTCATCGCTTCCTCGTTCTGGTTTGTGCCGAACCTGCTGCTCGGTATCTGCGTGCTTCTTCTATTCCGGAGAGTTCTCTATCGCAAGGAGCTGGGTGCGGCCCTGCTGGCTCTGAACCTCTTCTATTCAGCCAACATTTACGGCCGATGGTTTACGCTTCGGTCCACCGAGGCCCTCTTTGGGTACATGTTCTTTCTCTGGGTCGGGAGCTATGCTTCACACCATCATGCGGAGCTGCATGCGTGGCTTACCAGGACACCGTGGAAGGCGCTGATCGGGGTTGCGCTGCTGGGGATCGCTGCGTCACTGGCCGAGGAGACCTGGCTGATCCATCTCGCCGCTACGGACCCGGTGCACATCCTGCGGGTGAGCAACCAGCTGCTGTCGATCACGCTGCTGCTTTTGATGGCGAAAGCCAAGCGTCCGACGTCGCCGTCGTTTATCAACGTACGGCGTGACACCTTCGGGATCTACCTTGCGCATTGGATGGTGGCGGTCGGCTGCTGGCACGTCGGGGTTTTCGTCATGCGGAGGGCAGGTACCTCCTACCTGCAGATCGGCTTTGGGGCGCGGCTGATCTTTGCGGTTCTGCTGTTTGTTTTCACCTACGGGTTCAGTCTGTGGATTACGCAGGTACTCGCATCAAGTAAGAGCATGGCGTGGATGGTGGGTGCCGGAAGCGAAGCGGGACGGCCAAGGCCGCGGCGCCTGACACGGCGCCTAGATACAGCTATCGCCTCGTGGCGGTCGTAACGAGTGCGGCTGCCGGCTTAGTAAGCGTCTCCATCGAGCTGCTGCTTCCGGGCGATGGAATATAAAGTCTCCATCAAGTCTCGGTGCCTGGAGGGTATCTAGAACCCTCTTTTGAAGGGGGCACGGCTGAAGCCGTGCCCCTTCGAGATAGGGATCCGTGCCCCTTCGAGACAGGGATCCGTTAGGACAATCTCGACATCCGGCGGCCGCAGACCGGGACTTGATGAGCCTGGGTGCTGCAGGTTCTAAGTCTTGCTGGCCCTCTTCGCGACAATCCCGAGAGACCCTCGAACTATCAGCAGCGCGACCTTGAAATGTGGCATTTCCAACAGTGAAGCCCCCTTTCGGGGGCTGGATAGTGCTCGCCTGCGAGCGAAGCGGTTACACCCCCAAAATAGAGGTGAGCTCAAGCATCCTTAGTTGAGGAACATGGTGGTGTATAAGGTGTCGCGCTGGACGGGTTTGAAGCCGGCGTCGCGGATGATGCGGCGGAGCTCCTCTTCGGTAGTGCTGTTGGCGGTGCCGGCGGCCTTGACTACGTTCTCCTCGAGCATGACGGAGCCTACGTCGTTGCCGCCGAAGCGCAGGCCGAGCTGCAGTACCTTCAGACCCTGGGTGACCCAGCTCGATTGCACGTTCTCGATGTTGTCGAGGTAGAGGCGGGAGATGGCGAGGACCTTGAGGTATTCGACCGAGGTTGCCTCGTCCCACCCACGGCCGCCGAGCGCGGTGTTGTTGGGCTGGAAGCTCCAGGGGATGAAGGCGGTGAATCCGCCGGTCTCTTGCTGAAGGTTGCGGACCACTTCGAAGTGGTTGACGCGATGCTCGAAGGTCTCGCTAACGCCAAACATCATGGTCGCGGTGGTGCGCATGCCGAGCTCATGGGCGGTGCGGTGGACGAGCACCCAGTCGGCGGTCGAACACTTGAGGCGGGCGATGCGATGGCGTACTTCGTCGTCGAGGATCTCGGCGCCGCCGCCGGGGATCGAATTGAGGCCGGCATCGCGCAGGCGCATGATGGTGTCGCGGACGGTGAGGTCGCTGTATTCGGCGATCGCGAGGATCTCGGAGGCGGAGAAGCAGTGCAGCCAGATGCCGGGGAAGCGCTGCTTGATGCCGCGCAGCAGGCGCTCGAACCACTCGATCTTGAGGTCGGGGTGGAGGCCGCCCTGCATGAGGACGCCGGTGCCGCCCATCTCCAGGGTCTCGGCAATCTTGGCGTAGATGGTCTCGAAGTCGAGGATGTAACCCTCGGCGGCCATCTTGCCTTTCAGGGGCCGGTAGAAGGCGCAGAAGGTGCAGTATTCGGTGCAGAAATTGGTGTAGTTGATGTTGCGATCGATGATGTAGGTGACCACGCCCTCGGGGTGGAGCTTGCGGCGGAGCGCGTCGGCCTCCATGCCGAGGCCGATGAGATCGTCGGAGCGGAAGTAGTCAAGCGCCTGCTGGCGGGTCAGCGACATACTTCCATTCTAATGCCAGGCCGCAGCATGGCCGGCCGCGCCTTCGCTACGCGGCTTTGTTCCCCTCACTGGCTCTCTGCGGCAGCAGGGAACTACAGCTTCTACCACGGCTTGCGAGGGAGACGTGGGACTGTGAGGTGCTTGTTCCCCATCGTGCAGGTACCGAGGCTCGAACCGGGGCAGAGCCATGAGCGCAGAATCCTCTTGCATCGCGCGACGGAGCGTGCGATAACTACGTCATGCGTAGTACGCGAGACGTAGCAGATATCGAAGAGGATCCGACGCTGGGACACTACTCTGACCCCCCTCTGCTGGTGCTGGCGAGCCTCGCAAATGGGCCAAAGCACGGGCACGCCATGATTGAAGACATCGGCCGGCTGTGCGGTACGCGGCCTGGCCCGGGCACCCTCTACGGAGCGATCGGGCGCCTCGAGCAGCAGGGGTGGATCGAGCCGCTTGCGCCTGAGGAGCGGCGCCGGCCGTACCGCATCACAGCGGAGGGATCGCGCGTGCTTCGCGCCCGGCTGTGCACACTGCAGAGATTCGTAAGGGCTGGACTGGAACGGCTGGAGGCACGATGAACACTCGACTTGCTCACGCGCTGGTATGCCTGTACCCCGGCGGCTGGCGGCAGCGCTACGGCGCAGAATTTGAGGCGCTGCTCATTGCCGGCCCCGGCCTGTCGATTGCCGCGAACGTGGTCTGCTCCGCAGCTCGTGAACACCTCTGCCCGGCCAGAGGATTTGACTTGAACGCCACCGGTGGTCCGCTGCACCTGCTGTCTGCGCGAGCTCCCTGGGCGCTCTTTGGATTGGCGCCCGTTCTTCTGCTGGCGGGTGCTTATACGATTGCGTCGTTGATCCTGCTGTCGGGTTGGAGGATCTTCCTGCCGCAGGCGAGTTCGCCGTTTGTGCCGGTGCACGGGACGGCGATTCTCTACTTCGGTGTGGGCAGGCTGCTCTACTTCATCGCGCCGCTGCTGGTCGGCTGGGGCATCGTCCTGGTGGCGATCCGGCTCAGAGCGAACGGGCCATGGCCCGTGATCGGGATGGTGACGATTGCACTGCTCGGGGGAGCGAATCAGATCATGGCCGCTCGCTCGGTCCCCTCAGCCATGGGGCACGGCCGGATGCACGTTGCCTTCGAGCTTTCGAGCGCTGCCTCCTGCTTCGGCCTTGCTCACGCGGGGACGCTCCTCGCCTTCACCTTGCTGCCCTATGTTTTGCTGCAGGCCTACCGCGTACGCTTGACTCTTTACTGATCGCTGGCGTTTCCGCGCTCGCGACGAAGTAGAAACGTCGGATCAAAACGTTGATTGACATGGGGCCGCTCCCGATTTAGGGTTATCAGCAGATGCAGATCGCCGCACATCATCGTCATCTCCACCATCACCACGTGACGAGCGTGTCGGCGGACTCTTCCGGACTTTAGCAGACCGGGCATCGAGAGAATAGAAACCCGCCGACGCGAGAGCGCAGGCGGGTTTTTTGCGTCTAGAGCACACACCAGAGCGCCAGGCAACGAGAGAGATGAACGATGACAGAAAGCAAGATCGACTTTGAAAAGATGGATGGCCTGGTGCCCGGGATCGTGCAGGACGCGACGACCGGCCAGCTGCTGATGGTTGGCTTCCTCAACGAGGAGAGCTACCGGAAGACCCTCGACACGGGGTTTGTTACCTTTTGGAGCCGGACGCGCCAGAAGCTTTGGATGAAGGGCGAGACCAGCGGCAACCGTCTGCGGGTGGTCGATGCGGCGACCGATTGCGACCAGGACACGCTGCTGTTTCGCGTCGAGGTTGAGGGCGATGGACTGGTGTGTCATGAGGGCACGGTGAGCTGCTTCACGCGCCCGATCGCGGTGGCCGCACGGAGAGTAGAGGCTGCAAGTGGCAAATAAACTTCGCCTCGGGATTCCCAAGGGCAGTCTGCAGGACGCCACCATCGCGCTGTTTGCGCGCGCGGGCTGGAACATCTACGCCAACGGCCGCTCCTATTTCCCGACCATCGACGACAACGAGATTGAGTGCATGCTCATTCGCGCGCAGGAGATGGCGCGCTACGTGGAACACGGAGTACTTGATGCGGGACTTACGGGCATCGACTGGGTGATCGAGAGCGGCCTCGATGTGATCAGCGCGACCACTCTCACCTATTCGAAGCAGAGCCGGCGCAAGGTGCGCTGGGTGCTCGCGGTGCCAGAGGATTCGAAGTTCAACCGGGCCGAGGACCTTGCCGGCCTGACGATTGCGACGGAGCTGGTCGAGGTGACGAAGCGCTACTTCGCGGGCAAGAATGTTCCGGTGAAAGTAGAGTTCAGCTGGGGCGCGACGGAGGTCAAGCCGCCCACGCTCGCCGACGCCATCGTCGAGGTCACCGAGACGGGCAGCTCGCTCAAGGCCAACCGGCTGCGCATCATCGACACGGTGATGGAAAGCGAGACCCACCTCATCGCCAACAAAGGCGCCTACCAGGACCCCTGGAAGAAGGCGAAGGTCGACACGCTGGCCTTGATGCTGGGCGCTGCCATCTCGGCGCAGGGCCGCGTCGGACTGATGCTCAATGTTCAGGAAATCAATCTTGAGCGCGTGATCGCGGTGCTGCCGGCGTTGAATTCGCCTACTATCTCGGCGTTGAGCGACTCTGGCTGGGTTGCAGTGAATACGATCCTCGAAGAAGAGGTGGTCCGGGACGTGGTGCCCAAGCTGAGGGCGGCGGGTGCCACTGGAATCGTTGAATATCCGCTTAGCAAAGTTGTGCTCTAGCCGATCGCCTAAAGGATTAGGAGCTGCTGCAATGAAGCTGGCCAGGACGACAGGCCGCGGTGCAAAGGAGACTGAGCGGCTGCTCGTCCAGCTGGAGCGTCGCGGGGAGCGCAGCTCGGCGGATGTATTGCCGGTAGTGCGGCGCATCGTAGATGGCGTGCGACAGGGTGGGGATGAGGCGCTTCGAAGGTATTCCACCAGGTTAGATGGGCTCTCGGCGCAGTCACTGTTACGTATTCGTCGAGAGGAGATGCAGCGTGCCTGGGATGCCACTCCGGCCGCGTTGAGGAACGCGCTGGAGGCTGCCGCATCGAACATCCGTGAGTTTGCGCGGCGGCAACTGCCAGTGGAATGGTCCTTTTCTCCGCTGCCGGGCTTGAACACAGGGCAGGTCATTCGCCCGCTCGAGGCTGTCGGCTGCTACGTGCCGGGTGGAAGGTATCCTCTGCCTTCGACGATGCTGATGACTGTCATTCCAGCGCAGGTGGCCGGGGTTCGGAGGATTGCCGTCTGCTCGCCGCGGCCCGCACCAGAGACGCTGGCTGCCGCATGGTTGCTCGGGGTGACGGAGTTCTACCAGATCGGGGGAGCGCAGGCGATTGCAGCGCTCGCGTATGGCACTGAGAGCATCGCCCGAGTCGATAAGATCGTCGGACCAGGCAACGCATTCGTAACGACAGCTAAAACATTAGTAGCTTTCGACTGCGGCATCGATATGCTGGCCGGGCCCACGGAGATTGTGGTTACGAGCGAGACGGGCGACCCGGCGGCGATTGCGTCCGATCTTGTGGCACAGGCTGAGCACGATCCGCAGGCCCTCGCCCTTCTGGTGACCACGCAGGACTTGCTCGCGACGGCCGTCATCGCCGAAGTGAAACAGCGGGTCAAGCTGAATGCGATTGCGAAGGAAGCGATTCGTAACAGTGGTTATGCCGTGATCGCCTCGTCAGTTGAGGAGGCGCATGAGATCACTAACCGGCTGGCGCCCGAGCATCTTACGGTGGATGCGCAGGAAGACGTGACATGGGTCAGGAACGCCGGCTCGGTCTTCGCCGGCAGGTACTCGCCGCAGCCAATGGGCGATTACATCTCGGGTCCCAACCACACGCTGCCGACAGGCGGGCTGGCGCGGGTTCGGGGCGGCTTGAGCGTGAACGACTTCGTGAAGGTGATCACCGTGCAGCACTATGGCGCGGCCGCGCTGCGGACGCTTGCCCCGGCGGCGATTACCCTCGCAGAGGCTGAGGGATTGCACGGTCACGCAGAGGCAATACGAATGAGGGCGGCCCATGCTTGAGCTGAACGAATTGCAGGCCAACGCGGAATCGGGCACGGCGCCCGCGCCGCGCCAGGCGGTGCTCGACATGAAGGAGTACCATCCGCCGCTGGGATCGCGCGATGGCCTTCGGCTCGACTTCAACGAGAACACCCTGCAGTGCTCGCCGCGCGTACTCGAGGCCCTGCGCAACATCACAGCCGCCGAGCTCACGCGCTACCCTCAGCGCGAGCCGTTGGAATCGCTCGTGGCGGAGCATCTGCAACTCGATCCCGCACAGGTGCTGCTCACCAACGGCGTCGACGAGGCTATCCACGTGCTGTGCGAGACGTATCTCGATGAGGCCGACGAGATACTCTTCTCAGTTCCTACCTACTCCATGTACGAGGTCTATGCCAGCGGCGCCGGAGCGCGCCTCAAGATGATCGACGCCGGTAAAGACTTTGCCTTTCCGTTTGAGCAGATGCTGGAGGCGATCACGGCGAAGACAAAGCTCATCTTTATCGCCAATCCGAACAGCCCGACCGGCAGCACGGCGTCGCGCGAGCAGCTGATTCAGATCGCAAAACGTGCGCCGCACGCGGCGGTGCTTGTCGATGAGGCGTACTTCCACTTCTTTGGCGAGACGGTGATGGACCAGGTCGGCCGCATCCCAAACCTGCTGGTAGCGCGGACGTTTTCGAAGGCTTATGGACTGGCGGGACTGCGCCTGGGCGTGCTCGCCGCACATGCCGACAGCATGCACTGGCTGCGCCGCGTGATATCGCCTTACAGCGTAAATTCGCTGGCGCTTGCGTGCCTGCGGCCGGCTCTCAATGACGAGATCTACCTGCGCTGGTACGTCGACCAGGTGCTCGCGGCACGCACAGAGTTTGCAGAGGCGCTTGATCTGCTCGGGGTGCGTTACTGGTCAAGCAAGGCAAACTTCATCCTGGTCAAGATCGGTGCGAAGCACAAGGAGTTTGTCGAAGCGATGCGTAGCAGCAACGTGCTGGTGAGAGACAGGTCGAGCGACCCAGGTTGCGGCGGATGCGTGCGAGTGACGATCGGCACACGCGAGCAGATGGCGGACGCAATTCCAGTGCTGAAGCAGTCGCTGCTGGAGATTGGGTGGACCAGAGATGCCTAGGACAGCTTCAAAGGCGGCCTCGACGCGCGAGGGGGATGCAGCTCCTGCTGACGCGGGTAAGCCGCGCACTGCTGCTCTGCGACGCGACACCACAGAGACGAAGATCGCGCTCCATCTGACCATCGAAGGCGGCGGCAACTACAACATTAGTACTGGAATACGCTTTTTTGATCACATGCTTGAATTGTTTACTCGGCACGGCGCCTTTGACCTTGAACTCTCCTGCGATGGAGACCTCGATGTCGATCAGCACCACACCGTCGAGGATGTAGGTATCGCGCTCGGAGAGGCATTTGAGCAGGCGCTGGGCGCGAAGCGGGGCATCCTGCGTGCGGGCTACTTTCTCATGCCGATGGACGAGACACTCGCGGTCGCGGCTGTCGATCTCAGCGGACGAGTGGCGTGCGTGGTGAAGACGAAGGTGAAGACGCGCCTGGTGGGCGACCTGCAGAGCGAACTGGTGGAGGATTTCTTCGAGGGTTTCGCGCGCGGAGCAAAGGCCAACGTACACGTGAAGACGATGTACGGCCGCTCCAACCACCACAAGATCGAGGCCATGTTCAAGGCATTTGCGCGCGCTCTGCGGGTTGCGTGTTCGCGCGACCGCCAGCTCGGAGAGATGCTGCCGAGCACCAAGGGCCTGCTCTAAATGTGCATGCAGCGACCGCTCGCCGCCCTCTGCACCGCGGAAAGGAGAAGAGCTTGATCGCTGTCATCGACTACAAGGCGGGCAATCTCACCTCTGTGATGAAGGCGCTGCACGCGATCTCCGCCGATGCCCTGGTCACAGCAGATCCTGAGGTAGTGCGCCGGGCCGACAAGGTCGTTTTGCCGGGCGTCGGCCACTTCGCTGCTACGCGCCTGCTGTCCGCGACTGGTCTGACCGATGCAGTACGCGAGACTATTGCGCGGGGCGCGCCGTTCCTGGGGATATGCGTCGGGCTGCAGTGGCTCTTCGAGGGCAGCACAGAGGCGCCGGGCGTCGCAGGGATGGGGCACTTTGAGGGTAGCTGTGATCGCTTTCAGACGACGGAAAAGGTGCCGCATGTGGGCTGGAATTCGCTGAGCATCCGGCCCCAGTCTCGTCTAATGGACGGGGTTCCGGAGGGCTCGTTCGTCTACTACACTCATTCCTACAAGGCTCCCGTCAATCACGCTACAGTAGCGGTTACAGACTATGGTGAATCGTTCACCGGCGCGATCGAACGCGACAATGTGATGGGCGTTCAGTTCCACCCGGAGAAGTCGGCAGCCGCCGGGCTCCGCGTACTCTCGAATTTTGTGAGGCTCTGAGCGTGTTGACCAAGCGGATCATCGCCTGCCTGGATGTGCGAGCGGGGCGGGTGGTGAAGGGCGTGCAGTTCGTCGATCTCATTGACGCCGGGGACCCTGCGGCGCTGGCAGCACGTCATGCAGCGGCGGGTGCGGACGAGATTGTGCTGCTCGACATCACGGCGACGCATGAGGGCCGCGGGACTCTGATCGAGACAGTGAAGCGAACGGCGAGGGAGCTTTTCATCCCCTTCACGGTGGGCGGTGGCATCCGCTCTGCCGATGAGGCTGCGGCGGTCTTCCATGCGGGCGCGGACAAGGTCAGCATCAACTCCGCTGCGATCGCGCGTCCCGAGCTGATCGACGAGATAGGCCGCAGCTTCGGAGCGCAGGCGGTGATCGTCGCGATCGATGCGCGCCGCGATCCGCTGGCGGCCGATCCGGCCGGTGATGCGGCGGTCTTCGTCAGTGGAGGCCGCAGGGACACGGGGCGCAAGGTGGTCCACTGGGCGCGGGAGGCCGAGGCGCGAGGTGCGGGCGAGATTCTGCTTACCTCGATGGATGCGGATGGTACGCGAGCCGGCTTCGACTGCGAGCTGACGGCGCGGGTGAGTGAGGCCGTATCGATCCCGGTGATCGCCTCGGGAGGGGCGGGCAACGCGGCGCACTTCGCCGACGTCTTCCTCGCCGGCAAGGCGGACGCGGCACTCGCGGCGAGCATCTTTCACTTCGGGGTGGCCGATGCGCGGGCGCTCAAGGAAGAGCTGGCGCGCGCGGGTGTTCCGGTGAGGCTGCCGTGCTGAGGCCCGGTGCTGAGGCCCACGTGCTGAGGCCTCCATGCTGATTCCTTCGATCGATCTTATGGGCGGGCGCATTGTGCAGCTCGTGCACGGCGAGACGCTCAAGCTGGCCTTCGATGACTTTGAATACTGGATTGAGCGGTTCTCTGGCTATCCGCTGGTGCAGCTTATCGACCTCGATGCGGCGATGCGCCAGGGGGAGAACCGCGCCCTGATCGCCAAATTTGCGGCACGCCTTCCCTGCCAGGTGGGCGGCGGCATCGCGACCGCTGCAGCGGCCCGACGGCTGATCGAGGAGGGCGCGCGGCGAGTGATCGTTGGCTCGGCGCTGTTTAACTCCGGCGCGGTCCTGGCCGGCGAGGCTGCCCAGCACGCGGGCTCGCGCTCCAAGCCTCACCCAGCGAGCGGCAAGAACGTGGGCGCAAGACCTGACAGCCTGGTGAATACCAGCTTCGCTGCGTCGCTGGCGGAGCACGTCGGAGCGGACCGGATCGTATGCAGCGTAGACACGAAGAAGGGCCGCGTCTCGATAAAAGGCTGGAAGGAAGAGGTCGCCCTGAGGCCTGACGAAGCCATGATCCTGCTTGAGCCCTTTTGCGCCGCATTTCTCTATACCCACATTGACAGGGAGGGCACGATGCAGGGATTTCCCATGGAGGTGGCTGAGCGGCTGCGGCAGGTGACTTCTCGCCAGCTCATCGTGGCCGGGGGCATCAAGCAACGCGCGGAGATCGATGCTCTGCATGCGATCGGGGTCGACGCGGTGGCCGGGATGGCCGTCTACACCGGCGCGCTGGCGACCTAGGCAGCCGCGCTTTCTGTCACTTGCAGTGAAGCTGGGTGGTGGGGCGCTATCCGGCCTCAGGACGGTCTTTGCGCGACTCGGAGCGGCGAAAGCCAAGGCCGACCGCCACGAACACCAGAACTACCGAGAAGGGGATTGCTGCCTGGCGGCCGCCCTGCCGGTAGAGAACGATGGCCGTGTCGACGAGCCAGCCGCACGCGATCAGAAGCCACATGGTGGAGCGGCGCATGTCCGGCAGCATAGCACGGCCTCGAACGCTCGTCTGGGACCCGACTGCGTTTCTCAAGGGCAGGGAGGGTTCCTGACCCATTGCGGTACTCGAGCAGAGGTGGCGCTGGGAAGTTTCCCGTTTCGCACTAAAGAAGGAATTATTTCTATACGCTGTACACAAGTGCACATTGACGGGGCTAGAATTCTGAGCATGACAGGTTGATATCAAAACCCTGCCTCGATCTGTTCCGGTCGGGAGGCACAATATGCAGTACATTCGGCAGATTCAAGCGCCAGGCGCGCTGGTCGCCATCGCCCTGATCTTCTCGCCAGCTGCGAACTCCCAGTTCCAGAGCCAGTCTCTTGCTCAGGCCAGCGAGCAAAGTGGAGTCAGCACCCCGCCCAAGCTCCAGGCCAGCCTTGCTCCCAATGAACCTCTCGACACCTCGCCTACGCAGATCGCACACCAGGAAGATCTAGGTGACCTTTACATCGTTCGCAAGCGCTACCTGGACGCGGTGAACGCGTACCAGCAGGTCGCCGGCAACTCCCCTGTGGTGTGGAACAAGCTCGGCATCGCTTATCAGCACATGTTCAACATGAAGGCTGCGCGCGCGAGTTACGAGCACGCTCTGCGGCTGGAGCCGAAGTATGCCGAGGCCCTCAATAACATGGGGACGGTGCTGTTTGCGGAGCAGGACTTCCGGGGGTCGGCGCGTTACTATATCAAGGCGCTGAAGCTTTCACCGCGGTCGGCGGTGATGTACGCCAACCTGGGCACCGCGCAGTTTGCCCGGGGAGACTACAAACGCGGCGGCAAGGCCTACCGGCTGGCCTTCAGGCTCGATCCGACTGTCTTTGATGGTCAGTCAGTCAACAGGATTCAGGAGACGGGATCGCGCGAAGCAAGCGCCATGCTGAACTTCTATCTGGCCAAGTTTTACGCCAGGGCCGGCAACTATACGAAAGCCCTCGAGTGCCTGCGCCAGGCCCTTGAAGGCGGCTTCAACGACCGCAAGCGGCTGATGGAAGATGAAGAGTTGGCAGAGCTGCGCGAGACTCAGGAGTTCCGCCAGCTGATGACCCAGGAGGGCTTCATGAAGGCTGCCCAAGCGGATAACCCCGGACTGCCCGCACCGAAGTAGGCGCAGCCCGGAACGGACCTCGGTCAAAGTCCCCCGTGTAGCATGGGGAGGGATTTTGAGAGCGGAGGACGTTCTGATGGTGCGCGCGGGGCTACCGGATTGGATCGACTCTGACCTCCTGCGCGATTGGCCGGAGGATGTGCGGCTGATCCGCATCCCTGACCATCCCACAGCAGAGACCGCGATCGATTTCTGGATTCCTCCACTGTCTCCCAAGGCCGCCGTCGAGGTCTTTTCGAAGCTCGACGGCGTCAAGGTTGTGCAGTCGCTGCTCGCCGGCGTTGACTGGCTGTTGCCCATCGTTCCGCCAGGCGTCGAGGTGTGCGACGGACAGGGTTTGCACAACGTGGCCACGGCGGAGTGGGTGGTTGCCGCCATCCTGGCATCGTTGAAGTATTTCCCCTTTTATGCAGGCCTGCAGGCAGCGGGCAGCTGGTCGCGCCGCATAGAGGTGAACCAGGCCTACCGGAAGCTGCACGGGATCGAGCGCCAGTTCAGACCGCCGGTGCTGGTCGAGGAGCTCGCCGGCAAGACGGTGCTGATCGTCGGCTACGGATCGATCGGCAGGTCGATCGAAGAGCGCCTGCTGCCGTTCCAGGTCAACGTCGTACGCGTCGCCCGAGGTGCTCGTGAGGGTGTTGAGCCGGTGTCGGAGCTTCGCAGCCTGCTGCCCGCAGCGGATGTCGTGGTGCTCATCGTTCCGCTGACTGCCGAGACGACGCACATGATGGGAGCCGATGAGCTGGGCCTGATGAAGCGTGGAGCGCTGCTGGTGAATGCGGCGCGCGGACCGGTTGTCGACACGGCGGCTCTCGTCGATGCACTCGGCTCCGGCCGTATCCGCGCGGCTCTCGATGTCACCGATCCAGAGCCGCTGCCCGAGGGCCATCCGCTGTGGAGTGCGCCAAACCTGCTTCTTACTCCCCATGTGGCCGGCTCGAGCCCCTTGTTCCTGGTGCGAGGAATGGCATTCGCGGCTGCTCAGCTGCGACGCTTCATAGCGGGCGAGCCGCTGCTCAACGTGGTCACTGGGGAATATTGATTCACTTATTACCCTGGCGCGACCGCAAACATTGCGCGCAGAGCCGCGTGATGAGCCGGTGGACCGGTGACGCGAAGGGCCATGTAGGAGTGATCGGGCGTGGAGCGCAGTTCGTAGGTCAGGCTGCTGCAGCAGACTCGTTCCAAGAGGATCAGGTCGGTCAAGGCGTGAGCCTTCTCGCTGGTCGCCGCAAACCGCAGCTCGACGCCATCGGCAAGGTCGACGATTGCTATCGCGCCCTCGAGCAGGGCTTGAATCTCCCCACGCCTGGCGCGCAGCTCCGCTGTCGGCAGACTGCACATCAACGGCGTGGGTGCCTGTGCTGTTGACGGTTCAAATCCAAGCTCGGGCCGGTTCGACATGGACCAAGACTATCGCACCAGCTACAGAGACAGCCCCGCCGACTTGTAGATCTCTGCGATCCAGCTCATGTCGCGCAGCCCCTCTTCGCCCGGGCTCCTGGGAGTCTTGCCCTCGATCACGCAGGTGGAGAAATGGTCGGCCATGCGCGTGAAGTGCGCGGGATCCTTCTCCTTTGCCGCCTCGTCGAGGTGCTGGTCGCCCTCATAGAGATGCCCGGTAAGGTGCTCGCCCTCGTAGATAAACGCGGGCAGCAGCTGCAGCACGCCCTTCGAGCCGTGCACGCGGTAGTAGCCATCCATATCGCCGCCATAGGTAGAGTTGCAGCTTGCAACGATGCCGGAGGGAAATTTCATGGTCCAGGAGATGTTCTCCTCTACCTCATCAAAGCGGCCATCGTGATCGATGACCGAGCTGTAGGCGGAGATGTGCTGCGGCTCCTCGCCGGTGAGGTAGCGGGTCGCGTTGAGTGAATAGATGCCGACGTCGAGCAGCGGTCCGCCACCGGCGAGCTTCTTGTTGAGCCGCCACTCGCCCTTCGAGATGTTGAAGCCGTTCGCGCTTTCGATCGCCTGCACGGAGCCGAGTGCACCGCTGCGAATCAGTTCTATTGCGCGAAGGTTGGTAGGTTCGAGCTGAACGCGGTAGGCGATCATCAGCTTTTTACCAGCCTTGGCGGAGGCGGCGATCATCTCGCGTGCATCGGCGACGCTGGTCGACATCGGCTTTTCACAGAGCACGTGCTTGCCTGCCTCAGCGGCGCGGATGGAGTACTCCGCATGCATGCTGTTGGGCAGGCCGATGTAGACGGCATCGACCTCAGGGTTGTCGCGAATGCGGTCGTAGGTCTCGTAGGTGTAGACCGAGCTGTCAGGTAGGCCGTACTGCGCGGCCAGCTTTCTGGCCTTGTCGGGATGCCCGCTGACCAGCGCCGTCACCCGCGAACGCGCGGAGGCGCGAACGCCGGGCATGAAGTGATCGGCGGAGATGCGGCCCAGACCCACGACACAGTAGCCGACGCGCTTGCCGCCCGCCGTTTCAGTGACGGTCGATGTCTGCGCCAGCGCGCGACTGGCGGCCAGGTGAGGAATGGAGCAGGCGGCTGCTGTGCCCGCCAGCAGCCGGGTAAATTCTCTTCGCGTGAATGCCATGTTCTGTCTCCGGTGCGCCGTCCAGGCGCGACTGTTAAATCTCTAGTGTGGCCAAATGCGAGCGGTGTCCGTCATTTTCACACGCCTACCCAGGCTGGTCGATGCAGCGGGTAACCAGCTCAATGCCGGAAGTGACGCATGCCGGTGAAGGCCATCGCAATTCCAAGCCGGTCGGCTGCCTCGATCACCTCTGCGTCGCGAACCGAGCCTCCCGGCTGGATGACGGCGGTTGCGCCCGCTTCTGCGACTACCTCGAGGCCATCAGGAAACGGAAAGAAGGCGTCCGACGCGGCAACGCAGCCTTTGAGCGAGAGCACCGCCTTCATCGCCCCGAACCGCGCCGAATCGACGCGGCTCATCTGCCCGGCGCCTACTCCGAGCGTCTGTCCGTCGCGGGCGTAGACGATGGCGTTCGACTTCACGTGTTTGCAGACCCGCCATGCGAAGAGCAGCGCTTCGGTCTCGCTATCGGTCGGCCTGCGCAGGGTGACCGCCTTGAGTTCTGCCGCCGTAATGGCGCCGGTGTCGCGGTCCTGCAGCAGCAGGCCGCCCGAGACCTGCTTGATGACGCGAGTCGCCGCAGCGGCCGTCGACCCGGTTGCGGCGACCTGCACGAGGCGCAGGTTCTTCTTCGCAGCGAAGCGCTGCAAGGCCGCAGAAGAGAATGCCGGAGCGACGATGGCCTCGACGAAGAGCTTCGCGATCTGCTCCGCGGCGGCTTCATCGATCTCGCGGTTGACGCCGATCACGCCGCCGAAGGCCGAGACGGGATCGGCCGCCAGCGCCTTCTCATAAGCCTCGAGCACAGTAGCCGCAGTTGCGGCGCCCGCCGGATTGGTGTGCTTGATGATGACGACCGCGGCGCTCTCAAACTCCTGCACCAGCTCCCAGCAGGCATCGAGGTCGACGAGGTTGTTGTAGCTGAGCTCCTTGCCCTGCAACTGCTTTGCGGCCGCGATGCCCGCGCCGCTTCCGTCGGAGTAGAGGGCCGCGCGCTGGTGCGGATTTTCACCGTAGCGCAGCTGCATCGATAGAGGATAGGAGAGCCGCAGTACGGGAGGCAGGGGGTGGGTGTTGTCGGCAAGTGCCGCGGCGCTTTCGCTCGGGACGGCGGCGCTTTCGCTCTCGGCATGGGACCCCGAGTGCGCCGACGGGCCGGGCAGCTGATCGAGGGTGTTCGCGATGGCAGTGTCGTATGCGGCGGTCACTGAAAACGCTGCGCGCGCGAGCCTCCATCGAGTCTCACGGGTGATGCAGCCGGCGTGCATCTCGAACTCCTCGGCCAGAGCCTTGTAGTCGGACGGCAAGGTGACAATCGCGACGTCCTCAAAGTTCTTGGCGGCCGAACGGACCATCGAGGGCCCACCGATGTCGATGTTCTCGATGATCTCTTCGAAGCAAGCGCCCGGCTTCGCGGCGGTCTTCTCAAACGCGTAGAGGTTCACCACCACCATGTCGATGGGTTGAATGCCGTGCGCCTCGACAGCGGACACGTGTTCAGGCCTGTCACGGATGTAGAGCAGGCCGCCATGTACCTTGGGATGGAGCGTCTTTACCCGCCCGTCGAGCATCTCTGGGAAGCCGGTCAGCTCCGCAATATCCTTGACCGGCAGGCCGGCCTGCCGCAGAACCGCAGCGGTTCCGCCGGTCGAGATCAGTTCGACGCTGTGCGCTTGAAGATGCTGCGCAAACTCCACCAGCCCGGTCTTATCTGTGACGCTTAACAATGCGCGCCTGATCCGTTTGCTACCCTGCAATTGCCTCTCCTTCAGCCGCGAAGCCCGGTGTAGTGAAGTATGCCAGAACCCGTTCGCCGCAGGCTCTGAAGGACGGAAAGGTCCCGCGTCCCGGACCTGCGATCTATCACTTTGGCGACACGAAGGGCCTCCGCTGGCATCGTCTATCATGAGGTCAGGCGATGCAAGGGCAGAGTGCAGTATAGAAGCGCCGGGGCGAGGGAGAGACTGAGATGAACTGGCAAGCAAGGCCGCCTGGCTCCGGTGAGGGACGGCCGGAGATACTGCCTCCACTGGCCGCGGACCCTCGCAATCAGCCCGCGAACGGCGACGCCTACAGCAGTGTCGAGTACCAGGGTATTCATCAGGCTTCGTCCTATGACATGGCTGCCGAGCCGGCGCCGCGGCGGCGCTCCCGCTGGGCGTCGGCGCCGGCGACATACATACTGCTGGCCATCAATCTGCTGGTCTTCCTGCCGATGGAGTTTCGTCCGGCAGTGGAGCAGTGGGTGCTCGATCACGGCGCCAACTCCGGCGTCGCGGAGACCGGCTACGGCCAGTGGTGGCGTGTGGTCAGCTCAACCTTCATCCATAACGGCATCATTCACTTCGGCACGAATATGTGGTGCCTCTGGAACCTCGGGCTGCTGGGTGAGCCGCTGCTCGGCTCCTACGGGCTGCTGGGAGTCTACCTGCTGACGGGAATCGGCGGCAGCCTGCTTAGTACGGCAGTCCACCCGGACGCCTTCAGCGTGGGAGCGTCGGGAGCCATCTTCGGGCTTGCCGGGGTGCTGATCATGCTGCTCAAGTCGCCGCTGCTGCCGGTGCCTCCCCAGGAGCTGCAGCGTCTGCGACGAAGCGTGATCTGGTTCGCGGTGGTGAACTTCGTCATTGGCGGCGGGATTTCACTCGCAGGGACGGCTCTGCAGATCGATAATATGGCCCACCTGGGAGGGTTCCTGACGGGGCTGGTGCTGGGCGTTCCTCTGCTGCCTAGAATAGGCGCTCCGAGGGGCCAGTTTCTGCAGCGGCAGCGCCTGGCATATGGCGGCGGAATCTTCGTCCTGCTGCTGCTTGCCTATGGGATCTACCGGAACCACTCAGGCTGAAAAGCGGCTCGTATCCGCAGGGCAGGCTGAAGGCAGGGAAGCCCTCCGGCCTCGGTTGCTACTGCCGTCGTGCGCCTCTTCGAGCGGCCTGGAAGAGGTGTTGGCTGGCGTGGGACGAGGATTTGCGAGAGAGTATCTTGAGCTGCTCACCGCAGCCATCGTGCCCGGGGCCGGCTGCTAACCGACAGCGGTTGCAGCAAACTTCTTGACCATCGCCAGCAGCAGGCGACGATCGCTGTCGTTCAGGTTGCTGGAATAGCGCCTGATCTGCGTCAGAAATCGAAGTTCATCGTCGGTCAATTTCTGGGTATTCAGGTCTTTGTCGAGGCTGTCCTCGGCGAAGAATTGCGCCAGGGGCAGATCGAGTGCAATCGCGATCTTCGAGAGCGTATCGATGGAAGGTACAGTGTGCCCGTTTTCCACCCTTGAGAGGTAACAGCGGAGCAGTCCGGTACGCTTTTCTACATCCCCTTGTGAGAACCCCTTTTGCAGGCGATAACCGCGAATCGTTGTTCCAATTTGCATGTGAATCATTCCTCTTTCGACACCTGGCGCTGGGAGAATCCCCCGGATCGACCTGGCCCTCGCAGCGTTAGGACATAGTTAACACGCGTAATCGGGGGTGAGCAAGAACTATATTCGATGCGCCGTGCGTGTTTCAGAACGTCCGGGAATAAGCCGTTTAGTTACATTCGTTTGGGAAAAGCATGTTCACCGCATAGCGCGTCATTTCTGCAGTTCGCCAGTAGAAAATTTACACGGACATTTCAGCCTGTCAACAGAGTTTAAAGAGCGTCCGAGGCCCGCGCCTGCGGCTCGCCCTCTGTCCCGAGCGCACAGCCCGCCGCCTTTGCGGGTATCGAACAGGCTAGCCCCGAACCGCCTGACACGCTCATCGAGCCGCCCCGCAGCCTGACACGCGAAAGCTAACAGAATGAAAGCATGCCAGCGGCCCCTGCACGGCGATTTTGCCATCAGGCTTTGCTCAATCGCGGTCATAACTTTGTGCTGGCATCCAATAACATACGGCGAAGGTGGGAACGTTGGATACGCGGCAACAATTCGGCTATGCGGGGCATTTCGCCATCGTCATCTACGGCGAGCTGCTGCGGACGCGCGCCTTTGTGATCGCGGCTGCGCTCGCCTTCTACTCCGTGCTCTCCCTGGTGCCGATGCTGGTGATTTTTTCCTCGCTGCTGGCGTATCTGCCGATCCCCGACGTCTTCAACCAGCTGCTGGATCTGATGGCGGAGTTCGTGCCTCCCGACGCCATGAACCTGGTGCAGCACATCATGATCAGCGTGATGACGCCGCATCGGGGCGGCGTGCTCTCCTTCGGGATTCTTGGCTACCTCTGGGCGTCAACCGGGGGCTTTTCCGCGATGATCGAAGCGCTGGACATCGCGTATGACGTCAAGACATCCCGTTCGTGGTGGCGGGACCGCCTGCAGGCCCTGCTGCTCACCTTTACGACCGGTGGATTGCTCACCGTCTCTATGCTGGCGCTGATGGCGGGGCCGAGCTTCGGCCGGATGATTACGGAGGTGTTTCCTATCCCGAGGAAGTTTGCGCTGATGTGGCCAGTGCTGCGCCTCGGGGTTACCTTCGTTACCTTCGTGCTTGGAATTGCGTTGCTCTATACGCTGGGGCCGAACAGGAGACAGCGCCTGGTCTCGAACTGGCCCGGCGCCCTGGTAACGGTCTTCGGCTGGTTTGTGGGTTCGTTCGGCTTCAGCTTCTATATACGGCATTTCGCCAACTACAACACTACCTATGGCTCGCTGGGCGCGGTCATCGTGCTGATGCTCTGGTTCTACATCATCGCCTTGTCGACGCTGATTGGGGCGGAGTTGAATGCCGAGCTGCTGAAGCGCGGCTGGCACGATGAAGCGAGCGCCCAGGGCGCGCACGCCGGGCCGGTCTCGGGTATGCCTACGGTCTAGATCGTGCCTTCAGCCCATTACTGCCGCTGACCGGTCGAAGCAGCGACAGGACCTTTGGATCATGATGGGCCGGGGTCAGGTCACCCCATGTACATGCCGCCGTTCACGTCGAGCACGTGGCCGGTGATGTAGCTGGCCTCCTCAGAGGCCAGGAAGGCTACCGCGTGGGCGACCTCGGCGTCGGTGCCGACGCGGCCGAGCGGTATCTGCGCCAGCACGGCGGCGCGCTGCTTTTGGTCGAGGACCGCAGTCATAGGCGTCTCGATGTAGCCTGGAGCGACCGCATTGGCGGTGATGCCGCGGGAGGCGAGTTCGCGGGCAAGGGCCTTGGTGAACCCGATGAGACCCGCCTTGCTCGCCGCATAGTTCGTCTGCCCTGCCTGGCCCGTCTCGCCAGTGACGCTGCTCACGTTGACGATGCGACCCCAGCGGGCCTTGAGCATCGGGCCGATCAGCGCCTGGGTGAGCAGGAAGGCGCCGGTGAGATTGGTCGAGAGGACGCTATCCCAGTCCGCGCGCTTCATGCGCAGCAGCAGGGTGTCGCGGGTGATGCCGGCGTTGTTCACGAGGATGTCGACGCGGCCGAGCTGCGCGATGGCGGCGCGGGCAGCGGCCTTGATCGATTCTTCGCTGTCGGCGTCGAGGACGAAGACGTGCGCCGTGCCACCGAGGGCAGCAATCTCTGCGGCTACCTCGCTCAGCTTCGATTCATTACGTGCGGCCAGCGCTACTACTGCGCCTGCCTGCGCGAGCCGCAGCGCGCAGGCGCGGCCAATTCCCTGCGAAGCGCCAGAGACCAGCGCCGTCTTTCCTTGCAGTGCCGCCATCGGAAACCTGTCTTTCCTGAGTCTTTCTCAAACGGGCCTGCGGTGGCAGACGAAGCGCAGCTCCGCTGCGTGCTGCTCGTGACCACCGTGGTTACCGCACAGGAGGATTATAGATTCCGCGTAGCCGCTACTGCGGCGGCGGCACGCCGGGAGTGCATGACCGGCACCCGCTCCAGGGACCAGACATAGACGGTCAGCTCGCGGGCGTAGTGCAGCAGCGGCGGTACGTCGGGCAGGTGGATGCCGTGGGCGGTGGGCAGATCGTTCCACTGGATCTCTGCCTCGGCGCGTTCAAGAGGCCAGGGCAGGTGATGAATGTTGCCGCGGTGCAGCTCACCCCTCGAATCGGTGGTGTAGAGGCAGTAGCGCTCGGTGAGGAAGTGCTCGATGCTGCCGGCGCGGCTTTGCTCGAGCGCATGCGTCGGGCCGAGGCTGCGGTATACGGCTTTGAAGCGGGCGGGGTGACGGGTGAAGAGTCGTTCGCTGCTGTACTGCAGGTCGCGGTCGCCGTGATGCTTGACGCTCATCCGCGCCCAGAAGTATGGCAGCTGGAAGACCATGCGCGCGACGGCGACAGCGATCGGATTGGCGGCATCGAGGGAAAAGAAGTACACGCCGGCCGCATTGCTGTTGCGCTGGCGCACATAAGTGCGCAGGTTCAACTCGGCGAAGCGGTTAGCGCCCGGAACCATGGGCGCTCCGTGCATCTGGATGCGGTCCATCCAGAAGGGCACGATGCCCACCCATGCCGAACCGTCGAAGGTGTCGGCAACGAGGCCGGAGGGCAGCAGCGCCGTCATCTCCTCGGCGGGCACTGGCCAATGGGCAAAGAGAAGATCGTTCCAGCGCTGGGTCATGGCCCAGCGGGTGGCGGGTATCGGCCACGGCCGGTGAGCGACCGCGGAGAGGATGTCGGAGATGGGCACGCCTCTAGAAGATCGCACAAAACCCACAGACAAGACGAGGCGGAAGTTACGGAAGTTGCAACACGGCTGGTGTCCGAGGCAGTTCAATCCCAGGCTCAGGCCGGAGTGCTGAGAATGCCGTATTCTGGTCAGGCCCATGCCCGCCATCGATCCTCAAACTGCGCTCACCGAGGCACCGCAACAGAACCAGACCGAGGTCTTCGCAGTGTTTGGAGCTGACCCGGAGGTGCTCGCCTACGCGATGGCGAAGTATTCCCGATCCTCGCTGTCGATGAAGCAGTCGCTGCAGGAGATCAGCAGCCAGCGAGCGGAGCAGTTTCTCAACACGTTCTACTTTCAGTATGGCCATCGCTCGATCGCCGACCTCGCCCATGTGGCGATGGCGATCGAACGCCTCTCCCTGCTTGCCGCAATCGTGCTGGTCGATGAGCAGCGCTGGGACGGGCAGGAGCGTTCCACGCGCTACCAGAACTTCTCGAAGAGCGGCTGGTACCTGCCTGCGTTTGGCCCTGCGGTCGAGCTGCGAGGCCTCTACACGGCGGCCGTCGAGGCACTCTTCACCGAGTACCACGCGACCGGCGAGGCGATGCTGCAGGCGTTGAAGCGGCAGATACCTCGACCGGACGAGATGAAGCCGGAGAGCTACGAGCGCACACTGAAGGCCCGCGCATTTGATGTTTCGCGCTACCTGCTGCCGCTGGCCACGAATACTTCGCTCGGCCAGATCGTCAGCGCAAGGACGCTCGAGACGCAGGTCTCGCGACTGCTCTCGGAGCCTCATGCGGAGGTTCGTGAACTCGGCGAGAAGCTGCGCGAGGCGGCTGCAGGGGCAGCGTGGAATGTGCAGGGCGAGGCGCTGGCTAGTCTGCAGGCCGACATTGCCGCTCTTGATCCTGCGCTTGGCGACCGCGCCGCGGAGCTGCTGACTCGGAAGGTGAAGACTGCCCCAACCCTGGTCAAGTATGCAGCCGCAAACGACTACCGGATTGCAACGGAGCGCGATCTGCGGCAGGCTGCGATCGAGTTACTTGGGGGAGAGGCTATCGAGCCGGCGCCCGTCGTCGACCTGGTCGAGCGCGACCAGTCGCTGGAGGTCGAGCTCGCGACTACTCTGCTCTATGGGGCCTGCCACTATCCTTACCGGCAGATTCGCCGGCACATCAGCGCGCTGCCCTCTGCGAGGCTGGACGAAGTCATAGACATCGGCTTGCGCCACCGCGGCAGGCACGATGAACTGCTGCGCGAGTTCTCTGCCGGGCAGACCCTTTGCTTCGACATTCTCATGGATATCGGCGGCTTCCGCGACATGCACCGCCATCGCAAGTGCACCCAGATACTGCAGGGCTTTACCGGCCTGCATGGCTACGAGGCGCCGGAGGGGCTTGAAGAGGCCGGGCTTCTGCCCCAGTACGACCGGGCGATGCGGGCAGCTCACGATGCATTCGACCTTCTAAGCTTGAGCGGGATCGCAGAGGCCGAGGCTACAGCACAGTACATCTTGCCGCTCGGTACGCGTAACCGCTCGCTCTTCAAGATGGATTTTGCCGAGGCGCTCTATATCGCTGAGCTGCGGAGTACTCCGCAGGGCCACTTCTCTTACCGCCGGATTGCCTGGCTGATGTACCAGGCTGTTTCGGAGCGGCATCCGTCGCTCGCGAAGTATTTCAGAGTCACGGACATAAACGAGCCGGTCGACCTGCTCAAGCGATAGCTCGACAACGGCCGCGACTTGTTGACCTCCACGCCCACCTAAAAATAGTAAGAAGTGCCCACCCGGCAGTTACAAGTGCTTAAGGAGCGGCTATCCAGACGATCCCTGCACATTGCGCGAGCACTGATTAGACAAGCTACCGTTCCAGTTACGAATCGCCGCAGACAGCAATGGCCGCTCATTCGAGCGGCCATTGCTGCGACTAGCGAAGAAAGTAGTTCTAAGCAGGACCCTGACGGCGGGCGTTGTGCTTGTCCTTGTAGATGGACTTCGAGAGGTGGTTCTGGCGCTGGTTGAGCGCGCGGCGGTCGGCGTTGGTCAGGTGGCCATCGTCGTGCTTACGCATGTTGCGCTCCTCGTGGTTTACGCTGGCTTCGCGCCTCTCGAGATTCGTGGTCTCCCTGGGAGTAAGCTGTCCGCTCTTGACGCCGTTACCGATGCGCTCCTGCTGATCATGCTTGCGGTCAGCAATGGTGCCGGGGGCTGGCGTGGTGGTGGTTGTAGACTGCGCGAGAGCTGAGGCGGTCAATACACAAAATACAGTAGCTGTCACAATTCCTTCTACGTTCATCTGGGGGTCTCCTTCGACCAATGTTGCTATCAGTTCCGCTTCAATAAACACACGCTCTCGGAACATGTTGCGATGAACGCAAGAAACTTTATATCTATACTATCGACCGGCCCGGGAGTTCCTTAAGGTATAACTCGAGCCCTAGAGTCAGGCTGTGACCATCAACATACCGGCATCGAGCTATCGCTGGTGTACATGCCTACGCTGTGCCGGAGACTTATCGTCATCTTTCAAGCTGGGTAGCGTTAGCGCCAGCAATTTCGTCGGATCGAGATAAGCGCCGTTCCAACGCACTCCCATGTGAAGATGCGGCCCAGTAACCCGGCCCGTCTTGCCGGAGAGGCCTACGCGCTCACCCTTCTTCAACTTCTCGCCTGCCTTTACATCGATCTTCGACAGATGCATATAGATGGTGAAGAAGCGCTCGCCGTGGTCGACGATGACACAGTTACCCTCGTAGAAGAGCTCCTTCGCGAGCACCACTGTTCCAGAGTTGGACACAATGACCGGCGCACCCTCTGCTATCGGGAAGTCCGTTCCACGATGGGTGCTTGTCATCTCTTCATTGAAGAGGCGGGTCATGCCAAATGTGTCCGTCGGCTTGGCCTGGACAGGGGTGACGAAGTTGCCGGACCAGAGCGGCAGAGGCGTAACCCGTGCGAAGGCACGATTCTTCAAGACCTGGTCGAGTGCGATCTGCCGCTTGCCGGCCGCGTCAGGTTCGACGAAGTTCTGCGGCACCGTCACGTCGCTTGTCTTGAAGTTGGCTGCCCCGATCTCGACCGCCTTCACGGCCCGCAGCAGCCTGCCGCCGGCAGTAGCGCTCAGGGTCAGATCGTAGCTGCCCGGCTGGGTCTCCAGGTCCGCGCCGGCCAGAGCGTACCAGACCTTCGGGTTGCTGGATTTGAAGAACTTCACGTCTTTGCCGATCCAGCGTCCCGTGAGCCGCGTGGGCACATGCTCAAATTCGACGGTAAAGAAGGCGACGGAGCCCTGCTCGAGCTGGTTTGGCTGCCAGAACACGTTCTTGATACCGGGGCTGGTCTTGTCGTGTGAGGTCTTGCCGGTCGACGCCTGGTCCTGGGACGGCGCCCCCGCGGCTGCAGGCGGCTGGGCAGCCGGCGATGTCTGCGGCCCGGCGCTCTGGGCGATGCAGATTGGCATGAGGCTTGTGAAGAGGGCAAGGACGGCGGGCAATTTCGACATTTTATTCATAAGCTTCCTCTTTCGAGCGGGTCTGGCAGGGCGCGAGTAGCTGGAATGTGCTCTCACTCTGATGCAGCATTCCGGCTTGATCGCGCCGCTCTCCCGCCGACCGAGATGAGCCGCCGAGGCATCGTCGAGCCGCTCACGTCGGCTGCTTCAGCAGGAATCGAGATGGTGACGAGATGGTCTTCGTATTTTCTTCGCTATAGCTGCCTTGAATGTTAGAATTCTCCAAAATTGAGCAATATGGCTCACCCCGGTCTTCCATGCCGGGACTATCTTCTGAGGGCGAGCGCGCTGGCCCGACACTCATGCTTGAGACAACTTAAGAATCGGAGAACACCGTGGCAGATGACCGTGCACGTGCAGTAGAACTGGCGCTTTCGCAGATCGAAAAGCAGTTTGGCAAAGGCTCCATTATGCGCCTCGGCAGCAAAGAGGCCATCGTACCGATCTCGGTCATCTCAACCGGATCGATCTCCTTTGACGCCGCGCTCGGGGTGGGCGGGGTCCCACGGGGCCGGGTAATCGAGATCTTCGGGCCGGAGTCTTCAGGCAAGACCACCATCACCCTGCAGATCATCGCGGAGGCGCAGAAGGCCGGGGGTTTGGCAGCTTTTGTGGACGCAGAACACGCCCTCGACCCTGGCTACGCCCGCAAGCTGGGCGTGGACATCGACAACCTGCTCATCTCGCAGCCCGACTACGGCGAACAGGCGCTTGAGATCACCGAGGCGCTGGTGCGTTCGGGCGCAATCGATGTGCTGGTTGTCGACTCGGTCGCGGCGCTGGTTCCCAAGGCAGAGCTCGATGGCGAGATGGGCGACTCCCACATGGGATTGCAGGCCCGCCTGATGTCTCAGGCACTGCGCAAGCTGACCGGCACGGTCTCGAAGTCGCGGACCAGCCTCATCTTCATCAACCAGATACGCGAAAAGATCGGCGTCATGTTCGGCAACCCCGAGACCACGACCGGCGGGCGCGCGCTGAAGTTCTACTCCTCTGTCCGCATCGATATCCGGCGCATCGCAGCCGTCAAGGAGGGCGACGTGGTGGTCGGCTCCCGAACCAAGGTCAAAATCGTCAAGAACAAGGTTGCTGCTCCGTTCCGCGAGGCCGAGTTCGACATCCTCTATGGGGAGGGCATCTCGCGCGAGGGCGACGTGCTCGACCTGGCGGTGACGCAGAATGTGGTCGACAAGTCGGGCGCGTGGTACAGCTATGCCGGGGAGCGGATTGGCCAGGGCCGCGAGAACGTCCGCCAGTACCTCAAGGACAATCGCGACACGTTCAACCGGATCGACGCGGAGCTTCGTAAAAAGATGGGGCTCGGAGCGGGGAGCGTCGCTGCGCCTGAGGCTCCGCCTGTGCCGGTGAACGGAGCCCTGCTGGCACAGGAGGCGGTCAAGCCGGCCCGCCGCCAGTAGGCTGGCCCATATTTTGAGGGGGTCGGGCGAACGCAGCCCGGCCCTTCTGTAAATTCGAGCGGGTCCTCGCCGTTCTGTGCTGTGCTACTCCGTACGTCTGCTGAGAACCTGCGCGAGCGTCCCGATCAGGAGCCGTTGAGGGGCTGGCGATTGCTGTAGAATCCAACTCGTCTTGAGCCCCGCCAAAGCCATCTATCCCGGCAGCTTCGATCCTGTAACCAACGGGCACCTGGACCTTATCGCCCGCGGCGCCAGGATCTTCGATCACCTGGTGGTCGCGATCCTCAAGAACTCCTCAAAGACGCCGCTCTTCACGGTCGCTGAACGGGTCGAGATGCTGACGGAGTCGGTCGCCGAGTTCCCCAACGTCTCTGTGGGCACATTTGAGGGCCTGCTCGTCGACTACGCCAGGCAGCAGCAGGCGCGCGCAGTTCTGCGCGGCATTCGCGCGATCAGCGACTATGAGCTCGAGTTCCAGATGGCGCTGATGAACCGCAGGCTATCACCCGAACTCGAGACCGTCTTCATGATGCCGGCCGGGGAGTACACCTACGTCAGCTCGCGGATGATCAAAGAGGTCTTCGAACTCGGGGGCTCGATCGACGGCCTGGTGCCCCGGCGCGTAATCGAGCGCATGAAGAGCCGCAAGCCACTCTGACTTCTGAACATTCGCACGATCGATCAACTTTCTAAGAGGGCGGGATAAGCGGATCACTGTCTCCCGCACGTCCTCTGTCCCTGAGCGTCAAAACTCGAGTTTGACGGAGAGCTGGCCGGTGCGGTTGCCACCGAAGTCGGAGCCGCGCGATTGCGTTATCTGTCCGAAGTTCGCCTGGCTGATGTCGGTCAGCGGATCGGCCAGGTTGGTATGGTTCAACACATTCGTGAAGGTGCCTTCTGCACGGAGGCTGATGCCCTCCGTAATCACAAAAGATTTGCTGACTCCAGAGGAAAGGTTGATGGAGCCCGGACCGGTAAGATCGCCCACACTTTCCGTCCCAAAGCGGCCGATGGGCAATGAACCGATTCCGACATTGCAGGGCGAGACTCCGCCTGTCGCCACTGTGGGGGCGAGCGATGCATAGCCCGTCTGCCCAGGGCAGGCAAAGGCATTGTTGTTGAACCAGTGGTTCCGGTTATGTGGCCCGCTGTTGCCGTTTCCAACCCGGTCCGGGCGCTGCGCTGCGCCTCCTACAAAGGTTCCGGAACTAGTTCCCGAAGGATCGATAGATCCGTTCGGCATATAAGCCGTCAGGAAGGTTCCACTTTGCAGAAGTAATATGTCGCTTACCTGCCAGCCACCGACAGCCAGGTCGGCCAGACGACCCATCCCCGAGCCGAACCGCTTGCCACGGCCAACTGGTAGCTCATAGATTGCGGTAGTCAGCCACCGGTGACGTCGGGTTGCCGAGACATTTCCGTAGTCAAGATGCTGATTGAAGCTATCTGTCGGGCCATAGCCGCCTTGTTCATCGACGAAACCTGCACCGGCGAAGTTATTGTATGAGCCCTGGTTGTCGGAAAGATTTTTAGCGAAGGTATAACTCGAATCGAAAGACAATCCCTTTGTCAGCCGGTGCGCCAGCTCGACCTGACCGGCATGATAGTCAGCCGAGGCCGATGTGCTGCGACGGGTAATTTGATAGAAGTTGGGAAACGGATACGCGCTCTGAGGTTGACTGTTCGCCAGTACAGTTGAAGATCGCGGCAGTTGATTGAACTGTGGCTGCCAGACCAGGTGCCAGGTATGCAGACCTATATACGAGATACGAATGCTGGTGTTATGACCCAGATCGCGGTCGATCGATAGGTCGCTTTGCAAAGAGTATGGGTCATGCCAGTTAGTATCGACAGCCGCGTAGAAGTAGACACTGCCGTAAGCCGGGGTGAAAGTATTGTTAATCGTGCTGGTGGTTGCGGGGAACGAAAATGCGGGTCCGGTTGGTGTGTAGGTGTTAGTAAATGTCTGTCCGTTTGCCTGCAGGCTCTGCGCAATTGCGTAGAAGAGCGCGCCGGTAGTCGTGATGTTGTAGTAGCCGGCGCCGCCCCGGATCGCCGTGCGATCGTTCCCAAACGGCCGGTACGCGAAACCGAGGCGCGGCTGGAAACGCAGGTACGGGGTCTTGCGCAGACCCGCGGGCAAGCCCGCCTGTTCATTGGTGATTACAGGTGTGCAAGGTGCACCGTTCACCGTCCCATTCGAAGCATAGGGGTTATCCACGCCTGGGGAACTGCAGGCATTTACGTTGGCGAGCTCCTGCACATTCAGAGCGCTGGCGTAACCTGCCGGATAGATCAACCTTCCAGACCGCGGCAGCGATGGGTCAAAGTTGCCGGCCAGTCCATTCGACGCTACAAGGGCAGGGTGAAGATCGTAACGGAGGCCGTAATTGAGGGTGAGGTTCTGTGTTGTCTTCCAGCTGTCTTGGACGTAGACGGCGTAGGAGTTCGCTGTGCCGTTGTTGTCGTGATTGATCGTATTCGTCTGCGATTGATACGGTACGCCGATCAGGAAGTCCGCAAACTCCTGCCCGGGTTGAGTAGCGGAGCCTGTAGCGGACGTCCCGGCATTCGAGTTGAAGTAGAAGTTGTCGTAGCCGGCACCCGCCTCAGTGTAGGCAGAAAAGTGGCGAATATCGGCACCGAGCCGGATGGAGTGAGACCCACGCTGAAGCGTAACGTTGTCTACAAATTGGAAGATACGCGAACGCTCCTCGAAACCAAGTCGCGATCCAACCGAATAAATCTGGTTGAACTGAAGATGGGGGGTGCCGTTAAAGAACTTCGGCGTCAAGCCACTCAGGCCCGTGGAGGTATTGAATGCCGTGCCATTGAATGGGTTACTGTTACCATCCCGCTCGAGGGTAAAGCCTACGCGTAACTCATTAGCCACACGTGGTGAAAATGCATAGGTGAAGCTACTAGCGAGGATGCGGTATTTGGCAAAGGCGGTACTGTAAGGCAGCGTGAGGTCCGCGGGCTGCAGCTGATTAGCATCCTTAAAGCTGTAGCGGCCAAAGACCGTGGCGCGCTGGCCGAAGTTCTGGTCCCCGCGAACGTCGAACTGATTGGAACTGATGTCGTCCCGCCGTGTGCTCAGGTAGTTGTAGCCCCTGGTGGCAATCGACTGCTGCAGCGACTCGCCTGCAAACTGCGGAGATGGGTCGGGATAGAACTGCAGAAATGCTGCCGAGCTCGAATTAATTGGAACGACATTATTCGCATAGGTGCCACCCGTGAATGGATTCATCAGAGGTGTCGTCGTCTCTTGCGAGAAGTCGCCCTTCTTCATCCGGACCGTCGGCACCTTCGCCTGGAGCACATTGGATTGCGGGTACCGCAGACCCTCATAGGCGCCGAAGAAAAAGGTCTTGCCCTGTCCGTGGTACAGGTGGGGAATGAAGAGAGGTGCTCCCATACTGGCGCCGAAGTCGTTAGCTACCTTGTGTGGTTTATTGTTTCGATCAGTCCCGTATGGAATTGCATCGAGGAACTGGTTTTGCAGGTACTCATACACCGACCCGTGTACAGTGTTCACGCCACTTTTAGTGATGGTCGTGATCTCGCCCGGCTGTCCGTATTCGGCGTTGTTATTTACCCCATCTACTCGAATCTCGGAGATCGATTCAGCAGAGGGAAATGCATCAGCCTGGATGTTGTTGTTGGTCTGATTTTGAGCTGAAATGCCATCGACGGTCGTCTCGGTCTGCGATGGCAGGCCTCCCTGGATCGAGAAGCGTACACTCGGCGACGGATGAGTGGACGGGGCCGGCGGATACGAAGCGGTGTCCGGCTGCACGCCGGGCAGCGCCTGCACCACGTTGACCGGCGATGTAGAACCCGCGCCACGATAGTTGGCCGGCAGATCCAGGACGTCGCGTGCCGTGAGAGCGGCAGAGATCTGTGCGGTTTCAGTCGGGATAGTGCCCGCATCAGAGGCATCGACGGTGACCGTCTGTCGATCGCCGGACACACTCAGCGTTACGTCCAGTCGAAGCTGCTGCCGGGCGAGGAGGACGACTGCGCTCTGAACAGCGGTGGAGAAGCCGGTAGCAGAAGTCGTCACGTCGTACGTTCCGGGCTCCAGATTTACCGCGGTGTAACTGCCCGATTGATCGGCCTTCACAGTCCGGTCAGTATTAGTCTCTGTACGATGCAGCAGCACGGTTGCCGAAGAGAGTGCGGCACCGCTCGTGTCACGCACAGAGCCGGTGATGCTGCCTAAGATCGATTGTGCCGATGCCCACCCGGCAGTATGGAGCAGAACTATCAAGAGGAGAAGAGATTGAAGAACGAGCAAGCGCAAACGCTGGGAGGTCATGCACAGCCTTCCGGAACTTAAACTTAAGGTGAGGGGAGCGTGTAGCCAGTAGCTGGAGTGCGTTGACTTAGAAACGCTCTGACGCTGCGGAATAGCACTTCCTGACGTACCGAGATGCCTTGCTACTCCCAGACTCCCGGGATGTCGATGGACGCGAGCTCTCTCCTGGCTGCTATAGATTCATTCCGCAGAGCGGTGGCTGTATGGATCCGAAAAGTTCAGGTGACCTTTATCTTCAAAGTATCGACAGATTTTCAAGGATGTGAATTACGACGGACTTTGTTTACTGCATCAAAGGCTGGCTGGCCCGGAGGGCGTCTTCAAGCTACAGTTGCTCTCCGACTGCGGCGCCTGGCGGCGTTTCATAGAGGGTCCACTTAGGGGTATGTCGGTCGCCGCGATGCCCTTGGTAAATAGCTCTAGGAAGGTGTTTGCGCCTTCAAGAGGCGCGCTCCAGAGTAGAAGAGGCTGCAGGCAGCGGCACAACAAGTTGCAACGTGTGAGCTCGATCAGCATGCTGCTCGCGGCGCATGCGCCTGTACCAGCACAGGGTGAGGACGGCGCCGGAGCTCACAGACGCGATTACCCGACCCCACCACAGACCGTGCAAACCGTATCTCATCGGGAAGGCGAGCCAGTACGCCATCGGCATGCCGAAGCCCCAGTTGCAGGCCACGCTCACCCACATAGGCGTGCGCGTGTCACCCAGGCCGGTCAAGGCCGAGGCAAAGATCACAAACGCCGCATCGGCAACAATTAACACACTGCAGAGCCGGAAGAGCGGCACGGCAGCGGAGACCACCTGCGGATCGTTCGTGTACACGCTGGCCAGCCGATGTGCAAACACGAGAAAGCCGACGGAGGTGATGCAGGCGTAGCCGGCGGCCAGCAGGAGCGAAGAGTTCGCGGCCAGATTCACCTGCCGCAGGCTGTTACGGCCGGCGGCCTGCCCGACGCGGATCATCGCTGCATAGGACAGTCCCGTCGGAACCATGAATACGAATGCATTCAGATCCAGCGTCACCTGGTGGGCCGCGAGCAGCGTAGTTCCCAGCCGTGCACAGAGGATTGACATGAAGGTGGAGATGCCTAGCTCGAGGAAAAACTCCAGACCTGACGGCCATCCCAACCCGAGCAGACCGCGCAGCCGGGGTCCATCAGGGCGCAGCATCGACCAGCGCGGCCACATCCCCCGCTGGCGAAAGCTGAGAGCACTGGCGACCAGCAGCACCAGCAACATCCAGCAGCGCACCACTACAGTTGCCCAGCCGGAGCCCGCAATACCCATCGCGGGAATGCCCCTATGCCCATACAAAAAGAGCCAATCGAAGAACCAGTTCACGCCGCTCGCCGTTATCAGCGAGACAGAGATGAGCGCTACGCGGTTGATGGATTGGAGGTAACGCCGCAACGCCATGTAGAGCATGAGAGGCGGCGTTGACCAGATAAGGGCGCTCAAATAGACATGCGTGCTCTGAGCGATGTCAGCCGGCGTACCGAAGTGCGGTAGGAGCCGAAGAGTCCCCATCGTAACCATCATCACCACTGGTGTCCCCAGCAGGACGATCCACATGGACTGCATCAACATGACCACGCACTCGGCTCGGTTGCCGCGGCCAGCCGCCTGTGCGATGTAGGTCTCGAGCCCGTTCAGAAGGTAGATGACAAAGAAGACCAGGGCGTAGTAAATCGTGTTACCAAGCGACGATGCGGCAATGGCCAATGCTGAATGCGGCAAGCGGCCGATCATGATCGCGTCCACCAGGTAGGTAGACATCCATCCCAGTTCTCCCAGCGCGAGCGGGACGCCAAGTCGTGCCGATGCGCGGGCCTCCTTGATGTAGGAGCGCGCAACCCTGTTCCTGACGGGCTGAAAGATATGTGTTCTCAACATGCTTCGCGATTGTCGTTGATCGTCGAAAGTCTAGTGTAGGGTCTCAATATCAGCCGTCCGGAGCAGATCTATTCGGCCATAACTTGGGCATGCAGATGTTAGTTACGGAAACGCGTCGAGGTAAGCTGATAGTGAGTTGTTCCCGCGCTCTTAGCGGTGACGCACGTATGTATGCAGTCAGAAGCAGATGAAGCGGATTTGTTTGTCTAGCGAAACCTGAGGAATGCGAGGGACAGCGGGCATGCACTACACCTATGACGCGGAGGGCCGGGTGGTGACGGCTGGCGCGGAGACTTACAGCTACGATGGGGACGGCAACCGGGTGCTCAAGAGTGCCGGTGGGGACAGCGGCAGCGCTTACTTCTATGGGGCTGGCGGCGAGGTGACGGACGAGCAGACCGTCCATCTGAACCCGGGCACCGGCACGCCGGGCCAGGTGATCCGCAACCTCTACTTTAATGGCCGTCTAGCGTACCGGATGGGCTTTCCGGAGTTTGCCTACCCGAGCCTCTTTATTGTGGGGGACCAGATCGGCTCCAGCCGCACCACGGTCGGGCTCCTTGGAGGCACGGGCAGCTCGGGGCCGACCAACTTCGTTACGGCAAATACGGAGTTCTATCCCTTCGGCGCCTACGTCACTGCCCCGGCCACCAATCTCGAGCAGCAGTTCACCGGCAAGATTAGAGATGTCGAGATTGGCAATGACTACTTCGGCGCAAGGTATTACTCGTCGAGCACGGGCCGGTTTATGAGCCCCGACTGGGCCGCGAAAGCCGAGCCCGTGCCCTATGCAAAGCTGGACAATCCCCAAAGCCTCAATCTGTACGCCTATGTCCGGAATAATCCACTGAGCCGGGTAGATCCCAATGGGCATGTCGCAGCCAACACAAACTGTAATCAGACACAGGGTGCCGGGACCTGTGAGGTAGCGCTTGAAAAGACTCTGAAAGTCGTTACGAACTTGGTGAAGGGAGGCTTAGGAATAGCCGCTGCCGCTGTCGCGGCACCTGAGATCGGCGCTGCCGCTTTGGCGGCGACCACAGTGCGAGCAGGGCTAGCTGTGGGTGCATCAGCATTAGCAGCAACCGGAGTAGGTGTAAATGGAGTGGCGCAAGTTGCAGGTGCTCTCACTGGGACAGATATGAGTAAGGGAACAGACATGGTCACAAACGTGACTAGTCCGGTCGGAGCCGCCGTGGGTCTCGCTACGGGATCAGCCGAAAGGGGCGCACAAGCTGCAGATTTAGTAACGGTTGGCGGCGCAGCGCGCGAGCTTGGTTCTGGACATGGGATCGGAAATGTACCCGACGCGGCGGGGAGTCTGGGGGGCGCGGTGGATGCAGTTAAAAGCAATCGGCTCCTCAGTGTCACATGCATTCAGCAGCCTCTTCTCTTCATCGCCCCCGCCCACGTCGCCCGATCCGCCGTCAAATTGATCTTGACTAACTAGCCAGGAGGTGCAGTGACAAACAAAGTGATCGCCTTGCTTGAAGTCGCGATGCTTTTGGGGATATTTGCGTCCATGTTTTTCCTACCGCGCACTATGCGCCTCTCTTCGTTTATTGCCATGTCAGTTGGAGTATTTGTGGTTATGAACGTGTTGGTTTTTACAGGATCACGCAAGGTTAAATCCGGCGGAAGCTATAGGCCCGGCTATCGCGCATACTTGGCGATGACCCTTTTGGTGGTTTACGTGATGATTTGCATTTTTTTGCGGTAGGTGGTCGAGGGTAACTTGCGTGCAGCCTCCACGTTCTCGATTTAATGTTTGCCTCCTTACCGTAGCTTCGAGAGGCAAACTCGTTTGGCAAGGAACAGGGCGAAATATTTTCTTAGCCAGTCTTGACTGATACAAACCAGAAAAGCACGCTGCTTCGCATCGGCTGAATAGGGACACGTCACCCCAGAATGGGAGCTGCGGAGGTGACGGACGAGCAGACCGTCCATCTGAACCCGGGCACCGGCACGCCGGGCCAGGTGATCCGCAACCTCTACTTCAACGGCCGTCTAGCGTACCGGATGGGCTTTCCGGAGTTTGCCTACCCGAGCCTCTTTATTGTGGGGGACCAGATCGGCTCCAGCCGCACCACGGTCGGGCTCCTTGGAGGCACGGGCAGCTCGGGGCCGACCAACTTCGTGACCGCTGGTACGGAATTCTATCCCTTTGGCGCCTACGTCGCTGCCCCTGCCACCAATCTCGAACAGGAGTTCACCGGCAAGATCAGAGATGTCGAGACCGGTAATGACTACTTCGGTGCAAGGTATTACTCGTCGAGTACGGGGCGATTCATGAGTCCTGACTGGAGCGCGCAAGAGGAGCCCGTTCCCTATGGCGAGCTTGACGATCCTCAGAGTCTAAATCTGTATGTCTACGTCCGCGATAACCCGCTGAGCAGGACGGACAATTATGGCCATTCCCCCTGGGGGTTCGCCGGCGGCTTCGAGGGATGCGACGGAAGCAATAGCTGCCAGCGGAACCTGCAAGAGCAGTGGTCTTCACAAGCCGCTGCAAACGCGCAGGCCGCAGCGGTCCAACAACAGACGACTTCTTCTACTGCAAATGCAAATGCCAACGCTGCTGCCGAGGGACATCAATATGACCTAGTGGTCGAGAGAACGAACAAGCTTTTGGGAACGGACGATGCGGCCGATCACATTGACCCTAACGGGACTTTACATGGCGGAAATTACGCATTCGGGATTAACGGCAATGACAAATCCGATGCGGCCTTCAAGAGTTCTCTCAACAAAGCTCTGGGTGAGGCAGATGGCTCAGCAGGTGCTCATGGTGGCCTGACTCCACCGACGCACAGAGTAGGGTTTAGTACCTCTCTGCATCACGACAACAATGCACTACACGTTGACCATTTCAACGGTGCTAAATTTCCTATTGGTACCCTCTTGCATGCGATTGTGGACGTGGGTGTCGGGTCGGCGTTCTATGGCTCAACTCGGGCGTTCTCATATGCAGGTGTCCAATGAGAATGAGATGCTTGGCAGTGTTATGTCTTTTTGCAGGAGTTTCTATGTTCGGTCAGGCTCCCCAAACAACGTTGAAGGCCGATCTGCAAAGCCACGGCTGGAAAGCGGATCGAGGGGTGCTGAATGGATCGTCGCTGCCGTCCACGATAGACTTCGCTGACGATGATTCCTTGTGGGTGGCATTTCCGACGGAAATATCCAAGGCGCTTCAATCTCGGGATGCGCCTTCCGATTACGCCGGTAAAGTCCTGCATATGGCACTAAGCGGCGAAGTGGTTGGTGAGTGCAACACTGGCGCGTTGCAATGGACTTCTCTAAGCCTTTTTGCCCAACGTGCTGAGGGTTTTACTCTGGATACCGCAGACAAGCTCATTTCGTATGACATCCATTGCAAACAGCGCTCAACTTATCCGACTGATGACCATACGGGTGTGTCTCCCTCCCCAAATCGGGCACTTCTCTTCACAAGAACGAGGGATAATCACGTTCACGTTCTGAATGGTGACAGCCTGGCCGTCGTTCGAGAACTTGACTTGCCCGAGAACGTGGATCGCAACCAGGTTCTATTCGGCGACCGCCTGATAGCCTATCCGAGCACGATACCGACCAAGGGATGCTTTCAGAGTCAGTTTTCGAGGATGCAAATCGCCACCGGTAAGAGCGATCCTTGGGTCAATATCGAGTGTGCGCGATTCAATCTGTTGGGGGACGATCACATCGTCCACTCGAACAGCGGTGGGGATGCCCCTCTGAAAATCATCGGAGGCACGGATGCCGCTGTCTACACTCCCCCGCATGATGCCCATATCGATCTCGCTGTGCTGACCAGTGTTCCGGTGGAGTCTTCGGCTTCCCTACGGATCGTGGAAGAGCTAATCGAGACAAAGGGACGGCATCCCTCGCTCGATGTGTCTGGCAAATTCGTTGGCCGGAGCATAGTGCTTCTGGACATGCACACCGGAACCGCGTTGCTGACCGTCAAGGTTCCGACGGACTCGCTGACCTACTCTTATGCGCTGTCGAGAGATGGAAAGAAGTTTGCCGTCCTGTTGAACTCGCAACTGACCGTCTACCAGGTTCCATAGAGCCTAAGCGCGTCTCCTTGTCAGCCAAAGACCGCCTCTTCGGGGCAGCCTTGCTGCGTCTGGAGCCTTCCCTTGGAGAGATGTGTCGCGTCCATAGAAAAGCCAACGCAGCCGACGGCACCGGGTTGAGGGGTGACACGTCACGCCTGAATAAAAGCTGCACAGCGACTTACGATTACTGCCGCGAACCTTAAGTAAACCTAACCCTTTAGCCCGCTTCCGGCCCACTTGCTGTCCTCCCACCGGCGCACAGGGAGAGTGCGGCGGCCGGAAAAGAGAATGAAGGCAATTCGAACGGAGAGGAATATACCTTCGGAGGGGCTGCATACACCCCTGACGGGGGCGGTGGTGTTCACGTCGGTATAAGCAAGGAAGCCGTCGACAGGGTCATAGATGACCTTAAAGCGCACTGATCTTGAGGTAATAGGATGAAATACCGACTTCGACCGATAGACGGCGCACTTATCGCGATGCTAATTGTGATCTCGTTGGCTCGCGCGGTATCGCTTCGTCAGCATCCTTGGGCCAGCACAATTGTGGCGATCGCGTTTTTTGCGATGATTATTCTCCTGGCTTGGCAGGTATGGGGGTGGGTGACAAGCCAAGCCTCCAGATCGTCAGAAACTCCCCAAGGAAGACGACCGGTACGGCTGATGTTAGGTTTGGTAGTCCTCTTTCCATGTGGACTTCTGTTGATGACTGAAGTTATAGATGCCGTAGCTCGACGCACCTCTCTATTTGAGAGAGCCAGGGTCTCCGTCGCCGATTCACCAGTTCTTTGTCAAGAGATCGGGTGTCCTATCAGCATCGGTTGGCCGATCGAAGCGTCAATTTCTGCAACATCGGATTCGGGCACGGGTAGTATAGAAGTCCCGCTTCTGGGTGCTAAGGGGCATGCCAAACTCTTTGCCGAGGGCACGAAAGAAAATGGAGTTTGGACTTTGAGCAGGGAGTATTTCACGGTCGACGGTGGGCGGGCACTTCAGATCGCAAGGCCAGGCGGCCGATAGCCGTCAGCACGATCGCTGGCCTGCTCCGTCTGCATGGTTACTGCACATCAGAATTCTTTGGCTGGCATACAAAGAGACACAGAAGTGCGGAGACTTACAGCTGTGATGGGGACGGCAACCGGGTGCCCAAGAGTGCGGGTGGGACAGCGGCAGCGCTTACTTCTATGGAGCCGATGGCGAGGTGACGGACGAGCAGACGGTGCATTTGAACCCGGGCACCGGCACGCCGGGCCAGGTGATCCGCAACCTCTACTTCAACGGCAAGCCGGCGTACCGGATGGGCTTTCCGGAGTTTGCCTACCCGAGCCTCTTTATTGTGGGGGACCAGATCGGCTCCAGCCGCACCACGGTCGGGCTCCTTGGAGGCACGGGCAGCTCGGGGCCGACCAACTTCGTTACCGCTAGTACGGAATTCTATCCCTTTGGCGCCTACGTCACTGCCCCTGCCACCAATCTCGAACAGCAGTTCACCGGCAAGATACGCGATGTCGAGACCGGCAATGACTACTTCGGCGCCAGGTATTACTCGTCGAGTACGGGGCGATTCATGTCTCCGGACTGGAGCGCGCAAGAGGAGCCCGTTCCCTATGGCGAGCTTGACGATCCTCAGAGTCTAAATTTGTACGTCTACGTCCGCAATAACCCGCTGAGCAGGACGGACAATTATGGCCATTCCCCTTGGGGGTTCGCCGGCGGCTTCGAGGGATGCGACGGAAGCAATAGCTGCCAGCCGAACCTGCAAGAGCAGTGGTCGCAGTGGTCTTCACAACCCGCTGCAAACGCGCACGCCGCAGCGGTCCAACAACAGGATAGACAACCCGTTGATGTAGCTCAGAACCAAACGCCAGCGACTCCGGCGCAGTCTCAACAAGCTCCGACTATTACCTATGTTGATGGTTCCCGTCCCGTCGATCCGAACACTCCTTTGGGCCAGCTCCTCGCGTGTACGGCGAACTGTCTTAATACGCCTGTGACAGTTACATCAACCAACGAGCCTGTTCCAGCGCATCCTGCAGACACTCCGCACGGCAGAGGAGAAGCGGCTGACCTGCGCGTTCCGCCTGGTCAGCGAGATCGTGCTTTGCAGTGCGCCGCGAACTGCGGGGCTGGATTTGGCCAGAACGAATATGCCCATCCGGTTCCGCACCACACAACGGGTGGACATGTTCATGTTCAAACCGGACATGGAAGAAGGGGAGGGCGAGGTGATCTACCGAGGCCACAACGGAGGCGGGATGACGAATAGACTTGCGAGGAATGGACTCCGCATACTGGTGCTGCTGCTTGCGCCCTGTTCCGCGTCCTCTGTAGGCGCGGAGTGTAGCAGTAGTAGGGCTTTGCCGGTAGCGGTCGTTTCCGTGCTGAAAACTTCTTATGCTGATTGGAAAGTCGTCGATCTGGAAATGCTCAATCCGGAGGAACAGGCTATATGGAAAACCGAACACTCCAGAGAGTGTCCCGGATTTGTTTTTGGTCATTTCACGAGGGCCAGTCTAGAAGTCGCTGTGACTCTCGTGGAGGGTTCCCATGGCAAGTGGCACCAACAAGTCCTGTTGTTTCCAGAAGCTTCTCCATCCGTGCACCCAATTTCTATTCTTGCCCAGATGGATGTGGCATCGATCAGTGTTGTGTTAAAAATGCCGCCGGGTCATTATCCAAATTCGGAGGGGGGGAAAGGCATAACGATACGACGGGATTCCGTTGCTGTTACGGCGCTCGAAAAAGGTTCCATCCAGTACTACTGGAATGGGAAAGAATTTAAGAGCATTATTACGTCGGAGTAGGTCCAACAACAGAACGGGCAGCCTACGCCAACGAACCCTGATGGTTCTCCCAAATCGCCGCAGGGTGACGTACCGAGTCTGCCCGATGGTAAAGGCCCGAATGGCGGGAAAGTTCCCAACGAATGGGTGCCTGGACAGGGTAGCGATCAACCAGGCGGGAGACCTACTAGGTGGGGGCCGAAGTATCCGATCCCAGAACAGTCACAACCTGGTGCCAGTTGGGACCCTGATGGGCATTGGGATTATGAGCTGTGCCGCGTCCATCGAAAGCGACGCTGAATAGGGCATCGGGTTGAAGCGTGACACACCGCTCCGGATCGGGTGCTGTGGAGTAACTAAAAGTTACGCTTCGGAACTTGACGAAAACAGGCGGCTGAGAGAAAAACTCAGGGAAAAGGCTCATGCTAGAGGCGAGCGCACGTTGCCGACGGGAAACCATATGAAGCATGCCCGCTGAGCCAGCCTGGGCCCCCTGCTGTCCTTCCGAGCGACACACAGGCCAGGACGATCTGGGCATGCACTACACCTAGGATGCGGAGGGGCGGTTGGTGACGGCTGGCGCTGAGACTTACAGCTACGATCGCGACGGCAACGGCGTCCTCAAGAGTGCCGGTGGGGACAGCGGCAGCGTCCGGATGAAGAACGACGCAGCGTGACTTTTGATCCGGTCGGCTCGGAGCGTCATACATAGTGGGAAGATTCATCTTGCTAGGGACGCCAGCGCAGGACGCTAGCCTCGCATTCATTGACGAAAGCGGGCGAGGGCGTAACCGATCGCTTCAATAGGCTCGAGCTTACCCTGGATAGACGTCGACGCATAAGGCGAAGTTTTATTGCTGACCCTACTCCCGCGCCAGGCGCACCACAGCGTACCGGCAACCGCGATCCTCAACTCGCCGCGGGCGCGTTTATCCGCCCTGTTGCTCAGCATCGCTCCCTACACATGCGGGAAAGACATCAGGCGCATCTGACTCTAGAAGTGAATCGCTGGCCCAATGCGGCGGGCGGGGATACTCCTTTGGGGACTTATGGCACCGTCATCGATACGTGAGCACGGCGTGATCGGAAATATGCGCTCGGCCGCGCTTGTCAACCAATGTGGAGAGATCGACTTTTGCTGCTTCCCGGAGTTCGATTCGCCGAGCATATTTGCATCGCTGCTCGACACAGGTAGTGCGGGAAGCTTTGCTGTCAGGCCGGCGGGCGGCCAAGCCACGGGGACGCAGCTCTACGTGCCTGGGACCAACGTCCTGCTGACCCGCTTTCAAACGGAGGAGACGGTACTCGAGGTCAGCGACTGGATGTCTCTGAAGGGGAGTGCTCTTGGACACTCCATCGTGCGATCGGTAGCGGCGGTGCGCGGTGACATCACGGTGGAAGTCCTATGCCGCCCGGCGTTCGACTATGCCAGGGTGGATCACTCTTTGGAGCAGTGCAGTAATGGCGTCGTCTTCAGGCCGAGCTCGTCTAGCCAATTGCCCTTGCGCCTGCTGAGCGATGTCGACCTGACTTTGGATGGGCAGACAGCTCGCGCCATGGTTGAGTTAAAGGCAGGCAGCCGTGCGTACTTCGTCCTGGGCACAGTGGATACTGCACCCGGTGCCGATATGGCAGCGCTGGTCGAGGCAGATCGTATCCGTACCGTTGACTACTGGAAGGAGTGGATAGGCAAGTCTATTTACAAGGGACGCTGGAATGACGCGGTGACCCGCTCGGCACTCTCGCTGAAGCTGCTCACCAGCGAAGAGCACGGCTCACTTATAGCTGCTCCGACGTTTGGATTACCAGAGTCTGTCGGCGGACCTCGTAACTGGGATTACCGCTACACATGGATCCGCGATGCTTCGTTCACGAGCTATGCCTTCAATCGTCTTGGATTAGTGGAGGAAGGGCTACGGTTTAACCAGTGGCTGAGGGGCCGCGCGCTGGAAGAGGGTGAAAACGGGCCTTTGCGGGTGATGTATAGACTAGATGGCTCGAATGACCTGGACGAGCGCGTGCTCGAACATCTAGCCGGCTACCAGGGGTCAAAGCCCGTGCGCATCGGAAATGCTGCTGCAAGCCAGTTACAACTCGATATTTATGGGGAGCTCTTTGACTCGATCTATCTATCGAGCAAATATGGCGACGCTCCTGCATACGAGAGCTGGCTCAGGATGAAGGAAGTTCTGCGGTGGCTGGCGCAGCATTGGAGAGACGCAGACGAAGGGATATGGGAGGTGCGCGGCGGGCGGCGAGAGTTTCTTCATTCGCGAGTGATGTGCTGGGTGGCATTTGACCGGGCGATACGGCTTGGCGGCAAGCGCTCGCTTACGGGCCCATTTGACTGGATGGAGCAATGCCGCGATGCCATAGTCGAGGACGTGCATGAGCATTTCTGGCAGCCCGACCTGGGCTTCTTCGTTCAGTCGAAGGGCTCCCGCGAGATCGATGCATCGGTGCTGCTCATGCCGCTGGTGCGTTTCATCAGCCCGTCCGATCCGCGTTGGCTCTCGACGTTGAGGGCAGTGGAAGAGAAGCTGGTGGTCGAGACAGAGGTGATGCGCTATTCGTCAGGCAGTTCGGTTGATGGATTAGGCGGCAGAGAGTCGGGCTTTACCGCGTGTGCGTTCTGGCTGGTAGAGGCCCTGGCGCGCTCGCACCAGGTGGATAAAGCACTGCTGCTCTTTGAAAAGCTGCTCAGTCTTGCCAGTCCGCTGGGTCTCTACTCCGAAGAGTTGACCAGGAGGGGCAGTCATCTTGGTAATTTCCCCCAGGCGCTCAGTCACCTGGCGCTCATCAGCGCGGCCTCTTACCTTGACAGGGCTCTTGACCATCCGAAGATGACACCCTGGGCCTGAACACGGTAGCTCATGAGCACGACGTGTCCATCGAATCGCACTACGACACCATTGCGTTGGCGGGCTGCAAAGGCATTGATCGTCTGTGCGATGGACTCAGCCCTTGCGCGTATTGGCAAGCGCGCGAAGGATGATGCGGGTGTTCTGATTAATGGCCTGACGAACGTACATGGTGAGGGCGAACATCAGGACGAGGAAGAAAAGGTCCACGCGCAGCAGAGAGTGCAGCAGGCCACCGAGGGACTCCGGCGGAAACATGTGGTGATGCATCCAGACGAAGGTGACGGCCGCAAGTATCGCGAACACGACGACGATGACGCGAGTGAAGCGCTCGGACCTGTCTGCCGCTGCAAGGGCTTGTTGGACAAAGGCGATCTCGGCGTTGGTCTGTTCGGAGTTGGGCTGCTGAGATTCGGGGCTCATGCTGGTTTCCTTTCAGAGGTGAAGTGTTTGCGAAGGGTTGCGACTCCGTAGTGGAGGCGTGACTTGGCTGTGCCAACGGGAATATCGAGGATAGCTGCTGTCTCTTCAAGGGAGAGATCGTGCTGGTAGTGGAGCAGGAGCACAGCTCGGCTGGCTGGTGAGGCGTGGTCGAGAAGCAACAGGAAGTCGGTTGGCTGGCCAGGTTCAGGGCTGAGCGCGAGTGATTGAAGGGGCGCGCTCTCAAGCGGCTGCCAACGTTGGGCGCGCTTGAGGTGGGAAAAGGCGATGCGCGAGGCGATACGGAGGGTCCAGGCGCTGAAGACGGAGGGCTCGCGCAGGAATGGGAGCTTGCGGAAGATCTGGATGGAGGTCTCCTGGAGGATGTCGTCGGCGAGATCGGCGCCGGCGAGGCGGCTGATGTAGCGGCGTAAGGGCGCGTGGCTCTCACGAAGGAGCTGCTCCAGTGCCGCTCGATCGCCGGTCTGGGCGAGAAGGACAAGGAGGCTCTGGCCGGAAGGGGAGGGCTCCTTCGGATCTATCGGTCGGTGCATGCTTGAAAGAGGGTGCGAGGAGAGTTAAAGTTCGGTCTCGTCCGAAAAAAGTTTGCGGCGCCGAAGTGTTCGCGCCTGGAACTCTCGATCTTGTGCCAACTTCGATACTAATAGATCTAGCAGATGGCCGATGTCTGCCTCCATCGAGTACGCCGGGACGCGCCTAGTGGCCCCGAGGCTGATGGTTATGGCGAACTTCAGATGCTTCTATAGCTCTCCTTCGATTGCCAGACGCGTCACCGAAGTAGCCATATCGGGCTACTGCAATTAGACCCGTTCTAGAGTTGCCTGAGCTTTCTCACGCGTCTACTCTCGGGCATGCTTGTGATCGGCGCTTGTTATCTGTACTTCGGCAGCAAGCTCAAGCGGTTGTCCACGTCCCCGGTTCTATTAATTCTAGATATAAACTCAGAAATTGTGACTCGTAACTAGAGCGTTTCCACTTATCAATTAAGTCGACTCACTTATCCGCGAGGAAGCCGACATTACCGCATTCTAGCTCACTAATAAAGCGCGTCATGTATTCGAATAGTTGGTGAGTAGCTGCGAGTCTGGCCATTGTTGCTGCTTCTGCACTGCTTGACTCAGCTGACGCGCGTTGAACGGGAGCAGAGTTTCCAATGTACGATACCCCAGCTCACGTATTCAAATTCAAGGAGATATCATGTCTGATCTGACTAACAAGGTAGCACTGGTAACCGGTGGTTCCCGCGGCATCGGCGCGGCGATTGCAAAGCGTCTGGCGGTGGATGGCGCCCACGTAGCAATCACATATGCCAAGGACGCTACGTCGGCGTCCGCGGTCATCAAAGCAATCGAACTCGCCGGAGGTAAGGCTATCGCAATCAAGGCCGATGGTGGAGATTCCAGTGCGGTCAAGAGCGCAGTCGAGCAAACCGTAAAGTCATTCGGTCAGCTGGACATTCTCGTCAATAACGCCGGCACCGCAATTCCCAAGCCATTCGAGGAAACTCCCATCGAAGAGATGGAACACGTCCTGAACCTGAATGTGCGGGGCGTAATGGTCGCTACGCAGGCCGCATTGAAGCACATGAAGAGCGGTGCACGCATCATCATGATCGGTTCATGCGTAGGTGAGCGCGTCATAGCGCCCGGCCTGGTCTCCTACTCGGCCACCAAGGGTGCGGTAAAGATGTTTGCTCAAGGCCTTGCGCGAGAGATCGGCGGCCGCGGGATCACGGTCAACAATGTTCAGCCCGGGCCGATCGATACCGACCTGAACCCTGCGGGCGGTGACTGGGCCGTCTCTCAGAAGGCAGCAACCGCTCTCGGACGCTACGGGCACGTCGATGAGATTGCAGCGTTGGTGGCATTCATCGCCGGTCCTAAATCCAGCTATATCACCGGTGCGAATCTAACCATCGACGGGGGCACAAACGCCTAGGCGAAAGGTTCACGCCAAGCCCAATTGCGAAGACGGGAGCCAAAACTGCAGTATAGGTTCTCGCACTGCGAGGCAAGCGAAGGATTATTTCTCCCGGCGCTGTGACAATATTAGCTAGTACGAATAAAAGATTTGCGTTATAACTAGCGCCGCATAGGACCTCAACACCACTGCTGCGCCACCTTCTATGAAAATCAGTGCCGGGCAGGGCGGATGCGCTCTACCGGCACGATGCCCTGACCCTCCAGCACCGAGTAGAACTGGTCCGCGGCGAGGTTGGTTAGCTTTTCTACGCTGCCCGATGGCCAATGAATCTCCACGGTGTCGATCTTCATAGCAGGCCCAAGTCCGAAGTGTACACGCAGATCATTCTGTGAGAGGTAGCTGCCGCCGCTATGAATCTCGTCAGTCTGCGTGACGCCGGCCGCAACGATCTTGATGCGCGCGTTGAGTGCCAGGCGGTTGCTCCTGGTTCCGGCGAGCTCAAAGCTCACCCAGTGGCGGCCGGGGATGCCCTTGTTCCTGAGGACCATCGGCGCCCCGTCAAGATTGCCCACTACGACATCCATGTTTCCGTCATTGAAGAGGTCGGCAACCGCGAGACCTCTCGATACATGCTTCTCCGTCAGCGCGGGGCCGGCCTGGTCGCTGGCGTCGCAGAACGTCCCATCCCCCTGGTTGAGGCTAAGCAGTTTAGGCTGCCGGTAGCCACCGCCGGAGGGCAGCGAATCCACCTGAGGATAGACGTGGCCGTTGACGGTGATCAGGTCAAGCCAGCCGTCATTGTCCAGGTCGACAAACGCGGTGCCCCACTTAACCCAGGGCAGGGCGGGCAGCGCCAGTCCCGACTCATACGACATCTCGGAAAAGTTCCAGTCTCCACGATTGCGCAGCAGCAGGTCGTTCTCGTCCTGGAAGTTTGTTACATACAACGAAGGTCTGCCGCTGTGATCGTAGTCGCCCACGGCAATGCCCATCGAAGCCTGCTCGGAGCCATCTTCGCTGACCGCCGTGCCTGACTCGAGGCCGATCTCTTTGAACTTGCCGCCGCCGAGATTCTGATAGAGGAATTTTGGAGTCGAGTCATTTGCCATGTAGATGTCGGGGCGACCGGTATTGTTCAGGTCAGACCAGATCACGCTCATGCCGTAGTAGCCGTCGGGATCGCTCACACCGGCGCTCTTTGACACATCGCTGAAGGTGCCATCGCCGTTGTTGTGGAACAGCGAGTCACCGGCGCCCCTTAGCCCGCGCGGGCCGCACTGCACATCGATGCCGCGATATTTACAGTAGGGTGCGCTGCCAAATCCGGGCAGGTCGTTCAGATGAAAGTCCACATAGTTCGCCACTACCAGGTCGACGAATCCATCGCCGTCGTAATCGCCAAAAGCCGCGCCGGTAGACCACCTGCCGTCGGCGACGCCGGCCTTCTTCGTTACCTCAGTGAAGGTGCCGTCGCCGTTGTTGTGATAGAGCACATTGCCGCCGAGGCAGGTGAGATAGAGGTCGGGCCAGCCGTCGTTATCGTAGTCGCCTACCGCTCCGCCCATGCCGAAGCAGGGTGAGTTCAGCCCCGCCCTCTGCGTGACGTCGGTAAACGTGCCGTCGCGATTGTTGCGATAGAGACGCCCGAGGCTCTGCTTGCCCTGGATCGCCATGGCGACGGTTGGTGCATTGGTGAAAAAGATGTCGACCCAGCCGTCGCGATCGTAGTCCAGCAGCACCACTCCTCCACTCATCGACTCCACGATGTAGCGCTTGGCAGGGTCTGAGGTGTGAACGAAGGTGATGCCTGTCTTCGCGGTCACATCTTCCAGTTGTGGGACCGGACGATGGGCGCATTTGAAGGACTTCGCGCCCGGCGGCGGTGGGGGCGGGGCAGGATGACCGCTCTGCGCCAGAGCTGTCGCGGCTGCGAGCATCAGCGCCAGCAGCGAGCGCACAAGATACAGTGACTGTGACTTATTCAAGATGTGTGCGGTCCAGTATGCAGTCTACGGCGCATTATCATTGCGTCGGACCTGGTGACGGAGCAACCGACGGTCCGGCGCTCGAGGATGCGGAGGAGGGCTGCACAATATGGGGCCTCGACTTCGCCTTTAATTCCTTATAGATCTCAAGTTCGCGGTCCGCGTCAGCCGTACGCGACTCTTTGCGGTAGGCGGCCTGTAGCTGGTAGTGAAGATAGTCCTTGCCAGGATCAAGACGTGCCGCAGCCTCGAGGTAAGGCACCGCCTCCTCTGCCTGGCCGCGATCCAGCAGCATCTTTCCCAGCTCATATTGCGCGTTCGCGTGGCTGGGGTCGGCGGCAATCACCTCGCGGAAGATCCTCATGGCCTCATCGTTTTTAGACTGTTGCAGCGCCACGAAACCCAGGTTATATCGGGCTTCCTCATCGTGGGGCGAGATGAGCAGTTCTGCGGTGAATTCGGCGGCCGCATCGGGCCAGTGCTGCCACAGGATGTCTGCCAGCCCCGCATAGTAATGCGCCCTGGGCAGAGAAGCGTCCGTGGCGAGCGCGCGGTGCAGGGTCTCGACGGCGTGAGAATAATCCCCGATCTCGGTCCACAACTGCCCGATCAGCAGGAGCATGTCCTGCGAAGGCGCACCCGCCTCAAATCTGACCAGGACCTTGGAGGCGTCCTTCAAATCTCCGGCCTTTGCCAGCGAGGCCGCCCACGCATAGCCCACCAGCGGATCACTCATACCACCCTCGCCCAGCGGCAGAAAAACCCTCGCGGCGTCACCAAATCTCTGCGTGTAAAAGTAAGACATGCCGAGCATGGCCCGTACAGGACGATCATCAGGCTTTTCGTTGAGAGCCTGCGAAAGACCTCGAATCGCCTCTGCATAATCGTTTGCCCGGAACGCGCTCTGCCCCAGGTTCTTGGCCAGATCGGGCGTCACCGGATCTGCGCTGGCCGCTCCCTGGCTGCCCGGTCCCTGGCTCCAGTGCTCCGCCGCCTGGTAGTGGGCGAGCGCCTGGGCATACCGGCCCTGGATCGCCTCCGAGGTCGCGAGGTCTTTGTAGCTCTGCCCGAGGATCAGCCGCAGCTCCTTCTCCTGCGCATCCGCCGCCTGTCGCTGCTCCGGGGTTAGATTTTCGTCAGCGATCGCCGCCGCATCCCCAGGCGCGGAAGCATCGGCGGTTCGCAGGGCCGGCGCCTGCTCGCTTTCGTGCTGCTTATCGATGGGAGAGACAGTGGCGGCCATCCCGCCTCCTGACGCCGCAGACATGGAAGCAACTTCCGCCTGCGTCTGCCTCATGATCTTGTTCTGCAGATCGCGCGCCCTGGTGAGATAAGTCTCGCTTTCCGGCTTACGCCCCGACGCCGAGAGGATCCTGCCGAGGTCGACGTACGCCCGCCGAATCTGGTAGTTGCCTCGCGCCTCATCCGTCCCGGTCAGTTGGATGGCCTTCAGCATGTCCTCTTCGGCGCTCTTCATATCGCCCTGGCTATAGGCATTCAACCCCATGTAGAGCCATGGCTCGGGCCAGCTTCCGTTCAGCCGCGCCGCGGTGGCGAGATATCGATTCGAATCTTCGTACTGACGATCCGACGACAGCAGAAAGCCAAGCATGTAGTTAGCAAGGAAATCACCGGGGTGATATTGAAGCTCCGCCTTGAGTTCTGACTCCGCGTCCGGAGTAGGCTTCCACTCGTTCATCGAGAGCCTGGCGATTCCGAGAAAGTAATGGGCATGAGGTGTGGTCGTGTCGAGCCGGATCGCCTCCTGCAGCTCACGCACCGCCGAGGGCATGTCGCCGGCGTCGCGATAGGCCCTTCCAAACAGGACGTGCAGCGAGCCGCTCTCACCCGCGGTCCGCGCCATCTGCTGAAAGACGGCGGCTGCGCGGTCCTTGTCCTTCGGCTCGCCGGTTGCAAGGAGGCAAATGCCCAGCGAATACAGCGACTCGATTTTGGGCTGCAACTGGACCGCGCGCGAGTAAGCATCCGCCGCCTTCGCGTACTCGCCTTGACGCTCCAGAGCCCGTGCGAGAACCAACTCAGCTCGCAGATTGTGAGGTTCTGCAGCCAAGGCCCTTTCTGAATCGGCAATTGCGTCTGCGAGGCGATTTGAGCCGAGTTCGCTGATCGCCAGATCGGCACGCGCGTCAGGAGTGTCCTCATAGATCAATGCAGTCTTATAGAGCTCGCTTGCCTGCGTCTCAGCAGACTCAAGCAGCCTCATGTGCCCGAGGAGCCGCAGTGCCAGGGCGATGAGCCGTCGATTAGCGGCAGCGACGGCGACAGGGTCTCGCGATTCTCTGGCAGCCGAAGCAGCGGCTATACGCGCGGCCAGCTGTACGTTTGCGGAATCTTTGCGAGAGACGCCGGGAACGGGCTCTCTTGAGTCTGCCTCGACTGCATTTAGAGCAGGTCGTGTTTGCGACACGGCGCTTAGAGTGGCGGTACACGGGATGCAAAGCGCGACTATGACCGAGAGAGCCGAGAGACTCAGACTGAATCCAGACCGGCCCTGCATCGACAGCGGAAGAGGACGAAAGGGACGCAATTAGAGGTCCAGGCCGAGAAAGCACTTGGCTATAGCAGAATATGCGGCGGAACCTGAATGAACAAGTCCCGCCGCCTGGTTGTGAGTTGAAATTGTTGACTGCTTAGAAGAAGAACTTCAGTGCGTACTGGAGCTCTCTTCCCGGCCTTACAGCCGTGGCCTGGCCGAAGTTGGCATTGGGAGCACCGGTTTGCGCGGTCACAAGATTGTTGGTTGCGCTGCACGGAGCTGATCCACAGACGAGGTTACTGGCGCTGAACCCGCTCGCTTCCAGGTTGGAACCGTTGAAGTTTGCATGGTTCAAGATGTTGAAGAAGTCCATGCTGAACTTCACCCGATAATGGTCGCCGAAGTTCCAGTTCTTCGCCAACTGCATATCCAGGTTGCGGTTGTTAGGACCGGTGCAGTACCCACGTGGAGCCATGTTCGAGGGTATGGTGCCGAGATGGTAGCCGACCAACGTGAACGCAGAGGGGTTCAGGATCTGCCTGCCGTTCACACCCGAGTTGCACTGCGTACCGGTGGTCAGTGGGCGATTGTTGTTGGTGTAGCCCGTACCGATCAACGACGTCAGGGTGCTTCCTCCGACTCCGCTCGCTCCACTGCTGAAGACCGAAAGAGAAGCGCCGGAGGTAACACTAACGATGCCATTCAGCTCCCATCCCCCTGCGACTTTCTGCACCAGCTGGTTTGAGGTGGCAAATTTAGGTAGATAGAGGACTTCGTTGGCCACCAGGATGTTGGGACGGTTGATGTTGGTCTTACCCTTATCGAGGCCCGAGTGCCCAGGATCGGTGAAGGCCTCCTGGTTGAGACCGCCGGACGAGTTATCAAGTTCTACATCGCCCAGGGACTGGGAGAAGGTGTAGGAGATCTGGAAGTTGGAGTAAGTGCCCACCTGCGACCGGAAGAGTACCTGCAGAGAGTGATAGTTCGCGTGCCCGGCGCGAGCAAACTCACCGATGGTCCCAAAGTTTCCTGCCGGCCTCAGAGAATTCAGCGCATTGCCGTTGAGAAACGCACCCTGCCCCCATCTGGACTCGGGGATGGAATTCAGGTCACGCATGGAGGTGAGATGGATGCCGGTGTTCCCGACGTATCCGATCTCCAGCGCGGTATTGCGAGCGAGTTCTTGTTCAAGCGTCAAGTTCCACTGCCAGCTGTTGGGAGTTACGGCTCGGGGATCTTTGGCTGCGTTGGGAGACACGGACGGGTTGGCTAGCGGCGCGGGAGTCTCCAGCGTCCGCACGTCCGTTGCATTAATGACGAAGGGGGCGGTGCCCGAAAGGGTACGCGCGATTCCTATGATTTCACGCTGATAGAACTGGCCCCCGCCGATGCGGATGGCCGTCTTGCCGTTGCCGAAGACATCGTAGGCGATGCCTACACGGGGGGCAATGTTGTGGTAGTTGTTGTTGACCAGGGCGCGGTTCGGTCCGGGAGTTCCGTTTGAGAGCGGAAGACTGATACCGAGGGCTCCAAGAGATTTCACGGCGTCCTGGCAGGGTGTCTTGCCGGGCACGATGATGACTCCGTTGCAAGCATCGGAGGCGGGGCGAGTGGGGTCATAGGCTGCCAGACTAAAGGACGCCTGCTGGTCAGTCGCGGAATAGGATTCCAGGTAGAAGGACCAACGGAAGCCGTAGTTCACGGTCAGCTTCCGATTCACCTTCCAGCTGTCGGCAAGGTACCATTCAGCGTCGTGCCAGTGGCGGTTATCCAGAGCGTTGATGCTGTTCTCGGTCGTGGTGAAGGTCTGGCCGGGAAGTAGAAGATTTGCGAGTTGATTGGTCGTCTTCAACGAGACCTGTCCGTCTGCCGCGTTGATCGTAGGCCGGTCGGTGCCGCCGTTATTATCTTCAACCTTGGCATTGGTGCCTACAAAGCCACCCGCTTTGAAGACGTGGTTTCCTTGCACCCGGGAGAGGTTGTCTTGCACGGAATACAGGTCTTCATGGTTTCCGTAAGGTGCAATGGTCCACATCGTCTCGCCATTGCCGTACGGCTGTAGACCCCCCCAGGCTCCTCCACCGTTGATAAAGGCGCCCTTCTGTTTCAATGAAGAAGGCCATGCGGTTGGAATTTCTGCATCGATCTTCGCCACCAGGGCGGCTCCCTGTGAGAGAGAGGTGACAATGGCGTTGTGGCCATAGCCGAACTCCACGTCATTCACCATGCTGTTGCTGATGACCGAGGTCAACTTCGCCATGACGCTCTTGGAGGGCTGACTCCAGTTTGAGTTGATAGTCGGGAACACCGTGTCGCCCCAGAAGAGGTTGGGATTCGGACCTGGGCTCGCCCACGAGTCCTGCGTCCATCGTCCTGTAAACCTGTTTCCCTTGGTGATGTCAAAGTCACCACGAACGTTCCACTCACTCCAGGTGGGCTTCTGCGCCTCTTGGGCAGTCCAGTTATTTGCCGTTCCCGTGGCCCCTGCGACGTTCGGGTCCGGGTAGAAGGCGGCGATGTCTTCGCCAGCCTGGTCCGGACTGGCGATCTTCAATGGGTTTCCAGCCGACTGCAGCGCTGTGGGGATGACGGGCGCGGTAGCTCCACAACTCGTTCCCTGGCTGAAATCACCGGCCTTCTCGGCAGCGGTCGGCACGCAGCGGGCCACGGACTGGCCACGGATTTCCTTGTTCCATTCCTGGTTCCACCAGAGGAAGAGCTTGTCCTTCTTCACCGGCCCGCTGATGTTGTATCCATAGTCATTGCGGCGCAATTTCGATTTGCCAGTCTTGTTGAAGTTCGAGAACCAGTCATTAGCATTGAGTGCATCGTTGCGGCCTGAGTAGAAGAAGCCGCCGTGGAACTGGTTGGTGCCGGATCTGGTATTGATGCTGATGATGGCGCCAGAGGCCTGTCCATACTCGGGACCGTAGGAGTTCCGGATCATCTTGAATTCGGCGATCGTATCGACGGAGGGGTAGACGAGGATCGTACGGCCAGAACCCATATCGTTGTTGTTCACGCCGTCTACCAGGAACAGGTTGTTGGTGTAGGGGTTGCCGTTCACCGAAAAGTCGGCGCCGCCCGTCAAGCCCTTGTCGCGACCGTTGAAGTCGTTCGCACCCGAGACACCTGGGGAAAGGGTCACGAGGCCCATGAAGTTTTCGCCGTTGAGAGGCAGTTCGCGAATCTGGGTGCCGCTGATGACTTCGCCGACCTCTGCGGATGTCGTCTGCACCTGCACATCTTCCGCGGTCACCGTCACCTGCTGGCTGGTTGACCCGACCTCGAGTGCGGCGTTGGCCTCGGTATTCGTCGAGACGTGGACTTCCACGCCCTTGACGAGTGCCTCCTTGAAGTTGGCCATGCTGATGCGCACGTCATAGGTGCCAACCGGCAGCTGCGCGACGGAGTAACTGCCGGTGCTGCTGGTCGTGGCGGTGTAGGTGGCATTTGTCGCCGTGTTGGTAACAGTCACGCGGGCGCCGGGCAGCGATGCACCCGATGAGTCGGTGACCGAGCCCGTGATGGTGCCTGAATACTGCTGACCCTGGACTACTCCTCTCATCGTCACCAGGCTCACAGCGAGTATTAACAGATAAGAGAGCTTGGACCAGGAACGCCGTATGGGAAGCCTTCCCATGGAACGGTCACTCATCATTTGCGTTGCCTCCAAAGTTTGTACGTAAAGCATGCTTCGTTTTGTCGCCTTAAGTTCTGGACGAGTCTCGCGCTGCACAACTACCTATCCTGGCAGCGGGCCCTGATTCTGGATATGGAGCGACTCCCTGTTTACGGTGTCGTAACCGGAATTGTCAATACAATTCAACCTTTAGTTGCAGGCCGGAATGCCGAATTCTGTAGTAAACGATTTCTCACCTCAGACGATGGAAGATTTGCTGCGGTTGCTGATAGAACAGGGTGAATGGAGCTGCTGCAGTTCTTCGTCAAGCCACTGATTGCAGTCGCGCAATCGAGGCAAAGCATCTTCCGAAGTTTCTTGAACTGGATCGTGCCGGCACTGCTCTGTGCGGCAGCTTCTTCACTGCTGCGAGCGCAGCTCTCTACCGCCGATCATCTCGCAGATCCGGGTTTCTGGCCGACACAATCAGGCTCCGCGCGTGCGGACTACCTGGGCTCAGCTGCCTGCTCAGCGTGCCACGCAGCGATGACGGCCACACAGCGTCTGACCCCGATGGCTCGCACCCTGTCCCATGCAGCCGACGCCCACGCGCTTCGCGCTCATCCTGAGCTGACCTTCCGTATCGCGGGGTCTTCTACAACTCCGTCAATTCGCTACGAGATCAAGACCGGGGGCAACCAGAGCACCTACACCGTTACGGATGGGAAGAGCACCTTGAGCGCCAGCCTCCTCTGGGCCTTCGGCACCCCTCGCATCGGACAGTCGTATCTCTTCAAGAAAGAAGATGGACACTTTTACGAGGCTCGCGTCACTTACTTTGAACATCTCCAGAAGCTGGACTTCACGCCCTCCCGCGCATTGACCTCACCGGCGAGCCTCTCTGAAGCGATGTACCGCGAGGTTGATCCGACGGAAGTCAGCCGCTGCTTCGCCTGTCACAGCACCGCCTCCTCGACGTCGGGCCAGTTCGACGAGAAGAGCATGGTGCCCGGCGTTACCTGCGAGGCCTGCCACGGTCCGGGGGCAAGGCACGTGGCGCTGATGCAGAGCCCCCTCCAGAACGCCGTCCAGGGCTCAGTAGCGGCACCTGCGGGGTCGGACGCGGCTTTCAAGTCGGACGCAACATCGAGTGCAAGCGGAATCTACAACGCCGCCTACCTCTCGCCCGCCGACTCGGTCGACTACTGTGGATCGTGTCACGGCGCCTGGTGGGACGTGAAGCTGGCCGGCGTGAGGGGCCCGTCGACGGCCAGGTCAGCACCCTACCGGCTTGTAACCAGCAAGTGCTGGGGAAAGGGCGACGCCCGCCTTACCTGCACGGCGTGCCACGACCCGCACGTGCAGTTACAGACAGAGTCGGCTGCCTACGACCATGTCTGCCTGCAGTGCCACGCCGCTTCCATCATCGGTGTGCATACCGCCGACACTCCAGAGAAAGCTGCCGGAAAAGCGTCCTTGAAGGCTGCCGGCAAAGCGTGCCCGGTGCAGTCCAGCAAATGCACCTCCTGCCACATGCAGAAGGTCTACGTTCCGGAGATGCATGACGTCTTCACCGACCACCGGATACGCATCGCCAGGGCGGGAGAAATCTTTCCCGAGTAGAGGCTACTTCCACTTACCCGATCCTTCCAGAATTGTGATGTAGCGATCCAGGGGAAGAGCTGTAAATCGCTCCACCGCGCCGCTTGGCTCAGGCCACTTCACCTCCAGCCAGTCCAGTTGCGGGCGTGCGCCGATGCCGAGCACCATGCGCGGATCGTGACTGGAGAGGAAGCTTCCCCCTCCCACCTTCATGCGGCTTCGCTTCAGATTACCTGCCTGCCAGGTCACCCGGGCTCCCACCGCATCGGCATTGCATTTGAGGCCGATGAGTCGTAACCCCAGCCAGTGGTTGAGACGGCCGGCGTTGTTGCGAAGCAGCAGGGGAGCCTCGTCATTGTTGCTGACCAGTACATCGACACCACCGTCGTTGTTGAAGTCGCCGATGGCGAGGCCGCGTGCCGGAAAGTGCCTGGCGAAGACAGGACCGCTCTCGGCGCTCACATCGCGGTACGATCCGCCTTCCTTGTGAAACAGCAGCAGCGGCTCCTTGTAAGTCACCGTCTTCGAGATGGCGTCAACAAGGTCGTCGGGGAAGCCATTTGCGAGGATCAGGTCAAGGTTGCCGTCGTTGTCGTAGTCAAGAAACTTCATGCCCCATCCGCTCAACCAGCGCGTAGACATCCCGATGCCGAGCGGCATCGAAACATCCTCAAACGTGCCGTCGCCGCTATTCTCGTACAGTGAAAATATCTCCTCATCGATATTCGACACGAAGAGGTCCATCCGCCCGTCCTCATTGAAGTCGGCCGAGTCAACCCCCATGCCGGACCGCGCGTGCCCGTCGGCGCTGTAACCTACATCAGCGCTCAGTCCCTTCTCTTCAAACCGGGGGCCTCCGCTGCGGTCGCCACGGTTGACATACAGGAAGTTCGCCACCGTATCGTTCGATACGAAGAGGTCCATTCGCCCATCGTTGTTAACGTCGGTTGCGACCGCTCCCCAGGCCTTACCGGGGTGTTCGCCGATACCGGACACCTTGCTCACATCCGAAAAAGTGCCGTCGCCATTGTTATGAAACAGCAGGCTGGGAACGGGCTTGAAGACACGCGGGTGGCAATAGTGATGTTCGCCATCCTGGTCGATACCACACGTGATCGACTTGTCAAACTTTGCAAACTGCCCGACGAAGAGGTCAAGACGTCCATCGCCATCGTAGTCGAACCACACCGCGCTGGTGCTCCAGCCTTGCGCACGCACTCCGGCCCTGACGGTCACATCCGTAAACGTTCCATCGCCGTTGTTGTGATAGAGAATGTTCTGACCGTACTGCGTGATGTAGATGTCGGGCAGGCCGTCATTGTCGTAATCTCCGACCGCGACACCCATTCCATATCCGCCGCCGCCTACCCCGGCCCTCACGGTCACGTCGGTAAACGTACCATCCCGATTGTTGCGATAGAGCGCGTTGCGCAGCGGCTTGGGCGGATCGAAGAAGTCGCACTTGCCGCTGTTGACGAGGTAGATATCCATCCAGCCATCGTTGTCATAGTCGAGAAAGGCACAGCCAGCGCCGCTGGTCTCCGGCAGGTTCTTCTCCCGCGATCTGCCCGCAGAATGAACCCAACTAATGCCGCTGTCTCTGGGCAACACCTCCTCAAAAGTCGCCAGATGCCGCGGCGCCGCAGCGCCATAGCCCGGAAACTCGGGCAGCGACAGGCCGGCAGCAAGGAGGCCGAGTTGTCGCAGGACCTCGCGCCGCGAAGGAACTGTCCGGCACGGGTGAGTTGCGCAAGTCGGTTTCAGCATCGCTGCATTATATTGTCCACTTAAGGCAGCGCAGCATGTGCTTATGCCGGGCGCCGCAGGGTGAGGCGTCGAGGTCTAGAGGCTCGGCGTAGAGTCCGGCATTACACTATGTCCAGCCGCTCTACACAGAGCCGCAGTCACTGGCGGTCGCCACCATACCCGATGTTCGTTCCACTGCCCCAGATCGCCAGCATGCGCGTTGCGCGACTGATCGGATTCCTCGCCCGATTCAGTCTCGCGGCTTCGCTGCTCTGTGTGCCGATCGGCGCAGCCGCCGCGCAGAGCGACGACACTTCGACAGCCTCGACCTCTCGAGCCGGGAGCCCCATTCCAGCCAGCCGCGACTTCGACGCTGTCTCAAGAGACGCGGCAGCCGCACGAGAGGCGGGAGAGACAGCGAAAGCTGTTGATGAGTACGCGCGGGCACTAGCGCTGCATCCGAACTGGGCCGAGGGATGGTGGTACCTGGGCACATTGCAGTATGCCCTCGATCATTACTCCGAAGCGGTTCCTTCTCTCAAGAAGCTGCTGGAACTCGCTCCCGGCAATGCCGATGGCTGGAGTCTGCTCGGCCTATGTGAGTTCGAGACCAGGAATTACGCAGCCTCCCTCGCAGACCTCGAAAAAGCAGCATCGCTCGGGAACCTCGATGATCCGGAGATTGGGCGCGTCGCAGCCTACCACCTGGCGATGCTGCTTAACCGGAACGGGGAGTTCGGACGAGCAGCCAGGACGCTCTCAGCCGCACTTGGAGATGGCCCCTACCCGCAGCAGGCGAAGATCGTGCTCGCCATCGCCCTGCTCCGCGCACCCCTGCTGCCCCAGGAGATCGATCCCACACATGATGCGCTGCTGCAGAGAACGGGTGAGGTGGCCACCCTGCTGGCACGAAGTGAAATGGGAAAAGCTCTCGAGCTCTTTCCGGCCTTGACGCGCGACTTTCCCAGGGTGGCTTACCTGCACCTCGCCTATGGCATCGCGCTGGCTTCCAATGGTCAACCCGCCGAGGCCCTGGTCCAACTCCAGGCTGAAATAGAAGACTCCCCCGCGAGCGAGCTGCCACTGATCCAGGTGAGCGCGGTAGAGCGATCACTCGGGCATCTCGAAGAGGCTCGCCGAGCCGCGGAACGTGCAGTCGCCCTGGCGCCAACGTCGGCAGCGGCACACCAGGCGCTGTCCGCAGCATTGCAGTCCTTAGGAAAGGGCCAGGCCGCGGCTGCAGAGGCTCGCCTCGCCGATTCGCTGCCCCCCTCGCCCCCTGACTCAGAGTCCGTCAAGGCGCGAGTCAGAGACTGGTACAGCTCGTCGCGAAAGGCGGCGCCTAGCGATGAGGCCAAAGAAGATGCTGCGCAGCTCAATGGTGGCGGTCCAAAGCCCGAGGACGATGAATTTGAGAACGCAGCACGAGCCGCGGCTGCCGCCGAAGCCTCGGGCAATGCGCCCGAAGCGATCCGCTTGTATGAGCACGCACTGCAGCAACGTCCAGGCTGGGATCTCGGACTCTTCAGCCTGGGCATGGTCAGCTACTCCGCGGGACTCTACCCCCAGGCAGTCGAGAACCTGACGAGATACCTCGAGCGCAATACCGCGGACGGCAGCGCGTGGGCCGTCCTCGGCCTCTGCGAATTCGAGCTGAAAGACTACGACAACGCTCTCATTCACCTGGAGAGAGGCGAACAGCTCAACCTGCAAGGCTCCCCGGAGTCACTCCAGATCGCGCGCTATCATCTCGGCATTCTGCGCAACCGCGTAGCGCGCTTTGAAGAGGCGACATCGATACTGGCATCGGCGGCAAAGCCCGCGCCGCTCAGGGGTGACGTGGAGTTCGCCATGGGAATAGCTCAGTTGCGAATGCCCCTGCTGCCTGCCCAGGTACCTGCATCGAGCCGGCCGCTGGTGAGAGACGCAGGTGCGATCGCGGTCCTGCTGCAGCAGGGCAGATACGAGACAGCCTTCGCCGGCTTCCAGAGACTGCTCGTCAAATTTCCTCAGACTCCGTTCCTTCACCTTGCCTATGGAGTGGCGCTCGCGTCTTTGTCGAAGTACGACGAAGCCGCCGAACAGATGCAGCAGGAGCTCCTCATCTCACCCTCCAGCGAGTGGCCCAACATCCGCCTCGCCTGGATAGCCCTGCGCCAGCATCGCGCCGCGGATGCCCTGACGCCGGCTCGTCGCGCTGTGGCACTCGCGCCCGACTCCGCCGAGGCGCATTACCTGCTCGGCCGCGCCTCGCTCGAGTCCGGGGATCCCAATACAGCGCTCGACGAGCTGCGAAAGGCAGACAAGATCGCCCCGGGCAGCGCCGAAGTTCACTTCGCCCTCGGCAGGGCGTACTCAAAGGCTGGACAGCCCGAAAGAGCGGAACAGGAGCGCGCCGAATTTGAGCGTCTGAATGCCAGGCTGCAAACCTCTGCGCCCGCCGGCGACGCCTACGAGGGGCCCCATGACGCGGGTGATCTCTCTACGCCCTAGTTAGCGCCGGGGAGGTCAATCTAGATTTGACCCCGGTTCGCGGGGACCGAGGGAACTCGGATGATCTTTTGGCGAGCAGGAGCAAGCGCGACCTTAAGGCGCAGGTGTACTATGGGCTCCCGGACGCGCAAAGCATTCCGGGTCTCACATCAGATACTGCCATCCAGGGGGGTACCCACCATGCAGGGCACCAGGCGCAATGCATTGCGCACGCTGTTTGGCGCAGCCGCAGCAATCATCGCGCTGCGGCGCCAGGTCGAGGCCCAGAGGAGCCCGCAGCCCATGCCCTCTCCAAACGCCCCGGCTAACGAGAATATTCCCGCGGGTCTCGACAGCCCCGAGATCATCCATCCGGATCGAGCGGCCCGCGCCACGCTTAACCGTACCGCGCTCAGAACAGATGTAGAGATGCTCTACCGCTCCGCAGTTGAGCTGCGCGATGATGTCCTGCACACCGACATTAATGCCACGCTATCGCTCGGTGTCGTAAAGAAGGCTCATGACATCGAGCGCCTCGCGAAGCAGATCAAAGAGCGTGCGAAGGGGTGACGGCAGTGTTCCGCATCCCGCAGAGTGCGGGGCTGCCGGGTAGAGACGTTACTGCTCACCGCTGCCCCCGTTTGATTGCCTCGGCGATCTCATCGAGTGCCCTCGCCATGCCGAAGGGCGCGACAGCGCTGATCTGGTACGACGCCTCCAATCAGGTGGTCAGGTTTCAAACACCTTCGGCAACGCAGGAGTTTTATCACAATCCGGCTGGCCAGCGGGTCTCTACGTGGAACGCAGGTACCGGCGCACAGATTGCGGGCAACTACTACTGGGGCAGCACCCCTGTAGCCTTCTACTACAACGACAACAAGACTCACTTTCAGCACCAGGACTGGGTCGGTACCGAACGCGAGCAGACCTCCTACAACGGTGCCGTAGAGGCGACCTATACTTCATTGCCCTTCGGAGATCAGACAGCTATCAACGGCCTCAACCAGGATGGAGATCATTTTGCAGGTCTGGATTATGATCAGACGTCCTACATCCATCGTGCGCAGTTCCGGGATTATTCCCAGCTTCAGGGCAGATGGCTCTCGCCTGACCCATACGCCGGCTCCTACGATCCTTCCAACCCACAGAGCTTCAATCGGTATGCCTATGCCCTGAATAATCCGGTCAGCTTGGTGGACCCTTCCGGACTTGTACCACGGCTTGCGTGTTATCCAAGGCCCACACCCGCAGCCAGCGTAACTATAACGGTAAGGGATCCTGACGGAAAACCCCTCAGCGATTCCTCGTCTTATCTTCAGGCAAATTCATACTTCTTCTGTTATTTCTACGACGACGGAATAAGTTCCTCCTCAGGGTTCTTTGGATTATTCTCTGGGTCATCTGCCCCAAGTAACGGGACGCCTTTGTACAAGAATCCATGCATACAAAGTGCCCTCGCCAAAGGCGCTGCAAGTACAGCTCTTGATGCGGTAGGACTGCTACCCGAAGGCGGCGCTGTTGCAGGAGCGTTTAGTCTTTGGCATGGGGCGGCAGGGGTTTCTAACGGAATCAAAATCCTTCAGCGAGTCAAATTTGGGGTGGGCATCATCTCCACTGCCAACGCAGGGTCCGATGCCTCGCAGGATGGTGCTCTTTCACTTGCCGGTGCCCAGCTCGCCACCGGCTTTGCATCGATTGGAGCAGGTCTCGCAAAGGCCACGCCGATTGTCGGACAAGTTCTATCCGGCATCTCGGTTGCTGAAGACTTGTATGGAACTTATAAGGCGGTGGCCGGATGCCATCCCTAGACAAATTAGTTACCGAAGAAGACAGAAAAATGCGCTTGCCGTGGTGGGGCGTTCTCTGTGTCATTTTGGGTGCCCTGGCCCTGCTGATCCTGTTCGATCATTTTGGAAAGTTAACTCTCGCTCGTCCAACCATGACTTCGGCGGCGATGGTGGTTATAGCAATCGCAATGCGGTGGAAGCTGAAAGGGCATGGCTGGTTTTGGTTGACCATGATCGTTCTTGCGGCTCTTCATGTGCCGTTGGTGTTGTTGGTTCCATGGACGACCAGGTGGATACCTGCCTTCATAATAATCCCATTCGGCATGGCCGATCTTTATCTAATGCTCTGGGTTCTCTCCGTGGTTGGGAAGTTCATGGGAGAGCCGGAAGCCTCTGCGGGATGAGCTTCGTTGTATAGGCATGAGTCCAATCAGCAGGCCGTCTCTCCGGGGGCGGCCTCGCTACGTCTGGGCCTCCATCTGGAGCCGTCCCGCCCGATCAAAAAACCACGCTGCTTCGCATCGGCTGGATAGGGACACGTCACCCCAGAATGGGAGCTGCACAGCAACCTTAGGTTGCTGTGCGGGAACTATATGAAAACAGGCGGCTAAGAGAAACAAGCTCTCAAAGCGGTATCCTGAAAGGAAGCGCACGTTGCTGTAGGGGAACCATACGAGAATCACTCCCTTTGCCTGCTTGGGCCCGTGCGCACTCACCTAGGTTGGATCCGGCGCATAATCGAGGAACTATCTTCAGATTTCGGGACGTAATCTTCATCCGGGGCAGCCAGAGGATAGGAATTCTTACATGCGCTTCTGGGCACACTCCGATCGTCAGGGCCGATCTCCGGACGACGCGGGAAGCCAGTGGCAGCAACTTTCGCTGCACCTTGCTCAAGTCTCTCAGCTGGCAGTACCGACACCACCGGCTCCTCTGGGTTACTCTGCATGGCTCCTCATGGGTTCTGATAGCACTGGTAAGTGTCGCAACTGATCATCCCTGCGTCGATTGCAAACAGCGCACCCGCAACATACGGACTCGGGCGCCAGCGATTCGCAGTAGAATCGCAGCCTAATCTGCCGGCTACTTTCGGACGAAATTATAGTTTGCTGCTGCCCGAGTGTCGGCCAGATTAGGGGTTGTAGCCGGAGATAAAGCCTAACGTACCGATTAATCTATACGTCCGCAGCGCAGGCCTCTTGAGCTTTTGTAATCCCGCTAGTTGAAGCAGGCAAATCGCATGCAGGTCGGATTGCATCCCTACATCGGCGTTAGTGGGCAAGTCCAAAACATCACTAAGTCCGCCCCAGTCTGCTGGGTCTTCCGATCGCGAAGCCGATGCTCTCTCCGAGGCTGCCGGGAACGCTTCCCCACTGTGGCTCAACGTGAGGCGAGCCTTGATAGCAGCCTCCCAGTTGATTCATCATTACACGACGCATCACGGAAGCAAGAAAGCTGCGGCAGATCGCGAGGAGAGCATCGCTGAGGAAATCGATCCGAACCGCGCCGGGTGTTCGCGCGAGATTGACGGCATTGCCGTTCCACGCTGATAGGAACGCTGAACAGGACGAATCTTCGGGCAGACTCACTGTGTCGACTGCAGCTAAGCGCTTTTAGAATGTGGTGGCCAGAGACGGGATCGAACCGCCGACGCCGGCCTTTTCAGGGCCGCCTAGCAAGCGCACTAACTAGTCTGGAATCAGCGGAAACGATTGAGGTGTTGAGGGTTATGGCGGAGTTCATCTGGGATCATTTAGGACCATTTAAGCCGGTCTAGGCCGTACGGTGGTCGTTTATTGGTCGTGCGGGGAAAACCTTCAAACCGTAGATCGAAGGTCAGCGTTTCCGGACCAGTGGTGAAAGGTCCTTTGCTCGCGAGCGCGAAAGGCTCCTAATTACTGCCGCCAAACCTTCAGTGAAAAGAAGGTGCATCACTTAGGATCGGGGATGTTTCCTGCGATCAACTCAAGCCATTCCTCGAAGTCCTCGGTGTTCCATCGTTCTTCGCAAGATTGCACGTAAGATGGGGGATTTGCAGATTCTCGGCTCCGTAAGATGGATTCGAGCTGACGATTCGGTCGGATGAGAACTGGAGCAGCTTCTTGGCGGTATCCAGCCGCATGATCGCTCAGATCTATGCCGTACTGGTGGTCAGCTTCTAGTGAAAATGCATCACGTTCAGGTCGAAAAGCGGTCTCTGTAGTGTGCAAGCACCATCTCCAGCGGAACTCGCCCGCCGCCCGGCTTGCGCCGTCGTCCGTGCACCATAGATTGGTCGCCATGCTGGCTGATAACGCTGACGCAAACACCGCCACTGAGGCCCGCTCAACCCCGGATACCTGTTTGCTGGCGAACCCTTCGTCTTCCGCAACCAGCCTACGGCTCTTGCCACACTCCGAAGCCATTGACCCTCGCGGGTATCCTTTGTGGGTCTGCAACCGGCCTTGGACGATTACAAGGAGGTCGTCAGGAATGCTCATCTCAGCCATTTGTAGAGTACCCTGAAGGTCCTGGCGAGGCTGGTTGGAATGTCAATGACGTTTCTCAACCTGGGTCTGTTTCCCTCAGTCGTCTATCGCAAGTTAACAGAGCCGCGGTTTAGTCGTTGGGCGGTCTGGATGTCAGCCCGGAACTCCCCAGGCAAGATGCGCACAGCTCTTCGTATAACTGTACTGGCTGTTGATGTCATACTTCTCGGCGTGCACGGAGTCGGGGTGATCGGTTAGCCAGCGGTACGACGTGCTGGCATCGACCTTTAAGCATCTCCTGATTTATCTGGCTCTATGGATAATTCGTCCGGCCAATCTGCAGGAACAAGTGCTGGAGGCTTAGACCAGGGTTCCTCCACGAGTGCCGTTTGGAACCAATCGTCACGTAAGTTGGCATGTTCTGTGACGATGATCTGAAAGCCTGGAGCCAGCTCTTCGCAAAACTTGTGCAGCCACGCAAAGAGGCGACGAACTGCAGCCAGGTCTGCATCTTCCTCTGTCTTCTGGATGGAACCATCGGCATTCTTGTAGACCTGCTCCGAAGGGAAATAGACCTGCGTTGGCTGATCAATCATAAGGAAACGCGGGAAGGGGCGATTACCATTTACTGCAAAAAGATGGATAGCAAGAAGCGTGGCGAGATGACAGGCCAGATGATTTTCCCCGCCCCCGGTTCGACCCATAGGAACCGAACGCTCTGGGCGGTCGAAAATCACGGTCAGACTCGATAAATCGATGCGGACCCGAAAAGCATTAAACTCTGCTCTCAACTCCCGGAGGAACTGCGATATATGTCCGGCGATATTATTCAGAATTGAAGCGAGCCGATCACGGCTGCTGTCGTCACCGATTCGGCGTTCCAGCTCGGCAACTCTCGCCCGAAGACGTTCATGCTGCTTTGCGAGAGCGATAACCTCTGACTGTGGAAGCAGGTCCTCCAAGAAGAGGCTGACGCGACCTACGACACGGGCGGCAGCATTGTTACGATTGCCCATGGCGCTAACAAGCTCGTTCGTCGCAATGGCCGCTGCAAGTTGCTCTTCTGCGCTCCGAATCCCGTCGCTCACGTCTCGGATTTCGCGGTCGAGGTCGGCAAGGTATGAATCGAGACGTGGACGTTGCCCGGCGACGATCCCCAACTCGCCATCCAGGCTGGCAACCTCGTTCAAGAGGGCTGTGGCGATGGGCGAATCCAAGCCTAGATTTTTCTCAGCGAAGGGCCACTGCCACTCGCCGGTGGTTGGATTTTTGGGTAGAGCTCCTATTGAAAGAAGACGATCACGTTGCTCATTGGCCTCGCTTTGAAACCCATTCGCCTATTTCGCGAACTGTCGCGCGCTGTCAGCACGTGATTGAAGATCTCGGCGCTGTTGGCGGGCGTCTCCGATACGCTCTTCAAGCCGGGATACATCATCTGGGGCATCCTCTGGAACAGATTGCGGCTTCCAGCTGAGCGTCTGACGTAGCCGTGCGATGATCTCGTCCTTGCCCTCCGTTCCGTCGAGCCGTGCCACGATGCCTACCGAGCGTGCTTCAGACAGTAGAGTGAGACCCTTTTGTTCAGAGGTGTCGATGGCCTGCCGGGCTTCTTCCAGATACTTCGCATTGATCCGCAAATCTCTCTGCGCGAGACGGAGCTTAGACTCGAGCTCGTAAAGATCATTCGAGGAGACACCGAGTAAGATTGGCAAGGTATCGCGGATTGCCTGTGGTTGGAACTGCTCGTTCTGCCTGTATAAGAGTTGATCCTTGTTGGTGACCAGACCCTGCTTTTGGAAAAGATAGTAGTACGTGTGCTGGACGGTTGCCTCATAACTCGCACGGCTGCTATCGATCGGTACGGTCGTCCGGTTTTCAGGAATACCAAGAAGGTTCGACAAAAGGCTTGTCACAGCTTCGTCGTCTGTATTCGTAATAAGATCGGCAAAACTCGGGACCCCAACGGTTTTGCCACGGCGTTGCATGGCAACAGAGCAACTCCCCGCGCCGGCCCTTGGTGCAGGTTTAGCAATTAGAACCTCCTCCTCCGGAAACTGATAGAGAACAGCGAACCATGCTACTTTGTCGCGAATCACTCCCTCGGGGACATTGCAATCGGACTGCCCCATGCAGTACTCGACGATGTCAGACAGGGCCGACTTGCCGGTGGACGATCGCCCGGTGATGACGTTAAGGCCATCGACGTGGAAGGCGAGATCGCGGCGCTGGGCGTCATGGCTATAGATGTGGATGGATTTAATCTTCAAGGACGTACTCCAAGCGAAGTGTAGATCGTGGCGCGATCAGCAACTCGCGCGAACTCCCTACCCAGAAATCGAGCTATCCGCTGACAAGCGATCGACTCATCAGAACCCGAGACCTTTTTACGGACCGTTTTATCCACCGTTTTAAGGCGTCCAGCATCGGTGACGACAAAGCACCCCCGCTCCATAAGGAACCCAAGAGCCTCAAGAGCGAACGGCATCATGTCTTTGGTGCGTTCCGCAAAGTTCACGAGAATACGTGGGTTTCGCTCGATTGCTTTCAGCAAGTATCCGCGTGAGTTCGCCGAAAGAATAAGTCGCGTATCTTTATGCAGGCAGAGTGGGAGCACAAGGAGAGCCAACGAGAAAGGCATTCCGTCGATCTTTTCCTCCTCATATCCAGCCAGAGCGCGAGAGAGAACCACACCACAAAACGCAGGGTTGAAAAGCGTTTTGACTTCGAACGGGCGTTGCGTCCAAGACCTCATGAACTGACCGCCAGCACGTCACGAAGTCGCTTGAGGAAGAGCGGGTGCCAAAAGACTCGCGGACGAGGGCTGATGTTAGCCAGGATGTGGAAGCATCCTCGGACCACGTAGGGCTCCGTAACCCTCTCACGAATGCGAAGCGAGCTTATGTTGCCGCTTTCGAGATCCGCCCATCGATACAGCTTTTGTCCTGCCTCGCGGAGAACCCCCTCCGCAGCTTCATCGTGGAGTTTTTCGAAGACGACGTCGCGGTACCTAGCCCACTCATCTTCAAGGCGGTCCTCGTATTCTTCCATTTCGCCCGAGATCAGAAGGTTCTCGCGAGCCCAAGCGGATCGCTGCTCATAGGCACGGTAGTAATCAAGGATCGCGTTGCGAATGCGCGATGACGAGATTCCGATGTCGCGTAACTGACAAACGAACAACCGCTCGTCACCACCGGTATCGATTTCCTCTTCAGGGATTCTTCCCCTAAAGGTAATTGGTAGGTTGTCAGCTTTGTATTCATCAGCAAACGCAGAAAGTTTATCTGAAACTTCATATCCGAAGATCGGCAGTACGCGCTTACCTGTAAGCAACGAAAGGACTATATCGTGCCACCACCCCTCGAGACGTTCGAAAATAGGGCCCCGAAAGTCCCTCCGAATGCTGCGCATACGGCGGTCTTTGATCAGTTCTGGTATGTCTTCAATGCGAGGAACGCCATCAACAATGGTGATCCGTTTCCAGAAATCGAGCCGTTCCGCACCACTCAGGGCGTTCAACTGTTTCCCGACGGACTGAATAAGTTCGGACGCGGTCTTTTCTAGTGCAGCATCAATCTCGCCGGTCAACTCATCGACATGAGGCGGTGCTGTTTCTGATGAAAGAAACTTAGCCAAGGAGGAGGTGCTGGAAACGTCATTCGTCGTGAACAAATGAAACCTATGGGTCGATTCAAGCCGGCCGCTTTCCTCATATCGTGTTAGCCAGATGCGGACGGACTTCCAAAAATCGGTCGAAAGGTTTGTGAGCCTTTCTCCTTCAGCCTTGTGCTTGAGCGATCCAAGCGACTTTCGTCCGGCATTATCCACGAAATCGAGATCATCATCTTTCTCGATGAAGACAGAAGTTTCTTCGGGCAGTTCCAGCATCCGGAGCAGTGCGAAGCGGGGCTGGTAAAGGTAGCCCAGTCCTTGCTCTGAAGCTGAGAATCGGTCAGCGCGATTTGTTGCCATCCCAGGACCTTTCGATGAAGCTGAATAAGGCAAAGAGAGTATTGCTAGTACGGGTCAGAAAAACGAGGCAGACTCATGGCCTAAGCGGTTTTACGCTTTTTCGCTGTGGAGCTTAAATATACCGGAATGGGTTCCTCCAGCTCAACAGCCCTAAAAGAACAACCGATGCACATCGACAGATAAAATGGCAACTTCCTACCGGAAATTCCAGGCACCGATCTGGACGAGTAGGTACAGGGCTTCCAGAGACGGCTCTAAGACCAGGACGTTCCCACGCGTGACGAGATTCAGAAACTCGTGCAACAGCTCACAACGCACGCGATATAGCGATGGTGCTTCTGATCGGAAGCACCGGGCTTCGCCGCTCGGAGATGATCGCTCTGACGTGGAGCGACCTAAACACTAGGACGATTGAGTTCAAAGTGCTGAGTCTTGCGTCCGGAACAGGTAAGGTAAGACAGACACCAAGTCATCGCGAGGTCCAGTTCCGCTTCATCCAGTTGTCCTGAGTGCGCTGCTGGAATGGCAGAAGCAATCACCTCGCGCGACAGACTTGGATCTCTTATTTCCCTCGGTTCGTTTCAAAGGAGAGAAGCCCCATAGCCCTGACAGCTCAGGTCTCTCGGCGTGGACATCAAGGTCGCGCAGGAGTTGATGCGCAATTCGAGCTGCCGCACGAACTCGACGTTTACACCCGCGCGGTTGATATCAGAAAAGTGATGCGCACGAAAGTCGTGGATTGATGCTGCCACTAGAGCTAAGAGGTCCAGCAACCTTCGGCACCCTCGCTACAGCTTACTAGAAGTGGTTTTGGCACGGTAGCTATTTGACTTGTATGAGGTTATTTGGTGGACCTGATTGGGATTGAACTTAGCGTGCCCCCGGATTACGTCTCTAATAGCGAGCTGTTGTAATCGCGAAGAGGAGACTTTGATGAGAAGTTGATACGTCTTCGGTATACGTTTGAGTACAGCATGAGGCGGTTCGTTTAGTGGCCTCTGGACAAAAGGTGTCGACGGCAGCGAAGGCGCTCGGCATCGTCGAGCAGACGCTGGCGAACTGGGTCAAAGCGGACAGGACCGGCCCAGTGGCGGGGCAGGTCGAGCGAGCAGGTGAGCGCGGAGCGCGATGGAAAATAACTGTCTGTGCGCGGAGCTGGCGCGAGTGGACGATGGAGCGCGACATTTACGGATAGTCCCGGGTGTGGCGGCAGCTGAAGTCGCAAGGTGTGCGCGTGGGCAAGCGCCGGGTGCAGCGGACGATGCAGCAAAGTGGTCTGCGGGCGCTCGGCCGGCGCCGTTTTTCGCGTGCTCAGCACGGACAGCAACCATGCTTTGCCCATCGGACCGGACCTGCCCGCGCAACTTCAGGGTGGCTGCGGCGAATACCGTCTGGGCTCGCGACATGACTTATATCTCCACCGATGAGGGATGGCTTTATCTGGTCGTGGTGCTGGACTTGTTCAGCCGGCGCATCGTCCGCGGGTATGACTGCCGCTGCTACACGGACCTTCTCGCCAGCCATGGAATAAAAGCCTTAATGAGTCGCAAGGGCACCGCTGGGACAACGCTTGCTCGGAGATGCTGTTCGGCTCCCCGCGGGTTGAGCCGCTGCATAACATGAAGTTCCACAGCCAACAGGGAAGCGAAAGACGCCAAGCCCGACTGGCTTCTCTGGTACAACTGATCGAGGATGCACTCTACCCTCCGCTATCTCAGCCCAGTTCAGTTCGAGCGGCAAGAGAACGCTCCGCGACACGCCCTCGCAGCCTGACCGAGAAGGCTCAACCGCAAGGAAGAACGTCCAAAACCAGTACGCTTATGAGCGACGCGTTCTGAGGGCAAGCTCAACCGGTGACCTCTCCCATGCCATAAAACCTCGTACGTGTAACTTATTAAATTCATGAGCATCGATGGCGATCGAAGGCGCATAAAACGACTCAACGTAATCCTAAGGTTTGCCATACACCCTCGTCAGCACCGCCAGCTGGCTGGCGATTGCCGGAGTGCTTCGCCCACTGCGACAATCACTCGAAGCGCGGCTCAGCCAGAGAACCTGCGCTGCAACAACGGTCCGGACTTCACTTCGCGGCGCATGCTGGGCTGGTCGGAGGACTGGAAGGTCGGGCTGGTGCACATCCAGCCGGGCAGGCCGATGCAGAATGGACACGTGAAAAGTTTCCAAGGAAGGTTGCGGGACGAGTGTCTGAACGCAAGCTGGTTTCCGTACCTTGAACGATGCAAGGACCACGTGGCAAGCTGTCGACAGGGATATGACTGCGAGCGCCCGCACAGCTAGCTTGGATACAAGACGCCGGAGGACTAAATGGGGGCACGTCATGAGAGATAGTAATTTAACGCAATTTATCGAAACTGAGAAAAGTCGATGTGTGTACCCGCTATTGCACCTCAAGGCATTTGCGAAGAGGGCCTGGCTCGGCCCAACGTTCTTCTTATCTCTCGGATATTATTCCCGAGCGTCGCGAGCCTCGCCCCCACCAAATGAAGCCAAACACGTCATCTAAGACTTCGTGCGCGCGCTCCGGTTCCAAGCATCGATTGACTTGCGCCGTTCTCATAGAATGCTCATCTGTAATCGTCCGATACCGAATTTGCCGTCTTGTGTCTGCTCAATCAGAACGCACATCTTCTTTAATGTGCCTGCGTTGTGCCAAAACCAATCTGCGATGATTTCGGACTTATCCGGGAGCAGCTGGTCGTCGTATAAGCTGAGACTGGTCTTGAATTGATTCGTGGCCTTGGCTTTCAAGATGTCGCCAATCATCCCTGCCGCGAGGTCTGGAATCGCAAGAAAGTCTTCGAACATCAATTCATCGGGCATAACAGCGGGTGTATTCATCATGAATTCCCCTAGCCGATGAGGCACGTGAAGCGCGGACAGTCGCGCAGCAAACCGATGAGCATCTTCAAGACGCTCAGCGTTCGCAACGATGTCATCTTCATCTGTCATCCACGAAATATTTATATTGAGCGAAGACCACGCCGCAAGGAAGAGCGAGAAGAAGTGAGACACCCTCACCATCTGCTCGAATGCCCTGGGATCCCATCTGGCTTGAAAACCGTGCAGAGCCTTCCAAACTCCAACGGAGTCTTGGTGCGTCGAAATGTGAGTTACATTCTTGTTGATTGCGACGACGACAACATGTCCGTCAAGGGCCTCCGAAGCCTCCAGAAAGGGGATGAGCGCACGTCGTCTCTGGCTATCATTCAGATTCTTGAACCCCATTCTGCGACCGTTGGCCAAGAACGCGTTCCGAGACTTTCTACACCTCGCAGGCCATTCCGGGGAAGCGTCAGCGTCGCCGATCACGAACCCATATGTGCGAAACCGGCTGTCACTGTGACTGCCACCATAGTCGGAACCAAACATCAGGTGCGATCCATGGAAGGGTACCGAGCGGAGCGCACGGAGTTGCGTCGAGAAGGCCGTAGCCCAAGGCCACACTGTCCTGACCATCTCGTTAAGACCACTTCTTGGCTGCACGGGTTCGCCTTCTCGATACCTTGAACAGAACTGCTGCGAACGGTGCGTCTCTCATCTCCCACGAAATCGAGGCACAGAACCAAACATACCGCAATCTGAGACTGTACGCGACAATGAGAATGCGCCGTTTCCGATAGAATCATAATGGCTTACCCTTTCTGGCCTGGGCGATTGTAAATGACGCGTTTTCCTGCACCTACGCGCTTGCCAAACTATTGCACTCCTTGGGGCTTCACGCTGGTGAATTTGCAGCAAACAATAACGATGAGACTAAATCCAGAGAAGGCCCTGATCTTCCGAATTGTCCATCGGGACAACCTCCCGTGGATTCTCGATCACGGATTGCACGCCAGTAGCGGGAATCTTTTCGATCCGAACTATCGCAACGTTGGCAATATCGACTTGATCGGCAAGCGGAACCACCGCAACGTCAACGTGGGTACCAAAGGAACGCTAAGCGATTATGTGCCGTTCTATTTCACCCCGTTCTCAATCATGATGTACAACATCCACACTGGATACAATGTGCAGCTGGTTCCGAATGATGAGATCCTGATTCTGGTTTCCTCGCTCATCAAAATATTGAAATTGGGAATACCGTTCGTATTTACGAATCAACATGCCTATCCTGCGATGGCAAACTACTACACCGATCTTGGCGACCTCGGCGAAGTGGACTGGGATTTGTTGAACCGTAAGGATTTCAGGCACGACCCTGACGACCCAGCGAAAAAAGAACGCTATCAGGCTGAGGCCCTAATCTGGAAGCATGTTCCTCTCGATGCTCTTCTCGGCATCTGTAGTTGCAGTGCTGCAGTTGATACCTTTGTGAAAGCCGAGCTTGCAAAACGAAATCTGGACGTAAAATCTAGTGTTCAGAGAAACTGGTATTTCTGATGATGAAATTTATCCAAGGCAATCTGCTCGAAGCGCCGGTGGAAGCGCTGGTGAACACCGTGAACACGGTCGGCGTGATGGGCAAAGGAATCGCTCTGATGTTCAAGGAGGCGTTTCCAGGAAACTTCCACGCGTACGAAGATGCTTGCAAGGACAAAGAGGTCAAGATCGGCCACATGTTCGTGACGGAGAACCGAACGTTCTCCGGCCCACGTTGGATCATTAATTTCCCCACCAAGAAGCACTGGCGGCATCCTTCCAAGCTGGAGTGGATCATAGAGGGCCTGGGAGATCTTCGAAAGTTCATTCAGGACAATGAGATTCGGTCGATTGCTTTGCCTCCCTTGGGTGCTGGCAACGGAGGTCTCGACTGGTCCGAGGTGCGACCTGAGGTCGAGCGCGCTCTAGGCAATCTCGAAGGAGTCAATATCCTAGTCTTTGAGCCAACGGCCAAGTACCAGAATGTCGCGAAGCGGAGTGGCGTCGAGGAGCTGACTCCGGCACGAGTTTTGATGGCAGAGATGATTCGTCGATACTGGGTTCTTGGAATCGAGTGCACCTATCTGGAAGTGCAAAAGCTTGGTTGGTTTCTGGAGCGCACGATTCAATCGTTGGGCATAGAGGATCCGCTTAAACTTCAATTCAAAGCTGATAAGTACGGCCCGTTCTCGGATCGGCTGCGCCATATGCTGAACGCTCTCGACGGAACCTATCTCCATTGCGATAAGCGACTCAGTGACGCCGGCCCCTCCGACACAATTTGGTTCGATGAACAGCGCCGTCGCTATATCGATCTGTATCTCCGACAGGACGAATCCCAGTCTCTCAATAGGGTTCTGGACCTAACCGCAAAGCGCATCGACGGGTTCGAATCTCCGCTAGGTATGGAGCTCTTAGCAACCGTTGACTGGCTAATCGACAGGGAAAATCGAGAAGCGACGATTCCTAGCATCCACGCTGGGTTACAGGAATGGCCTGCGGGACCAGCCGCAGCAGAACGTAAGCTTCGGTTGTTCAATGATCGGCTCATCGGATTAGCTCTCGGTCAGTTAGGGATGACCGTCGAAGGTTAAAGAAAGCATTGAAACGCGTCTCATATCTATTGCCATCATGCGGCAGAACATGAAGGAGGAGAGGGGAGAACCAAAGTCGCCACCTCATGGTGCCCTGGGAGGTATTAACCTCCAGTGTTGACTAATGATCGACGATACATCTAGAAAGCGATTGCAAAATGGCGAACAAAAGGAGAAAATTGTAGAATCCGAGCACCGCTCCTCGGAATCTGACGTGTGCGATGGCGACGAAATCAAAAATCGAGTGGACAGACACAACATGGAATCCCGTTCGCGGCTGCACAAAAATAAGCCCCGGATGTAAGCATTGCTATGCGTCGGCATTTGCCGAGCGCTTTAGAGGCGTCGCAGGGCATCCTTATGAGCGGGGCTTCGACCTTCGCATTGTTCCGGAAAAGCTTCTGGAGCCCTTCATATGGAGTGCAGCGAACATGGTGTTCGTCAACTCCATGAGCGACCTTTTTCATCCCGAGATTCCCGAGTCATTTGTGATCCAGGTTGCAGAGGTCATGATGAAAGCAAATTGGCATACGTATCAGGTGCTCACGAAGAGGGCAGATAGACTCGAGAAATTATTATCTGGACCTCTCAAATTCGCGACCTCCTCGTCCCACATTTGGTGGGGAGTAAGTGTCGAGAACGTCAAGCACGGGGTACCCCGGATTGCGCGCTTGCGTAATACGTCCGCCGCAGTGAAATTCTTGTCTATTGAGCCGCTGCTTGAGAATTTGGGCGAAGTGGATCTCTCCGGAATCGACTGGGTGATCGTGGGTGGCGAGAGTGGCAGAGGGTCTCGTCCCTTGGAGGAATCGTGGGTCGTCGACTTACTCAAACGCTGCCGAAAGCATCGCGTGCCGTTCTTTTTCAAGCAATGGGGCGGAGTAAATAAGAAGAAGACCGGACGAGAATTAGGTGGGAAGACGTATGATCAATTCCCAGCAATCCTAAATCTACCGATTCCGTCACGCGCAGAGCGCCACGGCATGATGGCAGTGTTAGAGCAGAGATTTATCAAGACGAATGAACTCCACCAAATCAGCGGCTGAGCAGATAGACGAGGAGTTACTTCCGCTGTTCCCGGACCTACCCAGGGTGGAAGGCAGGAAGCCGCGTAAGTACAAGCGTATCGATCAATTGATCTGGAGCGATCACAAGGCCCGGTTCATTCAGCACTATCTGCAATACTTTGTACAGATCACCAAGCACGGAACCTATATCGACGGTTTTGCAGGCCCTCAATATCTCGACAAACTGGATGCATGGACGGCTGCGTTAGTATTGGCGAGCGAGCCTAAATGGCTCCGTCATTTCTATCTCTGTGAGTTGGCACAAAACAGTGCGAAGTGCCTTCGGGATCTCGTCGGATCGCAACCGATTCCGATGAGTAAATCCGGGCGCAGATTGCCACGAAAGGTTGACGTGGTGTCGGGTGATTTTAACCTGACAATTGAGGGCATCCTGGCGTCGGGAAGAATTGCGCAGAAGGAAGCCACATTCTGTTTACTAGATCAGCGCACATTCGAATGTCATTGGCAGACGTTGGTTACGCTCTCGCAATATAAACAACCGCCTCATAAGAAGATTGAGTTGCTCTACTTCCTCGGGGTCGGCTGGTTGCATCGAGCGTTTTCGGGTCTTCGGAATGACGAAACGGCGCTGAAGTGGTGGGGGCGGCCGGATTGGCGCGACCTGCTTGATATGAACTGTTGGTCGATTGCCGAGGCGGTAAGGCGGCGGTTCAGCGATGAGCTGGGCTACAAGTTCTCCGCTGCCTATCCGATCTTCGATCGCGAGGAAGGCAACAAGATCATGTATTACATGATTCACGCGTCAGATCACGAGGATGCGCCGGCCTTGATGGTTCGAGCACATTCGAAGGCCGTTAGGTCGTTACCTGCGGAAACTCAGATGACACTGCTCGATATCTCGAAGCTGCCCCTTTCCGATAGTAGGTAGGCCTTCGCGAGAGCAGATGTATTGATGCCGCGAAAATCCGAGAATTAACACCCAGAAATATGAGCTAGGGTTCTTATTCCACTGTAAAAGCGGACTGATTTCCACGCATGTCGAGGGTACGCAAATTGCGGATAAGCAGGGTACTGAAGGCTCCCAGGTACGCATATTGGGGTACTTTCATCCCGCATCGATGAAACGATGAGATACTACGATCTTCCGCCTTAAGACTGTCGCTGTCGGAGGACCAACAATCCGCTGGAGCGGCTGATCCGAGAGATACCCCGACGAACGCGGGTGGTGGGCGCGTTCCCTGACGGTAAGTCGACGCTGATGGATGTTAGTAGCTGCCGGGCTAATGCACGTCGTTAGCGCTCCGTGTGTCTTAGGCGGAAGAACTTCCTCTTCGCCGGCTCCGACGACGGCGGGGAATCTATACCCTGACCGGCGCCGCCAAGCTCAATGGCCTCGATCCGGAGCTCCATATGCGCCATCTGCTCGAACGCATTGCCGACCACCCCGTATTTCGCATCGGCGAACTGTTGCCATGGAACCTGGCTCCTCTCTGAACGATTCCTGCTACCACCCACTCTCGAATGGCTACCGACCCTCAATTTAAGTGTCCATCTAAAAATAAGTAGACACCTATCTCCGCCGGCCTGACTACTATCCGTCGCCGCAGCCAAGTCGACGGAACTCACTAGACGCTTACCGTCGCTAGAACCCATCGGGAAAGAGACGCCACCTGCAAACGGACGGACTGGCCGAAGTCGTAGCCATCGCCTGACCGCCTGCACTGGCCCCGCAGAGCCAGTGCAAATCACGCTCAATCAGCGACCTTTCTAAGGAGAACGAAATCCAAGTGCATAACAACCAAATCAAAAGTGCGAAAACTGGAAACTACAACCGGAACGCGCAGCCCGCACGAATTGGCAGGGTTGAGGAGCTGGCGATGTGGCCATTAGCCTGCGACGGAGATCGGTAACGGCGGGCGCGGCTTTCGCAACACGCAAGTCCTGACCCAAGACCGAAAAACTAAGCCGGTGTGAAGTTAAGTATTTCAGCCGCGGCGTGGTTCTCTGGAAGCGAGAGGAGAACCTGAAGATGGCGAAGCGCGGGCATAGTGAAGAGGAGATTCTGCGAGTGTTGCGGGAGGCAAAGTCGGGCGATACGGTGGTCGAGGTCTGCCGCAAGCATGGCATCAGCCAACATAGTTTCTATCTTTGGAAGAAGAAATACTCCGGGCTCGGACTGAGCGAGTTGTGGGAGGTGCGGCAGTTGCGCGAGGAGAACGGCAAGCTGAAGCGGCTCGTCGCGGACCTGTCGCTGGACCGGCACATCCTGCAGGAGATTGTCGCAAAAAAGCTGTGAGGCCTCGGGCCCGCCGTGAGCTTGCGGAGTGGGCCTCCGAGGTCCACCAGTTGAACCAGCGGCGCGTTTCGGGGCTTATTCCCATCCAGCGGGCGACGTTGCGCTATGAGCACCACCGCGATCCGCAGGCGGCGCTGAGGGTGCGGATGCGCGAACTGACGGGCAGCCGGGTGCGCTACGGCTATCGCCGGCTGACGGTGCTGCTGAAGCGCGAACGCTGGGAAGTAAACGCGAAGCGGATCTACCGGATCTATACCGAAGAAGAATTGATTGTGAGGACCCAGAAACGCAAGCAACGGGCGCAGCGACAGCGCTTGCCGCTCGGAAGCTATGTGAGGCCCAACCATAAGTGGAGCATGGATTTCGTCGCCCAGCGCCTTCCCGACGGCCGCTGGGCCAGGATACTGGCGGTCGTCGACCAGTACACCCGCGAGTGTCTGACGCTGTTCGCCGATACCGCATTGAGTGGCGACAAGGTGGCCATGGCCCTCGATCAGGTGGTCGCCGAACGTGGGCGGCCGCGATCGATCACCGTCGACAACGGCACGGAGTTTGCGTCGAAGGCGATGGACCTGTGGGCGTATCGGAGCGAAGTGCATCTGGATTTTATCCGGCCAGGCAAGCCGGTCGAGAACGGCTACATCGAAAGTTTTAACGGCAAGCTGCTCGACGAGTGCCTGAACGTCGAAGTGTTTTCTTTACCCTCGTTGATGCTCTCCGCAAGCTGGCTCTGTGGCGTCATGATTACAACCACCACCGCCCTCACTCGGCCCTGGCGGACAGGACTCCGGCGGGCTTTGCGGCGATCTGCGGCAGAGGAAAAGACGGCGATGAAACGGCTTTGGAAAACGCTCCGCGTTTCCCACTTTCCCTCCGCAGGACGATGACGGGAAATATACTGAAAAGCAATAAGTCTTCCACCTTGTTGCTGGAGACCATAACTTGAGTTACCTTAACTGCACATCTGCGGTAAATCCGGCACAAACCGAACCACGCAGGTCGAACTTTTTTAACTCCCTGCGGCTCAGTTTCCCCGGGCGGGTCACAGGTCGAAATCTATAACTTCCTGCGGCTCAGTTTTCCGGGGCGGGTCATTTACGAGAGAACTCCAGATTCGATTGGTAGAGTTTTCCGGGAGCACGTCACCCGCTGTCGAGCCAACGATAAGAGGAACGCAGACCACAAAGGGCGAACCATCTAGACGCGGCACCCTATGCGCTGATACGGACAGTTTCTGACGCTCCGCGCGACCAAACATGTCTCAATCACAGCATGTATTGCCCTCCTGAAACGTCAGCGTGGCTGCTTCGGCATGTTTCACTACCGACTGAGGAAAGCAAACGCTATCTACAAGTGAACCCGCTCGCCCAACCCATAGTCCTCGTCTCCTACCGGCCTACTCAATCCCTGCGCCTTCTGCTCTAAATTACAACGCCGCAGGGCCTCAAAGTCGCCACACTCACTGTAGCAAGCGGATAATCCGCGTAGGAGTCTCGGATATAAAAACGAAGCGCAAGATGACTCACCCAGCACGCTACAGGCATGTCGGAATTGGACAAGAGCTGATTGAGGTTCGCCCATCGCTAGGAGAGACTCTGCCAGCAAAAGAAACGCGAGCACGCGCTTCTCACCAGTATTCTTGGCAAGTTCTGGGTAAAGCTTGGCAATGCGATTGCATGACCACTCTACTTCCGACGCAAATGGCTGGTTAGTTAACGTCTCAGTCAACTGAACCATACGCTCTATTCCCTCGTCAATCGCAGCTAGCGAAAACGTGACGGATATGTGCGCCGAAGCCTCGCGTGAGAGAGCGTGCCACAACTGCGAATCAGCATATATGCGAGTTATGGCCTCAGCAATGTCGCTCGGATTGTCCCTAATAGTTATATTGAGGTCATTTGTTGCCTCCAGCGAGATGGATCCCGACCGCGTTGTCACAACTGGGACACCCCACGACATCGCAGTGATGTTCTTGGTGACAAGTCCCGTACCGAACCTCATTGGCGAGACGAAGATGCGATGCCGCCCGAACAAGTCGCGAAGATTTGGAACGTAACCCAGTCGACAGATATTTATCGCTGATAAGTGTGTGCATTCTTCCGAGAATGGGCCGGCAATGGTTAGTCTGACCTGTGGAAGTGCGTTCAGGACGAGAGGCCACACCCATGCGAGGAACCACGATATGGCGTCCTCCGCCGCGTAATTTGAAAAGTTAGCAAGGAATAACAAATCAGCTCTCTCTTCATAGCCAGGAACGCGGACTTCCACCGCAGTTCCGAACGGAATAATCACCACGGGCGTTTTACAACCATTCAGTGCAATAGCTTCTGCCTCCGCAGAGGCTATGGTGATAACGAAGTCACTCCTGCCATATATTTGCGACTCCCTAAGTGCGTAATCCGCAGCGATCTCAGTTCCAATGTACGAGTGCAAGACTTCGGCAAGCTGTTCTTGTCGCCTTCCTTGTTGGTCATCTGTCAACACGCCTATCTTAGTAGATGGCGACCATGACCGTATATCATTGAAATAGAGCTCTGGAACAGAAATGCAGTTCCAGAACCATAGAGTTAGCACTGCAACATCAAAGACCTCCTGCGTTAAAATCGCTTGCAGTGACCAAGACGGCGTTAGATCATTCCCAAAACTACGAAGATGCTCCATGTCACCGGCATATGTTACGATCTGCTGACTTTCTAATTCTTTTATGTAGTGGTTACTTTCGCAATCCCAAAGCGCTACAAGGGTAACGCGATGATTCGCCTCTCGGAGCGCTTTGAGTAACTGCCGCAATCTGACATCCGATCCGCACAGGTCAGGCTTCGGAATATGGTTGTGGACGACTAAAATATTCATGTCAAGATACTAGGCTGTTACACATCATGTTGCGAGGCAAAAATAGGCAATAACATACTTGACTGACCGGCTATCTCAGATAGCATGCCCTTTCTTGCGGATAAACAGGAGAAAGTTGGTCATAATTGTCCAGCCTGTTCTTATTCGCTAGCCATAAAAGGAACTTGTCAGCGGCCCTATTCAACTCAGATCGCTGGCGATGGAAATCGGAGTTCAAGTTTCACACGTAGTTCTTTGCCGTAGGGCTTTGTCTCGAAACGCTTAGTATCCATCAGCGCCTGCCAAGATTTCCTGACGCCTCCTTGGACTGTGCCAATCTGGCTTATCCGTTGCCTTCATTGAGTCTCTAGTTATCAAGGTCCGCAATCTAAATACGGGGATTTTGCTTTGCTGATTCACAAGAAAGCTTGGAGGAATTGATTTCAGACCATTCGGGGTATACCTCTCTTAAGTTAGCGCAGAGATTGGCTGCATTGTGGTCGGTCTCGGCGCAATTATCGAAGGTAGATTTGGTCACTTCCCCGCTTTCTTTTACGAATTCCTGGACTACACCTATCACCTGCCAAAAGGCCCAAAATAAGCAACCTCTAGCTGCGGCATGAAGAGAATATTGCCCCTTATCCGTGTTACCCCTGCTACTTGATACCCTTCCGAAGGCGCTATGCTTTAGTTGTCTGCTTTAGCAAGATATGGTTACTGTTGCGCTATAAAAGCCTTTTGGACTTGGTCTGCGTACCCCCTTCCAAGCCTTACCCACTCTGACGCAGAGCGACTCAAGGCGGACTCTTCTCCGTTCCAGCCAAGCGACGCTATCCTAGACAATAAGAACCGACAGGCATGATGTCTCTGAGATTCAGAATGTCGCGATAATTGGCCGATATACAGATTTAATAGCATCCCCCACTCGTAGAACTCCTCTGCAGAATCATATGCGTTATCTATTAACCATCGCGTCGAGTAGATCAGCAAACCATCAGGCGTACTGGCGACGACTCTTCCATAGTAGAACGCGCCGTCTAATAGGTTTGCCAAATTGACCTCTTCTTCCGCAACGTCATACGTCAATCTCGCACCATTCACATATATGATTCGTTCCCCTGTTGTCACAATATCGCCAATTAATTCCCGGACCACCTCTGAATGGCCGAGACACTTCGAATACCGCTTAGTACTTAGGAGCGCTTTGAGCAACGCGCCTTGGCGGAAGGTGCAATTGATGCCAGACGGTATAGAGAACGTATCAAGAAGGCCCTCCTGACACGTAGTTTCGAATTGACCGAAGTTGATCCCTGAGAATCTATCCCCCTTCAGCCAATCCGGAACCGAAGATCTAAAGTGAACGTCGACGGCTCCACACAGTACTAAAGCGGTTGGATAATCGCGTGAGCCTCTAGAGATGGAGTGGAACCATTGTTGATTGATACGGACCTGGTCACCAAGTATCGACAAAGTCTGCCCTCGCGATAGCTCCATAGCATTGAAGAGGTACTCGTTTGTACTTGAGGTTTTATTGATAACGCCTTTCAATGGGAGGGTACGCTCGAGTTGTTTTAAGCGCTCTCCAAGGTCCAGTCTGCCAACAGGAAGCACTACGTATAGTTCCCAAGCATGAGTGCACGAAACATCTGCCAGCAGTCCGAGCGATCGTTCAAGGGCCTGAAGTGAGCCTGAGCTCACGAGGATGATGCTAAGAGTATCGTCCGTCACGTCTCTCGCCGCTCTCATCTATTCCGCCCACCATTCACGTCAGAGATTGAATTATAGAGCCGTTGGCAGTATGCATGAAGAGAAAACTCAGACACAATTAGCTTCCTAGCACGTATGCCCATCTCCAATGCGCGCTCCGGATGAGAGAGCAGGTAACTCATTTTATCGCACAGATCTGCTGGATCTCCTGGCTTGACGTAAAATCCAGTTTCCCCGTCTTTGATGAGGTCGCTACGACACTCAGTATCAGTTGCGATCACTGCTCTTCCCATTGACATGGCCTCTGCAATTACTGCGTATCCGCACGCGAACGGCGCAGGCAGAAGTGGAACTACGACAAACAGTGCATGTGAATAGAGGGTTCGTAAATTGACATAACTCCCGCAGGTTGCGATTGTGACCCAAGGCGATATCTGATCCCGTTCAATATTCGTAGCTCTAGGATGCCACTCGCTGTCCGCAGCTATATGTACCTTGACCTGCAAATGTTTCGTTGCCTCTAGTAATGTACGATAGTCGCGGTTAGCGGCGCCGGCGCTAGCGATCATAAATGGTTCTAGCGGGGGTCCAACCGGGGTGAAGAACAGCGAATCCACCCCATATCCCGTGTTTAGTACCCTCTCCTCCGGTAGGTGATAATCGTAGACCAACTTCTGCTGAATTCGCTGAGATAGGCAAAGGAACTTAGCAGTCTCTACCTGCCGCACCGCCCGCATCATCCTAGATTCCCTGAACAAGAAGCCGTGCGTAATCATCGCTATGGTATGCGAGAGGCGATTTACCTTGGCGTCAAGGGCGAGCGGCAATCCTACGTCCTCACCTGAAGATAGAATAACCTCGCTCGGAGTACCTCCGTGTAACGGTAGGCCCATAAAGCCCCACGAAAGTAGACCAAGCCTATCCAGAGAGCTGGCGAATAACGCGTCCGCCCTACTTATGTCGTCGTAGGTAATAAGATTTGCGGGAAAATGCTGTATGTAATGAAGATATTCGGGACAAGGTTTTTGGCCTGCCGCAATGAGACTCCGACTGGTAACAGATAGTCGACCGCCGACAGCGTAGTCCACATCCATCTGCCGCGAACCCCCGGGAATGTATGGATCAAGACTTCGCATTGTCACGGTGCCCGTAGCACTTCCATCGGTTGAGCGCGGCACGCCCTTGCAGACGGGATATATGCAGAAATCATGGCAGAGAGGATAAGCAGTGCCAACGCACCGCCCAAGCTTAGAGGATCGAGTGCAGGGACATTATAGAGTCTATCTGCGAAAAGGCGCGATAGAACAACAAACACTCCTATTCCCAGGCAGATGCCTAAAGCCAGAACCGTTGCCAGGTCTTTCATCATCATTGTTAGGATCCTAGTCCGTGTCGAGCCCAAGGACAGCCGAATGGCGATCTCTCTGGTTCTCTCGATCGCCCTGTAGGAGATCAATCCATAGATTCCGAGGCAAGCTAGAACAATGCCCAGGATTGCAAACATGGTGGTTAGTTCCGCAAGTAAGCGCTCTCTATTGAATAGCCAGGCTAGTTCCATGGCAGGAGTGCTGATCTTGTCGATCGGCAAGCGATCTGCAGCATCGGATATTGCTGTACGGACAGCTGTCACGATTGATAAGGGCGCATTGTCTGTAGCTATTTCAATATCACCAACATAAGATAGCTTACCCGGAGCTTGCAATGCTGCCATGAATGCCATCAAAGGGGCAGGTTGCGCAAACGCATCATATTTGGCGTCCTTTACAATTCCAACTATCGTGAACGGCGTTAAAGTTCCGAAAGTAAAACGCCTTCCCAGGGCTAACTGATTGCCAAAGAAATGACGTGCAAATGTTTGATTGACGATGGCGACAGGCGAAGATCCTTGCGCATCGCTCCAATTAATGTCTCGGCCGATGAGCAACGGCGTTCCAATTGTCTCGAAGTGATCGGGTGTTACGAAATCGATGAAGACTCGATCTTCATCACCCGGTGTCATGCGGGAGCCCTCCACTTTAATATTTACCGACTCGCTGAATCCACTCGCCGGACTGTAAGTCGCGAGACTTACGGATCTGACACTCGGAAGAGATCCGACCCTTTGAGTAATTGCCCTATAGAGGGCGCTAAGCTCCGTTGTAGGGTATCCGGCCTGATGAGGATCCGTCTTTATAATTAAGACGCGATCCTCGTTGAAACCTAGATCCTGAAGGGAAAGGTTAGCAAAGCTATGTACTACTAGCCCGGCCCCCGCCGTTGCAATTACAGCCATTGCTACTTGGAAAATGACCAGACTGTTTCGCAGGACTCGCGGGCCAGACCGAATCAGGAAGGATGCGTTTACAACTATGGATATCTGATCGGATTGCCTTAACATTCGTGCAAATGGTATGACACTGGACAATAGGGCAGTGAAGAGAGCAATTGTTGCAGTGAACGTCAATATAGGGAGGTCGGGAGTGGCACGAAAGACTCCGTCGGAAGCAAAGGAGTTTATGAGCATACTGGATACGATAAAGGCTAAGGCGATTCCTGCCGTCCCCCCCGTCAGCGACAAGATTGTTGCCTCAAGCAAGATCTGTGAGCACAACCGGCTCCTTGTAGCTCCGAGTGCAATTCGTAGTGCATTTTCCCGGCGCTGACTTTCTGATCTTGCGATCAGGAGGGCTGAAACGTTGGCGCTTGCAATTAACAAGACCATTCCAACTAAGCACATTAGGACATAGAGTGGCTCTTTGTAGAGCGTCCGCAGGGCGGATATACCTCTTCGCCCAGCCACTAGATGAATGTATGCATTTGAAACTTCTCTCTGCCGGTCCCGCGCCTTTTCTTCACCATCTACTAAAGCGAGATATTGATGAAGCTCGACGTTTACTGCCGCTTGTGCATAGCTCAGAGATGTGCCATCATTCAGACGACCGAGAAGATTGAGCCAGTATGTCTGCGGACTCTCGATCCAATTGTCGCCGACGCTAAAAGCAGGCTGGGAATGCAGGGGAATCCACAAGTCCGGCGGAGAGTCAACTCGTTCCCCGTAGAACCCGGGCGGGGCAACACCGATGATTTGAAAGGGCGCGTCGTTCAACCATATTGGCGTGCCACTTAAAGATGCTGACTTCCCAAAGTATTTGATCCACGTATCGAAACTTATGACTGCTACAGGTTGACTACCGACCTGATCGTCATCAGCACTGAAGAATCTTCCCAGTATCGGTTTTGAATCGAAAACAGAAAAGTATTCTGAAGATACTAGCTGTCCGCGTGAGGAGACGGGTGAGCCGTTGCTTTTGCTTCGCAATTGCAGGTGTAGGGGCGCCTTTGCGAATGCACAGATAGTGGCAAAAACAGTGTTATGGTCACGAATGAACTGAAATGACGAAAACGAGAAACTCGTCCAATGTGCTGGCTCGCCCCCCCGCGCAACCCCTTGGTTTATATCGTCGTCAAATAACACAAGGCCAGTCGGATTTTTAACGGGTAGGTCTTGTAGCACGACCTTTTGTATGAGAGTGTAAATTGCTGTGTTCAGTCCTATGCCAAGAGCGAGGCAAGCTATTATGGTTAATGAAAAGCTTGGGGCTCGGCTCAACCTCCGGGAGGCATAGACTGCATCCTTTGACAACCACTGCCACCAGCATCTAACGCTATCCGATATTTGCGGGCCGACGGACATAGACCTTTTCCTGGTACCTTCAAGAGTTAAAAGGAGACGGTGACGTGGCCATCCACTGTCAGGTTAATTTCTTTCCAATATGTTCGCTCTAAGTGGCGGAGGGTTTCGGCATCCAACTCAATAACCGACGATGAAGGGGGATGTGACAGATCTTCAAGACGGAGCGCGTTACCCGCCGGTCGGTCCCAACCTTCCTCATACGCTTGCAGAAGGGTCTTATCTCTGTTTTGCACTGATAGGAACCCGGACGCTGTGGCCTTGTAATTATGCAAGGCCATTTCCGCGCACTGTTGCGGCTGCGACAAAAGCGTACGCAGGTGGTGTTCAAACAAGCCTTCTTGCTCTAGTTCCGGCACCTCGTCCCTATTGACATACAGAGCTCCGCGCTCTCCGAAAATCTCTACCGTGTGAGCCATTCCGCTTCCGCTGGCCACAACGACGGCCATTCCAGCCGCGGCTGCTTCTAAAAACACGGTCCCTAAGCCTTCGTTCTGAGCTGGGTGCAACAGAATATGCGCTCGACTGAACCATTCCAGAACTGATCCACGCGGTATAGACTCGAAATATTGGATGCTAGCTAGAAGGCTCTGCCACCTTCTGCGCTCGTCGGAACCAATGTGACCGATGTATACGCATTCGATGTTTGGCCACACGAGCCGAAGTTTAGCCATGATGCGAAGCGCAAGGAGTCCATTTTTTCGTCCGTAGTCGCGTCCGCAGAAGACAATTGTTCTAGCCTTTAAGCTCCACTTCAGTCGAAACAGTTCGGACGAGATGCACTGCTGAGCTGGGTAGAGAACACGAAGCTTTTCCCAGAATCGGCTATGAACTTGTGAGATCCCGATCTCGTCTAGCCATCTTCTCGTTTCGATCCCTATGGACCCCCCTCTCACGAACACAGCCTTGCAGCTCGGGTGCGAATAAGCAAATAGCATGTTTTGAATCCTAGTTCTTACAGTGCGCCGGAACTCCGAGGACCAAGGGTGGCTCCGATACGCGCTCCTAAACTTCCCGTTTATAGCATGGCGTCCACAAAGCAGAGGAATCGTAAGGTCATCCGTGTCGGTGACCCAGCTGACCCGATTGAGCACCGGCAATCGAGCCGAATGCACAATCTCCTTCCCTTGTCCGACATCTATAAGCTCTATATGCGGAAACGAAGAGTATGGGCACTCTGCTGGCGGACTCAGTACAAAACAGTGGTCTCCGGCGACGGACGAGTAAGTAACACCTGGAGGCGGATTAGACATCAATGACCCGTGCACACCTGTGTGCAAGGAGTCTATGGGGGTCAAGAATACGTTACGCATTTCACGTCCACGGTGGTCTATATTATTTTCACCCGAGCGCTTAACGGGCGGTAGGTGAGCCCGACGCTGAGCTTAGCGATCTTTAACCGACAATTGACCAATCATTAGATTTCCGATCGCCATCTTCCCTTCGAAATCTCTTTCCAGCGCGACCTGATGGCCGCGAACTCTTCCGCTGACATTTTGTTTGCGTCCAGCATAGCGCGGTTTTCCTGCCATCTGGATTCCTTAGATGTTCCCACTAACGCAGAGTGCACTCCTGGCACGGATAGCGTGAATTGTAGAGCCGTAGCAACGGCGAACGCGAGGCTTTTCATAATGAACGGGTAAGACAGTTCGTTCAGACGGTACCAGTAGGGCTGGTCATATGAACTTGGTGGTCTCGCGGACTCCTTCCAAATGGCGTTAGCTATCGAACGTTTCGCAATTATACCGAGATGTCGAGAGACTGCTATTGGCATAAGGGTCTCGACGGCTTCTTGATCCGCTATATTGATCGACAGCTGAATCACATCAAAGACTCCAGAGTTTATGGCATAAAGCGCAGCCCTTCCATCACCACTATAACCACAGTACCTTGTATATCCATTCTCCTTGGCCTTGAGGAGCGCCCCAATAGCCGCGCCCTTTCTTAGCACTTCTTCTGAACAAGAGTGCAACTGAATAACGTCTACATAATCGGTTCTTAGGCGAGTAAGACTTCTGCGGATGCTTGTTAGGAGAGCAGTCTGACTCCAATTTGAGCGAGTCCAACCATCCGAATGCCCGCACTTTGTCAGGAGATAAAATTCGGACCTGCGATGGGCCACCGCGCGCCCAATTAATTGCTCGCTGTTCTCGTAACATTCTGCAGTATCAATAAGGTTGAGGCCCGAGTCCAGAGCGCTGTTCAACATACGATTTACGGTTTCTGGCTCGACGCCCTCAAATCCTATTTCAGCCCCTCCGAATCCCAGGGTGCCCACAATCATATCTGTTCTGCCGAGCTGTCTCATTTCCATTGTGCAGGTAGACCTCTTGAGCGAAGTAGCTCCTAACTACACGGGCACCTTAACTTACTAGTTGCAATCAAGAGACTACAAGTAAAAACATGCTTTCCTATGCCAGCGTAAGGCTTATCCAACGGACTCGCTCGAGTAGACAGCACCTTGAGAGTAGAATAAGTTGCGATAGGACTTGCATCGTTCTATCAACGCGACATGAGAGCCGACATCGAGTATTTTACCTCCCTCTAGCATGATGATGCTATCCGCGTGCACTATTGTGACCAATCTGTGGGCCACAATCAGGGTGGTCCCGCCTCTCCTTAATGCTCGCATTCGGTCAAATATCTTTGCCTCGGCCTGCGAGTCGACTTCTGATGTGGCCTCATCCAGCAGGAGGATGGGCGCGCCTCTGACAAGAGCCCTCGCTATGGCGATACGTTGCTTTTGGCCCCCAGACAACCCATTGCCATGCTCGCCGAGCTCAGTATCGTAGCCGGCGGGAAGACTGATGATGAAGGAGTGGGCGTCGGCGGCGACCGCCGAAGCGACTATTTCCTGATTTGTCGCTCCTGGACGACCCATTCTGATGTTTTCCCGGATAGTGGTGGAAAAAATGAATGGCTGTTGGAACACGGCCGCAACCTGTTCACGAACGCAGGCCGAACTCAGCTTGTCCGTGTCCTCTGCGTCCATTAATATCCGACCGCTAGTTGGCCGAAGGAACTTAGCAATTAGTAGGACGAGCGTGCTCTTGCCCGCCCCATTCGCTCCTACTACAGCAACAGTCTGGCCTTCGGGAATTGACAGGCTAACCTCGGACAGTATCGCTTTGTGTCGATCATATGCGAAAGTTACATCATCAAATGTCAGTTGACCGCGGCAACGAGCCAGCGTTCTAATTGGCGTAGTTTTCACATCATCCTCGTATGGTTCGTCAAGGAACCGGTAGATGCGATCGCTTGCGCCTAAAAGCGATTGGAGCTCGCTGTTGATAGAAGCGGCCCGGGAGAAGGGGTCTCGTAAAAAATGGATGTATGTTATCAAGGCTGTGAGTAGGCCGATACTCATTTGCCCTCGCAGGACGCCTCTGCCACCTATCCAGTATAAGAGGCTCGTGAGGCACCAGAAGATAATGAAGCCTCCAGACGATGCTACTCTGATCTTCGCTAGAGTCAGTTTAGGTCTTAGAGTGGCTTGAAAGCGGCCCGCCATCTGTGCCTCATTCCTGCACCCGTCGTTAAACGACTTTATTTCGCGCCTACCATCAAGGCTTTCCTGAATCGCGGCAGAGATCGCTCCAACCCTAACTTGTAGAATATTGGCCATCACTCTTGTTGGCCGAGCCAAGAGGATCGATGGCAATGAGTAAAGGGGAATTGCAGCAATCGCAAGTAGCGCAGCCCAGTGATACGTCGCTCCGATAATGAATAAACTGGCTCCGAAGGTGATCACACTCATTATGGAGCTCGCAACAATCGACTCTGCAAAACCTGATATAGACGCCGCGTCATTGGTGAACAACGAAGCGATATCGCCGTTACGGCGGTTTTGAGTGTATGACAACGGTAGGCACTGCATATGCTTCGCCAGGTCAGTCTGTACTGCGATAAGCATTCTACTTGCGAGTAGGGTGAAACTGAGCTGTCTCAGAGAGGAAAACAGAAACACACACAACGCGGCACTGGATAATGCCACTGAATCTAAGCCCAGAGCTCTTTCGTTCCTGCCAACTACCAAATTATCTATTAAGTGGCCAACCAGCCAAGGAATTGAAAGTTGGCTTGCAGATTCCGCAGCGCTTATAAGCATTGCTACGGAAAATAGCCACCTGTAGGGAGTCAAATATGCGAGCAGCCGTCTCGATCTAATAAGCGTCGGCTTACCAAGGTCCCGTCTATCCATTCTCATAAAGCAGAAGCGATACAATTCTCCGCTAGGCTTGCGCCAGGACGCCAGCTGCTTGAATCGTTTTCAGGCTATACATCGGCCCTTGAAGACTCTTGATGTATCGTAATAACCGGTCCGAATGCGAAACCGAATGAGCAATTCTCGTGAACGCATTCATTGCGATCGAGCACTCGTCCTCCCATACTCCGTTGAGAGAGTCTGCATGAGCCATACAAGTGCCTCCGCAGACTGCCAGCCAAATGCAAGAACCACACTTGCCAAGTTCGACGTCCCGAGATCGTATGAGCTGGGCTCGATCCGAAGTTCTCGCCCGCTGCAACGAGTCCTTGTCTCCTATCTGAACTAACCCGAGATTTGCTAGGGGCCCCTTGCGATCTATGCAGTCGCAGGCTTCAATCACGCCGTCATTTCCAATACTTAAGAGGTCTCTAGCGGCCCCGCATCCTTGGCGCAGACACATGTTTTTTCCGGATCCGACAAAGAAGTTTCTGAGATAGTCAACAATTGGATCGACGACGAAGCCGTCAAACTCGCCTTCACAAACGGCATCAAACAATTCATTCCACGAAGAGATAACCTTCTTAATGGAGAAGGCGAGCTGTGAGGCTTGGGTTCTTCCCATCCCTACGGGCTGAAAGAGTGACCAGTCCCAAGCGTACATCCCCACATCTCGAAAATGTCGAGCGACAGCGAGCAGTTCACTGTCATTTGAAGAAGTGATTGTGCTTAGTACACCACACGATTTAACGAAGGACGGAAATCTGTCCAGAGATCTCTTGAAGTCAACGTAAGTCCCGGTTCCGTCTCTGAGAACTCGGAATTTATCATTCAACTCAGCGGATCCATCGAGCGAAACACCCCAAGAAACTCTGTGAACCTGGAAAAACTCCACCATCTCCGCGTCAAGCCGACTAAGGTTCGTTTGGCCACAAAAGGAAATCGCTGTTCCAGCCCTCTCGGCTATAGCCTCTCCTGCCAATACAATTTCCTTGATGAGAGGGAACAGTAGGGTAGGCTCTCCACCGTGCAAGATAATGGTTATGCCCTCAGTCCCGAGGCTGATGGCCTCCTCCATTATCGATACCGCGATCTCCAAGCTCATGTGCGTTACTGCGTCTTCCGGTTCCATGTCGTAGCAATATCGACAGCCATAGTTGCACGCCTTGGTCAACTTCAATATCACCGTATTTAGGGTGTCTCGCCGTGCGGGTACGGCCTCTCCTAGGCCGGACCTACGCATGGACGCGATGAGGTCATCGCGTCGCCCAATGATGTCCTCGGGTAGAGTTTCCGCAGGCAACGGTAGCAGCTTCACCAAAGAAACTACATCCTTGGAAGCGAACGTCCACCTTCCGCTATTTCGATCCATCAGGAAAAGCGCGTCTTCCAAAGGAAGCATAGAAATGCGATGCCATGGGAACTCCATGAGGACTCTCCTGCTCTCAACGAGGTACGTGAGAATATATGTGGTCGATTTACGCTGGCGAACACTGCACGGGGAACGTTTCCTAGAAGTTGTGCTCTGCGAACGCCAGCGCGCAGTTCTCGGTCAAACGAGAAATCAAGTCAGTGCAGTTATCCTATGATCGGGTTACCGGCAAAGGTACGAGCCCAGACTCGACCCCACTGCATCGTTATCTCTGGTAGAGCGTCGCTCAGGGATACACGCACATCAAAATTGCCGTGATCCAAGAGCCGCGTGTCTTCAATTAGTTGATCAAACTCCGCTTCTTCAGGTGTAAGTAAGGTGATACCGGTGGTCGGCTCCGGCGGCAGCTGTGTCTTCATGTTATTTCCCTCCATAAAAGTTAGTTAGCTTCAGAATGATGGGGAGTGTAGCGCACCTCCCAGCCGTTGGCAAGCAAAATAATCAGGTCGCAGAACGCTCTGCTTATCAAAGAGATGCGGGCGGGCGGCCTGGCTAAAGTCAGGAGCTACGAGTGCATTTCTGCGACGAAGTTCCGCCTAAGCAGGTGCGGCAATCTGAGGTGTCTCTAGAGATCGCATGTGACTTTTTTGCATATCCAAATTCACAAATCTTCATTTAGACTTGGGCATGCGCCGCGACATTTGGTACGGGCAGTAGCCATTCTTAGCCAATGCATCTAGCTACGGATCTTCGGGCCTTCCATCTTTGGAGGCACGAGAAGACCCCGACGAATCCAAATCCGTCAAGTCACATTCGGCAAACGTTCAACTGGATCTGGCCTTCATATCGACTACGCGGAGGGGGATTAGTGAATACAACCCAGCGGTTACGTGAAGTATGTAAGAACATCACCTATAAGCTAGGATGCGTTTTTACAGTGGATGACGATAACGACCAAATCAATATAATTCTCACCAGGACGGAGCCGGACGCTCGCAGCCCCGAACAACTTGCTGAGGTGCACTTCAATTTATTAATACTGAAAGCAGAGTTGGAGAGCCTCAGTGATGCGGAACTCGTGAATCTCCTTTACGAGGTTGCGAAAGGGAGTGAGTTGCACGAGGTGGACGAATGGTTTAAATTCCGCGGTATTCGCGTCCATGATCCACACCCTGACGTTCCTCAGTGAGAAAGATTGTCAGTTCCTAAACAGATCAACAGATGCGCGTCGCCTTTAGCTGTGGGATTCACGGCATGATGAATTGGAGCCCGCAGTGTTTTAATGGACACTTAACGCCGGGTTCGAGGGCGGAGCTGCTGAGCCAGGATTTCTTGGACCCCCGAGGGTGCGTTTATGAAGGATGTTCACTGGTCACTGCGATCGCCCAGATTTTTGGAGTGGTTTCCCTCCAGCGCAAGGTGGAAGGTATTTGTGAAATACTGGAGGGCGCGCTATATGCTTCATCACGGGGCGTCGGACCTTTACATGCGGCATTTCAAGGCACGGACAGTCAGATTGTTCCGTCCCATTCATATAGCAAAGAGCACGAGTTGCGAAATCCACATTCTTACATCGCGTAAGGACGCGGAGCTTGCAATGTGGGCGATATACTCTTGGTTTGCTCTCGGGAAGCGTCACGATGCTCTTTGCATTCATGATGATGGCACGCTTTCAGAACTTGATTGTAGTACGCTCTGCTACTTGTTTCCGGGCTCAAGGCTCATCACAAAAAGGGAGGCGGATGACGTCGCATCGGTTCACCTTACAAGTTTTCCCCATATTCTCTCGTTGAGAAAAGACAATAAGCTGGCCATGAAACTGATAGACGTTCGTCTCTTTGCGACCACATCGCGAGTCGTCCTCCTAGACTCTGACGCTTTCACGTTTGGCGATATGGGGGATTTAGAGAATTTGTGCGTAGGAAATTCCAATGCTTTTATGGCTGATTGTCAGTTTGCCTTCTCTTTAACGAAAGAAGGCTTTGCTAAGTTGAATGCTTTAACGTCCTACATTCCTATCAATTCAGGATTTGGATATATCCACAAGGACAGCATTAACTTGCCAGCGATCGAGTCAATACTTGAGGTAGCCCCTGAAATAAGGACTCAGGACTATTGGACAGAGCAGACCCTCTATGCACTGCTTAGTTCTGATTACGGCATCAAGTTGCTGGGTCCAGAGTTTAGGGTTGCAAGAGGGGCCGGTCTCGATGGCATACGGCTAAAGCACTACGTCAGTATGACGAGAGGCTTCGCCTATGTGGAAGGAATTCCACGACTGAACACCCTAATACGTAGTTGTATGTCGTGAATACTTACTTCACCAGCTTCAGACACGCAGAGTACCACCCAGATTCATCCAGCTCGAGTATTTTATCACTTATAAGCCTGTGCTTCTCGAGCCCGCTATCAATGAGAAAACGCAAAAGGTGCAACGCGTACGCCTTCTCTATCCAAGTCTCGTGTGATGCCAGTCTTCCGAAGAGGTCGACCCGACAGAAGAGGCAGTCTGCCGGTATCAGGTTAAAGCGAAATGACCGCGCGTCTGCCGAGCGCCAAGATCCTACGTTTGCGGATTGACTCAACAAACCAACAGAATACTGAGTTGCTAAGTGATTTAGCGCACCTTGATCGGTATAAAGCCACGGCTGAGAACTTATAGCCTTTCGCCATTCTTCGTGGAAGAGTCTATTCCTCACAACCAGAAAACCTGAGTTAAAGTAGCCATAGTATGGCGAGAGTTCTATCTGTTTCCAAGGAAAGTAGTTTGGCGACAGTATCAAATCACCTTCCATCTCCATTGCGAACTCGAGTATGGAAGCGGTAAAGATTAGATCTGCGTTCATGAAGAATACCTGATCACAATCCCCTGAGGCCCACGCTTCACCTAAGGCATTTAGCTTCTCCAATGAGAGATCACGAGGCGATAGGCTTTTTCCCGTATCAGCACAATGGTTTGCGATTACGCTGCATGCAATATTCTTCTCTTGACACAGCAGCCTCGACGTTTTCGCATCGCTACGAATATGCCAACAATATCCGCTACCGTGATATAGCTCGAAAGACTTCTTAAGGACGAGAAAGCTACCATACGTATCAGTCGTAACAACTGATGAGATTGATATCCGGTTAGCCATGCTAGTGTCAATCCCCTTTCACCCGCTACAGAAGCCTTCTTTTGATTGTGGTGGCGTTCCTGTAATATTTCTTATTATGGTGGTCGTCTACTTGGAGGCCCAACCTCCTACGAGGAGGCGTCTATCACGAGCGACCCAACTGTTTCGCTCTTAAGTGGCGCGAAATAGAGCTTCGGCAATAGTTTTGTGAGCAGCCTCCAGACTTGCTCGTGTAGACATTTCGTAGAGGCATCTTACCGTCGGCACCTGCTTCTCTCCAGTAATTAGCGCTGAGACCTAGGCTTCCCTAGCGGCTACTAAAAATGCCTGGACCGCTTTGGCCGGCCGATCTTGATACTGTAGCTCAACTGACCTCCCCTCAGCAAATGACATTGAGGTCGGACCACTTCGGCAAGCTGTTCTCGCTTCTCGGATCATCAGAAGGCGAAGGGGCTAGAGGCGCAGAGCCATCCCGATACGTAGGATCGCAGCTCTTCCCGCTCGACTCGAGTTGCAGACACCTTCAATAGTAGGTGTCGATCATACCCCGCTGTCTGCGCCTCGAGCTAATGAGGGCAGGGGGCACCGGTGATTAAGAGGGCAACCTGTGACTTTTCGAACTGGGGCATGATGGCAGTAAGGCGTAGCCCGTCCTTGAAGTGGATGGAAGGCAATCAGATCGATTAATCAAACCCGTTCATGCTGGCCGGAAGCGGCTCTCATTCTGAGGATGTTGCGATAGGCAGTCTTTCGACCGAAGTTGATCTCGGTATATTGTTTCTCACTTCTCGCGTATGTAAGCATCTGCTGCGAACCTCATTGCTGCAGATGTTCCATGCGATTCGCTCGGAGCTCCCAACTGGTCATTCTTTGTGCTAAGTGTTTCACGCTCTTGTGGAAAGAGCGTTCAATCTGGGGCAGCCGGAGCTGAACCTGCAACAGATTTGCCGCCGCCCACTGTATGCATGCCGTGGGGAATCGGAAAGCTTTCGTGCTCGCGGCTTTGCATTTACGCAGGTTGGCACATCCGGCAGCTACGTGAATGGCGACGGCATCCGGAATCGTCTTAGCGCTTAAGGATATCTATAGACTTCTTGATCGCTGCCACCAAGCCTGGGCGACTTCTTCAAAGGGTTCCCGGAGAGATCAAGGGACTTTTGATACCAACGCGAATCATCGAGAGTCACAATCTCCTTAAGGAGTAGTATGTGCCGCCCTTCCAAGGAAAGCTTTAAGAAGCGTAGGCAATGAAGAGCAAACATTTTTTCAAGCCACCCTCGACCACTTTCAGGATGTTGAAACAGATGGACGTGCAGGCAGGAGCAGGCATCGTCTATCCTAACAAAATCAAAAAGATGCGCATTCTCCGATCTCCAAAAACCTACGTTCGCGGTGGGTCCCAGACTAAAAACGGTGAAACCCGCAGCTACGTCGCTTAGGGAGACCTGATCGCTTAACTCCCAACGCCGCGACTGAAAGGCCTCCCGCCATCGGTCATGAAAGGCCGGGGTCGTCGTCCAAATGAATCCTGCATTGAAGTGTCCATGGAACGGCTGCAGCGCTTCAGCTGCCGGAGGTAGATAATTGGGAGTCAATACAAGATCAGAGGAAGTCGCAGCTATTTCAGATATAAGATCAGCTGTGAATATCAGATCGGCATCCAGAAAGACAACTGCATCGCAGGACCCGGAGGACCAAGCATCGGCCATCGCGTTCATTTTCTGTAGAGCGATCTCGTTAAAAGCGGCTTCCCCAGGAGCCGACCGGGGCGGGGTTTGCTCCGTGTAAACAACGGCAGTTACCCCATTTAAAGCACATAGCCTTTTCTCAGACTCCCGATCACAGCGTATGAACCATCTAAAGTCATATCCATGGAATAGGTGGAATGATAGCCTCAAAACCATGAACTCTGGTAGCATCGGAAATGTGACAACTGTGGCTAGTGCAACATTAGGCATCTACTCTCCTGACCTTAGTCGTGATGAAATGCTATTGAGTACATTAGGCGTAGCGACATGTAGACTGTGCTGCTACACGGTGCTAGAGCTGCTAATCCTGCAACCGCCTATTCGCAATCCGCGCAATTCATTGCTTCGGGACAGCGACGAAACTCCTTGATGCATTCCTTAGCTCCGGCTTCGTCTCCCAGCCCCGACTTGCAAGCGGCAATCCCGAGTAACACCCGCCTATAGACGGCGCGTTCTACTGATCTGCCTCTCCAGAAGTCGAGTACTTGCCGGAATAGAGAGAGAGCAGCATCATGGTTACCCTGCACAGTCAATGTTTCGGCAAGTTCCAACTGAACTACAACCCGCCGTATTCCCAACGCTTGTGCTTCAGGGCCAGTCACCAGATACGGCCATATCTTCCGTACCGACCAGAATGCCTCGACAGGAAGTGACCGGGCGTTTTGACACATAGCGGCCCCTAACGCCTCCCGCAGTGCTGCTTTACTATTTTCTTGACCGAAGCGTCTACGGATATGCTCCGCAGATCGCTCGGCCAGTGCATCCCAAACGAACTGGTTCGTGTAGATCTTATGGATAGCGTCGACAAAACGCCGCGGGCTGTCCTCAACTAGCATAATTGCGTCGCTTGAGAGCTCTAGGCCTCCCGTACCAATTGTGGTGCTGACGACTGGGAGTCCATGAGACATTGCCACAATATTCTTCGTAACTATCCCCGTCCCAACTCGTATCGGGCAGACAAACACTCGATGCTGTTCTAGAAGGCCATGAAGATCTGGGACATGCCCGACACAGTTGAAATACCGATCCGGGAACTTGAGCCTCTTGGCGACCAACTGCGACTTGTTGCCTGCGACCGTGAGACGTATTATAGGGCTTCGTTCTCGGAGGACGGGCAAGATGCTAAGCAAGTACCAGCGCATTGCGTCTAAGGCCGCTTCATTGTCGAAGTCCGCTACGAACAAAAGACCTGCACGTTCTTTGAACGTTCGTCTATGACCCTTGACGGCAATAGAGAATGGAACCACGGAAACCGGAACACCGGGAGCCAACGCCATAACAGCCTCCTTCTCAGCATTAGAGATAGCCCAGACCATATCAGCATTGGTATAAACTTCTCGCTCGCGGACCTCGTAACCCGCAGCACACTCCTCTTCGGCGAAGGAGCCTCGCAAGCGCGCAGCCATTCGGCGTCGCTCACCGTGTCTATCGTCCGTAAGGATAACCACCCGCGTCGTCGGAGACTTGTTCCGGATATTTTCAAGGTAATGCTCAGGAATAGTTATCTCGCGCCAAAACCAAAGTGGCAATATGACAATATCGAAACCTTGGCCCAAAACTTCCTCGAAAGACCATATGTTTCCATCAGCCAAATCGCTGAGTGCAAGTCTTTCAACGTCGCCTGCGTACACTATTATCCCTTTTGCTTTTAACACTAAAGTATCTTCATGCGACATCGACCTCGCCCTGCTCACAAGGGTTATCTCATGCCCTAGATCACGCATGTCGCTAACCAAGTTATAGAGGCGCAGATCCGCTCCAGATCGATCTGGCTGTGGTATTCGCTCATTGACGACGAGAATGTTCATTTGGCACGGGGGCAGATTGTCATGGGCTACTAGAATGAGTCGAACGGAAGACCGGTCATCATATACGCTTCAATAATTACCATGAGCCCTTGACGTGCAAATTCTCTGCGCTAGCTGTATTCGGAGAACCCGGTCAGGATACACCAACGTTTGAATTCATCAAGTATCTCGTCCACCGTGGCATGGCTAGGTGCTTCGTCCTCGAACCATCCGTTGAGCTCCGGGTCGAAGTGGCAGTACTTAACCATCTCTAGCGAGAACTTCATTTCACCTGCAGGATATTTGTCCCTAAGAAGTAGTTTGCCCCGAAGATGCGAAATTAGTTCGGACGAGTTGCCTATTTTAGGTCTACTAGGTTCTTGTATGTGGACTGCATTCGGACGCGGAAGTACAACGACTTCGCAGCCTGCTCGCCAGAGTCTTATGGCTAGGTCTCTGTCTTCGGAACCCCACCCCACAAATCCTTCGTCAAAGAATAGAGCCGGCTCCCTGGAAATGCTAAAATTACCCGAAGTGCACGCCATCCAGGGCCTACCTGAACCGAGCCACTGATTCTTGTAGGCAAGTTCGGCACAATCCGTCACCACAGCCTCCCTAGCTAATTGGGCACCTAAATCATCTCTCAAAACTGGCGTATCGAGAAATAAGTCCGACCGGCTTCCGCAGACCAGCCTTCTTGCGTTCGCATGGGCAGACCAGTGCTCGTCGATGAACCGGGAGGTGACCCACGTGTCGCCATCTAAAAAAGCTAGAATTTCACCCCGGGCGCATCGAATGCCGTTATTCCGTGATCGAGCTGCACGAAAGCCGCGGTGCGGTTGCCATATGATCCTCACATCAATCTTGGCTGATTCAGCCCATGACTTCGCTAATTCCGAAAAGCTGTCATCTGATCCGTCATCGCACAAGAGCACCTCGTATGAGACTTCCGTGATCTGCTGTTCGAGAGCGGAAAATATGAGGGGCGCAACCCAAGCTTGGTTGTAAAAACACACGATCACGCTAACTTCCGGTGTGCCTAGCAACGCTGGTGCGCTCCTTACATTACCTAACGACAGTAGGTGAGAGCCCGAGATCTGAACTTGCCCTCAAAACCCATCCTCATAGGCGTATTGTTTTTGGTCTTTCGACCGGTTGCGGTTGAAGCTTCTCAGTCAGGTTGGGGGGCGTTTTTTAGGGCAATTATATACTTGCCAAATCGTGAGGCGCTAGGGCATGATGGGGGTGTGTTTTGACCCTCATTTGGAGCCTAAGTAGCATAATGCAAAGTTTGCACGCTTGGGGTTTCGCCATGCTGCTACACCACATCGACGATGACAAGGCCTTGGCTATCAATATGTGCCTCATGGGCGGACGCGATGAAATGGTGCCGGATGCCCTAAGACCCAACGTGTCTGGAACACTTGCTTTAGCTAAGTACCATGCAACGCGATCCGGCTTGCAATCAACGCATGATCGCGTGTGGGACAACGGGCCATTCAGCATGGTCCTTCGCGGCGGGAATTACTTGGCAGCAATTTACAAAACGAACTTGAAGTCCTCCGCCAATGCATAGAGGCTGATCTGGAAAAGCATCTCTTCGCATTCATAGACCCGAAGAAAGTTGATGTCTTTAACCATCTGGAGACCACCTGGAAAAAGGTCTTGGAAGCGATCCCAGATTCACAGTTCGATATAGAAGAGGCGCTCGTCTCCTATATGGTCGAATTGAATACGGCGACAGGGTTCCACCTCATGCGCGTAGCGGAACAAGGCCTACGTATTCTCGCTCACAAGATGCGACCGAAAGTATCGCTCACGCACAAAGGCCATATCATTGCAATCGATTACGCCGATTGGGAGAAGGTCATTACCGCGATCAAGAATCAAATTACCACCGCACGCCAAGCACCGGTAGGGGCTAAACGACAGGCTCAGTTGGAGAAGTTTTCGGACGCCGCCGATCATTGCGTTTTTACGAAGGACATTTGGAGAAACATTGTTTCACATGCACGAAAGCCGTACAATGCCGCCGAGGCGCTAGCGGTATTGGAAAGGGTGCGCGACTTCATGCTATTTATATCCAAAGAATCTGCTCGAACAAGGAACAAGAAGTATGAAAACTGAACTCTCAGAGTTCGTACTGGACAGCGTGGTCAACCACAGCGTGAGCGTATTCTCCGGCCAGTCCCTCGTAGGACAAGAGAGCGTCCGTGTAGAGAGCAGCGCCAGCTTCGACGTGTTTCCTTACTTCGGCTTGAAGAGCGGCTTTCTTTCGGTTCGCCACAACCATAGTGCGGACTTCGCCGCCCCGCTCAAGGATGCCCCATGACGGCTACTTTGTCTTTGGTTCCGGTGCCAGTGATCCGGCGGGCCTTGACGCTGAGGTGCATGTTGCGGGCCTTACCGCCGATGAAAGTCTCATCAGCTTCGACTTCGCCACCACCGGAGCCACCCAGTTTCAACATGGAGCCGTTTGCCATAGCCTTGCGGATGCGGTGGAGCATAAACCACGCCGACTTTTGAGTAATCCCAAGCGACCGCGAAAGCTCGCAAGAGCTAACTCCGTTCTTCGCGCTGCAAATCAACCATATTGCCGGGAGCCACTTTTCAAAACCGATAGGCGAATCTTCCATAATGGTTCCCACCTTGGCGGTGAATTGGCGCTTGGCGTGAGTGCTCTTGCATTGGAACCTATTAACCTTTGTCAGATAAGTCACGTCGGAGCGGCCACAAGTTGGGCAAATAACTCCGTCCGGCCAGCGGTGAGCGACCATATAGCGAAGGCAGTTGTCGGCATCGGCGAAGTAGATTATTGCTTCTTGAAGGGTGCTAGGCGCTTTCATAATGTCCCAAAAAATAACTAACGTAGGTCGATTTGTCAACTATATAATTGCCTTTTTTAGCGTTCCATTGACGCTCGAACTCTGCGGGGCTGAGGTAGCCGAGGGCGGAGTACATTCTGAACCCTCGTACAAGAGCAGCCATTCCCTGACTGTGTTCTCCGGGCTCTCGGCGCAGGCGTGGTACCAGCAGTTGCCATCGGGGCTCATCGAAGGTCGTGTACCGGGGCCGCCGAGCGTTAGACCGAACGCCCGCTGGCGTACTGGCTGCCTCGGTCGCTGTGTAAGATCAGGTATGCGCTGCTGCCGCAGGGCTGGCTGTGCCAGGCCATCTCCAGAGCGTCCGTGGCGAGTGCGGCGGTCATCTCCCCGCTCGTCGACCAACCCACGATGCGCCGGTCGAACAGGTCGAGCCCCGTTGCCAGATACAGCGTGCGTTAGCAAGTTGGGATATACGTGATGCCGCCCGCCCCGACCATGTTGAGCACAGCTACGGTGAAGTTGCGATCCGGCGGGCTCGGAGCCACGGCAAACCCATGCCCGCTGCCGGTGGTGCAAATGCGAAATCGCCGCTTGCCGCGCGCACGGATGCCTGCCGCCTGCATCCCGAGCTGCACGCTGCGCTTGCCCACGTGCAGACCTTGTGACTTCATTTGCGGCCACACGCCAAGCCATCCATAAGCTCCGCCCCGTCTCGATATTCACCGCACGGACCTCCAACGAGAGCGCAGTCTCGCTCAAACGGCCTCGGGTAGCGATCCCAATGCGCCTGGAAAAATCATGATGGTAGGGGATACGCTCACAGGATGCACGCGGCACTGGGCCCTCACCGGGCCATACCTGCTTGTTGCGCTCCAAAACGGTGTACAGCATCCCTGCACCTTGACGAAGTACGCCGTCGCTCTTCCTGGGATGTAGCGCTCTATCCTCAATGGGGCTAGCTCCGCATGCAGAAGGCGGATCTCCGTCTGTTCCGCCGGCACCTGAGACGTGTTTGCACCCCACTGCGTACCCGCAATGTACGCCGTCACCCAGTTCGACAGCGTCCGCTCCACGATCCCCAGCGATTTCGCCGCAGTAGAAACCCGCTTACAGGACTTCACCAAACGGCCTGCCTATGGCTTGTCCTCTAACGTATACCGACGCCGTGTGACCTTCGCCTTCTCCGTCTGCTCTTCGCCATTACAACAGCCCGCTATAAAGTACGGCTTCCAGAGATAAGCTCATTACCTATTTGTCTCAATCAAAAGCCGGTCTTGTTTAAGTCCAAGACGCGCTTTGTACACTTTTTCATCTTCTCGAACCTGAGCACTCGTCAGGCTCTTAATGGCATGCGGAATCGTGTGAGGAAGTTCAACTAATTCCAGCGGTCTTGAAGCCGGGGCATCTAATATCTCGCCGTACACATTATTTAGCACCTTATCTCTACGATCAAGTGAATATCTGCCACTTACGGCCGTATGGTAGTTGCGAGTGGCCATCTCGCGGGCGACAGATCGATTGTCAAGAACAAAGCGAAGTCCGTGCTCGAAAGCTCGTTCCTCGTCTTCTGGCTCGACAAAATCCCTGTCAACATACAGGGCACCATCGTCTCCGAACACTTCATTGATGTGAGACATTCCTCGTCCCCGTCCAACAACGACCGCCATGGCAGCAGCGGCGGCTTCGAGGAGAACCGTGCCCAAACCTTCGAATTTCGAGGGATGAAAAAGTACGTGAGCCTCCGAGAACATCTTCAATATTGTCGGCCTTGGAATCGACTCAAACACTTCTAAGTTCTTTAAAAGATCCGAGCAGCGTCCTTTTTCCGCTCTTGGAATATGTCCCACGTAAATGCAGGTCACTCGCAAGTCCTGCGCTACTTTAGACAGGATCCTTAGGGCCATCGCTCCATTCTTAGTTTCATAGTCGTGGCCACAAAAAACTACCCGTAACGGGCTATCTTGACGCCACTTATGGGAGACGATGTCGGGGCCACAAGGCTTTTGCGCTGGATATAAAACATGACTCTTTGCCATAAACGAAGACCCCAACAGATCAAATTCAAGGCGCTTTATCCACTCCTCAGCCTCCCTGAGGGCGTAATCGCTCCTAAACAAAATTCCCTTACAGCTTGGATGAGCGAAGGCAGTCAGCATGTTCTCGGTTCTTGCTTTGATACTACGAAATAGCGTAGGTGTCCAGTCTGCGCTGAAAGCATGGCGAAAGTTCGGATTTAGCGCATGCCGACCGCAGAGCATTTGGTACCCAAAATCATCGGTATCCGCGACCCACCCGGTGCTATGTAGCACTGGCCAACGGGAGCTGTGCACAATTCTTGCGCGAATTGGGAAGCGAACAAATTCACCCAAATGAAAGTTCTCATGCGGTGAAACGCAAGGCGTCAAGAACGGGAAGCTGTGGTCGGCATCCGATATCTTGTAGGTAATGCCGTGTGGGGGATTGCTCAAAAGAGAGTCGTGGACCCCTGGATGAAGATCAGGTGAGGGACCAAGAACGACCGAGACTGTTGATGGTTGCATGTGCTCCTCATTCTGCAGCTTGCTTCCCAGCGTCTTTGCCGTTACTCGTCCTTACATCGCTCGCGGGGTCAACGGTCGTCGGCAGTGCGTTGTCGGGCAACGATCTTAGGCGAACGTTACGGCCGATGTATGGTCCGTCAGGATGCTGATGCAAACCCTAATGTACGAACGGATTGATGCGAGCCAAATAAGGCTCTATGGGGTCTCATGATGAATGAGCCAAGGGTAGCGATGAAGTCGAAAAATAAAGCTTGGCACATCAAGATGTTGCCAACGAACTCCACTATTCATTAGACTCTCAATCATTTTCCAATCCCAGTCATGTTGATGGAAAGGCAGTGTGCCGCCGAAGTATCTCTGAAAGAGCTCCCTGCGAAATAGGGGCTGCCCGAGGTCGACCTTACCCCATCTGGGAGGGGAGTCATTCAAAATCTCATCTCCTCCATACAAGCAGGAACTGTAGGCGAAACCGATATCTTCATTATGCTCCAATAAGCTGACCAGATTTTCCAAATGAGCTGGCGTATAACCATTGTCGTCGGAAAGGAATGCAATGTATCTTCCAGTTGATAACTTCAAACCTGAAACTGCAGGAGTGATTCCCCAGTCATTACACCGTTCTCTTAGAGTCATCAAGATCAATCTAGGCGACGTCGCTTGCCAAGACATGACCAGATCTGTTAAGTCGCGCAGAATAGGCTCTGATGGAGCATCGGCGACTATGATGTGCTCGTAATCCTTGAACGTCTGCGCTCGTACGGAGCAAATGCACCTTCGTAGACAGTCGACCCTATCGTACACGGTCGTGACGATACTCACTGCGCTCGCGGTCGATTCGACTCCTACTCCGGGTGCACTCCAAACGAGTAGAGTTGTATCGTCACCCACCCTCTCCGCTAAGTGATTTAGCGTCTGGGCACTAACCACGGGGCCTGGAGGTGCGTGTCGGAGCTCACCGTTCATCCCTCTCATACTACAATAAAACTATGCTGATATCCTTCGCTTTGTCCACCGACTTCCGGTAGAACGGTGATACATTACTCTCATTCATCGCAATGAGCCTGAGTGCTACTGAACTCGCTTGCAACGAAAGGCGCTTGTGGCCTCACGCTTCATATGATGTCATACCGATCGTTGGCAGTCAGATCATAGCCACCCCCATCCTCGACCGGTTGCTGCACTCCACCACCATCAACATTCGCGGAGAGAGTATCGGCTCAAGGAACGACGCATGGCTGGGCTCGTCCACCTCACCGAACACCTGGAAGTCGTGCCCTCCGGCTCCAACAGCAGTCCCGCAATACGGAATCAGCTATGGGTTTTACAGGGCATTGGCCGATTTATCGTCCGATGAAAGCAACCGAACTGCTTGGGCAAAGCTGTAGACAACCTTCTCCCCTGTTCACAGCAGCTCGATGATGATTGCATCAGGGTAATCCCCAGCGGGTTGCTCTCCAGCAGAGTCGCCGCTACTTCTACAGCTGATACATTTTATTCCAGCCGGCTGATATTTAAATCACCCATACTCAAAAGGCGGCTAACATTGGATCAGCAGAATGGTTAGGTCAGTCGGCATTGACAGTTCGCCTAAACAGAGGAGCCGAAGGCTAGGCGCGGAGTTGAAGACATCGCGGAATGGCCTAGCAGTGGGGTAGGTAGCGTCTTGGTCCGGAAGTCCTTCCATGATGGCTCTGATGAATCCCGACCTCGTGGGTTCGGTGCCGCAGAACTTTAAGATAGCGAGCGCCCTTCAGATTCCTTTGCGACCAAGTGAGGGGCGTTAGTCGGTTCGGTGTTGTCACCTTTTCGTAAAATGCAAAGGTTGTGAAAAAACGCTACCTCCACAATCGTCTTATCGAACTCTCCGGGCGAGCGGGTAGGGTGCTCAGCGTGGTTTATGCCGTCTGTGAGTGACGTCAGGTAATCCATGCTGGACCGACCTTTCACGCCTCCCCATGAGGGCCAGTAGGCGGTCTGCAGGTCTTCGACCGCATAGAACCCCGGATTCCGTAGCAGAGGAAACAATATTTGGAATGATCGAATGACGTGCTCGTTCCAGTGGCTGCCGTCGTCAATGATGATGTCGAACGGGCCGTATTGCTCACATATCGCGGCCAAACGCGTACCGTCTGTCTGGTCACATTGTAAGACGGTGAGGCGGTCCTCGGAGAAGTGCGACTTGTCGAAGAGGTCGATGCCGACGATATGGGCATTAGGAAAGAACTGCTTCCACATGCGGAGCGACCAAGCCCCCTCGCTTGCGTTTTCATAGCCGCCGACGCCTATCTCAAGGATGCGCAATCGTCGAAGACGCCAGACGGAGAAGTAGCGCTGATAGTGCTGGGTGTAGAAGTGGCGCCCGTTCTTGTCTGTCCCATAAAGGAGCGCTAGTCTATTTAGATCTGTGCGGTGTCTCCAACACTTAAAGCGAAACAACGCCTGATTCGTGAGTCTCATCAAGTCCTTCGGCACAATCGGTTTGATTTTCGACGTCAACCAGGTGTGGACAGGATGCAGCACTAAGGTCTCCACTTGGGTTCAGGATATTCGGGCGCTTGCACGATGCACCATTTTAGCGCACCTGCGCAAAGCACTTGCCCGCATGGCGGAGGTGGGGTTTTGTTCAGATAGCTGCGAGGGATATTTTGACCACCGATGCGAACGTATTGTCTTGCCGCTCTTCTGCAAGCGGCAAATGAGTCTGAGAAGTTGGCCAGCGCAAATGCATTCGGCCTTTCTTGGGAACTACTTGTTCAGGGCGATGATGGAAGTGCGCCTCGCCCTGATCCTATCTAATTGGTAAGTCTTGAAAGACTTGCTCGGTCTTGAGAGACTTTCTGCACCTCAGGTTTACAGAGCGCCGGGATCGGCCGTGGTGCCATCGCATGATTCCCCAGCAGACTTGGCAGGTTTACATTTGGCACCCGCTGGCTGAAGATGGTGCCGGCTGGCGAAACGGAGGCGAGACGCCGCAGAAGTGCAACCCACCAAGGAATTAATCAGCCGCGACTCGTGGAGAAGGTAAGAGAGCGGGAGCGGAATAGTGTCGTAGGTCCGGTTCGGGTCTGCAATTGCACCGGAGGATAGATCGCTCATGCTTGGAAAACTCATGCGAGGTGGTGGTACTACAGCGGCAGGGAACCCAGGCCAGCATCGGTGGCCGGGGATTTTGTCACCGCTGTCGAGCACGGCCCAGGCCATGCGAGACACAGTTTGTTAACCAACGCAACGTCGGCTACCTTGCCGCGCTTGAGTGATTTTAGCAGTTCAAGCCAACATCTTAGGCCGGGGCCTGATGAACATGCTTTGCAGCAGTCCACCTGCGCCCTGAGGAACGAGTGTCCTCAACTCGCAATCGCCACATTTCCTAATGTCCGAGATTTTGTTAACAAGAATCGCGCGGACGAGTTACAACGTGCAGAGAACCGGTAAGTCGAGTGTGAAGGGAAGGTCGTACATCCCTCCGAATCCTCAAACGCATCTCGGCTTCGACAAAGTGCATATCGCGGTCTGGCCAAGAATCACCACCGGCTATGAGTCTGGTTCGGGCTCGCCAACCTCTACCTCCCACCGCAAACGCCAGACACGACTCGGCTGACCTGCGGCTGAAATCCGGAGGTTACTCCTTCAAGCCGCCCGTAAACCCCAGTCCGACCCGAACTCCACACAAAACCGCACCCACCGGTCCTGTCGTCAGCTAAACTGCACCTGTACGAAAGCTCCTTGGATGCACTACTCATTTTCGGCGATCCGCAAGAGGAGTTGGTCCAGCTCGATCTTGAGTTGCGCCGGTAGTGCGCCGGTGCACCGGATAACTTTAGCTCGGGATCCTCCAGCATCCTAGGAACTACAGATCTACACATTCCCTCCCTTTGCAAGGTCTCGCAGCGTTCCAGTAGCAGACCGCGGAGCTACGTCCGCACACCGCGGAGCTACGTCCGCACACCGCGGAGCTTTGGGAAATACCCCGAAAATGCATTCAACACGGGTCAAAAACCTCCAAACAGAATCGGCCAAGAGAGAAACCTCCGAATAACAGGAAAGATGCGCCGGTCCGAGCTATTTCAATAAATTGATAGAGGGTCATTGGCTGGAGATAATTAAGATAGTGCTAGGCGTGTCATAGGAGTGGCTGCTAGGTACGGACTCCGCGCCGCTAAGCTAATAGCGGCGGTATCTGGAAAACGATTGGACTGGTTGTCGAGGCTCTGGCCGTCGACGCTCATTCGGTGTTCAGCAACTCTGAGGTTCAATCATAACGAAAAGAACGTCTTGGCCGATAAAGCTTGGAGAATGAGGGTACCGCGACTCACTAGCGATATGCTTTTGGCAGTGCACGCGGTCGCCGAGCATCGGAGCTTCAAGCGAGCCGGAGCGGAACTCGGCATTACGCCCTCGGCGGTATACAAGCGGGTCAGAGCGGCTGGAGATTTGTTCGGACGCTCACTCTTCATGAAGAGCGAACGAGGCGTGATCCTGACGCAAATTGGCCGAACGTTGAACGGCGGTGCCGGACAGACTCTCGAACAATTGCTTCTGACTGAAGACATGACCACCGCGTTCATGCACATGGAAGACGGGAGGCTGCTGGTAGGGCATTCGACCTACCTGCCTCCGAGGCTGCTATCTCTGCTTCTGAAGACGAATGTCGGCGAGCCGGAGAGTTGGCACATCGAGCATACCAGCGGCCTAACGGCAGACCTGGTCAGGAGAGTGGCGGAGGGAAGCATCCATGCCGGTTTCGGGTTCCTGCCGATTGATCATCCCGCTCTTTTGGTTCGGCAGTTGTATGAAGAGCCCCTGGTGGTATGCATGCGAAAGACGCACACGCTCGCTGTGAAGGCGGAGATCCGACCGGAGGACCTGACCAGGGAAAGATTCATCGCCGTGTCTCGCGCGCCGTTCCCTGTACTCCATCAGGAAATTGAAGACTATTTCGGCCAGTTTGGACTGACACTCAACATCGTTGTTGACGCCTTCGGTCCACCCGAGGCCCAGATTTTGGTTGAGCAAAACGTTGGTATCTGCCTGCTGGAGAGGTCGGCCGTGACCTCTGGCGCCCTGGTGGGCAAATCTCTCTCCAACCGAATCCTGACGCGGAAGAGCGGCATGTTCGTCCGCGAGGATAATCGTCACCCCACCCTGCTGGCGTTTGTCCATCTGGTGCTTGCAGCAGTCGTGACGGGGGAGAGTAAAGCTGTCAGAGATCGACCAGGAGGTCGCTGACCCGCTTGCCGTAGATTCTGGCAAGCTCCAGGAGTTCCATGATGTCAAGACTGCGGACCCCGCCTTCGGAGCGGGTGAGGAAGTTCGGCGCTCTGTCCATCATGGCCGAAACCTCGCGTTGGGTGAGCCCAGCTTCCCGACGGGCGACGATCAATCTCTGAAGAATCGCGTCGTAAGACTCCTGGAAGGGGGCGGTGCGTGCCTTACGTGACTTTCGTGTCTCTCGTGGGCCGCGCTTGTTCACCTATGATAGTTTGGTGAATTGGACCCGGAGTACCTAATAGGTATCAACACTGCACTTCAGATCCACGATGGAGAGGGCGTTTGGATGACCGTACGTAAAGATGAAAGCAACTTCCTGGTGATTCCGGAAGTCACGAACAAGGTAATCCAGCGTTTGCGGGTCTTCCACGACCCGCGCGACAACAGCCGGGAGGTGGAGATCGAGTTCGCCGATGGTACCGAACTTTCGATCGAAGTGCAGGTCGGAACCTCGGTCGTTGCGCGCCTGTCTTCGACGGACAAGGGCGCCTACGAGACGTTGAACGAGTACAGCGATGCCATGGTGCATGGGGATTAGCCTGGCAGCCTGCTGGCGGTTTCTCCTCAGTGGACGGTAAGGATGCTTTCGACGCGCCGTCTTCCTGCCACGCGCGAGACGTAGACCACGAGGTCGAGACAGCGCTCTACATCGCGGAGGACGGCGCCCACCTCGCCCGTCACGCCGCCTCTGGTCGCGAGCGCAGCCAGCCGTTCGAGCGCCTCCTCCGGGCCGCTGGCATGAATGGTGGCGAGGGTCCCGCGATGTCCGGTGTTCATCGCGTCTAGCAGGGTGCGGGCTTCGGGGCCGCGTACCTCTCCAACGAGGATGCGGTCGGGACGGTGGCGCAGGACCGAGCGAAGGAGGTCGTCGAAGGTGACGGCACTCCGGTGAGTATCGAGCTGGGCTTCCGCCGAGATCACGTGCGGCTTGCGGATGTGCAGCTCGGCAGTGTCCTCTATGGTCAGGATGCGTTCGCAGTCGGGGATCGCGTCGGCCAGTACATTGAGCAGAGTGGTCTTCCCCGTTCCCGTGCCGCCCGCGATCAAAATGTTTTCTCCCGCTCTTACTGCATTGGTCAACGTCTCGCCCTGTACCGCGGTGATCATCTCCGTCCGGACGAGGTCGCGAATGGTGAAGTTCCGCGAAGTAAATTTACGGATGGTCATCATGGGCCGCGGATTGACCACGGGAGGAACGATGGCCGCCATGCGGCTGCCGTCGGGCAGGCGCAGGTTCATCACCGGCGAGTCGCTATCGAGTTTCTTGCCGAAGCGGTTGGCGATGACTTCAAGCCCGGTCTGAAGCGCGCCTTCCTCGAAGCGGATGCCGGGCAGCGACTGAATTTGTCCGTCCTCTTCGACCCAGACAGAGGAGTCGGGATTGACCATGATCTCGGAGACCGTCTCGGCCTCCAGCAGGTGCTTGATCGGCCTCAGGAACGGGATGATGATCTCAAAGCTCATGGGTTGGCCCTTTCAGGGTCGAACTCGATCTCTGCCTGGTCGAACCAGGTCATTGCGACGGGCAGGAAATCCGGCTTGAGATAGCAGTATGTTGGGGGCATGGGGCTAATGCCATCGAAGGCCACGACGATCGCCTGAGCGTTTTTGAGTTCAAAGAACGCGTTCTCCTCGAAGAGCGACTCCTTGTGCTTCTGGTACTGCTTCGAGGCGGAGACGGAGCCTTTGCTTGACGACGTGCGCCCGCTCAGCAGACCTACGTTAGCGTTGCTGCTGGACTCAGAGACGGTGTAACTAATCTTTGTCTTGTCCGCCTTGCCGCACAACTCCGTCGCGTACCGGGCTGTATCCGGGTCTGAGGTGGTGAGAAAGATCTTGGTGCGGAATGCCTGCAGGAGTGTCTTCACGCCTTCATTGGGCAAGGCCTCTTTGAGGCTCGAGATACTCTGGGTCGCTACCAGCGGGATGCACTTTGGCTGCCGGGAGAGCGACAGGAAGCGCTCATCACCGGTCGGGTTGTCGCCGCCCACGGTCGCGAAGTTCTGGTATTCATCGCAAAGGAAGACGGTGGGCCGGTAGTACCGGAGTGGCTTCTCTTCCATCCCACTCTCCATCTTCGGGATGCGAAGAAGAACAGCCCGTTGATAGTCGACCTTCATCATGGTGCCGACGATCTTGGCGAGCGCGGGATTGAGCGCCGCCGGGAAGTTGAGGCCGATGACCTTGCCCGATTCGATCAGCTCCTCGAAAGGTGGGAGTACCTTGCCGTGTGGATCGGCTGTTGATGGCTTGCCGTCATAGAGTTCCTTTGGCGGGCAGAAGACTTTGCGGACCTTCGGGTCGGTCTCGAAGAGCGAGAGGAAGATGGCGACGCCCTGGACGATCGACGTCTTGGTCTCGGAGCGAAAAAACTTCCAGTGTTCCCAGTACCAGTAGTGGACGCTCTCAAAACTGCCGCGCATGTCCGGGTCGCCAGCATTGCGACTATAAAGGTACGCGGAGATGGCCGTCTGCCCGACTACGCAAGCCCGCAACTCATCGCTGCACCGGGCCAGGTACTGGCCCACCTTTTCATTCCATGCGAAGCCGAAGGGCGCGAGCATCGCGTCGTGCTTCAGGTAATCTGCTCTGTCGATCCCCACGAAGGAGACCTCGGTGTACCGGCGTCCGATTCGGAGGAGCATGTCCTCAAGGGCACCGGAACTGATGACGGTGCGGAAGATGTCGAGCATGGTCACGTATCCGTCGCGGACGCGGTGGAGCATGATGACGTAGCGCACGAGGTCGGTGTAGGACTGCTGCCAGAACGGCTCCTTGCCCTTGCCCCAGATGGCGACGATTACGGAAGCTATGCTGAAGGCCTGGGCATAGGGATCGGCATCGTTGTTAAGCGGGTTGTACCGGATGTCCGAATCGAGCGAGACTTCTATATAGTCTTCCGCTCGCCCACAGCCCTCAAGGATTTTCCCGACCTGACGGCAGAGGTCTCCTTTTACCTCAAGCACGATCCCTGACAGTTTGCGCGCCGGGTCCTTGGCGCGGTAGGCGAAGAGCTGACGCATCGCCGGGAGCATCACGGCCTGGGTTTTGCCGGAGCCGATAGCCCCGACCACGCAGAGGCCGGTATATAGGCCGCGCTCGGGAATGGACAGCCACCGCGGGGCCGGCGACGGCACTGGTCTAAGCTGGTGGTGGAGTTCACCCACGATCAACTCAAGTTTGCGCCGCTCCAGTGGATCGGGGTAGGCCGGAAGCGGCCCACTGGCCTCGGTACTCTCAGAACGGTAGAAGTGGACGTAGCCCAGCGAGAACAGGATCGAAAAGATGAGGAACGGCGTGGTGTAGAGGAAGAGGCCGTAAGTTGCGACCATCGCCGCAAAGATCGCCGGTCGCTCCAGGGCAACGAGTCGCAGGAGAGGGTTCGAGTCATGGACCGGATAGAGGCCATGGAGAACGATGCCGCTCGCAGCGCTCAAGCCAAACGAAAGCAAGAATCGGTGCTCGAAAAGGGGACTCGTCAAGTTGCGGAGTCGGGTGGCAAGGCTCACGACGCGGCTCCTTTTTCGGCAACGGGAGGGACGCCAGCGACGGACGGCGTGACTTTGGCAGTCCCTTCAGCGACCGGCTTTGCCGGATTGATCAAATTCATCGAAGCAATGCTTCGTCCGGCTTTGTAGCTTTGGAAGTCCTCGCTCTGCGCGATGGCGAAGCCGAGCAGGAGATTGACAAGATAGCTGGTATCGTTCTCCGACCACTCGCACATCAACCCCAGATCGTCGGCCACCGTACCGTCGATGGTCGCCTTGAGCGGCGCACGCCGTACCTTGCTCGCACCCTTTTCTATCTTGAGCCTGCTCATTGTCGTTCTCCTCTGGGCCGCATCGCGACCCGCATTCGATCTAGATCAGTACTAGATCTGTACTGCGTCTGTCATGGCTGCGAACTTCGGTAGTTCGCGGGCGGGAGCGACTAGCGCGGCGGCAGCGGCGCTGCAACGTCCGGAGGCGTGGGGTCGCTCCCGCCCACGTACTACCCCTGCAGTGACCCTGTATCCGGTGCATCTCTATGCCACTCCATCGCTTGCACCCGATAGCACAGACCCGTCGGCAGACCCCCGCACAGACCCCCGCCCCTCACTGCGTTGAAGAGGCGGATAACTGTAACGGAGCTGCACGGTCGTGAACTGCGCGTTGAGCGGGGAGCGGCGTTTCCGCGAGATAATCCACTCTGGGCGAAGTGACCGCTGTTCCGCTGAGACGAGCGGAAGGAACTTCCGCCTGAACTCACGCTCTGCCGTCGCGAAGTTGTAATTGGCGCTGGCGACGTAGATGAGCTCGAAGGTCCCGAGTTCATGGAAGAGCGGTGCCATGTCTGCGAGGTAGCGGGAAAACCGGCGCATCGACAGCAGACCCTCGTCGATGAAAGCGAAGTGCACCAGAGAGGTCGAAGGCTGAGCGCGGTCGACGATCGCAATGGGAAAGACGCTGGAGAACGAAGCCCCCGAAGCGGCGGTCTCCACCAGCACACCGCGCTCCTGCATGAAGAAGCACTGACGTTCTTCCTCAGATACCAGGTAGTGTTCACTATCATTTTCAAGAACATAGTCGAGGGCCATCAGACGGGCCCGGACCATCGCGTCGCCCTTACGCCTGCGGTTCTGAGAGTCCGCGTTGCCGACCAGCCGATAGATGGGCTTCGAGAACAGATGATAGACGTGGAAGCCCTGGCCATAATCGATGGTCTCGACGTGGCCTGCGTCGTGGGCCTTTTCGAGGAAGCGGTGCGCAAGAAAACCCTTATGGCGATCGATATAGTAATTGAACTGCCGCCGCAGGAAGTAGCCGGAGTGGGCAGCCACCAGGCAGAGGAACGCGGCCTCGCGTTCGGTGTAGCCGAGAGATTCGAGAACGTCCACGGGATCGACGGTCATTGCTAAAGCTCCATAATGTTTTCGATCAGGTAGTGGTCGCCTTCGATCTTCGCGGTCAGGGACGCGCGGTCGGAGGCCGACGCATAGACGCGAAAGCCGGACTGCGCTTTGGCACGAAGATGGCCGGCGTGGTAGGCGGCAGTGAGCACTTCAATATCTTCGTGACCGGAACCTGCGGCAATATTTTGTTCGTCCTTCCGGTCGTACTCGATACGGGCATCCGGGATTTGAATGCTGTTGTTGACGTATGGGAGGTCGAACTGCTGGGCGACCTGTTGCTTGATCCCGGCCATGTCGCGCTCAGGCTCCCCTTTGCGTGCAGCGTGGATTGCCTTCTGCACATCCGACTTCAACTCAAAATCCAGACGCACGCGAAGATTGGAGCCGCCGTTCCGCTCGATCTTCTCTGCCTCCTTGCGATAGGCGCGATAGATCTGGGCATCGTGCTCGACCTCACGGGGCTTGACCATGTCGACATAGAGCCTCTGGTCCAGCGGCAACCCGGACGTCTGCCGGGCCGCCTCCCTGCCAGCGTCGGTCAAGGTGACAACCTCGATACGTTCAACCCTTCCGCCACGTCCGTCGCGGCGAGCGTTCACTGCGTCGACTTTGACGAGGCCCTTCTCGCGAAGGAAGGAGAGGTCCCGCTCCATGCGCGAACTCCGACCCTCGTAGACTGCTGCCGCGAGATCCCGCGTGGCGATGACCCGAAAGCGCCCCACGTCGGCAAGCAGCTTGCGCTCCTCCTCCCGCAGGGAGACGCCGACCATCTGGTGCGGAAGGTGGTCGCGCCGCGGCCGTCGGGTCAGAGAAAGTTCCTGCGCCACGGCAGGTTGTCTGCTTTTCTGCGGCTGCGGGGAGACAGTCCTGTGGCGCGGAGGCGGCGCGACCCTGGGCCCGCGGTCTTCCTGGGCACGGGCGGCTAGGCCTTCCCGTCGCGGCTCCACCGGCGACGGTTCGAGCCGCGGAGATGGGTGACGGGAATCCGGTACGCGCTCGCGTGGAACCTCAGGCGGAAGGTCGAGGCGCATCAATTCTCCTCCATACGCTCAGCAGCAATCTGCTTCTCAAATTCAAGCGAAGTCTGCGGCCCCTGAGCCGGTGCTTCCCTCAGTTGTCCGTGGATGATGGTGATGTCGTACTCGGAGACATCGCCGAAGGCCTCCCTCTCACGCTGGGCGGCAACTTTTGCGGCGCGCACCCGCGCGACGTGATCGATCGACCGGTCGATATATTCTTCCTGTTCGGCGTCCTGATCAGGCCGTTGTGTGCCTGATCCGGGGTTCAGGTCGACGCGGTTCCTTTCACTCTTCGCCGAATTGTGCCGCGATTTCTTCTGAGAGTTCCGAGTGTCCACTGTGTATCTCCTGGTCGAGGTGTTTGAGTTTGCGGCCGGTGTCACGCAGGAAGAACTTGCGTTCGATCCAGATGGTGAGGCCGAGTAGGTTGGCGAAGAGCAGGGCGCAATAGATCGCAATACTGTCGAGGTAGCTGTGGAGAATCAGGCTGCGCCATGGCGTGAGGAACCGCAGCTCATTGCTCAGCCAGAAGCCAAGGGCAAGGAAGAACAAGGTAGCGACGAAGACGGCATTGGCAAACACGGTAAGAACCTCTTATCGATAGCTAATGAATGCGGAGGCCGGCTGGGACGCTCGGACCTCCGCAGAGAACTGGGGCCTATGCGGGCCCCGCTTCGGAACGCTCTTCAGGGTGGGTGGGCCGCTCAAGCTTCTCTATCTTGTCCGCCCTGACCTCCCACACGATGCGCTTTTTGCTCTCGCCCACCGGACCATCGATACCGAGCTGAGAGCTTCGCAACTCGCCTTCGACGGTCACGTAGTCACCTTTCTTCAACTCGGCCGCGAATCCGGACTGTTTGCCGAACACGACCACGCGATGCCAGTCGGTATGCGAGACCCACTCGCCTGTCTGTTTGTCCTTGAACGAGCTTTGGGTTGCGAGCGAGAGAATGGTGAACTCTTTCTCCTGCCGGGTAGCCTTGGTGGTGGCGTCCTTGCCCAGGAATCCTTTGAGCTGAACGTTGTTTTCATAGAGTGCCATGGTGATTTCCTCCGTTTCGATTTGCCCGTATCCTGCTCGGGCTACCCTGCACAAAGTGCTGTGAGTGTGCCCGGCTCCCAAGCGCCAAGGGTGCATTTTCTGGAGCGGGGACCCAACGCTTCTGGTTGGGGGAGGAGTCCAGAAAAAGCAGAAGCCGCAGTGCCGCCGGGCGCCGGTATGGCACCGAGCAGGTGGCCGAGCAGTGGACGGGCATGAGGGAGGTGGTGGGTGGCACGCGCAACTTCAGCGTGGATCGCCGGACGATGCGCTGAGGCTGGCAGCAAAAAGAGCAATTGCCAAGCGACTGGATTAGACGGACGGAATGGTCTTCGAAGCCAATATTCTGCGGACGTGTTCGTTCGAAGCGAGATTGCTGGTTGTAAGGGCAAAAGGACGTGGGTATCGAAAGCGGAGTGATCGGGGAAGATAAGAGGGGCCACAGATCAGTCTCCGAAGGCCTGGTCTTCGTGCAGGTAGCTGATGACGAGACCGAGCGGGTTGGTGAGCAGCATCTGGTTGGGCACTTCCTCGCGGAAGCCGTAGACGACGTTCGCGGTCCAGCGCTCGCGCCTCTGTTCCTGCGGGTCGCCGACGGAGTGAAAGACCTTGTCGAATTCGATATGCGCACGGTAGGGCGCCTGGCGGGTGTCCTCAAGAACCACAGCCTTGATCTCGATGTCGACGTTCGCCGCTCCGGGGTCGAGCAGGAAGCCTTCGAGGGTCTTCGCCTTCGCGATATGCAAGAGCGTGGCGCTCTGCAGGTCGTTTGAAAAGAAGTTGAGGGACTCGGAGAAATCGCGCTGCAGGGTGGCGTGGTTGCGTCCGTAGTAGAGCTCCGCCCAGCGGGCGAGGTAGTATTTGCCGACGCGCTCTACCGGTAGTTTCGAGAAGTCGGCGTAGTCGACTACCTGTCCGCGGCCAAGGTCACTCACGGATATCACCAGCGGCTTCAGCCGCAGGGCCGCGGTCTGCGCGCGATAGAGCAGGGCAAGAAGAGTGAGCGCCACTGCGGACAGCACCAGGATTGCGATCTTGAGATAGGTGTTGGTAACGACCGGCTCCGCGTAAAGCTCCAGGAACTTCGCGCCTGCGTCGCTGACCGGGTAGTTGCTTTTGTCTGTCATGTTAGTTCCCCATCGGGTTGACCCACGTGCCGCTGCGGCCGCCGAGAATCGATGCGGTGAGTTCCGGGATCTTCACCAGGCCGTAGATGCACGTAAAGAGGGTGATCAGGATCGCGGGCAGCAGGGTAAACGCGTTCGACAGAGTGATGGGGCCGATGACTCCCAGCATCCCCAACAGCACTTTCGAGAAGACGAAGATGAATGCCGATGCGATGACCTGATAAAAGCTGAAGCCGATGAAGGCCTTGAACCATCCCCAGAAGAGCCAGTCGAGCTTGGGAACGATGAAGAACGGAATGAAGATCGGCCCGATGAGCACGCACACCGCCGCAGCGACGTAGCCGTAAGCAATGACTGCAAAGGCGACGGCCTGCATCGCAGCCAGTGCGATGGCGATCACGAGGACGGTCAGCTCCTCATGGAAGCTGAAGACGCCCGGAGGCGAGCCCAGTTCGCTCTCGGCGGTGACGACGGCGTCCGCAATCTGCTGGGTCCGGTCCGATTCAATCTGCCCGGAGAGATTGAGCGCCTCTTTGGTGATGAGGTCGCTGAAGCTATAGCCGACGCCCGGTATGGGCGAGGAATAGTAGGTCAGCATTCCGAGGCCGAAGGAGATGACGAGCAACAGGTCGGCGAACTTCGCGAAGTGAAAGCCGCCATGACCTTGCGAAGCAGACAAAGCGGCCTTCACGCCGAACCACACGATGAGGATGGCGGCCAGGCCGCGGAACATGTCCATGCCAGTCGCCTGAAGGGTCGCACTGTTCGCGACGAGTAACTGACTGATTGCCTGTCCGAGAAACGTAAACGGGTTCTGCTGCATGAGTCATCTCCCAGAGGCGCTGAGCGAGATCGAGCGGATGGAAGCGCTCACGCCCGACGTGACGACCTGCATGGCGCCGGGGAAGTTTTGCTGGAAGTAGATCGACTGATTGATGGCGCGGTTCTGGGCGTCGATCTGCTGCTTCTGCATCACAAGCTGCTGCTGCGCGGTCGCGGCAAGAATCTGGTTGGTGTCCTGCTGTGAGTGGATCTGAAGCAGGGTGGCAGAGTTGATCTTCGCCAGCAGGGCGCCCTGCGTCTGCTGGTTCGGGTCGAGCGAATAAGTATCGGACTCAAGGTTGGCGAGCTTCTGCGCAAACGCTTCGGAGTTCGCGCGCACCGCGCCGAGCACGGCGAGCGAAGACGTGGTTGCGCCCTCGACCAGCTCCGAGGTCGCATACTGGTTTGCCACAGTCGCCTGGGTGGTCGCATCGAGCGAAGCATAAGCGCCGCCAGGATAGTGTTCAACCTGAACGACCGCTTTGTTGTAAGCCTGCGTGGCGGATGTAACACCTCCGATGTTGAGGGCGTTCACCCATGCCGCGGTGTTGCCGTAGGTGTTTGGCGCGGAGAGGTCTGTCCATTGCGCGAAGTCCGACTTGTACCGCGTTGCGAGGTCCTGCGGCATCCGGGACATCTGGTAAGCGAGGTTGTACGCGGCGATGATCTGATTGCGCGTTTGAAGAGCGGTCGTGTAGGTCTGTTGCAGCTGACGGTACTCGTGAAGAGCGTTGGCGTAGTTGGTGGGATCAAAGACCGTCCACTGCGCGTGCGCGGCGGGTACAAGCGCAGACAGCAGGCCGAAAATTAATGCAAAGATTCTTCTTGGCTTCATTAGGTGTTGACTCCTTCATGTTGTCGGGGTGCCGTTTAGATATCGCCGGGGACGGTGTGGTTCTCGTAGGCGGGCAAGAGCATGTCCTGGGTGATGTAGACCTTGATCCGCTGGCCTTCGCGGATGGTGATCGTCGGTGGAATATTGATGAACTTGTCGAGCACGTTGGTGCTCGACTGCGACAAACTGGAAGCGATGCCGGACTTGTAAGAGTCGCTCCCGGACTGGTTGAGTCCGGCGGTAGAGTTCGAGCTCTGCCCCGCGCCGGCAATCACTCCCAGGGCGATCGAGGTACCGAAGATCTCGACGTAATGGTTGTTTACCTTGTCCCTGAGGCCGGTGTCCCCCACCTGATCGAGGCCGTGAAACTGGTCGAGGTCGACCGAGTATCCATCCGGCATCAACAGGCGATGGAAGGTTACGGCAAGGCGCTTCTGGCCAAAGCTCGCCACCTTCTGCACGTCTCCGAGCAGGAAGGAACCTTCGGGAACCAGCACGTGCTGACGGTCCTGGCTATAGACCGGGTTGGTCACCATGACCTTCACCGGCCCCGCGAACTCGCCGTCGAGGCGGTTGGCGAGCACCGTGTCGATGGTCGTACCCTCGAAGATCACATACGGCTGTCCATGCGCGGAGTTGACGCTGACCTCGGGCGGGCGCTTGCTCGTGTCGGCCGCAGCAGGCGGCTGCGGCAGGGCTCCAGGGCGAGACACGTCACCGCTCTGCTTTGAGCGGACGATTGGGTCCTCTTCATCTGGCTGCGCCACCGATGCATGGACTGTCGCCGCATCGGCGGAGACGAGATTGGAGGCGAAGCGAGCCTTGAACGCAAGTTCACGCTCCGCATCGGCGACGGGATCGCGCGGCGGTTCAACCGTGGGCGCGAGCTGGGACGCGGGCACCGTGGCCGGATTTGCGGGAGCGAGAGACGCGCCCGGCGAGGATTGAGCGTTCGCGGACTTCTGTTGTTGCTCGACCTGACGCTGGCTCTCCGTGAGGTCTTGCGCCAGTTCCTGTATCTTCCGCTGGTTCATGTCCGTGGAGGTTGCAACGGGCGGCCCAACCGCCTCTTTCGTAGCAGGCTTGGCATGGTTCTTCGAGAACATCACCGCACCGAGGATCAGTACGGCGAGCCCTGCTACGACATAGCCTTGCGCCTGCCCGGGCACCACGCCCTCCGGCAGGCTTCGCGCATCCCGCAAGCGTGCGTTGTGGACGACCGCAGGCGGTTCCATCTCGGAGTTCTGTTTATCTTCTGGCATCGCCATCACCTGACGCCCTTCCGCGCAAAGGCGAGCCGGTGCTTGCCGATCTCGAGATAGCCCTTGTCGACTACCTTGGGGAGGACGTACGTGCCGTCCCTCAGTTGAAAGTCGACCAGCGCCGGCCTGCCATCCTTTACTTCGTAGACGGAAAACTTCTCGACCGCGGAAGACCTGATGTAGGTGAACCGGTCGTCGTGATAGATCGCGGCGATTGCGAACGCCTTGTCGTCATGGAAGGCATAGTCGAACTTCAGCCCGACGGTGGGATACTCCGAGCGGAACTGCTCGACGGCAGCGGCGGCATGGGCCTGGGCGAGCTGCGCCCCGGCGCGTGCGGCGTCGACCTCGCTAGCCGGCACCAGCTTGCTTGCGCCCTCGGCCGCCGCGACCGCCGAAGGACCGGACGGCTCGATCACAACCTTCAGATCGGGATCGGCCGACTCAACGTCGTCAAGCGTGAAGGTATAGACGGAGCCCTTGTCGGTGATCAGGTTCAGGTTCGAGTGGATGCCTTCCTTGGCCGGATGCAGGAAGCAGTAGTTGCCCACGGTGTCGATGATCCAGAAGTCCTTGTCCCCGGTCGCAACCTCCAGTATCTTTTCCGTTGCCGGCAATTGAATGAGCGTCGTGTAATGCATCTTGGCGCGGACGTTGACGATGTCATTGGCGTGGTACTTCACGATGCGCGCCGTCTGCTGGCCGTGGGCCACGGTCGCGGCCAGACCGAGCAGTAATGACACGATGGGGGATGAATGGATAGGTGTTCGAGTCATAGGGCTCCTTGACAATTGAGTGGGTCGGGGTGGTCGTGGGCAAGCTGGACGAGGCCCTGCTCCAGGCCGAAGCGGGCAAAGTACTCCTGCCTGCGAAGGTTGTCGCGAGAGTTGTTGGTGGCGATCCAGTAAGTCAGTGCGTCGACTGCGAGGACCAGCTTCTTTGTTCCGCGCGGCTGCACTAACAGCAGCTCGCGCTTCGGCACCAGCGAATCGAGCAGTTCTATCTGGGTGTCGTTCAACTGGAAGATGTCGGCATAGAGCCCCCGGTCGATGTTCGGGTTTGACAGAAATATCTTCGTCGGGCACGACTCGTTGACGATGTGCAGCATATCGGAGGCGGCAAGCTCGACCACCGACTGCGTGGCGAGAACCATGGCCGCGTTTTTCTTCCGCCAGGTCTTTTCGGCACGCGTGATCCAGTCGCGGATGGTCTTGTTCCTGAGAAAGATCCACGCCTCGTCGATCACGAAGACCTTGAACGTGGCTGCGTTCGCGGGCTTTTCGATCTCGGACGAAGCCCGCTGCAGCACGTAGAACAGCAGCGGCTCGAGCACGTCGGGGTACTCGGACCAGCCATCGAAGTTGAAGGTCTGGAAGCGCGAAAAGGTAAGGGTGTCTTCGACGTTGTCGAAGAGGTGCCCGAATTGGCCGGCCTGCCGGTCTCCGGAACGAATCCATCGATGCAGCCGTTCGCCAAGTGGCCCCAGAATGGACGCGACGTTGGTGAGCGTCCGTATCTCGGCGGGAAGCTTGTAGGCGCGTTCGATCGCGGCGAAGAGCGCCTTCTCATCGGACAGGGTCAGCTCATAGCGGCCACCCGCCTCGATCAACACGCGGAGAAACAGATACAGGAAGTTCAGGTTCTCATGGGTCGGTGCAAGCGAAAAGGGATTGATCGTAAAGCCAGGGTTCTTCAGGCCCACATTTAGGTAGGTTCCGCCAAAGACCCGCGTCAGCGTTTCATAGCTTCCACCGAGGTCGAAGATGAAAGTGAGCGGGGCGTACTTCTGGATCGACTGGAGCAGAAACGAAAGGGTAAAGGACTTCCCCGACCCCGTAGCGCCCAGCAACAAGGTGTGCGCCACGTCGCCGGCATGGAGGTTCAGGTAATAGGGAGTCCCATGCGTGCTTTCAAGTACGGCCAGGTGCTCCCGCTCCAGATGCGGGTTCCACTGGGAACCGGTATCGATGGTGAACAGAAAGGAAAGGTCGGCGTAGTTCGAGTTCGAGGCCCACTGTTTGCGCAGGTTGAACTGCCGGTTCCCCGGCACCGTAGCGAAGAAGGCATTGAGCAGGTTGTAGCGCTCCTCGTAGAGCAGCCCGTCGTGCTGGGTGAAGAGCTTCTGAAACTCCGCCACCGCGTGCTCGACCTTCATGAGGTCCTCGTCGTAAATCACCACCGACAGGGTGAACTCGCCGAAGGACTTTCCCTCCATGCCGATGGCCGTGAGAGCGTCACCCAGCTCGGCGACGGCCGCCGCCTTCGAGTCGTCGACCAGCTCGTCCTGAGGGCCGGCGGTCTGCCGGTCCTGCAGGTTCGAGAGGAAGCTGGTCTTTGAGTTGTGGTGATGGCGCCTGCGGCTGGCAATCTCTTTCCTGGTCCTGGCATTGTCGACCGTGCGCCACTCGGTGACGACGTGGAAGTTCGCGGGGACATCGAGCAGGCCCTTGAGCAGCAGGGGCCGGGTCTCGGACGGAAGCTCCTTCAAGGTAAGAACGCGAACATAATCATCGTCGATGCGCAGATGGCCACGGTGCGCTTCGAGCTCCGAGCCGCAGACCTGCCAGTCGAGATGCCGCGCTCCCGACAGGGGCGCGGCATCGATTTTAGAGGGGCGGAAGTTTACGAGACGCCGGTCAAGCCGGAAGGTCTTCCCCGCCCCTGACAGCTCGACCGTGGTGTGGTCGCTTAGCTGCCCACTCAAGCTTTGTACTTTCTGCTGCAACTGCAGCCGGTCGCGCTCGATCTGCTCGTAGAGCAGGACGCGCTCCCGGTTGCTCGAAAACAGCGCCCGCAAGTTGCGCAGCGACGAGCGCGGCTGCTTCGGCAGTCCGGCCAGCGTGCGAAGCAGGCCCGTCTTCGCGTGGCTGCCGTCGATCATCACGACCCAGTAAATCTCGATGCTGTAAAGCCGTTCGGCCTTCGCCTCAAGGAAGGCCGAACGCTGCTCGACTGCGGCGCGCAGCAGCGGGTCGTCATACTTGGCGTATGGCATGATTGGCCGGTTGCGTTTGAACAATATCTGATAGAGCCTCGTCCTCTCATCGAGCGACCGGAAGGCGGACTCGAGCCTCTTAGTTACGTAGTCGCGCTGCGCACGGTGGAGGCTCTCATAATCGATGCCGCCGATCTTCAGGACCGCGCCGAGGTCGCCCGATTTGGTCAGAAAGCAGTGCTCGTCCCAGAAGCCGAAGAGGTTGATCTGGGCGGCGAAGGACCCGGCTTCGCGCCAGTCCTTCGATATCGTCTCAACCTTGAACATCGCGCCTCGCTATCCTGATCTCGACCGGCTCCCACTTCATGGGGTCGTACCTCCTGCGGAAGCTGGCCGAGTTGAACAGCACCCGGAGTATCTCGACGTCATACTTCGTGGCGATGCGTGCGACGACAACCCCGATAACGAAGAGGCAGATTCCGCCGACCAGGGAGTGCAACAGGGTAAAGATCGCGCCCCCGGAGATGAGGGCAACGAAGAACAGCCGCCGCTCCGCGCCGAGTACGGTCAGCGGACGGTTCATCGCCTTGTACACCCTGTTGCATCGCGCTCCGTCCGCTGCCATTTGTCCTCGCCTCCTTTTCCTTCAATTTCTACTGCTGGCTTCCACTGCTGGATCAGGCCGCGACTGACTAGGGGAATAGCCAGGCCATGAAGTTCACCGCTCCGATGGCCATGCCGACGCCAAAGACGATGCCGGACAGGGTCTTCTTTGACTGTCCCTCGCCGTAAGCGAACATCAGGCCTCCGACCACGATGGCCACCAGGCTGAGGCCGGTGGCAATCGTCCCGGTGAAGGCTGTTTTGAGAACATTGACCGCGTTGTCCCAGGGATCGTTGCCGGCGTTCTGGGCATAGACTGGCAGCGCGGCCAGGAGCATGAGCGAAGGAAGCGCCAGTCTGCGAGCGCGCAGGCGCCAGCGAGGAAGGCGAGAGAGTTTCGTTAAGGTTGTCGTTTGCATGTTTTCCTCTCAGGGGTTTTCCGGCGAGTAGGCACTCCCGGTGGAAACGTCTGGCTTCAAGTTAGGGTCGGAGCAGTCGGTTGCAGTTGGAAAAGAATTCCAGCCGGTGTCCAAAAATTCCAACGCAGAGGAAAGAATCAAGCACACAATGCGCGGCGTCTGCCACGCCAGGCCCGTCGGGTGGGTCAGGGAAGTCCTCCCGCGAAAGCGGGAGCTCCGAAAAGAGGGTGGGAGACGGGCTTTCTCTCGGCAAACAGAAGGCGGGGAAGAGGAAGGCAGCAACGAAAGAGGCAGGGGAGAAAGCACGGTGGAGAAAAAAATAGGCAAGCAAAAAAAGGCGCCCGGCGAAGTCTGCCGAACGCCCAATCGAAATCAGGATAGTTAAGCTGCGGGTCGTGTCTTTGTCGCCGTCGGTGTCCTCTTCTGTTTCGACGCGACCTTCGCGAGCCTCGCCGCAAACTCCGCCTCGACGCTCTTTCGCACCTTGGCCACGTCCACGCGATGGCGTTTTGCGGCGACGGCAAGTGACTCGTCTTCGGCGGACTCGACCCGCTCCAGCAAAGCAATTTCGACGATCAGCTTCGACAGCCCGCTCTCGTCCAACTGCCGCAGGAGTCGCCCGAGGCCCTTCTGCAACTGCGGGTAAGTGACTTCGCTCAACGTACCCTCGGCCACCTTGTGCCGCCGCGCCAGCGTCTCCCGGCGCACAGGCTCCATCTTCGCAACCATGACGTTCGCTACCAGAAGCAGGTCGCCGCGATCCAGCGGTGCCGATACATCTTTAAGCACCTCAGCCAAGGTGCGATGCCGCATTGTCATTTCGAGCTTGCGGCCCTCCATCTCCTTGCGGCGCTGCTCCCGCTCCTTTGCCGCCTGCACCGGACCGGGAACCCGCCGGTCGGCGAAATGGATGGCGCAACTCGGCTCCGCACACACCTTGCCGATAAGACCGCGCTCCGCCCCGTCCACCAGAATCGCCTCGGCCATGTGCTTGCATGGCCTTTGATAGGGAGACAGCGGCTGCTTTGCCTTCGCGCCGGTAGTCAGGTTGAGCGCCACGTAGTGGCTGCGCGGAAGTGCTGCACCCTCTTTTCGCGCTCCGTAGCTCGTCGCGATCTGCACCAGCTTCGGCCTCTCCGCGATCTGGCGCTCGACGAACCGGTGCAACTTGTTGTTGAAGCAGACAGCGTCCGAGCAATTGTCGCGTTGCGCCCCAAGCTCGCCGAAGAGCAGGGTGTTGAACCCCGTCCGCTTCGGGCAATAGGCGCAGCTGCCCGCCTCGGGCAGAAGTGTCGCGTCGTTCTTGTCGAACGCCACCTTGTCGAGGGACAGCAGCACGTTCTGCTCGATCCATGCCGTGAAGTCGCGCAGGGGTAGCAACACCCGAGCGTCCTTGCTGCCGTTCCATACGCTGCGGAACGCGCCATCGAACGCCCTCTCCTGCTGCGCCTGCGGAAGCTTCGCGATCTCGAGCGCGTGACCGACGCCGATCTTGTCGGCGAGGAACGCCTCGGCAATCGAAGGCAGAAGCTCGACCAGACGCTGGCGCTGGGCCACGAACGCCGGACTCTTGCCTGCCTTCCGGGCCACGGCTGCGATGTCGTAGCGTGGCGATTCGAGCCGCAGAAGACCGTCGAAGGCGTATGCCTCCTCCAGCGGATGCACTCCCTCCCGCTGGATGTTCTCGACCAGCTGGGCGATCGCGCAATCGGAGTCCGACAGCGCAACCACGCGCACGGGAACCTCGGTGAGCGCAGCTAGTTTCGCGGCGCGCAGCCTGCGCGCTCCGGCGACGACTTCGTACCTGTCCTCGGCGACGGCACGCACCAGCAAGGGCTGCAAGATGCCTTGCGCTTGGAAGCTCTTCGCCAACTCGTTCAGGCTATGCTCGTCGAAGCGGCGGCGTGGGTTGGTGGGGGACTCCTGCAACTGGGTCAGCGGCAGGCTGCGGTATTCATTTGTGACATGACATTTCTCCATTTCTCGTTGTATGCGGTTGAAGTCGCGCGGACAGACACACCTCGCCTGTCCGCAGGATGGCGGCAAGGTGGAGCGGCAGCTTGCTAAGCTGCCGCGGTCTGTGTCTGCGACTTGCGAGAGCGGCCCAACGGACGGTGCCCCTGCTTCGCTTCGGGCGTTGCTACCCTGGTCTCGGGCACTTCCTGCGAAAAGGACTCTTCCGCTTTCAGCACATCGAGAATCACGGCCGATGTCTGCTGAATGACCGCAAGGCTCTCGGTCAAGAGCGACGCATTGCCGTGATAGAGGTGGATATAGTCAGCCGAAGAAGTGCCCGGAGTCAGCCCGATGGCCTTCGAGACGATGAAGGCGATGGCCTCGGCCTCCGTCTCTCGCACGACTTTGGTGGTTGCGGTGCGCCGTTCCGCCTTGTGTAACATCTCGTGCGCGGTCTCATGCACCAGAGCGGAAAACTCCTCCGCCTTGGTTTGGCCGGGCAGCAATGCGATCTTGCCGCCATAAGACATGCCGAGCGCCGGAGCGATCTTCTCCGAATACTCAAGCTCGACGCCGATGCTGCTGATGAACGTCCGCAGGTGGTCGAGATGGCTGCCCACCTCGCCCGTCACCTCTGCCACAGACGGCAACGGTGCGCCTTCAGTTTGCGCCACGTCCCACACGTAGACCTTACGAAAGCCAAGAAGTACGGGCCGGTTCGCGTTCTCCGCGTCGCCCTGTTCTTGTTCCTTTTTCCGGGAGGCTCCGATCATCGGAGCGAGGATGCCGATGCCCTTCTGTCCGCGCACGACCCTGCGGCCAAGCTGGTTCCATGCATACATCCCGGCCACTCTTTCTGCGTCGGGCTTTTGTCTTGCGATGAGCAAAATGTTCCCGAAACTGTAGGCGTGGAAACGGCCCATCGCCGTGAGATAGGCGGTCAACGTCTCGCTGTGTCCTGCCTCAAGCTGCTGGATAAGAAAATCGACGTTCTCTTTGACAAGCTCTTGCGTCTTATTGCGCTCCCGATTACTCCTGTCGGGTGCGCTGTCTGGAATTGCGGTGGGGGCTGGGCCATTGCTGGCAGTGAACGATGTGCTGCTGCTGTTGCCTTGATACTCCATTGAAAAACCCTCCATGTCGGCCTTTCGGGTGATTTTGTTGTTCACAAGGCGCAGCCGACAAAATCAACCGAAAGGCTGACTGGAGACGAACGAGGGCAGAGAGGGTGGCAGCCCGGAGCGGTGGCGTGACCCGTGACAAACACGCACCACCGTTTGGCGCGCGGCGCGCACGCCCGAACGGGCGGAAAAGGCCCCGTTCTCCCGGGACCGTCTACCCGAGCGGCCCAAAGTGTAGAGAGGTGCGCGGCAGCGCTTCCGAATGCTCTTTTCAGTTCCGATCCAGTCTGGGGATCTAGGAAACGACCTCGGAATAATTTTCCAAAGCCTCTCGGATGGCAATGAGTAGGCTCATTCTTGCGGCCTCTCGCGAGGCGCGTAGGCGAGACTGGCGGGCGGGTAGAAATAATGGCGAAAGCGGATGTCGAAAGAAAAGGTCAGGAAATGGTGTCAAATAGAGTCATTGCTAGGCGGCTCCTGAATGTCAGGGAGGCAGCCCATTATCTGGGGATCGAAGTGGACACCGTCTACAAGAAGTCCAGGTTGCGGGAGGTTCCTTGCGTCAAGGTCGGTCGAGCGTTGCGATTCGATGTGAAGGCGTTAGAGCGTTATATCGAGCTGCACTCGATCCAAACCATTGACTGAAAGGAGAAGCTAGATGTCAGTTGTGAAGTTGTCTGAGCAGTTGTACGAAGTTCGTTGGAGGGAGGACGGTCGGCAGAAGACCCAGCGGATTCATGGGAGCTATGATCTGGCTCGCAAGATCCTCAGGAAAAAGCTGTTGACGCGAGATGAGAACCGACATCTCGACGTAAAGAAGGAGATCAACTACCGAATGTCCGAATTGATTGATCGTTACTGGACGCATTACGGAAATAAGAAGGTTTCGGCAGATCGCGAGAAGAGCATCGTTGAAGGAATCCGATCTGAATTGGGTCGAAAATTCGTACGAGAGGTTGACGGTGTCGCCGTGCAACGCTGGTACGAAAACCTCACCGGGATTCGCGGCCTTGCCGAGAATACTGCCGTGAGACACTTCAACGTCATGCACCACATGATGGAGAAGGCTTCCACACTTTGGTCCAAGGAGACGGGAATTGAACGGAACCCCGCCGACATGGTCGAGGTGTACCGTCCCGACGATTCAAGAGAGCGGTATCTTTCGGAAGATGAACTCCATCGGTTAAAGTTGGCATTGGACGGCAAGTTGTTCCAGAAGGGCACGAAAAACTTCAATCGAACAAATCTTCGGATGAGGCTGGTCGTGCTGATCGCAGTGTCAACAGGGATGCGCTCCGCTGAGATTCACCGACTGCGATGGTCTGACGTGCTGTATGGCGAGGGGCTTTTGGCGGTTCGGGCAAAACTCAAGAAGGGCAAAGTGCGTTTTGTTCCGATGGCCTCTGAGCTGGTTGCAGAGATACAGCGTTACCCTGCGGTGATCGATGAGGATAGGGTCTTCCCGCCAAAAGGCGGACCCGAGAGCAAACGCCAGCGACTCGAGGGAAGTTTCGAGGATTTGCTCGAAAGAGCGAAGATTCGCAACTTCAGATTCCACGACCTGCGTCACACCTTCGCTTCGTGGTACATGATGAATGGCGGTGACCTCTATGAACTGGCAAAGCTCATGGGACACGCCAACATCAAGATGACGGAGCGATACGCCAAGCTGGGCAGGGAGCACATCTCCAAAACCGGCAATACAGCGAAGGTGATATGGAACTTGTTGAATAAGAAAGTAGAGCAAAAAGAGGGCGACCTGATACACGTCGCATGAGCGATGGTCGTGTATTGGTCGTGCGGCTAAAACTTCAACTCTGTGGTCGCCACTAAGTGCTTTAGAATTTGGTGGCCAGAGACGGGATCGAACCGCCGACGCCGGCCTTTTCAGGGCCGCGCTCTACCACTGAGCTATCTGGCCTTGGGTTTCCAAGGGCGCGCTCTCACTGCGCACATTGCTGAGACGGAGCCAATATTCACCGACCAGCTCCGCCTCCCAGCGTCGTTCCACGTGTGACTCGCAGGCGCAAGGGCCTTGGTCAGTATAGCAACCCCGCTGTCGCACGCAAACTCCCGACGCGATCAGGCGCAGGTCGGCGATCCGCGCCCAACCAATATGTAGGGACTAGCGGCTACTGGTGCTCACGCGTCAGGAATGGCGACAATCTTGGTATCCACGATGTGCTCCGAATTCGCTATCCTTCGCGGGTGATTGCCAGCTCCGTTCGACGGAGGCCGCATACACGCATCGCAAGCAAACTCGGCTCGCCTGAATGCCTGCAGTTCCTGCGTGAATAAAGCCTAAGCATCAATGGGACGGTCAACGGCGCACCTCGCACGGCTGTAGTTACGAACGACCAGGCAGGTCTGCCCGCGGCCGTGCTGCCGTACGCCACGTCGCTGGTGCCCAGCGACACGATTCGTGCGGTTGACCTTCAGCCGTTGCGGCGCTGAGAGACCATGGAGCCTCTCTCGGCGCCGCGCCCGCACACTGCGGAACCGAGGCGCCGGCCCTGCTCGCCCCGCACAAGGGGCTGGTCTACTCCCTGCATCCCACGTTCTGGTAGACGGGCACGACCACTGGCAGCTACAGCTTCGAGCTTCAGGAGATCATGTCGCAGGCCACCCATCAGACCGAGGTCGAGGGAGGCCAGCTGGCCTATCCTGACGACGCCCTGCCCCCTTTGAGCGGGCTAGACCTACTCCTGGCGGGTCGCGGTCTCGAGCGACGAGGGATCGAATGCGCGATCGGCTCCCGCTCTCATCGTGGTGATGAGCGGCGAAGCCAGGGCACGGGTTCACGCGGCCCTGAGTTCCGTACGAGCCTCTGCTGTGGACGTCGACGCCGCCCGCGCCAGGATACGATTCCACAGCCGGCTGTGGTTTGACGCTATGGCGGCCTACTCCGCTCTGATCGCCGCTCATCCCGACAGTGCAGAGTATCACCGGATGCGTGCCGAGCTGTACGACCAGGTTCCGGCGGCGGAGAAGATGGCGGAGCAAGACCTGGCCTTCGCTGCCTGAGCTGCCTGGCCGGGCCGGGTGCTGACCTCGCGTCTCACAGGCCGGGACGCATGCGCGGGGAGCTTTCGTGGGACGCACAGGGACGCCCAAACGAGCCGAACGCGGCCCCGACGCTCTGCGCGATTCACGCATCCGAGTAAGAGCTTCGACTTAAGCTCTTAGACTGGGCCCTTTGCACCATGTTGTTCGAACTGTGCCCTGACCGAATCGATGGCGACTCTGGAAATCTTCACAGACCCTGTTGAGAGCGCGAAGGCCGCCAGGCTGCGCTACGTGTCCGATGCCCGGCCGGGCATTCAGCGTAAGCGCTGGCGCACCGGCTTCCGTTACGTTGACTCCGATGGCAAGCCGGTGCGCGACAAGGAGACCCTCGGCCGCATCAGGTCCCTGGCCATTCCGCCTGCGTGGACCAGCGTCTGGATTTGTCCCATTCCCAACGGACATCTGCAGGCCACGGGTCGCGACGCCAAGGGCCGCAAGCAGAGCCGCTACCATCCACGCTGGCGCGAGGTGCGCGACGAGACGAAGTATGAGCGCATGATGCTCTTTGGCAAGGCGCTGCCCGCGATCCGGGAGCGCGTTGAACACGATCTCGCGCTGCCCGGGCTGCCGCGCGAAAAGGTGCTCGCCACCATCGTGCGCCTGCTCGAGACCACCTTCATCCGCGTCGGAAACACGGAGTACGCGAAGAAAAACCAGTCCTATGGCCTGACCACCATGCGCTCCAAGCACGTGGACATTGATGGCTCGACGGTGAAGTTCAAGTTCAAGGGCAAGAGCGGCGTGCACCACACCATCGACATCAACGACCGGCGCCTCGCAAGGATCGTCAAAAAGTGCCGCGACATGCCGGGCTATGAGCTCTTTCAATATCTTGACAACGAAGATCAGCCCCATACGGTCGACTCGGCGGACGTAAATGAGTATCTGCGCGAGATCACCGGTCAGCACTTCACCGCCAAGGACTTTCGCACCTGGGCGGGAACGGTGCTCGCATGCATGATGCTGAGGGAGTTTGAGGCGTTCGAGTCAGACTCCCAGGCCAAGAAGAATGTGGTGCGCGCGATCGAGTCGGTCGCCGAGCGGCTCGGCAACACACCCTCGGTGTGCCGCAAGTGCTATGTCCACCCGGCGGTGCTCGAGTGCTACATGAGCGGCGCCATGATCGAGGTCTATAAGCAGCGCGTGGAGGTCGAGATGGAGGAGCGCTCTGATGCTCTGCAGCAGGAGGAGCTGACCCTGATGCACCTGCTGCAGCAGCGCCTCGCCGCAGCTTAGCTCATCAACTTCAAATCCATTAACGCCGGGCGGACACGCCTCGGCTACCATAGGGCGTGCCATCTCTGCTAGAGATCGACGAGCTCTCCATCTGGTTCGGCTCCTCCGCAGGAGTGCATGCGGCGCGTCATCGCGCAGAGAGGACGGCAGCGCCGAAGCCGGTCGTCTCCCACCTGAGCCTCTCGATCGATGCCGGCGAGGTGCTCGGGCTGGTGGGGGAGTCGGGGTCCGGGAAATCGGTGACCGCGCTCGCCATCATGCGCCTGCTGGGGGCGGCCGCCCGGGTTGAGGGAGCAATCCGCTTCGAAGGCGTGGACCTGATGAAGCTCACCGCCGAGCAGATGCGCAGCCATCGCGGCAGCCAGATTGCCATGATCTTTCAGGAGCCGATGACCGCCCTGAACCCGGTGATGACGGTAGGCGAGCAGGTTGCCGAGGTGGTCCGCGTGCACCACCCGCGTCACACCCGCCGGCAGGTGCGCGACGCGGTCATCGAAGCCATGCACGAGGTCGCGCTGCCTGAGCCCGAGCGGCGTCTGAAGGACTATCCACACCAGTTCTCCGGTGGCCAGCGGCAGAGGATCCTGATTGCCATGGCGCTGGCCAACCGGCCGCGCCTGCTGATCGCCGACGAGCCCACTACCGCGCTCGACGTCACCGTCCAGGCCCAGATCCTGGCGCTGCTCGATGACCTGCGGCAGCGGCTTGGGCTGGCAATGCTCTTCATCTCGCACGACCTGGCCGTCGTCTCCCAGGTCGCCAACTGGGTTGCGGTGATGCGCGGAGGCCTGCTGCTCGAGCAGGGGCCGTCAACCGAGGTCTTTCGCAACCCGCTGCACGAGTACACGCGCAGCCTGCTCGGCGCAGTCCCCCTGCTCACCACGGATAAGACGCAGCCGCTCGCGACACTTTCTCCCATGGCCGCCGAAGACGCCGGCACGCGTATCGCGAGCAGCGGCGCCGGCCACTGGGTGCGGAGTCGATAAAGGGAAGGGAATTGCCGATGGTGAGTGGAGAGACTAGATTGGGATTCGCAGCTTTTTCTGAGGGCTCTCTGAACTAGCTCCTATATCGCCGGCCCATGCGCGCTCTCATCCTCTCCGACATTCACGCGAACCTCGATGCTCTCGAAGCTGTAATCCAGGCTGCGCCCGGTCATGACGTGGTTTGGAACCTCGGCGACATCGTCGGCTACGGCGGCAATCCGAACGAAGTCATCGAGCGGGTTCAGCAGCTCGGCAGCGTCTTCGTCCGCGGCAACCATGATCGCGTCTGCTGCGGCCTCACGTCCTTTGAAGACTTTAACGCAGTCGCGGCGCGGGCGGCGCGATGGACCAAGGCCGTGCTCACCCCGGGGCACGTTGACTGGCTGCAGGGGCTGGCGCAGGGGCCCGTCAAGCCCAATGGTCCACTGGTGAGTTGCATGCACGGCTCCCCGCTCGATGAGGATGAGTACATGTTCTCGATGCGCGACGCCTGGCAGCCCCTGCATGAGGCCGCCACCCATGTGAACTTCTTCGGGCACACTCACATGCAGGGTGGCTTCGCGACCAGCGGAGAGGCGCTCTTCCGCGTGCAGCCCTCCTACGGCTCGCGCGACAAGCCGGAGGAGTTTGAAGTTCGTCTGAACGGCAGCGCACGCTACATGATCAATCCCGGATCGGTTGGACAGCCGCGGGACTTTGACTGGCGCGCCGCCTTCGCGATCTACGACGACGCCCGCCACACGGTCAGCTTCTTTCGCGTGCCCTACGACGTTCGCGCGGCCCAGATGAGCATCCTGCGAGCCGGCCTGCCTGACCGTCTTGCCAGCCGCCTGCGGGACGGTCGCTAGCCTTCCTCTTCCTGCCCGCGGAAAGTCAGCCGAGCTCCGGGAAACTAGTAGCCGTCGCCGCCCGCACCCGAAGCAAGATTTTCGAAACGCGTGTAGTCGGCCAGGTAGGCAAGGTGAACCGATCCGGTTGGCCCGTTACGCTGCTTCGCCACGATGATCTCGGCCTTCCCCTTGGTGTCGGGATCTTCATCGCCGTTCTCATCCTTCTTGTAGTAGCTCTCACGATGAATGAACGCGACCACATCGGCGTCCTGCTCGATCGATCCTGACTCACGCAGGTCTGACAGCAGAGGCCGCTTGTCCTCGCCCCGCTTCTCCGAGGCACGGCTGAGCTGCGAGAGCGCGATGACGGGGATCTTCAGCTCCTTGGCCAGCGCCTTGAGCCCGCGGGAGACGGCGGAGACCTCCTGCGTGCGGTTCTCATAACGGCGCGCGCCGGGCCCGGCCGCGGTCGCCGACATGAGCTGCAGATAATCCACCACGACCAGGTCGAGCCCGCCCTGTATCTGGCGCAGGCGCCGGGCCTTGGCGCGCATCTCTGTCAGCGAGATACCCGGCGTGTCGTCGATGAAGATCTTGGACTCGGTGAGCTGCTCGAGCGCGAGGGTGAGCTTGTCCTGATCTTCGCGCAGCAGAAAGCCCGTCTGGATCTTGCGCGTATTTACAAAAGCCTGTGAGGCGAGCATGCGGCGCAGCAGCGACTCCTTCGACATTTCGAGCGAAAAGATGGCCACTACTTTGTTGTCGCGAATGGCCGCATTCTGCGCGATGTTGATCGCCCACGCCGTCTTGCCCATGCTCGGGCGGGCCGCGATGATGATCAGCTCCGATGGCTGCAGGCCGCTCGTCATGCGGTCGAAGTTGGTGTAGTGCGTGGCGAGGCCGGTGACCTCCTTGCCTTCCTTGTAGAGGTTGTCGATGGTGCCAAAGGACTCGCGTACAATCTCCGGAATGCCGGTAAAGCCGTTGGTGATGCCGCGTTCGGTGACCTCGAGCAGGTCGTTCTCGGCGGAGCTGAGCACCTCGAGCGCCTCTTCGCTCTGGTCCGCGGCGCGGGTGATCGCCGTTGAACAGATGCTGATCAGCTGGCGCAGCAGCGACTTGTCTTTGACGATGCGAACGTACTCTTCGATCGAGATCCGGCGCGGCAGTCCCTCGGTCAACGACGCCAGGTAAGCGACGCCGCCGATGGCCTCAACCTCCTTGCGCTTGGCCAGCTCCTCCGAAAGGGTGACGATATCGACCGCGCGGTTGGAGTCGATCAGCTCCGCCATGCGCGAGTAAATGCGGCGATGCGAGTCGAGGGCAAAGTCCTCAGGCTGCAGCCGCTCGGCCGCCTCGTTGTAGGCGACATTGTCCAGCAGGATTGCGCCCAGAATCGAGCGCTCCGCGTCCAGGCTCGCCGGCAGTCCGCGTTCAAAGGTCGTGCTCTGGGCCGTGCTCGTCGCCATCGACATCTCCGCCTTTGAGTGTAGGGCAGCGAGGCCGCCAGAATGCCTCACCTGCGCGGCATCGTTTTGTGGGAACCTGCGACGTAAAGTGAATAAACGCGCGATAGCCTGCTCAAGACCATGGTGGGACCCACGCTATGATCGAGGGATGAGACACCTGATAAGAAAGGGGCGGCTGAACGTCCTCCTGATCGCAGTCCTTTGCGTCTCCAGCAGCGCGGCTCACGCGCAGCAGGCGGAAGCTCCGGAAGCCGCGTCCGAGGCGGCGAAGACCGACATCGAAGCGATGCAGGCGATCGAGAATACCTGGAGCCAGGCGCTGCTGAAACACGACCAGTTTGCCCTCGAAGGCGTGCTCGCACCCGGCTTCGTCGACATCTCCGAAGACGGTGAAGTCACCACCCGCAATCAGCAGATTGCGCGCCTCTTTGTGCGCGACCGCGACGCCATCTCCTTCGAGCAGAGGGTCGCGAGCGTGCGCCTCTTTGGCGACATCGCGCTGGTCAACGGAACCTACATCCTGCGCTACACCCGCGAGGGCCGCACCGTCGACGACAAGGGCATCTTCTCGCATGTCTTCCAGCGGACGCGCAGCCGCTGGCTCTGCATCAACTCGCAGCGCACCTTTGTGGTCGAGCAGACGGCCGGGAAGAAGCCTGGCAGCTCGCTGCCGTTCCACCTGCCAGGCATGCGGCCCAAATCTGAACCCGCCGCGCCGCCGCCCGCCGCCGGGCAGCCCAAGCAGCCCTGAGGCAACTGCTATCACGCGACATGGCTGGCAGGCACGGGAGACTCGGCCCGGCCATGCAGTTCACCGCCGCTTGAGAGCCTCCAGCTCATCGAGCGTGCGCGGCCAGTCCGACTTGAGCAGCCGCGACAGGCTGCGGTCGGCCAGCACCTTGCCGTCCGTCTGGCAGCGTGCGCAGTAGTTGGTCTCATTGTCCGCATAGCGAATGCGCTGCACCTTCTCACCGCAACGCGGGCACGGCTCGCCAAAGCGCCCGTGCACTGCCATGTCCTTCCGGAATGCCGTAACCTTCTCGGGAAATCCGTCCTTTATCTCGGCCTGCAGGCGATCGATCCAGAGCTGCAGCGTCTCCCGCGTGGCGGCAAAGAGGCGGTCCCACTCTTCAGGCTTCAGCCTGTGGGTGAGCGCGATGGGCGAGAGCCGCGCCGCATGCAGTATCTCGTCCGAGTAGGCGTTGCCGATACCGCTGAGGATGCGCGGATCGGTTAAAGCCCGCTTGAGGGTGCGGTTTTCAGCAGTGAGTGCTGTGCGAAACTGATCGAGATCAATCGCGAAGACATCGACGCCGCCCGGGTCGATCGCCTGCAACGACTCTTCTCCGCTGACAACGTGCAGAGATGCACGACGCTTACTGCCCGCCTCGGTAAGCACCAGAGAGCCGCTGGGAAAGTCGAACGCCGCAAGGTTATTGCGGCCTCCAAGTTTCGCCGCGCGGGGCCGCCAGTGCAGACGGCCCGCGATCATCAGGTGCAGCACCAGCCATAGCTCGTTATCGAATCCGAAGGCGATGCGCTTGCCGATGCGCCGCAGCTCGCGCACGGTCTGCCCCTCGACACTCACCAGAGGCGGCTGCGCGGTCCTCAACAGGAAGGCGCTCGCGACGCGCACCTGCTCGAGCGGCTGGTCCACAACCCGCGGCTCGAGCGCATGGATGTAAGCAGCGATGTCGGGCAGCTCCGGCATTCCCTATCAGCTTGCATCGAAGGCAGTCGACATGGCAACTCCAACGCACTGCCTGTTACACACCAGCGGCAGATCGCCGGATCAGGAGACCGCGAGGCGCTTGCTCTGTATCTCTATGAAGACATTTACCAGCGAAAGAGCAGCAGGCGTGACCCCGGGGATGCGGCTCGCCTGGCCCAGCGTCAGCGGGCGCACGCGGCCCAGCTTCTCCTGCATCTCCCGAGAGAGACCGCTGATGTTGCTGTAGTCGAACCACTCAGGAATGCTGCGCTGCTCGGCGCGCTTGAGCCGGTCAATCGACTTGCGCTGCTGATCGAGGTAGCCGGAGTATTTGATCTCGGTCTCGACGGCCTTCAACTCGTTGCGCGCCTGACTTGAGAGCCTCGCGCGCGGCCTGGGTGTCGCATCCTGCCCGGCACGCTCAGACGAAGAGACAGCAGGGCGAGCGTCGCTCGGGCTCGTCAACGGCAGGAAAAGCTGGGCGTCCGCGCCCTCGGCAAGCTCCTCGCGCAGCACGGGGAAGAGGCGCTCGATCGAGACCTCGGGGCGCTTGAGCAGCTGCGCATAGGTCTGCTGATTGCCCTGCCCGGCATCGATGCCAAGCTCAGCGGCAAGCTCCGGAGCCCGCTCGATCAACTGCGCAGACGTTGGCCGCCTCGTCGCGAGCACCGACTCAAGCGCGACCGCCCGAGCCTGCCGCGCCTCGTAATCCGCCCAGGCTCCATCATCGATCAACCCGAGTCGCCGCCCAGACGGAGTGAGCCGCCGGTCTGCGTTATCGATGCGCAGATGCAGCCGAAACTCCGCCCTCGATGTAAACATCCGGTACGGCTCGTTGGTGCCCTTGCTGATGAGGTCGTCGATCAGGATGCCGGTGTAAGCCTCGGTGCGATCCAGGGTAAACATCGGCTCGCCCCTGAGCATCAGCGCCGCGTTGATGCCGGCCATCAGCCCCTGGCACGCCGCCTCCTCGTAGCCTGAGGTGCCGTTGATCTGGCCGGCGAGGTAGAGCCCATCAAACTGCTTCACCCGCAGACTGCGATCGAGCTCCGTCGGATCGATGGCGTCATACTCGATGGCATATCCGGGCCGCAGCATCTCCGCGTTCTCAAGGCCCGGGATGGAGTGCACCATCGCCGTCTGCACCTCCATCGGCAGCGAAGTCGACATGCCGTTGACGTAAACTTCGTGGGTGTCGAGCCCCTCCGGCTCGAGAAAAAACTGGTGCTGCGCCTTGTCGGGAAACTTGACGACCTTGTCTTCAATGGACGGGCAATAGCGCGGCCCGATGCCCTCGATGGCGCCCGAGTACATCGCCGAACGGCCCACATTTTCGCGGATGATACGCAGCGTCTCGGGCGTGGTGTAGGCGATATGGCAGCAGATCTGCCGCTGCGGCAGCTCGCGGGTACGGAAGCTGAAGGGCGTCGGCTCCGCGTCGCCGGGCTGCTCCTCAAAGCGGCTCCAGTCGATGGTGCGGCCGTCCAGCCGCGGCGGCGTCCCGGTCTTCAGGCGGCAGCCGCGCAGACCAAGCTTCTTCAGCGACTCCCCCAGCAGCACGCTGGGCGGCTCGCCGCTGCGACCCGCAGGGTAGCGCTCCTCACCGCAGTGGATGAGCCCGTTCAGGAACGTGCCGGTGGTTATGACGACCGCTCCGCAGTGCACGGTGCGGCCATCGCGCAGCCGGAGTCCGATGACACGCCGGCGCGGCTCCCGGGCGTCACTGCCTGAGTTGTCATCGTGCGCGTTAGCTTCTGCGGCGCTGTCTGGCTCCCTACCGTCTGGCTCGGCGAAGACCAGGTCCACCACCTCGGCCTGCTTGATGAAGAGGTTCGGCTGGCTCTCGAGCACCTGTCTCATCTTGATGCGGTACTGCTGCTTATCGCACTGCGCGCGAGGGGACCAGACAGCCGGGCCCCGCGATGTATTCAGCAGCCGGAACTGGATGCCGACCGCATCCGCGACCTCGCCCATGACGCCGCCGAGGGCGTCGACTTCGCGCACCAGATGGCCCTTGGCGATGCCGCCGATTGCCGGGTTGCACGACATCTGCGCGATCAGGTCGAGATTCAGGGTGAAGAGGGCCGTCCGCAGGCCCATGCGCGCCGCCGCGACCGCAGCCTCGCAACCCGCGTGGCCCGCGCCTACAACGACTACTTCGTATTGTTCGGTGTAGCTCATGCGGCGCTCTTGTTCATTCTAGAGCAGACCCCATCCATGGCGCATGCGGGCCAGGCGTGTGAGGCAGAGGGGTCAGCGAAAGACGCCGACTGCGGCCTGCGGCGAGAGCGGCTTCTCCATCGCAAAAGCGTCGAGCGTGCCGAGATAGTAGCCGGGCAGCAGCTTGCCCCGCTCATACCCGCGGCGCTGGTAAAACTGCTGCGCAGCGAGGTTGTCGACCGCGACCTCGAGCCGCATCACCGCGGCGCCCGCGGCGGCGAGCGCAGATTCGACTGCATCCATGAGCGCGGTGGCCACACCAGCCCTGCGCGCCTCGGGCGCCACATCGATGGTGATCAGGTGCGCTGCGCGGCGGGTGCCGAACTCTACCGGATAGGCCAGGGCGAAGCCGGCCAGCCCACCGGCCGCATCTTCAGCGACGATGTTGGCCGCTCCCGGCTTGCGCAGGTAGTACAGTAGCTCGGCTATCGAGTAGGCGATGCCCCTGGCAAAGCAGACCTGGTCGAGCGCATGCAGTGCGCGCAGATCCTGCGCTGTTGCCGGGCGCAGGCGGACTGGCTTTCGATCCAAAGCTCGCCTCCCTTCTCCAGTTGCACCATACCGGTGGGTGCTCTGCTCCTGCAAATGCACGCATCGCGCATCGGCCGGGCCTTCCAGGTGCGACGGGACCCCCGGGCAGGTAGCCTGGAGCGAGCCGCCCGCACTCCATCGCACTTGCAGGCTGCGTATCCGGGCTGCACGATTCTGCTATGCTTCTGGTCTAGCAAAGAGAGAGCGCGCACATGGCAAAGAGCGTCAACAAGGTGATCCTGCTGGGCAACATCGGCAAGGACCCGGAGGTAAAGTTCTTACCCAGCGGCATGGCCGTTGCCAACTTCAGCCTCGCCACCAGCGAGAGGTTCAAGGACAAAACCGGCGAATCGCAGGACCGCACCGAGTGGCATAACCTCGTCGCCTTCGGCAAGGTGGCCGAGATCATCCGCGACTACGTCAAAAAGGGCGCAAAGCTCTACGTCGAAGGCAGCCTCCGAACCAGCTCCTGGGAAGATAAAGAGAGCAAGCAGAAGAGGTACAAGACCGAGATCGTGGTGAACGACATCTCTCTGCTCTCAGGACGCGGCGATGGCGAGGCCGGCGCCAGCGGTGCGGCCTACGGACGAGGCGGCGGCTCGACTGCCTCCTTCGATCAGCGAGCACCCGCTCCGGCAGAGGACTACGGCCAATCGGCCGAGATCACCGACGACGACATCCCCTTCTAGCTCCTGCTCAGCGGTCGCGCGCCTCACGCACCTAAATACGAGGAGGCCAGTCTCGTCGTCTTCGTTCAGGTTCGAATCGGAGGCGCGCCCCACGAGCCCCCTTGACCTACTTGATGAACGGAACGTGCATCTTCTTGAGGGTCGCGCGAATCTCCGGACGGAACTCGGCAGCCTCGTTCTCCCCACCCACAACCGCAAGGATGAAGAGCGACCTCTGACCCGCATGCGTCAGGTCGCGGAACCCGGCAGGCAGGTACGCATTGCCGATGAACCCACCGGCTGCGGCTCCTGCAAAATTCGAGATCGCAATGCGGTCGCGCCCCGAATCAGCCTTGTCGATCAACGTGAACTTCAAAGCATGGAAGACCCGCGCGCCAAAAGCGTGGTTCTCTGAAGGGAAGTAGCGGGGCTCCTCGTGCAGCACCGCTCCGGTGATGAAGCGGGCCGTGTTGCCGCTGAAAGCGCTCGCGAGTCCGCTCCCGTAGTTCCGTCCAAAGGCTCCGGCCCCATCCCGCCACCGGTGCGGGTACTGGTCCGGCGGATCGGCCATGTGAAACAGCGCCACTCCCGCCGGGATCACGAAGTTGGCCGGCGCGAACTCGACCTTGAGGTAGAAGTCGAACTTGCCCTTCAGCCCAAGCTGCCCGATGGGGACGTTCACAGGCGAAGCCAGCAGCGACGGCGCGCTCGCCGGGGTCTGCGGATTGGTGGATGTGCCCGTCTGCTGGCCGCCGCCAGACTCCTGCGCCACGATCAGCTGGCGCGACGCCTGCGGTGCATCGGGCAGGATCGCCGGACCAGCCGCGGCTATACCGGCACTCAGCAAAACTGCTCCCAGACTCATGATGCGCAACGTTCGGTTCAAGAGAGACCTCCGGGCTACGACTCTGATTCGTGAACACCCGCCGGCGAGGTAGAAGCCGCGCTGCCGGGTGTCGAGGAGATGCCCTTCGAAGCCTGACCGGGGAGCTGGAACCAATGAAATGCAACGGGTAACGACCTTTAGTCTAGACCAAAGTCGCTGGAAACAGAGATTTTATCCGGATCACACCCATCCGCACTCCCACAGCCGCGCCGCCGAGCAGATACTCAAGCGACGCATCGATGAGCGTCAGTCCCGCAGCGTCAGGGTAATCCTGCGTGTATCGCCGCCCGCGGACTGGATCACGATCTCCCCATTGCTGCGCTTGATGACACTGGGAAACTTCTCGCCCCACTCGACCAGCACGATGCTGTCCTGCCCGATCAGTTCGTCGAGCCCAAGCGCGTCGAGCTGGCGCTCTCCCTCCAGCCGGTAGAGGTCCAGATGGTAGAGAAAGACCGGCTGCGGCTCGCCTTCTTTTTGGCGGGACCCCTCATATTCGTGGATCAGGGTGAAGGTCGGACTGGTTACCTCTTCCGGATCGGCCGCCCCGAGCGCCTCGGCGATGCCTTTGACCAGCGTTGTCTTGCCCGCTCCCAGGTCGCCTCGCAGGATGAGCAGCCGCGGGGGAACCAGCAGCTTCGCGATCTCCCGTCCGGCGGCTATGGTCTCCGCACTGTTGTTGGTCTCGAAGAGGCGCGGCTGTGACCCCTTGGGCTCGCCGCGCTGCTGCTCTGAGGGGCGTGCGGTGTCATTCAAATCGCGACCGCCTGCTGCTGCTGCCCCGGTCCCGGCTGCTGCGCCGCTTCTTGTTGCGCCTGCTGCTGCCCCGGTTCCATGATGCGCTTTGACATCTCTGGCGCTGCCATCTCTCGTGTCCGAACTCCCTGTACCGACATTCCGTCAGCCGGAGCAGCATTCATTGGCATTCCCTGTATCCAGGTATACAGCCCCTTCTGCTGCGGCCGGAAGCCGAACGCATCCCGCAGATGAGCCAGTGTATCGGTCGCGAGCAGGGTATGCTGATCTCCCTCACGCACCGCGAAGTCGGCAGCCAGCCCGTGAAGATACACAGCCGCCTCGACCGCCTCTGCAACCCGGTCGTGATACTGGCCGAGCAAGGCCGCAATGATGCCGGTCAGGATGTCCCCACTGCCGGCTTTCGCCATGCCCGGATTCCCGGTGCTATTGACCGCGATGCGGCCGTCCGGGTGAGCCACCAGCGTGCGCCAACCCTTGAGCACCAGGGTGAGATGATGCGTCACCGCGAACTCCCGCGCTATGTCCTCGCGGTTTGCCTGCACCTCCTTCACGGTCGTACCGAGCAGCGTCGCCATCTCGCCCGGGTGCGGCGTCAGCACCAGGGTACGATGGCTCCCGTCAAGCTCCCCGGCCCGGCCTTTGAAGGCGTTCAGGCCATCGGCATCGAGCACCAGCGGCTGATTCGTCTGCATCACCACGCCGTGCACGAACTCGACCGCCTCCGGATCGCCCGAGATCCCTGTACCGAGGGCGATGACCGTCTTGCGCTTGGTCATGGCGGAGAAGCGCGGCTCGGCCAGGTTGCTCTTCGCGATCACCCCGTGGCCGGCCTCTCCAAGAGGCATGGTCATCAGTTCGAGTGCGGTCGCGGCCACCAGCGGCAGGATCGATGCAGGCACCGCTGCGGTCACCAGGCCAGCCCCCGCCCGCAGCGCTGCCAGCGAGGTCATGGAGGGCGCGCCCGACTTGCCGACGCTTCCTCCGATCACCAGCACGTGTCCGTACATACCCTTGTTGCTGTCGGGCGGGCGCGGCGCACGGGTGATTGCGGCCGCTGAGCCGCACCAGTGCAGCCCGGTATCAGACTTGACCGCCTCGTCGGGGGAGCCGATCGGAGCCACCACAATGGGCCCAGCTACGGTAGGCCCAATGTGGTTGCTGGTCAGGTTGCCAAATAGGTGCGCCAGCTTCGGTGCAGTGAAGGTCACCACCGCGTTCGCGCGATAAGCTCCCGGACTCGCGGCGGCTCGCGAATCCGCATCCCAGCCGGACGGCAGATCGACTGCGATCACCGGCGCCGAGTGCGCGTCAAGCTTTGCACCCAGCGCCGCAGCGACCCCGCGCAGCGGCGGCTTGAACCCCGTGCCGACCACCGCATCGAGAAACAGCTCTGTGCTCTCGATCAGGCCGGAGATGGCGGGCAGCTCCAACGCGGATTCCTGAGCAGCGACTACAGTGCCCGTCAGCAGCACCCGCGGCAGCCGGTGGAACATAACCGCAGCATCGCCCTTGAGTTCCTGCGGCTGGACGAGGAGCAGCACCTGAACCATGGCGCCCGCCTCGTGCAGCCGCCGCGCCGCGACGAAGCCGTCGCCACCATTGTTGCCGCCCCCGCAGAGTACTGTGATGTGCCGGTAGCCGGGAAACTCGCGCTGGACGAACCCCGCAACCGCCGCTCCGGCATGCTCCATCAGATCGAGCGAGGAGGCAGCTCCGCGTTCGACGGTGAGCCGGTCCGCAGTGCGCATCTCGTCAGCAGTCAGGATCAGCATCGTCAATGAGCATCCTACCGCAAATAAGAACGGCCCCCGTAAGGGGGCCGCATCGCTCTGCACTCGAGATTACTGCCCGCGCCTACTCCTCGGCTCTTTCGTGGATTATCTGCGCTTCTGTCTACTGACTCACGCCGCTGGCGGGCGCGATCGTGTCAGCCTCGGTCGGCTGCTTCTGGGCGAAGTAGCTATGGTCCCACAGGTTGCGATAGAAAAAGCCAGTAAGCTCAGCTGCTTTAGGCCCGAACGTTGGCCGCCCGCCCTCGAGGAAGAAGACGGTCACGATCCGCCCATATTGGGTGTCGGCGTAGGAGGCGAACCAGCCGTAGCGCGTACCGTTGTTCGAGCAGGTGCCGGTCTTGCCGAGGACCGGGAACTGGTTGAAGTTCGCCCGCAGCGACCGCGCCGTCCCGTACTGCACCGCTGCAGCCATACCGTCCGAGATCTCAGGCACCAGCTTCGCGATGTCGAGTGTTCGCTTCACATGCGGCTGGAAGTTGATGACCTCTTCAGGGGTCGTCGGGTGCTGCAGGTAAAAGAGCGTGCCGCCGTTCGCGATGGAGGCGACCAGCGCCCCAAGCTGCAGCGGAGTCATCGAGACACCCTCGCCGAAGGAGCACATCCGGCCCACCCCGCCCTCGCTCTCGGGAAGCGCCTGGTCGGGATAGATGCCCAGCTGCTCGCCCGGGATGTTGTATCCCGCCAGCTCACCCAGTCCGAACTGGTTGGCATAGTGCCGAATGCGCTCGAAGCCAAGGCGGCGGCCGAGCGTCTCGAAGTAGAGATTATTCGAATGCGCGAGCGCCTCTGTCAGGTTCACATGGTAGGAGCCGCCGAGGTTCACCGGCGTGTCCTTGGTGATGATGCCCTCCTGCAGTGCGGCGAGCGCTACTGAGACCTTGATGGTCGAGCAGGGCTCAGCGCCGCTCGACAACGCGAGCTTCTGGTTCACCATGGCCAGGATGCGGCCGTTCTTCGGGTCGATCGCGACCACCGTACCGTTCATGTTGCCGAGCGCCTGCACGGCAGCAGCGCGCACCACCGGATCTTCGCCGGCCGTGATGTCCCCGGCTGATATATCAGTGTCGGTGAAGGAGCTGCCAGTAAAGCGCTCGTAATAACGATGGCGGGTGCGCGAATAGCTTGCCCGCAGCAGGCGTCCATGCCTGCCTCGAACCAGGTAGCGCGTCGTCCGAAGGCTGTGAACAGGGGAGCGGCCGTGCCTGGTATGCGCGTTGACGGCGCGGCGGCTGTGCTGCAGGCTTGCCATCCGCCGCTGTACCCGCGCCGATTCGTGAACCGGGCCGCGGGCGTGGTGCAGCGGGCGCCGGGTCGTCGCCTCGGCACGCAGCGTGGCAGGCACCACCATCAGTCCGAGGACCAGTACTAGGTAGGCAAATCGCTTCATTCTGGCATCTCTTCCACAGTTAAGATGAGTTGCTGCCGTGCCGGGATTCTCTCTGGCCAACATCCCGCTGCAATGAGGTAAACGGACACAAACCGACATCACGAGAGACAAGGTGTCCTCATTTGGAACAATCAAGGCCGGGTGCTGACGGAGAGTTTATGGAAGATCTGTACTTCAAATATAGCAAAGCGTCTCCAGTACCCGGCCGCTGAGTAGATCAAAGTGTCGCATGCCTCAGAAACGCTGGTATATCCAGGTCTTCCGGCACCGTCTCCGGCTCAAACTCGATCTCCCCCGTCTTCACCAAGCCCTCCTGTGTGAGCTGCCGGTGGTCCTCGATCGGCGCTCCATGCTCGTCCGCAAAGACCAGGAACGCGTCCCGCCGTGTGAACGGCACCGCCTCCGTGCCCGCCCAGCCCGAATCCAGATCGGCAGGCGAGTGCCGGCCTGCAGAAGGGTCTTCATCCCGTGCCGCGACCGGATCAGAGCCGCCAAAGCCGCCAAAGTTCGTGCCTGGCAACCCTGCGCCGCGGGCAAGGGCCTCTGCCGAATCAAGCCCCAAGACTTCCTCGCCGACAGCCGCTGCTATCCTTATCGACGAAAAGGGACTCGCGGACCCCGAGAGCGGAGACTCAACCTCGAACTCCGCCTCATGGTTAGACGAAGCTGAAATGAAAGCAGACTGGTCTGCCTCCTTCGTCGCCTGCACAGAAGTTTCTCCGCGCGGCGCTGCCTCCGCCTCCGCTGCAAGCTCGCTCGCAAACCGGGGAGCTGACTGCCACGTCTCGATCCTTACCCGGATAGGCTGCTCCGGCTCGACCGCCGAAGTGAGCAGCCGCGAGCGCCGCTCCTGAGACTCCTGACGGAAGCCGGTGGCGATGACGGTGATCTTCACATCGTCGCCCATCGTCTCATCGAGCACCGCGCCAAAGATGATATTCGCGTCCTCATGCGCCGCACTCTGGATCAGGGTAGAGGCCTCGTTCACCTCGCTGAGCTTGAGCGAACTTGACCCCGAAATATTGATAAGGATGCCGCGCGCGCCATCGATCGCGCCCGCCTCGAGCAGCGGCGAAGCCATCGCCGCCATGGCCGCCTCGATCGCCCGCTTCGGCCCGCTGCGCAGCGCAGTCCCCATTACTGCGTAGCCCATCCCCGCCATCGTCGTCTTCACATCGGCGAAGTCGCGGTTGATGATGCCGGGGATTGTGATGATGTCAGAAATCCCCTGCACGCCCTGCCGCAGTACATCGTCGGCGATGCGGAAGGACTCGAAGAAGCCGGCGTCTTTGGCGACCGCAAGCAGCTTCTCGTTGGGGATCACGATCATGGTGTCCACGCTCTCGAGCAGCTCCATCATGCCGCGCTCGGCCTGCGCCATCCGCCGCTTACCCTCAAATCCGAAGGGACGCGTGACCACCGCGACCGTCAGCGCACCCATCTCGCTCGCGAGCGACGCGATCACCGGCGCCGCGCCGGTTCCCGTGCCGCCGCCGAGGCCCGCGGTGACGAAGACCATGTCCGCACCCTCCAGCGCCTCGATGATCTTCTCCGAATCTTCGAGCGCGGCGCGGCGGCCGACATCAGGGTTGGCGCCCGCCCCAAGGCCGCTGGTCAGCTTGACGCCAAGCTGCAGCTTCACCGGCGCCTGGCACGCCTGCAGCGCCTGGACATCGGTGTTCGCGGCGATGAACTCGACGCCCTCGACCCGCGCCTGGATCATGCGATTGACGGCGTTGCCGCCGCCCCCGCCCACTCCGATGACCTTGATCTTCGCGCCGTGGAGCACTTCGTCGTGGTACTGGATGCGGATCTCTTCACAATTGCTCATGGAATTAACTCCGAAATCGGTGTATTTAGTAGGTCAAGTTATCGGTCGAGTAACAATCCTGTAGGTCAGTCATAAATCCCGCGAAATTATCAAGTACTACGTCAAAGTAGAGTTATAGACTCCCGGCAAACATGGTTCGCAGCTTGGCGCGAAGGCCCTGATCTTCGGCTGCCCGCATCACCCCGGTGCGATGCGAATAGAGCAGCATGCCGATTAACGCAGAGCACTCCGGCTGCGCCAGCTCATCGGGCATGCGCGACAGAGGCACCGGATAGCCGATCCGCGCCGGCACCCGCAACAGGCTCTCCGTTACATCGAGCAGCCCGGCAAGGCGTGCTCCGCCGCCGGTCAGAATGCACCCAGCGCCCAGCGCCTCGAGCACTCCACCCTGGCGCAGGTTGTCCCGCAGCATATGCAGCAGCTCGCGTGCGCGCGGCTCCAGTATCTCGCTGAGCAGACGTTGACGAACCAGCCGCGGCTCCTGCCCGGCTATGCCTCTCAACTCCACCTCGGCCCGCTGCGAGACGGAGGTGACGACCGCGTTGCCATACTCGCGCTTCAGCCACTCGGCCTCGGGCACCGGCACGTGCAGCCCCACGGCAAGGTCATTGGTGAAGTGATCTCCCCCGATCGGGATCACCGAAGTATGCGCGACGGATCCCTCGAAGAAGACCACCAGCTCGGTCGATCCTGCGCCGATGTCCAGCAGGCAAACGCCCAGCTCGCGTTCATCGGCCGACACGGTCGCCTCGGCCGAGGCGATCGCCTCGGAGACGGTCTCCGTTACTTCGAGGCCGGCCTTATTGGCGCACGTGACGACGCTCTGCAGAGCCCCGGCCGCGCAGGTCGCAAGATGCAGGTTGACCTCGAGCCGGCAGCCGACCATTCCCACCGGGTCATGGATGCCGGGCTGCTCGTCGAGCAGAAACTGCTGGGGCAGCAGGTGAAGGATCTCGCGGTCAGCAGGCAGCGACACAGAGCGAGCACGCTCCACCGCTCCACGAACATCCTCCCGCGTAATCTCGCGCGGACGCGTTCCGAGAGAGATGCCGCCGCGGCTGTTCACTCCCCGAATATGAGGACCGCCGATGCCCACCACGCAGCTTTCGATGGTCGCCTTGGCGGCCTCCTCTGCCTGGATCGCCGCCTTGTTGATCGTGACGATGGCCGGCTGCAGGTCCGAGATCAGGCCCTTGCGCATGCCGGTCGAATTCACGATGCTGTGCCCGCGATAGCGCAGCGCGCCCTCATGCAGCTCGGCGATCAGCACCCGCGTCTTGGCGCTGCCGGCGTCGAGCACCGCGATCAGACCATCCGTCTTCTGCGTCATTGGGCCGCCTCGGTAGACGGCTCCGCGGGCCGCGCCGTCGCGTATGGCCTCCACCGGGCAGCGGGCTGTTGCGGGCGCGCCGGCTTGTGAATCGCGCCGTGCCCGGCCTTCGCCGCTGCTCTCGCCGCTGGCCTCGCGGCCGCTGTCGAGTGCTGGTGCGGCGCAGCTACGGCGCCGGCCGGCAGACTTCCGACGTCCTTGCCCATTCGCTGCGCCGATGCGTCCTGCGCGGCCGGAGCAGGAGCAGGCGTGCCGCTCTTATCCATCTCCAGCACCACCTGCCGGTCATAGCGAAGATCGATTGACGCAAGATGCGGATACTGCTGACGCCACTCCGCCAGGTGCGCCTGGTAGTTGTGAAAGCGCGCCAGGAAATCCGCATCGCCGAAGTGGAGCAGCAGGTCGTGCTGATCGGCCGCCGCTGCTGCTGACGGTACGACCGCCCTGACGTCCTCGGGATCGGAGAGATCGACCTCGCTGATCTGCGCCGAGAGGCCCTCTCCACTCGCGTCCAGATCGGCGATGAACTTCTGATAGATATGCATGCGCGCGGTCCGGGTCGAGAGCGGATCGGCGGCGTCGATTCCTGTCACGACAGGGAAGGAGTAGTGCCTGGCCTCCATCGCATCGTGCGGCATAGGCAGGATCACCCCGCTCGCATCCACCAGCCCGATGGAGTTGCCGGTGCGCAGAAAGGCTATCGGAGTGCGCTCTAAGATCGCGACCCTCATCTGGTTGGGCAGCAGGCGCATCACCGTCGCATGCTCCACCCACGGCAGGTTCTCGAGCGCCCGGCGGCGTTCGGCCAGGGGGATGAAAAACACATTGCGCCCGATGTCGCTGCCGAAGACTGAGAGCAGTTCGGCGCGCGTCACCTCGCTGTTGCCGAGCACCTGTATGGAGTCGGAGCTGTCAATGCGGAAGCGAGGGTCGTGCTTGAGCAGGTCGCGCGCCGCAATCGCCCCCGCGCCCAGCCCGCCGAGCAAAAGCAGGGTGCCCGCCGCGAGTGCGATCTGTCCTCGGCGGGTGCGCGGCAGGATGCCCCTTCGCACCGGCACACGGCGCCGCGTACGCAGGAAGGCGTCCTCTTCCCGCGCATCTTCTTCCGGCTGAAAGCGCGGAAGCGGGCCAGCGCGCAGCCTTGGTGCGGCGTCAAGAGGGAGGAACGAGTCCTCGAAGTCGTCTGCCGCAAGGGCCGGGGCCCGGCTCGTTGTTTTTTCGATTTTTGCCACGCCTTGAGTCGAGGTCGTGAGAGTCGCCAACCTGACTATAGCTTGCCCCGGCCCGCGCAACAGCCAGTCTATTTCGTCAACGAACCTTCAAAGGTATCTTCCATGGATACATCTCGATCCTCCTTCGCGCGGGCGGGCATGATTCATCAAAGTTTCCGCTCAATTGACCACCGGACGCTGCGGGCCGCGACGAAAAGGCTTGGACAACGGCGGAGCAGTCTTTACTCTGGAACCATGCAGCCCGCCTTCATGGAGATGGCCATCGCCCTGGCGACTGAGAACGTCCGCAGCGGAGCGGGCGGGCCATTCGGCGCTGTCGTCGTCAAGGGGGGCAGCGTGGTCGCGAAGGCCGCCAACGCCGTCACCTCGACCAACGATCCGACCGCGCACGCCGAGGTGCTCGCCATCCGCCGCGCATGCCAGGCGCTCAACCACTACCAGCTCGACGGCTGCGAGCTCTATACCAGCTGCGAGCCGTGCCCCATGTGCCTGGGGGCGATCTACTGGGCTCGTCCCGCCGCGGTCTACTACGCGAACACGCGCGCCGAGGCTGCTGCCGCCGGCTTTGACGACTCCTTCATCTATGAACAGGTGCCGCTGCTGCCTCACCAGCGCGAGATCAGCATGATCCACCTCCCGCATCCCGCGGCCCACGAGAGCTTCCATCAGTGGGGTATCAACTCCGCCCGCATCTGTTACTAGGTAGCATCTTCATGAGCGGGGCGGCGGCCCCGGCAGGGTCGTCAGAGGGTAATCCGCTGCACCCGGCCGGGACGAGGTCGAGCATCAGCCAGTAAGTGACACTGCGTGGAGGAGACCCTGAAGAGCAAGAACGCCAGGCACCTGCTGACCATCGTGACCATCCTGATGTCGGCCCACTACTCTGCTGCGGACCTGAACCTCACCACCCCGGAGTTTGACTGGGACGACTACACGCACCTCCGTCTGCACGTGGGCCCCTTCGACTACCGCATGCTTCCCGCGCTGATCTGGCGTCTGCTCGCGTGGCTGCTGGGGCCTCTTCATCGATCGCATCCAGGGCTGAACATGCCGATGCTCCATCAGCCGTTCCTCGGCAACCGGGGCTGGTTTCTCTTTCTGCTGGGCTTCTTCTTCATGCTGGCGACCCTGACCGTCGCGCGCGGACTGCTGCAAACGATCAACCCGGCCTGGCAGTTCGGGTGGCTGGCGCTCAGCCTCGGCTACATCGCTTACTTCGATACCGCTCTGGTGCTCAACCGAAACCTCTACTACCCCTACGATGTCCCCGCACTCTTCTTCTTCACGCTCCTCGTCTCTCTCGCCTGGCGCGACCGGCCCCTGCTCTTCACTCTCGTGCTGGCAGTGGCGACCTTGAACAAGGAGACGGCCTGCATGTCCATCCTCATCTACTTCGGCCTGCACATCGGCAGAACCGCGCTTGGCAGGCTTGCTGCGCTCTGCGCGGGAATGGCGGCGACCGTGCTTGCCGTGCGACTCGCCGAGCGCGCTCTCATCCACCACGTCTGCAGCACCTGTACCGCGCAGGCCCAGCACCAGCTCAGCGGCAATATCGCCCAGCTGGCGAATCCCTTCTTCTGGCTCTCCGCGACCTCCGTCTTCGGCTATGCCTACGTCGCGGTTATCCTGCTCTGGCGCTACATCCCTGTTCGCTTGAGAATTACTGCCAGCGTCACTTACGTCGCCTGGCTGGGGGGCATGAGCGTGGTTGGAATCCTGCGCGAACTACGCATCTTCTCAGAGCTCTCGGCTCTTCTGTTGCTGCTGGTCGCCGTCGGTCTGAACGAGTGGATGCGCCAGAGGGAGACGCTTCGCCCCAGTCCCGCCTGCCCGGTTGCGGAGGCATGATCGTTCAACTTGAGAGGACGTCGTCAGAAGACGTCTATAGTTGACTTCCCGGCGGTGACGCCGCAGACTGACCACTCCAAGGCAGAATTTTGAGTGAGGAAGTATGCAGCCATGACTCCAGCCGAGGCTCTTCCTCTCAGCGATGAGGCCGATCTCGGGACGGCGACCGCCTCCTCTTACGGCCTGAAGCGCGGCATCCTCTCGCCCGTCGAAACGCTCGCCCAGAGCATCTCGACCATCGCCCCCACCACCTCGCCCACCATGACCATCCCGCTGGTCTTTGCCCTGGCCGGCAACGCGACCTGGCTCGCCTACCTGCTCGCGACCGCCGGCGTGTTGCTGGTTGCACTATGCGTCAGCCGCTTTGCGCGCTACTCCGCCTCGCCGGGCTCGCTCTACATCTACGCGTCGACCCTGCGGCCGGTGGTGGGATCGATCACCGCCTGGGCGCTGCTGCTCGCCTACATCGCCACCGCTGCTTCGGTAGCGGGCGGCTTCATCAACTATGCCAATGTACTGTTGAACCTGGGCTTCGGCCTCCGCGCCCCGCAATCGCTGCTGGCGGTGATAGCCGTCACCGTCGCCACCGCAATCGCCTATCGCGACGTCAAAGTCTCCGCACGCACCATGCTGTGGATCGAGGCCGTCTCCATCACCTTCATCAGCATCGTGGTCGCGATCCTGCTGGCAAAGAACGGCCTGCACCTCCATCCGGCCCAGCTGCGACTCGACGGCGCATCGTCCTCCGGGGTGCGTCTCGGCGTGGTGCTCGCACTGTTCAGCTTCGTCGGCTTCGAGAGCGCCACCACCCTCGGCGCGGAGGCGCGCGAGCCTCTGCGTACCATTCCCCGCGCCGTCATTCAGAGCGCCATGCTGACCGGCGTTTTTCTGATCCTCTGCGCCTACACCGAGGTGCTTGGCTTCGCCGGTGCCCATCAGAACTTCGGCAGCAGCGACGCACCTATGCACCTGCTCGCACAGCAGGCCGGCGTGCCTCTGCTGGGGCCATTGATCGATGCCGGCGCGCTGGTGAGCATGTTCGCCTGCATCCTCGCCTGCATCACCGCGGGCGCACGGGTGCTGATGCTGATGGGGCATAACGGACTGGCCTCGCGCCGCCTTACTCAGACCCATCTGCGCAATGCCACGCCAGGGCCGGCGGTCGTCTCCGTCGGAGTGCTCACGTTATTGCCGGCTGCTCTACTCGCCGCACGCGGCGCCAGCGGCTCTGACATCTATGGATGGCTGGGCTCGCTCGCGACCTACGGCTTCATCACCGTGTATGGGCTGGTTGCCCTCGCGCTGGCTTTTTACATGCGCCGCCAGGGCCACCTTACCCCGGCGGTCATCCTGCTGTCTGTAACAACCACGGTGGCAATGGTGCTGGCCCTTGTCGGCACTCTCATTCCCGTGCCTGCCGCGCCTTACAGCTGGCTGCCCTATGTCTATCTCGTCTACATACTCGCCGGACTGGGATGGTACTTCCGCCTGCAATCGAAGCGACGCAGACCTGCTCCTCAACACCAAGCCTGACGCTATCAAAACACGCATGGAGCGAAGACGCAGGGGCAGATCAGCAGACTCTGGCGCCTCCGGGCCGCCCTCGGAGATGCATCGGACTGATGCCAGGAATGCGCGCTCGCATCAAGCCAGGCTCGCTAAGGCGCGCCTTCAACATCCGGCAGAGCAACCAGCAGCAGCACGATACCCACCACGGTGAACATGCGGAACGCCGCATCCTGCCCGTTCCACGACTTCGATTGCCACATCAGGAACCACTCGCCGCCCACACTCAGGAAGGCGACCAGCCACATCAGCAGGCTGAGCGTCAGCGCCGCAACCGCAACTCGCTTGCTCAGGTTGAAAGCATCTGCAGGCCCGCGCAGAGCACGCATCATCCGCACGCCGCCCCAGCAGCATAGCGCGCCAGTGACAAACTCCCAGAGGATGATCGAGACATAAAACGCATGATGAATCGCGGGGCTTTCAATAGCGCGCCAGAGCCCGCGGTTACCGGGAAAGGTCGAGTCCATCAGCAGCACGTGATGCACGAACATGTAGTTGGAGTGGTAATCGGTCGTGTTGTTGAAGACGACGAAGCCGTAGAAGAGGGCGACTGCCAGCACCAGCAGTGTCTTCGCCAGGCGCAGCATCATGGCCGGGGCCTCGCTGCAAAGGTAGCGAAGTAGGCGCGCAACGCCTCCAGCGTACGGTCGTCGTAGCTGGTCATCGCGGGCATCATGCGTCCGGCGCCGGCCGCCCGCGGGTTGCGCACGTAGTGGACAAAGTATTCTGGATCGCTCGCCGCCCACGCCGCAAGCACAGTCCATGGATGCCGCGCCATCTGTCCGCCCACCGCGCCCAGGTTGTGGCAGCGCAGACAGTTCTGCTGCGCGATGCGATAGCCCTGCCACACCGCGGACTGAGGCGGGTAGGCGCCCGGCGGCCGGATAGCTCCCAACACCTGCAGCTGGCTGCGAAATTCGACGCGCACCACCCCGTAAGGAATCTGCGGCTCATCGGTGTGCGACAGGATGTGAAACGAAGGCGTAAAGGGCGGATGCGAGATCAGGTATGGCCCCATCGATCCCCCGTCATGCGACTTGGGCCAGTCCGCGGCAGTCCTGCCATTCACCTTCAGTACCAGCAGCGGACGATGCGCGGCAATGTATTCACTCGTGTAATGCGCTCGATATTTATCGTTACAGATCGCGACCACCAGGTCAGGCTTCGCTCCCGCGGCGCGTGCGAGCTGGCCGAGCGGCACTCCGCTGACTTGAGTCTCGGGCCCGAAGTTGCTGTCGTCGGATACCGTATAAGTGACCAGCGGCAGCTTCAGCAGGTCTTCATAGGCGACGAAGCGGGTAGCTCCCGCCGCCTCTGAGATCTCGAGGTCCGAGGCAGAACCGCGCCGATCGCGAAGCAGCAGGGTAGACGACTGCGGCGGGGCCGAGCCGGCCCGCAGCCCTACAGGCAGGAGTGTCCCCGCCACCACGATCGCGATCGCGAGCGGCGACACAGGCAGCAACCGCCTCGCTGATATCCGATTCGCGAACAGCCGCGCCGCTGACAGCTTGCTCCGCCGGCCTGCGACCCTTATCCATGCCACTAGATCTCTGATATGCGTGACCATCCTTGTGCTGGCAGTGGTGCTAGTGATCCTAAAGTCGAATCGGTTGCAAGTCGAACCCAATCCAACCACGCTCGGTCGAGAATTTTCCTGCTGGCGTGCTGATCTCATTGCGGACGCGAAGTGCCTGCGGCGATTCGCATCGTGGTAGAGTACGACGCAATGGGAGCCGAAGACGCGCTCAAGCACCTGGATTTAACTCTGCCGGACGCTGCGACACCCGGCGGCAACTACCTGCCCGCGAAGCTCGCTGGCGGCACGCTCTACCTTGCCGGAGTGATCTCGACCAACGCCGCCGGGCTGATCGCCGGCACCGTCGGCCTCGACCGTTCCATTGCGGAGGGCTATGCGGCCGCACGCTGCTGCGCCCTGATGCAACTCGCCGCCATACGCCAGGCCCTGGGCTCGCTCGACGCCGTCAACGGCGTGCTCAGCGTCAGTGGCTATGTCAACGCGGTCCCCGGCTTTCCCGACTCACCAAGTGTGATCAACGGCGCATCCGACCTGCTCATTGCGGTCTTCGGTGAGGCCGGCCGCCACGTGCGGGCCGCCGTCGGGGTGAACGCGCTCCCGCGTAACGCGCTCGTCGAGCTGCAGATGATCGTCGCCGTTCGCTGACCATGACGGAACACGCGCTCACCGCCGAACCAACTCACTCCCGCTGGAACCGCGCACTTGAGCCTCGCCTGGTCATCGCCTCGGGCGACGTGGTGCATATGGAGTGCGCGGACTCGAGCGGCTCGCAGCTAGGCCCAGCCTCCACCCTCGAAGATTTTCTCGCTATCGATCGCGGCCGCATCCATGCCCTGTCTGGACCCATCTTCATCGAGGGAGCGGGCCCGGGCGACGTGCTCGAGATCGATGTACTCGACGTCCGGCACAAGGGCTGGGGATGGTCGAGCATCATTCCAGGCCTCGGTTTTCTGAAAGATCGCTTCCCCGATCCATACTTCTTCCTGTGGAAGCTGGACGCGGCCGTGACGCGCTCACTCGAGCCCGCCATCGTGCCGCTGCGACCCTTCTGCGGAGTGATGGGAGTGGCGCCTGCTGCCGACGGCGAGTTCCGCACCCGTCCGCCGGGCGCCTTCGGCGGCAACATGGACGTGCGCGAGCTATGCGCAGGCGCGAAGCTCTACCTGCCCGTCTTCAATCGCGGCGCGCTGTTCTCGGCCGGCGACCCGCATGCTGCACAGGGCGATGGAGAGGTCTGCATCAACGGCATCGAGTGCCCGGCCGATGCAACTCTTCGCCTTCGCCTGCACCGCGGCAGGTCGATCCCCGGGCCGCTGATCGAGTCTTCAGAGCGGCTGGGTCCCGACCTCGGTCGTGATGCCTACATCGTGGTCGAGTCCGCACCAGACGCTCTCGAGGCCGCGCGGGCCGCTACCTCACGGATGATCGATCTGCTCGTCGACCGCTGGAGCCTGTCCTCCATCCATGCCTACTTGCTATGCAGCGTGGCCATGAACCTGCGCCTGAGCCAGGTGGTGAACGAGCCGATGATCACCGTTAGCGCGGCGCTGCCGAAGCAGGTGCTTCCCGCCGTCACCCTGATTTGAGGAAGGGAACCCTATGCAGATCAACGACCCGGCAACCGTCGCCGAACTGACCGCCCTCTACCCGCTCTATGAGACGGCCCTTGTCACCAACGATGTTGACGCGCTGATCAGCATGTTCTGGGCCTCGCCGCTGGTAGTCCGCTTCGGCGCTACCGAGAACCTCTACGGCATTGCGGAGATCGAGGCATTCCGCAAGGGAAGGTCTCCGGCGAACCTGGCCCGCACCATCGAACGACTACAGGTCGTCACATTCGGCGCCGGCTTCGGCAGCATCACTCTCGAGTTCTCCCGGCAACAGGGCGGAGCCGTAACCCGCGGAAGACAGAGCCAGCTCTGGGCGAGGCTGCCCGAGGGTTGGCGCATCGTCATGGCGCACGTGTCGCTGCTCGCGACTCCGTGATCGCACGGCCGCCGATTCCAGACGAAGCGGTCCAGGGATGTGTCCCGGGATGTGGCCAGGGATGTGTCCAGGGATGTGGCCCATGAACGGCGTAGCGACCCGTTTTTGTTCTTTGGGATTGCCTTCCCATCCTGTATTCTCTAGCCACTCTCAGGCAACGTAGCCCCCCGGCCCTGTAGCCGCTGTTTTCGTTCCTCCTTCGATCGACTTAGATCCTCCGGCTCGCCCAAAGCACTCCAGGTCACTGCCATCATCCCTTGCCCGCTGCCGATCTACGGCTGCGAGTGAGGCCAGGTCCTCCCCTATTCCCATGGCACCCTGCCGCGCTCCGGCCGGAGTGTTCGTTGAGACTAAAGCACCAGCTCTTGATTTTCTTCGGAGGCGTTGCATGATGTCATTCAAGAGGAAGATTGCCGGTTGCCTGTCCGTCCTTGCTGTAATTCTCTGCTCCTCACTGAGCCCCACAGCCCACGCGCAGCAGACGCTGGGCGGCATCACCGGCAGCGTCGCCGACTCGGCCGGCAGCCTCATCTCTGATGCCACCGTCACCGCCGTCGGGGAGCAGACTACCCTCACGCGAACGGCGATCTCGAGCAGCGCCGGCTCCTACTCGTTCGTCAATCTTCCCATTGGCACCTATACGCTGACCTTTACCCATGAGGGCTTCGATACGCAGAAGTTTCCGGGCATCCTCGTCCAGGCGGATCGCACCGCGACCCTCAACGCCGAGCTGAAGGTCGGCTCGGTCAACACGTCGGTGACCGTCGAGGCCAGCCCGCTGATGAACGCCGTCGATACAACCAATGGCTACGTCATGGATAAGGCGCAGATCGAAGCAGTACCCCTGCCGACCGGCAGCTTCACCGGCCTGGCTGCCCTCTCCCCCGGTGTCAGCGCAGAGCTCTCCGGCGGAACGGGCGTTAACAGCGGTCTCGGCAACGCACCCATCTGGGCCAACGGCCAGCGCGATACCTCAAATAGCTTTCTGCTGAACGGTGTAGACGCCAGCAACCTCTTCAACGGCAAGAGCACCAGCCAGGTCGCCTCGGCCCGCATCGTCAATAACACCGGTGTGGGCAACTCCGGCGCCGGGGGAGTGGAACAGAGCAGCGCCTCGATCTACCTCTCGATCGGCAACGCCCTGCCCTCGCCTGCGCCGGAGACGATCGAGGAACTCCGGGTGAACTCCTCGATGTACGACGCCCAGCAGGGCTCGACCAGCGGTGCGCACATCGACATGAGCACCTCGTCCGGCACCAATGCCCTGCACGGCAGCGCCTACATCCATCGCGGTACCGACTGGCTCAACGCTGCGCCGTTCTTCTTCAAGCAGGACCCCGACGTCCCTGAGAACGCCAAGGTGCCGCAGCTGCACCGCTACGTCCTCGGCTTTCTCGGCGGCGGACCCATCATCAAGGACAAGCTCTTCGCCTTCCTCAGCTACCAGCACGTGCATGTCGCGGATAACGAGATAGGGGCTTCGTTCTTCGACGTGCCCGTCGGATTGACCGACGACCGCAGCGCGAGCGGACTAGCTGCTGTCTCGAATCTCGGCTGGTCTGACACCAACCCAGCGACCTTTTCTCCCGAGGTGCTCGGCCCCGGCGATATCAATCCAGTCGCCCTGGCTCTGTTCAACCTCCCGGCTGCCCCCGGGGAGCCGGGAAAGTATCTGGTCCCCAATGCAACCAGCCATCTACCTACTTTCGATCAGCCGGACAATGTCTACCTGCCCGGAACAGCTCGCTTTACCGCCGACCAGGCCGTCGGCGATCTCGATTGGAACGCCACCGACAAGGACACTGTGGCCTTCAAGTACTACTACCAGCATGACCCTACTCTGGCTCCCTATGCCTTCAGCAACGTCCCCGGATTCACTCAGCACCTTGACGCCGGCGCGCAGGTGTTTTCCATCAACAATACGTACCTCATCAACCCCAACCTGAGCACAACCCAGACCATCGGCGCCCTGCGGGAGAAGCTCTACAGTACCAACTCCCAGCTCATCTCGCCCTCCGCCGTGGGCATCAACGCCTTCGGCTCCAGCTACTTTCCGGGGGTGACGATCGTGGACGCGCTCGGCCTCTATCACCCTGCCGGGCTGCCGCCGGCGCAGCTGAATATCGGGCCCGGGGCCGGATCGCAAGGCTCGAACACCGGCGTATTTCAGAACCGGCTGATGCCCTCGGCGAACGCCATCTGGACCATCGGACGCCATAGCGTCACCTTTGGCGGCAGCTACTCCTACACCCAGCTGAATACCCGCGACCGCCGTACCGGGCAGGGGATGATCGCTACTGCGGACTTCTCCCAGTTTGCCCAGGGCCTGATTACCACCAACGACGACTTCCAGACCACCACCTTCCTGCAGGGTAATGCCAATCGCTACTACCGCGCCAACCAGGTCGGCATGTACGTGCAGGACAAGTTTCAGGTCAAGCCGACACTCAGTCTCACCGCGGGCATCCGCTACGACTGGAACGGAGGCCTGACAGAGAAGAACGGAAATCTCTTCAACTTCGATCCTTCTCTCTACAAATACACCTATAACCCCGGGGAGGCGGCAGGCACTATCGGCACCGTCGACAACGGCTTTGTGGTCGCGTCCAACAACCCGCACGGCGGCACGCCCGGAGCAAGCGCCACCACGCTCACCGGCCGTCAATGGGGTATAGGCCCCCGCATCGGCGCAGCCTGGGAGCCGAAGATGTTCGACAGCAAGGTCGTGGTGCGCGCCGGCACCGGCATGTACTACGATCGCGGCGAGCTCTTCGCCTACTTCTCACCGGGCTATGCGGATGGTGAAGTCACCGGCGGCCCCTTCGGCGTCAACCAGGCGCCACCCGCCGTCTATGCTCAGACCTGCATCGGTCCCAAATCGGTCGCACTCAACTTCTATATCCCTACCTGCGACCCGACCACAGAGGGTAACCTCCAGAATCCCTTCGGCTTCAGCTACATCGTCGGCCCGACCACCACTACCCAGCCCAAGGCCAAACCCTCAGATCTCGTGACGAACTACCTGCCCAACGGCAACCAGATCATCTACACGAGTGACTACCAGCAGGGCTATAACGGAGCTGCTATCTCCCAGCTCTCGGTGCAGCCTTTCTCGATGGGGAACTATGCGCGCGCAAACAAGCTTCCCTACACCATCAACTTCACCCTTGACGTGCAATGGCAGCCCAGGAGCGACCTTGTGGTCGAGGTAGGCTATGTGGGCAACCTGGGCCGCCACCAGGTTATCCCGGTGCCATTTAACCAGCCCGGCATCGCTTCGCCATCCCATGTGATCAACGGGCAGAGCTACACCTACGGCTACACTCCGCTGGACCCAGAGACGTTTGCGCCGATCAACCTGCCCGACGGTACGCCATTCCTCACTACCTTCGAAGGAGGCAATGTGGACCTGCGCGTTCCCTACATCGGCTACTCTGCAGAGTCGGAGACTTACAAGGCTGCCGGCGTCTCCTCCTACCATGCACTGCAGGTTCATCTGGAAAAGCGCCTCAGTCACGGCCTGCAGGTCGGTGGATCCTACACGTACTCACACACTCTCGACGAGCAGAGTGCGATGGGCCTGTTCTACAACGGCAATAACCCCCTGAACCTGCGCGGTGGCTATGCCTCTTCCGACTTTGACCGTACTCATGTACTCAACTTCACCTACCTCTACAACGTGCCCAGCTTCTTCAAGGAGAGTTCCTGGACGGGCAAGGCCCTCAACGGATGGGCTCTGGAAGGGATTACGGTAATCCAGAGCGGCCAGCCCTATAGCGTCATTGACTACACCGGTGCGGTCGGCAGCATCTACTACAGCGTCTTCGACGGCATCACCAACCCCATCGTGCCGCTCGCGCCAGGCTGCACTGCCAAGAACGCGAAGACAAGCTCATCGGGCGCCTTTGTTCCCAGCCACGGACTCCCTGCTCTCAAGGCGAGCTGCTTCACGCTGCCGATCTTGAACCCTGGCGATCTGGGCGGTGCCATTCCTGCCGGTGATAACTACGAGACCAACTTCACAACCGGTCAACGCAATATCTTCCGGCAGGCCTATCAGAAGCGTGCCGATATGTCCCTGGTCAAGACCCTGCAATTCCACGACCGCTACGGCCTGAAGTTCTCATTCGATGTATTCAACCTGACAAACACCACGAGCTTTGACGTTCCGGTCGACAACGTGAGTCAGAACCAGAACTATAACAACGAGCCGACCGCTTACCAGACTGCTCTGCCAACTGGTTGCACGGCCGACGGCTCGCAGACCAACAGCAGCTTCTACAACTGTCCCAGCAGACTTGGCATTGTAAACAAGACGATTGGAAGTCCCCGGCAGGTACAGTTCTCACTTAGGCTTAACTACTAGCTGCCCGGGCACTGCCCCGGCACTTATAGAAAAGCCTTGTGACTCGTCTCTGAGTTATGAGGCTCTTCTATCATTCCGAAATACGAGTCTCAACCGAAAGCTGGATCAGGCGCTCACAGTTACACTGAGCCGGATCGGCACGGCAGACGTAAAGCGATGCCTGAACTCTTCCACGCTCTTGAATACCTCGCCTTCAACATGCCGCGCCGGATACTCAACCATCAACGGGCCGCTGTCGAAGGGATACGGTGTAAGGCGAAAGTGCCGATCGGCCAGCACCTCTACCTTCACCGGCTCAGAGCGCCCGTTCCGCAGCGGCAGAGCATGCAGCAATGTCGCCGGCCGCGAATAAGCTACACAGCCCAACAGTGAAAGATTGTCGCAGGCCTGCAGCAGCCGGAAGTGCTCCTCGATGCGGCTACCAACCACCTCCCCAGGCTTGAACCCCGGCGCGGCAAGTATCGCCTCATATAACTCACCTTGCAGCCTCTTCTGCTCGACCAGAAATGCGTCCAGCAGCGGAAGCTTCTCCGGCGCGATCGACGAACGATCTGCGCGAGTCGTCAGCAGATCGTAGGTATGCATCGAGACCAGCATCGCGGCATAAGGATCGACCGCCGCCACCAGCTGCACTGCGCGCGAGCGGACCGCCAGGTAATCTTCGAGATCGATCTCCTCAAAGGCCGAGTACCTTCCCACCAGCTCTGAGGAAAAGGCCGCCGGCTCGCCTGCCCGCGTGATACACGGCTGTGCGTCCCGCGCGGCCCATCCGTCATCGTGGCTCGCAATGCCCATCAACACCTGGGCGCGAGGCTCCGGAGGCAGGAAGTTCTCGTTGCCCCAGTGCTCCGCAAAGGCCGCCGCCAGGTGCGCATGATCGACATGCGTGACCAGCCACCAGCCCGTCTGTGATCGGCTCCGGATCATCGATGCATTCTCCGCCCGCTAGCACCCGCCGCCAGCCGACTCGTTATTTCTCCGCCGCCCGGAGCTGCCCTGGCCTGCAGCCTACTCCGTCTCAGGCGAACGCGCCGACTCATGCCAGTCATGCAAAAAGTACCATTCAAAAAACATCACGATAAAGAAGAACGAAAACCCTAACGCCGTAGCCGCGATCACAAGCGCAAACAGGTAAGGAGTCTCAAGTTGTGCGCTCGCATAGATAATCGAATAGCCAAGGCCGCCCTGCCCTACCTGGCTCGATCCAGCGAACCACTCCCCGTTGATTGCCCCGATCACTGAGATGCCGCTGGCGATGCGAATGCCCGTAAACAGCGAGGGAACCGCATGGGGCAGGCGCAGCTTAAGCAATATCTGGCCCGGTGATGCTCGATGCATGAGAAACAAATTCACTAGACTCTCATCCACACTCACCAGCCCCTGGGTCGTGTTTGCAATAATGGGCGCCAGGCAGATGATGAAGGTCACAAGCATGATCGAGAGGGTCCCGGGGCCCATCCACATCAGGATCAGCGGCGCGATGGCCACGATCGGCACCGTCTGCAACAGGATCGTGTAGGGGTAGAGCAGCCGCCGCAGCCATCGCCACTTCGCAAAGACGAGCGCGATGCCCGTGCCAGCAACGATGCTCGCGGCCAGCCCGCCGGCAGCCTCAACCGCAGTGATCGCAAATGAGATGAGCAGTGAATGAAAGCGGCTCACAATGGCTTCGGCGACCCGCGCCGGCGATGGCAGCATGTACGCCGGGGTGTGCAGCAGCCGCACAAAGGCAGTCCAGGCCAGCAGTAAAGCAGCCAGAACTCCAGCAGCATTCAGGGCCGCGATAAGCCGCTTCCTCACAGGCTCTGCACTCCCCGCAGCGCCTTTGAAACCGCGGCGATCCGTTCTTCCAGTGCGGCGCTGCCGCGAGTCGCAGCGTTGCGCGGATACGGCAGATCGACCTGGATATCGTGAGCGATCCTCCCCGGGTGCGGCGCGAGTATCAGGATGCGACTCGATAGAAACACAGCTTCTGTAACCGCATGGGTTACAAATATAACGGTCCACTGCCCCTCCTCGCGCAACCGCAGCAGCTCTTCATTCAGCCGGTCGCGGGTCATCTCGTCCAGCGCGGCAAAGGGCTCGTCCATCAGCAATATGCGAGGGCGGCTCACCAGCGCGCGAGCGATCGAGACGCGCATCTTCATGCCGCCCGAGAGCTGCCGGGGAAAAGCCTGCACCACGTCACTCAGGCCGACGAGCGTCAGCATCGATTGCACGCGCTGCTCGCGATCAGAGCGCGATATACCCTCGAGTTCGAGACCGAGCGCGACATTCTGCTGCACCGTGCGCCAGGGCAGCAGCGTCGGATCCTGAAAGATGTAGGAGACGATTCCTCGCGCCGCAGCGGGCTCCGATCCGTCGACCGCCACTGTGCCCGCAGACGGCGGGGTCAGCCCGGATACCAGCTTCAGCAGCGTCGACTTCCCGCATCCCGACGGCCCGATCACACTCACAAATTCACCCTTGCTCACCGAGAAATCCACATCGGCGAGCACCGCCATCCGCTCCCCATAGCGCTTCGTAACGCCGCGGAACGCGACCTCATGGCGGCCCACGGTACTCACGAGGCGGGGCCCTCCAACACTGGCAGATGAAGGGCAGAGGGGTGATCGGCATCGTGCAGCACGAACTGCGTCGAGCGCAGCCAGCTCCATGAATCGGCCTCGCAAGGCTTGACTGCAGCCGAAGGATTGCGATCGAAGAGAGGAAAGGCGCTGCTCGCGATCTCAAGGCGAATGCAGTCGCCCGCGGCGAAGACGCAGGACGTAGGCTCAAGCGCAAAGCGCCAGCAGTGAACCTGGTCCGCTCTGTATCCCGGCTCGCGAAACAGCAGCGAAGAGCGCGCCATGCCGATCGCGATGAAGTGTGCAACGCCGTCCGGCGTCAGCCGCACCAGCTTCGATGTGAAATCCGAGTGGTCCGCCGAAGTCGCACAGTAGAGCGAAACCGAGGCGCTCCCACAGACATGCAGCGGCTGGCTCAGCGGCTCCGTTGTGTAGACGAGCACGTTGTTGCCCAGCTCCAGCTGCGCCTGGTTGCTGCCGCCGCTCGTCGCTGCCGGACCGCCCGGCGCAAGCACCGGCACCTCCGGATCGTAGACGAAGACATCGCGAGGCTGATCCTGATCCGGCGGGCCGGCCGACAGGCACCCGTCTCCCTTGCGCGAGTTCGCGCGCCCACCGCTATGAAGAAAATAACTTTGTACCTGCGGCGAGGCCGGCCATTCGGCGCACTCAAACCACCGGTTCGCGCCGAGCGCAAAGTGTCGCACCCGCGGCTCGGACGCAAATTCACCGGAGTCTCTAAGCCAATGGTTGAACCACCGCAGCAACAGCGCATCCGTATCGAGGAGCGCCTCGTCACCGAAGTGTGCCTCGCCGGCGCGATCGCCCCATGGAATGTGGACCCACGGGCCGGCTACAAGGTATTGGTTGTCCCGCGCAAACTTTGAACCAGCGTGCTTGCACAGCGTAAGAAAGCCATCGATGCTGCCCTGCAGGTAGGTGTCGTACCACCCCGACAGATGCAGCGCCGGCACATCAATGTCAGCGACCGACGTGCTCACGTCGAGCTCCGACCAGTACTGCCCAGGCTCATCGTGTTCGAACCAGTCGCGCACGTAGGCCGGCAGCCCCGCAAACTGCAGCGCCGTATGACGGCCGTAGGGGGCGGGCCACGCCTGCAAGCCAAGACTGATCCACGCAGCCTCGAGCGCGTCGCTCGCATCGCGCAGCTTCAGCCGCCGCGCATCGGCCTTGAGCATCTGCAGCCCCCACCCAAGACTTGAGGCGAGGCGCAGAGCTCCTCCCTGGTAAAACCATCCGTGGTAAAGATCGTGCGCCGTCATCGCGGGAGCGATGCAGACCAGCCCCTCGGGCCGCGCCGCCGCCGCAAGCAGCTGCGTCATCCCCTGGTATGAGAACCCATACATCCCGATGCGTCCATCCGACTCAGGTCGCGTCCGCAGCCAGGCGATGGTCTCGGCGCCGTCGCGGCGCTCATTGCGGAACGGATAAAACTCGCCCTCCGAATCGCCACGCCCTCGCACATCCTGGATGACAACGTTATAGCCATGGCTCGCAAACCATACGGGATGCGCGTTGACGACCGTCGACGCGATGTCACGGCCATAAGGCTGGCGCATCAACAGTGTGGGATTCTTCCCTGGCGTGCTGCCTTGTCGCACTGCAGGATAGTAGTGATCGGAGTAAAGCTGAGTCCCGTCAGACATCCGGCACGCCGCACCGCGCTCCAGCCGCACACCAGAGCCGCAGTCGATCGGCTGCGTTCGCAGCACGCCGCAGCCAGTGTTCATGCGCCTCTGCTCTTGTAATCGAACATGGCGGCAAGAGCACCGGCGATCCTGGTGGCGGCAGCGTCGATCCAGAGTGCGCCGTTTGTCGCCGTCGCCGGCCTCGGGTCTCCCATCACTCCGCTTGCAGCAATGTCGCGAGTCAACCATGCAAAGGTGGCGGGGCCGTTCTCAGGCAGCAGCAGCTCAGGGTTGGCAAGATCGGCGATGTAGTTGAAGGTGTATCGATCGGCGTGCACCAGCTCCGGCGCGGCAGAGAGCAGAAACGCAGTCTCGACCTCTCCCGCATGGAAGCCATAGGCGCGCTCCTGCGGGGCGAGACCCTCGAAACGCGCGCCCGCAGAGCCATGCAGGCAAAACACGCGCAGACCGAACTCTGCCCGCAGATCGCGCGCCATCACGTCAATCAGAGAGGAGTTACCGCCGTGCGTGTTGAAGAGCACCAGCCTCGTGAATCCCGACGCTGCAATACTCGCGCCCACATCTCGCAACACGCTCATGAACGTGGCAGAGGTAACCGAGAGCGTGCCCGGAAAGCCGATGTGCTCATTGCTCTTGCCATAGCAGACCGCCGGCAACGCATAGAGCGGCAACTCCGCAGGCATGCGCGACAATGCCGTCCCCAGCAGCAGGCTGTTGATCAGGGTATCCGTCGCGAGCGGCAGATGGTGCCCGTGCTGTTCGATAGCCGCCGTCGGCAGGATGAGCAGAGTCGACTGGCGCGGAAGTTCGTCAACCTGCTTCCAGGTCAGGTAAGCAAAGTTGCGTGCGTCCGGAATCCACGTCTTCATGATTGCAACTCTTCCGGGTCAGCGGACATGGTCATCGAACCATCAGAATGAATATCGGTTACTAAGTGTTTAGTAGCTTCCCCGGTCTCGTAGCCGTCGCTCACGTCTAAGCTTCTGAAGGTGGCCATCTTTCCTGGATTGAGCAGCCCCTTCGGGTCGTAGCGCCGCTTGGCAAGCAGCTGAACAGCGTCTTCCCGGTAGCGTCCTCCGCCCTCCACATGGTTCACATGAGGGTTGGCTACACTCACCCCGATCTGGCGGCAATGATCGATCATCTCGTTCAGCCGCTCCGCATCAAGGTAGCGCACGACCGGTATCGCGCCCGGCACTACAACGCCGTCCCCGCGCTTCATGAACTCGATATGTAACAGTAACTGATCCTTGTATCGTCCCTTCAACTTCGCGAACTGCGCACGCGCATCGAGCGGGTCAAACCCGCACTGCAGATAGGTATACGCAGGGTCCGCGCGTATCGCCCACAGGGTCGTGTGGTTCCAGGTGAAGTCAGAGAGCAGCGGGACAGTGCGCAGGTTTGGCTGCGGGCCAGAGAAGGTAACACGACCTCCGGCTGCTTCCGCCGCAGCTTTCAGCGCCGGCAGCTGCTCAAGAGCGATGGTGATAAAGACGAGCGCGGAGCCGTCAATCACGAGGCTGGACAGCGAAGTAAAGAAAGACGGGATTGGCCATTCAAACACGGTGACCAGCCGCTTCGTCCATCGCTCGCCGGTCGCAACCGTTTCGGCAAAGTCGAACGCGCCCAGAAAAGTATTGAACGCAATCGCACATTGCGCCCACTCGACAGCGGGCGTCAGCGCCAGCCAGATGCGGGTGATGATCCCGTTCGTTCCCCAGGCGTGCAGTATGTCGTGAACCGCCTCGCCCTCATGCATCACCATGCGCGGCTCGGCTTCCATGGTGACGACCTCAAGCGCCCGCACCGTGTTGAAGTCGCGCAGCCCTCCATGCGTCACGGAGCCGATGCCGCCTGAGCCTCCACCGAGAAACCCGCCTACGCTGGCCTTGACGACGGTTGAGGGATAGCAGCGCAGCTCCCAGCCCGCGGCGCGAGCTTCGGCCTCGAGCGAGCCGAGCCGCAGTCCCGGCTCGCAGATCGCAACTCCGTCTGGCGTGATCGACAGCAGCGCGTCAAAGCGCGAGAGGTCCAGCACCACGCCGCGCTCTAACGGCACAGCCTGGCCGTAATTACCGGTGCCGCTGCCCCGCGCCGTCACCGGCAGGTCCTGCGCATAACAATAGCGCAGCACGTCCCGCACCTCGTCACGCGTGGCCGGCTGCACGACCATGTTTGCACTCTTTCCCTCCAGCAGCGGGCGCAGTATCGGCGAGTACCAGAAGAAATCGCGCGAGAGCCGGCCCACGACCTGCGGATTGGTCAGTACGCGCCGGGCATCGTGCAGCAACGCCGCAAGAGCCTCCGCATGATGCCTGACCGCCACGCGAGAGTGTACGGCCTCCAGATTGGCCGCTGTATCCATAGCTGCGGGCGAAAGCGGCCCGTCACTCATCGGCTCGCTCATGATGCCCTCCGCCTTCGCAGACCGCTGGCCGGCGCCATCCGCTGCGGCTTGACAGAGGCCATTGCAGGCGCTGTGCGAGAGGCTTCAGAGGGCCGCCAGTTTGCGAATGCCTTCTGCATCTTGGGATGATCAAAGAGCGTGCAACACAGCTCTCGCATCACCGGCCCGTCGACGATGCAGGCGATGTCGCTGCGACGCGCCACCTGCCTGGCGGAGATGAGAATCTGGTCGCAGTAGCGGTTCGCGTCAGCAATGGTCGCACCATAGACCACCCGATCAAGCCCCGCCCAGAGCGCATTTGCCATGCACATCGGGCAGGGCTCACAGGTGCTGTAGAGCGTGTAGCCGGCCAGAGAACGCGTCTTCAACTTCCTGCACGCCAGCCGCACCGTGCGCACCTCGGCATGCGAGCTGGGATCATTTTCCTTCGCAACGGCATTCAATCCACGCTGCAGCAGTGTGCCTGTCCGCGTCTCGACGATCAGCGCACCAAAGGGGACAGGTCGCTCGGTGAGCATCGTCCGCGCGGTGAACTTGACCAGCTCTCGCATCCGCTGTTCGTCGGCCGCGCTCGCCTTCACTGCCTCACTCCTGCGGCCTGCCTGTGCGGTCATGGTGCAATTTAGCACGTTTCCGGTCCGTGGCCCCCTAAAGATCGAGCCTGCCTACGCGCCTCGCCAGGGCTCTTCGAGCGCGCAGCTTAGAATGCACTCTATGCAGGACGAGGATCTCCCCGAGACACCACTGCAGCGCCTGCGCCGCAGCCTGTCTGCAGGGGAAAGCACCGCAGGAGCGCTCGCCGCGCAGGCGCTCGCACACGCCAACAGCAACGCGGGTCAAAACGTCTATCTCGCCCTCGACCCCGAGCAGGTGCTGCAAGACGCCGCAGCACCCGAGAGCGAGCTCTCTTCCGGTGGCCGGCCGGCAAAAGAACGTCCAGCCCTCTACGGCATCCCTGTCTCGATCAAAGACTGCTTCGACCTGCGCGGTTATCGCACCACCTGCGGATCGCGTTTCTATGCGCGACAAAACCCTCCCGCGATGCAGCACTCTGCCGTTGCGGCCGTGTTGCGGCGCCAGGGCGCAACCATCATCGGCAAGACGCATCTGCACCAGCTCGCCTACGGCATCACCGGGCAGAATGCCGACTACGGCGACTGCGTTCAGCCTCGCAACTCCCGCTGGCTCACGGGCGGCTCCTCGAGCGGCGCGGCGGCCAGCGTGCAGGAGGGCTCCGCTATCGCGGCCATCGGAACCGACACCGGCGGATCGATCCGCGTGCCCGCCGCTCTCTGCGGATTGGCCGGCTACCGCGCCTCGCATGGAATGAAGCTGCGCGCCCTACCTGGCCTCAATGACGATGCGTGGCACGGCGCGGCGCATCTCGCTGCCTCCTTCGATACGGTGGGATGGCTCTACCGCGACCTGCGCGATGGGCCAGCGTTCGCCGCGGCGCTGTTCGACATCGAGCCGCGGCAGATCGAGGCTGAGCGCGAGCGCCTGCTCTCCGGCGCGCCCCTGAGCATCGGTGCAGTTGGACCGGAATTCCTGCACGACTCAGAGCCAAACGTCCTGCATGTGCTTGAAGGCTGGAAGCAGCAACTCGCACGATCCGGCGCTCGCATTGACCTTGCTGATACAGCATTCTGGCACGACGCTCTCGACATTTTTGCTCCCATCCAGGCGCACGAGGCGAGCGTGCTGCACCGCGGGCATTACTCGGAGTTTCAACCCGGCATAGCCGAGCGCCTGAACTGGGGCGCGTCGCTCTCACCAGGTACGCTGCACACCCTGCATCAGCGGCTGGCGCGCTTCCGGCTGCAGATGGACGCGCTCTTCACCCGCTACGACTTCCTCATCCTGCCCTGCGCCCCGATGACTACCCTCGATGCGGCGTCTGACCACACAGCCACGCGCGCGCGCATCCTCCGCTACACCACTCCGCTGAGCCTCGGCGGAAACCCCGTCGTCGCTCTCCCCGGTAACAGTGGAGGCGTACAGCTGGCCGGCCGTCGAGGCGCGGACGCAAGGCTGCTCGCCCTCTCCGCCCTACTCGGCGAAAGAATGCCGTCCGAGCCCCAGGCCGGCGATGTTACGCTGCTGCCATGACCCGCCGCCTTCGCCATCTCCTGCTCACGACGACCGCGATACTTGCGCTTGCCAGTGGATGCTCGCGGCACGCGGATGTCGGCGGCCTCACCCCCGTCAGCCTGCAGACGGATTGGTATCCGCAGCCCGAGCATGGGGGCTTTTACGACGCCGTCGTCAAGGGCTTCTACAAGGACGAGGGGCTGAGCGTGACCATCGTGCCCGGCGGCCCCTATTCCAACGCCGAGCAGCAGGTCGCAGTCGGCGCCAGCCAGTTCGCGCTCGGATCGTCTGACCATCTTATGGAGGGCATGGCCAACGGCGAGCCGCTCGTAGCCGTCGCTGCGACCATGCAGCACGACCCGCAGGCGATCATGGTCCACACCCAGTCGCCGGTAAAAAACTTCGCCGATCTGAACGGCCACGCCATCGCTATCAAGCCTGGATCGACGTGGTTCCGCTATCTCGTCAAGCGCTACCAGCTCAAAGATGTGCGCGAGATTCCTGCGACTTACTCGGTCGCCAACTTCATCGCCGATCCAAACTACATCCAGCAGATCTTCGTTACCTCTGAACCTTTCTTTGCGCGCAAGGCCGGCGCCGACTGCCGCACCCTGCTCATCAGCAGCACCGGCTACGACCCCTACCGCGTCTTCTTCACCTCGCAGAGCTATCTGCACGCGCATCCCGATGTGGTTGCCAGATTTGTGCGTGCCTCGCTGCGCGGCTGGCGCGACTACATGAACGACCCCACCGCAGCCAACGCGCTCCTCTCCAAGCTGAACCCCGCCATGAGCGCCGAGCAGATGCAGTTCACCTGGCAGGCTCTCAAGGATGGCCGCTTCATCACCGGCGCTGATCCATCCGGAGCCGGCCTTGGCCAACTCGATCCAAAACGCTGGGCGACGATGTATCAGCAGCTCCGCGATCTGGGAATGATCGACAAGCCGATCGATCTGCAGTCGGCCTATACGCTGCAGTTTCTGCCGGCCCGCTGATCGGTCCCTCGACCCATCGACCGATTGATTGACCGAACGACCGGACCACTCAACCAACCGACGAAGCCATCAAGCACGCAAGCGCTCACTCCACCCCGATATCCTCGTGCCAAACCAGCGGATGAGCGGCGATATACTCTGCCATCATCTCGTAGCAATCTCGCGAATCGAGGTCGACGATCTCGATGCCTAGCGAGCGCAGCCAATCGACTCCGCCCCTGAAATTTCGGCTCTCACCCACGATCACTCTCCGGAATCCGAACTGACGAATGAGCCCGCTGCAGTACCAGCACGGCGCGAGCGTGGTCACCATCGTGACATCGCCGTAAGAGCGCAGGCGACCCGTGCGGCGGAAGGCGTCCGTCTCACCATGCGACGAAGGATCGCCATCCTGCACTCGCCGGTTGCGTCCCGAGCCGAGCAGCCGGCCCTCCGCATCGAAGAGCGCTGCCCCGATCGGGAGCCCGCCCTCGGCGAGACCCGTGCGTGCCTCCGCGACCGCGACCAGCAGCATGTCGGAGTAGGATTTCGCCGGAAGCCCGTAGCTGCGGCTCGTTTCAGTTGTCTTCACAAGCAGATTCTAGCTGGCAACCGGACGCTATCTTCCTGCGGCAGAGAAAGAGGCGCATGGCATGAACAGAGAAGCGTGAGGGGATAAGTGGGGAGGCGAGGTGAAAAGAAAAGGGCCAGCGCCTCAGCGCCAGCCCCACCCTCAGCAGAAAAAATCAAGCCGCAGCGATATGCCGCGTCAGGTCGTCCTGCTCAGCCTTCGACTCCGCGCCAATGGTGAAGGCATCGAGCACGCCCGTCCCCAGCGCATACCGTATCGCCTCACCCGGCTGATCGCGCAGATCGCCCGCTCCGAGTATCTTCATCCCCACGATGCCCTTGCCGTCCGCGCGCATCTGCTTGATGACACTGATCACCTGTTCAGGCGGCGCATCCATATTCGACTGGATTGGATTTAACCGGACCAGGTCAACCTCGACCCAGGGCGACGCGGCCGCCGCCTTCAGCGCCTGGAAGCTGTGGCACGAAACTCCATGCGCACGGATGATGCCCTTTTCCTTAGCCTCTGACAGCACGTCCATCACGCCACGGTAGCGGGTCGTCCAGTCCGCCTCGGTCACGCAGTGCACCAGCACGATATCGATGTAGTCGGTGCCAAGCTCACGCCGAAAGCGCTCGAGGTCCGCACGCACCCCGGCAGCGTCGCGCGTGTCGGTCTTGGTCATCACCGTCACCTTGTCGCGCGGAATCTGCTTGATCACCTCGGCCACATAAGCATGGCTGCCGTAGGAGTCCGCCGCGTCAAAGAAGCGCAGCCCGTTGTCGTGGTAGCCATTCATCAGCAGCGAGGTAAAGGCCGCATCGCCAAGGCGCGTCTGGTTGGAGCGGTGACCCCCACCCTGCGTGCCCGTACCCATGGCAAGCCTGCTGGTGCGGATGCCCGTCTTGCCCAGCACCACTTCATCATGCGCGGCGTGCTTCTTGTCGAGCGGCTGCAGCTCGAGCGCCCTGGCTGCCTTCCCGGTGAGCAGCGCGGCGCCCAGCCCGGCAACACTTCCACGAAGAAAGTCTCTCCTCTGCATCTCGCACCACCCTCATCCAGAAAAATAGCTGCGCGTCCCTCCAGCTGCGGAGCCCGCGAAGGGCTCCTTGCAGAGGACTTTACACCAGCACGCTGTGCATTGCCCATCGCCATGCTGGTTTTATTCACTGCCACGCCATGTTTTCATCGCGCAAAAGATTATTGCGACTCGGCTCAGCTGGACAGGAAGCGCCCGCCGGCAAAACTCACGACTTCCCGCGACTGGTGTGCCCCGCTCGCTTGTCGATGCGACAGGTCGCCAGGCGAACGGGGCCCCAACCTTGACGCTGCGCTTTTGCCGACCTTATCATTCACTCATGCAGCCTCACTCCGCGCCGGTGACCTACCCGCGTCCCACCTGTCGCAAGGAGTGTTGTGCGCCCTCGCGCTGGTTTGAGTGACCCTGACGGTAGTGTGAGATCAGGTCTCTACAAGCCCGCGACTGCAACTCGCGGGCTTCCTCGTTTTCAGAGCTCCAAATCCCTCCAGCCTCTGCGCACCGACCCGCTGAGAGGCAGCAATCCTGGAAGAAGTGATGGCTGAACAGATCCCGGCAAAAGAGACCAAGGCCCAGCGATCCGAGCGACTCAAGCTCGCTAAGAATCCGTGGGAGGCATTTGACGATGTACTCGGCTTTGCCCGCGATGGCCGCGCCAGCGTCACCCCTGAATGGGCCTCGCTCTACTTCAAATGGTGGGGCATCTACACCCAGGGTGACGGAGTGGGCGCGACCGGCGGCAAGGGCGGCGAGGGGCTTGCGACCGAATACTTCATGATGCGCATCGGCATCCCCAACGGCATCCTCACTCCCGGGCAGCTCCGCGTCATCGGCGCGCTCACTCGCAAATACGCGCGCAACCTGGCCGACATCACCGTCCGCCAGAATATCCAGCTCCACTGGCTCACCATCGAGTCCCTGCCCGACGTCATCCAGGAGCTGACCGCCGTGGGCCTGTCGCCAAAGGGCGCCTGCGGCGACGTAGTTCGCAACGTGACCGGCTGCCCGCTCGCCGGCCTCGATCGAGACGAGTTGATCGATGCCGCACCCCTCGCGCTCGAAGTGGCGAAGTACCTCACCGCCAATCCGGATTTCTATAACCTCCCGCGCAAGTTCAAGATTTCGATCACCGGCTGTCCGTCCTGGTGCTCCTACCCTGAGATCAACGACGTCGGCCTGACGGCGGTCCGGCGCGGCGACGAGGTCGGCTACTCCATCCGCATCGGCGGCGGGCTTTCGACTGAGCCGTTCCTCGCCGTCAAGCTGGACGCATTCGTGCGCACCGATCAGGCCTTCGACACAGTCAAGGCTGTGGCCCAGATATTTCACGACCAGCAGGGGCTGCGCGAGAGCCGCGACCGCGCCCGGCTCAAATACCTCTTCCTCAAGGAGGGCTGGACCGCGGCCAGCTTCCTCGCTGAACTCAACTCGCGGCTCGGCTACACACTCGATCCTGCTGCACCTGAGGTCGTGCCCGACGAGGTCTACCGCGATCACGTCGGCATTCACCGCCAGCGCGACCCCGGTCTCAGCTACATCGGCGCATCCGTCCTCCGCGGCCGTCTGAGCGGAGAGCAGCTCGACGCCGTTGCCGAGCTGGCCGGCCGATATGCAAACGGCGGCGTCCGCACCACCACCATGCAGAACCTGCTTCTGGTGAACATTCCCAGCGACCAGACGGCCGTCGTAGCGCGCGAGCTGGAGCAGATAGGCCTCCGCGTCGAGGGCTCGAACTTCTGGCGCGGCGCCATCGCCTGTACCGGGACGGAGTTCTGCAAGCTCGCCATCACCGAGACCAAGGGCTTCACGCGCTGGCTGGTCGAGGAGCTTGAGGAGCGGCTGCCCGAGTTCGATCAGCAGCTCAAGCTGCACGTCACCGGCTGCCCCAACAGCTGCGGCCAGCACTGGATTGCGGACATCGGCATCGAGGGCAAGAAGATCAAGCACGAGGGCAAGCTCACCGACGCCTACTACTTCTGCGTAGGCGGTTCGCTCGGTGAACATGCCGCCGTCGCTCGCACCCTGGGCTACCGCTGCCCGGCCCCGCTCATCCCCGATGCCATCGAGCGTCTGCTGCGCGGCTACCTCGGCGACCGCGCCCCCGACGAGAATCTGCGTGCCTGGTTCAGCCGTCATAGCGATGAGCAGCTGCGTGCGCAACTCGCCGGCGAAGTAGTCGCCGCCGTCGCCCGCGATCTGCCCGCCGGTCCGGTGCCGCACTCTGCAGCGGAGTAGCGTGAAGACGCTGTGTTCACCGAAGTCTGGCGCTATCCTGAACCAGAGGAGGCAAGACCCATGAGCCTGTTTCCCATGTTCCTCAAGCTCGAGGGGCGCAGCTGCCTCATCGTCGGAGCAGGCTCGATCGCCTTCGAGAAGATCGAGAGCCTGCTGCCCACGGGAGCTTCTCTCCACGTGGTCGCGCCCGAGGCCATGCCCGAGGTCGAGACTCTCTCTGCCCAGGGCCAGATCGTCCTGACGCGGCGCGAGTATCAGCCCTCCGACCTCGAAGGCGTCTTCGTCGCGATCGCCGCTACCGCAACCCCAGCCGTAAACCACGCCGTGATCGCAGAGGCCCGGCGGCGCGGCATCCTCTGCAATTCCGTGGACGATCCACCCTACTGCGACTTCTACTTCGGCTCGATCGTCCGGCGCGGCGACCTGCAGATCGCCATATCGACCAACGGAGACAGCCCCGCCCTCGCGCAGCGACTTCGCCGCGAGATCGACGCCCAGCTACCGGAGGACCTCGGTCAGTGGCTCGAGCAGCTGGGCCACCTTCGCCGCGAAGTCCTGGCCCGCTACCCCGCCGGTGCAGAGCGCAAGGCGCTGCTGCATACCCTGGCTCAGCGATCCCTCTGCGAGGCGGAAGACTGCCCCACCCGCCAGCTCGCGCTCGCCCCCGAAGCCTCCCATGCCGCCGGCAAGGTGCCCGCATGACCATAAGCGGCGCCCCGGGGAACGCTTTGCAGCGCTGCGAGCCCCTCGGAATGGTCTACCTCGTGGGCGCAGGGCCCGGCGACCCTGAACTGCTCACCATCAAATCCGCGCGCCTGCTCGCCAGCGCCAACATCGTGCTGCACGATGACCTGGTGACGGCCGAGATCGTCGCACTCGCCGGCCCGTCCGCCTGGGTGCTCAACGTCGGCAAGCGCTGCGGCGCAAAGAGCATCACCCAGGACGAGATCAATCGCCTCATGATCGATTTCGCCCGGCGTGGCCTCTCCGTCGTCCGCCTCAAGAGCGGAGATCCCCTCGTCTTCGGCCGCGCCGGCGAGGAGATGGACGCGCTTCGCTGCGCAGGGCTCCCCTTCGAGATCGTACCGGGGATCACCGCAGCCTTTGCTGCCGCCGCAGCCCTGCAATGCTCGCTTACCGACCGCCGTTCGGCATCGGCAGTGCTCTTCTCGAGCGGCCATCACGCACGCGACTCTGAGCTCACCGGCGCACCACGTCCCGGCTCAACCGCACGCAACCTCGATGCGTCCGACCCCCATCCGGAGCCGACGCGCATCGTCTACATGCCCGGTCGCGACCTTAGCAGCCTCGCCGCCGAGTGGCTGCGCGACGGCCTGTCCCCGGACCTGCCTTGCGTCGTCGTCTCCCGCGCCGCGCTGCCCGATCAGGCTACCCAGCGCGCCCGCCTCGCCGATCTCGGCAGCATAGCTCCCGGCCCGGCCCCAAACCTCATCCTCGCAGGATGGGCATTGCAGCTTGCCTCCTCGATCGCTTCCCAGGAAGAGCTGCGCACCCTCGCTGCCGAAGCAGTCCTCACTCCGGGCTAAGTCTGCCGGACAAAAAAAGCCGCCGCGGCTAGCGGTCGAACAGCAGGCTGTACAGCAGGATCGCCATCACCAGCAGGCTGATCCCAAAATAGAGCCGGTCTCTCTCCCGCAGGAACCCCACTGCCGCCAGCAGCACGCGCGCGATCGGTGTGGCGATCAGCAGCAGCAGTCCAAGCTCGATCACGCTCGCACCATCCCGTGCGCGAGCGCCGCGAAGCACGCTGCCAAGTGTCCGCGCCAGGGGCGTCGTCACCCCGTGAAAGTGACGATAGTCGGGCGTAACGTGCCGGCCCTGCAGCAGGTAGAGAACGCCTCCGGCAAGCACAACCAGGGCAGAGAGAGTCACCCCGGCTCGCAGCAGGTGAGCGATCCCAAGCTCCATCGCCCGGTCGTTCCCCTCCGGGTCTGGCCCGGGGTGCGGGTCCCGCTCGGGGGCGGCGCTAGGGAACGGCTCCGCTCCTGACATCAGAGACTCCCGCGCATGGCGCTGTAGATCATCTCGAGGCCAAGCATCACGATCACGATGCTGAAGAGGATGCGCAGAGTATGCACCTGCATCCTCACCAGCAGCCGCGCTCCCAGCAACGATCCGCCGAGCACCCCCAGCATCACCGGCATCGCGAGTCCCGGCAGGATATAGCCACGGCTGAGATAGATGCCGGCGCTGGCCGCTGCCGTCACCCCGATCATGAAGTTGCTGGTGGTCGTCGACACCTTGAACGGCAGCTTCATCGCCTGGTCCATCGCCAGCACCTTCACCGCGCCCGAACCGATGCCGAGCAGCCCTGAGAGCGTTCCTGCCGCGAACATCAGGCCAAATCCGGCAGGAACGTTCTCTGCGCTGTAAGCGATCTTTGCCCCGGTAGACGCTGCCCCATCCTGCTGCGTGCCTTCATCGGCCCTTGGTGCAGGATAGTCGCCCGACAGGCGCAGCCGTTCAGCCAGATCGCTCCGCTTGATCGCCCGCGGAGTGGACTCGTCCGCCCTCGACCGCACCGTCGCCCAGGCGGAGTAGAGCAGCACCAGCCCGAAGACGATGCCGATGGCGTGCCCCGAGATCCGGGCGGTCAGATAAGCACCGAGCAGCGCACCGAGGGTGGTCGCAATCTCCAGGAACATGCCGATGCGGATGTTCGAGAAGCCCTCGCGCACGTAAGCCGCCGCCGCGCCCGATGAGGTCGCGATCACCGACACCAGCGACGCTCCGATCGCGTAGTGGATGTCCACGTGGAAGAGGATCGTGAGCACCGGCACGATCACCACGCCGCCACCCAGGCCGGTAAGCGCGCCAAGCAGCCCGGCCAGCACCGAGCTGACCGCGATCCAAAGCGAAAACTCCACTTGATTCATGCCTGCAACCGCATCCCGTTCTGTCCCTGCCCCTTCATCTTCCCGGCTTCTGCATCGGTCAGTCCCGCGGCTGCGTCCCGTTAATCCGTACTATGGGATGCCCTGCCAGTCTGCATCCGGATGATTTTTGAAGCCGTCCAATCGGGGCGGCCAGGGTCGCCAGGGCCGCTTGACGCCCCCTTCTACACTACCTACTCTTGAAAAGAGTCACTATGAAGAGCAACAGCCATCTGATACGCATCACCGTCGTGGTCCTCGTGATCCTCGGGACGATCGGCTACCTGGCCTACAGCGGGGTCCAGGCGAACAAGAGCTATTACGTCACCATCAAGGAGCTGAATGGCCTCGGCAGCAAGGCCTACAGCCGCCACCTGCGAGTGGCCGGCAACGTCGCGCCGGGCTCGATCCATCATGCGGGCCCCGCGGCGCAGTTCGTGCTCATCGAGGAAGACCGCACCCTGAAAGTCGACTACCAGGGGACAGAGCCGCCACCGGACACCTTCAAAGACAATGCGCAGGCGCTTGCGATTGGGACCTACGGCCGCGACGGCGTCTTCCACGCAACCCAGTTGCAGGCCAAGTGCGCCTCGAAGTACGCGCCCGCGAAGCCCGGTGAGCAGCCGGGAATCACCCCCGGACGCGCCCCCGGCGGTACCGCCTCACTGACCTCTCCAGCCGCCGCCCCGAACGCCTCAGCAGCCTACCCCGCTGCGAACTAGGCGCCTGCGCGCGGCCCTCCCTCGTATACTCCACAAGTATGCCGCTGATCGCCCGCCTGGACTCCGTCTCGAAGATGTACGGCAGCTTCGCGGCGCTGAAGCAGGTCTCCGTCGACCTTGAGCGCGGCTGCTGCTATTTGCTGCTCGGGCAGAACGGAGCCGGGAAGTCGACCCTCCTCCGCGTCCTGGCTGGACTGCTGAGGCCCACCTTCGGCCGGGCATACGTCTTCGCGGACGCCAGTAAAACGCCTAACACCCACGCCCAGAATTCCGAGCTACCGGCAGACCAGCGCCACCGCATCGGCTACATGAGCCACGCACCGATGATGTACGACGAGCTGAGCGCGGCCGAGAACCTGCGCTACTTCGCCGGCCTCTATGGCGAGCGCAGCGCGCTCACCCCGGACGACGCCCTCAAGGCCGCGGGCCTAGACCCGGCGCTGGCGCGCCCCTTCGGCCAGTACTCGCAAGGGATGCGACAGCGTGCTTCGCTGGCGCGCGCCCTGATCTCGCGGCCCGACCTGCTGCTGCTCGACGAACCCTTCTCCAACATGGATGCGGCCAGCGCCGCGCAGATGATCTCGCTGCTGGCGCGTCTCAGGTCGGAGGGTCGCAGCATCCTGCTGACCACCCATCAGAGGGAGCTGGCCGCTCCCCTCGCCGACTACTTCCTCACCCTGCACGACGGGCGTGTGCTCGCCCTCGAGCGCGCATCGAATACGGCCCCTCAGACCATTACCGGGACGGTTCCCCGCTCAACCACCCCTGATGACTCAATGCCCATCTCGTTGCCCGGGCTGCATCCGGGGCTGCAGGCATGAGCAGCGCCGGAAAGCTCGGCGCCGGAGGAGCCGCAGCGAAGACCAACGCGGCCAGGTTTCTCGATTCCCTCGGAATCGCCTACCAGCTGCAAACTTATCCTGTTGATCTTGAAGACCTCTCCGCCCCTGCGGTCGCGGCCAAGATTGGCATGCCCCCCGAGCAGGTCTTCAAAACGCTGGTCTGCGTAACCGCGGGCGGCGAACACCTCTTCGCCGTCATCCCCGGGAATTCTGAGCTGAACTTCAAGAAGCTCGCCCATGCCGCCGGCGTTCGCAGCACGGAGATGGTCCCCGTCAAAGATGTGCAGCCGCTCACCGGCTACATCCGCGGCGGCGTTACGGCCTTTGGCGCTCGCAAGCCCTTCCCCGTCTACCTCGATGAGACCGCGGAGCTCCTCGACGTCATCTCGGTCTCTGCCGGCGTGCGTGGCACCCAACTGGTGCTCTCGCCAGCCGATTACATCCGCTCCGCTCAGGCCACTCTCGCTGACCTCACCAGGTCGGTGGGCCAGGCAAGGCCAGCGTGAGTCCGCCCCTGCTGACCCACCTCGCCAAGGACCTGCGCCTCGAGTGGCGATCGAGAGACGCGATCAACTCCATGCTCTTCTTCGCACTGCTGGTGGTGGTGCTCTTCAGCCTCGCCTTCGACCCGACTCGCGACGTCTCCCGCCAGATCGCCGGCGGCATCGTCTCCGTCGCGACCATGTTCGCCTCTGTCACCGCACTCAACCAGGCGTGGGCAAGGGAGATTCGCCACCACGTCCTCGACGCCCAGCGCATGACGCCCGCACCGCCGTCGTCCCTGCTGCTGGCCAAAGTCATCGCGAACTTCCTCTTCGTCACTGTCATGCAGGTGCTGCTCGCGCCGCTCTTTGTCATCTTCTACAACCTGCGCTCGGTAGGCCCGGCCTGGCAGCTCGCCATCGTGTTGCCGCTGGGCAGCTGGGCTCTGGTCGTCAACGGCACCTTCTTCGCTGCGCTCTCGATCCGTACCCGCAACCGAGAGCTGCTGCTGCCTTTGATCCTGTTTCCGATCTTCATCCCGGCGCTGCTGGCGATGGTCTTGGCGACCACCGGGATCCTCACCGGCGAGTCCGACCCATGGCTCTGGATACGCATGCTCGCAGGCTACGACATCATCTTCACCGCCGCCAGCCTGCTGCTCTTCGAGACTGTCCTCAACGCGGAATGAGAAGCTTCAGTGCATAGAAATGAGGCGGCCGCTGCTCTTCAACACTCCAACGGCTGTCCGCTCTCATCCAGCGGGAGAGCGGCTCGCTGCTACACTTGTATCGGAGAGTAGGGAATGAAGTTCTACCGCAGCGCATGGCTCATCGGGACGCTGGCGCTGCTGGTCTACGGCTTTCGAGTCGCCATGTACGGCGCGCCCACCGAGGCGACCATGGGCAACATCCAGCGCATCTTCTACTGCCACTTCCCGGCGTGGATTGCGATGTCTCTCTGCTTCGCCGCCAACCTGATCGCCTCCATCGCTTACCTCTCCTGGCGCAACAGCAACTCCTTGCGCGCGCTCAAATCGGACGCTCTCGCACTCGCTACCGCCGAGATGGGAGTCATCTTCTGCCTCGTCGGCCTTGTCACCGGCTCGCTCTGGGCGCGCCCCGTCTGGGGCATCTGGTGGACATGGGATGAACGGCTCACCTCCACCCTCGTCCTGTGGCTGATCTACGTCAGCTACCTGCTCTTGAGGAACTTCGCCGAGGGCCCCCAGATGCGCACGCTTTCCGCCGTGCTTGCCATCTTCGGCTTCCTCGACATCCCCATCGTCTACATGTCGACCCGCTGGTGGCGCACCCAGCATCCCGCCCCGGTCATCCTCGGAGGGCCAAACTCCGGCCTCGACCCGAGCATGTGGTCTGCCGTCTGGTGGAACCTCGCAGCATGGGTGAGCTGGGGCGCCTTCGTCGTCGTGAATCGCTATCGCCTGGAGCGGGAACGCCAGCGAGTCGACGAGATTGCCGTCCTGCGGGCGCTCGAACCGGCCACAGAGGTCAACCGATGAACTGCCCTGATACCCTCCACTGCGAGGGCGCAAGATGGTGATTCTACAGGCTGCGTCCGTCTTCCCCTGGGACACTGCGAACGAATCCGCCATGTCCCACCGGCACCTCATGCTTGCTTACGGCTTCGCCTGGGCCCTGCAGCTCGCCTACCTGCTCTCGGTCGTCTGGAGACGCCGCAACCTTCGCAAGGCCCCAGCAGTCGACACCCGCAAGGACAACCACTGAGCTCTTCCGCTCACCATCCGGCCAGACTTCAAAAGATCCGGTAACTGACCCCGATGATGATTCCGTTGGGGTTGAGAGTCTTCGCCCCGCGAAAGTGGGTCCATCTCTGGTACTCATACTCCGCCCGGATCGATACCCTGGGGCGGATGCTGTAGTCTGCTCCCGCACCTGTGGCCCATACACCGTAGCTGTCGGTGTAAAACTTCGGGCGTACTGATGTGAAGTAGGGATAGTAGAAGTTACCGAGGCCGTACTCCAGTTTGGCGAACGGACGAAGCCCGTAAAACTGCCCCACGCTGACGATCGGCCCGATAGACGCGGTCCGCTCGTGGACGTGGCTCACCTGGTTCAGGTTTAAGGGAAGCAGTTCGCCCTCGAGTCCGATGGTCGCGAGGCGGTAACGGTACGGCACATAATCGACGTAGGCGCCGAAGCCCTTAAGCCAAGTCAGTGTGTAATCGGGGTTGAAGCTCTGGAAGGTTCCCCCCAGCGTGAGGGACTGGGTCCTGACCCGCACCGCCTGTACTACCTGAGCCCGGCCGCTGATGCAACATGCTGCCAGCAGGGGTAAAACCAGCCATTTCTTCAACATAGTCCGAACGCCTCCGTGCTGATCTTCCTCTACCTTCGCCAATCGATTCTCGTCTCCCGCTTTGAGGTCGCCTCTACGCCCCTGATCTGCCGTTCGCGCGCCATCCTCCCGCAGCTCTTGCCGGCCGTTGACTACGCTCTCCAATCGGATGCACGAATCTGCTGCTCGGCATCCTATGTCTCTCGTTGCTACATTGATGTCGAGAAAATAATCAGGCGCACGGCGAGAGCAGACCATTAGCCTGATCAGTGTAACCGCTCATTCCGGATGACTTAGCCAGGAAACGCCGGTCCGGGCATCTGCCGTCACCGGCGAGCATGTCACAGGCCGGAGCAGGCCGCCGAGGCGCTGCCGCACAGCGAAATGCCCCGCCCTACGAACCATATGTAGCAGCCGCCTAGAACTACCGCAGCCACCCACCATCCAGGCTGCGGCCGGACGACAAGGCTCTCTTTGGCAGCACGTGAGGGCATCAGGCTATCCATCCAGAGCATCCCCGACGAACCGCCGAACGCAGCCGCCACCGTAGAGACGAAGAAGAGCTTGAGTCCGAGCGGGTCGAGCGCCCCCGCGGCACAGCTGAAAACTCCGGCCGCGTAGTATGCATACCGCCCGACCACGTTGTAAGCAGAGGGAGTGGGAGCGAACGGCCGCACCCCAACCGCGAGCCATCGCACCACCAGCACATACAGGGCCGCGCCAAAGAGCACCAGGGCCACCCGTAGCGCACCCTCGTGCGGCTGATCCTTGATCACGTCATACCAGTCCCCAAAGCCGAACATGCCCGAGTACAGGAAGTACCCTGCACCGGGCAGCAGGTTCAAGGCCGCCAGGATCCACAAGAAGTAGTGAAGGTTTGCCCTCCCACCAGCGGCGCGCGACCCGAGCAGTGCCGCAGCTCCCACGATCAGGTTGACCACCGTTCCACCGGCAGCCACCACGCGGTCCGATCGCAGCGACGACAGGTGGTTGCTGGTCAGCATCGTTGGAGTCTCGCCGCGCAGCCACGCGACCACTCCGTGGCCCAGCCCCTCATGCAGCAGCGTCGCCAGCGCGGAAGCCACCACCGCCATACTCACGATCGTCGCGACACTGTGCCTCTGCGATACTCGCTCGTCCGTATCGCCGGCAACTCCGCTGCTGGGTTCCGAACCGGGTGTCATCGCCGCTGGCATATCCGGCCTCTTGAGATGAATTCTGAGACCGACCACGCGGGGCAGGCAGCAGTATGCTCGCACCCCGCTCTCTTCGAGGTGTCAGCCGTCAAAGGCGGGCGACATGACCTTCGCCCGCCTCTCGCCTGGGTCACTAGAAGAACAGCTTGGCCGAGACCTGCAGCTGCCGCGCTCCATAGAGCAGGCCGCTGGTCGAGTTCTCAGATCGGAAGGGCGCCGTCGCGCTGACGTAAGGCGCGACGCAGCCGTTGAAGTTGGCATCCCCGGTCGCTGCCAGGGTAGGACAACTTCCCCCGCTGGGCAATTTGCCGCCCGGCGTGACGTAGCTGAAGGCCGTCGTGTTCACACCGAAGATGTTGGTGTGGTTCATCAGGTTGAACGCCTCGCCGAGTATCTGGAAGCGGACCTGCTCGTGCAGGGCGAAGTCGCGGCTGACGCGGAAGTCGATGTTTCGCAGTCCGGGACCAGGGTAGGAGTTGCGCGCCACCTGGGGAGCTCTTCCCGCCGTCGCAGCACCGGAACCGGAGCTGATCACCCCACCCGTCAGACCGCCTTCGATGCCGACCTTCAAGCTGGCCTGCGGGTAGCCGGTCAGCCCCGGCGTGATCGGGAAGCCGGTCGTCTCCGTCGCAGTGCCCGAGAAGAGGAAGCCATTGATCAGGTAGCGGGTCAGCACGAAGTTCTTGAAGAGCATCGGCTGGTAGACCACGGAGGCCCCGAAGTGGTTCCGCTGATCGAGGTCCGAGCGACCCTCCTCCGCCTTCAGATTGTAAGGATCGATGGGGGCGTCACCGCCGTAGAACGTCCCATACGCGCCCTGCACCTGGCCAAGGTCGGTCGCCTTGCTCCACGTGTAGTTGAGCAGTACCTCGAGGCCATGATCGAAGGGCCGCCGGACCGTCACAGCCATCGAGTTATACCAGGAGTTCACAGCGCTGAACCCCGTATTGATCGATCCGTCGGCCGCAGTCAGACGCGCGGTGTAAAAAGGCAGCGTAATCTGCCGCGTCTGCGCTCCGCCGGAGTTGTAAATGGCGTAGTCGCGGGTAGTAGTTGCCCGGGCCAGGTTGCTGTCGACGAAGACAGGCAGGTGCAGCGCTCGCGTCCCCACATACCCAACCGAGAGCGTTACCCTTGCCGGCATCTCCTGCTCGAGGCCGAGCTCCGCTTCATGCGCAAGCGGCGGAACGAAGTTAGGATCAAGGCCATGAAAGCTCGTGATCAGCGCCGAGCCTCCGGGCGTGACCTGGGGTGCGGCGGCTCCGCTGAAGGGCGCTGCCAGGGGTAGACCCGGCGGCGTGAAGAGCACATTCGGAAATACGGGAGCGCCTGTGCCTGCCTTGTAGCCGTTGAAGTTATAGTTCGTCTGATAGACGCCGTTTTCAACCCGCATCGCGTAGTAAGTGCTGCCCTGGGTCAAGGCCGCGAATATACCGTAACCGCCGCGGAACACCGTGCCCGGATGCGGATTGTACGCAAAGCCGAGGCGCGGAACTACCCTGTCCTTCACCGTCTTCAGAGATCCCGTGTAGAAGGTCGCAAGTGCCGAGGTTGCATTCGGGTGAGTCGGCTGTGGAGTAACTTGTAAGTCGTACCTGACTCCTAGATCAAAAGTCAGGTCTGGTTTTATCTTCCACGTGTCCTCGGCAAAGACGTCGTAGTTCTTCATCCAGAAATCATCTTTGCCGACATGGGTGATCGGGTCGTAGACCTGAGTGAAGGTCGTGTAGTGCGTACCGGCTGCAGGGTCGAGCGGGCTGGCAGGAAAGACGTCCCGCACCCAGTTCTGGAAGTTGCCTGTCGCCGTGCCGGCTGCGCTGTAAGAATAAACTCCGCCACCCTGGAAGAGGTTGATCATCAGCTCGTGGATGAAGTTCAGGTCGCCGCCCACCTTCAACGTGTGCCGTCCGTGCGTGGTCGACAGGATGTCGGTGAACTGGATGCGATGCTCATCCGGCTCTGCAGTCCTCGGCAGGGCGTTCGGCATTCCATAGGTCTGCACATTGCCGATACTTACGCTCGGCCCCGGCGCATTGACCCCGGCCGTCTCGAGATCGCGCCCCCACTGCGCAATCACTTCGTTGGCCGTGTTCGCGGTGAAAGCCGAGCTCCAGTTCCCGATCAGAAAGCGCTCGTGATAATTCGTAGTCCCGTTCGTGGTTATAGAAGAATTACTGACAGTAGGTCCGGGTGAGTAGCCGCTCGGCGACTTATAGTTCCCAAAATTGAAGTTGACCGAGATATGGTTGCGATCGTTCAACTGGTAGTCCAGGCGTGGAAAAAAGATGTCCTGCTTCTGCACGCGCGGATAACTTCCCGACAAGCCGAGAAGATAATTGATAGCAGCAGTACACTGCGATGCCGAGACCAGCGGATTGCCGCTGCTGTCGTTGCACTGGGTAGGCGTAATGGTGCTGGTTGAGCTCGTGGGGCCGCTCGGGGTCAACGAGATATTTGCGTTCGAGGTATAGAGGATCGGAGCGACCTTGCGAAAGCCGTCGTAGGTGAAAAAATAAAAAAGCTTCTGATGGATGACCGGGCCCCCGACGCTGCCGCCAAACTGCTGCTGCTGGTGCACGGGCTGGGTCAGAAGCAAGGGACGGTGCTGAGTAATCCCCTGGAACTTGCTGTACGAATCGAGCGCATTAAGCGCCGGGTAGCGAAGGTAGTAGAAGAGGTCGCCGTGAGTAGCATTCGTGCCGGAGCGGGTGATCGCATTGATCTGCCCCCCCGCTGCCTGCCCGAATTCGGCGCTGTAAACCGCGGTCTCCACCTGGAACTCTCTGATTGAGTCGAGACTATAGACATACGGCGCCCCGGAGGCCCGTCCGCGAGCCTCGGAGAAGAGCGCCTGGTTGTTATTGGCGCCATCGACGAGGTTGCTGTTGTAGAGACCGGATATCCCGCGGTAGCTCACCAGCCCGCTGGTGCCATCGGGAGTCACATTGGGCGTCAGCAGGGCAAAGCTCGTCCAGTTTCGGCTTGCCACCGGCAGGTTCTGGATCAGCGCCTGGTCGACGGTCTGTGACACCTCCGTGCGCTGCGTGTCGAGCAGCGGCGCGTCTCCCGCCTGCACGTCGACGGTCACTGCACTTGATCCCACCGCGAGCACGATATCGAGGGTTAGGTTCTGCCCCACCGTGAGGCTCAGATCCTTCTGATCGAACGCGTTGAAACCCCTCTGCGCGGCAACCACCTCGTAGGTTCCCGGCTGCAGAAACGACGCTACATAAATCCCCTGGCCGTTGGTGTTGAGGGTGCGCGATGTTCCGGTATCCAGATCTTTGATGGTGATGCTCGCGTTGGGAATGACGCCGCCGGACTTGTCGGTGACCGTTCCGGTGATAGTTCCAGTAGCCGCCGTCTGGCAGAGTACGACGGCAGGGCAGATCGGCAGAAATGCCATAGCGGCGAGAGCAAGGAATGGCCTGAGTCTCTGCAACATTTGGTCTCCTGAACTTGCGGTATGAGGTCTTGCTGAGTGTTGAGCTTGCCTGCCGGGTGTGTCCCGCCATGTGAGACTTATGGGCTCATTGTGGCATGAGTTCGGCCCGGCTGCCGCAATATTGGCCTTGAAACCCGGTGAATTTCGACTCTCGTTGAATTCTGGAGGGCACGCACTGCATACTCTGAGCTGAGTCTTTAAGGATCGCGATCGGGTGCAAGCGCGGCGAACCAGCCGCCCCCCTGCCGGTTCAAAGACAGGGAGGCTCGATGTTGCACGCAATTCCGCTCTGGATACTGGTACTCTCGCTCTTTCTGCCGCGCATCACCATGGCCCTCGCCTGGTTCGATCATCAGCTGCCCAGTGCCCACATGCCCGACCTGGCCGGGTTGCTGCTCTGGGCGCTTCTGCCCAGAGTGCTCATGCTGATCTACATCTACTTCAACCTGGGACTCGGCATCTGGTTCCTGGCACATCTCATAGCGCTGATCCTGGTCTGGGGCGGCAGCGGCAGGCAGGCCTCCAACCGCTGGAGCTGATGCGGGTCGATGCCCTCATCCCAGCACGTTCAACGTCGCCCCGGGCCGCCTCGATCGGGTTACCAGCGATCAAGCCTGGCCCTGCTGATCCACACGGACCTGCGCCGCGGCAAGCCGAGCGACGGCGACCCGGGGTATCCCCTGCAGATCACGGACGAAGCTCACCTCGTCCCAGACCGCCAGCAGCTCCCGCAGGCGTTCCTGCTGGCTGGCGCCGATCTCGAGCAGCAGCCAGCCCCCCGGCCGCAGCAGCGCCGCAGCCTGCGGAATCAGCCGTTCATAGACCTCGAAGCCGGTCTCCCCGCCAAAGAGCGCAGCACGCGGCTCGTGGTCTCGCACCTGCCTCTCAAGCGCCTCCCCGTCACCGATGTAAGGGGGATTGGAGACGATCGCATCAAAGGCCGGCCCCTCGCACACCGCCTGCAGCAGGTCCGAGAGGGCAAATCTTACGCGCCGGCCGACCCCATGCTGTTCTGCGTTGCGGACGGCCACCAGCAGTGCCTCAGGCGAGATATCGAGGGCGGTCAGCTCAGCCTGGGGCAGCTCCCTCGCGAGCGCCACCGCGATCGCGCCCGAGCCTGTGCCTACATCCGCGATCCTGACTGCCCGGTCGCGGGGCATGCGGGCCAGCAGTGCCTCTACCAGGTGTTCCGTCTCCGGACGCGGGATCAGCACATCGCGCGTCACCTCAAAACGAAGCCCAAAGAACTCCTGCTCCCCAAGGATGTACTGCACCGGCTCAAAGGCCGCGCGCCGCTCAACCATCCTGCGGTAGCCCTCGATGATCTCGGGACTGAGCCGCTGCTTGCCGCTGGTGAGCACCGTGGATCGAGACAGGTCCGCCGCCCTCATCAGCAGCAACTCGGCGTCCCGCCGGCCTGATGACAGCTTCTGCAGTCGCTCCCGGCCTTCGCGCAGCAGGCTCCCGATCGAGTGTTCGACATTGAGCCCGGCCGCGCCGCCTTCGTCTGTGCTCATAGCTGCCGCGGATCGAAACATCCCGGACTGCTTTGCCCGCCGCCCGCCTTATCCAACGGACGCCGTCTCCGCCTTCAGCAGTTCGGCCTGGAAGTGGGTCGTCAGGGCGTCGACAATCGGCTGCAGGCGGCCCTCCATCACCTCGGCAAGCTGATGAATGGTGAGCCCGATGCGATGGTCGGTCATGCGGTTCTGAGGGAAGTTGTAGGTGCGGATCTTCTCGCTCCGGTCGCCCGTCCCCACCTGCTGCCTGCGCTCCTTGGCGAGCGCCTCCTGCTGGCGCGCCATCTCCTGCTCATACAGCCGCGCACGCAGCACCCTCATACCCTTCTCGCGGTTCTTGATCTGCGACTTCTCGTCCTGGCAGCTCACCACCGTGTTGGTCGGCAGGTGGGTGATGCGCACCGCGGAATAGGTCGTATTCACCGACTGTCCGCCGGGCCCTGACGAGCAGAAGGTGTCGATGCGGATGTCCTTGGCCTCGATCTTCACGTCCACGTCCTCCGCCTCCGGCAGCACGGCAACGGTGATCGCGGAGGTGTGCACGCGTCCCTGCGTCTCCGTCGCCGGCACCCGCTGAACGCGGTGCACTCCGCTCTCATACTTCAGCTGCGAATAGACGCGGGCGCCCTCGATGATGGCGATCACTTCCTTGAGGCCGCCGATGCCGCTCTCCGACGACGACAGCACCTCGACCTTCCAGCGATGCTGCTCGGCAAAGCGCGAGTACATACGGAAGATCTCGGCGACGAAGAGCGATGCCTCGTCCCCGCCCGTGCCGGCCCGAATCTCAAGGATGACGTTCTTCTCGTCGTTCGGATCTTTCGGTAACAGCAGCAGCTTGATCGCGTCTTCGATCGCCGGCAGCCGCACCTCGAGGCCGGCGAGCTCCTCGGCGGCCATCGCGCGCAGCTCAGGGTCGCTCTCACTCAGCATTCCCCTGGCGTCCGCAATACCGGTCTGCACCTGCTTGTACTCGCGGTACCGGTTGACCACATCCTGCAGGTCGCGGTGCTGCTTCGAGGTCTTGTGGTAGCGCTCCCGGTCGTTCACGACCTCAGAGAGAGCAAGCTGCTGCCCCAGGTCCTCATATCGTGCTTCCATCTGTTCCAGGCGGTCAAACATGACGTTCCTCTCGCCAGGCGCTGCGCGCCGCGGCAATTCGTCTGCAATCTTCAGGGGGAATCATCTAAACGAGCGAAGAGCGGCTGTAGGCGGCGGGAGCCGCTAGCGCAGAGCCGAGATGGCGAGTAGGCAACTCATCGATAATCCAGTTTAACGCGAAACGAGCGGCCCTTGCAGCGTTAAGCCATAACCAGCTAGCTCTTGCACCGGCAGTCCCCCGTGCCCGGAACCAGTGTGCCCGGATGCCGGCGGATGTCGCATCTATATAGATGTGGATAATTCCCCCCTCGGTTCAGGCGCAGTCTCCGCTCGGGCTGCTGCGGCGCCGACTGCTCCGGCGCCGCCGTGCTCCAGCTTTCGCGCCTTTGCGGAGCTCTGTGAGGCGCTCGCCGGCACTACCCGCAAACTTGAAAAGCGATCCCTCATAGCAGCCTGGCTGCGCACTCTCTCCCCGACAGACGCAGGCCGGGGCGCGCTCTTCCTGGCCGGCACGCCCTTCCCTGAGACAGACCCGCGCGGCCTCAGCGTAGGCGGAGCCCTGCTGGCCAGGGCGATCGCCGAGCTGTCCGGTGCCGATGACGCCGCCCTCCACGCCGCATATCTGCGCCACGGAGATATGGGCGGCGCCGCATTCGATGTGCTCCTCCAGCGTGAGACTCGCGGCCTCGTCACGCACGGCCCCGACACCCGCGTCCCTGACCACCCCGCCAGCGAAGACGGAGGCCCTCGAAGCACCAGCACCCCCGACGCACCGCTGACCCTGGGCGAAGTCGAGCAAGCCTTTGCGCTGATCGCCGCCATATCCCGCGCCGCCGCAAAGCTGCATCTCGTCCTGGAGCTGCTGCGCCGCGCAACCACTCTCGAGGCCAAGTACCTCATCAAGCTGATGCTGGGCGATATGCGTACGGGCGTGAAACAGAGCCTCGTCGAGGAGGGCATTGCCGCAGCTTACGGCGTCGACGCCGCCCAGGTGCGGCGCGCCTCCATGCTCAATGGCAGCCTGCCCGAGGTGGTCGGGATGGCTGCCTCTGGCCGCCTCGACGAGGCGCAAATGAGGCTCTTCCATCCGCTCGGCTTCATGCTGGCCAGCCCCGTCGATAGCGTCGACGAGGCGCTCGCCCGCTTTGCTCAGGAGATAGTCGTGGAGCAGTCCGGCGCCTCAGACGCGGTCGCTGATCCAGCCTCGAGCGGCGAGAAGATGGCAGAGCCTCAGTCCACCGCGGTACCTGCCCTCGAGGTCGTCATCCACGAGGCGCAGATGGAGGACAAATATGACGGCATTCGTGCCCAGTTGCACGCCGGCGATCCGGCACAGCCGGGCCGCGTCGCGCTCTTCTCCCGCAGTCGCGAAGATATGACGATGAGCTTTCCCGAGGTCGCCGAAGCCTTTGCTCAGCTCGATCGTCCGATCATCCTGGACGGCGAAATCCTCGGATGGGACCCTGCAACCAGCCGGGCTCTACCCTTCTCCTCCCTGCAGCAGCGGGTCGGCCGCAAGCGCGTCACCGCTGAGATGCGCCAGAGTACCCCCGTCGTCTTCATGGCCTTTGACGTGTTGTACCTCGACGGCGAACTGCTCCTCGAACTTCCCCTGTCGCGGCGCAGGCTGGTCCTCGAATCCCTGGTGAGCGGGGAGGCAACACGCTTGATCGATCATGGCGCCACGGAGGCGGTCCGCACACCGGCCACGTCCGCCCGCGCAGCCCGCAGGACGAGCCAGCAGGCTCTCTTCAAGGAGCCGGAGAGCAACCTCGCTGGCCAGGCACCCGGCTTGGCGAGCCGCTTCTCACGGCTGGTGCTCGCGCCCGCGGTGCGGCTCGACAGCGCCGAACAGCTGGAGCAGGCCTATGCCGACGCTCGCGCCCGCGGCAACGAAGGGGTGATGCTGAAGGCGCTCCACAGCATCTACCAGCCGGGAAGGCGCGGCCTCGCCTGGCTGAAGCTCAAGAGGGAACTCGCGACCCTCGACGTAGTCGTGACCGCGGTCGAATACGGCCACGGTCGCCGCGCCAACGTGCTCAGCGACTACACCTTTGCGGTGCGAGACGGTGATGTGTTGAAGAACGTCGGCAAAGCCTACTCCGGACTAACGGACGCCGAGATCAACGAGTACACCGCGTTCTTCCTCGATCACACCCTGGAGGATTATGGCCGGGTGCGCAGCGTCGAACCGCTGCTGGTGCTCGAGGTCGCCTTCAACAACATCATGCGTTCTGACCGGCATGCGAGCGGCTTTGCGCTGCGCTTTCCGCGTATCCTGCGCATCCGCACAGACAAGCTGCCGGTGGATGTAGATACGATCGCTCGTGTCGAAGAGATCTACAACTCGCAGCCCGACCGGCCCGTCGAGTGACGCTTGCGAAGCACCTGGATAGCGATGAGGGTGTTTCGCCGCGACGCTCGCCGGCGATCGCCACGCTCGAATCCAGTGTTAAGGCCATTCCGGCGGATTCAAAGGTTGATCATGACCGGCACGATGCTCTCAAGATCATGAGCAAAGTCGCCGTCCAGCGTCACAGTCGATCCGCGTGCCTTGAGGATTCTCAACGATTCAGAGAGCATCCGCAGCTCTCTCACCGGCCGCAAGACCGCAATCGGAGTAGACTCCACCTCTACCACGACCTCCTCCCCGGCACGGATGCGAGTCATAACCGCCGCGAAATCACGAGCAGCGTCCGCCTCTGAAACGTGAGTCACCGTCATCAGAAGATCAGACCGCCTTGCTCATATTCGTGTGGATGCCGTTGCTAGACAGCCACCGGTTCGGGCTTCCTTGGCTGCCCGTCTTCCACCACCACGGGATCGAGGAACGGCATGGCGGCGCGCAGCCTTGCGCCTACCTCCTCAAGCTGCAGGTCAGACTCGGCCTTGCGATACGCCTCGAGCTGACGGCGGCCGCCGGTCTTGTTCTCAGCGATCCAGCGGTCGGCGAACGTGCCGTCCTGGATGTCCGTAAGGATCTGCTTCATCGCCGCACGGGTTGCCTCGGTGACGACCTTCGGGCCGGCCGTGTAATCGCCCCACTCCGCCGTATCTGAGATGGAGTAGCGCATGTAGGCAAGGCCGCCGCGATACATCAGGTCGACGATCAGCTTCAGCTCATGCAGGCACTCGAAGTAGGCGACCTCCGGCTGATAGCCCGCGTCGACGAGCGTCTGAAAGCCCGCCTTCACCAGCGCCGATGCACCGCCGCAGAGCACGGCCTGCTCACCGAAGAGGTCCGTCTCCGTCTCCTCGGTAAAGGTCGTCTGGATGACACCGGCGCGCGTTCCGCCGATCGCCTTCGCGTAAGAGAGCGCCTGCGCCAGTGCCTTGCCGGACGCGTCCTGGTGCACTGCCACCAGGCACGGCGTGCCTCCGCCCTCGGTAAACACCTCGCGAACGCGGTGGCCGGGAGCCTTGGGCGCGACCATCGAAACGTCGACGCCGGCCGGTGGCGTGATCGCTCCGAAGCGGATGTTGAATCCGTGTGCGAACATCAGCGTCTTGCCGGCCGTGAGGTGCTGCCTGATCTCGCTCTCATACGTCGCACCCTGCGAGTGATCCGGCGTGAGCACCATGATGACGTCAGCCCATGCGGCTGCATCGGATACGCTCTTCACCGCCAGGCCCGCCTTGCGCGCCTTATCGATCGACCGGCTCGTCGCAGGCAGTCCGATCGCAACCTCGACGCCGGAGTCCTTGAGGTTGAGAGCGTGGGCGTGCCCCTGCGAACCGTAGCCGATCACGGCCACTTTCTTCTGCTGGATGAGGGAGAGATCGGCGTCCTGGTCGTGGAAGGTCTTCGCTGGCATCTTCTTTATCGTTCCTTTTCGGTAGGGTGATCGTCCTGGCTATCGCGACGAGTGAATGCTTCCTTTTCCGCATGTTAGGCGGCGTTGTCGCACCAGCCATTGTACTGGCTTGACGGCGCGATCCACGTCGCAGGGTCGCGCGCCGCTACTCCGGCAGATCAGCTTGCTCAGGCAGCTGGTCGATCTCGGGCACAAGGTCGGGCGCTGCGATGTTGGCCTCCAGCTCAGGGTCGGAGAGGCGCATGGCGTCGAGAACGCGGCTGGTGTGCTGGCCGCGCCGCATCACCATCCTGCCGGTACGCGAGACCTCCAGGATCTGATCTTCACTCTCGACCAGCACCTGGATGAGCCCCTCGATCTTGCTCGCGACGCCCGTGATCTCGATCATCAGCGACTCCGGTGCGAGGTCGACGATGCGCGCGCGAAAGACCTCGGCGAGCTCGAAGATGTGGGACCGCGTCTTGGGCGTCGCCGCTACCTTGATCAGCGCGAGCTCGCGAATGACGCAGGAGAACTGGCCCACATCGTCCACCTCGATCACGTTCTCGAGCTTGTAAAGGCTCGCCTTGACGCGGTTGCCTGCACCAGGCTGCGCATCGGCGACGATCGTCATCCGCGAGACCCCGGTCCGCTCCGACGAGCCCACCGTGAGCGAGATGATGTTGATGTTCAACCGGCGAAAGAGCGAAGCGACGCGCGTCAACACGCCCGGCTTGTCCTCGACCAGCGCTACAAAGGTGTGAAGCATTCGTGCCTTTCCGTCTGCCATGCATTACGTAACAGCTACTGTTGCAAACTGACAATCACTAGTCGTCCGCGCGATCCATCAGCGGGTTCCAGCTCTGCTGCGCCGCATTCTTGTTTCTCTGTGACGGATTCGAATCTTCGCCGCCATCCCGGATGACCTTCTCGGACGCATCCAGGCGACCGGACATGGCGGCGGCCGGGCGGCGGATCATGTCGTTCAAAGCCGCGCCGGGGCTGATCATCGGGTAGACCGTATCTTCCTTCTCGACCAGGAAATTGATCAGGAACGGACCCTTTGTGCTCCGCGCGGCGTTCACTGCGGGCAGCACCTCGGCACGCGTCCGCACCGTGGCTCCGGCAATGCCGTACGCGTCGGCAAGCTTGACAAAATCGGGGCTCAGAATCGGTGAGCATGAATAATTCTTCTCGTAGAAGAACTCCTGCCACTGCCGCACCATGCCCAGAAATCCGTTATTGATCACGGCGATATTGATGTCAAGGTTCTCCTGCGCGATGGTGGCCAGCTCGGCCGAGGTCATCTGGAAGCCGCCGTCCCCGGCGATCACCCAGACCTCCTTATCGGGGCAGGCGACCTTGGCGCCTATCGCCGCCGGCAGCGCAAAACCCATGGTCCCAAGTCCGCCCGACGTGATCAGCGTTCGCGGCTCTTCATGCTTGTAGTACTGCGTCTCCCACATCTGGTGCTGGCCCACGTCGGTGACCACGATCGCCTTGCCGCCGGTCGCGTTCCACAGGTCGTTGATCACGTGCGCAGCGTAGAGATGCCCGTTGTCGGGCAGGTTGCGAATATCGCGTACCGACGCGTCGCCCTTCATCGCATTGATCGCGCGCAGCCAATCCGATCCGCTGCGGGGCGCGATGCGCGGCAGCAGCTGCTCGAGCACCTCACGCAGGTCGCCGATCAGCGCAACATCGGCTGCGACATTCTTGTTGATCTCAGACGGATCGATGTCGATATGGATCTTCTTGGCATTGGGTGCGTAGGTCGCAAGCGAGCCCGTCACCCGGTCGTCAAAGCGCATGCCGCACGCGATCAGCAGGTCAGACTGCTGGATCGCATTATTCACCCACGACTCCCCGTGCATGCCCATCATCCCCAGCGAAAGCCCGTGCGAGGCAGGGAACGATCCGAGTCCCAGCAGGGTGCACGCGACCGGAATCTGGAGCCGTTCGGCGAGGGTGCGGACCTCGCGCATCGCTCCCGACTTGATGATTCCGTGGCCGGCAAAGATCACCGGGCGCTTTGCCGCGAGGATCATTTCGACCGCCGACGTCAGCGACGACGCATCGACCTGCAGCATGGGATGAGCGCGATGAGCACGGGGCCCCGCGGCGGCAAAATCGAAGTCCGCGACCGCCGCCTGCGCGTCTTTGGTGATATCGACCAGCACCGGTCCGGGGCGGCCGGAGCGCGCCACCAGGAAGGCCTCGCGCACCACCGGCGCAATGTCCTCGGCGCGCGTGACGATGTAGTTGTGCTTGGTAATCGGCAGCGTGATGCCGGTTATATCCACCTCTTGAAATGCATCGGTGCCCAGTACCTTGCTCGAAACCTGGCCGGTGATGCAGACGATCGGCGTCGAGTCGAGCATCGCCGTGGCAATGCCGGTGACAAGATTGGTCGCACCCGGGCCTGAGGTCGCGATCGCCACGCCCACCTTGCCTGAGGCGCGCGCGTATCCATCGGCCATGTGCGCCGCGCCCTGCTCGTGCCGCACCAGGATGTGGCGAATCGGAAATTTGCGCAGCGCGTCGTACGCAGGCAGGATCGCCCCGCCCGGGTAGCCGAAGACCTCGTGAACTCCCTCCCCAACCAGGGTGGCCCACAGTATCTCTCCACCCGTCAGCCTCGCCGGGTGCGCGTGCATGACCGCGTCCTCTCCCGCTCCGATGCCCGCGGCTTTCTGGTCCGACATTTCCTTGGTCAAGACTTCCTTGTTCGTCATCTGCTTCTCACTCATCCTGGCGTCTGATGCCGCGCCCGTCGTCGTGACTTCAGTTGAACGTTCGCTCTAGTTGGTCACCGCGCCGAGTGCCGCGGAGGAGACGCTGTTGGCATACTTGGCAAAGACTCCGCGGGTGAAGCGCGGTGCGGGCGCGCTCCATCCGCTCAGCCTGCGCTGGATCTCTGCCTCTGACACCTCGACGGTGAGCAGCCGGTTCGGTATATCGAAGTGAATGATGTCGCCCTCCTCGACTGCCGCAATAGGCCCGCCAACGAAGGCCTCAGGTGCAACGTGACCCGCCATCAGCCCGCGCGTCGCTCCCGAGAATCGGCCGTCCGTCAACAGTGCAACGGTATCTGACAATTCAGCAATACCGGCGATCGCAGCCGTCACGCCGAGCATCTCGCGCATGCCGGGCCCGCCGCGCGGCCCCTCATACCGGATCACTACTACATCGTTAGGACGTATACCACCCGCGTCAATCGCAGCGAAAGCGTCCTCTTCGCAGTCGAAGACTCGTGCCGGCCCGGTGTGCTCGAGCCGCTTGTGTCCGGCAACCTTGATGACGCATCCATCGGGTGCCAGGTTGCCTTTGAGGATCACGAGCCCGCCGGTTGGCTTGATCGCTTGATCGAGTGAGTGGATGACATCCTGTCCCAAAGTCTCGACGGCACGCGCCGCCTCCTCTGCCAGCGTGTAGCCGGAGACATTCGGACACCCGCCGTCAATCAACCCGGCAGCGATGAGACGCTGGGCCAGCAGGCGGCTTCCGCCGGCCGCCTGGTAGTCGGAGGCAACGTATCTGCCACCGGGTTTCAAGTCGCAGAGCAGCGGAGTGCGGCTCGAGATGCGATCGAAGTCGTCAATCGATAGCGCAATCCCCATCTCATGAGCGATCGCCAGGAAGTGCAGCACCGCGTTGGTCGATCCTCCCGATGCAGCCACGCTCGCGATGGCGTTCTCAATCGACTTGCGGGTGATCAGCTTGCTGGGGCGAAGATCGTTGCGGGCCGCATCCATCACCAGGCGCCCCGCCGCGCGCGAGGCTGCATGCTTCTCCGGCGACAGAGCCGGCACGCCCGACAAGCTGATCGGCGAGATGCCTAAAAACTCGCATGCCATCGCCATCGTGTTGGCGGTGAACTGGCCTCCACAGGCCCCCGCACCCGGACAGGCCGCGGCCTCAAGCACCTCGAGGCCGGCATCGTCGAGCCTTCCGGCGGAGTGCGCCCCGATGCCCTCGAAGACGTCCTGGATCGTGATGTCCACCGATGTTCCATCCGGCCCCTTCACACGTCCCGGCGCAATCGATCCTCCGTAGAGCATCAACGATGGCACGTCAAGGCGACAGAGTGCCATCACCGTCCCCGGCATGTTCTTGTCACAGCCGGCGATTGCAACTACTCCGTCAAACAGGTTGCCGCGGGCGACGAGCTCGATCGAGTCCGCAATCACCTCGCGGCTGATCAGCGAGGCCTTCATACCCTGCGTGCCCATCGTGATTCCGTCCGAGATAGTGATGGTGTTGAACTCCATCGGGGTGCCGCCGGCCTCGCGCACACCTTCTTTGACCGCCTCGGCGACGTCGCGCAGATGAAAGTTGCAGGGACCGATCTCGGTCCATGTGTTGGCGATGCCGATGATCGGCTTATGCAGGTCTTCCTTTGAAAATCCAATCCCGCGCAGGTAGGAGCGCGCGGCCGCACGGCTCGGTCCCTCGGTGAGCGGGATGCTGTATGACTTCGGATCGCGTGTGCCGTTGCTGCTCTTGCCTTCGGTGCTCATCTGCTCCCCATCTGCCCTGGTTCCTGCGTGCCTTCTGCTGCTGAGGCTGGGCGCGGAGTGACCCAGAACGCGCCGTCGTGCTCGGCTTCGAACTTATCGAGCGACGACGCATGACGAAGCGTCAGGCCGATGTCATCAAGCCCCTGCAGCAGGCAGTCGCGGCGAAATGGATCGATGTGAAAAGTGGAGTTCCATCCGCGGCCATCGCTGATCGTCTCATCCACTAACGAGACATTGAGCGTGTACCCTTCGATGCTCGCTGCCTTCTCAAGCAGCGTCGCCACCTCTGCCTCGGGCAGAGTGATCAGCAGGATGCCGTTCTTGCCGGCATTCGAATGAAAGATGTCGGCAAAGCTCGGCGCAATGACGCAGCGGAAGCCATAGTCCGACAACGCCCATGCCGCGTGTTCGCGCGAAGAGCCGCAGCCGAAGTTCTTCGCCACAACCAGGATCTGCGCGCCCCTGTAACGTGGATTGTTGAGCTCGAATCCGCCATCCTTCCGCCAGTCGAAGAAGAGAAAATCTCCATAGCCCGTGCGCTCGATGCGCTTGAGAAACTGCTTGGGGATGATCTGGTCGGTATCCACGTTCGCTCGATCCAGCGGCAGTATCGTCGACCTGAGTTCGCGAAAGGCTTCCATCAGTGTTTGAACTCCCACGAGCGCACGTCGGTGAAGTGCCCGGTCACAGCGGCTGCGGCGGCCATCATGGGGCTGACGAGGTGAGTGCGGCCGCCGGCGCCCTGGCGCCCTTCAAAGTTTCGATTGCTGGTCGATGCGCAGCGTTCGCCGGGCGATAATATGTCGGGGTTCATACCCAGGCACATCGAGCAGCCCGGCTCCCTCCAGTCAAAGCCCGCCTCGCGAAAGACTCTATCGAGACCCTCACTCTCGGCCTGCTTCTTGACACGCATGGACCCAGGTACCACCATCGCGCGGACGCCCGGATGAACGTGATAACCGGTCACGACCGTAGCCGCAGCGCGAAGATCCTCAATCCGCGAGTTGGTGCAGGAGCCGATGAAGACGCGGTCGATAGCTACATCTTCAATCGCCGTGCCGGGCTTCAGATCCATGTATTCCAGCGCGCGCTCGAAGTTGCGCCGTGCGCCCTCGGAGTCAAAGGTGTGCGGATCGGGAACGTGTTCGGTGACCGGCACGACCATCCCGGGGCTCGTTCCCCACGTAACGAAAGGTGCGAGGTCTTCGGCACGCAGCACAAGCTCGCGATCGTACGTCGCACCTTCATCGGAGGCGAGCGCACTCCACTCCCCAACCGCCCTGTCCCAGTCCGCGCCGCGAGGCGAGTAGCGGCGGCCCTCGAGATAGCGGAAGGTCGTCTCGTCGGGTGCGATCATGCCCGCACGCGCGCCGGCCTCGATGCTCATGTTGCAGAGCGTCATGCGGCCCTCCATCGACAGCGCGCGTACGGCCGAGCCCGCGTACTCGACGACGCAGCCCGTCGCGCCGTCCGTCCCGATACGGCCAATGATCGCGAGCGCCATATCCTTTGCGCCGACCGCAGCCGGCAGAGTGCCCTCCACGGCAATGCGAAAGGTCGCAGGACGAGACTGCGGAAGGGTCTGAGTCGCGAGAACGTGTTCCACCTCCGAGGTCCCGATGCCGAAGGCAAGCGCGCCAAAGGCTCCATGCGTCGACGTGTGCGAGTCGCCGCAGACGATCGTCATGCCCGGCTTGGTGAGGCCGAGTTCAGGCCCGATGACGTGCACGATCCCCTGCTCGGCCGATTGGATATCGTAGAGCTCGATCCCGAACTCGGCGCAGTTGCTGCGCAGTGTCTGTATCTGTCTCGCGGCAGTCTGGTCCTCGATGATGAAGGGCGTAGGCGAGGTCGGCACATTGTGATCCACCGTCGCGACCACCCGGTCAGGTCTGCGCACCGTGCGTCCGGCGAGGCGCAGCCCCTCAAACGCCTGCGGCGACGTCACCTCGTGGATCAGGTGTAGATCGATGTAGAGGATCGACGGCTCCCCCGGTGGCTCGGCCACGAGATGCGACTCCCACAGCTTTTGAAAGAGCGTTCGAGGAGTCATATTCTGCGCTAGTGACATCACTACTCCTGCATATACATCAGTCACTGTTACATTTAATTCGTAAATTGCTGGATACGTCACAACGGCTGCTGTTTTATGCCTGGACCGCCTGTAGCCGCCGCCCCAGCAGCCGGGACAGGCTGCGCAGGACGTGGCTCCCCATCTCCTCCGTCGACACCACCGGCTGGCCAGCGGCAGCGCCGCGTACCAGGTCAGCCGTGCGATGGCCGTGCTCGAGCACCTCGCGCACTGCGGCTTCAATGCCTGCCGCTTCATGCTCCAGCTTCGCAGAATGCCGCAGCAATAGAGCCGCCGTCAGGATCGCGCCCAGCGGGTTTGCAATACCCCTGCCCGCAATGTCAGGAGCAGAGCCATGCACCGGCTCATATAGATTCACCCTGCCGCCTATGGTGGCGGAAGGCAGCATGCCCAGCGACCCGGTGATCACCGCCGCCTCATCCGACAGGATGTCCCCAAAAAGGTTCTCCGTCACCACAACATCAAAATTTCGAGGACTAGTCATCAGGTGCATGGCGCAGGCATCGACATACTGATGTTCCAGTGTCACCTGCGGATACTCCCGCGCCACCTCGATCACCGCAGCGCGCCATAGCTGCGACACTTCAAGCACGTTCGCCTTGTCGACCGACGTCACCTTGCGGCGCCGCGCAGACGCGAGCTCAAACGCCACCCGCGCTACACGCACCACTTCATCGCGGGTGTAGCGCATGGTGTTCCACGCAGAGTTCGCGTCCCGGTCCCACGCGCGCGGCTCGCCGAAGTAGAGGCCGCCCAGCAGCTCGCGGACAAAGAGGATGTCAGAACCCTCAACCACCTCCGGACGCAGGGGTGACTGGGCCGTCAGAGCGGGCCACGCGAAGGAGGGTCGCAGGTTTGCAAATCCGCCAAGCGCCTGGCGCAGCTGCAGCAGTCCCGCCTCCGGCCGGCGATCCGGCGGCAGCGAATTCCACTCGTTGCCGCCCACGGCGCCCAAAAGGACTGCGTCGCTCTCGAGCGCAGCTGCAAGGGTCTCAGGTGGCAGGGGGCTCCCGTGGGCGCGGATTGCTGCACCCCCGATGGCGGCCTCCTCAAACTGGAAGTCGTGCCCTCCGGCCTCGGCCACCGAGCGCAGCGCGAGCACCGCCTGCTCCGTGACCTCCGGGCCGATCCCGTCTCCTGCAACGACTAAAATCTTCAGCTTCATCTGCTGCTTGTTCTCCGTATCGATGACCGGTGGGCGAGTGAGTTCACGTCACGGCCGTGGATGATATCTAGCGGACGCAAGAGTCATCCAGCCTCAGCGACACGCTCCGCCACCGGATCGTGCTCAGCGACCTTCTTCTCCGGCTCTGCGGCTCCAATATGCGTCGATACCACCTTCAGGCCGGAGTCTCCCGGCGAGAGATCGCGATGCCTCTTGTGGTGCGCAACCAGGTTGATCAGGTCCTGATCGTAAAGGGCTTTCTTGACGTCCGCCAGCTGCGTGAACGCGCGGTATGCTGCATCCAGATCGGCGGGCCCGAGGTCGTAACCCATCTCCTCCAGGCGGCTGCGTAGAGCATGACGGCCGGAGTGCTTGCCGAGCACCATCCGGTTGCTGGGCACGCCCATCGAGACCGGGGTCATGATCTCATAGCAGAGAGGATTGGCCAGCACTCCGTGCTGATGAATGCCGGCTTCGTGGGCAAACGCGTTTGCACCCACGATGGACTTGTTCGGCGCCGGACCGAAGGCGATGATGCTGGTCAGCAGCCGGCTTGCCGGGTTGAGCTTCGTCGTATCTATCCCATGATCGACCGGATACCTGTCCCGCCGGACGCGGATGATCGCAGCGAGCTCTTCGAGGGCGGCGTTGCCGGCCCGCTCCCCTATGCCGTTCAACGCGCACTCGACCTGGAGGGCGCCATTCTCGATCGCGGCGAGACTGTTCGCCACCGCCAGGCCGAGGTCATCGTGGCAATGGGACGAGAAGATCACGCCTCCGGCGCCGGTGATGCGCTCACGCACGATATGTTCGCGTACGGTGCGAAACATGGCCCCGTACTCCTCCGGAGTCGAGTAGCCCACGGTGTCAGGCATGTTGATCGTGGTCGCGCCAGCCTCGACGGCGACGGCCACCATCTCGCAGAGGAAGGCGGGATCAGTCCGGGTCGCATCTTCCGGCGAAAATTCGACGTCCTCGCAGTACGTGCGGGCGAGGGCGACAAACTCCCCCACCTGGGCCAGCGCCTGCGAGCGGCTGATCTTTAACTTGTATTCGAGATGAAGATCGCTGCTCGCTAGAAAGACGTGAATGCGTCCCAGGTTTGCGTGCTCGATGGCGGCCGCGGCCCGCTCGATGTCGTCACGCCGTGCGCGTGCGAGCGAGGCGATCCGGGACCTCTGAGCCTGCGCGGCAATCGCCTGCACCGAGCGGAAGACCCCCTCGGAGGCGATCGGGAACCCGGCCTCGATGATGTCTACTCCCAGCTCTTCCAGACATCGCGCCATCAACAGCTTTTCGTCCAGACTCATGCTGCATCCCGGCGATTGCTCACCGTCGCGCAGGGTCGTGTCAAAAAAGAGCAGCCTGTCTTTGTCCGTGGAGGATTGCGGGTTTTGGAGCTGTCTCTGGTCCATAGAGTTCTAGCCGTTCAACTTGGATCGGCAGAGCTGATCTTTGGATTCTGCCTAGCTTTCCTCCATAAAGCAAATTTATAATGTTTTCAGAGATCGATAGCAGGCCTTATGATGCTGCGTGAGCCTGGCATCTCATAAGGAGGAGCGATATGGAGCTCTACCAGCTTGAGACCTTCCTGACCGTAGCCGCAGAGAAGAGCTTTTCGAGGGCAGCTACTCGCCTGCATCGCACCCAGCCGGCCGTCAGCCAGGTCATTCGCAAGCTCGAGAGCGATCTTGGGGAGGTGCTCTTCGAGCGCGCCTCGCGCGACGGCAGCTTGACTGCCGCCGGAGAAGTGCTCCGCGAATATGCGCAGAAGATGGTCAGCCTCAGGCGCGAGGCGACCAGCGCCCTTGAAGAGCTGCGCTCCCTCGAGCGAGGCCGCCTGCACCTGGCAGCCAACGAATATACCTGCCTCTACCTGCTGCCGGTGCTCGATCAGTTTCGCAAGCTGTGCCCCCAGATCGGAGTTACGGTGCAGCGCTCCTTCGGCAGCCGCATTCCCGACGACCTGCTGCAGCGGACCGTCGAGATCGGGATCCTCACCTACCGTCCGCCTGAGGGCTTCGATTCCGTACGCGTCTATACGGACGAGCTCGCCTTTGTCGTCAATCCGCAGCACCCTCTCACCCGCGAGAGCCATGTGTCCATCCGAGACCTCGGGGCGGAAAACTTCATCGCCCACAATGTCCCGTCCCCGCTGCGCCGGCGGGTCATCGAGGCGTTTGAGTTCCACAAGACGCCGTTAAACATGGGCTTTGAACTTCCCAGCCTCGAGGCGATCAAGCGCTTCGTGGCCATGGGGAACGGGGTAGCGCTGGTTCCCGGGCTCACCGTCCAGCAGGAGCTGGGCAGCGGTCAGCTGGTGCGCATTCCCGTACCGGAACTCTGCTTCGAACGAGAGCTGCGGCTGGTATATCGCACCGGAGCAAGCCTGTCCCACGCTGCCGGGGCGTTCCTCAAGGTAGTTTCGACCGTGGCCGCAACCCGGGGCAAGCCGTTTCTCTACTCCGCCGAGGCCCTGGACCCGGTTCACACCCCCCCTCCGGCCAAGGCAAGGCGCGCACGCCGCGCCGGGAGCCACCGCTCGGCCGAGTAGACGAATAAGTCCCCAGAACGGCCTGATCGGCGGTACCTGGGGTTACGCGCAGCTCCCCTGTCGAGTATGGTTGGAGCACCAGCCGTCACCGGCGCTCACGTCGGGCGTCTCGACCGGGGCGCCCGGCCCCACCCGAGCCCTCTTCCACTGATGAAAGCCAAAATCATCGCCGATGTAGAAGAAGGGGCTGTGGGTCACAACTGAAATGACAGGGACGACGAGCGCAAGGGTTTGTTCAGACCAGCGGGCTGTTGCTTCGGGCGCAGGGGAGATCACGCGCGCTCTCCGGCTCGCCCGCCGCGGCCTCAGCCTGGCTGCTCTGCTGCTATGCCTGTTCGCCTCGAGCGCCGCCCTCCATGCTCTCGACCCCGCCAAGCGCATCGACCAGTACGGCCACGACGTGTGGACTCCGCAGCATGGACTTCCCGGCGAGGCCGTCTACCAGACGCTCCAGTCGAGAGATGGATACCTCTGGCTGCGGACCTCGGGCGGGCTGGTGCGCTTCGACGGCGTGCGCTTTACCTCCATGGATTCGGTGATGGGCAGCGAACCGGTCCGGGCGCTGACCATGGGCGCCGACGGAGACCTTCTCATCCGGACCACCGCCCGCACCGTGGTCTACAGAAATGGCGTCTTTGTTGACTATCACCCGCCCGCCGCCCTGCCCGACGGAGATGTCGGGGCCATCTTCGAGACCCGCCAGCACGACCTGCTGATCGGCGCCGATGACTTTGTCTACTCCCAGGATGCGGCCCACGGACTGCGGCTGGTGCAGCGGGGGACGGCCGGCGTCTCCGGCTTCCTGCAGGACGAGAGAGGCAAGGTCTGGGTCGGAGGGGCGACAGAGCTCTTCAGCTACCACGCCGGCATGCTCACCGACGAGCTCAAGCTCACGCTGAAGGCGCCCATCTCGGCCATGACCGAGGACCGGGAGCATCGTATGTGGGTCGGCACCTCCGGCGGGCTCTTTCGTCTGGAGCGGGCGGCCGACGGCAGCCACCCTCAAATGGAGCCGGTCTTCCCGCACGAGATCACCGGGCTCATCAACGCCATCACCGAGGACCGGGACGGCAACCTCTGGATTGCTACAGCCAAGGCGGGCATCTTCCGCATGCGCGGCGATAGCCTGTCCTCCTTCGGGGCCATCAACAGCCTCACCGACAACCGGGCGCTCACCGTCTTCGAGGACCGGGAGGGCAGTCTGTGGGTGGGGACCTCGGGCGGCCTGGACCGCTTTCGGGATGCCCGCGGAAGGACCTACACCACCCTCGAAGGGCTGCCTGCAGATGCTACCAAGTCCGCCGTCACTGGCCAGGATGGGAGTATCTACGTCTTCTGCGACAGCGGGGGCCTGGGCAGGATCAAGGACGGTGTCGTCACCAGCTACAAGGACATCAAGGGTCTCACCGTCTTCTTCGGCAGTTCGATGTATGTGGATCCGGCAGGAACGCTCTGGCTCGGGACCGTGGGCGGCCTGACCAGGCTCAAGGACGGCAAGTTCACCGTCTACAACAAGAACGAGCTCTACGCCAGGCGCTTCATCTCCGCCATCTCCTCCGACGATGAGGGGCTCATCCTCACTACCTCCGATTCGATCGCCTACCGCTTCAAGGAAGGCCGGATCGAGCCCCTCACCATCCGCGGCCAGGCCACTCCCCTCAGTACGCGCGGCAACTATACCTTCACCATCTACCGCGACCCGGCTGGAACGCTCTGGTTCGGCACCGTCGACGGTCTGTTCCACTTCGGTCCGGGACTGTCGCCGGCCGATTCCAGGATGAAGGGCATCAAGTTCCCGGTGACCACCATCTCCGGCGACGGGCGAGGAAGCTTGTGGCTGGGCGGACGCACTCCCGGCCTGATCCGCTACCGCATCAGCGACGGCCGGGTCACCCACTACAAAAAAGCTGATGGCCTCTTCGACAGCTATCCCTCGCGCATCCTCTTCGACGGCCGCGGCGACCTCTGGATCAGTACCCCGAGCGGGATCTACCAGGCCAACCGCCAGGACCTGGACGACTTCGCCGATGGGCGCGTCGCGACCGTGCGCACCGTCGTCTACGGCATCGACGACGGCATGAAGACCAGCGAGGCCTCCTCACCCGGCTCCCAGCCCGGCGGGGCGCGCGGCCTCGATGGAAAGCTCTGGTTCACCACCCCCAAGGGCATCGTGATGATCGACCCTGAGAACCTCGCGCACAATCAGCTCGTTCCGCCGGTCGTCATCGAGAACGTGGTGGTCGACGGCACGAACATGCCCGCCAATGCCGACCTCGAGATCCCGCCCGGCCGCGACAAGATCGAGTTCCACTACACCGGTCTGAGCCTCAGGGTGCCGGACCGCGTGCGCTTCAAATACCAGCTAGAGGGCTACGATCACCAGTGGGTCGACGCCGGTTCGCGCCGCGTCGGCTACTACAACAACCTGCCCCCGGGGCGGTACCGCTTCCACGTGATCGCCTCGAACGACGATGGCGTATGGAACGACACCGGCGCATCGATCGGCTTCCGTCTCAAGCCGCACTTCTACCAGACCGGCTGGTTTCGCGGACTCACGACTCTGCTGCTGGTCATGTGTGCGATCGGCGGCCATCGGCTGAATACACGGCTCTTCCGCCGCCGCGCCGCGGAGCTGCGCCGCCTGGTCGAGGAGCGTACGGCCGAGCTGCGCGAGAGCCAGAGACACCTCGAGCAAGTCGCCTTCCTCGACAGCCTGACCACCCTGCCCAACCGCCGGATGTTCACCCAGGAGTTTCGCAAGCTGCTCGCTATCTCCCGCCGCCGCAGGGCGAGCTTCTCCCTGCTGATGATCGATCTGGACCGCTTCAAGCCCATCAACGACACCATGGGCCACGATGCCGGAGATACGTTGCTGGTCGAGGCGGCCAGCCGGCTCAAGGACGCCGTGCGCGTCTCCGACTGCGTCGCACGCCTGGGCGGGGATGAGTTCGCCATCCTGCTCGCCGAGGAGCCTGACCAGATCAGCATCGACCAGATTTGCGAACGCATCGTGCGCAACTTCGATCCCGGCGTGCCCTACGAGGGCGGCGAGTTGAAGACCACACCCAGCATCGGCATCGCCGTCTTCCCGGAGCACGGCGAGTCTCAGGAGGCACTCTGCAAGTCCGCCGACATGGCGCTCTACGATGCCAAGCGTGCCGGGGGAAACGGCTGGAGGTGGTACCGCCCCGAGCGCGCCGAGATGTCAGCACCCGTCCGCTAGACCCCTCGCCTCATCTTCTCCGGCGGAATGGTAGCCACCGGCGCCGCTGCCAAGCTCTCTCGCCACTCGCTCCGGCTTCCGGCCCCGTCTTGCCCCGCCATTCACCCCGCCACTCCCGTGAGCCCGCTCATACCCGGCCACTCACCAGTTCCACTTGCACCCCGCCGCATCCTCAAGATCCCAACCGCCCTGAGATCGTAGAGTCGCAGCACCAGACCCTCAGTCAACACAATCCTCGGCTGCAACCAAGCGGTGACCAAAGACGTCGCTGTTGAAGATACAGACTTTCCACCGCCTGCTTACAAACGCATGACAATCGACTTACACCGCCGTGACACGCCGCCCATCCCGTGGCGCTACTCTGGATGCAGATCGACGAAGGAGCGCATGCTCCCCATCACAGTCGTCGAGTTCCGCCTCAATCACACTCATCCGTACCATGCAGCGCAAAGGAGATACAGGTGAAGCGCCGATTCAACGCCCTGCTGATGTGTATCGTTCTGTCCTCGGTCGTAATGCTCACCGGCCGCCCCACTCCGGCCCAGTCCGCACCAAAGACCATCCAGGTGACCGCCAGCAAGTTCAAGTTCACACCCGATCCGATTACGTTGAAGAAGGGTGAGCCGGTCATCCTCGTCCTCACCAGCTCCGATGTAGCTCACGGCCTGCGGTTCCGCGACCTCGATATCGACCTCAAGGTCAGCAAGGGCGGTACGACCCAGGTACAGTTCACGCCGTCCAGGACCGGCGATTTCGTGGGACACTGCTCCGTCTTCTGCGGCGTCGGACACGGCGAGATGGCCCTCACCATTCACGTGGTCGATTGAGCCATGCGTCCTTCGCCCTCCGCGGTTGCCACGCTTGTTCTGCTCGGCCTGCTTGGCTGCAAGGCAGATCCGCCCGGCAGGCTGGAGAGCCGGTTCGTCCTGGCCGCCAAGCACAGCATCTTCATCCGTAACAAGGCGGAGAAGAATCCACTTCCCGCGACCGCAGCGACCATCGCCGACGGTAAGCAGGCCTTCTCCTACTACTGCGTCGCCTGTCACGGAGCCGACGGGCAGAACACAGGCGTCCCCTTCGTGCAGCACATCTCGCCGCCCATACCCTCTCTCGCGTCGACCGATGTGCAGAGCTACTCCGACGGTCAGTTGAAGTGGATCATCGACAACGGTATCTGGCCCTCCGGCATGCCGGGCTCGAAGGGAACTCTCAGCGACGACGAGATTTGGTCCATCGTCGTCTTTATCAGGAACCTGCCTCCCGCAGGCAGCCAGGGCGACCCGAAGATGTACAGCCGTTGAGTCAGACGGCGCACATCAGCGCTCGAGCGCCGCGTTCGTGAGCGTGGCTGCCCGGGCAGCGGATGCCGGCCTCTATACCGCCCCGGCCAGCGGTGCGATGGCCTTCGCCGCCGGCTTCGTCTTCTCTGCGCGGGCCGTGGTTGTGCTGCTCTGTGTCAATGTGCTCGGCACCGACCCGCGCACGGGAGCCGAAGCGGGACTAATCCTGAACCTTCTGCTCCTGGTCGCGGTGGCGTTTCATTCACTCGGAGCGGCCGCGCGTTCCACCAGCTCGATCCTTTGCCTGCCCGCCGTGCGCTGGGTCTCGGCATTCCTCGCCCTCGCCTGCTGCAGCCTTGCCTGGAGCGCCACCGTCTCCCTGCCCACGTCGATCGCCTACTGGTGTGGAGTGGCGGCCGACGTCGCCATCGTACTCATCCTTTTCCGCGCCCGGCCCGTCGACGAGACCGCGAATTCGATGTTGAAGGGCTTCGTCGCGGCGAGCTGCGCGCTGGCCCTGCTGGCGTGGATCATGCCCACGCAGTCAGACCTCCGGCTGGGCGATGAGGAGTTCTTCAACACCAACCAGATAGGCAACCTCTGCGCCTTCGGCATCCTCTTCGCGCAATATCTCGGCCGGCGCACGCAGGGCAGGTGGGGATCCGCCATAGCCTTTCTGTCCATCACCCTGCTTCGCAGCCTCAGCAAGACCACCATCATTGCGCTGCTGCTCAGCGAGGCATTCCTCGTGGTGCAGGATCGATCGATGCGACGAAGGACCAAGGTCCTGCTCACCGTGGGCGCGATGTTGCTCATCCTGGTCTTTTGGGGTCTGTTCGAGGCGTACTACGACGTCTACACCACCGCCGGTAACCAGGCTCAGACCCTCACCGGCCGCACCGGCATCTGGGCCTACGTATTGAACGAAGCCATCGACAAGCCGTGGCTGGGCCATGGATTCGACTCCATGTGGAAGGTGATTCCCCCCTTCGGACCTGACCGCTTCGAGGCCAGGCACGCCGAGAATGAGCTGCTGCAGCAGTTCTATACCTACGGAGTCGCCGGCCTGGTGATCGTCGCCGGTCTCTACGGCAGCCTCATCCGCGCCATTAGGAGACTTCCCTCTGGGCCGGTGCCGATGCTGCTCTTCACGATCGTGATCTTCGTGCTCATCCGGGGGCTCGCCGAGGCGGAGCCCTTCGACCTCCTGCTGCCTTGCTGGGCGGTGGTGGTCCTCAGCCTGGTGGTCGACGATCTGGCACCGTTCAGGACACAACCGTCCGGCGCGCAACAGTCCGGCGCGCAACTGCCAGCTTCCGGCCCGGCAGCCGTCGCTTCAGAGCAGGCTTTTTCGGCTGGAGTTCCGATCGAGCAGACATAGTCGCAGGATCGGACTACTCTGGTCGCGGGCCGCAAACTTGGCGCCTCCACCGGCAATTGTCATCGCTGCAATTGTCACTTCATTGTCATTTTGCCGCCCTTGGTGGGAGCCGCCTCTGTTTCTAGTCGAAAATAGGAGGCGAAGCCCGGAAGGGCGATCGCAGGTGGCGCATATGGAACTCGACATGCAAATGCAGGAAGAGATCATGGACGGCAACCAGGTCAACCCTCTCGCCCCCCGCCTCGGCACGATTTTGATCGTCGAGGACGATCTGCGAATGCAAAAAGTCCTCCGCAGGGTCTTCGCCGATGAGTGCTACTCGGTCGTGGTCGCCGACAACGGCCAGGCCGGTCTGGAGGCCTTTCGCAGTGAGCGCCCCCTCGCCGTAGTGCTCGACCTGGTGCTGCCGAACATGTCGGGCCGCGAGCTCTGCCAGGCCATGAAGAGCCTCTCGAACGACACCCCGGTCATCATCCTCAGCGCCATCACCGAGGTGGTCGACAAGGTCCTCCTCCTCGAGCTCGGCGCCGACGACTACGTCACCAAACCGTTCAGCCCGCGCGAGCTGGTGGCGCGCGTGCAAGGCGCCATCCGCAGGCGCCGCAAGGTCACTCCCGCCAGCGTCTATCGCTTCGGAGACTTCGAGGTCGACTTCCAGAAGATGACCCTGAAGCGCGCCGCGGTCTCGATCGTGCTCACCGCGCACGAGTTCAAGCTGTTGAAGTTCTTCACCGAGAACGCCGAAGTGGTGCTGGGGCGCGAACTGCTGCTCAACGAGGTCTGGGGCTACAACATGTACCCGACCACCCGCACCGTCGACAACCAGATTCTCAAGCTCAGGCAGAAGCTCGAGACCGACCCTGCCAATCCAAAGCATCTGCTCACCATCTACGGCGCAGGATATAAATTCATCCCGTGAAGTCAAAGCCAGGTAGAGCGCCTGACCCGGGAGAGGTCTCCGAGGTCGAACCCGGGCATCAGCAGGGGATTCGTACCCGTGTGCTGCTGGTGGCCGCGATGGCCCTGATCATCGTGGTAGTGACCAGCAGCAGCCTGCTGCTGGTGCGGCACAGCCTGCTGGCCCAGGTCACCAGGGACGTCTCGCAGAACCTCACCGACTCGGTAGCCACCTTCCAGAACCTGCAGACCGAGCGGCTCGCGGTGCTCGAGCGTGAGGATGCGTTGCTTGCCGACCTGCCCAGCCTCAAAGCGCTGATGACCACCAGCGATGCGCCCACCATCCGCAACGGCGCAGTCGAGTTCTGGAGGGTCAGCGGCAATGACCTCTTCGCACTCGCCGACAGCCAAGGCAGGATCGTCGCGACGCTCACCAGGGGCGTTCCCGTCGATCCTACCCTCGAGGCCGGACTTCGCCTGCTGCTCACCGGCAGCGGCAAGCGTTATCTCGTGGGGCGGTCCAACCTCTATGCCTGCTCTACCCAGCCGCTCTACTTCGGCAGCAGGGAAGCGGGCGCCCTGCTCGGCTACGTCATCAACGGCATCGCCGTCGAAGGGGGTACGCTGCGGCAGATCAGCGGGCCGGCGGGCGCCGAGGCGACCTTCCTCAGCAGCGGTCGCACGGTCGCAAGCACCCTCGATCCGGCGCTCGAGCGAGGCCTGGCCGCGAAGCTCGCTCCGCCCTCCTCCAGCCGCCAGCCTGTGCCCGTGGAGCTCGGCGAGGCGCGGTACCTCGCAACCACCGAGGACCTCTCCTCAACCGCAACCTCACCGCTGCAGCTGGTCGTGCTCAAGTCTCTGGGCTCGGCGGAGATGTCCATCCGCCGCATCGATCGCCTGATGTTGATTGCCGGGCTGATGGCGCTGCTGCTCGGCAGCGCTCTGATGATCGCGCTTTCGCGCCTCGTCACCCGTCCCATCGAGGAGCTCGCCCGAGGGGTACGCGCCTTTGGAGAGGGTGACGGGTCGCACCGCGTTCCGCGCTATGGAACCTACGAGGTGCGGCAGCTGAGCTCCGTCTTTGCCGGGATGCGTCATGAGATTCAGCAGGCCAACCGCGCCCTGCTTGAGTCGGAGCGCCTGGCTACGATCGGCCGCATGGCCAGCTCGGTCTCGCATGACCTGCGCCACTACCTCGCCTCGGTCTATGCCAATGCCGAGTTCCTCTCGTCTGACCGCCTCAGCGCGCACGAGCGCGCCGAGATCTTCGGCGACATCCGCACTGCCGTCCACGGCACTACGGAGATGATCGACTCCCTGCTCATCTTCAGCAGGACCGGGGTCACCATGGGCCGCTCGCCCGAGCAGGTCTCCAGCCTGCTCGAACGCGCCGTAGCCCTGGTGCGGGCACATCCCGATGCGGAGGGCGTGGATTTCATCATCCAGACCAGGAGTGCCATCTCCACAATGGCAAGCGTGAATGGCAAGGAGATTGAACGCGCCGTCTGCAATCTGCTGCTCAATGCCTGCCAGTCCGCGCGCATGCCGGGCGGCGCAGCCCAGGTGGTCGCCTCCGTCGAGGCCGAGGATGACCTCGTCGTCCTCCGCATCAGGGACAACGGAGCAGGGGTCCCCATCGCCATCCGTCAGACTCTCTTCGATCCCTTTGTCAGCGAGGGCAAGCAGAAGGGAACCGGACTGGGCCTCACTCTCGCACAGCGCATTGCGGCTGAGCACGGCGGCGGGGTAAGACTGGTTCGCAGCCGGCCCGGAGAGACCATCTTCGAGATGACGCTCGCCCGCGAGCCGTCGGTCGAGCCGGTCAAGGTTCCGGCAGCCAGCAGAGAGGTCGTCGCAGAATGAGAGGACAACAACTACCCGACAAATCGTTCCTCTGCCCGCCCGCGAAGTGGCCGCCGTGTATCTTCTCTGTGGTCCTCCTGTTGAGCGTTGGAGTCGAGGGTCTCAGGGCTCAGACTCCACCTGCAGGCGCGGCCGCGGCGCAGATTCAGAGCCTCAATGATGCTCTGGCGGGGACCGAAGCCAGGCTGGAGCAGTCAGAACGCGAGATCGGCGAGATGCGTCGCCAGATCGCCGATCTGCGACAGCAGGTGGCGGCCGTCAGCCCCGCCTCGCAACCGGAGGCCTCCCCGGGCGCCGCCTCCGCGCTCGCCTCGTCACTCGGTCAGCTCCGCGACGAGCAGGCGATCGAGAGCACCCAGATCGCTACCCAGCAGCAGGCCAAGGTCGAGACCGATTCCCGCTTTCCCTTGAAGCTCACCGGGCTGGTGCTCTTCAACAGCTTTGTAAACACACGGGGTGTCGATCTCCCTGCGACCCCGTCCCTCGCCACGGGTGGTGCGGGCGCCACCGGAGCTTCCATGCGGCAGACCGTCCTCGGACTCGATGCACGCGGTCCGCATCTCTTCGGCGCTACCAGCCACGGCGATGTGCGCGTCGACTTCGCAGCCGATGCCACCACGAGCTCCATCGGCTATGCCAGCACCTACAGCGCAGGCTCCTCCCTGCTGCGCCTTCGAACCGCCCACGCGACGCTGGATTGGGAGCATACACACGCCTTCGCTGAGCTCGACAAGCCGATCATCAGCCCGGATTCGCCCTCTTCATTGACTGCCGTCGCGACACCCGCGCTCGCCTGGTCCGGCAACCTCTGGGCCTGGAACCCGCAGGCCGGCCTCATCGAAGACCTTGCACTGCCACGCGCGCAATTGACTCTCGAGGCGGCTCTGATCGACCCCGGCGATGCGCCGCTGCAGCCTGCCTACCGTCCCTCGACCATCCCAGGCGTGATCCCGGGCACCGCGGAGCAGAGCCGCTGGCCCGGATCAGAGGTCCGCATCGCGCTCATCGGTCTCAACTCCGAACGGGCCGCGCACCTCGGCTTCGGTGGATACTTCGCCCCCCATCGCACCTCCGGAGGCTATCGCTTCAACGGCTGGGCGAGCACCGTCGACTACCGGCTGCCCTTGCCGTGGCGGCTCGAACTGCTGGGCAGCTTCTATCACGGGCAGGCGCTCGGAGGCCTCGGTGGCGGAGGCTGGAAGGACTACCTCGCCTACTCAACTCCCGCCACAACCAGCTACATGGTTCCTCACGACATCGGTGGATGGTCGCAGCTCAAGGAGAAGGTAAGCGAGCGGCTGGAGTTCAACGCTGCGCTCGGCCTCGACCAGGTGCACGCCGTCGAGCTGCGGCCCTTCGTCGGGGCCGGCAGCACTGCCTATGGCAGCCTGGCCAGGAACCGCACCTTCACCGGAAACGTGATCTACAGCCCCAGCGCCTACCTGCTGTTTTCGCTCGAATACCGCCGCCTGCAGAGCACCCCGGTGACAGGCCCGGCCGCGACCAGCGATATCATCGGAGTGGCAGCGGGATACAAGTTCTGATGCGCTGGATGGGTCTCGGCATTGCCATCCTCTGTGTCATGGCGCTGATTTCGCCAGCCGTCCGGGGCGAGGATACGCCCGCCCGCAACGACAGGTCTGAGGTCAGGCTGCGCATGGTTGCAAGCAGCGCAGGCCGGCACGCCCCGATGCCCGCCGTCGTGTGGCTCGAGCCCGTCGAGGGAACCCCGGCAGTCCCCTTTCCGCCGCACGGAAGATATACGCTTACTCAGAAAAACCGGATGTTCATGCCGCACCTGCTCGTGATCCAGGCCGGCAGCACGGTCAGCTTTCCCAACGCGGATCCCTTCTTCCACAACGTCTTTTCGCTCTTCGACGGCAAACGCTTCGACCTCGGCCTTTACGAAGCCGGCTCCAGCAAAGACGTCGTCTTCTCCCGCCAGGGCCTCTCCTACATCTTCTGCAACATCCATCCCGAGATGAGCGCCGTCGTACTCTCGCTCGCGACCCCTCTCTACGCAGTTGCCGGCCCCGACGGAGTCTTCCTCATCCACAGTGTCCCGGCCGGCACTTACAGGATGAACGTCTGGGTGGAGGCGGTTCCGCAGCAGACCCTGACACAACTCGGCCGCCGTGTTCACATCGGTTCGGGCGCTACCGACCTGGGAGTGTTCCACGTGGAACCTTTGGCTCCGGGCACCGTCTCCCATACCAACGAATTCGGGCAGACCTATGACCGGAATGCGAAGCAGCCGTACTGAGTTGCGCTAATCCCGGGGTGAGGTGCAAACCTACAAGGATCGTAGGCTCCTCCTGCCGCGACTCCAGCGTGCCGTCTCGTACACAAATCGAAGTCCCTCAACGCTGTGGAAGCGAAATCGGGAGGCATAGAACCGCAGCCGCCGATAGTAGCGTCCGGCGCGCTCTGCGGCGGTCTCGCCAGCCGCCGGATGCTCGATTGCCGCAGGAAGAGCATGAGGAACCAGCGACTGCAGACGCGATCGCCCCATCGGCCCGCAAGGCAGCGCGTCTCCCTCCAGCAGCAGGTATAGCTTGGTGCCGGGAAAGCCCGCGAAGACGGCGCGAGGCCCATACCACTCCACCCAGCGGCGGGTGCTCGCGGGCAGCCGATCGCTGGTCCAGCAGGAGAGAGCCCGCGGCGCAAACTCCCCCATCACCCGCGTGATCGTCGCAATCGCAAATCCGAGTTTCCACGACGTTCCCGGCTGGCGCTCCCCCATCTCCCGCACCTCCATCCAGAACTCGTAGTCCCAGAAACGGGCCAGCACGTGGCGGCGAAACTCCACCAGGTGCGCCGTCCGAACATGCTCTGCACACAGGTGCTTTGCCAGGTGCAGACCCTGTCCCAGAAAAAGGTCCACGGGAGAGAGGACCGGCATGGCGATCCCGAAGATGGTGCGGACCTCGGAACGTGCGAGCCGCGAAGCGCCCGCCGCCGGCGCGGGCTCCAGGCGCTCCCCGTTTGCGGTTCCCCGGTTCTCTGGTTGCCGGCTCGCGGCTTCCCGATTTACCACTTCGAGGTGCAGTTCGATCGAGCGCTGAAAAAAGGGTTGGTAGAGGTCCTTCAGAGTTGGCGCCAGGTTGCTGCTGTACTTGAACTCCCAGCTCACCCCGCTGATGGCCTGCAACCGGTAACCCATCTCTTCGAGGATCTCTCGCGCTCGCGGAGCATCTCCCTCCGCTATCAGGAAGTCGAGATCGAGCTGGGAGCGGAGTTCAGGCTTCGGAACCGAGACCGGCCACAGCGAGAATCCCTTCACCGTGCAATAAGAGAGCCCCGCACGCTCAAAGCGGAGATGAACGTCATGCCACTCCGCGATCAACGCTGCGGTTCGCGCCCTGTTGTCCTCAAGGTTCTGAGCGAGGCGATGTCGTACCGGCGCAGGCAGGACCTCGGTCGCTGACAGCTCCCCCAGGCGATCGAAGAAGGGGAGCGCCAGTCCACTGGTATCCAGCCAGGGCAGCAGGCGCCGCCACTGGCTGCTCGAGAGGGCAGACAGGCGCTCCAAACCCGCGGAGCCATCGCCGCAAAAGCTCAGCAGGAGGGCGTGCCGGAGCTCCAGCGTCCGGCTCCGGGTCCAGTGCAGTGTACTGGGTTGCGCCCGGCTCCGATGCTCTGACAACTTTGGACTTCCGGACTTCGGACTCCCGGACTGGGGGCTTCCAAAGCCGGAAGTTCCGGCGCCGGCAGTGCAGCTCGCCAGGGCCCGCGACACTCCATCCATGGCTCGACTCTAGCCGCTCTGCTCGAGCATGTTGTCACTGCCGCGTAAGAGGATTGTCAGCAACTTGTCAGCAGCCGGGTCTCGCAGCCGGACCGTACCAGCCGCGCTCAGCCGGTGACAATGAGATGACATTCAACTGATGCTCTGGTGACACATCCGGGCGCTGACGGCGCTAACCTTCGCAGTATGCCGCGCCCCCAAACGCATCCCGATCCCGCCAGCTCCAGGACGGCGCTCCACCGCCTTCTTCTTGCCGTGGCCATGCTCTGCGCCGTGCGCGGAGCTCAAGCCCAGGACACGCCCCTTCTGTCCGGCGGGGTCGCCTTCTTCTCCAATACCAACGGCGGCAACACATCGTACCTTCCCCTCATCGAGCCGCTCATTGCGGCGCCGCTCGGCCCGCGCCTCCTCGTCGAGTCGCGCTCGTACCTGTTCGAATCCATCTCTCCAACCCACGGCCCTTCAGGGGGCTACACGCACAGCTTCTTTGCCGGGCTCAGCTATCTGCAGGCGGACTACACCGTCTCGCCGCACCTCACGGTGGCCGGCGGCAGCTACCTGATTCCTTTTGGAACCTACAACGAGCGGCTCTCCCCCGTCTGGGTCAGCAACTTCCAGGACGGTCCCATCATCTCGAGCCTGGGCATCATGTCGACCGGCACCGGTACAGGCGCAATGGTCCGAGGTTCGGCCATTTCGAAGGCCAGATATTCGGTAGACTATGCGGCCTTCTTTTCAAGCCGGGTCGGCAACCAGTACTTCGCCTCGCAACGCGCGTCGGGAGGGAGGCTCAGCCTCTATCTGCCAACGCAGAGACTCGAGGTCGGGCTCTCCTACGATCGCCTGCTGCAAGGTACGCACGAGAACTTCTATGGGGCGCACGTCTGGTGGGAGCCGAAGGACACAGGCTTCCGCCTGCGATCAGAGTTCGCGCGAGGCCATCACGCCCAGGGCTACTGGATCGAGGCAGACTACCGTGCTCAGCGCTTCGGCGGCCCCGAGAGTCTCGTCGGCCGTCTGGAGCCGGTCTTCCGCATCCAGCAGAGCTTCAGGCGCGACACGATCGTCAGCGACGGGCTGCCCTCGGCGAACACCCAGCGTGCAGACTTCGGCCTCGACTACAACCTGCCGCATAACACCAGGATCCTCACCAGCTACTCGCGGCAGTTCGCCTCTACCGGCAACACCAATATCTGGGAGACAGGCATCGTCTATCGCTTCCTGTTCCCGGCCTGGAAAGGAAGATGACCCCTATGTCGAAACCTGTCCTCTTGACCCTGGTCTGCATGGCGACCGCATTCGGGCTGCCGCCCGCCTCCCCAACCAGGCAGGCGGCAAACGCGCATCTGTCCCCCGCCCAGGCTGTGAACGCCCAGGCGCCAGATTCCCAGCCGGCAAACGCCCGGGCTGCAACCCACTCCGCAGAGGGATCCGGCAACGAAGGCGAGGCCATCTTCAAACAGCAGTGCTCGCGTTGCCACAACGCTCCCGACGGCTTCTCCCCACGCATCTCCGGGACGGTTCTACGCCACATGCGTGTCAGGGCGTCGCTCAGCAGGCACGACGAGCAGGAGTTGCTCCGCTTCCTCAATCCATAGATTGTGAAACCGGTTCTTGAACGCTCCTGAAAGCTCCTGGACGGTTCTGGAACGCTGCGACGCATGCTTCGCGTGAGCCCACTCATCGCAAGTGCGCGATGGACGGGGCGCCCGGCGCGCGGTTGCGGCTCTCTAGCGGCCCGCCTGCGCCAGCATGGCCAGGCGCTCGACGGCCCAGTCCAGCTGGCTGTAGCGGAGCTCCAGCACCTCCAGCTGCAGCAGCCGTTCGATCGCCTCGTGCTGCAGATCGAGGTAATCGCCCCAGCCGAACAGGCTCTGCCGCAGGTACTGCCGCGCAAGCTCCTTGCTGTACGTCGCCAGGCGCGGACGGCTGTCAGAGCGGCGGTTCAGGAAGACGATGGAGCCGATCTCCGCATCCGGGGAACAGGCGATCCCCGGCAGCGTCGCCGTGAGCGCCTCGATCGAGGGCTTGCCCCCGGCCCGCGGCGTCACCTCCCGTCCGTTGATCTCGGGGAAGAAGTACTGTGCAGCCGGACGGAAGCGCACCTGGTAGCAGTTTCCCGTCAGCAGGCGCGAATCGCGGCCGTGCACCAGGTACCCGCTGTCGTCGCTGGTAAAGGTCCAGCCGGATCGCGCACACGCGTAAGACAAGGTTGACTTGCCCGCCCCGGACTCCCCGCACAAAAGCACACCATGGCCGTCGAGGGAGACGCACGCGGCGTGGATCGGAGTTCCATACCGGAAGGCGATATGCACCAGCGGAGCAGCATCGAGCAGAAAATAACGCAGGTAGAGGGGGTGTCGCTCCGCCGCCCGCGAGATCGTCATCTGGGTCCTGTTGCGCTCCAGATCCGCGACACTGTAGTTGCTCGCGTTCGCCGTGCTCACATAGAGCGGCGGCATCAGGCTCCAGCCCGGCTGCGGTGGGCACTCCTCCGAATCGCTCTCGACCACATGCACATCGACGGACACCGGTTCGGTCTCGAACCTGCGCTCAAAGACGCCCCAGGCCCTCTCGAACATGCTCAACACCGCCGCCGAGTTGGTCCTCATCTGCGCCGGAAATCCGAGCGGATAGAACATCGACACCATGGTCAGCTCCGGCGCGTCCATTGCGTGCCGCGGCCGCTTCAAGGTGTACGACGGTTCGCAGGCTGACCCATGTGCTTCAGCCTTCAACGGCGACTGCTGCGTGCTGTGCAAATGACCCTTCCGGAGTCTCGCGAGAAAGCGCTTCGATGTCCCGCTGTAGCATCTCTTGTCTGCAACTCGAGTATCGCCAGATATTCAGAAATACTTGCTACCGCTTTGTCATTCCATTGTCGCGATCCTCGCGTGCACCCGCTTTCTCTGCGCACCAGAGCTTCATCCAACGCGGCAAAGCCGACGAAACAAACAAGTGACAATTCGTTGACGGGCTCATGACATGACCGGTCGCGGGCTTCTCTAAGGTCGTACAAGCGAGATCGAACGACCTATGCCGCGACCACCGCATGCCGTTGGAAGAGACGATAACAACCAGGACCACGGCGACGGCCGGGACGACGGCCACGGCGGCAACGACGCGAACCTGCCGGACTCCGGAGGCTTCTTCGCATCTCGCCCGCTCCGACTCTGCGTCCCGGCACTACTCGCGGTTGTCGCAGCCGTACTCCTGACCGCAGCCGCGGCCCAGGCGCCTGGCCGGGCCCGGCCCTCCGGCGACGAAGGGCAGTCGGGCCTGCCGTCCAGCCCCTTCGGACAGGATCGCAGCCTCTCATCCACCAGCTCGAACGAAGACCCCGACTCCTCCGCAAATCAGGACGACGCACGACCGCAAACTCCCTGGAGCGTCGATGCCGGCCAGACCGGCTCCTCCACTCTGGAGGCGTCTGTGCAGCCTGCCGCTCTGCCGGCCGCACAGATACTCGACATCCTCGATCAGAGGCCCGAGGTCGTAGTCGAGGTGAAGTCGCTGCTCGCCGATCGCTGGCAGCAGCAGGGCGCGCAGGTGCAGCCAGGCGACATCTCTGACGAGATGCTCTACAGCGGCATCTCGAGTTCAAGCGAGGTGCGTGCCCAGATCACCACCTTCCTGCGCGCCCGCGGCTACGTGTCTGCAGACGCCGTCGGCTCACCGTTGCGAAGCAGGGCCGAGCCCGGCGCCAGGGAACCCGCCGCAGAAGACGCACGTTTCGGCGGAGAAGCAGGTACGAACGACGCCGCTGCGGAGGCGAACCCCTCCCTCGCCTCGCTGCTGCTGCTGCAACAGCGCGAGCAGGCTGGCGGTCTACCCGGCGACCAGGCCTCTGCAGCGGCTGCCGGCATCAACGCATCGGCACTCTCACCGGCTTCGACGGGGACCGACTCTCGGGCGCCGCGAAGCCTTTCCGCTGCCCCCGCCGCCAATCGCGACGCGGCGGTGAATGCATCGACCGACGAGCCTAAGGTGCTCCGTCGTACGGCTCCCTACAACCTGCGCTCGATGCGCGATCTTTACACCCAGCTGCCCGAAGAGGATGCTCCGCTGAAGCGCTTCGGGTCAGAGCTGTTCCTCTCCCGCAGCGCCGGCTCGAGCGCAATCGGCCGTGGTAGCGCGGCGCGCGATACTCCTCTGGATGTGCCCCTCGGCCCCGACTACGTCATCGGTCCCGGCGACACACTCACCATCAATCTTTGGGGTGGAGTGACCCAGAGCCTCACCCGCCAGATCGACCGTGACGGGCGCATCCTGCTGCCGGAGGCGGGCTCGATCGCGCTCGCCGGGCTGACCCTGGCGCACGTCGAGACCCTGATCGGGTCAAAGCTCAAGCAGCAGTTCCGCGATGCGGAGGTCAGCGTCACAGTGTCCGGCTTGCGTTCGGTGCGCGTCTACGTTGTGGGCGATGTTCAACGCCCCGGCGGCTATGACGTCAGCGCGCTCGCGACACCGCTGAGCGCGCTCTACGCCGCAGGCGGACCGACGGCCGCCGGTTCACTGCGCATCCTCCAGCACTTTCGCGGAAGGTCGCTCGTTGAAGAGATCGATCTCTACGACTTCCTCCTGCATGGGCTGCGCGGCCAGAGCGCCCGCTTCGAGAGTGGAGACACTCTGCTCGTGCCTCCCGCCGGCCCGCAGATCGCTATCTCCGGTGCAGTAAAACGCCCGGCCATCTATGAAGTCAGTCTCCGCGCAGCCGCCCCCGGCGAAGCCGGCAGAGACAGATCTACAAGCGCCGGCAGTGTCGAAGCGGCGAATGAGGAAGACACGAACAGCGCTGCCAGCCTCGCCTCGATCGTTGCCGATGCGGGCGGATTCTCGGTCACGGCCTCGCTCAGCCACATCACCGTCGAGCGGATCGACGCCAACCGAGGGCGTCAGACCATCACGCTCGACCTCCCTGGCTCAGACCTTCATGGCTCAGACCTTCACGGGTCGGACCTTCATCCCGGCGCTGCGCCGGAGGGCGATCCATCCGCGGCCGCCAGAGCACCAGCCGTTCAGACCGCGATTGCGGCCTTCAAAGTTCGCGATGGAGATCGCATCCGCATCGCCGCCATCGCTCCCTACAGCGAGCGCGCAATCTACCTCGACGGCCACGTCCTGCGCCCCGGACGCCAGCCCTACCACGAGGGCATGCGCCTGAGCGACGTGCTGCGCAGCTATGCAGACATGCTTCCGGAGCCGGCCGACCGGGGACAGATCGTCCGCCTCGTTCCCCCGGACCTGCACGCCGAGACCATCGCCTTCCGCGTGCCCGACGTCCTCATCGGAAACAGCAATCTCGATCTCCAGCCGTTCGACACCATCCGCATCCTCGGCCGCTACGAGGTCGACGCGCCGAGAGTCACCATCCATGGAGAGGTGCTGCATCCAGGCTCCTATCCGCTGTCAGATGGCATGACGGCCGCGCAGCTGGTACGCATGGCCGGCGGATTCAGGAACGATGCGCTGCTCGAGTCCGCCGACCTTACCAGCTACAGCATGAATGGCGGGCGGAAGGTGAGCGACAGCCTCACCGCAGTCGCCATCGGGGCCGCAGTCGCAGGCAGCGATCCCTCCGCGGATGTGCCGCTCAAACGAGGCGACATCCTCACCATTCACCAGATCACCGGCTGGAACGATATCGGCCAGTCGATCAGGATCGACGGCCAGGTCGCCTTTCCCGGCAGCTATGGCTTCGGGGAGGGCGAACGTCTCAGCTCGGTCCTGCGCCGTGCCGGAGGCTTCCGCGAGACCGCCTACCCTGCCGGTGCGGTGCTGGTGCGCCAGCAGGTGCGCGACCTCGAGGAGAAGAGCCGCGAGGAGCTCGTCCGCCAGATCGAGACCAGCTCGGCTGCCGCGCGGCTCTCGCCAAACCTCTCGGCCGGCGACTCGGCCGCCGCCCTGCAGCTCATCCAGGTGCAGCAGGACCAGGTGCTCGCCCAGCTCAAGAGCCAGCCACCCTCAGGACGCCTCGTCGTGCAGATATCCTCCGACATCGACAGCTGGGCGAACACGCCTGCGGATATCGAGATGCGTCGCGGCGATGTACTCACCATTCCCCGCCGTCCCGGCTTCGTCCTGGTCACCGGGCAGGTCTACAACGCGACCGCGCTCTCCTACACCCCCGGCAGGACCGCGGGATGGTACCTCAGCCACGCCGGCGGAGTCACGAGCGTAGCCGACCGTAAACGCATCTTCATCATCCGCGCCAATGGGTCGGTGGTGGGCCGCAGCGCGAGCGAGTGGTTCCACGACGACGTTCTGGCCACGCGCCTGCACGCCGGTGACGTAGTTGTAGTGCCGCAGAAGGTCATCGGAGCGTCCCTGTTCTGGAGGAATCTGCTCGCCACCGCGCAGGTCGCCTCCTCGATCGCGGTCACCGCGGGCGTGGCTGGCCTGCTGTGATCACCACCACGGACAGCGCGTCCGCCAGGGGCGAGATCATGCCGCTCTCGACGGCCTTGCTCTCGGCGAAGATCGCAGACCCTCGCCCCGCACAAGCCTGGGTGCTCCGCGCGGGGCTGCTCTGGCAGAGGCGCAGACGGCTCGCCGCCGTCACCGGCATCTCCCTGCTCGTGAGCCTCGCCATCGCCTGCGCGATTCCCAAGCAATATGAATCGGTAACGCGCATCATGCCCCCCGATCAAGGCGGCGCCGGCGGCCTGCTGCTGGCTGCCCTCGCCGGGCGCGGCGGCGGACTGGGCAGCCTGGCCAGCGGGTTCCTCACCGATCGCACCTCGACCTCCGCACTCTTCATCAGCCTGCTGCGCAGCGGCACGATAACCGGCCATCTCATCGACCGGTTTCAACTGCAGCAGGTCTACAACAAGCGGTATAGGGTAGACACGGCCAAGAAGCTGGTACGCCGCACCACCATCTCCGACGACAAGAAGAGCGGAGTCATCTCGATAGCCGTGCAGGACCACGACCCCGTCCGCGCCCGCGATCTCGCCCAGGCGTATCTCGAAGAGCTGAACAAGCTCGTGACCCGCACCAATACCTCGGCGGCGCACCAGGAGCGCATCTTCATCGAGCGGCGCCTGCAGTCCGTGCAGTCCGACCTTGAGACCGCGCAAGTCGCACTCGGAGAGTTCTCAAGCAGGAACAGCACCGTCGACCTCAAGGAGCAGGCCCGGGCCATGGTGGACGCAGCCGCCAAGGTACAGGGCGAGCTGCTCATCGAGCAGTCCGGCCTCGAATCCCTGCGCCAGATCTACGGCGACGGCAACATACGCGTGCGCGAGGTGCAGGCGCGCATCGGCACGCTGCAGCACGAGCTCGACAAGATGAGCGGCTCCTCCGCGCCCAGCTTTGCACCCGGGACCACTCCCACCGGTACCGACGCGACCCAGGACTACCCGGCCCTGCGCCAGCTGCCGCGCCTCGCCGTCCCTTATGCCGACCTCTACCGCCGGGTCAAGGTGCAGGAGACGGTCTTCGAACTGCTCACCCAGCAGTACGAGCTGGCGCGCATCAACGAGGCCAAGGACGTGCCCGTGGTCAGCGTCATCGATCCTCCCGGCATCCCCGAGAAGAAGGCCTTCCCGCCGCGGCTGGTGCTCACCCTGCTGGGGACGGTCTTGTCCTTCGTCGCTGCATCCACCGTGCTCCTGCTGCAGGCGCGCTGGGCCGAGGTCGATCCGGCAGACCCGCGAAAGCTGCTCGCCAACGACGTGCTGTTGAAGCTTCGCCACGGGATTTCGCGCCTCCCGCTGCTCCACCGGGGTCGGCCATGAGAGCTCATTGCTCCTCTGCCTGCAGCGGTCCCAGGCGGATGCCCGCGACCCGGAAACATCAGGACACGGCCGCCTGATGAGGATCCTGATCGCAGCCCCGTCCTCTTCAACCGCGCTCTCCGGAGTGGGCCGCCATGCTCTTAACCTGGCGCGCTGCCTGCTCGACCATCCTGCGGTGGATAAAGTCGACCTCGTCGTCGCGCCCTGGCAGCGAGAACTCTTTGCCGGCTCCGCAGTCAGCTCGAGCCCGCGCTTCAACCTGCACGTCGCCGCGATGCGCAGCGGCTCCTTCCACCGCAACCTCTGGTACTATCGCCGGCTTCCCGCGCTCGCCGCCGTGCTCGGTGCGGACATCGTGCACCTCGCCTACCCGGTGCCGGTAAACCGAGCGGCCTTCACCGCTCCGACCGTGCTGACCCTGCACGATCTCTACCCTTACGAGATCCCCTCGAACTTCGGCTTTCCCCGCGCGCTCTTCAACCAGGCAATCCTGCAGCAGTGCCTTCGCAATGTGGATTCGATTGCGTGTGTCTCGGAGAGCACGCGCCTTCTGCTCAGCCGCTACGCCTCCGGTGGCGTGCAGGCAAAGGCATGCCGGATCTACAACTGCGTGGACCGGCCGCTCGAGGCAGCCGCAGGGACGCCGATCCAGGGCTGGGAGCAGCAGCCTTTCCTGCTCACCGTCGCGCAGCATCGCAGCAACAAGAACCTGCCCTTCCTGGTGCAGGTCTTCGACCGGCTGCTGCAAAGCGGCAGCATCGATCGTTCGATGCGTCTGCTCGTCCTCGGCATCGCCGGCCCCGAGACCCGGCGCATCCAGCAAACCATCGAGCGGACCGGACTCGGAGACAACGTCGCCTTGATGGAAGGTCTGCCCGAGGCGCAGCTGCAGTGGGCCTATCGCAACTGCAGCGCCCTGGTCGCACCCTCGATCACCGAAGGCTTTGGATTGCCCGTCGCCGAGGCCCTGCTCGCGGGCTGCCGCGTAGTGTGCTCCGACATCCCTGCCTTCCGCGAGATCGGCCTGGACCACTGCCGATTCATACCTCTCGACCGCGAGGCAGAGGGCCGCTTCGCACAGGCGATCGCGGCTGCGATCGCTCAACCCCCAGCCACGCCCGTCTCCCTTCCCCAGCTCTCTTCCTCCCGTATAGCCGAACAGTACGTCCGCCTGTACCGGAGCTTGCTCCTCTCTCCTCAACCGGCGCCAGAAACCACTCTCCCCAGCTCCCCAGCTGCAACAAGAATGAGCAGTCCACATGAAAAAAACAAAGCTCTCTCCTTCAACTAATGTCCTTGGAGTCGATGTCAACGCTATCGACATGGAAGCAGCACTCACCCTCATAGCATCCTTTCTCGCTGGACCAGACCAGCATGGATCAAACCAGAGTTCTTCGCATGACGATCGACCAAACAAGGGTTACATCTGCGTCGCCGGCGTGCATGGGCTGGTGACCGCGCAGCACTCTCCCCAGCTCGCCGAGGCCTACGCAAACTCCGCGATGACCATCCCGGACGGCATGCCGCTGGTCTGGGTCGGACGCTTGCAGGGGCATCCATCCATGCGTCGAGTCACCGGACCCGACATCATGCTCGAGATGTTCAGGAGCGAGAGGTTTGCCGGGCTCACCCACTTCTTCTATGGGGGCGAACAGGGCGTGGCCGGGCTGCTGCGCGACCGTCTACTCGCCCGGTTTCCCTCCGCCAGGATCGTCGGGACCTATACCCCACCCTTCCGCGACCTCTCGAGCGAGGAAGAGGCGGAGCTGATCGAGACCGTCCGCGCCCTCAAACCCGACATACTCTGGGTAGGCATCAGCTGTCCCCGCCAGGAGCTCTTCATGGCGCGCTATCAGGAGCGGCTCGACGCCAGGCTGATGTTTGGAGTCGGTGCGGCCTTCGACTTCCACACCGGGCGTATTCGCGACTCTGCGCCCTGGGTCAAAGCCGCCGGACTGCAGTGGCTGCACCGCCTGATGCAGGACCCAAGGCGCCTGTGGCGGCGCTACCTGACCACCAACCCGGCCTTCCTCTGGAAGATCATGCTGCAGCTCACCGGACTCCGCCAGTACGCTCCCGCCCCGATGGCCAGCAGAAGCGTCCGGCCGGCAGCCAACGCCATCAGCCCGTCCAGAAAGGTCTTCGCCGGGCAGCAGGGACCCTCAGGCCCATAGCTCGGATGAAGTGGCGGACTGCGCGTCCGACGGAACCGCAAAGCTCCTGAGTGCTGTCCCGGTCCGAGTCAGGTACGGCCCAGGGAGCAGCGCGCCCGGGAAGCAAAGCTCCCCTGTAGCGCGTCGAAACTTCCCTGAATCGCTCAATTTTGCTCAGCCAGGTTGAGATCGTGCTACTACACTTCACCCATCGGGATTTTTGTTGCTGCAAATCGGAGGATCTGGAATAAACTTATAAGGCCCTATCAGGGTTGTCTGGAGGTGTTTTTTTTGGCGGAAGTTCGAGTGCAGGAAGGCGAGCCGCTCGAAAACGCTCTACGCCGCTTCAAAAGGAAGGTACAGCAGGAGGACATCATCAAGGAAGTAAAACGTCACTCCTTTTACCTGAAGCCCGGCGAAAAGCGTCGCGTGAAGGAAGCTCTCGCACGCAAACGGAATCGCAAGAAAGCTCGCAAAGAAGCAGATTGATCTAGCAACCGGCGCCGCCAGAGAACGAAAGTCGCAGCGCGGCGCCGGGCCCTACCCCTCCGATATCGATTCGCCTTTCCCGAGAGGCTGGCGCTGTTTGCCACAAGTCTGACGCACCACGGGCCCTGACACATTCAACAGCAAGAGAGCCGTTCAGGCTGTCCGCTCCGGTGGAGCGCCTGCGCCTCTCTGTCTCGGGTTTTTCCAGAGCAGTTGGGAGACTAGCCTATGAGTTTCATCGACCGGACACTCAAGTGTGCCGATTGTGGGGAAGAGTTCGTCTTTACCAGCGGAGAGCAGCTTTTCTTTCACGATAAGCAGTTCAAGAACGACCCCAAGCGCTGCAAGCAGTGCAAGGCAAAGCGCTCGACCGGCTCCGGCGTTCGCGCCGAGACCCGCACCCTGTGCTCGGAGTGCAACTCCGAGACGACCGTGCCCTTCAAGCCTACCCAGGGGCGGCCAGTGCTCTGCCGTCACTGCTTTCAGGGCCGGCGCAGCGTCGCCCAGGGCAGCATGGATACGGCCGCCGCGATGGGGGCCACTGCCGGCGGCGCCTGAGGCCGGCGGCCATCTTCGCACTGCCGCGACTTCAGTTGGCTGCGGCCTTCCGCGCTGTCTTCACCGAACTGGCGGCCAGCTTCATCCCCTGGCCCTGGAGGTGTTTCTTGTCCTCATGGGTGACCAGCAGCGCTTCGATCTGGCGCAGCAGCTCCTGCGTGTTCATGGGCTTGACCAGCATCTCGTCGGCGCCCTCGTCCCGCCACTCGCTGCCCGGCAGCGGGAACGCGGTCAGCATCGCCACCGCCGGCTGATAGGTCGCCCTCTTGGCCGCGTGCACCACCTCGATGCCCGCCGAGTCGTTCTCCATCCGCATATCGGTGATCACCATCTGGTACACCTGCGAACGCAGCTTTAATTTAGCCTCGCGCGCCGAGGCTGCCGTGTCCACCTCAAAGCCGTTGATCTCAAGCACCGCCTTGAGCGTCAGCAGGATGGCGAGTTCGTCGTCTACCAGCAATATGCGCCGTTTCATCTGCAATCCCCCGAACTGCCAATAAGTGTCTTTGCCCGGTCACCGGTAACACTGCTTTATAGAACACGGTAAGGCCCGAAGCAAGGCCCAACATCGCCATTCAACACCTTTAGTTCGCTCCGCATGCTTTAGCGTCCACCCGCCGCAGCGCTTTGCAGCCGGGGCAAACAGGCCTGCCCCTGGTGTTGATTGCAACACACAACAAGCAGTCCGTCTCGCGGCGGCTCTCCCGTCTTTACTGCACTCCTGAGTCGCGTAAGTCGGGATGAGACCACGGCGCGGCGCCCCCGGCAAGCCGCTCGCTGGCCGAGGCTCCTGCGGTCACGAAATGAGCCCGCGACAGGGGCTGCGAAACGCCGTCTTTGCTGCCCGATCAGACTCCCGGGGCGCAACTTTGACCGCGCCCGGCGCGCCGCAGGCGCTCTCCTGAAGATGCTATACTCGCGGTGCGAGGGCCTATGCCTTTTCGCGTCCCAGGAGGGACACACCCATCGACAAGCGTTCGGCCAAATCCTTTATCCGCATCAACGAAAAAATTCGCGCCCGCGAGGTCCGCGTCATCGACGACGCCGGCGAGCAACTCGGCATCCTGCCCCCATTTGAAGCACTGAAGATCGCCCGCGAGCGCGGCCTCGACCTCGTCGAAGTGTCGCCCAGCGCCGTGCCGCCGGTCTGCCGCATCCAGGACTATGGCAAGTTTCTCTACGAAAAAGACAAGAGCGACCGCGCCGCCCGCAAGAAGCAGAAGATCATCATCGTCAAGGAAGTGAAGTTTTCGGTCACCGTCGACGAGCACGATTATCAGACCAAGAAGAACCAGGCCGTCCGCTTCCTCACCGAGGGCGACAAGGTCAAGGCGTCGCTGCGCTTCAAGGGCCGCCAGATGGCCCACCGCGAGCTCGGCTACGCGATCATCAACCGCCTGATTCAGGACATCGGCGAAGCCGGAGCAGTCGAGTTCATGCCTCGCATGGAGGGCACCACGCTGCACGCCATCCTCGCGCCCGGCAAGAAGCCCGAGATCCAGAAGCCGCCCAAGGCGCCCTCCGCCCCGAAGCCGCCAGCCCCCCAGGCCGCCCCGCCCGCTCCGGCTCCCGCAAGCACAGCCCAGCAGTCGTAGGCATCGGCTACGATCCGGCTTTGCAGGCCCTCGCAGCAAGGGCCTGAGCCGTAGATCGTCGTACCGCTTGTCACTCGTGGCGAGACCGCCCTGGAAGACGGTGAGTTTCTGACCCATGAAGAGGCCGGTAACAGGCTCGAGCGCTTCCTGCATCCTGGATGAAGATTCGCTGGTCGCTGCCGGCTGCAGAAGACCTACAGCGCATCTGTACATGGAGCGCGCGTCTATCTGACACAACGCGATCGCTGTCTCCTTGCTCAGACGGCGCGCCCTCCGTATACTGGTTGATGTTGCAAGCGTCGAATTTCCAGCAGGATACACATGCCAAAACTCAAGACACACACCGGCGCGGCCAAGCGCTTTCATAAGACTGGCACCGGCAAGATCAAGCGCGGCCAGACCAAGATGCGCCACATCCTTACGTCCAAGGCGACCAAGACCAAGCGCAAGCTCGCAGCGAGCTCGCTCGTCTCCGACGCCGACTACGCCAAGGTCTCGCGCATGATCCCCTACGCCTGATCGATACTCTCTTCGCCTCGAAATACACGGGGAAGAGAGCATCAGGGCCGTCCACGGCCCCCGGCCGCTCTAACACGCCGAGCGCCGAGAGATCAGGGCACGAGAGCAGCAAGCGAGTGAAGAGGTCAAAGCCGAGCCCGAGCTCATCTGAGCTGTCCAGGGCAAGGCATCCTGCCTCCAGCCGCACAACGAACCATATAAAGGAGCACGACCATGCCACGCGTAAAACGAAGCCATAAGCGTACCGACCGCCGCAAAAAGATCCTCAAGCGCGCCAGCGGCTACTTTCTCACTAAATCGAAGCTCTACCAGGCCGCCCAGGAGGCCGTTGAGCGAGGGCTGAAGTTCGCCTACATCGGCCGCCGCCAGAAGAAGCGCCAGTACCGCTCGCTCTGGATCGTCCGCATCAACGCCGCTGCCAACCTGAATGGAATCAGCTACTCACAGTTCATTCACGGCCTCAAGCTAGCGGGCGTCGAGCTCGATCGCAAGATCCTTGCCGACATCGCGGTGCGCGACGAGGCCGGCTTTGTCGCGCTCGTCGAGCAGGCCAAGGGCGCCCTCACTGCAGCCGCCTGACGACCAAGCAAACCCCCGAGACCTGCCGTCGAGAGGGCCGTGCCAGGCACCTGCAGACGCCTCTGAAAAAACCGTTGAACAGATTGCGATTGTCGCCGATACACTCCACACGCAATTGGGCTCTTGAAAGTCCTGGGAGAGGTGTCGATATGATAATCAGCCAAGTACAAGAACCGTCCATCGCCGACCTCGGGCACGCCGTGGCGGACAACTATCTCGCGGGCTCCGCAGGCAGCAGTACTCGCGCTGCGGTCGTAAAAGACAGCGACGGCGGATACCGCGCCTACGTTGTTCCTTCGCTTCCCGGGCAGAGCGCCAGCGGCTCCAGCCCGCTCGCAGCGGAGTCAAATCTGAACCTGATCCTGGACGTGCGGGCCTGACCGCGCTATCCTGACCGGCCAACTTGACCGTCGGCAACCCTGCGCGCAGCCAATGAGCGCCCAACCTGGACCTCCGCAGCCTTGTCTCGTTGACACGGCTCGCGGCAGTCCGGCGGCGGGTCACGAGCGCAGCAGCAAGGGCCCGGAAAAATCTAAAGCCGCCAGTTGACACGTCTGCTAAACTGGGCGGGCGTGTGATCGAAATGGGTCTTTTCACGTCGCTAGCCTGGGCGTCTTCGAGGCTCGTCTCTCTTCAGCCGCAATCCATCTCCAGGAAAACAGCAACAATGGAACAGGGTACCGTGAAGTGGTTTAACGACGCCAAGGGGTTTGGCTTCATCTCGCGCCAGAACGGTGAAGATGTCTTCGTCCATTATTCCGCCATCAACTCGAACGGCTTCAAGAGCCTGCAGGAAGGCCAAGCGGTCCAGTTCAACGTGATCAAGGGACCGAAGGGCTGGCAGGCTGCCGACGTCCAGCCGCTCTAAGCTCTCCAGAGCGTCTACCGGCGTGCATCCAAGGCAGGTGGGCGCAATTCATCCAGGTCAGGCTGCGTGAACGGCGGATGCGCGAGCGCATGTGTCCCGGCGGCGGAGCCAAGCTGCTCGAGTGCATCGCATGCTCGCCGCGCTCCGTCCTCCTGCCGCACCAGCTCGCCAACCCGCTCTGCTCGCTGCCGGCACGCCGTGTCCGCGAGCAGGGCGCCGATCTGCGCTGCGGCACTGACCTCGTTGTAGTGGCGCCGGGTGAGCACCCGCCCCACCCCCAGCCGCCGCACCCTGCGGGCGTTGTCGGGCTGATCGTGGCTGTAGGGCACGACCAGCATTGGCTTGCCCGCGGAGAGCACCTGTGCGGTCGCGCCCACGCCTCCCTGGTGCACCAGCAGCGACGCCCGCGCAAACAGCTTGGAGTAAGGCGCATAGCCGAGCGCCAGCACTGCGGCTGAGTCGATCCTGGCTGGAATATTGCGCCGGTCGCTGCCCACGAGCAGGATCGCCCTCTGGTTCAGTGCAAGGGCGGCCCGCGCGCTCTGCTCGTAGAAATCGCCGGCGTTCAGCACCGCTGCCGATCCCAGTGCAAACACCAGCGGCGGCGGCCCGGCCGCGAGGAACTCCTCAACAACGGCAGACAGCCCCGCACCGCCCGGCGCGTCGGCGCACTGGGCAGCGCCGGCTGCCGCGCGCCCGTCGTAGTTCACGAATCCCGTCACCTGCGTGTTGGCCGGCCAGTCCGGCTGAGGCGAGCCCAGCACGCCCGGGAACATGGCCAGCACCAGCCGCGGCGAATGCTTCGCATCGAAGATCGGGCTGCGTCCGGGCCCGAGGCCAAGCTGCCTCCTGAGTGCGTAGACAGGCTCCGGCCAGTCGCGCGTCACCCGTCTCGCAAAGCGCGCCACCAGGTGACCTGTACCGGGGATATGCTCCTGCAACCGCGCCAGCAGCGGGTAAGGAGGCAGCACGGGAGGGTCGTACCCGGAGAAGAACGAGAAAGGCGCCAGCACATACGAGGCCCACGGCACGGCGGTGACCTCGGCCACGACAGGGCCCGCGTAGGCGAGCTCGCCGGTGAGCAGCAGGTCCGCTCCGCCGCACGCCGTTACGGCCTCGAGCAGGTCTTCATAGCTCTGGCGGATGGCCGGGAAGAGGAACTCGCGAAGCCCGCGCTCCGTCCCTCGCTTGATGTCGTAGATCATCTCTGCCATGCGGCTGTCGGTCGGGTCCTGATCGGGCCGCACCGGGTGAAAGCCCAGCCCCAGCGGCTCGATGCTGGAGCGAAACATCTCCGGAACGGCAAGCACCGGCTGGTGCCCGCGCGCGCGCAGCTCGACGGCAAGGCCAACCAGCGGATTGATGTCTCCAAAGGTTCCCGAGTTGGTGAGGACTATGCGCATCGCTCGCACCACCCTGTCCGTGACTTGCCCGGCCCATCGCCAACTGCGGCTCGCAGCGCGCTCAGCTCAGCCTTCCGCATGCGCGACGATTGCTCGTCCCTCGCCTCCGAAGACCGGCGCCAGCGATCGACCTCTGAATCGATCCCAGATTAGACCCGAAGTTAGACCCCAGGTTAGACCCGAGGTCAGACCGCTGAAGATTCTGCGAACGAAGCTCACTCGCAACCGCAACGGCCGACCCGACGACGTCAGGCTAGAACCCCGCTTCAAACAGGTGGAATCGCCGCTCCAGCTCCCACTGCTGCTGCGCCTTTTCGCTCGATCTGATCAGGGCCTCACACTCCCCCGCAGGCTCGAGATTGCCAAGCTGGGATCGGCACGCACCTACGGGATGGTCATACGTCTCACCCGGCACAGGCCCCGGTTGCTGCCGCCAGAGGCTCGCGCCGGGAAGAAAGCTATGCTCGATGCCGGCGCGTACCATCCGCTTCAGTTCAGGGTAGGAAAGTTGATACGTAACAGCAGCGCGCACATACTCATGGGTAAGGTCGATGCGGGAGACGCCCTCATCATCGGTCGAGAGCGCCACCGGCACCCCGTATCGCAGGTAGTCCGGGAGCGGGTGCCGGTCCCCGCTCACGCCCAGGATCACGTCGTTGCTGGTGAGGTTGATCTCGACCAGCACATGACGCGCAGCCATCTCGCGCAGCAGCTGGTCAGGACGATCCTCGTAGAGCACGTCGACCCCGTGACCGATTCGCTCCGCGTGGCCTTGCTCGACCGCGCTGCGGATGTGAAAGGTAAGTCCATCCGGAGGTACGAGTCCCTCCGCCAGCTCACCAGCATGCAGGCTGATGTGCACCGCCGGATAGAAGCCGTGCAAGGCATCCAGCATCTGCATGTGCAGCCGGTAGTCGGCCATCGAGGTAACTCCATCCTCGGGCATGACGAGGTTCAGACCGACAAAGCGAGGCTCCGCCGAGGCGAGTTCAAAGGCAAGCAGGGTCTGCGCAAAGACGCTCTCGGGGGGCAGGCCGCGCAGCACCTGGAACAGGTATCGCACCTCCACCTTGCAGGCCGGCAAAGCCGCCGCTTCACCGCAGTGTTCGAGGCTGCGCCGCTGCGCCTCCACCCGATCGAGCTCAGCGCGGATCGCCGGTATCGATCCGCGCAGGCCGCCCTCCAGCATCAACTGGCGGTACTGGCCAAAGTCTGAGTGGAAGCCGATGGTGGCGGCGAGCACTGCGGCCGGAGTGAAGTCCGGTGTGTTCATCAATTCGACGTACTGCTCATTCTGGCGCGCTGCACGCGATACGATCTCGTCCACCCATTCGCCCACGTGCGACTTGTTCAGGCCTCCAAACTTGTCGAACGTGTCAAAGAAGTGATCATGGCCGGAGTTGCCATTGGAGGGGACAAAGCTGCGCATCGAGAAGGCATCGATCAACGCATCGTAGAGGTGCTGGTTCACCGCCGTACCGCGCACCTGGTCGCCGCTGCACGCCGCCGCCGCGCCGCTCTCCTCGTGCTTCGCTCCACTCTTCACAAAGGCCAGCGCCGCGGGATCGATGCAGACGCCATCCGCCCGCGCATCGCGCAGAAACGTCTCAGCGTAGACGGCGCCCGAGAGATGCACATGCAGATCGGAGCCCTTGGGCATGCCGTAGAGGAAGGCGCGCAGCTCCGCCGGCCCCTCCCTGCGGGCGGCATCAAAGGCGCGCTCCGTACGCTCGAGCGCTGTACCGGGGTGAGCGCCGGCGGCCGCATTTGGCTGCTCGGCTGGATGAGGCGAGGGCTCGACGGCCGGCGACCGCGTGATGCAGGCCAGCGCGACCGAGAACACTGCTGTGAGGCGAAGGCAGGACATCCATCCATGTCGCAGCCGGGAGCTTGCGCTGCTGTTTCGATTCCAGGTTAGCCCTGCGCCGATCATCCCGCCCTCCCGACTCATGCCGGTCGCGACAGCCGGCTCTCCAGCGCGATCATCTGGAGATCGCGTTGCGGCGTGAATGAGAGGGAATTGGGCGCTCGCTCCAATGTTCAAGGAAACTCCGTTCGTAATAGCAGATGTAGAGCCAGCGAGCCGCGCCGGCTTGTGCGCTGCAACGATGTGCCGCGCAGCCGAGCCCCTCGGCCAACGCTTCGCGCCACCAGAACTAAACGCTCTCAACCAGGTTGTATCTGCTGCCGTTCAGTGTATGGCATGCGCTGAGCCAGCGGCATTACGAAACGAGCAATCCGCCCTGCCACTCTTTGGCAGCCGCATACAAGTCGACAGCCCCTAAAGAAAAGATCGACAGCCACGCTGACCCGGAAATTCTCGCCGCCGTGCGGCCCAGCTGCGCGGACGAGGGCCGATGGCCAGCTTTCGCAGCTCACCCCCTCAGAGATGTCGAAGCGCCGGCCGCTCTCCTTCGCCGACACTGAAAGCGCATGACGCGCCAGGCACTTCGGCTATGATTCCGGTGCTCCAAATCTTCAGAATTGCCGCCATGGGGATCGCCAGCGGCTGTCGAAGGCCGTTGCAGGCGCGAGTGCCGGTCCTGAACAATCACGTACTGTACTCGTTCTGCAGCACCTTGGTCGTGTCGCGCGGCTCGATGCCGCCGTGGCAAGCTCAAATAAGGGAGAATTGTTCCTCTAACTGCGGCAAAGCATAGTACTTTGAGCTACCGTCCATCTGGAGGGCGCGCAGCCGCCGCAGCGGCGTCGGCGCCAGCGCTCCCCACGACAACCAGATTCTAAGACCATCGCGCGGCATCCGTCCGGGCGTTAGAGAGAACAACAGGAGAATTCAGTGAACCCACCATCCCTCGATGAGCAAGCCTGGCCAGAGCTCGACTGGGAGCAGTGGAAGGACACGGCCGAGACCCTCCACATGTTCACCCAGATCGTGGGCAAGACGCGCATCGCGCTCACCCCTATCCAGAACCATTGGTGGAACGTGCCGCTCTACGTCACCGCGCGCGGCTTGTCTACCTCGGCCATGCCGGCGCCATCCGGAGGCCTGCTCGACATCGAGTTCGACTTCCTCAGTCACGAGCTGGTCTTTCGCCGCAGCTCCGGAGCGCGCGAAAGCCTGGCCCTCGAGCCCCGGCCGGTGGCCGACTTCTATGCCGCCTACCGCAAGATCCTCACCGCCCTGGGAGTTGACGTGAAGATCGACCACATGCCGTCGGAGCTGAAGGAGCCGATCGCCTTTGACCAGGACACGACCCATAAGACCTACGATGCTGATGCGGTCACCAGGTTCTGGCACGCCCTCACCCACGTCGATACCCTGTTCAAACGCTTCTCAGTGAACTTTTACGGGAAGATCAGCCCCGTCCATTTTTTCTGGGGCTCATTCGATCTGGCGGTCACCCGCTTCAATGGCCGGCGGGCGCCCGCGCGGCCAGGCGCCGACACTATCCAGGCCGAGGCCTACTCCCACGAGTGCATCAGCGCCGGCTTCTGGCCAGGCAACGGCGGCTACGGTCAACCGGCCTTCTACGCCTATGCAGCGCCCGTTCCGGACGGGCTGAGCGAAGTGTCCATACCTGGGCCAGGATCTTTCAATAAAGATCTAGGCGAGTTCATCCTGAACTATGACGATGTGATTAAATCCGCTCGTCCGGCCCAGACCGTGCTCGATTTTCTAGGGAGCACCTACTCCGCAGCCGCCGACGCTGCTAAGTGGGACCGTCTAAATCTCGATCGCAACGATGCGGTAGCGGCGGCCGCCATAACTCTGTGATTAGTTCCAGCTAAGGCAATTCCGCCGCGTACTGTCAAATGGCCACCTGTCCGATCCTATCCACCAATACAAACGATGTTGCCAGGTAGCGTCACTAAACGCTATATCGAGTTACAGCCTAGACAGACACCCCAACCCGAAAGAGCTACAAAAGATGAACCATGTTGGGGGTGTCTACTTCGAAGTGGCGGGCCTAGATTCATTGGATACAGAAAGGCCCACCCCGCGCCGAGGAGTTACACAGATGACTAAGAGAGACCTATCCGCCCTCTTCACCCCGGTAGCACTGGGGGCTATCCGACTCAAGCACCGCGTGGCAATGGCTCCGCTCACGCGCTCGCGTTCCATCCAGCCAGACTCTGTGCCTGGCGATCTTATGGCGGAGTACTACGCCGAGCGAGCCTCTGACGGCGGATTGATCATTGCGGAAGCTACCAATATCTCACTCACCAGCCGCGGCTGGCTGGGAGCGCCTGGCCTGTACTCTGACGACCAGGTCGAGGGCTGGAGAAAGATCGTCCGGGCCGTCCACGACAAGGGCGGCAGGATGATCGCGCAGTTATGGCACACCGGCCGCTCCTCGCATGTCTCTCTCACTGGGGGAGCGGCCCCGGTATCAGCCTCAGTCGACCCTGCCTACTGGCAGAATGCGGCTCACCTGACCTCTACTGTAGACGGATGGGTGACACCATCCCCGCATCGCGCGCTTACCATCCCGGAGATAGCCGGCATTCTCAAGGACTACAGCAGGGCCGCCCAGCGTGCCCGTGAGGCCGGCTTCGACGGCGTCGAACTTCACGCCGCGAACGGCTACCTCGTGGATCAGTTTCTTCAGGACAACAGTAACAAGCGCACGGATCAATACGGGGGCTCGATCGAGAATCGTTCGCGCTTCCTTCTTGAGGTCGTTCGCACTCTGACATCCATATGGCCCTCCGATCGCGTCGCCGTCCGCATTGGTCCTGGAGGTACATGGAACGATATGTCGGACAGCGATCCCCAGGCGCTGTTCGCCTATGTTGCCGAACAGCTGAACCAGTTCGCACTGGCCTATCTGCACATCATTGAGCCTCGGGTGAAGGGCAATATTGTCATTCACGAGGGACAAGGGCCGGTTGCCTCGGAGAGTCTGGGCAAGATCTTCAAAGGCCCTATCGTCGCTGCCGGCGGCTTCGAGCCCGACACTGCCGCCGATGCAGTAGAAAATAATATAGCCGCCGCAGTCACCTTTGGCCGCTACTTTATCTCCAATCCCGACCTGCCAAGGCGTATCAGGGAGGGTCTGCCTCTCGCGCAGTACGATCGCGATACTTTCTATACCTTCGATGCCCGCGGCTACACAGACTATCCGGCATACTCCACAGAGCTGGCGGTAAAGTAATTCATAAGCGGGCTGCTACGGACTTATAAGTGGAATGCTGATGTTACGCGTAGACGGGAGCTAAGTCGTAGGTGGACTTAGCTTCCGTCGAACAGGTCGTGGAAGTAAGCTGAGGCTTACTCGCGATAAACCACGTCTAGAGCTAGCGCTCCATAAGCCGCAACTATAAGTGACTTAGTCGGCCCGCCGCATCCGGTTGGCCCAATTGCATCGCCCGCTTCACCGGCCTTTGCATGAAGCACGCAGAAATGCCTGAAGCAGAAAGAATCCGCAAAGTATTCTGCACGGCTAATCTATCCGGCCAGCAGACTGCGTTAAGTGAATGGTGGGCCCACCAGGACTTGAACCTGGAACCAACGAATTATGAGTTCGCTGCTCTAACCAATTGAGCTATGGGCCCTTCCGGTGCGCCGATCCCGCTCCACCTGCTTGACGCTCAAGCGGCTGCGCGCCCCGCCGGCAGCCCCAGCCCGATGCGCCGAGGGTGCAGCCCTGCTCATGATAGAACACCGCCGCTCCGCTGGCGCCATCAGGGGTCACTCACTCCAAACAACAGCTGCATACCGCATCATCTGTAAGAATGACGTAGCCGCCCGGCAACGTACCCCTGACCACGTGGCGCGAAAGGTCATTCCTGCTTGGAGCCTGTAACTCACCTTCTGACCGGAGCCTGCCTGGCCCGCGCCGGATGCAATCGTAAGACCGCATACGCGACCCTCGCCATGACCCTGGCCGCCGAGGCGCCCGATATCGACATCCTCTGGCGCTTTCGCGGCCCCGTCGCCGCCCTCCAGCACCATCGCGGCATCACCCACACCCTCATCGCCGCCCCGGTCGTCGCGCTCGTAGTCACCGGCGCGATCTGGCTCTTTGACCGCGCCTTGGCCCCGGCACTCGCTTTGGATGCAGCCTCCGCGGGCCCGTCAGCGCGGCCGGGCCCCCGACTTACGCCGGAACTTCGGCCCCGACTCAGCCCGGAATTGAGCCCAGACGCGCATCCGGACCAGCACCCAGACCGGCACTTACCCCAGCACCGGGGCGGATTGCCGCGCCGCCTGCTCGCCCGCATCCTGAAAACCATGCGCGGCGGCATCACCGGCCAGCCGGTGCGCTGGCTGCCGCTCTGGCTCTTCGCCACCCTCGCCGCCCTGAGCCACCTGCTGCTCGACTACACCAATAACTACGGAGTGCGGCCGTTCTTCCCCTTCAACCCGCGCTGGTACTCGTGGGACATCGTCTTCGTCGTCGAACCGTTGATGCTCGTGAGCCTCGCGGCGGCGCTGATTCTGCCGCTCCTCTTTGGCCTTACCGACCGCGAGATGGGCGTCCGGGGCACCCGGTTTCGGGGACGGGGCTGGGCCATCGCAGCGCTCGTCTCGATCGTCTTGCTCTATGCGCTGCGCAACGCCGAACACGCTCACGCCCTCCTGCTCCTGCGCAACTCCGCCATCACCAGGGAACCGGGGGTGCGCTTCGCGGCAGAGGCCTATACGATCGATCCGTTCCGGTGGTATGGCATCGTTCAGACGGCGGATTACTACCAGACCGCCATCGTCCACACCCGCACCGACGAGATCGACACCGACTCCGGACAGATCATCTACAAGCCCGCCGAGACCCCCGCAACGCGGGCTGCCAAATCGTCCTGGCTCGGCCACGCTTATCTCGACTGGGCCGGCATCCCCGTAGTCACAGACCGAGGTAATGCCGGAAACCTGCCGCCGGTCGCCGGCATCGCCCCGCCCTCTCCAAACGCCGGCTGGACTGCCGTGCATTTCGAAGACCTGCGCTTCGCCTACCCGCCCGTCTCTTTTGCCAGCTTCAATTCCGGCGAGCCGCCGCTCTCCGGATGGGTCTACATCGGTCCCTCCCTCGAGGTGGAGGAGATGGTTATGGACAACAAGGAACAGAGATAGCTGCCGCCTGCATTCAGCTCACTTCAACCTACATGCGCCCTGTGAACTAAAATTACTTGACCTCAGCCCCCACTTTCCGCAGAATCACAGCACGCTACTGCATCATTAGAGGTGTTATGGTCGCATACCTGCTCGTCCTGCTGGCCATTGTCAGCCACGTCGTACCCCATCCGTGGATCAGCTTTACCGCTGTCGGCGGATCGCTGCTCTATTTCGGGGCGCGCCGTCCCCTGGCACAGGCGATCCTGCCCGTCGCCCTGCTCGCCTTTTCGGACTATTACCTCACCGTACACGTCTATAACTACCCCTTCACTGCCTCCTTCTACATGCTCACGTGGGCCTGGTATGCGGGCGCGATCGTGCTCGGCAGGGTGCTGCTGCACGACCGCACCTCGATCGGCAGGGTGGCAGCAGCGGTTTTGCTCTCGTCCACTTCTTTCTTTCTGCTCAGCAACTTCGCCGCCTGGTCTGACCCGATCTACCCGCATACCCTCGCCGGATTGATGACCTGCTACGCCGCGGGGCTGCCGTTTTACCGCAATGACGTGCTTTCTACTGCGCTGGTGGCCGGACTCGCCTTCGGCTTCCCCTACCTGGTCCAGCAGCTCTCCGGAGCAGCCGCCGCCGGCAAGAACGTCCGGCCCGTCTAGCTCTCCGAGGACGTCGTCGCCCGCAGCAGCAGCCCCGCGCCGCAGTAACCCGGGCTGCGAGATCTGAAAAGCAGCGGCCCGGCATACCCTCAGTCGAGCTCCGAATCCAGCCTGGCGCGCCGTCCACCCGCGCGCTTGCTGAGGCTCTTGCGGATCGCGATCACCGCCAGCACGACCAGCACAACGCCCAGTCCGGTCAGCAGCGCCACCGCATGCTGCCGTGCTACATCGCCGACCACGTTCACCACCCGCGGCCCGTACCGGATCGTCAGCAGCGCCAGCGCCGAAAACCGGATCAGCCTGCCTAGAAACACCGCCAGCATGAAGTTGAAGGTCCTCATCTCGAAGACCCCAGCCCCAAAGACGAAGAGCTTCCACGGTGTAGGTGGAGGCAGCATCGACGGGATCAGCACCGCAAAGAACTCCTGCCGCTCGAAGCGGTCGCGCAGCTTTTCGTACCGCACCCGGTCGATCCGCTTCAGCAGGAAGATCTCTCCCCCGGCCCGCCCCAGGAAGAACGGCAGCAGCCCGCCTACGGCCGATCCAGCCGCCGCGAGCAGGCAATAAAGAACCAGGTGAGGCCGGTCGTTCCAGACATAGAGCGCGACGATCGGGTCCATGGGAACGGGTATGCTGCTCGAATCTATGAGCGCGATCGCGCCCATACCCCAGATCCCCAGCGGCTTCAACACCGCCAGCAGCAGCACCTTGTATTTCGCAAACAGCAGCAGCAGGCGCTTCAAAGCTCTTCCGCCCCGCTTCCGCCGGCCTCGGGGCGAACGAGGCTGTCCTCCGCCCCGCCGTCTGCTCCATGGGAGTGGGTCACTGGCTCGCCTGCCAGAAGGGCAAGCGCATGCGGAATCAGCGGCAGCAGAGTCTTCAGCGAAGAGACAGCCCCGCGAGGGCTTCCCGGCAGGTTCACGATCAGAGTCGCGCCCCTGGACCCGCAGACCCCGCGCCCGAGCGCCGCAAAGGGAGTCTCACGCCGCCCCTCGGCCCGCATCAACTCGGCCAGCCCATGGAGCACGCGATCGCAGACCTGCCGTGTAGCCTCAGGAGTCACATCTCGAGGCGCGAGCCCGGTGCCGCCCGTAGTCACCACCAGGCGGGCGCCCTCCGCCGAACGCAGCAGCGCCCGCGAAATCGCCTCCTGCTCATCAGGAACCAAGCTCTGCTCGACCAGCAGAAATCCCTCTGCAATCAGCAGCTTAGCGACCGCGGGGCCGGAGAGGTCGACCCGCTCGCCTGCAAACGAGGAGTCGCTCACCGTGATCAGCGCTGCCCTGCGGCCTGGCAGGCTAGCTCCGCCGCCGTTGCGGGCCGTTGCCGCCCCCGTTGTCACTACCGTCGCGCCTGCGGTTGCGCCTGCCGTTGCGCGCTCACTGCGGGACTCAATCTCGTGCCCCGCGTCCGGCGCAGCTCCTCGCTCCGTCATGAACTCGATTGTACGGGTTGGCAGCGTCAAAAGGCCCTCCAGCAGCGTCTCTAGAGTGCGGTCCAGAGCCAGCCTTCGAGGGCGGAAAGATGAGAGAATCAGGTAGTCCGGCGAAATAGCAAGCGCCGCTGCCGGCCGACCTCCAACCGCCCCCTGCCGATGCCCATCACTGACGTGCCGCCCAGCCCGCCGCCCTCCTCGCCGTCCGCGAGCCCACCGCCGGAGCCGCCGCCGAGGCGTCGCAAACGTGGCAACTACAACGACATGGAGCAGCATGAGCTGCTCACCGTCATCGATGAGCTTGAAGACGAGCGCTCCAGGCTGCGCCGCCGCGAGGGCATCTGGGTCTCCGTTCTCGCCCACATCGTCATCTTCCTGGTGATCGCCTTCCTGCCGCGCTTTCTTCCCCAGGTGCGGGTGGTCAACCCCTCCGACGACATCAGGCAGCATCAGCGCGACATCACCCAGCTCTCGCTGCCCCCGGATGTGCTGAAGACCCTGCGCTCGGCCCCATCGCCCAGGGTCAAAGCGCCCGCTCCCCAGCCGGCCCCTCAGCCCCAGGCGATCCAGGCCCCTCCGCCGCCCAGGCAGGTAGCGCCGCCGCCGCAACAGCAGCAGCCCCCCTTTAAGCCTCCAGTCCAGCAGCCCGTTCAGCAGCCCAAACCGGCGCCGCAGCAACAGGCTCAGACAGCCCCGCAGCTCGCCCCCGCACCCCCGGTCGACGCGCCAAAGCTCCCTCTCCCCAAGCCCAGCTTCCAGGTCGGCACCTCTACCGCGGGGGAGACGGTCAGGGAAGCCGCCCGTCAGGCCGCCCGCGCCGGCACCCAGTCCTCCGACGGCGATGGAAACCTTGGAGCTCCAGGCCGCGGTCAGCCATCCGGGCTGGCCGGCGGCGCCCAGGTACTCACCGACACCGGGGGATGGGACCCGAATCCCTACGTCCGCCGCGTCGTCTACGACACCGAGCAGGCCTGGTACCCCATCATCCCGGAGGAGGTCCGAGCACCCCTGCTGAAGAAGGGCGTAGTAGGAATCCGCTTTAAGATCGGCCGGGACGGCAGCGTGATGCGCGGCAGCATGGTGCTCGAGTCCCCCTCGCACGACCCGGCTCTCGATCGCGCCGCATGGAGCGCGATCACCAGCGCCTCGCCCTACCCGCCCCTTCCAGCCGAGTTCAAGGGCTCAAACCTCGAGCTCCGCTTCGGCTTCTACTACAACCTTCAACCGGGGCTGAAATAGAGAGCAGCCATGCCGACTCCGCCCAACCCGAGCCCACCCGACCCTGATCTTCGCCGGGAGCAGCAGCCAGAGCCGGCCTCAGCCATCGCGCCCCCCACCTCCCTGGCGATCCAGCTGAGGCTCCAAACCGCCGGACTCCTGCTGCTGGCCGCCGGCCTGCTCGTCGCCAGCATCTGGAGCGCCGGCGTCCACTCCGTCTTCCCGCCCGGCTGGTGGCGGATTTGGTAGATGTGCCCATCTCTCCCGCGGATCCACGTGCTCATGGCATCCCAGAACCCTCCACACTGCCACTCGTAAGCCCGGCGCCACCTGCCCTGCCGCTACTGGTCGTGCTCATGGGCCCGACCGCGAGCGGCAAGACCGCCCTCGCGCTCGCCATAGCCCAACATTTTCAGGGAGAGGTAGTAAGTTGCGACTCCGTCGCCGTCTACCGCGGCATGGAGATAGGCACCGCGAAGCCTACCCCGGCCGAGCGCGTCCTGGTTTCCCACCACCTGATCGACATCGCCAACCCGGGGGAGCCGTGCACGGCGGGCGACTACAGCCGCCTCGCCCGGCAGGCCATCGCCGCGATCGCCGTCCGTCGACACCTGCCGGTCGTCACCGGCGGCACAGGACTCTATCTTCGAGCGCTGCTCGATGGCCTCTTCGCCGGTCCGCAGCGCTCAGAACCGCTGCGTGAGCGCCTTCGCGACCGGGAGTCGGCTCGCGGAGCGGGCTGGCTCCATCGCATCCTCACCAGGATCGACCCTGCCTCGGCCGCCCACATTCATCCCCATGACCAGCCCAAGCTGATCCGCGCCATCGAGGTCACCCTCGCCGGCCGCCGCCCTCAGTCGGAGGCGTGGCAGCAGGGCCGCGACCCGCTCACCGGGTACCGCATCCTGCGCCTCGGCCTCGATCCCGGCCGTGCCGCGCTCTACGCACGCATCAACGCGCGCGCCGCAGCGATGTTCGAGGCCGGTCTGGTCGAGGAGACGGCCCGCCTCCACGCCCTCTACGGAGACGTCGCACCGCTCAACTCGCTGGGGTACAGGCAGGCCCGCGCGGTCCTCAACGGGCAGATGAAGGTGGCGCAGGCGATCGCGGGCGCAAGCCAGGGCCACCGGAACTACGCCAAGCGCCAGATGACCTGGTTTCGGCGCGAGCCCGGGGTCCTCTGGTTCGAGGGCTTCGGCGACGACGCCATCGTCCGCAGCCAGGCCCTGGCGCGGGTCGCCGCCGAGCTCCCGAGCCAACTCTGATCCACCGCAGAAGAAATTGAAGGAAATACGCCGGCAAGCCTGGGGTCGGCTAGGACGTCGCCTGCTTCAAATCGACAGCACTCGAAGCTGCCGCAGGGCTCGTGCCCACCGCATGAGAAAAGGCCGTACTGACCGTGATACCGTTGCGCCCCAAGCTCTTCGTCTGATAGAGCGCCCGGTCCGCCGCCTGGATCAGCTCGGCTACCTCCGTCACAAAGTACGGAGGCCACGTCGCCGTCCCGATGCTCACCGACACGACTTCATGCGGGCTCTTTTCATGCAGCAGGCCGAGCGCCCTCACCCGCTGCAGTATCTCCTCAGCTACCCGTCGTGCCCCGGCTGCGTCCGTGCCTGGCAGCAGGACGGCAAACTCCTCGCCACCCACCCGCGCCACCACGTCCGAGGCTCGGCCGACCGAGCCTTGCAGCGTTCGCGCAAGCTGCTGCAGGCAATCGTCCCCGGCCTGGTGGCCGTACACATCGTTGTAGAGCTTGAAATGGTCCACATCGACCATCAGCAGGGAGAGGCACTGGGCCGAGCGTGCGTGCCGCGCGGCCTCGTACTCGATGGCCTCGTTAAAGGTCCGGCGATTGGGGATGCGGGTCAGCTCGTCCGTCGCAGCCAGGTCCGCCAGCGTCTCGTTCTCATGCGAAAGCGCGGCCTTCTCCGCCGTCCAGCGATCCTCCTGCCGCTTCAACTCGGAGATGTCCCGCACCGTCGCCACGTAGCCGATCATCACCTCAGTGTCAGGGCCGAAGTAGCCGCGGGCGCTCGCCTCCACCCACCGGTGACCACCCTCCTTGCGCAGCAGGCGGTAGCGGAAGGTCTGCGTGATCCTGCCCTGCGCGAAGCACTCGAGCACCGTATTCGCGTACTCACGGTCTTCCGGATGAATGCTGCCAAGATGGTCCAGCGCCAGGTACTCCTCCGGCGTCCATCCCGTCACCTGCTGGACCGCCGGGGAGACGTAGCGGCGGCTGCCATCCATCACCAGCAGCTCGATCATGTCGTCGGAGTTATCGAGCAGGGTGCGGTAGATCGTCTGGTTCTCGCTCGCGCTCAGCTCCGCCCTGCGGCGCTCGTCCAGCAGCGCCCCGATGGGCAGCGCGACCGCCGCCAGCGTCCATAGAAACAGCTGCAGCACCAGGACGCGATGCTCCATCGCCGCCCCTCGGATCAGCCATATCGGCCCTCTTCCACGTGCGGTCTGCCAGCAGCCGATCACCGTCACCGTCACCGTGACGAAGGTCGCACCCTCCAGCCCGAAGAAGAACAGCGTCAGCACCATGGCCGGAAAGATCAGGAAGAGGATCGGATTCGAATTCTGGGAAAAGACCAGCACCGTGACCGCGATAAACACCAGGGCCCCCGGTATCCCGGTGCGCAGATGCGGGCGCAGCCGGCTCAGACTCCGGGGCGAGGCCGAGACCAGGAACAGCAGCGCCGGCGTCATCACCGCAATGCCTACCAGGTCAGCCAGGGTCGTGGTCGCCGCCGTCACCAGCAGCGGCTGCAGGGTCCGCAGGCTCACGTGCAGCGCCGGGTAGGTCAGGATCGTGACGGGTATGGTCACCAGGACTCCCGGCACCATGGGCACCGCCGTCGCGAGCGCGCAGAAGAGCACGACCTCCTTGCGCCGCTTCAAATCCTCAAAGGTGGTCACGTAGCGGGACAGCACCGTGCCCGCCAGCCATACCTCGCTGCAGTGGGCGGTGCTGAAGATCGCCGCAATCCACACCGGCAGTCCCACCAGGTGGCCCGCCGTCAAGATTCCCGCTGTCCCCGCAGCCAGCTGCATGGCCCGGTCCCGCGGCCTGCTCCAGTCCCCCAGCACCAGCGCCAGGTGAAGACCCGTGAGCGGCCAGACGAAGACATAGCTGTGCGAATGCCCGCTCCACCACAGCACCCCCCACATGGCCAGGCAGGTCGCGAGGAACTGAGATAGAGCCTTGAGCAGACTTCGTCGCAAGCGGACCTGACCTCTCCCTGACGTCGAGCGGCAACGCCCTGCACGTGCTCATTCCAACAGGCGTATACGGCTTCTTTCGGCCACAACGACACCGAACATCAATGGCCCGACGCGGTGAGCCGAGGCACCCGGCTGATAAACTAGGGGTTTGCACATTCGAGAGTGCCGTTCATCGCACTCCAGTGCCAGCGGGAGCCGCCAGACCGAAGCATGCAACAGACCATGGAAGCCGTAGTCAAGGCCCGCTCCGGGCCCGGAATCGAGGTCCGCGAGGTGCCCCTGCCGGCCATCGGGCCGACCGACGTGCTCGTCCGGGTCGAGGCCGCCTCGGTCTGCGGCACCGATCTCCACATCTTCAACTGGGACCCCTGGGCGCAGGGCCGCATCCAGCCGCCACTCATCCCCGGCCATGAGTTCTGCGGCTTCGTCGCCGCCGTCGGAGCGGAGGTGACCGCCGTCAAGCCCGGCGACTTCGTCTCGGCGGAGATGCATGTCGCCTGCGGCAAGTGCCTGCAGTGCCGCATCGGGCAGGCCCACATCTGCCAGCACGTCAAGATCATCGGCGTCGACGCCAACGGAGCCTTCGCCGAGTTCGTCACCATCCCCGAATCGAACATCTGGGAGCTGCCGCCGGGGCTTCCCAGGGAGTACGCCTCGATCCTTGATCCGCTAGGCAACGCCGTCCACTGCGTCCTGGCCGGCGATATCGCCGCAAAGACGGTCGCCATCGTGGGCTGCGGCCCCATCGGCCTCTTCGCCATCGCCGTGGCCCGGGCCTGCGGAGCGGCGGCCGTCTATGCCCTCGAGGTCAACGCCCACCGCCGCCTGCTCGCCGCGCAGATGCACGCAGACGCGGTGCTCGACCCTGCAGCTGACGACGTTTCCGGCTACATCCATGCTCAGACCGCAGGCATCGGCGTGGACGTGGTGCTCGAGATGTCAGGGCACCCGGACGGCATGCGCCTCGGCTTCGAGATCCTGCGCAGCGGCGGCCGCGTCTCCCTGCTCGGGATCCCGTCGCGCCCGGTCGAGATCGACTTTGCCCGCGACATCATCTTCAAGGGGGCAGTGGTGCAGGGCATCAACGGACGCCGCATGTACGAGACCTGGTACCAGATGGAGGCGCTGCTCAAGGCCAACAAGCTCGATCTCTCGCCCGCCATCACCCATCGGCTGCCGATGCACGACTTTGCACACGGCATGGAGCTGCTCAAGAGCGGCGAGGCCAGCAAGATCCTCCTCTACCCCCGCTCCTTAAGCTGATCCTCAAGATTCGCGGTCTAAGAATCCGCTCCGTTCCCTCTATGTCGCAAGACGTCTACCGCGCCGGGCGCACCCTACTGGGTGACCGTCAGCACGATCGAGACAGCTGGAGGAATGATCACCGAACCCGCATTTGCCGAAGATCCGTTCACCAGCACCGTAAAGGTGCCGACCGTGGTTCCAGGATCCTTCAGCGGCGGGTGATGGAAGTAGCTGTAGCGCGGGGAACAGGCGCCGAGGCCCAGTCCGCAGCCCACCAGCAGCGCTACGATTCCCAGCATCCTCAGCAGGCCGGATACCCGCCTGCGCAGCAGCCCCAGTCCAGCCAGCGCGGCAAACCCGGGCGCCAGCACGGCGTAGAGCTTGCTTGTACCTGGCTCACCGCCCGAGGGGCGATCCCGCAGAGTGCTCGTGCCCGCACCGCTCGGCGCAAGCGTCTGGATCGTCAAAATGCTTGTAGCGGCAGCCGTTCCGCCAGGTGTCACATTCGTGGGATTGAAGAGGCAGGTACTCTCCGGCGGCAGCCCCGAGCAGGAGAGCATCACCGTATCCTGAAACCCATTCACCGGCAGCACGCTGATCGTCGAGGTGACGAAGTTGCCCGCCTTGACCGACAACGTAGTCGGAGTTCCCGCCAGCGTGAACGTCGGTGTCGTCGAGGCTGCCGGCGCAGCCACGGTCAGCGAAGAGGATGGGTCGAAGCTCGCATCGCCCTCATAAATCGCCGTCACCCGCTCGCGCCCCGCAGCGGTAGACGCCCGGTACGTCGCCGAGCCCGTCTCGTCAAGCAGTACTGACCCCAGCGAAGCCACTCCGTCGCTCAGCCTGACGGTTCCCGACGGCACCCCGCGGTCGCCCCCCGAGACCTTGATGGTGAAGATACTTACCCCGGAACCGGACCCCGCCGCAAGCCTGCCGCCCGCACCACTGGCCGCGTCGCCGGCGCCAACCGCAAGCTGCGTAGTAGTGGGCAGGTGACCCGCCTGCTGCGCTGAGGCCCCCGCCAGCAACAGGCTTGCGACCAGCCCCGCTGCCATCCACACTGCATTCATCCTTACGACCCTGAACCACCTACCGCACGACTTTGCCCCGCAAACTGCACCAGCTCTAAGCATCCACATCCTCTGACCAGCAACTACTTTGACTCTTCCACCAGCTCGTTCTCTTCACCTGCGGGCAGCCGCATCGCTCTGAGAGATCGCCAGGTCTCATTGTATCCGCGACCCACTGAAAAGACTTACTCTCCACGCCTCGAAGACGCCTGCCCGAGCCGAACGGGCCCTGGTCGTAGCCCCAGGTGCGCCCGGTCGTGCCGCCGGAGTCGTGCCGGACAGTCCTGCCCGCCAGCGCTGCGGGACAGCCCGCCCGTGAGTCCTCCCCGGGCGTTACCATGCAGACAGGGCGCCAGCGCCCCGAGGAAGAGCATCATGCCCACCAGCCTGTCGCAACGCCCGCAGCTCCAGCACCTCACCCTTCAGCTCGAGGAGCTGAGGCGCAGCGGCACCCACTTCAAGCTGCGCGTGCTCGAGGACCAGCAGACCGCGATCTGCACCTACGACGGTCGCGAGGTCATCAACCTGGCCTCGAACAACTACCTCGGTCTCGCTGCCGACCCGAGGCTGATCGAGGCCTCCATCGGGGCCACCAGGAAGTACGGCGCCGGCTCGGGAGCAGTGCGCACCATCGCCGGCACCATGCGCATCCACATCGAGCTAGAAGAGAAGATCGCCGCCTTCAAAAACGTCGAGGCATGCGTCGTCTTCCAGAGCGGCTTTGCGGCCAACGCCGGCACCGTCTCCTCCATCCTGGGCAAAGAGGACTTCATCCTCTCCGACGAGCTCAACCACGCGAGCATCATCGACGGAGCGCGGCTCTCGCGGGCGAAGATCAAGGTCTTCCGCCACAAGGACGTCGACCACGCCGAGGAGCTGCTGCGTTCGATCGAGGACGAGCCCGGCAGGAAGCTCATCATCACCGACGGCGTCTTCTCGATGGACGGCGATATCGGCCCCGTAGACAAGCTCGCAGATTTGGCTGAAAAGCATGGCGCGATCATGATGGTCGACGACGCGCACGCCTCCGGAGTGTTGGGCCGCAACGGGCGCGGCTCGATCGACCACTTCGGCTGCCACGGCCGCGTCGATGTGCAGGTCGGCACGCTGTCAAAGGCCATTGGAGCGCTTGGCGGATATGTCTGCGGCTCCCGCGACCTCATCGACTACCTCTACCACCGCGCGCGGCCCTTCCTGTTTTCGACCTCTCATCCGCCGTCGGTCGCCGCCTCCTGCATCGCCGCCTTTGACATCCTCGAGCAGGAGCCGGAGCGCATCGAGCGCCTCTGGGACAACACCCGCTACTTCAAGGCCGAGCTCGGCAGCGCAGGCTTCGACATCGGCGGCATCACGACCCCGGCGAGCGAGACGCCTATCACTCCAATCCTCATCGGCGACGGCCGCAAGACGATGGAGTTTTCCCGCGCCCTCTTCGACGCAGGAGTGATGGCGACCGGCATCGCCTTTCCCACCGTGCCCGAGGGCAAGGCGCGCATCCGCACCATCCTCTCCTCGGAACACACCCGCGAACAGCTCGACCAGGCGCTCGAGACGATCGAGCGGGTAGCCGTACAGGTCGGAGTGCTGGGATGAGCTGCATCCTCCGCAAAAGATCCCGATATCAAGGAGCGGAGTAAACCAGGCGCCCTTCGCTGATCGTGGCGCGTACCTTGCCCTGCATCGTCCAGCCGTCAAAGGGAGTGTTCCGCGACTTAGATTTGGAATGGCCGGCGCGATAGAGCCACTCCGCCTCAGGATCGAAGACAACCACGTCGGCGAAGGAACCCACCGCAAGGCTGCCGCGCCCCGCAAGCCCTAGAACGCCCGCCGGCTGCGCACTCAGCAGCGCGATCACGCGGCTCAGTGAGAGCCCATGCTGCTTATGTAACAGTAGCAGCGACAGACCGAGCGCGGTCTCGAGTCCGATGATCCCATTCGGCGCGCGCTCAAACTCCTGCTGCTTCTCATGCACCGCATGCGGCGCGTGATCGGTCGCGATGCAGTCGACCGCTCCATCGAAGATCCCGGCGATCATTGCGTCGCGGTCGGCGACGGAGCGCAGCGGCGGATTCATCTTTGCGTTCGTCTCGTAGTCCGCGACCGCCTCCTCGGTCAGGAGAAAGTGATGTGGAGCAACCTCGCACGTGACCTGCAGGCCGGCCTCCCGGGCACGCCGCACCGCCTCCAGCGCCGCCGCCGTCGACAGATGCGCAACATGCAGGTGGGCACGCTCATCCTTAAGCGCCGCGAGCAGGCGGATGTCCCTCTCGACCAGCCCCGACTCCGCCTCTGAGGTCATTCCGCGCAGGCCGAGGCGAAAGGCCAGGGCCCCGGCGTTCATTGAGCAGCCGCCCGTCAGCCGCGTGTCTTCCGCATGTTGAATCACCGGAAGGCCTGCCCGTGCAGCGCTCGCGAGCACTCGCCGCATGATGCTCTCATCGAGGATCGGCTTGCCGTCGTCGCTCACCGCAACCGCGCCCGCCGCCTGGAGCGGTTTGAAGTCAGTCAGCCGCTCGCCCATGCTGCCGCGCGTCGCCGCCGCGATGGGAAACACCCGCGCACTCGCGCCTCGCTCCGGCTCCTGCATCCAGCGCGTGATCTCCGCGGTGTCGTTGACCGGAACGGTGTTCGGCATCGCGCAGACGCTGGTGAAGCCGCCCGCCGCAGCCGCAGCCGTTCCCGTCGCAATTGTCTCCTTGTAGCCCTGGCCCGGCTCACGCAGATGCACGTGAATATCGACCAGCCCGGGTGCGACCACCAGCCCTGCCGCCTCGAATATCTCCGCCCGGTGCGCGGCCGCAACGGTGTCGAGCGCGCGCGGTAGCTCAACCGCGAAGACGCGGCCATCGACCAGCAGCAGATCGCGCTCGCCATCGATCCCCGCAGCCGGATCGATCAGCCGCCCTCCGCGCACCAGCAGGGAATTCAGGAGCGTCCACCCTTCTTTGCCGCGCGCTTCTTTACGGCAGGTTTTTGATTGGGTGCGGCCGCAGCCTGACGAGCAGTCTTTGCGGGCCCAAGCGCCGCCGGGCCGCCGCTCAGAGCACGCTCGACCAGCGCCATGCGGATCGCAACTCCGTGCCGCACCTGTTCCGTGATGGCGGATTGCGGCCCATCGGCCACTTCGCTGGTGATCTCAAGTCCCCGGATCATCGGCCCAGGATGCATCACCAGCGCGCGAGGAGCATGCGCAGCCATACGCTCCGCATTCGCCTGGTAGCTCACCTTGTATGCCTCGAGATCGACCTCGAGGCCCGCCAGACGCTCGGCCTGGATGCGCAGCATCATCACCGCATCGCAGCGCCGAAGCGCCGCGTCGAAGTCGCGCTCGATTTCGACGCCCGGCCCAATCTCCACAGCCACATCGGGCAACAGCGCCGCCGGCCCGCACAGCAGCACGCGAGCGCCAAGCCGCGGCAGCAGCAACGCATTTGAACGCGCGACGCGGCTATGCCGGATGTCTCCCACGATGGCGACCGTCACGCCGGCCAGCGTCCGCTCGTCGATCGTCTTCGTCGCGAGACCGGGCAGCCTGGCGAGCATGGTGCGCAGATCGAGCAGGGCCTGCGAGGGGTGCTCGTGCATTCCATCGCCCGCATTGATCACCGGCAGCCCGGTGCTGCGCGCCAGCAGGTAAGGCGCGCCTGAGGAGAGGTGCCGCAGGATGATCAACTCCGCCCCCAGCGCCCTCAGCGTCAGCCCGGTGTCGTGCAGCGACTCGCCCTTCTCGATGCTCGAGGAGAGGGAACTGATGAGCGTAGTGTCGGCCCCCAGCCCCTTCGCCGCCAGCTCAAAGGAGGTGCGCGTCCGCGTGCTCGACTCGTAGAACAGCAGCGCCACGCGCCGCTTCTGCAGCCGCAGCATGCGCTTGAGCGGATCTTCATTCTCGAGCGTAGTCGCAGTCGCCAGGATGGCGGCGATCTCCGCGAGGCTGAGATCGAGGACGGAGAGCAGCGACCCCGGCGCATGCACAGGCCGGGTCGGTCCGGTCAGTCCGGTCAGTGCAGGCGGTGCGATCGCTGGCGCCGCCTCGTTCAAGCGGGCCGATGGATTTACGAACAGGTCAGCAGGAGTTGCAGGGTCAGGCAGCGTCGAGGTGGCTCTCTGCGTCGGCATGGTCAGGCGCTAGTCGGTCCGCTCAACCAGCAGCACCTGCTCGTCGTCATCCACTTCCTGCAGCTTGACCTCGATGATCTCGCGGCTCGAGGTCGGCACCAGCCGGCCGACAAAGGTGGCCTCGATGGGCAGTTCGCGATGGCCGCGATCGATCAGCACCAGCAGTTGAACGCGGCGCGGCCGCCCATGATCAAAGAGGGCATCGAGCGCCGCGCGGATCGTCCGCCCGGTATAAAGCACATCGTCCACCAGCACGATGTCGCGCCCCGTCACGTCAAAACCAACGCTGCCCGGGCTCACCACCGGGCGCACGTCCCGGGTCGAGAGATCGTCGCGATAGAAGCTGATGTCGAGCGTGCCGGTATCGGTCCTGCTCTTTTCGATGCCGCTGATCAGCCCGCCCAGCCGCTCCGCCAGGGGCACTCCGCGGCGCTTGATTCCGATCAATCCGATGTTGTTGGCGCCGTTATTCTTCTCGATGATCTCGTGCGCCAGCCGCACCAGCGTCCTCTGGATCTCGGACGCAGACATGATTCGGGCTTTCTCTCGAAGGGCGGGATAGGTGTCTGGCATAAGGCTCTTGCCGGATGATACGAGGCTTGTCGAGTGCGGGCAAGCTTAACGGTTCTTCATCATCATGCGCCGCACCGAAAACACCTTCGCTCCCAGCGCTCCGCCGATCACCGAGAAGAGGAAGATCGATGCCGCCCAGGCGAAGGTGGCAAACAGCATCGCCGCGGCGCGGCCCTCGGGGCTGATCAATGCCGCAGGAAAGCCGGGCATGGTCGCCTGCGAGTTCGGGTTCTGCGCGTAGGACGCCATCAGCGCCGCGATCAGGATCTCCACCTCTTTGTCCGGCTGCCCGCCCCGGTGCAGCGCGTATCGCTCCAGCACCATCATCGCGCCGTTAGCTGTCGAACACAGCAGTGCCGCGGCCAGCCCCAGCACCATGCCGATCCTGATGCCCACGCGGGTGTTGAGCAGCGCCAGCGCCGCCCGGCGCCGGTAGAGGTTTACGGCGGCCACCGATCCCGCCACGACCCACAGGCAAAGCCCCGAGGCGAGGGGAAGCAGGTTGGAACTTAGAAGACCCACCGGTATCGAGAAGACCAGGCCCGCCAAGATGGCGTCCCTCCAGGAGGCCTCGCGGCCCTCCTTGCCCGGCTGGTCCGCACGCGCCGCGTCAAAGGGCTCGACTCCCTCCGCACCCTCCTCGATCCGCAGCTGCGGCGCACCGCAGTTGGGGCAGAAAGGGTCGTGAGGAACCAGCGTCCCGCCGCACCGATGGCAGAGTAACTCCATTGCCTTGAAGCTATCGGAGGCCGAGCCGAATTGCAATGCAACCGCACGCCGGAACTCATGCGAAGCTCCTCGATACTGGTCCCTGCAGCTACCGGCTAGTTACTCACGTCTCCGCTGCTCGAGCCGGGAAGATCCAGCTCCACCAGCCCGAACTTGGTGAAGTCGTCGCCGCTCTTGCTGTCGATCCCGACGATATGCTGATGCCGCTTTGACCCGGCCTTCAGCGAGAGGCCGCTGCCATCATCGCCGGCAGCGATATGCGTCCTGCCATGTACTCCCTGCGTGTCGTCGCAGGTCAGCCCTTCGCGGGTCACGTTCGGCATGCCCACGGGAGTCTTCCCGTTGCACTCGATCACGTCCCCGTACCGCCCCAGCGCCTTCCTGTAAAAGGCAACCACCTTATCCTGCGAATCGTTGCTGCGGTAGCTCACCACCTTCAGCCGCATCTGCCAGTCGCCAAAGCCCATGTGAATGTCAGCCGACTTGTTGTCGCCATCATGGTCCTGATCGAGCTTTGCGCCGGGGTAGAGCGGCAGACCGGTATCCGCCGCCGAGACTGCATCCGCGTTCACGTGCACGCCTCCAAAGGGAGTGTCGATCTTCACATTCTTGTCATGACCGTCGGCGCTCTTCTCCACGTCAACGCGACAGGCGCACAACCATCCGGCCAGGGCAGCCGCAGCGACAACACACAGCAAACGACCGAAATCACGCTTCATCATCAGCATCTCCTGCACCGGCCCGCGACCCGCGCCGGCGTTCTCCGGCCGGCGCCCTGCAAGCCTACAGCAGTAGTACGCAGGGCAGACAGTCGCCGTTCCCCTCAGAGCCGGCCCGGCCGGGAAGCGGCTCGGCGCAGCACCCCGCAGTGTATGCTTCTTCCTGTCACCCCGCACTGCAAAAAGGTCCCATGGAACCCCTCAACGTAGCCTTGCTCGTCGCCGGAATCGTCGCGCTCATCGTGCTGCTGATCGTGATCTTCAACACCGCGTACACGGTCCGCACGGCCACCGTCGGCATCGTGGAGCGCTTCGGCAAGTTCCATCGCATCGTCCAGCCCGGCCTGCACCTCAGGATTCCTTTCGTCGAGCGGGTCTACTACACCGACCTCCAGGTACAGCAGGCCCAGGTGCAGGTCGAGACCAAGACCCGCGACAACGTTTTCGTGCAGATACCGGTCTCGGTGCAGTATCAGGTGCTGCCCGACAAGGTCTACGAGAGCTTCTACCGGCTCTCGCGCCCGCAGAAGCAGATCGAGAGCTGGGTCTTCAACTCGATCCTCGGACACGTGCCCAAGCTCACCCTCGACGAGACCTTTGAGCAGCAGGGCTCGATCTCCGCGGCCGTCAAGACCGATCTGGACACGGTGATGAGCGGCTTCGGATTCAACATCCTCAACGCGCTGGTCACCGACATCACGCCTGATCCCAAGGTCAAATCCGCCATGAACGACATCAACGCCGCCCAGCGCGAACAGGTCGCAGCCCAGGCGCGCGGCGAGGCGGAGAAGATCCTCAAGGTGAAGCAGGCGGAGGCCGAAGCGGAGGCCAAGGCGCTCTCCGGCAAGGGCATCGCGGCCCAGCGGCAGGCCATCATCGAGGGCTTGCGCACCTCGGTCGAACACTTCCGCGAGGCCATCCCGGGCACCCAGCCCGAGGACGTGATGGCGCTCGTCCTTCTAACTCAATACTTCGATACTTTAAAGGACATCGGAGCCCACGCCGGCTCGAATACGATCTTCCTGCCAAACAGCCCCTCGGCGGCCAACGACTACCTCACCCAGATCCTGGCCGGCCTGAGAGGCAGCGCCCTGGGAGTGAAGCCGCCACCCCCGATCAAGCCGGAGAGCCCTACTCCCTGATTCCTGAGCCCTGAGCTTATCCCGGACCCCAGCCCTCGCCTACGCTACTCCTCGAACAAATTAGAACGGTCCGCCTCGGCTCGTATCACCCGGCGTACCCGCGGGGACCTCGGCGAAGAGAGCACCGCAAGCAGATCGCGCAGCTCCGATCGAACCCGCAACAATCGCTCCCGCGGCCCGTCCTCGACCACCGGCAGCGGCAGCTCAGGCTGGCCCAGCCTCCGGCGTCCCGGGGCAGGGCGCGGATTGCGTGCTCGCTCCTCGGCCTCGGCTCTCGCCTCGACCTGGAAGGCCTGCCGCGCACCCGCGATGGTGTAACCCTCGTCATACAGCAGGCGCTTGATGCGCAGAGCAGTCTCGACGTCGCGCTTGCGATAGAGTCTCTGCCCGGTGCCGCTCTTGTTCGGCCGCAGCGGGCTAAACTCGCTCTCCCAGAACCGCAGGACGTAGGCCGGAACCGCGCACAGACGCGCCACCTCTCCGATGCGGAAGTAGAGCTTATCGGGGATATCGGGCTTGGGCGCGCCCTCGGTCGGCGACGATTGACTGGCCATAGTTGGACGCGAGGCAGCCTCGGTCACCCAAAGTATAGGCCCGTGCACCCGCTCCCGCAGCAGGATTTTGCGCGCCCTGCCACTCCGCCGCCACTCCGTAAACTCGCCCGCCGAGCGCCTTACCCGCGGCGCAGGTCTCAGCTGCAGTCTCGCCCCGGCTGTCTGCCGCATCGAAGCGGCCGTAGCCGGGATACCAAACCCGGCTCGGCCAGCTCGTCCCTAAACTCCCTGCTCAGCCGCCGCGATCGGCTGCCGAGCAGGATTCTCCCGGCTGGCCGCGCGCAGATACTGCTTCGGCCACGATGCGGAGTAGTCGAGCTTCTGCGCCGCATGCAGAGGCCAGTAGGGATCGCGCAGAAACTCCCGCGCCAGCAGCACCGCATCCGCCTGTCCTGTAGATAAGATCTGCTCCGCCTGCTCCGCATCCGTGATCATCCCGACCGCCCCCGCAGGTATCTGCGCCTCTCTCCGAATCTGGGCGGCAAAGGGCGTCTGGTAGCCGGGACCGACTGGTATCGCGACGCCCGGCACAAGCCCGCCTGAGGAGACGTCGATCATGTCCACTCCGCGCCCCTTGAGCAGCCTGGCCAGCTCTACCGACTGCGGCAGGTCCCAGCCACCCTCCGCCCAGTCCGAGGCTGAAATACGCACCAGCAGCGGCAGCTCCAGCGGCCACACCTCGCGGATCGCATCGACTACCTCGAGCAGCAGGCGCGTGCGGTTGTCAAAGGAGCCGCCATGGCCGTCGCCGCGCCGGTTGCTGAGCGGAGAGAGAAATTCATTCAGCAGGTAGCCATGTGCCGCATGCACCTCGACCACGTCGAAGCCCGCGTTGAGCGCCCTCGTGGCGGCCCGTCGAAAGGCCTCCGTCACCCGGGCGATGCCGTCCCCATCGAGGGCCTGCGGAAGGGGGTAATGAGGCGCAAAGGGAATTGCGCTCGGGCCAAACACGTTCGTCCAGCCGCCATTCGCGGGGGAAACCAGCCCGTCTCCAAGCCAGGGCACAGACGTGCTCGCCTTGCGGCCGGCGTGGGCCAGCTGCACCCCGGCCCGCGTCCCCTGCGCGTGCAGGAAGTTCGCAATCCGTCTCAGCTCCGGGACGTGTTCATCTTTCCAGATGCCGAGGTCCTGCGGAGAGATGCGGCCCTCCGGCAGCACGGCCGCAGCCTCGGTAATAGCGAGCGCCGCTCCGCCGACCGCCCGGCTGCCCAGGTTCACCAGGTGCCAGTCGTTGGCAAAGCCGTCCACGCTCGAATACTGGCACATGGGCGAAACAAAGATGCGGCTCGGAAAAGTGATTCCAGCCAAAGTGAGAGGAGTAAACAGGTGGGGGATGGAAGACATGTAACGGGCTCTCGGTGCCGATCAGATTCGAGGAGCCGGGCGGGACCGGCTTTGAAACCAGCCGGCCCCGCAGCCCTCGCCAGCACCCCTCTTAGATGGGGAACATTACGGCGGGATTCTTTCCCATTCGCGCGGGCACGAGAGACCGCTGCATCTCCGCTGACTGAAAACGGGAGGGTGCCCATGTCTCGCGCTTGAGACATGGGCCTCAAGGGCGAGACTTTCACTATGTGCGACAGGCTACCGGCGTCTAGCGCCTGACGCGGCAGCCTCCGCTTTATGTTCCAAAGCTAGCGAGGATTCTTATCCCTGTCCTTGTCCTTTGGAGCCGGCTTGTCCTCACGGGCAGGTCGCGAAGGCGCGGCAGGCTGCCGCTCCTGGGGAGCAGGCCGATACGGCTGCGCCGCGTGCGGCGGGTACTCCGCATCCCGTGAAGGACCCGCGACCCGCCCCTGGTTCAGGTTCTGCAGCTGCTGTGGCTCGAGAGGACGCCCGGGGTGCTGGTTCAGGGCAGGCTGCTGCTGCTCAAACGAAGGCTGAGGCGCAGGGTATTCGTTGCGGTTTACCAGGGGCCTATGCTGCTGCGGGTAGTTCTGCCCGCGGACGCTCTGCGCATACGGCTGCTGGGGCTGTTGCTGTTGAGGCGGCGCAGGGTTCAGCTGCGCCCCAGGGTAGTAGGGGCGGGAGTGGATCCCGGCGGGCGCCGGCTGGCTCGGCGGCGGCGGTATAGGACGCGCGGGCGCCGTCACCTGCCCATTGTTCACCGTGTCCCGGTTATAGATGTTCTGCCCTCTGTTGGCGCCCTCATTCTGGTACACAGGGCTCTGCGTGCCGGCACCCGGGCCGGTGCGGTTCTGATTGGCAGGACTGCCTCCATTCAGGTAGGCAGGGTTCTGCGTGCCGGCGTTCGGGCCGGTCCGGTTCTGGTACGCAGGATCAGGTCCGCTCGGGTAGCCGGAGCCCCCGCGAATCTGGTTCTGAGGCGCGGCCCGGTAGGGGACCGGCTGCGAACGAGCGCCGGTGGTGGCCTGCATCTCGCGTCCGCCCTGGGTCAACAGCGTCGGGCGCTGCACCGGAACAGGCACCGAGACCGGACGCGGAGCCAGGCTCTGCATGGTCGGTCTGACCATGGGATGAGCCATGATCTGGGTCCGCTGCAGCTCCACGGGATCGACCCTCACCATCGCCGCGTGCACCGGCCGTGCCGAGGCGAAGTCGCTCTGCCGCATGGCCGTCACCGCGACCTCCCGGTTCGCATACCGCACGCTGTCAAGGTGGCTGCTGTCCTGCGGATTGCGCAGGTAGCCGTTGTAGTTGTTGATGATCGTGGTGTTGTGGATCACCGTGATGTTCACGTTGGTTACATTCACCCTCTGCTGGTAGCTCGGGCTGCAGTGGTACCAGGGGTGGTACGGCTCTCCGGGCCCGAGTGGAAACCAGGCCGACACTCCAACGCCGATCGAGAAGCCGCCGCCTCCTACAAATGCGACCAGGGCCGGCGACCAGATGGGACGCACCTGCACGGGACCAGGCAACCAGCCCCAGCGATCCTCCACCCGCACCCACCGTCCATAGTGAAACGGCGCATAACCCCACGGCTCGTCATCGACCCAGGTCCAGCCCCACGGGCCGGTCCAGACCCAGTGACCCTCGCGGTAGGGCGCCCAGTCGACTGCCACCTGGCGCGGATACCACACCGGCCCATAGTCGCTCGACTGCGACCAGTCACCATAGTCGTCCAGGTCCTCTGAGCCGACTGCATCGCGGTTTACATACTGCGACGTCTGCGAGTCGCGCATGTGGCGATCGCGGTCGAGGCTCCAGTGATCGAACTGGTCAGCCCGCGGTATGTCGTTCTGTGAGATCTGGATCGGGTTAGACCCCTGCAGGCGCACCGAGTTGCCCGCATAGAGCTCCTGCTGCAGGTCGGGGCCGGACAGCTGTACGGCGCCGGAGTTGACAGTAACGATCGTGCCATCGTCCCCCGTAAAAGTGTCGACCCGGATATCTCCAGGCTGGGTCACGGTGATTGCGCCATTCGGCGTGTCAACCTCGACCTGGTTATTGGCGTCGACCGTGAAGGTGTGTACCCGCAGAGTCCCCTGCGCCAGGCCAAGCTGCAGCAGCTGGTCGTTCAGGCTGGTCACGGTGACGTCGGTCGCGTGCCAGATACGGGCCACTGCCTCGCCCGCCGAGATTTCGCCGCGTCCATCCTGGTCCGCATAGATGCGGTCGCCGGTCGCAACCGGGTAGTTCGACGAGGCCTGGCTCCACTGCTCCACCCCCGACGGCTGGATCGAGACCTGGCCCTCAAGCTGACCTAAACGCGCCACCCGGGCAGGTGGATCATCCGACTGCGCCATGGCCGGAGCGGTACCCGACCATCCGGCAACAACCAGGGCGCAAGCGAGCAGGGCAGGCACCAGCGTGGCCGCCGGAAACGATCTTTCCGCGGTTGTAGTCTCTTTCGATGTCAACATCGTCGTCCTCCGGAGCCGCCCACAGGGCAGGTCTCCTCTTCTCAGGCAGTTATATAGACCCGGCTTCTGCGAAGTTGACTCTAACACCGGCCCTTGACTCCCCGCCGCAGCCATGCACTCACCTCACGCACTCACTCGAAGGGCTGGCGCGGAGCGGAAAAAGGAGCGGCCGGGCTAAACCCACGCCGCTCCCCCGATGAACCTCAATGATGTCCGTGCTGCAGTAAACCACCAGCATACAAGCGCCCGCCACGGCCCTGAGCTATCCGTGGTTGCCAAAGAAGGAGCTGGCCAGGCTGCCCAGTTCGCTCTGTGGTGCGACCTGCCCGTTACGGGAGAAGTGAGAGACCACCATCGGCAGCACCGTAGCAAGCGCCATCTGCGCCACCTGGGGAGAGACTCCGGCACGCTGCGCCACCTCGCCCAGCATGCTCGATCCCATGCCCTGCTGCACCTGGTCGGGAGTGATGCTCTGGTTCTCGCCCGGGTTCACCCAGGAGTTGACGTGCTGATCCATCCCGTTCTGACGAAAGCCGTTCAAAATGCCTTCCAGCCCGCCCGGATGCTGGGTCGCCGTCTGGATCAATGCCTGCGCTACGCCGCCCTGTTGTCCCGCCTGGCCGCCCGCTCCACCTGCTAGACCTTCTATGCTGTCAAGTAATCCCATGGTCTGTCTCCTTGCAGCCTTGGATGCGCGTTCCGCGCCCGGCCGGGAGCAGCGGGGAGGAATATCGGCAGCAGCCCACCGCTCCGGCGAAGCCGCGGAGGTGCAGGAGCGCCTGTCTCGATCCTGAGGAATAGTACTGAGGGGTTTGAATGGTCGGGACGACTGGATTCGAACCAGCGACCTCACCCACCCCAAGGGTGCGCTCTACCAGGCTGAGCCACGTCCCGACTGCTGCGCGATGCTCTGCGCGGGGTTCCCCAAGTTTACACGACCAAAGAAGATCGAGTCTCGACCTATCAGCCTGACGCTGGTTCCCTGACCCTGATCCTTGGCCTCTGATCCCTACTGGCTTTTCAAAGTGAGGGCCGCGAACAACGCTCAGTGGGCCGTAGGTGCGACGTACTCCTTAGGCAGGCTGCCGCCCTCACCAAAGAAGTAAGCCTGCATCTGCTCCACGAGGAACTCCTGCGCCGCCGGCGTCCACGGCTGCAGCCGGTACTCATTCAGCAGCATCTTCTGGTGCTCGATCCACTCGCCCCACGCCTTCTTCGAGATATTGTTGTAGATCTTGTGACCGAAGTCGCTGTCAAAGGGCGTCTCATCCAGCCCCTCCATCTCCTGCTTGTACTTGGAACAAAACACCATGTGCGCCATTAAAACTCGTCTCCAGCAGATGCCCTGCAACGCTCTTCCTGATTGTAAGTGAGTTCCGAGCGCCATACGGTGCGACATTCCTTATTGAACGATTGGACGGAACCCACCCTCACTCGATAAAGCTAGCTGGATCGGCCGTGGCGGCCCACTCTTCGGCACCGTGATCCAAAGCTCCTCGCCGTCCTTAAGCGGAAGCGGCGTCTTCTTCGTCTCTAACTGAAATAGACCACGCTGAAGCAGCTGCGCCCTACCGCACGTCGGCATCAGGACCCACTGTAGTACACGATGGGAAGGCAGGTGGCATAGCGGGTAAAATCGCGGTCGATTGTGAGAATCGGCCAGTGCCTTCTGGCAGACGCCGCGCAGATCAGAAAATCGGCGGAGCTACCAGCGATACCGTGTGCACGGCAGAGGTTGTGCATCGATGCCGCCCGCTCATAGTCTTCCTGTTGCAGAGGAACATCGGGGAACGGTCGGAACAGCTTGAGCAGTCGGTCGTAGCGGGCCCGCTCACGAATGCCGCTCAGCAATTCCTGGCGGACAACGCCGAGCAATTGAGCGCGTCCATTAAGGAGAAGCTTCTCAAGCTCCAACCGGGCTCTCCCCTGCGGAATGTCCAGGGGAGAGCCCGCTCGTCGAAACGCGACAGACCAGACACTCGTGTCGACCAGTACTCTCAAGCCCTGCGAGCCTGCCGCTCTTTCTTGTAGTCGTAATCCTCATCGAAATCGAAAGTTCCAAACGCATTGATTATCTCGAGTTGCTTCCGGTGTTGGATATACTCCCTCAACGCAGCGTTCACCGTGTCCTTCTTCGACTTATGTCCGCCGATCTTCATCGCTTCTGTAATCAGCTTGTCATCGAGTGCAAGATTCGTTGGCATGGTACCCTCCTGCTGTGTAAAGCTTTACACATCATCTCATGAATGTCGCAGCAAGCAGGCTTGAGAATTCGTACTTCGGTAAACTACTTGAGACGACAACAACATGAGCATCCTCAAAGCAGTACGCGGCACGCGCGACCTGCTGCCGCCGGAGACCGAACTCTGGAACCGCATCGAGGCCACCGCCCGCGCCGTCTTTGCCCGCTACAACTTCGGCGAGATTCGCACCCCCGTCTTTGAAGACACCCAGCTCTTCGCCCGCGGCGTCGGCGAAGAGACCGACATCGTCTCGAAGGAGATGTACACCTGGGAGGACCGCGCGCGCGCCCAATCTGAAAAGGCGCAGTCCCTCACCCTGCGGCCCGAAAACACCGCCGGCGTGGTCCGCGCCTACATCGAGCACGGACTCGGCGACTCCGGCCTGCTGCAGAAGCTCTACTACATCGGCCCGCAGTTTCGCCGCGAACGCCCTCAGCGCGGACGCTACCGGCAGTTCTTCCAGATCGGCGCCGAGGTCATCGGTCCAACCAGCGCCGGCTCCGAGTCGCCTCTGCGCGATGCCGAGGTGCTCGAGATGCTCGCGACCCTGCTCGATGAGCTCGGCATCGCCGGCTGGACGCTGAAGATCAACTCCGTCGGCTCGTCAAGCGATCGCCCCCGCTACGTAGCGGCGCTTCGCGAGGCGCTCCGGGATGTAGCCCCCACGATGTGCAGCGACTGCCAGCGCCGCGCCGAGACTAACCCCCTCCGCGTCCTCGACTGCAAGGTTCCCGAAGATCAGCCGATCATCGACGCACTCCCCAGGATCGCCGACTTCCTCGATGAGGCTTCCAAGGCGCACTTTGCCGCCGTGCGCGCCGCTCTCGATGCCTGTGCCGTTCCCTACGAAGTCTCGCCCCGCCTCGTTCGCGGCCTCGACTACTACACCCGCACCACCTTTGAATTTCTCCAGGAAAGCACCGGCCCCCTCGGCACCCAGAACGCTCTGCTCGGCGGCGGCCGCTACGACGGCCTCTCCGAGATGCTGGGTGGACCCAGGGCTCCGGGCATCGGCTTTGCCATCGGCGCGGATCGCCTCGTCCTCACCCTGCAGGCGCAGGCTGGCTCGGAGCAGCCGCGGCTCGCCGATGCCTACATCGCGCCGCTCGGTGACGCGCTCGCGCCCGAGGCTCTAAAGCTTGCGCACGATCTGCGCCGCGCCGGACTGCGCATCGAGCTCGGCGACAGTGGCTTTCGTCTCAAGCGCTCCTTTGAAACCGCCGACAAACTGGCCCGGCATATCGTGCTGCTCGGCGAAGATGAGTCCCAATCCGGTATCTTGACTGTGAAGCAGTTTGCGACCGGGCAGCAGACCAGGATCCCTCGCGCAGAGCTCGCCGCCGCGCTCAGCGCCTCCAGCTAACCTGCCCGGCGAACCGCAGGACGACATCCCAGGCGAAGTCCGATCAGCCCGTAAAAGACAGGAACAGGAACAAGACTTGCTCGATTTTTTAGGAACCCTGCAACGCACCCATACCTGCGGCGAACTGCGCGCCGCCAACGCCGGCGAGACCGTAACCCTGATGGGCTGGGTGAACCGCCGGCGCGATCACGGCAGCCTCATCTTCCTGGACCTGCGCGACCGCAGCGGCATCGCCCAGATCGTGCTCGACAACGAACAGACGCCCGAGGGCCACGCCAGGGGCGAGGTTGTGCGTCCGGAGTACGTCGTCGCCGTCACCGGCAAGGTGCGCCTGCGCGCCGCCAACGTCATCAACCCGAAGATGCCCACCGGCGAGATCGAGGTGGTCGCCGACCAGGTGCTGGTGCTCAACGACGCGAAGCTTCCACCCTTCTCGCCCGCTGAAGACAGCATCGACAACGAGGAGGTCCGCCTCAAGTATCGCTTCCTCGACCTGCGCCGTCCCGAGATGCAGCGCAACCTCAGGCTGCGGCACGACATCACGCTCGCCATCCGCCACTACCTCGCGGGCGAGGGCTTCCTCGAGATCGAGACCCCCATCCTCACCCGCTCGACGCCCGAGGGTGCGCGGGATTACCTCGTGCCCAGCCGCGTCCATGCCGGCGAATTCTACGCCCTGCCCCAGTCCCCCCAGATATTCAAACAGATTCTCATGATCTCCGGTCTCGACCGCTACTTTCAGATCGCGCGCTGCTTCCGCGATGAAGATCTCCGCGCGGATCGTCAGCCGGAGTTCACCCAGGTCGACCTCGAGATGTCCTTCCCGCAGCAGTCGGACATCCACCGCGTCACCGAAGGCTTTCTCTCCGCCGCCTTCGCCGTTGCGGGAGTGAGCCTCACTACGCCGTTCCCGCGAATGACGTTCGACGAGGCGATCCGCCAGTACGGCATCGACAAGCCGGACCTGCGCCTGCCGCCGCTCACGGAGGTCAGCGGGGCCTTCGCAGCGGAGGACCTCGCCACCCTCGGCATCGCCGCCGGGCTGCCGCTGGTCGCGGTGCGCACGCCTGCGGTGGGTGAGCTGTCGCGCAAGGAGCGCGACGATCTGCGCCTCGTCTATCCCTCCAGGCTCGCGCAGAACAGCGTCAAGGTCTACGACGACTTCAAGCGCCTTGAGAAGTCCTTCCCCGGCGCGATTGCACGCGTTCGCGAGCTCACCGCGGCCGAGGCCGCCGACTACATCGTGCTGGTCGCGGGCGACGCGACGGCAGCTTCAACCTCCGGCGACGCTGCCGCACCTGCGGCAAACGCAGGTGTTCTGACCGGGCGCGAGCGCACCATCTACGAGATGGCGGGTCTCGTCCGCCTGGCGCTCGCGACCAGGTTTGCCGATCGCCACAAGGCCTTTGAAAAGACAGGTCACAGCCACGATTACAAATTTCTCTGGGTCACCGATTTCCCCTTCTTTGAGTGGGATGAGGAGGGGCGCGAGTGGACCTTTGCGCACCATCCCTTCACCTCTCCCCACGAAGAGGACCTCAGGGCGGGCCGCATGGAGTCTGATCCCGGCTCCGTCCGCGCCCTCGCCTACGACGTCGTGCTCAATGGCACCGAGCTCGGCTCCGGGTCCATCCGTATTCACCGCCAGGATGTGCAGCAGCAGATCTTCCGCTCGCTCGGCATGACGCCGGAGGAGACGCGTGCGCGTTTCGGCTTCTTCCTCGAGGCGCTCGAATATGGCACGCCGCCGCACGGTGGCATCGCGCTCGGCCTCGACCGCATCGCCATGATCCTGGCCGGCGCGCAGAGCCTGCGCGAGGTCATCGCCTTCCCCAAGACTGCCAAGGCCATTGACCTCATGATGGACGCTCCGACCACAGTCACCGACACCCAGCTAAGAGACCTGCACATCCGCACCGTCCTCAAGAGCTGACTCGGAAGAGGGAATTACCGAAGGTTCAGCTCGAGTGGATGTAAAGTGGTCGTGTGCCGTAAAAGTGGGAAATCAGAATCAAAATGGGCGGGTTCAATTCGGTTCGACGATGGCCTCGCCAGTTCTTGAAGACTCCCTGAGAAGATTGTTTATGTAACGGAGATCGTTTTCAGGTGACGCATGAGGCCTTCGAAGAACATGTTCCAAACAGCCGGGTGCTGTCTACAGAGGGAAGGCATGGCCAGTAAAAAGCCAGTCGAAAGAGGCTACTATGAGTTCTTTGCCGGTGGTGGCATGGCACGGGCCGGCTTGGGGCCCGCGTGGAGGTGCCTCCTCGCAAACGACGTCGACCCGAAGAAAGCCTCCGCATACGCGAACAATTGGGGAGATGAGAATCTAGAAGTCTGCGACGTGGCGGCACTTGCCGCCTCCGACCTCCCTCCGGGCGTCGACCTGGTATGGGCCTCCTTTCCTTGCCAAGACCTCTCTTTAGCAGGAAGTGGCGCCGGCCTGTTCGGTAGTAGGTCAGGGACTTTTTGGCCGTTTTGGAATCTGATTCAAGCTCTCGAAGCCGAAAAACGAAGTCCTAACCTGATTGTTCTTGAGAATGTCTGCGGAGCATTGACGTCTCATGACGGTCAGGACTTCAGAACATTGATAGGGGCGCTTAGGACTGAAGGCTATTACTACGGAGCGCTTGTGGTTGACGCTGTACACTTCGTTCCTCAGTCGCGGCCGCGCCTCTTCATCATCGCTTCAAAGGATGGAATGCCGTTGCCCGGGGCCTTGGCCGGCCCGAGCCCAGATAAGACCTGGACCACGTCTTCCTTGCTTCGGGCGCACGAATCGCTCGATCCAAATCACAAGGCTAATTGGATATGGTGGCAACTTCCAAAGCCGGACGTTCGCAAGGGGGTTTTTGCGGACGTTCTCGAGGACGAGCCTACCGGAGTTCGTTGGCATACCAAGTCTGAGACAAATCGATTGCTCGACCTTATGAGTCCTGTCAATCGCGATAAAGTTTCCTTGGCAATGGAATCCGGACGTCGAGTCGTAGGGACGATCTACAAACGGACCCGCAAGAACATAAGCGGAGCAAGATTCCAACGAGCCGAGGTTCGATTTGATGATATTGCCGGCTGTCTGAGAACGCCAACGGGCGGATCAAGCAGACAACTAATCATGGTCGTGGAGGGCCAAAGGGTTCGCTCGCGGCTTCTTTCGCCGCGAGAGGCCGGGCGCCTGATGGGTCTGCCTGAGGGGTACGACCTGCCTTGTAACTACAACGAGGCATATCACCTCGCTGGGGACGGCCTTGTAGTGCCCGTGGTGCGTCATTTAGCGCAACATATCCTAGAGCCTCTTCTCGACATCAAGGCTAATGGCACACTGGCAGCTTGAGAAATGAATGAGAATCTCAAAGCGGCCTTAAAGGAATTCAGCAGCTCCAAGCAGTTCCAACGCCCGGGACCACTTTGTGTCGCTCTCGTGGTTACTGAGCGTGCGCGAAAGCTCGGGCTGCCACTTAACGCCGAGCAGCTGATTACGAGCGACAGCGGTGGCCAGGTGATTGGGCTCGGCAAAAGCGCAGTTCAAGCAATCCTCGCAAAGCACGGTATCAATCGCGTCTTGCTAAAAGAGGGCGGGCGAACCAGTCGGGGCAGCATAAACAAGATGCGCGCCTATGTTGCTTTCCTCAATCGACTCCACATGCGAGGCGAGGCCGACCTGCAAGCGATCAACTTGTTCTGGATTGAACGTATCGGGGATTACTTTGCAGGTCAGCCTTTCAAGATCAAGCTGGATTCGGCTCGCGGCTTAAGAAATGTTATGCGAGACGTAATCGCGCAGGCCCAGCAGCGCCAGAAGACATCCGGCGGAACATATTTTGCCGGTGCCGTGATGCAGCATCTGATCGGCGCTAAGCTTGACTGCGCATTGGGGGAGGGCCATTTTCAACACAACAGTTTTTCAACCTCGGATGCACAATCGGGTCGAGCAGGCGACTTCTTTCTGGGAGATGTAGCAATTCACGTCACCACTTCCCCGACGGAAGCCGTCATCGAGCGCTGCAGCGAGAATCTGAACGAGGGGTTTCGGCCGATGCTGGTGACGCTTCAAAGGAGCATCGAAGCAGCAGAAGTTCTAGCTGAGAATAAGGGACTTGCCGAACGAATTGACATCTTTGAAGTAGAGCAATTCATAGCCCTGAACCTCTATGAGTTGGGAAAGTTCGCTGCAGCCGGGAGAAAGACAGCCGTCTCTGATCTGATTGAGAGATACAACCAGATTGTCGCGGAGGTTGAGACTGATCCCAGTTTGCGGATAGAGTTCCGCAGTTGAGCGACTCGAGCGAGCGGCGGAGTCGCACCATGCGCGCCGTCAAGAGCCGCAACACCACGCCGGAGATGATTGTGCGTCGCCTCCTACATTCAATGCGTTACCGTTTTCGCCTTCATCGAAAGGAGCTTCCGGGGAAGCCAGACATTGTATTTCGGGCGAAAAGGAAGGTGATCTTCATTCATGGATGTTTCTGGCACGGGCACGAGTGTCGACGCGGATCCAGAGTTCCCAAGACTAACACCGCTTACTGGAAACAAAAAATCCTCCGAAACCAAGCCAGGGATGAGTGCAATGTGCAAAAGCTCCGGGCGCTTGACTGGCGATCTCTGGTTCTATGGGAATGTCAGATCGGAAAGACAGGAGAAAAGGTCGTTCCATCAGTTACGTCATTCCTCAGGGAATAGGCCGGGACTGGCCGTTTGCATCAAGGCTTTCAATCTAAACGATCCCTATTTGCGCAGCGAACCCATCTTGTAGACCACTCCAACAGAGCCGGCAAACTCCTTCTGACCCGCAGTACCGTAATGAGTCGGGGCGTAGTCGGCAATGAAGCGCACGGAGAGCTTACGAGACAGGTTGTAGTCGTAGCTCGCCCCGATCGCCTCGGCAAAGGCGAGCTGGTCGACGTAAAGTCCCAGCGAGTTTGGTTGTGCTCCGTGCAGTCCGGAGGAGAAGCTGCCGTAAGCCCCGCCAAGAAGTGCATGAAAGCCAAGCGCCTGCTTCGGTGATCGCAACAGCCGGAAGTCCGGCCCAAACAGAAACAGGTGCTGCGAAATCCTGGTTGTCGTGATGCCCAGCGAGTTCGGGCTCGCCGGAAAGCTGCCATAATCCCCCCGCACGCTCGCCGCCAGGCCAAAGACCGGCTTGATCCACGCGGTCGCCTGCCCGTTGAATCCATACAGATTGGTCGCCCGCACCTTGCCGATGCCGTTGAAGTGCGCATAGGCAAATCCGCCGAAGAAGTCGTAGCGGTTGTTATAGTCCGCCGCATCAGCGGCGACAGGCAGCGGAGGCGCCGTCTGAGCCTCAACGTCGCGCCCCCACACTGCCAGCAGCATGCCCAACGCAAGCACCGCCGTGAAGAACCGGCCAGTCCAGCCGGTACGGGGTGAGTCAATACTCTTTTGAGGGAAGTGGGACGAACCAGGAGTGAACGAAAGCACGCGGATGTAGCACCTCGAAGGAAGACTTCCAGCTTCAACGATACATTGCGGAGGAAGCCGGTGTCAGACCGGCAACTCGCCGCCGGGCGCCCCATCCCCGCGCCGCACCATCGCGCTCAAGTGGGAGCGGGACTAGTTCATCCAGCGCCGGTCGTCCGGATCGCGCGGCCCTTTTTTGGTGTCGGGATCGATGAAGCGTCCGTCCTTGTCAAAGTGCACTGCCCGGCCATGCTTGCCCATGTAGACCTCGAACTTGCGGGCAGCGCGGCGGCGCTTCCACCGGTAGTAGTTGTTGCGCGCCCCAAAGTAGCGCTCGGTCATCGAAAAACTGAAGCCGCGTCCCGGCGCCGACTTCGCATAGAGGAAGCCGAGCAGCGCCCCGCCGAGATACACCAGATACGTGAGCGGCGTCACGCCGCCGATCAGGCTGGCAATCGCGATCAGCAGATAAACGGCAACCAGGTACTTCGCCTTGATCGACACCAGGAAGAACAGCAGGAACTGCTGCTCCCCGAAGAAGACGGCAAAGGCCACCAGCAGCCCGAAGATGCCGCTCGATGGCCCGTACACCGACTCCGCCGGACTGAGCCGCAGCAGCCCCGTGAAGGAGAGGGCCGCGCCAATCGCCGCCGCTCCGATCACGCACAGGAAGTAGGCCTCGTAGAGCCAGCGGCTCCCCTTCGCAGTCTCCAGCTGCGAGCCGATCATCCACAGGATCAGCATGTTGAAGAGGGTGCCGATCAGCCCCACGTTCATGAAGCTGTAGGTCACCAGCTGCCACAGGAACCCGCGATGCACCACCGCCGCCGGCAGCAGCATCAGGTGGCCCTCCAGCAACGCCAGAGGCCTCGAAAACGAGCCGAGCAGCACCAGGAAGTAGCCGGCGAGGTTGGCGATCACCAGGCGCTTGGTGGCGCCGGTGAAGCTGGGGAACGAAAGCGTGGTCGATCCGATGCGCGGCATGTCCGGCTTCCATTGTCGCAGGTTCGCCGGGAGGGCGGGGCAGTCCTGCGCCGGATTTCACGCGACCCGCCTTACCGCGGAACCTCGTCTCCCGATCTGTCTCCCGATCTGAGCCTCCCGATCTGACCTCCCGATCTGAGCCTCCTGATCTGACTCCCAAACTGGACCTCCCGGTCGTTGGGTGCCCGGCCGCTGCCAAAGTCGTATCATTGGTTACCGCACCCGAGGTTGCAGCCGAATGGATTGAGCACCCCCTGGCATCCCCGTTGCCCTTCAAGCCGTCAGAGTGGGCATAAGTGATACTGCAGGCGGCGAGAGCAGCAGCGCTGCCCGCCACGAATGAAGTGCCGGGGCTGAATCGCCGCGAGTCCGGGCGAAGGGTCCGGTACATAAGCTGCGCCAGAGATTGTCCCTGCGAGAGAGAGGGCTTCGGGGAGAACGGGTCACAGCGAACGCAGGTTTTCGCGCCGGACAGAGCAGCAGGATGATCGACGAGACCGGCAGTCTGCCACAGATCGTCTCCTCATCAACCCTGTTGATGCACAACCGAACCACCGGCGCACCAGCGACCGGAAAACTTTCAGACATGACCGGTGTTTCTTATACCAGCCATGAATTTTATCGACTCACCACGGGCGGGCCGATCATCAGTCTGTCAAAGACTGCATAAAGCGGAGGAGGTTCATGGCAATCTGTTCAGAGTGTGACGCGGTCCTCGATTTCGACAGTGAAGAGATCGACAACGGGGATGTGATCGTCTGCGATGAGTGCGGCACGGAGTATGAAGTGGTCAACACCGAGCCGATCGAACTCACCAAGGTAGACGAAGAGGGCTACGAAGAGGAAGACGCCAAGTTTGCGGACGAGGAAGACGAATAGTCATGAAAGCTCAGAACAAATCTGCCGCCGGTCGGCATGAGCCGGTCAACCCGGATACATCAGGGACTCACCGGCCGGCAAACATGCACTTACGGACGCACCTACAGGCGCACTCAGAGATGCCGGCTCAGGCGCGGCGCGTACAACGAAGCATCAAGTCGCGTACGCGTGCCGCCCTGCTCGGCGCTTCCTTCTGTTCGCTCATCCCCGGCCTGATCCCCGCGGCGATCGTCGCCTCCGGCTTCAGCTCTCTCTGTGCGGCGGCCGCGGCGGACACCGCTCCGCAAAAGGTCATACAGGGCAAGGTACTGGATGACGGCGACGCTTTCCAGCCCGGAGCGATCGTCTACCTCAAGAGCGCGAAGTCTAACGAGATCAAGAGCTACATCGCCGACGCCACCGCCAGTTACCGCTTCGGCCAGCTCGCTCCCGATACCGACTACACCCTCTGGGCGGAGCTTCACGGCAAAAAGAGCGCCGTGATGACGATCCCCGCCTTCGATACGAGGAAGCAGTCCACGATCAACCTGCACGTCAAGTAAAGCCCTCGCTTCGCCCGGCGCTTCGCCCGTCGCCTGCGAAGCCGGACCCGACCCTCGCTGCGATCGTTGCCGGGCCCTCGCCGCGCTCCTCACTCGCGACGACCGCAAAAAAAAGAAAGCCACCTGATAAAGGTGGCTCTTGAGAGGGTGCGTTTCGATCCGGCGGCGAACTTCAGTCCTGTTCGCTTCGCTTCCAGTTGACCAGGTCGCCGAGAGTGGTGGTCGAGCTGGACACGGGAGCCTTGTAGGCTTCCACGTCCGCCCGGCTGGCCTCTTCGCCAACGGCCCGAATACTCAGACCGACCTTCTTTTCATCGGCATTCATCTTGATGATCTTGAACTCGTGCTCGTTACCAACCTCCAGCTTGATGGGTTGACCATGCTGGTCGGCTGCCTCCGAGACGTGGCAGAGTCCCTCGACACCCTCGGCGATCTCGACAAAGGCGCCAAACTGCGCCGTGCGCAGCACCTTGCCTTTAACCACGTCGCCCACCCGGTGCTGGGCAAAGAACATCTCCCAAACATCCGGCTGCAGCTGCTTGATGCCGAGTGACAGGCGGCGGTTCTCAGGCTCGACGCCAAGCACCACCGCGCGAACCTTCTCGCCCTTCTTCAATATCTCGGACGGATGCTTGACGCGCTTGGTCCAGCTCAGGTTCGATACGTGAACCAGTCCGTCAATCCCGTCTTCAATTTCGATAAACGCACCGAAGTCGGTCAGGTTGCGCACCCGGCCTTCAACGATCGTGCCTGCAGGGTAGCGCTCCGAGAGGTGCTCCCAGGGGTTCTCCTGCAACTGCTTCATGCCCAGCGAAATCCGCCGGTCGGTCGGGTTCACGCTGATGACGACCGTGTCGACCTCATCGCCCGGCTTGACCAGCTTCGAGGGATGCTTCATCCGCTTCGACCAGGTCATCTCGGAGACGTGGACCAGCCCCTCGATGCCCTGCTCGAGCTCCACAAAGGAGCCGTAGTCGGTCACGCTCAAGATGCGCCCGCGAACGTGCGCCCCGATGGGGTAGCGCTCGACCGCATCGAGCCACGGATCGGGCGTAAGCTGCTTGAACCCGAGCGAAACCCGCTGCTTGTCCTTGTCGAACTTGAGTACCTTGACCTGGATCTCATCGCCGACATTCACCAGGTCGCGGGGATGCGTGAGCCGCCCCCACGACATGTCCGTGATGTGCAACAGGCCGTCGATGCCGCCGAGGTCGACAAACGCACCGTAGTCGGTCAGGTTCTTGACCACGCCGGTGAGGATGCTGCCCTCTTCCAGATGGGCGAGGGTCTCGGTACGCTTCGCGGTCTGCTCCTCTTCGAGGATCTCCTTGCGGGAGATGACCACGTTGCCGCGCTTCTTGTTCAGCTTGATCACGCGAACGTCGATCGCCTGCCCGATGTAAGCGTCGAGGTTGCGCACGGGGCGCACCTCGAGCTGCGAGCCCGGCAGGAACGCCTTGATGCCGATGTCGACGGTCAGCCCGCCCTTGACCCGTCCGAGCACGGTGCCGGTGATGGGCGTCTTGTCATTCGCCGCCCTCTCGATCGCGTCCCAGACACGGTGGCGCTGAGCCTTCTCATAGCTCAGGACGTAGCCGCTCTCCGGGTCTTCGCGCTCGATCACTACCTCGACCGTGTCGCCCGGGTTCAGCTTCGACACCCCGGCCGCATCGACTACCTGCTCCAGGGGAATCAGACCCTCGGACTTCAGTCCTACGTCGACCACCACATGGGTCGCGGTCAGCTTCAGCACCGTTCCGGTGACCACGTTGTCGTCAAAGGTCTGCGAGGCCGCCTCTGCTGCCTGCTCGCGATCAAAGGACTCGAGCGCGGCCGCAAAGTCTTCCATGCCCGTCATCTCCAAGTCGTCGTTGACCGGCTTTGCAGCCACCGCATGCACCGTCGCGAGCGTCGCCGCCGCCCCGGTTCCGGGCACATCCTCTTCATGGCCCACTGCTGTGTGGGTGTTGTGGTTGAATTCGTGTGACGGCTCGGTCTGCTCCGTCGCTGCTTCGAGGGTTGGGGTTTCCAGTTCCGTATTCAGGGGTGTGCTCTCGGTTAATTCAGGATTTAGGACGTCTGCCATCACTGCCAGCTCCGGGACTCTGATCGGCGTCTCCCGTAGTTCCGCCACCTGCAGGAGACGTGTCATTCCCTGTCCGGGAAGCGCTTATCTCTGCAGAGAACTTCGCTGGAGGCTGAGGTGCAGGGCTCATCCGCGAAGTATGGGGATCGTGCGTCTGCGGCTCCCGACGGAATAGTTCAGGACCTCGTTCGGGGAGACAGAGGAGTGTGGCCCGAGTCAATGGCCAGGCACTACGTCGGTCTCCATCTGGGAGCGTCCGGCAGGCAGGGGGTGACAGATGCCGCGATCGAAGGCTGCGCAAGAATCCCGAGCACAAGCCTACTCTCAGACTATAGTCCCGAATCGGTACGGTGTCAATCCCGCGACCCCTGCCAAGCAGGTTTGAAATCAACTATTAACATCCAGATCGGCTGATTTGCGCCGCAGCCGGGGCGCAAGGCACAAGCCGCAGCCGGATGACAAAGCAGCCGGCCTTCCAGCGCAAAGCCCCGTAGCATCGGCCTCGGCCAGCGCACCCTTCCAAACCCGTATACTCGCTGCAATGGACCGGCTCTGGACCCCGTGGCGCTACCAGTATGTCAGCACCTCGGAGGACACTGCCCGGCAGGGCGTGCCCCCCGAACTGAATGCCTGGTCGGGGGACTGTCACTGCGTCTTCTGCAACATGACCGCCGCGGTCGAGCACGCGATCAGAGGCGGCATGCCCGCAGAAGAAGCCGAACGCGCTGCGGGAATCCTGCTCCGCGGGCCGCGCACCTTTCTCGTGCTCAACGCCTACCCCTACTCAAGCGGACACCTGATGGTAGTGCCCTACCGGCACGAGTCTTCGCTCGCTGCGCTCGACCTCGAGACCGCCCACGAGCTCATCGAGACTGCCCGGCGCGTAGAACGGCTGCTGCGCACCGTCTACTCCCCGCACGGCCTCAACTTCGGCATGAACCTCGGCAAGGCGGCCGGCGCAGGCGTCGACATGCACCTCCACCTCCACGCCCTTCCCCGCTGGACCGGCGACACCAACTTCATGACCACCGTGGGCGAGACGCGCGTGCTCCCCGAGACCCTCGACATCACGTGGCAGCGCCTCCACGACGCACTTCGCGATCAGACCTCCGTCTGACTCGCAGCCGGAAAGCATCCAAAGAAAAAGCACTTCTCCGGCGAGTGAGGCGTATGCAGTCGGGGGCATTAGCATATGAGCATTAGCCAGGGGCGCCCCAACCCTCGGCTGCCCGGCTCCATAGCGAAAAACGCGCGTCAGCCGCAACAGAAAGGAACCCATAGATGCCCGAAGAGGGACCAAAGCAGAGCCTCGAGACGGAGGAGAAGGCCAGCGCCCCGACCACGGTGCAGCCGGTCGAACCGAGCGACCCCTACCAGGCGGGCGGACAGCCCGAGCAGCAGAGGGACGCCCTGAAGCTGAATGTAGAGGGCAAGCAGGCACAGAGCCACTCCGCCGGATCGACGGGCCTGCACGCCACCGGCTCGATCGCCGGTTCGCCAGAAAATACCTCGCCGGCAGACGACAGCTCAAACGATCCATCCGCCACCAGGTCCTAAGTCGCCGCACTCAAACCGGCTACATCGGGTTCTAGTAACGCAGCACCCCATGTCTCGCTTAGGGGACATGGGCTGCAACGAACTCACGCAGCCCACCCACACTCACCACACCTACTGCAGTGCGGTAACCTCTGAGGGCCTGGCGAGGCTCGAAACCTCAGCCGCAATCCGCCGCGAACGCACCGGGCCGAGGTCCTCCGGAGCAGGCAGATACTCTGCCTCAACCGCACCCATCGAGTTCAGCAGCGAAGGCTGCTCCAGCGATGAGTCCATCGCCGGGCCCAACATTGAGGCCGGCAGCATCTTGGTGGGCTTGACCCCCAGCTCCTTCAACATCTCCGCCTGGCGGATAGCATTCCCCTTGCCCGTACTCAGCTTCTTGACCGCCTCGTCGTAGCTGTCCCGCGCCGCATTCAGCCTGGTCCCGACCTCGGAGAGGTCCTTCGCAAACGCGGCCAGCTTGTCATAGAGATCGCGGCCGCGGTTGAAGATCTCCTGCACCTTGAGTACCTGGGTCTGCTGCCTCCGCAGGTCGTCGACGATCCGGATCACGAACATCAGGGTGCTCGGTCCGACCAGCAGAATGCTCTTGTTCCAGGCCTCCTCCCATATCTTCTCGTCGCCTGAAATGGCCAGCATAAAGGCCGGCTCGATCGGCACAAACATTACCACAAAATCAAGCGACTTCAGCCCGTAGAGGGACTGGTACCCACGCTTCGAAAGCTCCTTGATGTGTCCTCGAACGGACGCCAGGTGCCGCCCCAGCGCCGCATCCCGCTTAGCCTGGTCGTTGCAGTTGCAGTAGTCGTTGTAGTCGACCAGCGAGACCTTGGCGTCGATCACCAGGTGATGTCCGTCGCGGAGATCGATGACCACGTCGGGCCGCCCGCGCCGGCCCTCCTCGGCCGCAAAGCTCTCCTGCACCCGATAGTCATACCCCTTGCGCAGCCCGCTCGCCTCGAGAATGCGCTCCAGGATGAACTCGCCCCAGTCCCCCTGCGCCTTTGAAGAGCCCTTGAGTGCATTCACCAGGTTGGTCGCGTCAGAGGAGAGCCGCTCGTTCAAGCACTTCAATTCCCCGATGTGCGTCTTCAGCTCCGTACGCCCCTGCAGACCCTCCTTCTGCACCTCTTCCACCTTCGCCTGGAACTCCGTCAGCCGCGTCTTGAGCGGATCGAGCAGGTGCCCGATGCTGGTCTGGTTCTCGGCCGTGAACCGCTTCGACTTTTCATCCAAGATTTCGCTCGCCAGCGTCTTGAACTGGTCTGTCAGCTCCTGCCGCGACGAGGCGATAACTCCGGTCAGCATGGCCAGCTTTTCGCTCGACTGCCGGCGCTCGTTCTCGAGGTTGGCGGACACCTGCGCCAGCTCCCGCTCCGAGGCCTGGTACCGCTCCTGCAGGCCGTCGCGCCCAGCTCGCAGCAATGCAATCTCATCCCGCAGCTCGGGCAGCCGCTTACCCTGCTCCTCGGCCCTCGCCCTGCCGGTCTGCGCCTCTGCCAACTCTTCGCGCAGGGCCTGGATCGTCTGCTCGCGCTCGCGCAGCAGCGCCGCCTGCGTCTGGGCCGCCGCCACCGAAGCACTCTGGGCCGCAGTCATGGCCGCATTGTGGGCCAGCATCTGCTCAACGTCGCGCTCGGCCGCCCGCGCAGCCGCCCGCCGACGGCTGATGAGGAAGCCGCACAGCAACCCCACCCCGACCGCCACCGGCAGAAAAGCGAACAAACGGAAAAGATTCATACCGCAATATACCCCTCAGCCCGCCCTCGTGCGCAAAAGATGCAGATACTCTCTTGGTGCGCCCTCCAGCGCTCCGACCGCGGCTTCCGTGGGTCCCGATGGAGGTCCTCAACCCGCGCCGCCGTCCTGCTTCGACGCGAGGCCCGCGCACGGCTATCGCGAGGCAGGCAGGCATCCTCAACCGCCCCTCGGCACTCTCACGCCCAGAACTAGCCTTCCAGCCGCGCCCGCCGCTTTACACCCCATGGAGGGCTAAGTAGACTTGAAGCTTCGGGCCCGGCACTCAACCTGCGTGGGCTGAGCGGCAAAACCCCGCAGTTCTCACAAATGCATCCGAACGCCGGGGAACGGCTGCGCCAGTCACGCGGCGATTCCAGCATCGATCTTGCGGAAACATCGATCTAAGAGCTACTTGAGCATTCGATTTTGAACGGATAAAGGACAGGAGACAGCATGGCGGCAGTAGAGGATAAGGTTAAGCAGATCATCGTTGAGCAGCTTCAGGTGGATGAGGCAGAGGTCACCCCCAGCGCATCGTTTCAGGAAGACCTGGGCGCCGACTCGCTCGACGTGGTTGAGCTGGTGATGCAGTTCGAAGAGGCATTCGACATCGAGATTCCCGACGAGGACGCGGAGAAGATCAAGACCGTGAAAGACGCCGTCGAATACATCGATAAGAATGCGAAAGGCAGCAAATAACCTTGTCCCGGAGGGTCGTGATCACCGGCATCGGGCTCCTGTGCGGCGTAGGCCTCACGACCCCCGAGGTCTGGAACAATCTGCTGGCCGGCAAGAGCGGAATGGCTCCGATCACGGCCTTTGACGCTGCCGAGTTCTCGGTCACCTTCGCCGCCGAGGTCAAGAACTTCGATCCCCTCGACTTTGTCGACAAGAAGGAATCGCGCAAGATGGGGCGGTTCATCCACTTCGCCCTGGCCGCGGCGCATGAGGCGATGGAGTCGTCCGGACTGAAGATCACCCCCGAAAACGCGGAGCGGATTGGCGTCCACATCGGCTCCGGCATCGGTGGATTCGACATCATCGAGCGCGAGCACCGCGCCCTGTTGCAGGGCGGTCCGCGCAAGATCAGCCCCTTCTTCATCCCCGCCGCCATCATCAATCTTGCGGCCGGCCAGGTGAGTATCCGCTACGGCGCCAAGGGGCCCAATGAGGCCACGGCGACCGCCTGCACCACCAGCGCCCACTCCATCGGCGACGCCTATCGCATCATCGAGCGCGGCGATGCGGACGCCATGATCGCCGGCGGCTCCGAGGCCGCGATCACTCCCATGGGGGTGGGCGGATTCGCCGCCATGCGCGCCCTCTCGACCCGCAACGACGACCCCGAACACGCCTGCCGCCCCTTCGACAAAGACCGCGACGGATTCGTGGTGGGCGAGGGCGCCGGCATCCTGATCCTCGAGGACCTCGAGTTTGCGCAGGCCCGGGGAGCGAAGATTCTGGCCGAGATCATCGGCTACGGCCTCAGCGCCGACGCCTACCACATGACCGGAATGGCGCCCGAGGGCGAGGGCTGCCTGCGCGCCATGCAGAACGCCATCAAGAGCGCCAAGATCAAACCGGACGACATCCAGTACGTCAATGCTCATGCCACCTCGACGCCGCTCGGCGACGCGATGGAGACGGCCGCGATCCGCCGCCTCTTTGGCGAACAGGCGACCGGGCACAAGCTGCTCGTCAGCTCGACCAAATCGATGACCGGGCACCTGCTCGGCGGCGCAGGAGGCCTCGAGGCCGGCATCGTCATCCAGGCTCTGCTCAACCAGATGGTGCCTCCGACCACCAACCTCGATGATCCCGATCCGGCCTGCGACCTGAACTACGTGCCCAACAAACCGCAGCCCGCCAGGGTCGACATAGCCCTCTCGAATTCCTTCGGCTTCGGCGGCACCAACGGCTCCCTCATCTTCCGCCGCTGGTCAGAGTAAGCCCCCGCAGAAGGCGAATCCCCTCCGCCCGCACACCCGTGATGACAAGGGTGACCGTTTTCAGAAGGGGCACGGCTTCAGCCATGCCATAGACCCTATATGAGTAAAGGGCTTCAGCCCCGGAGGGAAAGCAATAAAGAGGCCCGGCAAAAGCCGGGCCTGTTCCTTCACCACCAGCGAAGCGGCTACCCGGCGACAGCAGCATACCCGGCCCCAACCAGAAGAATCAGAATCCACCACCCGAAGATAGCGATCATCCCGGAAGACCTCTTCACCCGCGCCACGATGGCCAGGCCAATGCCCGCCAGCACGAACGACCAGATCATGAACACATCCATCGAAGTCCCGAGGCTGATCAGCCACTTCGGCATCTCGGGAGATAGATAATATCCAAGATTCGTCCCGACCGGGTTGCGAGGGTTGAAGGAATCTGAATCGAGCCCCGCAAAGAGCGTCACGGTAGCCAGCAGCCATTTCAAGACCAGCGGCAGCCCGGCGTACATCCACACGGCGAAGACCTGGCCGTACGTCGCCTGACCTCCGAAACCGAAGTTAATCGTCCCCCACAACACCAGCGCGATGATCGCACCCACGGCGAGCGAGAGAACCGGGACGGCGTACCAGATGCCCATCGTGAACTTCTCGGCGACCCCCCGCTGAGCCGGCGTCATGCCTGCATATTGCTGCGCCTGCTTGGGCGTCGCCTTCATCCCGTTCTCTGTGACCTTGGGCCAGCCGACTCTCGACTGCATGGCAAAGATGAACAGATAAATGAACAGCGCGCCGATCACATAGGGCAGCCACCAGCTGGCGTTGCGCCGTATGTCGGTGAATGTCTTCGAGGGAGCGATAAAGGTATCGACCACCCTCTGACCCTGCGTGAGCGGCGGGGTTGCCAGCTCCGTACCTGCTGCATCGATGCCGGGCGTCATTTCCATTTCAGACATGGATCACTTCCTCGCGGGGATGAAGTCGTTCGCAGACGAGATTCTAACCCGATTGATGATGAATGTCAGATAAATTGCACTTGTCCTGCAGATCCTCAAGCCGGGTGCCCGTTCATGCGCAGCTCCATCGCGCATGAGTGGGATCGAACAGACCTCCCGGTTAGCAGCGAAAAACGCGCGACCAGCGGCAACCGCTAAGCGCCATTCCAAACACCGGCCGGCTGTGCGTCTCGCCCAAAGGCCTACCGGACCTTGGTCGCCAGCAGCGCCGAACTCCGCGCCAGAGAATGCTGCACAGTCTGCGGCTGCTCCGCAGGACCATACGACTTGTAGACGGTGATATGGAAGCAGGCCTGCTGAAACTCCTCCTCCACGTCGAGCTTACCCGCCGTCTCGAGCGGCAGCAGGAAGGCGCGCATCCACCCAATCTCCTGCATCGAGAGCCCCCTCTTCGCGATGTCAATTGTTGCGCCGGTCAGGTGCGGCGAGGCAGTGTCGCCCTCAGCGGCCGCGGCATTCCCGTTTACCCTGCCCAGCTTGCGCTGGTACGCAACCGTGCGCACCGCGGAGTTGACCTGCAGCGGGCGCCCGAACCGGCTGTAGTGCACGCGGGCCACGTCGGTGAGAAACTGCGCCGTCCATCCGCGGCAGTATCGCCGGTTCTCGGGAAGCCGCTCATCCACTCTCAAAGACTCACTCACCGGCAGCGCCACCAGCGACCGGCTCTGCCGCAGGGTGAGCAGGGCATCATCGTTCTCGATACGGAGCAGCCCCTCCGCCTCGCCTCGAACATTCTGCCGCACCAGCGAATCGTGCGAGCCCTTCATCGCGGGAGGGATGCGGAAGCCGCGCAGCGGCACGGTATCGAGCGGGTCAAGGTGAATGCGTGCGTCTACGCCCGGCTGCTCCGACTCAAGGGTCGCGATCTGCTGGTTGCTGCGTTCGCGTATCTGCCGCAGTCTTCTCACATGGCGCAGGCCGGCGCGGCGGCCGTGCGCCCGATGGGCTCTGCCCAGGGCGAGCCCGGCATTCAGCCGCGTCCGGCGGCTACTTCCGCCGTGGCTATGCACGATCGATGCGTGCGAGTTGGAGGGCCGTTGATGAGCGAGGCTGCGGCCGTGGTGCGACGTGCCTGCCTCGGCGGCCCGCGCCGGCAGGATAGCAAGCAGCAGCGCGAGTACAAGAATTGGTCGGCGCATGGGCGGTTCGCGGAGCTTTTCTACAGAGCAACTTGAGGCTATCGGGATGCACGCCGGCAGGGAAGTAGTCAGCTTGGTTCGGCTCTGCTCCTGTGCGCCGTCGTGAGCTGCACCCTCGTGATCTGCATCGTCGCGAGCTGCAACGCTGCGAGCCCCGATCTGCTTCCGGGATCTAAAGAACGCGCGCTTTGAACGAACCCGTCAGTACCGCTTCGTCAACCCAGCCGGAGCCGCGCCCACCTTGCCGCTCAGCAGCCAGTCGACTCGCAGCCGGATATCCTCGTCGCGTGCCTCGCCCATGATCCGGCCGGCGATCTCACCCTGCTCATCGAGGATCACCGTTCCCGGAACAATGTCTCCCAGGCCGAAGCGGTCCATCGCCTCCACATCCGCGCCGGTCCAGACTTCCAGGTCAAGCCCATCTCTGGACAGGAACGGCTCGATCCTGCCGCGGTCTTTCGGCTCATCGATCGATGCAGCGATGAAGCGCACATTCCTGCCGGCGTAAGCCGCGCGCAGCTGCGAGAGCCGCGGCAGCTCTTCATGACACGGGCCGCACCAAGTCGCCCAGAAGCTGAGGACCACGATCTGGCCTCGTAGGGACGAGAGTCGCTTTGCATGCCCCTGCAAGTCCTTGAGCTCGAGGTCGGGCGGTCGCCGCGCATGCGCAGACACCACCACGCAGCACAGCAGGCAGGCGAGCGCGCAGTATCTCGCATAACTTCGCAACAGGAAAGCACTCTTCATTAACATCCGTTGCAACTCCAGGCTTCCGAGCTCAAGGGCTTCCAAAACCAGCTACGACCGCAGACGCGAGCAGGAAAAAGTGTAGATGCAATCCAGCCTTTGTAACTCCATCGGGCGATGGAGCTATAAGTCGACCTGTGGACGCAAGACACTGCCGCGAGGAAAGCTTACCGTTCGAGAGCTTCCAAAAGAGCGAGTGCCGGGATCGCATACGTCGAGCTGATCCACTCACTAGCAAGCAGCAAATTCGGCAGGCCAGTTAATCCATTCACTTACACGAGGCAAGACAATATGAAGAAGATTTCGCTACCTGCAACTATCGCTGCACTGACGCTGATCGCAGCCGCCACTTACAAGCTTCCGACCCAGGGCTGCGTCGCTGCGCATACCCTGCAGCCGCTCGTCTCAGGGCTCTCCTCGAGCGATCAGGCTCCCCTCTCCGGCCGTCTGCGCGGGCTCACTGTGACCTTCGGCTATCGTACCTACGCCTCTTACAAGCACTACGTCGGCGACGTCTACCAGATGCAGCGTGCGGTCCTGCACAACGAGGTGCAGAACCACGTTGACCTCTTCGATCTGGCCATCAACTACCAGCTGAGTCCGCGCTGGAGCTTCATCTCCGACATACCGGGCATGGCCGCCACGCGTCACGGCGGCGGAAGCATCAATACTTATCGCGATGGCGGGCTGGGCGACGTCACCGTCGGCGCGCAAGCCTGGCTCTTCCGGCCGCCCACTGAAAATGGCGGCAACGTAGCCATGGCCGTCTCAGTCAAGCTACCCTCCGGTGACAATAATGCGAGCGGCACTACCATCCTCGCGAATAAGCAGCGGCAGATTCGCCCCTTCGATGAGTCCATCCAGCCAGGGGACGGTTCCTGGGGATTCGTGGCTGCTGCCCAGGCATATCACCCAATCTACTTCAACACCGTGGGATACTTTACCGGCTCCTACCTCTTCAATCCGCGCAGCACCACCGGCGTGTTGACTTATCGTTCGCTTCCCGGGGAGCAGCTAGTCTCGGCAGCCGACCAGTACCTCTGGCGCGGAGGTCTCTCGCACGCCGCACCCCGCGCCGCTCACTTCGCTCGAGGCCTGGTCGGCAGCATCGGTGGCCGCATGGAAGGCGTTCCGGCCCGCGACCTCATCGGCGACAGCAAGGGATTCCGCCGCCCAGGCTATGTCATCTCGATCGAGCCCGCCCTGCTCTACTCCCGCGGACGCACCATGTTCAACATCAGCGCTCCATGGGCGATGGACCGCAACCGGACCACCAGCATCAACGACATAGCTGCTCATACTCACGGGGACGCCGCCTTCTCCGACTACTCCATCATCACCTCGGTAACTCGTACCTTCTAGTTGTCGAGCCAACGCCAGCACTAAGTCGACTGTATATAAGCTCACCTGTCAGAACAAAAGAATGAGGCTCCCGGTGAACGGGAGCCTCATTCTTTTTATATAGCGACAACCGCGCAGCTAGAAGGCGGCGGCGCCCGCTAGAGCGACCGAGTGGTCCTGGTCTCCCGAGCCGCCGCTCACCCCGATCGCGCCCACGATCTTGCCGTCCTTCTCCAGTGGAAGGCCGCCCGCGAAGATCATAATCTTGCCATCGTTCGATGCATGGATGCCGAAGAACTGACCGCCCGATTGTGAGTGCACTGCGAGATCTTTGGTGCTCAGGTGGAAAGCACTCGATGTGTATGCCTTCTTGATCGAAATATCGATCGACCCGATCCAGGCATCGTCCATTCGTGCGTGAGCTACAAGGTTTCCACCCGCATCGGCAACTGCAATATTCATAGGCTGGTCGATCGACTGGGCCTTCTTTTCCGCAGCGGCTATCACCCGGCGGGCGTCCTCGAGCTTTATCTGGTCTGGCATGAGTTACTCCGTTTCACTTACTGGACTTACTGCAGCAGGGTACCATTTTCAGGGTCAGCCTTGACTTCCTCAGGAGGAATCACCACGGCCGCTGCTACCTTATCGTCATCTTCAAGGTTAAGCAGGCGAACTCCCTGCGTCGAGCGTCCCGCGGCGCGAATTGTTTTGGTATCGATGCGGATGATCTTGCCATACTGGCTGATCACCATCAGCTCCGAGGTCTCGTCGACCAGCTGAATCGACTGCACCTTGCCATTGCGCGCCATCGTCTTGAGGTTGATCACACCCTTGCCGCCGCGCGACTGCAGCCGGTAGGCGTCAACGTCCGTGCGCTTGCCAAAGCCCTGTGTGGTCACAGACAAGATCAGGCTGGGACTGTTAGCGCCCTCGCCGTTCTGAGCGCGCGCCTTGGGCGTTATGGCCAGGCCTACGACGTAGTCGCCCTTCGACAGGTCGACTCCGCGCACCCCGTAAGCGGGCCGGCCCATGGAGCGCACGTCGCTCTCTTCGAATCGGATCGCCATACCGTCGTGCGTCGCCAGGAAGACCACCTGCGAGCCGTCCGTCAGCCGCGCCCCGATCAGTTCATCATCGTCATCGATGCCGATTGCGATGATGCCGCGCGCCATCACGTTACAGAAATCCTTCAGCGGCGTCTTCTTCACTACACCCTTCTGAGTGGCGAAGAAGATGAACTTGCCCTCCTCTTCAAGGTTCCTCACCGGCAGGATGTTGCGCACGTTTTCGCCCGGCTGCAGGTTGAGCAGGCTGGCCATCGACTTACCCTTGCCCGCCGCGCCCACATCGGGTATTTCGTAGACCTTGAGCCAGTAGACGCGTCCCTTGTTGGTGAAGCAGAGCAGGTAGGCGTGGGTCGAGTCGACGATCAGCTGCTGCACAAAATCTTCCTCGCGCGTCTTCATGCCGAGCCGTCCCGTGCCTCCGCGACGCTGCTGCCGATAGGTCGAGATCGGGGTCCGCTTCAGGTATCCGGAATGAGATACAGTCACTGCGACCTGTTCATCCGCGATCAGGTCCTCGAGCTGCAGCTCCGCCGTCTCGTCGAGTATCTGCGTACGGCGCGCATCGCCGAACTTGTCGCGCACGTCCTCAAGCTCCTTCACGATGACGCTGCGCAGCTTCTTCTCGCTCGCAAGTATCGTCTCGTACTCCGCAATGCGGCCGCGTACCTCGCCAAGCTCGTTCAGGATCTCATCGATCGAGAGCTGGGTCAGGCGATAGAGCTGCAACTCGAGCACCGCATCGATCTGTCGATAGCTCAAGCCCGCCTGACCCTCGATCAGCACAGTGTCCTTGTCGAGCTTGATGACGATGTCCCTGCTCAGCGAAAAGGCGCGCAGGTTTTCACGGGCCTCCGGCCGACTGCCCGACCCGCGAATGATGCGGATCACCTGGTCAAGATTGTCAAGCGCGATCTGGTAGCCCTCGAGGATGTGTTCGCGCTCGCGTGCCTTGCGCAGCAGGAATGCCGTCCGGCGCCGCACCACCTCAACCCGGTGGTCGATGAAGTGCTGGATCGCGATATGCAGCGGCAGCTCCTTCGGCTGGCCGTTCACTACCGCGAGGAAGATCATCGAGAAACCTTCTTGCATCGCCGTGTGCTTGTAGAGCTGGTTGAGCACGATCTGCGCCTCGGCGCCGCGCTTCAGCCCGATCACGATGCGCATGCCGTCGCGGTCGCTCTCGTCGCGGAAGTTCTCCTTGTCGATGTCGGTGATCACGCCCTCGTGATAAAGCTCGGCGATACGCTCGATCAGCTTCGACTTGTTCACCTGATAGGGAATCTCGGTGACGACGATCGACTGTCGGTCCTTGCCGTGGGTCTCGATCGAGCACCTGGCCCGCATCAGGAACCGCCCGCGGCCGGTGCGGTAGGCCTCCGCGATGCCGCCGCGCCCGTAGATGAAGCCGCCCGTCGGGAAGTCCGGACCCTTCACATGCTCGAGCACCTCGGCCAGCCCGGCCTTCGGATTTTTGACCATCGCGATCGCTGCATTCAGCACTTCGGTCAGATTGTGAGGCGGGATATTCGTCGCCATTCCGACGGCGATGCCGTTCGAGCCGTTCACGATCAGGTTGGGAATGCGCGTCGGCAGCACTGATGGCTCAAAGGTCGACTCTTCGTAGTTGGGAACGAAGTCGACCGTCTCCATGTCGATGTCGGCAAGCATCTCGCCGGCGATGCGGGTCATGCGGCACTCGGTGTAGCGGTACGCCGCGGGAGGGTCACCGTCCACCGAGCCGAAGTTTCCTTGTCCATCGACGATCGGGTACCGCAGGCTGAATGGCTGTGCCATGCGCACCAGAGTGTCATAGATTGCGGAGTCGCCATGCGGGTGATAGACCCCCATGGTCTGGCCGACGACCTTCGCGCACTTGGTGTACTTCTTGTTGTACTGCAGCCCCATCTCGTGCAGCGTGTAGAGGATGCGCCGATGCACCGGCTTGAATCCGTCGCGCACGTCGGGCAGCGCGCGCCCGATGATCACCGACATGGAGTAGGCGAGGTAGGACCGCCGCATCTCCTCTTCAATGTTGATCGGCAGCACGCTCGAGGCGCCCGTCGGGCCTCCCGTACCGCCGCCGCCAGCCGGAGGAATGCTCCCGCCGCCTGCACCATTCGTTCCGTTAATGTCGCTGCCGCCGAGGGGGAGCTGAGGGTTCTGATCGTCTGCCATATAGGTTCGTCTCCAGCGCGGGCGAGGCTACAGAAGCAGGGGCTGTATCGGAGTCTGAATGCCGCTCCGTCGAGCCGCTCTGAGCACCAGGCTTGAGGCGCGGAAGTTCTATCTGTATGATACGCAATTACTTAGCCGTCAGCAAGCCACTACTAGCACCCTAACTCCAATGCTGCTATAGACTTGCCGGGCACGCGCTGGCTAGTTGCTCATCGCTCCGAGGCTGGCGAGCGACAGGCCCGCCTGGACCAGCAGAATGGCCCCGGTCGCCACCAGGAAGGTGCGCCGGTAGACCGTCTCGAGCGCGTCCGCAAACACCCCGCCCACGAACGTCAGCAGGAACGGCATGGCCCACAGCCACGGCTCGCTCACCACGCCGGTTGTGACCAGCGGCAGCAGCAGCGCGCTCACCAGGAGCGGCGCAGTGTTGCCGAAGTATCGCGATCGCCGGCTGCCTGCAAAGAGCACCAGCGCCGCGAGGACGGCGAGCGTGATCCCCGCGCCGGCCAGCCCCGTGTCGCCTCGCAGGCTGAAGAGGGCGCGCAGATGCTCGAGCGAAAACCACATCCGTCCCGCTCCGCCGCGAAAGACGTAGCTGAAGGGGTCAGGGCGAAAACCATACGAGGCAAAGAGCAGCAGCAGGGTGCCCACCGCCGTGATCAGCGCGACCGGCAGCAGGAACGCGCGCCGGCCCACCGCAAGATAGATCATGAAGCACGCACCGAGCAGGAACGCGAGCAGCACCGCCGAGACATGGGCCGCCGCCGTGAAGCCGAAGCAGGCAATCAGCAGCACGATCCTCGGCCTCCACTTGAGCAGGGGACCGTGCATGGCATGCGCAACGCCTATCGCTGTATACACCGCCGCATACAGGCCAAAGGCTGCGAGTATCTCGTTGTTCGGCGCACTGCAGGCGCGCACTACCTCCGGACAGCAGCAGTAGAGCGCCAGCGCAACATAGCCGCCCGCATTGCCGTAGAGTCGCCGCGCCACCCACCACAGCGCTCCCCCAAGCCCGAGCCCGGCCAGCAGGAAGGGAAGACTCAACAGCAGCGGAATGAACGTGACAACGTGCCGCATCTCCCACGTCGAGGTCTCTCGCGACAGCCCGAAGACGATGCGCGCAGCGGTCAGCGGCAGCCCCGCCGCGCGGTACGCCAGCGTCCCGTCCTGCAGGTTTCCGCAGCTCGTAAAATAGCCCGCCAGGGGCGAAGGCCGCTCCCACATCTCGCGCCCGCAGCGCGCATATTGGTAGTCGCGCGGCGTCAGGGCACGATGGTCGATCACCCACACCGACTGGCTCGCAAGAAACAGGAGCAGCAAAGCAGCAATCTGTTGCGGACGATCGAATCGAAACTTGCGAACTCTCATTACAGGTCAGGTGTCAGTGTAACGGAGCGCAGCCTACTTGCTTCCAGAGAGGCGGACTACTTAGAGATGCCCACGGTGAGTCCGGACGGTCTGCAGCAAGATAGAGCCTCTCTTCAATCAACGGCTTATCACTCATCCGATGTGTGCTGCTAAACTCCCCTTGATACTTCGACCCGATGGCCCTCAATGCAAGCAATCCCGAACGGCTGGTATCGGCGGCGCGCGCTGAGGAAGAGTCGTCTTTTGAATTGAAGCTGCGGCCTCGCGTGCTCGCGGAATTCATCGGCCAGCCCAAGGCCAAGGAGCAGCTTGCCATCGCACTGCAGGCCGCGAAGTCACGGGGCGAGGCTCTTGATCACGTGCTGCTCTTTGGCCCGCCCGGGCTCGGCAAGACGACGCTCGCGACCATCATCGCCAACGAACTCGACGTCGGCTTCCAGCAGACCTCCGGGCCGGCGCTGCAAATCCAGGGCGACCTTACGGCGATTCTGACGAATCTGCGCGAGCGGCAGGTGCTGTTCCTGGATGAGATTCATCGCCTGCAGCCGGTGCTCGAAGAGAAACTCTATACCGCGCTTGAGGACTACAAGCTGGACATCATCATCGGCCAGGGCCCCGCCGCGCGCACCCACGTGATGGAGATCAAGCCCTTCACCTTCGTCGCCGCCACCACCCGCCCGGGGCTGCTGTCGTCGCCGCTGCGGTCGCGCTTCGGCATCCTGCTGCGGCTGGAGTTTTATTCGGAGGACGACCTGCGCTTCATCGTCACCCGCTCGGCCGAGGTGATGAATGTGCCGATCGACGAAGATGGCGCAGCTGAGATCGCGATGCGCTCCCGAGGCACACCGCGCATCGCCAACCGCCTGCTCCGCCGCGTCCGCGACTACGCCCAGGTGCGCGGCAGCGGGACCATCGACCGCGCCATCGCCGAGTCCGCCCTCAAGCTGCTCGAGGTCGACGCCCACGGCTTCGACGAGCTCGATCGCCGCCTGCTGCTCACCATCATTGAGAAATACGATGGAGGCCCGGTCGGCCTCAACACCCTCGCCGCGTCGCTCGCCGAAGAGGAAGACGCGCTTGAAGAGGTCTACGAACCCTTCCTGATCCAGATCGGCTTCCTCGACCGCACCCCACGCGGCCGCGTAGCCACCCGCCGCGCCTACGAACACTTCAACATCCCCCTACCCCGCCGCCAGACGCCCCTCTTCTAAGCCGCTACAAATCGCCGCGGCGCGAGATCGGAGTGCGATGCGCGGCAGCAAGCAAGGTGCCCATGTTTGTTGGCCAGTTTTTCCTGCCTTCGTGTCGCGGCCGAAGTGTCGTCGCCGAACTGAGGGGTCAAAGTATTGGGGCCAAGGTATCGGGGCCGAAGTGCGCGTCAAAGTGACGTGGCCGAGGTCTCCAGCGCCCGCGTGTTCTGCCTTCCGTCGAGGCAATCCACCGATGCTTTGTCGCCCGCAAAGCAAGCACCAGCCGACGATGAAAAGGGAACATGTGCCGCCGCAGCCCGGCAAGAACGCCTCACAGGCTTTGCAGCCCTCGATTCGATCGATCAGCAGCGGCGCTTCGCGAAGCAGCTCCGATCCGAGTGGAGGGTCTTATACCCTAACCTTCTCAGCCGTAGAGCCTACTTGGCGCGCTTTGCGACCAGCTCCTCGCTGCCGTAGTCGCCCACCGTCCGCGTGAACTTGATCTCGTCTCCAGAGACCTTGCCCACGTAGGTGACGACCAGCGTCTGGCCCTCATACTTCAGGTTTTCGACGAATGTAATATCGTCACCCTTTATCTTGCCGTCCGTGATGTCGCTCGAGCTGCTGTCATTAACGGCGGTGCCAGTCAGCTTTTCGCCATCGACCTTGAAGGTGTACGTATAGTGCTGTTCGCCCACAGCGGTGTCAAAGGTCGAGGTCCACTTCCCGGTGACATCCGCAGCCAGAGCGCTAAGGGTGAAGCTCGCAAACACAACCGCCGCAACCGCAGCTCTACGAAACGCAATCATGAGAAACTCCTACACAACGACTCACCTTCAGAATCACGAAGAGAGGATCAGGCGCCGACAATAGAGGCGCAGATCGTCCGACCCTCATCCCTCAGCAAGCAAACGCGCCCCAAGGCTACAGCAGCTGGGAAGTCTCCGTCAAAAGGGAGCTCATTGAAACACGGCAGGGTTGTTTGAAGAGGACCGGGCATTCGAGGACAAGAGTGCCGCCCTAAGGAAAGGCGTCTGCCGTCCTGACGAAAACGTCAGCTGTCCTTGCGATAGAGCAGGTCGCGAATAGCCTGCCTCCGGGCCGCGTTCGCCTCCGCGTCCCCGGCAATCCGATCGCCGCCCTTGCGCTTGCTCACCGGCTCCTCGGCATCGGCAGCGCTGCATGAGGGACAGCGGTTCGCAAAGCCGGGCTTGTCCGGCTTCAACTCAAACTCCTCCGAACAGACGACGCAGACTTTAACAGGAAACGCCATGACTACTCCATTCTAATCGCCGGCTGCTCGCGCACAGCTCGCGTTTGCAGAGCACCACATATAGTTAGCCGAAGCATATGGATCAGAGTACGCGCGGAGAAGTCAACCTCGAGATTTAAGGCGCAGAGTCCCAAGACCTTAGCCAGGAAAAGTTACGAAAGGCCAACCGCCGCGAGCCTGCTCGTTCCCCGAAACAGCCCGTTGCTGATGCTACAATCTGAGCTAAACAGCACTACTTCGACCACTCACCCCTAGGTTGCTAGCGCGCCCGCGAAGCATGGATACACTCAACCGGCAAGGTGACCCCGCACCGGGAAACCCTGCTCAGCTGGAGAGGGCTCATTGCCAACAGACTTAAGCTGGTTGCCTGAGCGCGCCGACTGGGCTGAGACGCTCGCCCACGCACAACAGCTCGCGCCAGAGGCAGCCTTCGAGGCCTTCCAGGCGCTGAGCAATTCCCGCATGGACTTCGTTCGTGCCGGCAAGCTCGACAAGACCATCCAGCGCTACCAGGCGCGGGCCGGCAGCCCTGCGTCGTGGCCCGTCATCCGGCTCGCCCTGCTCGGCTCCTCGACCCTCGGCCACCTCCTTCCCGGCATCCGCATCGGAGCCCTCCGCCGCGGATTGCTGGTCGAGAGCTACGAGGGCCCCTATGGACTCTACCGTCAGGAACTCACCGATCCTCGCTCCGGGCTGCAGGGCTTCCGCCCCGATGTGATCTGCCTGGCCCTGGATGCTCAGCACCTCGCCGGCAGTGAACACGCCAGCGCCGAAAGTGCGCTCGCATCCATCCGCGAGTGCTGGCGCGAGGCACGCGACACGCTCCATGCGGTCGTCATTCAGCAGACTGTGCTGCCCATCCATCCTGCGCTGATGGGCAACAATGAAGAGCGTCTGCAGGAGTCGCCAGCCAGCGTCGTCCAGCAGATCAATCAAGGTCTGCGACGGCACGCAGAGCCGGACGGCGTCTACCTGCTCAGTGTCGACACCTGGGCCGCGATCGACGGCCTCTCCACCTGGTACGATCCTGCCCTGTGGAACCGCTCAAAGCAGGAGATCCATCCCCATGCCTCGAACACCTACGGCGACCAGCTCGGCCGCCTGCTCGGCGCGCTTCGCGGCCGCAGCTCCAAATGCCTCGTGCTCGATCTGGACAACACTCTATGGGGCGGAGTGATTGGCGACGACGGCCTCGAGGGCATCATCTTGGGGCAGGGAAGCGCCGTCGGCGAGGCGCACATCGCGCTGCAGCGCTACGCCCGCCAGCTCTCCCAGCGGGGCGTGATCCTCGCCGTCTGCTCAAAGAACGACGAAGCAAACGCGCTCTCTCCCTTTGAACAGCACGCCGAGATGATCCTTAAACGCAAGGACATCGCCTGCTTCGTCGCGAACTGGCAGGACAAGGCCTCCAACCTCCGCGAGATCGCGCAGCGGCTCAACATCGGTCTTGACTCCCTCGTCTTCGTCGACGACAACCCGATGGAGCGTGGACTCGTTCGCCGCGAGCTGCCGATGGTCTCTGTTCCTGAGCTGCCCGAGGACCCCTCCGGCTACGTCGACTGCCTCGCCCGCGCCGGCTACTTCGAGGCGCTTCACATCACCGACGAGGATCGCGAGCGCGCCGAGCTCTACCGCGCCAACGCCGAACGGGAGAGCCTGCGCAGCTCGACCACCGACATGGGCAGCTTCCTCGACGCTCTCAAGATGGAGCTGACCTGGAGCAGCTTTGACATGGTAGGTCTCAAGCGCATCGTCCAGCTCATCAACAAGACCAACCAGTTCAACCTCACCACGCGGCGCTACACCGAGCCCGAGGTCGCGGCCATGATGGATGACGAAGATGTGGTCACCCTGCAGCTGCGCCTCACCGACATCTACGGCGACAACGGAGTCATCGCGCTATTGATCGGCCGTCGCAACCGGGACCGCGCCCTCGAGATCGATACCTGGCTGATGAGCTGCCGCGTCCTCGGTCGCAACGTAGAGGAGGCGACGCTGAACATCCTCGCCGCCCAGGCAGAGGCACTCGGCTGCAACGCGCTCGTCGGCGTCTTCAAGCCCACCAAGAAGAACCAGATGGTCCAGCAGCACTACGAGCGGCTCGGCTTCGACCTCATTGAGGCCTCTGAAGACGGCAGCTCCCGATGGGTGCTTCCTTTGAGAGGCTTCACACCGCTCGCGATTCGCATGCAGGTCACAGAAGGAGTGCAATGGAGAACGCCCACATCTATCGACAGCTAGAAGAGATATTCCGCGAGGTCTTCGACGACGACACCATCGCGCTCACTCCGCAGACCACCGCGGCCGACATCGAGGACTGGGATTCGATGGCGCACATCGGACTCATCGTGGCGATCGAGCAGCGGATGAAGATCAAGTTCAAGACCTCGGAGCTCGAGTCGCTGCACAATGTTGGCCAGCTCGCCGGCATCATCGAATACAAGCTGGAGGCGCAGCCATCGAGGGCCGCAACCGCATAGTCGATTGTCGGCAACGTACGCTGAGAAATAAGGCACTCGCGCAGCTCCGGTAATACGGATCCAGCCCTGCACCAGCAACATCGAAGCACCGCGACCCAGTCCGGGGTGAAGTGAACCCGGAAGCCCTTCCCAAAGAGGACTCCCGAGTATGCTGTTCAATTCCTACGCGTTCCTCTTCGGCTACCTGCCGATCACACTGATCGGCTACCAGATCGCCGCGCACTGGCATCGGCGCGCCGTCGTCATGTGGCTTGCACTCGCCTCGCTCGCCTTCTATGGCTACTGGCATCCCGTCTATCTTGTACTGCTGTGCGGCTCCGTGCTCTTCAACTACTTCGCCGGAGCGCTCATCAGCCGGCGCATCCCCAACCCGATCTCCGGCACCGTGCTGCTCTGGCTCTCGATCTCTGCGAACCTCGCACTGCTCTGCTACTTCAAATATCTCTTCCCGCTGCTGAACTTCTTCGCCGGCGCAGCGCACGGGGCACGCCACTGGAGAGACGTCGTCCTGCCCCTCGGCATCTCCTTCTTTACCTTCACCCAGATCGCCTACCTCGTCGACCTCGAGCAGGGCGCCGCCCGGCAGCAGGACCTGGAAAGCTACTGCCTCTTCGTCACCTTCTTCCCCCATCTGATCGCCGGCCCCATCCTGCACCACGCGGAGATCATGCCCCAGTTCCAGGCGCAGCGCGACTATCGTCTCCGATCGGAAGATGTGTCCGTCGGCGCCTCCTGGTTCATCATGGGGCTCTGCAAAAAGGTGCTGCTGGCCGACACATTTTCAAAGGCCGCCGACGCTGCCTTCGCCGCTCCTGCTCATCTCGGCGCAGCGGGCGCATGGGTCGGCGTGCTCTCCTACGCACTGCAGCTCTACTTCGACTTCTCCGGCTACTCGGACATGGCGCTCGGCCTCGCCCGCATGTTCTCGATCGACTTCCCACTCAACTTCAGCTCGCCCTACAAGGCGGCCAGCATCATCGACTTCTGGCAGCGCTGGCACATGACCCTCACCCGCTACATCATGATGTACCTCTACAACCCGGCCGCCGTCTGGATCAACCGCCGCCGCGTCGCGCACGGCAAGAAGATATCCCGCAAGGCGACCGCCACCCTCGAAGGCTTTCTGCAGCTCGTAGCCTTTCCTACCACGCTCACCCTGTTCCTCGCCGGCATCTGGCATGGAGCCGGCCTGCAGTTCATCATCTTCGGCCTGCTGCACGCCTTTTACCTGTGCGTCAATCACTTCTGGCGGATACGCCGAGGCGCCACTCCGGCAGGCGGTCCCTCCAAAGTGGCGCGGTACGCGAGCCACGCCGGCGGAGTGCTGCTCACCTTCTCAGCCGTGCTCGTGGCCCAGATATTCTTCCGCGCCGGCAGCGTCTCGGCCGCCTTCTCAATGCTCGGCGGACTCTCAGGTCTCCATCACTCGCCTGGCGCGGCGTCATCCTACCGGCCAGCAGCCGCGGTGCTCCCCATGCTGGCCATCGGCTACTTCATCGTGTGGACGATGCCCAACACCCACCAGATACTGGCGCGCTTCAAGCCCTCGATCGAGGTCACTCCCTCCGACAAGGAAGGAAGCGTCTTCCAGTTTCTGTGGCAGCCGAACACAGCGTGGGCGCTCACCCTCGGCCTCGTTCTCTTTCTCGCCCTCGTCGGGATGCAGAATCCCAGCACATTTCTATACTTCCAGTTCTAGCTGACATGGATAAGTCGCGGTCCAGCCGAAACTGCCGGCGGTAAACGCAATCGAGTACGAAAGGCGCACATCCTTTGGAGAGCAGGACACAAGTGGAAGACGAGATCGCAGCGGGCGGCGTAACCCACAGCCGCGGCCCGAGGCCGGCTGCCTACCTGTGGTTGCTCATCCTCGTTCCGCTGCTGGCGTACCTCGCCGTCTTCGCAATCGTCAGGGTGCCTGCATTCAACTACGAGCGCTGGGGAACGAGCAGGTATGGATCGGTGCTCGAGTATGCCTTTCATGCCGATCACCAGGATGCCGACATAGTCATCCTCGGCGATTCGAGTGCCTTTATCGGCATCGATCCGAGACTTGTCAATGCTCAGCTCGGGGTCAAATCAATCCTGCTGCCTAACACCGTGGGTACACTTCCACTAACCGGGGAGATATCGCTCGAGCGCTATCTGGCCCGCAACAAGCCTCCCAGGCTCATCGTTCTCTACCTCACCGCATGGGACCTTAACTACGAACACACTCCCAATCCGTTCCTCTTCGACGGCGACGAGATGATGCTGAGACACGGGACGGCGCGCGAATTAGGGGCCGCAGTAAAGCAGTATCCGGTTGACTTCCTTGTATTCCCGTTCCGCCTGAGTAGTACCATCGGCGCCCGGAAGCTACTAAGAATCCTAAGTGGACCTGACCGCGTAGAACAAGTTACGAAAGCATTAGGCCATGCTGACTATCCCGAAGGTACAGTACCAATGAAAGGTACCTGTACGATCCCTGCCCACTATCTGTGGGATGAAGGCGATAGTACTGTGAGTAGACTAATAAATAAGTTCACAAATTCACAGACTCAGGTTATTCTCTACCTGTCTCCCGTTCCAGATTGTACAAATGCTTCGGCACTCAGCCGTGCCGCCTACGCGCAATTAGGCGCTGCACCGCCCGCAACACTGCCGGTCACCATGTTTGTGTCCGACGAAGGATACGCACACCTGGAGCCCTCCGGAGTTCCAGCGGCAACCCAGCTCTTCATTGACGCGGTGCGGCATCGAGCGACACCGCTGCTTTCATCCGGATCCAGTCACTAAAGGACTCCGCGGGCCCTTGTACCACATGAACGTGCACCATTGCAGCACCTGCGACATTATCTGCCTCATCCTTCCCTGGTCCATCTGAAGCACTCGTACTTTATCGTGTACGGGCCATGTTGCCCCCGGAGAACGCCGCTCCCGCCCTGCCGCTGTGCGCAGGCCATGGACCCGCTCTGTCTCCGAATACATGAGCCAGCCACCGTCTCCAGCTGACTCTACGCGCAGAGTCTGATTGACGGTCGATACTCGGTTATGCTTTTGAATTACCTAAGTTTGTGTTAATTTTCTGGTTAACTTGTTAATTAGCTGGTTACTACAGGCTTCCATGATATCGTTTTCTCAACCCCACATGGGATCCACTCTTTAATCCTCTGAGATCGCACCGCACTCACTGCCAAACACTGCTTCACTCAAGTTATTTGTCCCTCCCTTGCGCCTCTCGTTTCTACGGAGTCACCCAATCCCTGGTTCGTGGAGGAGTTCCTTTGTTCAACCCGCCTAACGCACGTAAGCCGCGTGCCGCCATCTTTCATAGCTTGCTTCTACTACTCATCGTGCCGGCGATACTTTCATCACCCCGGTCGGCCGCCCAGGGCGCCACCACCATCACGGTCGACTCAGCCGTCAAGCTGTCCGGCGCAAAGCGCCTCGGCATCAACATGGGTGCGCAGGACTACTACGACTCCCAGCAGACGATGCGCAACATCCTGTTCCGCAACCCCGGCTTTGAGGGCGAGATGGTGCAGTCCATCCTGCACTGCAAGACCGTGACCGCGACCAGCTGCACCGACGACAACAGCAGCGCGTATTGGGGCAGCAACTTCTTCATCAATGCCGCGGCAGAGTTCATCACGGGCGGCGCCGCAGGTGTCCATGCGTCCGTGGCAAGCAGCCTCGGCGCCAGCGGTCAGACGGGAGTGGGAGCGACTCTTAACTTCGCCGCCCCGCCTCCTGGCCTCTCTGCCGGAGATTACGTAGTGGTACGTATGCAGAAGCTGGGCAACGCGCAGGCGGGCTGGTGGACTTACCTCAGCGGCGGCGCATCGCTCGCCTCAGAGCTCCAGGATCTCTCTCCCAACAGCCCCGGCCTGCAGGCGCTGCGCATCAACGCGGCCGGCAGCGGCCAGTACGCCACCGTGAGCAGCTATGCGGATTCGTCCGCCTCGCAGCCCTTCATCCAGATGAAAGGCGGATACACGCTCTTCTTCCGCGCCAAGGGAACAGGCGGCGCCAATCAAGTCGCCATCAGCCTCAACCGGCTGTTGCCCAGCGGAGCGAGAGTACCCTTCTTCAACCAGACAACCAGCCTCACCACCGGCTGGCAGGACTATAGCTACTACTTCCAGGCGAACGACACAGGGGCCGTCGGAACCATAGCCCTCACCTTTACCCTCAACTCCGCGTCTATGCTGCTCGACGACGTCTCCCTCACCGCGGACGCGGCGCCCGGCAACGTCACCGCCTACCGCAACGAGGTCGTCTCCACCCTCCAGGCGCTTAATCCCGGCGTCCTGCGGTATATGGATACGGGCGCCAGCTTCGGCAGCTCCATCAGCAACATGATCGCGCCCACCTTCGCACGGCAGCGCGCCGCATACAGCGCCTGGAAGACCGAATCGGACGATATACCCGTCGGGCTCCATGACTTCCTGGTCCTCTGCAAGACCGTCGGCGCCGAGCCCTGGTACACCTTCCCGGCGGGCATGAGTACGCAGGATATGTCGAGCCTGATGGATTACTTTGGCGGCTCGACCTCGACAGCCTTCGGCGCAAAGCGGGCAGCGCTCGGCCAGAGTGCGCCCTGGACCACCGTCTTCCCTACCATCCACCTTGAGTTCGGCAATGAAGTCTGGAACACCGCCTTTGGAGGGGAAAACATCACCGACGCGTCGAGCTATGGAAGACGTGCGTCCGCCCTCTTTGCCGTCGCCCGCTCCTCCCCGTCCTACTCCAGCGGCTCCTTCGACCTGGTGCTCGATGGATGGGCGACCTCTCCCGGCTGGAACCAGGCCGTGCTCGCCGCCAGCGCGAACTACGACACCATCGACGCCGCACCCTACCTCTTCTACAAGTTCAACGACACATCTTCGACCGAGGCCATCTTTGGTCCGATGTTTGCCCAGCCCGAGCTCTTTGACAGCGTCGCCGGCGGGGTGATGAACAAGCAGGGACAGATCGCCGCCGCTGCTCCCAACCCGGCCAATCTCGCCGTCTACGAGGTCAATCTTTCCACCAACACCGGCGCCGCATCCCAATCCGCCATCAACTCAACTGTGCCCTCAGTAGGCGCCGGTCTGGCAGTGGCGGACCACATGCTGCTCATGATGCGCGACCTCGGCATCACCACCCAGATGCTCTACTCGCTCGGAGGTTTTGGCGCGACCTTCAGCGGCACCGGCTATGGAGCAGGCACTCGCACCCCGCTCTGGGGATCCGTCTATGACATGGGCGTCACCAATCGCGTGCGGCCCACCTATCTCGGCGTCCAGCTCGCCAACTCCGCCATCCTGCCCAGCATGATCACCACCACCCAGAGCGGAGCCAACCCCACCTGGAACCAGCCCCTCAGCTCCAACGACAACATCAGTCTCAGTGGCGCTCACTACATCCAGAGCTTCGCCTTCACCGACGGTGCGCACAACAACGTCATCCTCTTCAATCTTCACCGCACACAGGCTCTGCCCGTTGTCTTCGCCGGCTCGAACGCGCCCATCGGCTCGTCCACCATCACCACCCTGACGGCGCCCTCCATCAGTTCGACCAACGAGCAGGCCACTGCAGTCGCGCCGGTCACATCGACCCAGACGCTGCAGGCCGGCGCCTCGATCTCTCTGCCGCCGTACTCGATGACGGTCATCAGCTCAGCGGTAGCCAGCGCTCCCACCATCACCGGCGTCACCGCCTCCTGTGCCGCCGGCACTCTCGGTGCGGGCGGCTCAACCGCGTGCACGGCCAACGTCACCGGAACAGGCTCCTTCAACTCCGCTGTCACCTGGCAGGCAAGTCAGGGCACCGTCAACAGCAGCGGCGTCTACACCGCTCCTTCGCCTCTCGCCAACAATGGCTCTGCCAACATCACCGCTACATCCGTGCAGGACACCACGCAGTCCTCCACCGTAGCTGTCAACCTCAGCGGCAGCGCCGTTACCGGAGTCTCCGTCAGCTGCGCCTCCGCCAGCATTCCACTCGGAGGAGGTACAAGCTGCGCCGCCTCCGTAGCCGGCAGCGGCAACCTGTCTTCCGGGGTTACATGGTCGACTACCGCCGGCTCGATCGATGCCAACGGATACCTTACCGCTCCATCCAGCGGCAGCTCCCTGGTCGTTCAGGCCACCAGCCGGCAGGACCAGACCAGGTCAGGTACGCAGACGATCACTCTGCTCAATCCAGCACCCGTGCTGAGCGTTCCTGTCGTTACGACCACCGCCACCACGGCCACCATCAGCTGGACTACCAACGTCCCCACTCGAAGTGGAGTCGACTACGGAACCATTCCCGGACGCGGAGGCAGCACCACTCCTTACGTCTATCCACCCACCAGCTCGCCCTCTTTCACCCTCACCGGTCTGCTGCCCGCAACCACCTACTACTACGCGCTGTTTTCCTCCTCGACGGATAACAGCCAGGTCACCTTCGCCAACTACTCCTTGACCACGGCGGGAGCCCCACCACCCCCACCTCCGCCGCCTCCACCTGCCGGAGCGACGCCAATCGCCAACGGCTTCCCCTACTTCACCGGAAGCTATGGTGTGTCGAACCCCACTGACACCGTGATCACCCTGGTCCCCTTCTGGCCTGCCGGCAATGCCTCCAACCTGCAGCTCGTATTTGGTAATACGACCCTCGCACCGGAGTATGCCGGCCCAGGCATCACCATCCGCGCATCCTTTGAATATCCGCAAGGCACCATCTGGCCCGTCTACTTCAACGGGCAGCGCGACGCCCAGCTCGCAGGTGGGGGAGTTCTGGTCAGCGACCCAACCAACCTCAGCGTCACCGCCGGAACCGTCGGATACGTCCGCGTCCGGGTCATACGCAATCCCACCAGCGGACCCGTGAGCTCGCTCTTGCTTAACTACTCCTGCGGCTCGGCCACCGGCAATCAGCTCGCGCCCAACACCACAACCAGGAAGGGCGGCAACTTCGACGGCTGCGAGTATCTCACCTCGCAGTCCGGCAGCGACGGAGTCATGACCGCCGGCAGCACCGGCTTCAGCAGCGGAAGCATCAGCCTCGATCCTCTCTACAGTGTGGGTCAGCAGATCACCGTCTCCGGAGCCGGCCCGGGTGGCGGCTTGTATACAGGCACCATCGTCAGCGGCTCGGGAGGCAACGCCATCCTCACCCCTGCTGCCTCCACCAGCGTTACCGGGCAGGCATGGAGCTACACCGGCGCCGACAAGACTTCAACCGCCAGCGCTTACATCCATAACTACGGCGGCGCCGGATACGCACCCACCGCTATCATCGGCCAAGCTACCTCGCCCGGGCTGAATAGCGTCACCATCCTCGGCGACAGCATCGGCCAGGGAACCGGCGCGACCCTCTCCGCGGGCAGCTGGCCCATCCAGGCCCTCAATCCTTCCGGCGTCTCGAACGGTCTCTCGACCACCATCGCCAGCAGTATCCCGTTCGTCCAGATGTCCCAGGGCGGCGAGACTATCCACAACCTTGAGACGGTGCACCAGTTCCGCTTCTCGCAGATCCCGCGCACCTCCTACACCCTGGTCCAGATCGGCACCAACGACTCTGCGCTTCCGCTCGCCCAGCAGCAGGCAGACGACATCATGTTGTGGAACCAGATCGACGCCCTCGGTTCGGCACCCGTCCAGCCGACGATCATTGGAGCAAGAGGCAGCTCCACCGATAACTGGCTCACCACCACCAATCAGACGCCGGACCCGGGCACTCATGGCTATCTCGAGGCCATGAACGCCTGGTTCCGGGATGGCGCACCGATCGACAACTCGAGCGGCCAGGCCGTCGCCATCGGCGCCTCCTCCGCCACTGCGAACAGGGCCGCCTTTTACGACAGCAACGGTGTGCTGATCAATGCCGCATCCGGCCCTGCTCCGGCAAATCATCCGCTCGCCGCCGGCTTCATCTTCGACATCTCGCCGGCCGTCGAGACCAGCATCGGCTCCGGCATATGGAAGGTCGATCCTGCCAACCGCACCGTCAACGACGCGGTCACCGGCGCAGGTTCAACCGTCGTCACCTCCGCATCCGCCAACTTCACCCCCGCCGACAACGGTCACTACCTCGGCGGACCCGGCATCCGCAACAATACCGTCATCACCTACATGTCTCCGACCCAGGTGTCGCTCTCCGGATACGCTACAGTTACCGCCTCGGGGGTGACGCTCACCATAGGCGGTCCCTACGGCAAAAACACAATAGATGGACTGCATCCGAGCGCCCACGGACACCTGGTACTCGGTCAGGCCGCGGCACTCTCCCTCAACCGGCTGCAGACCTCTGCCCAGAACGATGCGGCGGGCAAGAAGAACAAGGAGAAGTAGCCCTCCTCAGCCAAACTCCCACCCGGCGCCAGCCGCGACCGGAGCAATCCCGTCGCGGCCCTCCACCCGCATGATCGATGCCCGCCCGCGTCGATCATGCGACAATATCCGTGACGTTAACGGCCGGCAACCGGCAACCCTGGACACACCCAGGTGCTCGCCGGTCGAGCCCTCACCGTCAGCGTCCAAGGGCTTGCGAAAGTGGCGGAATTGGCAGACGCACCAGACTTAGGATCTGGCGGGGCAACTCGTGGGGGTTCAAGTCCCCCCTTTCGCACCAACCTCCAGGCGCCGCAACTTACACTCCGGCGCTTCATCGCGCGATCACTGATAATTCGGCCGGCAGCAGCCCGCCGCCGCTGCCAACAGCGCGAAGCGCTTGCATCTCTGCCCTGTGTCAACCCGCAGCCGCCGGCTATCGAGCCCGCACTTCGCGCGACCTGCTTCAACCCTGCCCGCCATATGGCCTATTCTGTTAGCACATGAACCCCACCAGCACCCAACCGAAGATCTCCCTCTCCCAGGCCGGCGACTACCGCGAGACTTATGCCAACAGCGTGCAGGTGCGGGTGAGCGTCTGGGACTTCCTGCTCGTCTTTGGAACTGCCAACCAGGAGTCTGCCGAGCAGGTCAACATCACCAACAACGCCGGCATCTTCCTCAGTCCGCAGCAGGCCAAGGCTCTGTGGAACGTCCTCGGTCAGAACATCGCCCAGTATGAGCAGACCTTCGGCACTCTGGCCCTCGAGCCCCATCCGCAGGTCTTCCCCCAGGGCCCGGTCCACTAGACTCGTTCCGACCGTGCGCTGAGACGCGGCCCGCCATCCCCACCGGCTGCCCGGCGAATGCGAGCCAGCGCCCGCCTTGGTAGACTGACCCGTGCCGCTCACGCGCAAATCTGCCCTGCCTTCCTCCGTCTTTCCAGCCCAGCTCTCGGCGCGGTTCCTCCCTCGCTACGACAATCCGCTCCCCCTCTGGATCATCTTTCCCCTGATCTTTGCTGCCCTCTACCTCACCCACGCCTCGCTGCTGCGACTGCCCTACTACTGGGACGAGGCCGGCTACTACATCCCCGCGGCCTATGATTTTTTCCGCACCGGCTCGCTTATCCCCGTCACAACCCTCTCGAACGCGCATCCCCCTCTGCCCTCCATCTACCTCGCGCTGTGGTGGAAGCTCGCCGGCTTCACTCCCCTCGTAACCCGCACCGCCGTCTGCCTGGTCGCGTCCGTGGCGCTGCTCGCGGTCTACCGCCTGGCGCACGCGGTCACCCGCCGCACCCCGGTCGCTGCCGCCACCGTGGCGCTCACCGCGCTCTACCCCGTCTGGTTCGCCCAGAGCACCCTCGCCCACGCCGACATCTTCGCGGCCGCTGCCACTCTGTGGGGACTGGCCTTTGCCCTTGAAGACACCACCGCGCCCCGCACCCGCGCGCGTCCACTGGCCGCCGTCCTCTGCTTCTCGCTCGCCGCACTCGCCAAGGAGACGGCCATCGTCACCCCGCTGGCCCTGGCGCTCTGGGAGACGTGGCACGCCTGGCGGCTGCAGTTCGACGACCCTGCCTCCGGCTCGCCCCGCCCGCGCCTGGCAGCAGGCGGCAGGTATCTGCTCGTCCTGCTGCCGCTCATCATCTGGTACGCCTACCACTACAGCAGGACCGGCTACGTCTTCGGCAATCCCGAGTATCTGCGCTACAACGCGACCGCCACGCTCTCCCCGCTGCGCTTCGCCGTTGCGCTCTTTCACCGCACCCTACACGTGACCACCCACATGAACATGTTCGTCCCTGTCCTCTGCGCGCTTGCCGCCATGCTGCTGCCGCCGCGCGACGAGCAGGACGGCAGTCCGCGTCAGCCGATCGGCGACAACGCCCGGCAGCAGGTCTATCTCGTGATCGTCGCCAACGTAGTCTTCTTCTCCGTCATGGGCGGCGCCCTGCTCACCCGATACGTTCTGCCGGTCTATCCGCTGGTCCTGTTGATCTGCGTCAACACCCTGCGGCGTCGCGTCCTCTACTGGCCCGCGTTGGTCGCGCTCAGCGGAGCGGCCTTCTTCGCCGGCCTCATCGTCAACCCGCCCTACGGCTTCGCCCCCGAGGATAACCTCGCCTACGCCGACGTCATCGCGCTCCACCAGCAGGCGATCCGCGTGCTCGTCGAGCGCAACCCGCACTCCGTCGTGCTCACTGCATGGCCGGCCAGCGACGAGCTCACCAAGCCGGAGCTGGGCTACCTCCGCACCCCGTTCCCCGTCGTCGTCATCGACAACTTCTCCCTCCTTGAGATACAGAGAGCGGCGCAAGCGGCACCCGGCTATACCACCGCCCTGCTCTTCTCGACGAAGTACGATCCGCCCGGGCAGCCCTTGAGCATGGCCCGAAAGAATGATTCGATCGACTCACGCTTCTTCGACTTCCACCGCGACCTGCGCCCCGATGCCGCCGCCCGCGTGCTCGGTGGGGCAGTAGAGTGGCGCCGGGAGCGGAAAGGCCTCTGGGCTGCCGTCCTGCACTTCGACCGGCCGCAACTCGCACAGCTCCCGGCTCCTTCGACAGCACCATAAGCAGCTTCCTGCGCGACACCGGTGACCCACGCTGCAGGCGCGCAACTCCAGAGACGGGTAACTATAATCAAAGCAGCGGTGTACTGCACGACTCCATCCCGTCTGCCCCTGCTCCTGCTGCTCGCAGCGGCCTCTACCCTGCAGGCCTTCGCCGGTCAGAACGCTCAACAAAACGCCCCGGCAGACGCTCGCCAGACTGCTTCGCAGAGCTCGCCGCAGACCGCGTCGTCCGTACCTCTGAATGCCAGCGCCGCAAACACCCTCAACTCCAGCCCGGCAGCGCCGGCAGAGGCCCATGGAAGGCTGGTCCTCGTCCTGCCCTTCAACAACCACTCCGCCGCGCCAAACCTCGACTGGATCGGCGAATCGTTTCCCGAGGTCCTCAACCAGCGCCTCACGGCGGCCGGCTTTCTGCCCATCAGCCGCACCGACCGCCTCTACGCCCTCGACCATCTCGGACTCCCGCTCGACTTCCAGCCCTCCCACGCGAGCACCCTGCGCATCGCGCAGATGCTCGACGCCGATTACGTTGTAGTCGGCTCGTACGAAGCAGACCCGAAGCACCTCAAGGCGACCGCCCGGGTGCTCGACGTCGCCGCGCTCACCCTCGGGCCGCCGATCGAGGAGCAGGCCGACCTGCCGCGCCTGCTCAACCTCGACAACAGCCTCGCCTGGCGGGTGGCAAAGGCGCTCGATCCCTCATACCCCGTTGCTGAACAGACCTTTGTCGCCGCCGACGCCAACCTCGGGATCGATGCCTTCGAGCACTACATCCGCGGCCTCGTCGAGAGCTCGCCCCAGGAGCGCACCAGGCATCTGCTCGAGGCAGTGCGCCTCGATCCCGGCTTCCCGCTCGCCTGGTATGCTCTCGGCCGCACGTACTATTCTGACCAGCAGTATGAGCTCGCCGCCAACGCCCTCGGCCATCTCCCCAAGGACGACCCCAACGCACTGGCAGCCGACTTCTACCGCGGCCTCGCCTACTTCAACTCTGGTGAATACCTGAAGGCCGAAGACGCCTTCGCCTTTGTGACCACCCGCCAGCCGTTGCCTGAGGTCGTCAACAATGAGGCCGTGGCCGCCAGCCGCAGGGGCAAGGACGCGACTCCGCTCTTCGAGCAATCGGTCGCGGCAGACCCCAAGGACCCCGACTACCACTTCAACCTGGCCATCTCTCTGCGCACCCGCAACGACGTGCAAGGCGCGATCCGCGAGATAGATCTCGCCCTCAAACTCCGCCCTGACGATAGCGAGGCGCAGGCCTTTCAGGCAGCGCTCAGATCACCACAGGCGCCCCAGCCAAAGACCTCGCCCGAGACCAGGGCTGCAACTGCAGCCGGCACAAACGCCTCATCGGCTGCGCCCAAGAGCACCAACGCCTTCGTCCCCGGCTCCGGCCCCGGCGCGCCCGTCGAACGCATCAAGCGCACCTATAACGAGGCTTCGTTCCGCCAGGCGGCCTTCGCGCTCGACCAGATGCAGGCCATGCGTCTGGCCAGCCTCACTGCCGCCGAGCGCGCCGCCGCCCTCAACAAGGACGGCGTACAACTGCTCAATCGCGGCCTCATGCTTGAGGCCGAGCGGCAGTTCCTCTCTGCCCTCGAGGCCGATCCCTCCAGCGCCGACGCCCACGCCGGCCTCGCCCAGGTCAGGGAGCATACCGGCGACCTCGACGCCGCCCGCGCCGAAGCCGTCAAATCCCTGTCGCTGCATCAGAACGCCACAGCCCACCTGCTGCTCGCGCGCCTGGATATGCAGGCGAACCAGCTTCCCGTAGCCGCCGGCGAGGTCCGCCAGGCGCTCAACCTCGACCCCACCAACTCCGCCGCGAGAGGCATGCAGCAGGCCCTGCAGGCACGCGGCCAGCAGGTCCCATGAGAGCCGCTCCACAAATACTCCAGAGACTCGCCCGTCCGGCCAAGCTGTTGCTGCTCCTTCCGGTCGCGCTGTGGATCATCTCAACTGCGTCAGCCGTCCCCTTGGCCGGCCTTTCAGGTTCATTGTCAGCCGCGCCGCAGGTCGTAGTGCTGCACATCGACGACACCATCCAGCCGGTCAGCGCCGAGTACCTCGCCCGAGGACTCGACCACGCCGCCCAGATCCACGCCGACGCCGTGCTCATCGACCTCAATACGCCCGGGGGCCTGCTCGATTCCACCCGCGAGATGGTCAGCCGCATCCTCGCCTCTCCCGTCCCGGTCATCTTCTTCATCACGCCCTCGGGCAGCCGCGCCGGCTCGGCAGGCTTCTTTTTGCTCGAGTCCGCTGATATAGCAGCCATGACGCCGGGGAGCAACGCCGGGGCTGCGCATCCCGTCGTCGAGGGCAGGCAGCTCGACCCCATCATGCGCCAGAAGCTCGAAAACGATGCAGCCGCATTCCTGCGCTCCTACGTCACCCAGCGCAAGCGCAACGCTACGGCTGCTGAAGATGCAGTCCGCAATTCGAAGTCCTACACCGCCGCTGAGGCGCAGCAGCTCGGCCTCATCGACCTCGTCGCGGCCGACGACCGCGCCCTGCTCGACGCGCTCGATGGACGCAGGATCGTCCGCTTCAACGGCTCGGCTGCCACCCTTCACACCCGCTCCGCCAGCCTGCTCGCCGTTGACCCCACGCTCCGTGAGAAGATCCTCGGTCGCCTCATGGACCCGAACCTCGCCGTGCTCATCTTCGTCATCGGAGCGTTGCTCATCTACCTCGAGTTCAACACTCCCGGAACAGTCGTCCCCGGCGCGCTCGGCACCCTGCTTGTGGTTCTGGCGCTCTTCGCCCTCAACCTGCTGCCCATCCACTACGCATCGATCATGCTGCTCGCCGCCGCGGCGCTGCTCCTGCTGCTCGAGGCGAAGTTCGCCAGCCACGGCGTGCTCGCCTCCGCCGGCATCCTCTGTCTCGTCTTTGGAACCCTCACCCTGGTTGACGCGCCCATCGCCGAGCTTCGCATCTCGCTCGCGACTGCGCTCAGCCTCGGGCTCGCCTTCGGCCTGATCACCCTGGTCCTGGTGCGGCTCGCAATGAAGGCGCGCAACAGCAAGTTCCGCCTCGGTGCCGAGGCGCTCATCGGCGAGATCGCCGTGGCCCAGCAGCCGCTCCACCCCGCAAGCCGGCGCCGAGATTCGCTGCACGCCCACTCCCCGCAGGGTGCATTCCCCCAAAATGAAGCTCCTCAGGGTGAAACTCCACAAAGTGAGACCCAGGACCGCGCAGGCCAGGTGCTGGTCCACGGAGAGCTGTGGCAGGCCGAGTCGGCGACCCCCGTGCGCGCCGGCGAATCGGTAAGAGTCGTAGCCGTGCACAACCTCATGCTCACCGTCGAGGCCGTAGCCAGGCAAACGACTCCCTGAGGAAGCCTCACCTGCATCAGCTCCAGGCTGCAACGCACAATTGTGAATAACGACGCTCCGGTGAACCCGGACGATTGAAGATCTTCGAGCAGGGCGTGACCGCTGCCGTTCAGACCGGAATCCTCACCGATCTTGTACTCTTCGGGTAAAGGCGAATATTGTGCGTGATCAGTGTCCGTCCGGTGATAAGGGCGGTCGTATAGATGATCGCATCGGGCAGCTTCAACTTCGTCGTTCTGCGCAGTTGCAGCGCCCGTTCACGAATTTCCGGACTGATCTCGCAAACCTGAAACCTTTCCAGAAGCTCCGCGTCTGATCTTCGTTCTATGCCGTCGCTCCCGTCATCACCTCGATCCAGGTAATGACGCTGATCGACAGGGTCCGATCAGGATTCGCATCGGGTATATCAGAACTTGATATGCCCGCACGCCAGCCTGGTCTCGTACACATCCGGGCGGTTCTTCCGGACGTCCCTCAGCCGCATCCCGTGCCGCTGAACACCGCCAGGGGCCCGTTCCAGACGGGCGTGACCTTTTTGATGCGCTACTCAAACCCCATCGCGCAGCAGCGCAGTCCAACCAGCCCCTCCTGTAGAATTGCTCCTCAGTGAGGCTCTGATGCTGCTCGGCATGTCTATACCGATCCTCGTGATCATCGCTGTCATCGTGCTCTACGTGCTCAACTCCATCAAGATCCTCAGAGAATATGAGAGAGGCGTCATCTTCCGCCTCGGCAAGGTCCTGCCGCAGCCAAAGGGCCCGGGCGTCATCCTCATCTTCCGCCCCTTCGACCAGATCGTCCGCATCTCCCTGAGACAGGAGGTGCTCGAGGTCCCGCCGCAGGACGTCATCACCCGCGACAACGTGACCCTCAAGGTCAACGCCGTCATCACCCTCCGCGTGCTCGATCCTATCCGCGCCGTCATCGAGGTAGCGAACTACGTCTACCAGACCTCGCAGTTCGCCCAGACCACGCTGCGCTCTGTGCTCGGCGAGGTCGAGCTCGACGGCCTGCTCTCCCATCGCGATGCGCTCAACACCCGCATCCAGGCCATCATCGACCAGCGCACCGAGCCCTGGGGCGTCAAGGTGGTCAGCGTCGAAGTCAAGCAGGTCGACCTGCCCGAGACCATGCTGCGCGCCATGGCAAAACAAGCCGAGGCGGAACGCGAGAAGCGCTCCAAGATCATCCACGCCGAGGGCGAATTCAGTGCCGCGCAAAAGCTGGTCGAGGCCGCCGAACTGATGGCCACCCAGCCCATGACTCTGCAGCTCCGCTACCTCCAGACCCTCACCGAGATCGGCGTCGAAAAGAACACCACCATCATCTTCCCGCTCCCGATGGAACTGCTCAGCATCCTCAACAAATTCACCAGCGGCATCACCACCGGCGGCACTCCGCCCACCCCCCGCATCGCATCGCCCGGCGATCCGGTCTGAGTGCATCCTGACCGCCGCGCATCGGGCGAGCCGGCCGCTGCCGGCCAGAGGGCCGCTCAAACCACAAGGCAGGCGAGAGACAGATGAGAAGCATGCTTCAATCCGAAGAGCAGCAGCGCGGCGACCCTGAGGTCACCCTCGGCATGGCATCTCTGCTGGGCATCTTCTTCGGCCTCGTCGTGCTCTGCGGAGTCGTCTTCGGCCTCGGGTACTCCATGGGGCGCCGCTCCTTCTCGCACACCCCGATCAGCGCCCCGGCCACTGCAGCCACCGGCTCAGCAGCTTCCGCCGACACTGCCTACTCGCCGCCGAAACCATCGGCAGACGGCTCGATCGCAGCGCCACCACCGTCGCCCGCAGCGACCCAGCCCGCCCCCTCCGCAACCCGGCCCCGCGACGAGGAGTCGGCCGCCAGCTTCCAAACGCCTGAGAACGCCAGCCAGCCGCCGCCCCTCAAACCAGCCGCCGAGAGTCCCGCTGCGGCGGCGCAGACCCCTCCGCACAGCCAGGCTCCCGCCGCGCCCCGCAATACCACGACAGCCCCGCCACCCTCCTCCGTCCCCTTGAACAGAACAGAGGCGGGCTACCCCGCGCCAACAATCAGCGCGTCAACACCGACAATTAGCGCCCCTGCCGGAGCCGCGACCTTCATGGTCCAGGTCGCCGCCGTGTCGAGGCCCACAGACGCCCAGGCGCTCATCACCGCGCTGCGCGCCCGAGGCTACACCATCAGCGCCCGCAACGAGCCGCAGGACAACCTGCTGCACGTCCAGACCGGCCCCTTCGCGACCCGCGCCGAGGCCAATGCAATGCGCCAGAAACTGCTCGCCGACGGCTACAACGCCATCGTCAAATAAGCGTCTTGCAGCAGCAGCTTTGGCGCACCAGAACACGTCAGCCCGCTCGACTGCTGCTCTCCGGCGTGTGCATCCACTCAGGCAGCGCGGACTCCATCGCGCTCCGCACCGCCCGCATCAGGCCCTCGCGATCGCTGTAATCGGCCGGGTTTAGGGCGGCGTGGAAGGTGATATGCGCTCCCTCCCCGCGTTCGATCCTCAGGCTGCCCTTCTTCATCATCCCCTCCGTGCCGCGGATCGAGATGGGAACCACCGGCACGCCCGACTCCATCGCCAGGAAGAACGGCCCCTTTTTAAACGCCTGCAGCTGTCCGGTGCGGGAACGCGTACCCTCCACAAAAGTGAGCACGCTCACTCCGCTCTCGAGCACCGTCTTCGCAAAGCGCACACTCTCCCGAGCACTCTCCGGGCGTCCATCGCGATCCACGGGAATAAAGTCCGCCAGTCGCATCCCCATTCCGACAGCGGGAATCTTCATCAGCGAGCGCTTGAGAAACACCGACGCACGCCCCGGAATCTGCGGCAGCAGCAGCGGAGGGTCGAGGTTCGACAGGTGGTTCGTCATGAAGATGCAGGCCCGCCCCCGCGGCACCAGCTCGCGCCCCTCGACGACCACCCTCAGGCCGGCCAGCCTCGAGCTTGTTCGCAGGATCCACATCGCCCACCGGTACAGCAGCGACACGTCGCCGGTCATCAGCGTCCACGGCAGGCCGACGATCGCAGCGGGAATCGACAGCACGACGTAAGCAGTCAACAGGGTGAGGGACGCGATCACGGCTGCCGGCCAAAGGCAAACCCCGGCGTCGCCGCCGTAGAGTTACCAGCCGCACCGCGGCCCACCGTCAACACAGCAGCAGTCCGGGCGCGCGCCGTCACTTCCTGAACTGTCACTTCCTGAACTGTCAATCTAGGAGCTGTCACTTTGCCGCCATGCTCTGCGCCAGCCGCGCCGGCAGCTTGTCATAGATGCCGTCAAAGCCGCCGTTCGACAGGATCGCGACCACGTCGCCGCTGCGCAGCTCCGCTCCCAGCGCATCGACGATCGCATCGGCGTCGCGATAGAGCGCAGCCGGTGTGCCCGATTCACGCAGCCTGCGCACCACAGATTCAGGGTGAAGCCGCTCACCCTCCGCAATGCTCTCCTGCTTGAACACTCCAGCCAGGGCCACGCGATCGGCGAGCGCGAGGCTCTCGACCAGCTCCGTCTCGAAGATGTTGCGCCGCAGGGTATTCGAACGCGGCTCGAGCACCGCCCACAGCCGCGCCTCAGGATACGACGCACGCAGCGCCTTGAGGGTCTCCCGGATCGCCGTCGGGTGATGCGCGAAGTCGTCGATAACGGTCACTCCGTTCACCACCGCGCGCACCTCGAGCCGCCGCTTCACGCTCTCAAAGGTCGCGAGCGCCTCGATGACGGCATCGACCGCAACGCCCTGCCCCGCCGCCAAAGCCGCCGCCGCCGTGGCGTTCAGCGCGTTGTGCTCGCCAGCCATGGGCATGCTGATGCGCGCCCACTCCGCAGCCTCTCCCTTGCGGATGATGCTCCAGTTCGTAAGTCCGGCACGCTGCTCGATGTGCTCCATGCGCCAATCCGAATCCGCCTCGAAGCCATAGCGCTCCACTGCACAGAGTGCTTGACTCACGCACTCTGTCACGTTTCGAGAGCCGTCATACGCCACGATCCGCCCGCGCCGCGGCACCAGGTTCACCAGCCGCTTGAACGCCGTCTTCACCGCCTCCAGGTCGCGGTAGATGTCCGCATGATCGAACTCCACATGGGTCAGGATCAGTGCATCCGGAAAGTAGTGCATGAACTTCGGACCCTTGTCGAAAAAGGCTGTATCGTACTCGTCGCCCTCGAGGATGAAAGGCGGCCGCACTCCCTCGGCCGCATCGAAGCCGCGCGCCCCGCTCTTCAGATGAAAGCTGGTCTGAAAATTCTCCGCCACTCCGCCGATCAGAAACGACGGCGCAAACTCCGGCCGCCGCCGCGAAGCCACCTCGTAGATCCACGCCAGCATGCTCGTCGTCGTCGTCTTCCCGTGCGTGCCCGCAACGACCAGCGACTCGCGTCCCACTAAGAATTCGTCATGGACGATCTGCGCGAGCGAGGTGAAAGGGATGCGCTCATCCAGCACCCGCTCGATCTCCACGTTGCCGCGCGAGAGCGCGTTGCCCACGATGACAAGGTCCGGGCACGGGTCGAGGTTTGCCGCCGAAAATGGCTGCGCAATGCCGATCCCAAGGCTCGCAAGCAGGTCCGACATCGGCGGATACGACGCCGCGTCAGAGCCCGTGACGCGGTGGCCGCGCAGCTGCAGCAGCCCCGCAAGCGATCCCATGGCGGTGCCGCAGATGCCGATCAGGTGAATGTGTTTGCTGCGGGATGGAGGGGGCTGCATCGCTTCTTATTAGACCTCAGATGCGCTCAGAGCTGCACTGCGGCCTCAAGATAACGCAGCGTCGGCTCGTCTTCATCGAGGTTCAGCTCCGCCTCGATCCCCAGCGGCAGCGTGACGTTCGATCGCGAGACATGCCCCGACCGCAGGCCAAATCCGATGGGCCCGTCAAACCAGTCCAGCACCCGCAGGATCACCGCCTCGAGCAGCCCTGCAATGACCTTCCCCTGCGCATCGAGCGATACGCAATCCAGCATCTCTCCAAACACGATGCCGCTCACCCCATCCAGCTTGCCCGCCAGGATCAGCTGCCGCAGCATCCTGTCCACCTGGTATGGCTTGGCCGAGACGTCTTCAAGGAAGAGCAGCTTCCCCTCCGTCTTCGCACTGAACGGCGTACCCAGCGAAGCAGTCAGCAGGCTCAGGCACCCGCCATAGAGCGTGCCGCGCGCCAGCCCCGGCCGCAGAACCGTCAATCCCTCCGCCGCCCCCACCGTAGCCATCCCGCCCATCAACGCCGTCTCGAGGCTCTCGAGGTGCACTCCATCCGCTCGGCAAAAATCCGCCGCCGCCATCGGCCCATGGAACGAAACCAGCCCCAGCTTGTCCAGCAGCCAAGTCTGCAGCGTGGTGACGTCGCTGTAGCCGAGCAGCGGCTTGGGGTTCTCGCGAATCAGCCCAAGATCCAGGTGCTCCAGCAGGTAATTCGATCCGTAACCGCCGCGGTTACAGATGATTCCGCGCACCTCAGCGTCTGCAAACGCGGCATGCAGATCGCTCAGCCGCTCCTCCATCGTCCCCGAAAAATAAGGAGCCGTCTTGCCGCGTGCGTGCTGCCCCTCAACCACCTCGTAGCCCCGCGCCTGCAGATCCGCTATTCCATCGGATATGCGCTCGCCGCGCCCTGAGCTCGCCGGGGAGATGACCGCGACCCGCGCCCCCGCCACCAGCGCTCGCGGCTTGATCAGGATGCCGCACCCCCCGCGCCCGCCGCACTCGCACTTCTGTCCCCACTGCCGTTCCCGCCCGCGCTGGCGCTCCCGCGCGCCATTGACCCGATGGTCCCCAGCATTCCACCCAGCGACTTGCCCGCGCGCTGGCGGGGAAAGATGTCTCCCGTAGCGACCAGCTCAGCTACCCCGGTGAGCACGATCTGCTGCCCGGGCCCGGTCCACTGTACCCGCTGCACTCCACCCGGCGCACGCACCAGCAGATCGTGGTCTGCGCCCTGCAGCATGATCGCCGCCACCGCGCTCGCGCAGGTTCCGCTGCCGGAGGAGCTCGTCGGCCCCACTCCACGCTCAAAGATGCGGATCTCGATCTCGCTCCGATTCAACACCCGGACAAACTCCACATTGGTCTGCTGCGGAAACGCAGGATGCTCGCAGACCGCGCGCCCGGTCTGGACCCAGTTGCGCCCGGCGACGGTAAACTTGTCATCGTCCGCAAAGATCACGTAATGCGGATTGCCCGTCGACACCACCGCGCCCTTCAATATCACGTCGTCCCCGAGGGTGAGTGCACGCACCGCGAACTTCGGCTCACCCATCTCGCATGCCACCTCAAACCTGTTTCCCTCCGTGCGGATGATCGTGTTCTCCCGCCTGCCCGCATCGGTCTCGATCACGATCCTGCCGCCGTCCCTGGTCTGCGTCTGGTACGCCATCCACGCCGCCACGCAGCGCGTGCCGTTTCCCGAGATCTCTGCCATCGACCCGTCGGCGTTATACAGGTGAATGCGCCCGGCGTGCTCATCGATCCACTCCAGGTACTCGACTCCGTCCGCACCCAGGCCGGTGTTACGCGCGCACAGGCGAATGGCCAGCTCGCGGTGTCCCTCCCGCTCCGCCATCTTGCTGTCCACAATGAGGAAGTCGTTGCCGTACGCATGCGCCTTCACGAACTGAATCATTCGTCCTCCCAGTCCCGGAAAGTCAACAACTCGTCGAGTGCCTTGTCGCTGCGCAAGGCCTGCTCCAGCTCGCGATGCGTCCGGTTCGAGGCCTGTACAGAAAATGTGACCCGCTCCATCTGCCCGATGGTGCTGCGCTCCACATCGCTCAGCCGCTGCTTGTCACGGTCCATTGCCCTAAGGATCGCGGTTTCCATCGCAATCGTGTCCCTGCCCCTGGCCTCGTAGACGCGAATAAAGAACTTCAGATTGGAGCGGGTCTCGATGGCCCCCACAAACTCGTGCGATAGCAGCACCACTACGGTTGCGAAGGCCGCCACCATGTAAAGGCCGGCACCGCACGCCATGCCGATCGAGGCCACCGCAAACACCGTCGCCGCGCTGGTCAGTCCGCTGATCCGGTTGCGGTTGTGCAGGATCAGCCCGGCGCCCAGGAAGCCGACACCCTGCACGATGTTCGAGGCGATCTGCCCCTTGTTCGCGCTGCCCTCGCCAGCCACCACGGCCGAGAGAAAGGTAAACAGCGCGGCCCCGAACGCGATCAGAATATTCGTCCGAATGCCCGCAGCCTTGTGCCGATACTCCCGATCGATGCCGATCGCCCCGCCGCACCCGATGGCCATCAGCAGGCGCGCCGCTACACCCCCGGTGAGCGAAAGCTGCTCCAGGCCGGTAAAGCTGATCATGTGGCCGTTGTGCGGCACATCCATCGCAATCAACACGGTTTGACGCTGATGCTAACATCCCGCACGCCCGTGCAGTTAGCGCAAACGCCGCACTCTCAGCGCCCGCCGCGATGTCGAAACCGCCCTCGCCTCAGCGCTGCTGGAGGCTGCCCGCGGGAGCTGCATCCCTGACTCAACTCCGGGAACCCTGCCGGCAATGCCACTCAGAGCCGCCCGCCTACCTGCCCATCGCAGACGTGTCCGCAGCAGAGGTGTAGATGCGCGCGCAAGGCTGGCCCTCCGAGCAGACCGTCCTCAACAGCCGCAGACCCTCGGGATGCGCCGCCACCGCCAGCGCGACCGGGTCTCCATCGATCGCAACCACCACCCGCCCTGGCGCTGCGGGACGCCTGAGGGCCGCATTCCACTGGTAGTAGTCGCCCTCGTTGGTCGTCCCCCTCAGCAGGATCCCGGCCTGCTGCAGCGCGCCGATATGTGCCGAGGTATACATCAGGATCTCCCGGTGCGCAGGCATCTGAAGCAATGCCTTCGCCAGCGATCGCTCGAACGGGATGCGCGTCTCCGAGTTGGCAAATGCCTCCTGCAGCACCAGCGGCCGCGCCAGCGCCAGACCCGCGCAATCCAGCCCGATCGCCGCCAGCATCACCGGCACGATCCATCGCTCCAGCTGCGGCTTGCGCCGTCTCGCGGCCTCTCGCAGCAGCGCCGTAAGCATCGCCGCCGCCAAGGCAAACGCCGGCAGCATCTCCATCCCGTAACGCGTGTTGTACCAGGAGTGCGGCCACCACAGCGGTATGTGAATCGGCACCGAACCATAGGCCACCGAGTAGGCGTAGAAGGGAAGCGGAATCCACAGCAGCAGCGCCGCCGCCATCGCAGCTTCACGCCAGCGATACGCCGCATACACGGTCCCCGCGACCGATAGCCAGAGCAGCACGTTCCCCAGCACCACCGGTGCAGCGCCACCCTCGGCAGCCTTGAGAAAGTAAAGGGACGCCACCGGCATGCTGTGCCATCCCGGGTAATGCCCCGAGCCCGGAACCGCAGTGCGCGTCTCGATCGCCCTGGCCGAATAAGGTCCACGCATGAAGTCGAGCGGATCTCCGAACTGGCAAGCGTTGTAGGCGATCCAGATGGCCGGCGCGACAGCCAGAATCACGGTGAAGAGAACGAAGGCTCCGCCAACCCTCTGCCGAAACCAGCCGCGATGCCGCCACAGATTCGCCGCCGCGATCAGCCACGCGAAGCATCCGTAGATCCATCCGTCGTACCGCGTATAGACGGCCCCGACCAGCACGAGCCCCGCCCATAGCAGGGCTCGTCCCGCCCGGCGCTGCTCGCCCGCCGCTAACGCCCGCGCATGCACGGCGAGCAGCAGCGCGGCCCAGATCATCTCCGCCAGGAACAGCGGCTCCGTCATCGCGGTGGTCTGCATGTAGAGCAGTCCCGGGTTCAGGCTGTAGAACGCAAGCGCGACCGCAGCCTGTGCCGGCTGAAGCCAGAGTCGCGCCAGCCGATAGATGCCAACGCAGCCCGCGACGTAGCAGAGCATCGAGGGGACCGCCGCCGGTACGGCAGACTGCCACCAGTCCATACGCAGCACAAAGGGCAGCAGCAGAATGTGCGGGAGCGGCAGCCACACCGAGCCGAGCTGATGGTATCCGGGGTTCAGCGAATCGACGACACGCCGCGCAATGTGCAGGTGAGCAACCGCGTCTCCATACAGCAGCAGCAGGTGCCGATGCGCACAGTAGAGCAGCGAAACGGCCGACAGCAGGGAAGCAGCCGCTGCGACCGTCCAGCCCTCACGACCGGTAGCGCGGCTCGCGGCGCCAGCCTCAGCCAAGGTGAGAGAGCTCGCGGAGCAGCGCGAACCGCTGATCGATCTCGCGCCGGTCTAACTGCTGCAGCCGGTCGGTGCCAAAGCGCTCCACCGCAAACGAGCCCATCACGCCCCCATGAAACATGGCGCACTTGAACGCCGCAGGAGTGATCGCAGGCTGCGAGGCCAGGTAGCCGAAGAAGCCGCCCGCAAAAGAATCTCCCGCCCCCGTAGGATCGACGACCTCGGCCAGCGGCAGTGCCGGCGCGCGAAAGGGAAGAGATACCGACTTGCCTTCAGCCATAGCACCCCCGCCAGCGCCGCCCGTCCCGCCGCCAAAAGATCGCTCGCTGAAGAAGGCAGTAGCCCCATACTCCCCATGCTTGACGATCAGCGTCTTCGGCCCGCTCGCGATCACCTGCGTCGCCGCGCGCAGCAGGTTCTCGCTGCCCCCCAGCATCCTCGCCTCCGTGTCGTTGATCAGCAGGCAGTCCAGCGTCTTCAGCACCTCGGCCAGGTTGGCGGAGTGGTCCTTGATCCAGTAATTCATCGTGTCGCCGCACACCATCCGCACGCCCGGCATCTGTCGCCGCACATTGCCCTGCAGCAGCGGATCGATATTCGCGAGAAACAGAAACTCGCTGTCCTGGTAAGCCTCCGGGATCTTCGGCGTGAAGGTCTCAAACACGTTCAAATCCGTGCGCAGGGTCTGCGCCTCGTTCAGGTTCTTGAGATAAGAGCCCGTCCAGTGAAAGCTCAGGCCGCTGGTGTGCTCGATGCCCCGCGTGTCGACGCCCCGCCGCGTGAGCACCGCCTCGTTCTCGGCCGAGAAGTCCTCGCCCACCACCGCGATCACGCGCACGTCGGTGAAGTAGCTCGCCGCCAGGGCAAAGTAAGTCGCCGCTCCGCCCACGATCTTCTCCATCCGTCCGTGCGGCGTCTCAATCGTGTCAAACGCCACGCTGCCAACTACAAGAATGCTCATCAGCCCTTTCCTTCAACCGCTGTCTCGCCGCCGGGCCTGTTGAGGTACTTGCCGATCAGCAGGTCGAGCTTCAAGCGCGTGGCAGCAGGGATCGAAGCGGGGTCGGTCAGGATCGCGTACTTCAACGCGGAGCCGCACCCACAGCTGCGCTCCCGCGACAGCGCAGCCACCGCGGCCGCAACCACCCTCGACGCATTGGCGGCGTTCTGGTTCAACACCGCAACGACCTGGTCGACCGTGACGTCGTCGTGGCCCTCGCGCCAGCAGTCGTAATCGGTCACCATCGCCATGGTCGCGTAGCAGACCTCCGCCTCGCGGGCCAGCTTCGCCTCCTGCAGGTTGGTCATGCCGATCACGTCCGCGCCCCAGCTTCGATACAGGTTCGACTCGGCCCGCGTCGAGAACTGCGGACCCTCCATGCAGACGTAAGTGCCGCCCAGCTTGCCCACCACCCCGGCTGCCTCGCAGCCGGCGATCACCGCACCAGCCACCGTTGCACAGACCGGGTCGCCAAAGGCCACATGCGCCACGATCCCGTCTCCGAAAAATGTGGACGCGCGCGCGAATGTACGGTCGATGAACTGGTCAGGCACGACGAAGTCTGTCGGCTTGTGCTCCTCTTTCAGCGACCCGACGGCCGAGACGGAGAGGATGCGCTCCACTCCCAGCGACTTCAACGCATAGATGTTGGCGCGGAAGGGAAGTTCGCTCGGCAGCAGCCTGTGCCCGCGTCCATGACGGGCCAGAAATGCCACCCTGCGGCCCGCAAGATCGCCAAGCACAAAGGCGTCCGAGGGGCTGCCAAACGGGGTGTCTACGTGCTCTTCGCGGGTGTTCGTGAGGCCCGGCATGGAGTAGAGCCCGCTGCCGCCAATGATCCCAATCTCTGCCTGCTGCAAACGCTGCCTTGCCGCACGCTGCCCCACGCCCCTACGCGGCGATGAGCCAGATGCTCGCTGAACTAGACCCAGGTCCCAGGCTTGACTCCCCGGCCCGGGGCCAATCAAGTATAGCGTCCTCCCGTCCCTCTTCTTCGAAGAGCCGGCTCAACACAACAAAGACTTGAGCACTCGGATTCAAGGTGCGCTGCCAGCTCTGTAGCAACGGGGAACGCAGCGGGCCCCGAGCACAGCAAAACCGAACAGCGTCGCTACAGCTAAAGGCGATCGAGCGTAAGCCGGTCAGCCCTGCCAGCGAAGTATCTGGCAAGCGCCATCTTAAAGACCTTCTTGTCTTCCCCAACGGCGGCTGCCGCAAAGAGGGTCAGCGAAGACCGCAGCTTCTGGCTATCCACCTCGCCAAAGATGTCCACGCTGGTGGGTCCCTCCAGGCCTGCGATCAGCCTTGTACACTCCAGCAGCCGCGGCCCGAGTACCTCGTGCGCCAGGTAAGCCCGCGCCTCGTCAACTGACGCGATCGCAAAATGCTGCGCAGTGGCGCTCGACCCTAGCCCTCGGATCTGCGGAAAGATGAACCACATCCAGTGCCCGGTCTTGCGCCCGCGGCCTAGCTCGCGCCGCACACTTTCATAGACCTCGCTCTGCGCGTCGACAAAGCGCTGCAAATTGTAACTGTCCATTCCAGATACCTATAAGTTCGAAACATCCCGTCCGCCAGGGTACCGCGCTAGACCGTCCGCCGCACAGCCCGCCCGGCCGCAGCGTAAACCGCGCAAACCGCGCCGAACCGCAACACAAATCACGCCCCAGACCGAGCCAAAGCCACCCCGGACGAGATCAAAGCTCCCTCTAGCTGGCGTTCTTGGCAGCCGGCAGCTCTTCCTTCTTGCGCCGGCTAAGCACAGACCCATCCACCCCGCGACGCCGTCCCGCCGCAGCGTGGTCGATCTTCCGCCAGAACGCGATGAAGTAGTCGACCGCCGAAATCACCGACACCAACGCCATGAAGTAGATCGCCGTCACCGCCGTCGTGTGCACCGGCAGGATGAACCAGCCAAAGTGCCACGCATCCCAGTGGTGATCGAGGATCGCCGCCACCACCGACACCACCTGGATCACCGTCTTCAACTTGCCCAGGTCGCTCGCCTCGATGGTGAAGCCCTCAGAGGTAGCAATGGACCGCAGCCCGCTCACCAGGAACTCGCGCCCGATCACCAGCACCGCGATCCACGCCTTGACGATGTGCGGATTGAAGCCCACCAGCGTGATATACGCCGCCGTGATCATAAGCTTGTCGGCCAGCGGATCGAGCAGCATGCCCATGGTCGTGATCTGGCCGCGGCTGCGCGCGAGGTATCCATCGACCCCGTCGGTGATCGACGCAAGGATAAAGACCAACGACGCAATGATCTCCTGCTCCCCATGGGTCCCGTGGACGGGGAAGCTCGGCGAGAGCAGCCAGATGAGCAGCGGCACGCAGAAGATGCGGCTCATCGTGATGGAGTTGGGCAGGTTCACAGGGCTTCAAAAGACGCCTTTACAGCAGTGCGTCGAAGGTCATTTCAATTATGCACGCAGTCTATGTTTCTGTTTCGCGGACGGGGACCCAGCCGGGCGCCCCATTCATGCGCAGCTCCACCGCGCATTACTGGGAGGCTGACAACCTCACCCACTACAACGTTCCGGCCAGGTGCCGGGTCCCCCCTGAATGCCGGGTGCCCCATTCATGCGCAGCCCCACCGCGCATGAGTGGGAGAGGCTGACTGCCCACCACAACCCACCTGTAGACAGCACCCATCAAGGCGAAGCAGCAAGAAACTCACGAAAAAATTTCTGCGTCTCAATCGCCAACCGCAGCCGCGCAGCGGGCGTGCGAAACGTATGCACGTCGTCCACCTTGAAGAACGAGACCGACACCCCAGCAGCCGCAAGCCTGTCGTGAAGCTCCTGCGCCTGCGCGAGAGGCACATCCTCATCGTGCGTGCCGTGAAAGATCAGAAACGGCGCATCGTCCTTCGAGACATGAAAGGCGGGCGACGCCTCCCGCCACACCTCGGGGTGCGCAACGTAAGCGACCCCGAGAAAGGCCTCCAGGAAGGCTGCGCCCTCAGGATCGGTCTCGAGGGTGAAGTCGGCCGGGCCGCTCACATCCACCACCGCCTGCACCCGGCTCGAATACTTCGCCAGAGCCGGATCGCTGTTGTCGCGGGTCTCCTCCATTCCTAGCAGCGCCGCAAGCTGAGCCCCCGCGGAGTGCCCGAAGGCTCCGATCCGCTCCGCATTCACCCCGTAACTTGCAGCGTTCGCGCGCACCCAGCGCACCGCACGCTGCACGTCGTCCAGCTGCGCAGGCCAGCGGTTCTGCGCCCCGTCAAAGAGCCGGTAGTCGACAGAAAACGCCACAAAGCCACCCCGCGCGAGATACTCTCCGATCCCCCGCATGGTGCTCTTGTCAAAGCTCGTCCAGCCCCCGCCGTGAATCAGCATCACCGCCGGACGAAGCGCATTGTCGCGCCTGACCGGCTGGTAGACGTCGAGACGCAGCGCAACGCCGTTCACGGTCGCATACGTCACATTCTGTTCGACCGTAACCGCCGCAGACCCGGGCGTCGCCGTGCTCGCAGCAGGCGCTTGACCCGGGGGGGACGCAACTCGTGCGGCATTCTGCCCCACCACGCGCGGTGGAGCACAGCAGGCGATAACAAACGCCGTGAGCAGCACAATATCCGGAACAAATGCCGATACGTTCCTTGGCCCGGGCGCGGTTCCATTCCTGCTTAGGCGGCTCTTACCAGCAAAGAAGAACGCACTCGATCGAGCCCGGATGCCTAAAGGCCGATGCGGAAGCATGTCACTGAGATGCGCCGCAGCCACCGGGCAAGCCATAATTCCCTGCGAAGGCAACCAAGCCTGGTCCGCGTTGCAATTCGCATCGTCGTACATCCACTCGGGAGCGCCCACGTTCCAGCCGCCCCCGTGAAGCAGAATGATCACCGGACGCAACTCCCCTTTCACAGGATCAGCGGGCAGGAAGATGTGCGCCTTGAGCTCCGTCGCAATGACCATCTTGTAGGTGCGAAGGGTCGGCATCCCAGTTCCAAAGAGACCGCGGTCATTTGCAGCACGGAAGACATGCCAGACAGGATGAACAGGATCCGGGAGCGAATCGACGGCAGGCCCTTGATCTATACAACCGCTGTGATTGGTCTCTACGCCGAAGGACGACGTAGTCACCAATACGGAGTCCCTAAAGCTGTTCATCACTTATTGCCTGGGCTAGCCATCGAGGCCGCCGGTGAATGACGTTGCATGAACACCAGCAACGCGATCATCTCCTGCTCCCCATGCCTCCCTGTGTATCGGGATGCCCGGCGAGAGCAGCCGATGAGCAGCGGCACGCACAAGATGCGGCTCATCGTGATCAAAGATAGGCAGGTTCACCGGAGATTGCGGCTCTCGCGCCAAAATACAGGTTGTTTGCACCGAAAGATAAGCCGGAGTTTGGCCTGCCTTGAGTATTTATGCCTCGGTTGTCGCGGGTGGTCTGCTTGCGCCGTGTCTTCGCGGAGAGACCATCGGCGCCGCCTGCACATATCAAGTTGACTGCCCGATGATTCTTCGATAGTGTTTTTCGCTGCGCAGCTAAAGCAATGTTGTTGGCTTTACATGAGTGTGCGAACCTGTTGGCACATCTACATAGAACCGTGCAAACCCGAGAGGAAAATCCATGACTCCAGCAACTTCAAAAGACAACTTCGGGGCCGTGATCCTGGAGGCAGAAAACCGGAAGATGCGGGTGAGCAAGATAGAGGTCGTGACCGTCCCCCGGGACGGCAAGACCCCGATCTTTGGAATACCCGGAGCCATGGTCGCGCTCGTAGCTCCAACCGGGTCGAAAGTATTGGCCGGTCTGCGCAGTGGGTTGAAGGACGGAGGCTCCGGCATTGAATCTTTTCGGAGCCACGTGATCGAGAACTACAAACAGGGCAAGTCGCTCGACTCTGCCGCCACCGCGAAGGCGATGATTGCCGCACCTGTTCTAGCCGACATCCGGTATGGGACTCGAACGCTCAACTCAGGCATCTTTTTGCCGGAGCACCTGGACTGCGCGATCGCGATCTTCCCCTACAACGGTGGCCGTCTTGCAGCGGAGGGATTTGAACTGGTCGAGTACTTCAAGGACGGCGCCAGCGCGAACCTGGAAGCACTTATCGTGGCCTCCGCACCGGAACTGAACGAAGCGGAGGCTGCGGCGTTAAAGCTCGTTCCTGAGAACGACCTTGTACGCAACGTTGGGGTGCCTCTTGACTGCGAAACTACCTATTGGGCAGTCGCCGTGGTTGGCGGCGCATTCGCAACTGCGATTGGGCTCTTCGTGGCGGTTGCGATCTCTGTCTTCAGAATGCAAGCAACTCACCTCACCGAGGAGCAGATTCAAAAGGCTGGGCCAGCCGCGTCTGCCCGCGCACTGCTGCGACTGCGCCGCGAGGCTTTGCTCGACGCGACAGTGGCGTCGTAGGTCCATGACCCCAGACTTTGGACCCATGCTCGCGCTGGTTGCAGCAACTCTACTCGCATTCTGGTTCCTGCTTTCCCTGCTCGTGCTGATACCCAGGTTTCGTGGTCGAGTCCGCCGATGGGCGATGTCGTTTCTGGTGCCGGAGTGGAAGTTCTTCGCCCCCAATCCAGCCCAGGGGGAGTATCACCTGCTCTTTCGCGATCAACTCGCCGACGGAACAGTCACTCCATGGACAGAGGTCACCTTTCCTCACAACAGGCGCTGGTGGAATGTCGTCTGGAACCCCGAAAAACGCGCGAACAAGGCGCTCTTCGACGCCATCGTCTCACTCGCGGGCGAGGTAATCGCGTGTCCTGCAGGCCTCGTCGCCTCCATTCCATATCTCACCCTTCTCAGTTACGTCTCCCGCCTTGACCGCTTCTCAACGCCGGCCTTCACCCAGTTCATGGTGCTGCACGACTTCAGCTCGTTCATGCACCGGGAGCCGGCACTGGTCTTTTCTTCGGACCTTCATTCCCTCTAGACATAGCAATGCCGATCGATTTCTCTAATCCGCTCAGCGTCTTCACGTTGGTACTGCGCATTGCGGCGATCGGGGTCCTCATCGTCAGCGTGGAGACGCTTGTCCGCGTCGAGGTGTTTCGCAATGACGGCCTGATGAGCTGGGAGGTTGGTTGCCTGCAGCGTCCCATCATGGTCCGCGGCGCCTTCGGCTGGGCACTCGATCGTCTGCTGCGGTACCCCAATGTAAACGCCTTGCTTGCTGTCCGCGCCGCGTTAGCAGCAGCCATAATCATGGGACCTGCAAATTGGGTTCGCTCCCCATGGCTAGTATGCCCCACCGCCGTGGTGATTCTGTTGCTCACCATCCGCCACCCCTACGGGCAGGATGGGGCGGACCAGATGACAGTAATTATCTTCATCGGAGCAGGCCTGACGCTGCTGGGACGCGAGCCATGGGTCATCAAGGTCTATCTCTGGTTCCTGGCTTTGCAGGTATGCCTCTCTTACGGCACGGCCGGGGTAGCCAAGGCCACCGCCGCGGGATGGCTCGATGGTAGCTTCCTCGTTGGCATCGCAGCCAGCCAGCTCTACGGTCATCCGCGGGCTGGGCAGGCTCTTAGCGTCCGGCCCGTGCTTTCGCGCGCCATTTCGCGCAGCATTGTGGTCTGGGAGACCGCGTTTCCGCTGGTCCTCATCACTCCGCGCCCGCTCGCTTACGTTATCGTCGCGACCGGCGTACTCTTTCATCTCTCGAACGGAGTGCTGATGGGCCTCAACAATTTCCTGTGGCTCTTCGTCGCCACTTATCCCGCGCTGCTCTACTGTCTCATCTCGCGCGGCTGGTAGATTGCCGTGGGTCTTCCAGCCGGGTCTATCTAAGCGTAGATGCCGCGTTGCTTCATCGTGAATGCTACGCGGTCGATCGCCAGCATATAAGCAGCGATACGGTTATTCACCTTGTGCGCCGCCGCGTACCGCACGACATCGTCGAAGCTCTCCGCAAGGATCGCCTCCAGCTGATCGTTCACGATCGATTCCTTCCAGAAGTAGCCCTGCCGGTCCTGCACCCACTCGAAGTAGGACGCCGTAACGCCGCCCGCGTTGGCCAGGATATCCGGAATGACGAAGACGCCCTTGTCCGCCAGGATCTCGTCCGCCACGGCCGTCGTCGGCCCGTTCGCGCCCTCGCAGACGATGCGCGCATTGATGCGCCCCGCGTTGCGGCTGGTGATCACGTTCTCCGTCGCCGCCGGTACCAGAATGTCGCACGCCGTCGTCATCAGCTCCCCCGAATCGACCGACTCGGCCTCGCTGAAGCCAGACACCGTCCCATGCAGCTGCCGATAGGCCTCGAGCGCATGGATGTCGATACCGTTTGCGTTGTAAAGTCCGCCGTCAAACTCGGCGATGCCGGTGACCTTGTAGCCCTTTTCCATCATCAGGTGCGCGGCGTTCGAGCCCACGTTGCCAAAGCCCTGGATGATCACCCGGCACCCCTCGATCGGCAGCTTGAGATACTTCAGCGCCTCATCGCATACCACGCGGATGCCGCGCCCCGTAGCCTCGCGCCGGCCGCGCGACCCTCCAATATTCAGCGGCTTGCCCGTCACCACGCTGGTCACCGTCTGCCGCATGTGCATGGAGTAGGTATCCATGATCCACGCCATCACCTGCTCATTGGTGCCCACGTCCGGCGCGGGGATGTCCTTCTCCGGTCCGATGAACTCGATCAGCTCCGAGGTATAGCGCCGGGTCATGCGCTCGAGCTCGCCGAGCGACATCTTCTTCGGGTCGCAGATCACTCCACCCTTGGCGCCGCCGAAGGGAATGTTGACCACCGCGCACTTCCAGGTCATCCAGCTGGCGAGCGCGCGCACCTCGTCCAGGCTGACGTCGGGCGCATAACGAATGCCGCCCTTGGCCGGGCCGCGCGCGATCGAGTGCTGCACCCGAAAGCCGGTAAAGAGCTCGATCCGCCCATCGTCCATGGTGACCGGGATATGCACGATCACCTCCCGCGAAGGATAGCGCAGCACCTTCCAGAGGCCGTCGTCGAGGTCAAGCTTCTTCGCTGCGTAATCGAAGCGGGCCGCCTGCGCCTCCCAGGGGTTGATCTCCTGCTCGAGCGTGATCGCCGGAGCGATTGCAGAGTCGATTACCGTCGTGTCCGTTGCCATGGTGCTCTACCCCTTCTGCGCCGCAGGACGACCGAACCGGCTGCTCCCAGGGGCAGCTCACGCCGCCCGCCCCGTCCAGCCTTCATCCACTGACCGGTTTTCCCGCATCGGGCGCAAACTTACAGAGTATAGGCCCCGCCGGAAACGACCTGCAAGCTCCGGCCGCTCCGCCCTGCGGCCGCTGCCCTCAGGTCGCCGACTTGCCTCACCTCGCCATCGCCTGCACCAGCGCCAGGTAGCAGCAATTCAAGAGAGAAAACATGAACATCCCAGCCACAGGGCTGCCCAGCAGCCCCATGAACAACACGGAGGTGAGAAGTATAAAGACCTCCATCATCGCGATCTGTCTTGCGTCTATCTTCAAGGTGCGCCTCCATCACTTGCCCGTCCAGGATTGTTGGCGCCACTCGTTGAGCTACACGCCAAAGCCTGAATAAGGGTAGACACCCCGGCAACGCCATTCCCGCTGCATGTACCTCGATTTCAGAAGGTTGTTGAAGTCAGGGCCAGCAGCCGGGCAAAACGCGCCACGCCAGCTTAACGCGGTAAGGCCGGGAGTTAGCAGACCTCTCAAGGCGGCGCAAAGAGCAGGCTCGGCGTCCCGCGGAATACGCTAGGCAGCAGGGAAGCAGCCACTCCGTATCCGCCACAAAGCCGTCATGTACGATGACGGGAGTCATGCGTCCGCCACTCCCCAGCACCCCCCAGCGGCCCGAGTTTCTGCGGCTGGCGCGCACTCACACCCTCGTCCCCGTCTACCGGCGCCTGACCGCCGACCTCGAGACCCCCGTCTCCGCCTTCCTGCGCCTCGCCGCAAACGAGCCCGAGTGCTTTCTGCTCGAATCTGTCGAGGGCGGCGAAAAAGTAGGCCGCTACACCTTCATCGGGGTGCGACCCTACCAAAAGATCGTGGCCCGCGGCGCCTCGATCGAGATCACTGAACCCGCCGCAGACCGCCGGATCCCGAGCGACGGCAAGCGCCGCAATCATCTCCAGAGCACAACAGAAGGGAAACGGCAGACCTTCGAGGGCGACGTCTTCGCCCTCCTCAAGCAGTCGCTCAGCGGCCACAAGCCGGCGCGCCTCGCGGGGCTGCCGCCCTTCACCGCCGGCGCCGTGGGATTCTTCTCCTACGATGCCGTCCGCCTCATCGAGCGCCTGCCCTCACTCGCCCTCGACGACCTCCAGATGCCAGACGCCTGCCTCATGTTCTTCGACGAGGTGCTCGCCTTCGACCATGTCAAAAAAGAGATGCTGCTCATCGTCACCGCGGACCTCACCCGCCGCAAGCCCGCCCCGGCCTACGCCGACGCCCTTGAGCGGCTCGACCGCATCGAGAGCGCCCTCGCCGCTCCGCTGGCGCCGCAGCGCAATAAGGCGGTCCCGGGCAAGCTCAAGGTCACGATGAATACGCGCAAGAAAGACTTCCTCGCCGGCGTCGACACGATCAAGGAGTACATCGCCGCCGGTGACATCTTCCAGGCCGTCTACTCGCAGCGCTTCGAGGTCGAGCCGGCCGTCGATCCCTTCTCCATCTACCGCGCCCTGCGCATCGTCAATCCCTCACCTTATATGTACTTCCTCCGTTTCAACCTCGGCGGGGGAGGACCGCGCAAGACGTCTGCAAAGCGGGCGACCCACATCGTCGGCTCCTCGCCCGAACTGCTGGTGCGCGTCCACGATCGCGCCATCGAGTATCGCCCCATCGCCGGCACTCGTCAGCGCTCCGCCGATGAGGAGGAGGACCGCCGCATCGCCGCCGAGCTCTTCGCCGACGAGAAGGAGCGCGCCGAACACGTCATGCTGGTCGACCTCGGCCGCAACGATGTGGGACGGGTAAGCGAGTTCGGCTCGGTCCGCGTCAAGGACCTCATGTTCGTCGAGCGCTACTCGCACGTCATGCACCTGGTCAGCTCGATCGAGGGCCGCCTGCGCGAGGGCCTTACCCCGGTCGACGCGTTTCGCGCCTGCTTCCCCGCGGGCACACTCAGTGGAGCGCCCAAAGTGCGCGCCATGCAGATCATCGAGGAGCTCGAGCCCACCCGCCGCGGCATCTACGGCGGCAGCGTGCTCTATGCGGATTTCTCCGGCAACCTCGACTCCTGCATCGCGATCCGCACCCTGCTGCTGCAAGGCAAACAGGGCTACATCCAGGCCGGCGCGGGAATCGTAGCCGACTCCGTCCCCGAAAAGGAATACGAAGAGTCCCTTAACAAATCAAGAGCCGTAGTCCAGGCCATAAAACGTGCTCGCGGGGCCTAGCCTTCCCGCTAAGTCGAATAGCAGGCGTCTACTCCCGTATCTTCATGACAACGCCACCATCTCGTAACACTTACCAGCAAGCCGCTCCAGCTGAGTCCTCGACCCACTTACTTACATCGAATTCATGCTACCTGCGTGTAGCTCAAGGCGTAAGCCGGCCGTGTAAGCTTTGGACGCGGGCATTCCCGGCGCGAAAACCGCCGAGTGTAATTAGCTCAAAGGGCGTTTCGATCCAACATGCAGCGGCGACAGACAAGAAATTCTTAGCTTCGGATCGTGCCGCCGCCATCTCGCGAAGCATCTGCCTCGCAGCCACAATAAAACGTAACAGCCTAAGGCGCTGTACCGTACCGACAGCAGGAAAGGCCCGGGCCCGTAGTGATCGTCGAAGTACTGCAACAAGTCGTAGGTCCGGCCCGCGCCGTCATCCGCTCCGAATACGTGCGCTACTTCGTGCTCGCGCTGAGCTCCGTCTTCTTCCTCGTCGACCCCTTCGCCGCCATTCCCACCTTTCTCGCCATCACCGCCGACTCCGAGCCAAAGAACCGCCAGCGAATGGCCACCAGGGCTTCGCTCACCTGCTTCATCGTCCTGACATCCTTTGCGCTCGCCGGCCGCTACATCTTCCGCATGTTCGGCATCACCCTGCCCGCCTTTGAGATCGCCGGCGGCCTCATCATGCTGCTCATCGGCATCGACATGCTCGAGGCCAAGCGCTCCCCCACCCAGGAGTCGCCGGGCGAGGCGCAGCAGGCCACCGCCAAGGAAGATGCCGGCATCGTCCCCCTCGGCATCCCCATGCTCGCCGGCCCGGGCGCCATCTCAAGCGTGATGGTCCTGGTCGGCAAGGCGCCCGGCCTCTGGGAGATTCTCGCGATCCTCTGCTCCATCGCCATCACCGCCCTCGCCTCCTTTGGCGTGCTCAGCGGAGCCGACCGCGTCCGCAATATCCTCGGCGAGACCGGCATCCGCATCCTGGTGCGCATCATGGGCCTGCTCCTGGTCGCGCTCGCCATGCAGTTCTTCGTCAACGGCCTCACCGACCTCGGCGTCATCGCCCGCCTTTGACACCGCCGTCTCCCGTCCCTTGCATATCCCGGCACAGCACCCTCCGCCGCCCGCAATTGCGGGTAGGATTTCACCTCCGAAGGCTCTACACTGGTTCCAGCCCAATCTGTGCTGCCCTGTTGTGCCGTGCCCGAGCAGTGTGACTTAAGATCTCCGCAGCCCCCGGCCCGGCTGCGGCAATACCCTATCCGCCACCCGGGGGCACTCCGGCGGACGCCGTATTTGACGAGGAGTTGTTATCAGCAGTCTGGTCAAGCAGTCTCACGCCAATCTCCAGGCCCCGCATCAAACTGAGAACCGGCCCCTGCTGCTCCCGCGCCGTCCTGCGTCGACCTCCCTGTGGACCGTCGCCCTTATCCTGCTGCTGATCGTGCCCTCCCCGTCAGCCCACGCGCAGAACTACCCCCTCGACTCCCAGAGCGGCAGCAACGGCAACAGCGGCATGTCCGGCAGCCAGGACAACGCTGGCGATCAGAACCTAGACCCTGACCAGTTCCCCAACGGGCCGGATTCCGACACCCGCTCCCTTGACAATCGCAACCCCGGCCGCGACCAGAATGCTCCCGCCAGCTACGACGGTCAGCAGTCCCGCTCCTCCGGTGGATACGTCGACAACTCCGGCCCCACCTACGTCGATAACGCTGGCCGCACCGTCACCGACAATAACGGCACGGGCAGCAATGGGCGCAGCCTCAGCTCCGTCCGTCAGCCCAGGGTCGTAGCCCCGCTGCCTCCTCCACTCACCGAGTTTCAGAAGCTCATCTACGCCTCGGTGGGCCAGCTTCTGCCCATCTTCGGCAAAGAGCTCTTCCAGGGAGTGCCCTCCACCTTCGCGCCCCTCGACCAGGTTCCAGTCACCGCCGACTACGTCATCGGCCCCGGCGACGAACTCCGCGTCCACGTCTGGGGGCAGGTCAACTTCAACGCCAACGTAAGGGTCAATCCCTCGGGCTCCATCTACCTGCCGCAGGTCGGGGAGGTGCACGTCGCCGGGCTCACCTTCTCTGACCTTGACGCTCATCTGCGCTCCGGCATCAGCCGCATCTACCGCAACTTCGACGTCAGCGTGGAGCTCGGCCAACTCCGCTCCATCCAGGTCTTCGTAGTCGGCCAGGCCCGGCGTCCCGGCTCCTATACCATCAGCTCGCTCAGCACCCTGGTCAACGCACTCTTCTTCTCCGGCGGCCCGTCGCCCGAGGGCTCGATGCGCAATATCCAGGTCAAGCGCGGCGCCACTACCGTCACCACCTTCGACCTCTACGACCTGCTCGTGAATGGCGATAAGTCAAAAGATGTGCATCTGCTGCCCGGGGACGTGATCTTCATCCCTCCGGCAGGGCCCCAGGTTGCCGTTGCCGGCAGCGTCCGCAACCCCGCCATCTACGAGACCAGGGGCAGCACCACCCTCGCCATGCTCCTGGAGCTGGCTGGCGGACGCACCAGCGTGGCCGGCGACTCCCGTATTTCCATCGAGCGCATCAGCTCCCGGCACTCCCGCGAGGCGATGGAGATCGCCAACGACCCCACTGGACTCACCACCGCTGTGGAAGACGGCGACCTCGTCCGTCTGATCTCCATGGTCCCGCGCTTTGACAAGACGATCACCCTGCGCGGCAACGTTGCCAACCCCGGACACTTCGCCTGGCGTCCCGGAATGCACCTCAGCGATCTCATCCCCGACAAGGAGTCGCTCATCACTCGCGACTACTGGTCCCGTCGAGGGCGCCTTGGCCTGCCCGCTCCAGAGTTCATCCCCACCAACCGGCCGGAGTCTGTCCCGGGAACCACCATCAGCAGCCCGTCAGGACAGCTCGACCCCGGCAGCACCCGCACCACCGACCGCACCGGAACCAACCTCGCCCCGGGCCAGTCCGAGGCGGGCCGCACCAGCCTGGCCGGAACCCAGTCCCAGGTCGCCACTCCAAACACCGCGTCCGCCACCCGGCTCAACGACGTCAGCCTCTCCGCCCCCGAGATCGACTGGTCCTATGCAGTCATCGAGCGACTCAACGCCGAGACCCTCACCAGCTCCCTGTTGCCCTTCAACCTGGGCAAGCTGGTGCTCGAAAAAGATCCCAACCAGGACCTCGAACTCGAGGCCGGCGACACCGTCACCATCTTCTCCCAGGCCGACATCCACGTCCCGGTCAGCCAGCAGACCAAGTTCGTGCGCCTGGATGGGGAGTTCGCCCGCTCCGGTATCTACAGCGTGCTGCCGGGTGAGACCCTGCGGCAGCTGGTCCGGCGCGCTGGCGGCCTCGCACCAAATTCCTACCTCTACGGCTCGGAGTTTACCCGTGTCTCGACCCGCGCCGTGCAGCAGCAGAGGCTCGACGAATATGTGCGCTCGCTCGAGATACAGATCGATCGCACCCAGCTTAACGTCGCCGCCACCTCCACCACCGCGCTGGACACCCAGGCAGCGGCAGCCGCCCTCACCCCCCAGCAGAACCTCGTCGCCCGGTTGCGCCAGCTCAGGGCCTCCGGCAGGATCGTCCTCGAGTCCAAGCCGGCCAGCAGCGATGTTGACAGTCTTCCCGACCTGCCCCTTGAGGATGGAGACTACTTCGTCATCCCGCCCCGCCCCGCCAGCATCAACGTCGTCGGCTCCGTGAACAACCAGAACTCGTTCCTCTACTCGCCCACCCGGCGCACTGGAGACTACCTCCGGCTGGCCGGCGGTCCCAACCGCGACGCAGACCCGCACCGCGCCTTCATCATCCGCGCCGACGGCTCAGTACTCAGCCGCAGCGCCTCTCTGAACCTCTGGGGCAACGCCTTCGAGGCGACCAGGATGTACCCCGGCGACACCCTCGTAGTTCCCGAGAGGGTCTACAAGACCTCCGCCCTCAGAGGCTTCCTCGACTGGTCGCAGCTCTTCTCCCAGGTAGCCCTCGGCGCAGCCGCAATCAACATCCTCAAGTAGGGGTAGTTTTGCTGCCTACACTAACAACAAACGATGTAACTTCTTTCCTTGCCCGATCTTCTGAATTACTTCGAAGACCAGATCCCCGAACGCGGACGCCTCGACATAGTGCCGCTTGCTATCTTGCGCGTCACTAAAGATCTTGAGGAGCTCTAGCTTTGGTTGGCGAGTGACTTCAAGAAAATGCTCGTAGGACCTTATAAGCGCCAAGACACCATCATGAGCATCACTCAAGTCCGGTTGAGACAAAAGCCACTCTAAGCGCTGTGTAGGAGTAAGGCTGATCATCGCCATCGCATCCTGCCGATGAACGGTAGCGTTTCGAACGTGAAGCGCTAGTAAATAAAGTAGCCCCGAGTAACACGTCAGGAGACGGGAATACTTCAACTTGTAATTCTTAAGCTTGCGTTCTGCGTTCTTGCTTGCAGGCTCTCTGGAAGTACGTGCCTCGTAGTTCACGCAGAAAGTGCGCCATAGACGCAGAATGTCGTTGGCCAGGTAAGCTGGCGTAAAGTCAGTCTTGTTTTGCGGATAGTCTATCCAGTAAGCATCAATGACGTTTTCTATGACCGCGACGTAGACAGGGGGTGCGAGCAGGGGCTTACTCTCCAGAAGAAGGAGGAGGCGAGCAGTGAAGGTATTACTGACGTCATCGTCCGCCTTGCCCAGTGTGCTCGTAAGTTCGCGCACTGTGTAGTGCTCTAAATACTTACCGTCCCCGTCAAATCGTTCAATATTTACCTCTTCCGTTGCCAAGATCAATTGCGCCTTGATCTTGATCTCGTCCAGGCGACTTAAATCCCGATTTTCTTTGCTGCCATGTCCCACTATAAAAACATCTAAATCGCTTGACTCATGTGCTTCACCTCGGCCGAAGGAACCAGTCGCGTACACGCAAGCTCTTCCCTCACATAGAGCTTCTGCTAACCCTAGGTGTTCTCCTAATGCGCTGATGCGCTGATCAGTATAGGCCCGTCTGCTATCGAGCACGACTCCCATCAAACCCGCTCCATTCAAAAAGGTTTGCGAATATCTCCGCCTGCTCCAGCGCGTCATCCAGCGCGTGGTGTTTATGCTCCCTTTTTGATTGCAGCCATGGTAGCAGGTTGGACCGCCCGGATTCCGCGATTGGCAGCTTCGCCTTGATCGCGAAAGCCGTCTTCAGGTCGAAGCATTGCGAATGAGAGAATGGGGAACCTTCCTTTGCAAAACGGACGAAGTACCAGTACAACCAGGCCCAGTCAAAGCTAAGAGGATATGCAACCAGCACTGGACGATCTGAGCCAGCCAAATCACGTATCCACTGTGTTGCTTGATCCATCGCCCGGTCCGGCGATTCGCCCTCAATGATGAGTCGCTCGCGGTCGAGACCATTTACGCCGAGCGCCTCCGGCTGAAAGTCATCCGAAATCGGCTTTAGCTCGCGGTAGAAGGTCAGAGGAGTTCCCGCTTCTGGGCGCAGAAACGATGAACCGTCAAATTTCCCGGCATATACCAGAGCAAAGGACAATAGCGAAAAAGGGCCGGGGATCGGGCCATCCGTCTCGACGTCCGCTGAGATATAGATGTCGATCTTCGAGGTACGAAGTGGCTCTTTCACCTTGAAAGGCATGACCGCAGTGTTCATGGTTCCCCAATCATCGCAGCAGAGAGGGGCTGCGTCGAGAGCGCCGTACTTAAAACACGTTGACACAACACTAACGTAAGCAGCATGCCCGCATCAGCATTGGCAGCAGCTAGATGCCCTCGCCCATGCTCACGTAGTCGCTCAAGGCCGACTGCTCCACCCGGTACAGCTCCCGCTCCTGGTCCTCATCGACCAGCATGCGGACTGCGTCCTGACCTTCCGCCGCCACACCCTCGCTCGCCCGTGCGGCAAGGTGCCCGTGCAGGCTCTCATCCAGATTGTCAATCCGCAGTTCGAGCCGCGCCTCAAGCCGCTTCACCTCATCGGCCAGCGCAATGATCACTCCCGACAGGGGATCGCTGACATCGTGAGGGTCGGTGATCAGCACCCGCCGCCCGTCCCTGTAAACGATATGCGCCGGCACTCCAACCGCCGTCGAGTCAGGCGGGATGTCCCTGACCACCACCGATCCGGCGCCGATCCGGGAGTTTTCCCCGATGGTGATGTTCCCCAGAATGTTCGCGTTATTCCCGACAAAGACGCGATCGCGCAGCGTGGGATGGCGCTTCTTCCCGCGCTCCTTGCCGGTTCCTCCAAGGGTGACGCCCTGGTGCAGGGTCACGTCGTCGCCGATCACCGCCGTCTCCCCGATCACCACGCCCAGGCCGTGATCGATGAAAAGCCGCCGCCCGAGCCGCGCTCCGGGATGGATCTCGACCCCGGTATAAAAGCGCGCCACCAGCGAAAGCACCCGCGCCGGCAGTCGAACGCCCCGGCGCCACAGCCGGTGATTTACCCGGTGCGCCCACACCGCCCACAGCCCCGGGTAGCAGAGCAGCACGCTCGCGGTAGAGGTCGCCGCCGGGTCGCGCTCCGAGATCGAACGCACGTCCTCACGCATGTGGGCAAGCAGCCCCACGTCAGACGGCTGCCGGCTGCCCGATCGGGGTCGTCGGAAGCTGCTGCACCTCTTGCCGCAGCTGCTCGAACAGCGCCGTCGACAGGTACCGTTCACCGAAGCTGGGAATGATCACCACGATCAGCTTGCCCGTATTTTCAGCGCGCCGCGCGACCTTGAGCGCCGCATGAACGGCCGCTCCGGACGAGATGCCCACCAGCAGCCCCTCCTCAAGCGGCAGCCGCCGGGCCATGGCCATCGCCTCGTCGTTTGAGACCTGGATGATCTCGTCGATGAGGTGAGTATCGAGCACGCCCGGCACAAAGCCCGCCCCGATCCCCTGGATCTTGTGCGGACCCGGCTTGCCCCCCGACAGCACCGGGCTGTCCGTCGGCTCGACCGCGATCGCCTTGAAGCCAGGCTTCTTGGTGCGTATGAACTCCGTCACCCCGGTCAGAGTTCCGCCCGTACCGACACCCGACACGAGAATATCGATCTGGCCGTCCGTATCCTCCCAGATCTCAGGACCCGTGGTGTTGAAGTGGACTTGCGGGTTCGCCGGGTTATCGAACTGCTGCAGGATGTAGCCGTTTGGAGTCGTCTCGAGGATCTCCTGGGCCTTGGCGATTGCACCCTTCATGCCGTTCGGCCCGGGCGTGAGCACGATCTCCGCCCCGAAGGCCCGCAGCAGGATTCGCCGCTCCAGGCTCATCGTCTCGGGCATGGTCAGGATCAGCTTGTAGCCCTTCACCGCCGCCACAAACGCCAGAGCTATCCCGGTATTGCCGCTGGTCGGCTCGATCAGCACCGTCTTTCCGGGAGTGATCTTACCCGCCAGCTCCGCCGCCTCCACCATCGCGTTGCCGATCCGGTCCTTCACGCTGCTCACCGGGTTCTGGCTCTCCAGCTTCGCGACCACCCGCGCATACGACCCCTCGGCAACACGGTTCAGCTGCACCAGGGGAGTGTGGCCTATCAATTCCGTAACATCTGCCGCGATTTTCATAGACAGCTCCTGAAATGAGACAACTCGTTAGATTCAGATGACTGAAGTCGACCCCGATCCTCAACTGAGAACGCTTGAGACGGAGACGTCTTACCGCTCTTTCAGTTCGAAAGACCAGGCCCGCAAGGGAGATTGGATGCCCGGCAGCCTCCACGGACTCCGCTATGCCCGTCTCAGGCAGATCGGCGATCCAAGTCATCGGCGCAGGGGCGGATCAGTGCAAAGACGCTGGGGGCAGGTCAGAACCGATTAGGAGAGCAGGCGGACTGGAGGACATCGACGCATATCGGCCCTACCAGTGCAACACGGAACGTGATTTCTTGCAAGAACGTTGCTGCATCGCGTCTAAGTCACACGGCTTGAAGGTCGCGCCCGCTTTAACACTTAGCCGTGAGACCTACCAGATCCGGCAGCTCTTCGCCGGCACCATCGGCGTGCCTGCCTTGCAGCTGAAGGCCCCCGCAAAGCCAGGCTGGTTCACGATCGGACCATTCACCCGGAAGTGCCCCGGCGCGTGCGCATCCGTCTGCGCCCCTACCCGCACCGCCTCGTCACGCTGGTTCTCGCACCAGTTCTGCGCGTAGCCGATATAAAAACGCTGCGGAGCGGTATACCCGTGGATCTTCGCATTCAAATCCACTCCGCTCTTCCGGGCATGCGACAGGTAGGCGATGTAGGCCAGCACCAGGCCACCGTTGTCGGCCGTGTTCTCGCCCAGCGTCAGCTTGCCGTTCACCTTAACATCGTCAACCGCGGTGAAGCCGCCGTACTCCTCTACCAGGCACTCCGAACGCGCCTCGTAGTTCTTTGAATCCGCCTGCGTCCACCAGTCTGAGAGATTGCCCTTGGGGTCAAACTTCCTCCCCTGGTCGTCGAAGCCGTGCGTCAACTCATGTCCGATCACCGCGCCGATGTGCCCGTAGTTGGTCGCATCGTCCTGCGAGGGATCGTAGAACGCCGGCTGCAGGATTCCTGCCGGAAAGTTGATGTCGTTCATACTCGGATCGTAGTAGGCGTTCACCGTCGGCGGAGTCATGCCCCACTCCCCGTGATCGACCGGCTTGCCGATCTTGCCGAGCTGGCGGTCGTTTTCAAACCGGCGGCTGCGCAGGCTGTTACCGATCGGGTCGTCCGGCTTGATCGTCAGCGCCGAGTAGTCGCGCCACTTGTCCGGATAGCCGATCTTGTTCGCCACCGCATCCAGCTTCTGCCGCGCGCGCACCTTCGTCTCCGCAGACATCCAGTCCAGCGACTCAATGTCCCCAGCCATCGCCGCCTCGATGTCATGCACCATCTGCAGCATCTTCTGCTTGCTGTCTCCGGGGAAGTACTGCTGCACGTAGATTTGTCCGAGCGCCTCGCCCATCGCCGTGTCCGCCGCGTTCGCGCAGCGCTTCCACCGCGGCTCCTCCTCCGGCTGCCCATACAGCTTGTGGCCGAAGAAGTCGAAGTCTTCATCCTCAATCGCCTTCGGTAGACGTGACGCAAATGCCGTTAGAAGGTGAAAGCGCATATAAGCCTGCAGCGTCCGCACATCCGTGCTTCGCAGCAGGGCGTGCAGTGCCGGGAAGAAGGCCGGGTTCACATCATTAAGCTCGCTCACCCGCGGCGAGTGAATGGCTGCCTCGAACCTGTCCCACTCCTCCTCTGACACGGTCGCGACAAAAGCCTGGCGGCTCTGCAGGTGATAGATATTCGCCGGGTCGCGACGCTCCGTCACTCCCATGGACGCCCTGGCCAGCGCCGTCTCAAACGCCATGATCGCCGCTGCATCGGCCTTGGCGCGCTCGGCAGCCTCTCCTCCCAGCACCAGCATCTTGGCGATGTGCTCCACATACTGCTGCTGGGTCTCCTTGCTCTTGGGGTCGGTGCGGAGGTAGTAGTCCTTCTCCGGCAGACCCATCCCTCCCTGGTCAGCCGAGGCGATCTGCTTGCTCGCGTCTTTAAAGTCCTGCTGCTCCCCGTAGCCGAAGAAGACATCCACGCTCACCCGCTGCAGCTCGCCGATCAGCGTACCGATCCCCTGCAGGTCGTTCACCGCGTCGATCTTCGCCAGCAGCGGCTGGATCGGCGTGAGCCCCTGCCTCTCGATCAGGCCCGTATCCATGCAGGATTTGTAGTAGTCGCCGATCTTCTGCTCGTTCGCGCTGCGCTCCGGCCCGCCCGCCGCCGCCTTCTCGAGGATGCCGCGCAACGACTGCGTATTCACGTTGTAGAGCTGCTGAAAGGCGTTTACCGAGGGCTCATCGGCCGGGATCGGGTGGTTCCTCGCGAAGTTGCCGCAGGCAAACTTGTAGAAGTCCTGGCAGGGATCGACCGCCGTATCCATCGAAGTCGGATCATAGCCCGGCGTCGGCTTGTAAATCATCGGGACCAGCGCGACGGTAGTCGCAGACCCTGTCGTCCCGGCTCCCGCAGCCGCAACACCCTGCGCCCGCAGAGCTGGCAGCGCCCCCAGCGAAACCAACGCGAGCGCCGCAAGCGAGGCGAATGGCGCCCTTGAGACCCGTGAAATGCCCCGCGAAACTAACCCGACCCGTCCCGTCCGTTCCATACCAGTGACTCGCCTCATGCACCTTCCCTGTACCCGCCTGTCACTTCAGACTGGTCGTGAACTGCAACTACGTATGTCTGCTACGATTCCCTTGATGTCAGCAGAAGGTCACACTTTCGTCAACCATTCCAGTGGAGAGCTTGTTGCTGCCACCGAAGTTGCGCAGCAGTGCACTGCCCGCCGCAGCCTCAACGGCGTCTCCTACGCGATGTTCGGCGACACCCACATCACCGAACCTGACCTCGAGCGCGTCGTCCAGGCCGTGCCCGCGAGCATCGCCCACGCCCTCGAGGAGAGGGTCTACTACTTCGTACCCCTCACCATCGGCGACCAGGAGGAGACCATGGTCGCCACCACCTACACCGTCGACCTCGGCGACCGCGCCATCTGCCATCGCAACGTGAGCTGCGGCCCGCTGCAGTGCATCTTCATCTCCACCCGCCTCATGCAGGACCGCTTCGCCCTCGCCTTCGAGCTCTTCATCAACGTAGGGCACCACTTCGTCGAGGCGGCCGGAGTACCCGAGTCGTTTTCGAACCTGGTATGGTCGCAGGCCGTGGCCGATGTTCGCGGGGAGACCAGCCAGGACGCCTGGGAGAGCCGCCGACGCGCCATCGATCGCAGCAAGTCCGACGGACACGTCGACGGAAAGGCAAAAAACAGCTTCTTCGAGTCCGCCTTCTCCGACGCCGTCGCCATCTACATGCTGGCGCTCACCCTCGACTTCGACTACGCCGACCTCCGCGAACGCGAATACCCCCTGCTCGCGGCGCCGCTGCTCGCCGAGCGCCTCCGCCACGTCGCAGGCCTCTTCCCCGCCAACCCCGGCTATGAGTTCGAGGTCAAATACCGCAAACGCACCTGACTCCGTCTGTACGTCTGCAGCCTGGCAGTACAAGGCCCCTTGGCTCAACACCTGAAGTTTACCGGCGGCCAAAGCGGTTTGGCGCTGTGACTTATACAGCCCAGCGCCTGCACGGAACCCACCACAGTCTCGATCTCACTCCCTGGAGGTAGCCGCCGATTAGTCCTGCGCGGGCAGAGTGTAGTCGAGATCGTAAGAATGCTGCCCGCCCTCGATCACAATCGTGAACGTGCCGGCGATACCCTTCAGCTCCCCTGTACCGGAACCCGGTACCACCGCCACCGTCATCTTGTTGCCGCCCTTGTCCATCGTCGCCGAGTGCTGCAGCGCAAAGCTGCCGTGCCTCCCGGCCAGCGTTCCCGTCACCACCTCGATGGCGACATAGCCAGCCTCACCCTGCCGCGGGTCGCCCGCCGAGAACATCTCACCCTCCGTCCTTGCTTCAAGCTCCCCGTGCAACTCCTTGTTGATCGAGAAGCGGGAGATTCCCTCCGCCGGGACCGGGGTCAGCGGCAGCACCTTTACCGTGAACGTTCCGCGCGCATGATGGCTCACGGCAGTCTCCTTGATCTGAGTATGGGTCTGGATATGGGTTTGGACGTGTACCTGGGCACGTATCGGGACAAGTAAGAGTGGAGCAGGCGCAACGCGATCACCGACAGGCGCAGCCGCAGCAAGCATCGCGGCTGCCCAAGCCATCAACGAAGCAGCCAACATAGCGCAGATTCTACAACAGGGCCAAGCGATCGCTCGTTCGAGGCCCATCAACCGCACCGCGGCGCAGGCCCACGAGCGCCACCAAGGCATCAAGCTACAATCGCAGCATGATCGCCCACCTTCGGGGAACGCTGTTCTCCAAACAACCAGGGCAGGCCATCGTCGACGCTGGCGGAGTCGGCTACGACGTCCTCATCAGCATTCCAACCTTTACTGCCCTGCCCGCAGAAGGCGCGCCCGTCGCCCTCCACATCTACACCGTCGTGCGCGAGGACGCGCTCGCCCTCTTCGGCTTCCTCGAGCTCCACGAGAAGCGCCTCTTCGAGCGACTCATCACCGTCAGCGGAGTGGGCCCGAAGCTCGCCATCACCATCCTCAGCGGGCTCAGCCCCGAGCGCACCGTCAGCGCCATCCGCGCCCAGGACCACGCCATCCTCACCCGCATCCCCGGCGTCGGAAAGAAGCTCGCTGAACGCCTCGTCGTCGAGCTGAAGGACAAGCTTGAAGACATGGCCACTGCACCCGCCCCCATGGTCGCCGGCCCCGCTGCCGACGACGTCCTCTCCGCTCTGGTGAACCTCGGCTATCAGCGCCCCGCCGCGCTCAAAGCCATCGAGACGGTGGCAGCAAAGGACAAGGCCGCCGCCAGCGACTTCGACCTGCTCTTCCGCGCCGCCATGCTCGTCATCCGTTAGCGAACTGCGCGCCCTCGAGGCTTGCCACCGTCTACCGCCGCGCTTCTCCGCCGCGCCTCACGCGGGCGCCCATCCGCAGACAGGCTTTGAGCGCATGGAAGCACCCGCCCGTGAGTCGAACCCTGCTGCGGTATCATCTTCATAACGGCCCCCGCGGGGTCGAGAGTGGGATCATGTCAAAAGGCTTCAAGCGCACCGTCCTTGCGATCTCTGCTGCACTGGTCATCTTCGTCTTTCTGGGCGGCTCAGGATCCCTCAACGGTGTTCACGCCGACACCCACAACGGCGACGACGGCGCTTACCCCGAGATGGCCGTCTACCAGGAAGTCCTGAAGAAGGTGCAGAGCGACTACGTCGTCGACCCCAACGTCGATGCGGTCACCAACGGCGCGCTCCATGGCCTGCTCGAGTCGCTCGATCCGGACTCCAGCTACCTCTCCTCCGCCGAGTACAAGATCTACAAGCAGCACCTCGATCTCAATCAGGCCTCAGACAAGCACTCCGAGACCGCACAGATCGGCATCGCCATCTCCAAGCGCTTCGGCTACGCCACCGTCATCACCGTCGTTCCCGGCTCACCCGCCGACAAGGCCGGCATCCAGGATGGAGACATCCTCGAGTCCATCGAGGGCCAGTCCACCCGCGAGATGTCCCTTGCCATCATCCGCCTGCTGCTTGACGGCAAGCCGGGCACCGACATCACCTTCTCGGTTGTGAAGCCGCGCAAGTCCGAGCCCGACAAGCTCACCCTCACCCGCGCCATCACTCCTCCTCCGACCCTATCCGAGCAGCAGTACGAGAACGCCAGCATCCTCTACCTCAAGCCCGGCGTCCTCAGCAAAGAGCGCGTTGATGAACTCGAGGCCAGGCTGCGGTCCAGCCAGAAGAGCGGTAAGAAGATCCTCCTCGACTTGCGCGACGTCGCCTCCGGCGATGAGCTGCAGGGCGTGCGCCTCGCCAACGCCTTCATCCAGTCCGGCACGCTGGGCAGCCTGGAAGGCCAGAAGTTCGCCCGGCAGACCTTCTCGGCAGACAGCTCGAACTTCATCACCGCCGCCCCTCTCGTCGTGCTCGTCAACCGGGGAACAGCCGGGGCCGCCGAACTGGTCGCCGCAGCCGTGCTCGAGGACAAGCGCGGCAAGCTGGTCGGCGATCGCACCTTCGGCGAAGGCACCGTGCAGAAGACCTTTGAGCTGCCCAACGGAGCGGCCCTGATCCTCTCCATAGCCAAGTACGAGTCCCCCTCAGGCAAGAAGATTCAGGATGAATCCGTCACCCCCAATGTGCTGGTCGCCTCCAACGATGACCAGGAAGTACCCGACGATGAGGACGCTGAGTCGGGCCCCTCGATTCCCGGTACCCCCGCCAAACCCACTCCCGCCGTCACCCCCGCCAAGCCTCCCGTTCCCGAGGTCAAGCCCGGCCCCAGGGTCGATGACCAGCTCAACAAGGCGCTCGAACTGTTGAAGGGCACAGTCACCGCCTCGCACGGCACAACGCCCTCGACCCGGGGCGCGGGGCTATAGGATGGCGATTTCCAGGCGCGTCATCCTCTACAGCCAGCCCGCGTGTCCTCCCTGCTACGCGGCAAAGAACTACCTCACCGCCCGCAGGATCGACTTTGAATACAAGAACGTGCAGGGCGATCCGGAGGCCATGCGCGAGCTCCTCGCGCTCAACAGCCGCTCCACGCCCACCATCGTGGTCGGTGAGGGAGTCGACGCGCAGGTAATGATCGGCTTCGATCCCGAAAAGCTCGACGCCATGCTGGCGCTCGCATCGACTGCCAGCTAGGCAAGCCCCTCAGCAGTCGAATGCGCCCGCTCTAGTTTCCGTTTGCTCCCCACTAACCGCCACAGTTGAAAGTACCGCTTCGCCTTCGCAACATCGCGAAAGATCTGCGCCCGCAGCAGCTCCGGCGAGGCGAACCGCCGCTCCTCCCGCAGCCGCCGCAGAAAGGTCAGCTCCAGAGGAGTCTCCGGCGTAAGCTCCAGCGGATCGATGGCCGCATCGTAGTCGAGCAGGTAGCTCTCGATCGCATACGACTCCTCGCCAAAGGTCGGGCGCCTGCCCGCATTCGTAACAGCGTCAAAGATCCTGCCCCCCGAACCTCTCCCGCCGCCCGCCCGCAGCCGCGTGATGTAGACGCCATCCGCCGGAACCAGCTCATCGTAAGGCGCAAGATTGATCGTGGGAACTGTCAGGCGCGAGCCGATGCCCCGTCCCGTTGCGGCTGTCGAATCGATCGAGAAAGGACGCCCCAGCAGCGCTCGCGCGTTGCCCATCTCCCCCGCAAGGATGCACTGCCGCACCCGGCTGCTGGAGATCAGCATCCCGCGCACGTGCCGCGCCGAGTGTATCTCCACCCGAAACCCCAGCTTCACGCCCAGCGCCTCCAGCACCGCCGTATCGCAGTGCGCGCGGTGGCCAAAGCGGAAGTTCTCCCCCTCGTGCACCTCGACCGCGTGCAGCGCATCGCGCAGGATCGCCGTGACGAACTCCTCGCCCGACATCCGCGACAGCTCCGGCGTGAAGGGCAGCACCAGCACCGCATCCACCCCCGTCCCCTCCAGCAGCCTCAGCCGCGACTCGAGCGGAGTGATCAGCCGCGGACTGTCCTCCGGACGCAGCAGCCGCGACGGATGAGGATCGAAGGTTACCGCCACCGCCCTCACCGCCGCCGGCCTCATTGCCGCCGCCGCGTCAGCGCCAGCAGCACCTGCCGCCGCCGCGTCAGCGGCATTCAAAGCTGACTCGAAGGAACACGACAACACCCGCGCCCGCTCCTCTATCAGGTTCAGGATCCAGCGATGCCCGCAGTGCACCCCGTCGAAGTTGCCGATGGTCACCACCGTCGGGCCGGGTGAAATCTCTGCGAGCGATCGGTAGACGCGCATAGTCAGATCTCGAACTCGATCTGCAGACCGTCATACGCGAGCGCAATCGGTGCCGGCAGCACCGTCGATGCGTGTGAGATCTCATGAGACATGTGAGTGAACCAGGCCCGGCGCGGTCGCAACTCTTCCACCCATTCGATCGCCTCTTTCACGTTGGAGTGGCTCGGATGTGCCTGCGGCCTCAGTGCGTCGAGGATCAGCACATCAAGTCCCTCGAGCAGCGGCAGGCTGCTGTCGGGAATCCCGTTCATGTCCGTCAGATAAGCAGCGCTGCCAAATCGGAAGCCGCCTACCTCAAGCCGTCCGTGCCGCAGCGGCACCCTCTGGAACGCCACTCCGCAGACATTGACGACCTCATCGCCCGCGATCCGGTGCAGCTCCACCCTCGCTCTCGTCGGATACTCCGAGTCAGGCGAAAACGTGTAGTCGAAGACCTTCTCGAGGGTCAGCGCCGTGGTCTCATCGGCATAGAGCGGCAGCTTGCCCGCGCGTTTGAAAGACAGCGGCCGCAGGTCGTCCAGCCCCAGGATGTGGTCAGCGTGCGAATGGGTATAAAACACCGCATCCACGTGCCCGATGCCCTCTCGCATCGCCTGCTGGCGAAAATCAGGGCCTGTATCGATGATCACGCAACGCTCTTGGGGCCAGCCGTCAGTCGTTCCCGCCGCCGCCGGGGCAGCCGACTTGGCCGGGAGTCCATCCCCGCCGAGCCCACCCAGCCCCTGCTCAGGCCGCCCACCTCGCTCTGCCGCCGCCCACGTCACGCTGATCGAGGGCCGGGTCCGCCGGTCGCGCGGGTCAGCCGACCTGCAGACTGCGCAGTTGCAGCCAAGCGTCGGAACCCCCATCGAAGTACCGCTGCCCAGGATGTGTATCGTTGCCTGCACCCGCTACTTTCGCGGCGCCGGCGGTCTCGTTCCCGGCGGCAGAGGGCCCGCAGCCTGGGGAGGTCTCCCTCCCCCCGGCCTCGCACCCGGCGGCGCATTCGGCGGACGCTGCGCCTGCGCGGCAAGCGCATTCGTGATCTCGAGGAACATCATCCTCAGGTTGAACAGCGCGCTCTGCAGCAGCCGCTGCTCCGCCTCGTTCAGATTGCCCTTGGTCTTGTCTCCAAGCACCGCCAGCATGTCAATGGATTGCCGCGCCCCGATGATGTCGATGCGCGGCTTCTGTCCCGGCTCCCCTGCCGCACCCATCGCCACCACCGCGGCCAGGTAGATCGACTGCACCAGCTGGTCAAAATCCATCTGCACCGAAGGCGGCGCCGCCGGGTTCGCCTGCTGCACCATCGTGTCCAGCAGGTCGGAGGAGCGCTGATACGCCTCGTGCTGCTGGGCTGTCTCCGCTGCCGTTGGCATCGGCCCAAGGCCATCGTCCTCGCTCGCCTCGTCATAAGCCGATCCAGCCGCGCCTGTTTCAGCGCTCAGCCCGGCCTCCCGCCCCGGAGTCGCCGTCTCCGACCCGCTCCCGCTGCCCTGCGACTGGATCAGCCCTTCCCCGCGCTCTTCGGTTCGCGGCCCATCCACGTTGCCCTGTGCCCCGACCAGGTGCAGCCCCGGGCCCGCGGTCGGCGAAGCCGTCTCGGGCGTAGCAAAGTTCTCCTGCAAGCTGCCCGGCACCGCCGCCGAAGAGGCCTCCGGCTCAGCCGGCCGCCCCTCCCGCAGCTCCCCCGCGGTAGTGAACTTGCGCTTGTCGGTGACAGTAAAGAGCGGTGGTTTCTCAGCCATGTTCTTTCATCCATTCTGGTTCATTCGATGTTCCGATACTTTGATACTTCGATGGCCGGGGAATGCAGACGATTCCAACGTGCAGACCGTTCGCTGATTCTAAAAAAAAGTCGTAGTTCACGGAGCCGTAGGTAGTCAGCCCTCGTCATCCTCTTCCAGGGAGGGCGGCCCATCCAGCAACCTTGCCTTGCCACCCTCATATTCAAGTTCAAGCTTGCGCTCGATCGCGTCGCCACGCACGTAACCGAGCGCCAATACCGTTGACCGCTCAGGCAGCGCCGCTCCGGCCGGCAGCTCTCGGGCCCTTAGCTCCCGAGCCAGCCCGGCCCGTCGATAAGTCGCCACACTCGTCAGCTGCCCGACCGCCCTCTCCTCGCCCGCGACGCGCAGCTCCGTGCCCGCCAGCGGCGCCGGCCCGCTCAACGAGAGCTGCCGCAGAAAGCGATGCACCGTCGTTCGCGAACGGATCCGCTCCACGATCTCCTGCCCCAGGTAACAGCCCTTGCTGAAGTTGAGCGCCCGCGCCTGCGACGTCTCCTGCACCAGGTTGCGGTCGTTGATATCGACCCCATAGATCGGCGTGCCCTCGAGCACGCGCAGCGCGTTCCACGCCTCAAGCCCCGCCGCCCTCGCGCCGCTCTCTACCAGCAGCCTCGCGAGCTCCGCGGTCGACGCAGGCTCAAACCAAAGCTCAAACCGCGGCGTCAGCACGCCATAAGCCCTCGTGACCGTCACCGGCACCCCGCCCAGCCGGCCGCTCGTGAACTGATGCGGCTCAAGCTCCGCCGCCTCCACCAGCTCAAGCCGCTGCAAGAGCTCAGCAGCACCCGGACCCGCCAAACCGAGCGCAGTAACGGTCCCGCTCGGCTCCCGGAGCTCCACATCGTCCATGATGATGAAGCGGTCGAAGTGTTCCATCAGCCGCCCCGCCTGCGACCGGTCCGTCTCGATCACCAGCCGTTCCGCCTCGCCCCCCGGCTCCGGCTCACGATACACATAAGCGTCGCCCTGGATGCGCCCCTGCGCGTTCAGGATAAAGTTGTAGTTACCATGGTGCCTGGCCAGGGTGCTCACGGCGTTGGTCACCATTCCGTTCAGCCAGCGAAACTTATCTTCTCCAGAGACAGAAATGCGGGTGCGAAAGCCGAGGTCATAGAGTCCAACAGAGTGCAGCAGCGCATCAAGCTCGCGCGCCGGATTGCCGAAGCTCGACACGCAAAGCGCGCCCGATTGGGCCTCCAGCGGCAGCGCAGCGTCCTGGCCCACCAGCACCCCGGCCAGGGAACTCAGCGGCGGCGCAACGGGCTGATCCAGTGCGGGTTCAACGATCTGGGTGGAGTCGGTCATCGCGGGCGGCACTAACAAATTATAGCCTCGCTCATGGGTCCGCATGGCCGCCGCTGCAGGCTCCGGCGCAGGTCTCTCCCATGCGCGGCAACAGAGGCGTTAGAAAGTACAGCGCGATCGAACACCGGGGCGCAGCAAACATGGTCTGGCAAAAACCGCGCCCTGAAATCAGCTGCACCACGGGTTTGCGGCCCATGGGCGATAACCCACAGCGCGATACCGCGCCATCTGCAGGAGAAGGGAAGCAGGCGATGAAGTCAGCTGCGAAGCTCGGCAGCCTCTTGAGTCTGGGAATGCTTACCGCAGCGCTGTCCGGGGCTCCGGCGGCGTTCGCTCAGACTGCTCCGGCCCCACCCCCTCCGCCCTCCGCCCGATCCTCGGCGGCCGGGGCCGGCTCCGGCAGCCAAAAGCCCGCCATCACCCCTGCCGAGGCGCGGGAGCTGATGCGCTCCGTCGACTCCATCATGCAGTTCGCCTCCGCCGACAGCCAGCTCCCCATCAGGCACAAGGTCAAGCGCCGCCTCATCAGCCGCGAAGAGGTGACCAGGTACGTCGTCGCCAAATTCAACGACGATGAAGACGCCAAGCGCATGCAGCGCTCCGAGATCGTGCTCAAGAAGTTCGGCCTGCTCGATCGCGACTTCCAGCTGCGCCCCTTTCTCACCAGCCTGCTCACCGAGCAGATCGCCGGCTACTACGACGACAAGACCAAGACGGTCAACCTGCTCGACTGGATCGAGCCCGACGCCCAGCGCCCGGTGCTCGCCCACGAGCTCACCCATGCCCTGCAGGACCAGCGCGTCGACCTCTCGAAGTGGGGCAACAAGACCGACACCAACCTCGCCCGCAACGTCATCGAAGACAATCGCCACCTCGCGGCCGACGAGGCAGACTCCGCCCGCGACGCCGTGCTCGAGGGCCAGGCCATGGCCGTCTTTGTTGACTACACCCTCAAGGCCTCCGGCCGCAGCCTGCTCACCGCGCCCGAGATGGTCGAGGGCCTCAAAGACAATATGGAGGACGTCTCCGACTCGCCCGTCATGGCGCGCGCTCCCCTGCTGCTGCAGCAGTCGATGCTCTTTCCCTATCGCGAGGGGCTCAGCTTTGAAGCCGCTTTGTTAAAGGATTCAGGCGCAGCCGGCGCCTTTGCAGCGGCCCTCGACCGCCCGCCCTCGACCAGCTACGAGATCCTCAACCCACCCGCTTACGAGCGCCAGGAGAAGATCCCTCTCCTCACCATGCCCGATATTCACGACCTGCTGCGCACCGCCTACGATCCCTACGATGTGGGAGTCATGGGCGCGCTCGATGTGCGTATGCTCACCGAACTCTTCGCCGGCCCCGACGTCTCCGCGCAGCTCACCCCGCAGTGGGACGGCGGACTCTACTACGCCGCGCAGGCCCGCTCCGCGCAGGCCAACGGCCAGCGCGCCTCGACCGCCTCACTCAGCCTGCTCTACCTCTCGCGGTGGAAGACGCCCGAGGCCGCCGATCGCTTCGCCCGGATCTACGCCGAGGAGCTCTCGAAGAAATACTCCCGCGTCTCCCGCGACAACGCCTCCGAGGCTGACGATAGCGAACAGATCTACAACACCAGTGAAGGCCCCGTACTGATCGCCGTCAGCGGACGGCAGGTATTCGTCAGCGAGAGCTTTGACATGCCGCTCGCCCGCAAGCTGCAGCTGCTCCTCACAGGCGCGCAGTCCAGCGAAGGCCTGCAGACTGCCTCGCTGGCCATCGGTCCCGCTTTCGCTGCCGGCGCTGCTCCGTCCGGAACGCCGCGGCTGCGCGTTTCGAAGATGTCGCCGCTGCCCGCGCCGGCCTCGGACCCTCTGACCGGCAGCATGGTTCGCTGGTTATCGAGCTGCGGCTTTATGAAAGCCGCTCTACCGCGCTAAATCGACTTAGCCTCGCTTGGACTTACCTGGCCGTAGAGTAAGTCCACAAACTACAAGATTCATCATGCTGTCGCAAAGCAAAACAGCAGATACAAAATAAAAGGGGACAGTGCGGTAGCTTACAGCTAACCGCCTGTCCCCCTCTTCACCACTTACAAGTACACGTCGCAGTGAAACTACTCCGACTAACAGCAGCGGCTAGTTAGTAGCCTGGAAGGTCCAGTGCTGGTTCCCGCCGCCGTTGTCGGTGTATTGATCGATCAGCGCGCCATTGGCGCTCGAGGCGCTGATCACATCCAGCAGCAGTCCGCTCACCTGGCTGACCACCTTGTAAGATCCGTCCCCAACCGGAACGATCGACCACATCTGGTTAGTCCCCTGGTTCGCTGTCCACTGGTCGACAGCAGCACCCGCAGCGTGCGAAGCACCGGAGACGTCGAGCACCAGCCCCGACGCAACATTCGTAAAGATGAAGTTGTTCCCCGCAGCGGTTGCAAGCCACTTCTGGTTTGATCCGCCGTTCGAGGACCACTGGTCCATCTGCGTTCCCGCCGTGTTTGAGCTGGCCGGGTCATCCAGCAACGCGCCGCTGTTCTTGTTCACGATCTCGTACCTGGTGCCGGAGACGACCGGGCCCCCGCCGCCACTGTTCGACGTGAGCACAAAGGTAGTCACCGAGTAGGCGGGCAGAGAGTAAGTGAAGGATCCCGAGGCCGCGAAGCTCGACTGCTGCACCAGGTTCTCATTGGCCGAGGTACGGTGGGGAACTACCGTCCACGTGCCGCCGGGAAAGTTTTGCAGCTGGTAGGTATAGTTCTCCGTCGAGTTACTGTCATTTACCGTCACGATAGCCACCGTCGACTTTCCATCGTAGGCAGCCACCGAGCTGTTATCGCTCATCCCGACAAACTGGTAGCCCGGGCGAATGTACTTCGAGAAGTTGCCCATCACGTAATACTTCTCATTCAGAGTCAGGGCATAGTTGGCTGAGCCGTCCAGGGGATTGTTGCCAAAGCCCCAGCCCGCCGCGTTGTCCACGGTCTGCCAGTAGACCCAGCCGTTCGGCTGCATCTGGTGCATGTCATAGAGAATGCTCTCCGCCATCGACAGCCCGGTGCCGTCGCCGTCGCCGTGCTCGGACATCCACAGCCGCTTGTGATTGCTCGCCGCAAGCTGTTGCAGCTGCGTCCGCTCACTGCCTTCATACGTGTGCGTATTGATCTGCGCGATGTAGTTCTTCGCCGTTGAGTCCAACGAGTTAAAGGTGCTCACCGCAGTGTCGATGCTGGTCTCGTCAGAGGCACTCACCGAGGTGTAGTTCATCCCCTTTGACGCCAGGGAAGCACCGATATCCTTGATCAGCACGTCCTGCTCCGCGGGAGCGAAGTTACAGCCCTCCTGCCCGTTGCCGAAGTTCCAGTAACCCGACGCCGGCTCATTCAGCCCATCGAGGGTGCGGAAGGTGATTCCAAACGAATCGTGGTAATGCTTGACTACCGTTGTCAGATAATCCGCGAAATTCCCGTACTGCGATGTCTGCAGATTCTCCGCACCTCCACCGTGCGCGCCGGTCACGCTGCCGCTGTTGGTCATCCAGTAGGGCGGCGAGTTGGAGAATGCCTCTTCAATATTCACACCCATCGAGATCGACTGCTGCAAAATGGAACGCTGGTTCGCATCGGCTGACCAGTTATAGTTTCCGAGGCTCGACTCGAAGCCCGGTACCCTCGCTCGATACTGAAGATAGGTCGTGTTAGGCGGCAGGTAAGCGGGATTTTCTCCGCCGCCGATGTTGTAGCGGACGATATTCAGTCCAAGCCCGTTCACCGGATCGAAGAAAGCCGTCATGTAGGTGTTGCGATAACTCGTCGGATATCCTCCGACCACGTTAGCCCACCAGGCAAGAGAGGTACCCCAGCCCTCGAAGGTCTGCTGCCTGGTATTCAGGTTCACTGTAGCCGTCTGCGCCTGCGCAGCAGCGACGCCAAGGCACGCGGCCACGGCGGCGATAGCGGCCACCTTCAACCGTCGATGCCTGCCCGGCTGCTGCCCTACTCTGTTAAGTTCTGACATTGATATAAGCTCCGTTTCGATCGTGCGGCAAGTGTGCTCCTCCAGGGTCCGGCCTGCGAACCCTGGAGAAGCGGGCAATTCGCGAGCCGCTGGATCTCAGGAATGAAAGCGCTTACATTCTCCAGCGGATGTGAGCCTAGCTCCGCATTTCGGGTCTGTCAAGCATCCAGTCCACACCCATTTGTGTGGCTACCGAAGTAACTCAGAAATAAAGCAGAAAATAAAGCTATTGGTGTGGCGCTTTAACTTGAGAGTGTATCGCTTTAGTACGAGCAGCCGGCTAACTCACCTGCACGGCGGCTCTCTTCGTCGAACTAAGTTCACGCGCTCAAAGTTACCCGCCGGCGGCCGGTGAGCTCCGCCTCGAACAGAACTCCGCTCAGCTTCGAAAAAATCCAAAAATCAAACTATGTGCTGAATAAAGACAACGGAGTCACTTACGCTCAATCCACGCAGAACTCTCGCAGTCCTGAAAACAAGGGCACACAATCCCAAGGCATATTCGCAGCCTCGCCCGCGATCGTCATCGTGCTGCGGCGCGCCCAACTAACTATTCATCTCTGGCGTGTCCGATACCGGATCGTTCCCGCCTCTCGCATCAACGAGCCTCACAGGCTCAACCGCCCGGCAGCAGCCACGAGCGTCACGAGCAGCACCGGGCAGTCACCAGCAGCAAGCCTGAAAAGGAAAGAACCAGACTCGCCAAGCGAGTCTGGCCCCCTCAATCCCCGGTAAGCACTCGACTAGGCAGGCACAGCAGCCCGTGCCACCAGTCCTGGACGAACTATGCGATGCGCAAAATGGTAAGGAGGCCAGGGCCCCGACATCTGCATATGGCAGTCCTTCATCGTCACGCTCGCGGTGGAGTACTTGTTCTGATACCGCTCGATGCACTTGTGATCGATCAGGTGAACGATGTCCAGAATCATCTTTCCCGCATCCGTCCGCCGGCAGGTGATCTCCTCATCGAGCGGCGCAAACATCCGGTGCATCTGCACCGACACCGCCCGCGCCTTCGTCTGCCGCTCCCGCTGACGCGTGGCATTCTCGCGAAGGCTGATCAGGTACTCCTTGCCCACAACATCCATCAGCACCGGGTGGGTCTTCTGGGTACAAGAGTCGTCCACCAGCACCTTCAGATGCATCTCTGCCTTGCCGCGCAACCGGTCCAGGTTGCCGGCAAACTGGCGCTGATTCGAACGTACTGAACGCCGCAACGCCTCATCATCGGCAAAGATCGTTCCAAAGCGGAAGGGCAACACGGTCGAACGTTTGAAGCATTCGGCAATCACTCGTGCATGGTCCACGGCCGCCTTCGAGGGGACGGCTTCAGCCGGGTTGTGCTCACTCACTACCAGTGCTAGGTCGCTTGCGGGGTAAAGATATACCTGGTTTCCTGAGACTCCCGCAACCGATTCCATCGGAATCGGCTTCCGGTGCCGCAATAACTCAGGGAAGGCCTGCTTCTCACTGATGCAATAGGCATACCACGCCATTGTTTGTCACTCCGCATGCTGGCTCTATAGCCAGGGGGTCTGGAAACATCGGCATTTGGGGGATGACCAACGCTCTCCTGCTGTTTAAACGTCTTGTCTCTGTGTGAACTAACGCGAATCCTAGCCCCGCCTCAAGACGTCTGGCAACGTCCATCTAGCCCCTCAGCAGCGTTCCGAATTGACACACTCAGCGTGCCTTCATCCGATGAACAAAGCCATGCACCGTATCAACAAGCCCCGCCGGGCCCCATTCATTGGGCCCACTCAGGGAGTGGGACTCAACACCGACCCACGCCCACCCCTACACCTAAAAGCCGCGGGCCGCAGCAGACGGGCGCCCCATTCACCGGGCACTTCGGTGAGTGGGACCTAAAATCTCGAAGGAAACTAAACCCCCGCCGCAACCCCGGCAGCCTCAGCCCTGACCACCGGAGGATGCCGCAACGCGTGCACCACCACCCGCAGCATCTCCTCCTCGGGAGCAGGCTTCCCCGTCCAGATCTCAAATTGCCGCGCCCCCTGGTGGACGAACATCTCCACCCCCGTGATCACCGGAATCCCCTTCTCGCGCGCAGCCCGGATCAGCGGCGTATCGAGAGGGTTATAGACCAGGTCAAAGACCAGCCGCGCGTTGATCTCCTTCGGCTCGAGCAGGTTCCCCGGTTTCACCCCATGCATGCCCATCGGGGTTGCGTTGACGATCACGTCAAAGGTGGCTTTCCCAAGCTGATCCCTGCGCTGGACCCGGGCCTTCGCCTCCCGCGCCAGCTTCTGCGCCGTCTCCGGGGTGCGGTTCAGGATGAACACCTCAGCACCCTTGTCCTTCAGCCCAAACACCGCCGCCCGGGCCGCGCCTCCAGCCCCTAGGACCAGCACTTTCGCGTCCTTCAACTTCAACCGCTTCTCGAGCGGGCGGATAATCGCCGCCACATCCGTATTGAACCCGTACAGCTTCCCGTCCGACGACCGCACCACCGTATTACAGGCTCCGATACGCGCCGAGAGAGGGTCCGTCTTCTCCAGGTACTTGAGGATGTCCCGCTTGAACGGCATGGTCACGCTGATACCGTGCAGGGGGACCTCGCGCAGCAGCGTCAGCAGGTCCTCGATCTTCGCCGTCTGCAGCCCTAAATAGACTGCATTCACCGTCTCACGGCGAAATGCGGTATTCATCATGACCGGCGAAAGCGAGTGCTTGACCGGGTTCCCGGCCACCCCATAGATCTTGGTCGCGGCATCCAGCTGGTCGATCCGGTAGGTGTCTGCCAGCGAACGCAGGGTCACCTGCCCCGGCCCCGTCTCCTCGCCCACTCCGGCCGAGGCAAAGGTGAAGGCGCTGCCGGCCCGCAGCCCTAGAACACGGCTGATCAGCCCCTGTTCCCCCATGCAGATCCCCACCATATTGGTGTGGGCGCTGGTCCGCTCCAGGAACTTCATCATAGTCACGTTATCCGTAAGCGACTTCGCCGTAGTCACGATCTTCAGGAACTCCGGCTTGAACCGCTCCATCCGGGTGCAGATGCCGTCCAGGTCCTTGGTCGCGCTGAAGTCGTGGTATGAGATCATCAGCGCCGCGCCATGGCCTCGCAAGTTGCTCATCTGCGACGCCTTCATCGACTCGGCCGTCTCGAGCTCAAGATCGACAAGGTGAAAACCCGCCTTGCCTGCCGTCTCCAGAACCTCGAGCTCAGCCGCGATCGTGCCCTTGAACCTTCCACCCGCAATCACCCGTCTACAGGTTGCGATCGCGGTAATCTCCATGTGCGCCGCCAGGAACTCCCGCAGGCCGGCCACTGCAGCCAGAGGCTTGGGCAGGTAGTCGAGCCGAAACTCCAGAAAGTGGCACTCGTGGCTTGCCGTCTCGGCCCGCTCCGTCATCTCGGCCGCCGTGGCCGCGGCAATCGCCACGCAAACCTTCCCCATGCGCGAACGCAGATACTGCGGGGTCAAGGCTGTGGCGGATATATTCATGGAGGCAACTGCGCATACTAAAGCGCGGGAGATAAGTATGCAACTTTAGTTTGAACTCACCCTCCCGCCTCTCACCGCTGGCATTACGATCGATTCGGAATTGGGTCACTCTCTCGCCGGTTCCTATACCGGATACGGCTTCATCGTGGCCTGCGGGCTGCCGGCGAGGCCGCCACGCGAGCCCGTCTCCATAGCTCAGGCAGCAGGCCCTGGCCTCTTCCAGCCTCCGCAGCGCCGTCCATAGTATCGTTGCACGTATGAATTTACTCACTTCGCGAGCTGAAACTCGAGAGCAAGGCCCGGTGCTCCAGCCGGCAAGATGGCGCTGCGTGGCATGCTTCAATAGCCTGATACTGGTGCTGGGGGTTTCATTGACGATCGAGCAGGCGGTACAGGCGGCAGAGCCCGCAACAGCGGCAGCGCCCGCAATAGAGGCAACGGCAGCGCCGGCCGCAGCAGCAGCGGCACTCCATCCCTGGAGTGCGGCCGGCAAGGGCAAGGTCGACGCGGCAAGCTTCAAGGCCTGGGCCGACGCACGTCTCGCCGCCGTCGACCAGCACATCGCCAGCGTGGTCGGAGTCAAAGGGCCGCGCACGCTGGAGAACACGCTGCGCCCCTACGACGACGCCATTGCGGAGCTTGGAGCCGCCGGCTCCCAGGCCGGGCTGCTCGACAGCGTCCATCCCTTGAAAGAGGTTCGCGACCAGGCGCAGGCCGTAACCCAGCGCGTGTCCGAGGCCGGAACCCTGCTCTCGCTCAACCAGGACGTCTACCGTGCCCTCTCCGCCATTGACCTCTCCGGCGCCGACGCCGGAACCCGCTACTACGTCGAACGCACGCTGCTCGAGTACCGCCTCGCCGGGGTCGACAAGGACGCCGCCACCCGCGCCCGCATCAAGGCCCTGCAGGATAAGGCGACCGAGCTCTCTCTCACCTTTGGCCGCAACGTGCAGGAGAACGTCAACCACATCACCATCAAGGACAAATCCGAGCTCGATGGACTTCCGCCCGACTACATCGCCAGCCACACTCCTGCAGCCGACGGCGCCATCACCATCACCACGGATTTTCCCGACTACATGCCGCTGATGACCTTCGCCAAGAGCGACGACGTGCGCCGCCGCATGTACCTCGCTTACAACACGCGCGCCTTCCCGGCTAATAAACAGGTCCTGCTCGACCTGCTGAAGACGCGCCAGCAGATTGCCACCATCCTCGGCTACTCCACCTGGGCCGACCTCGCCACCGCCGACCAGATGATGCAATCCGCCTCCAAGTTAAAGACCTTCCTCGACGAGCTCAACGTCGCATCAAGGCCGGGCGCGGAGCGCGAGTTTGGAATGGTGATGGCCTTTGCAAAGCAGCAGCAGCCCGGGCTGACCGAGATGGACGCCGCCAGCCGCGGCTACTGGTACGAGCAGTATCGACGCACCGCCTTCAACTTCGACTCGCAGTCGGTCCGCCCCTACTTCCCCTACGACCGCGTCGAGAAAGGCGTGCTCCAGACCGCCGAGCGTCTCTTCCACGTCACCTTCGTCCAGGTCCAGGATCCCGATGTCTGGGACCCCTCCGTCACCGCCTGGAACGTCTTCGACGGCTACTCCGGCGGCAAGCTCGGCGAGCCCTCCACTGCAGCCCTGGGCAGCCAGATCGGCCGCTTCTACCTCGATATGCATCCCCGCGACGGCAAGGACAAGTGGTTCAGCGCCGCCCCCATCATTCCCGGCATTCGCGGCCGCCAGTATCCCGAGGCTGCCCTCATCTGCAACTTCCCCGGCGGCAAGCCAGCCGCAGGCAAGCCGGCCGATCCCGGCCTGATGCAGTACGACAACGTGACCACCTTCTTCCACGAGTTCGGTCACCTGATGCACGCGATCCTCGGCGGCCAGCAGCCCTACGCCGGCACCAGCGGCATCACCACCGAGGGTGACTTCGTCGAGGCGCCCTCACAGATGCTGGAGGAGTTCTTCCGCGACCCCAAGCTGCTCGCCACCTTCGCGCTGCACTACCAGACCAACCAGCCGATCCCCGCCGAGCTCGTCGCCCGCATGAACCATGCCAGCGCCTTCGGACGCGCCGACGCCGTCCGCGCCCAGCTCTTCTACAGCGCCTACTCCCTCGACACCCACCACCAGGACCCCGATCACCTCGACCTCGACGCACTGCTGCACGACGACTACATGCGCTTCCTGCCCTATAAGTGGATCGATGGAAATCGCATGTACTCGAGCTTCACTCACCTGGTGGGCTATACCTCGAACTACTACACCTATCAACTCGATAAGGCGATCGCGCTCGACTTCTTCGCACAGTTTGACCCGTCAGACCTGGTGGGTGGACCAACCGCAATGCGCTATCGCCGCACCGTGCTCGAACCAGGCGGCTCCAAGTCAGGCAACGACCTGGTAAAAGACTTTCTCGGTCGCCCGCAGAGTCTTGAAGCCTACAAAGCCTGGATCGGAGAAGAGTTCGCGGCCCCTCCGAATGGCCACCAGTGAGTCGGCTCCTTACGAGATCCAAACCAGTCGCAGCAGCACCCCGGCCCTGAGAGGCTCTAACGGGACACCCAAGGCCACTCAGCCCGGCGCCAGCGCCGCATCGAGACACACCGATGGAATAACCCCGCTCCTTTGAAGTAGACTTAGCCGCGCGCCGCTCAAGTAAGCGTTTCACCGCGAAACCAGACAAGGACTCCCCAGGCATGCCACGTAAGCTCCTCTTCCGCCTCCCCCTGCTCGCCTCAGCCCTCGCCCTCGTTACCCTCATCGGCGCCCTCTCCGCGGCCGCCCAGCAGACCAGCATGCTTGCTCCCACGCCGCCCATGGGCTGGAACAGCTGGGACTCCTACGGCTTTTCCATCGACGAGGCCACCTTCAAGGCGAATACGGAGTGGCTCAACACCCACCTGAAGCAGTTCGGGTGGAACTACGTCGTCATCGACGAGGGCTGGTACCTCAAGAATCCGGCGAGCGGCGGCAAGCCCGCCTTCATCTTCACCATCAACGACAACGGCCTGCTCATCCCCGACCCTGCACGCTACCCGGACTCGGTCGATGGCGCGGGATTCAAGCCGATCGGCGACTACGTCCACTCCCTCGGACTCAAGTTCGGCCTCCACATCATCCACGGCATACCGCGCGAGGTCGTCGACAAAAACCTGCCCGTGGCAGGTTCGGACTTCCACGCCATCGATGTCGCCAACAAGTCCGACATCTGCCGCTGGAACGCGGACAACTACGGCATTAACGCCAACGCGGCCGGCCAGGCCTACTACGACTCCCTCGCCAGAATGTACGCCGGCTGGGGCCTGGACTTCCTCAAGGTAGACTGCATCTCGCAGCCCTACCACGACGAAGAGATCCACATGCTGAGCGAGGCGCTCCGCAAGTCGGGCCGCCCCATCGTGCTCAGCCTCTCCCCGGGCCCCACTCCTGTCGCAAAGGCCGACGATGTCAAGGACTACGCGGAGATGTGGCGCATCTCCGACGACTTCTGGGACTTCTGGAGCAAGCCCGATCCCAACGCCACCTTCCCCCAGAGCCTCAAGGCGCAGTTTGATACCGCCGCAGCCTGGGCCCCCCACGTGGTGCCGGGCCACTGGCCCGACGCAGACATGCTGCCGATCGGCCACATCGGCCCCAATCCCGGCTATGGCAAGGTGCGCGAGACCCGCCTTACCCATGACGAACAGCGCACCCTGCTCACCGCCTGGTCCATCTTCCGCTCGCCCTTGGTCCTCGGCGCAAACCTCACCCAGATGGACGACTTCACCACCTCGCTGCTCACCGACCCCGAGGTGATCGCCGTCGATCAGCACTCGACCGGCAACCATCCCGTCGTTCAGACGCCCACCGCCATCGTCTGGAAGGCGCAGGCCGAGGACGGCAAGGGCGTCTACCTCGCAGTCTTCAACACCGGCGACACCGCCCAGACGCTGCAGTACGCATGGAAGGACGTCGAGCTGGACGGATCGAAGTACCACCTGCGCGACCTCTGGCTGCGCAAGGACATCGGCTCCAGCAAGATGCTCAAGGTCACTCTCGATCCCCACGCGTCGGCGATCTACCGGCTGACGGAATAGGCGAGCCGCTACCCCGGCCTGCGGTCCCTCGCCGGCTCGGTGCCGCTTCAGCGCCGATGCCCGCAAGGATCTCGGCCCCGGCAGCCGCGGCAGGCCCGCGATAGCGGCTACAATGGGCGTAAATGCCCGAAAAAAGAGCAATTCGGGTGCTCCTGGCCATCGGTGATCCGGTCGCCAGGAGTGCCGTCGAGGCATACCTCCGTCCCCGGCAGGACTGCCTCGCCATGGCCGTCGCCGCCCCTCCCGGCGGCCCGCTCCCCGCCGCAGACCTCTCCGTCCGCATCGCGCAGGAGCATCCCGACCTGCTGCTTCTCGAGCTCGCCTCGGGCGCCGAACTGCTCGACTCAGCCCTGCTGGCAAACTCGCTGCTGCCGGTGTTGGTCATCATCCCGCCCCACCCCGAGCTCGCCTTCCAGGCCGCGCGCTCCGGAGCCGCCTCTATCCTCACGACTCCCTTCACCGACGAGGACCTGGCGGCCAAGCTCGGCCCCATCATAGAAAGAGTCTCCGCCGCTCCAGCCGTCATGTCTCTGGACATCAGCCATCCCCCCGCCGCGGCTCTACGCGAGATCCCCGCCGACTTTCCCAACACCTTCAGTAGCTCCCGCCGCATGCAGGAGATTCGAGAGACCATCGAAAAGGTCGCGACCACCAGCGCCACCGTCCTCATCCGTGGAGAGAGCGGCGTCGGCAAGGAGATCGTCGCACGCATGATCTTCGCCCAGTCCGAACGCAGCTCCAGGCCTTTCGTCAAGGTTAACTGCGCTGCCATTCCCAATGAACTGCTCGAGAGCGAACTCTTCGGCTTCGAGGCCGGAGCCTTCACCGGAGCCCAGCGCGCCAAGCCCGGCAAGTTCGAGCTCGCCGACGGTGGAACCATGTTCCTCGACGAAATCGGCGAGATGCACCCCATGCTCCAGGCCAAGCTGCTCCACGTCCTGCAGGATGGTGAGTTCTCCCGCCTCGGCTCCAAGCACGACACCTCCGTCGACGTGCGCGTCATCTGCGCCACCAACAAGCAGCTCGAGCAGCGGGTCGCCGACGGCCTCTTCCGCGAAGATCTCTTCTACCGCATCAACGTCGTCACCATCCACATCCCCCCTCTGCGCGAGAGGATTGAGGAGATTCCGGCCCTCGTGGACTACTTCGTCGACAAATACTCCGGCGTCTACCGCCGCAGCGTTCCTCCCCTCGACCACCAGCTCATGCAGTACCTGGTCGCCTATTCCTGGCCGGGCAATATCAGGGAGCTCGAGAATCTCTGCAAACGCTACGTCATCGTCGGCGGAGCGGCCCAGATCATGCGCGAGCTGCAGTCGCGGCGCCCCGACCGCTCCCGCCGCTCCACAGACCCGAACCCCGCAGCCCTGGCGATCGACGCCCCGGGACCGGCTCCAACCCTGCTCGAGATCGGCCGCCGCGCGGCATGGAAGGCGGAGCGCGAGGCCATCAAGCAGATGCTCGCCCAGACCCAGTGGAACCGCAAGGAGGCCGCACGGCGTTTAAAGGTGAGCTATAAAGCTCTACTGAACAAAATCGAGCAGATGGAGCGGGAAGAGGGGGACAAGAAAGAGAATCGGCGTGCTTAGTTGTGGCGCCAGGATACCACCAGCGTTCACCCATTTTCCGGCCGCGCTATTTGAGCAAGCCCTAGTGGGGAAGAGTTACTGATTCATAACGAGTCACATCCGTACCGGAGGGGCCCGTATCCAAGCTCCCGCAGCCCTAGCGGTGGTTTGGTATCTAAATTGCTGTGTAGCAGGATAATTATTAGAGGCTACTCACAGAAATCCCCACCTGGTAATACTTCCCATCTGCCCCGTTCGCTCTGCGAACGCTCTCAAGAACCACTCAGACCTCCCTCCTATCATGCCTCTCTAGTGGGCCCGCTGGAAAGCGGGCTCGCAACCCCCCTATCCCCATCAAGCCCCCTGCGACCTCTTCATTCGCTTCTAGAGCCACAGAGCACACGTCTGTTCGAGCAGTCTCATTCGCTTCGAAGGGGCACGGCTTTCAGCCGTGCCATAAACCCAGCGAGCAAACCTCTCTTCGAGCAGCGCAATTTAGACTTGCAAGTACCATGTGTGCGCTCAAGGCGGTCAGCTCCCAGCCCGATAGCCTCGAAGACAAAAACATTGAGGCGATCGACAAGCTGCTCCGCTCGGTCGACCTCCATCATGGAGTGCGTTCCGAGCCCGGATGGGTCCGCGCCCGCTCCCCCAGAGGCGGCGGCGACCAGGCGCCGCGCAACCATGCCGAGGGCAGGCCGCCCGCCCCCGCCCGCCCCGGAGAGATGGGAGTGGTCCGGGTCCCCGGCTGGTCCAATCTCAAATGGCTGCGGCACGGCTTCAGCACCCGCACCGGCGGCAGCACCACCGCCTACCTCTCACCCGATCCTGGACAACGGGATTCCGCAGACGCGCACCCCGCATCCGCGAGCCTGCAGCCGGGCGAGCTGAACCTCGGCTTCACCGCCTCCGACCACAAGCAGACAGTCCTCCGCAACCGCGCTGAGTTCCTGGCAGCGCTGCTGGCCCCTGCAACCACAGAACGCCCCAGCGCGGCCGGTGAGGCAACTCCAGCGCCGGCGACCCACCCTCCAGCCGCTCCGCCAGCTCTGGTGACCCTGCGCCAGATACATTCCTCCCTCATCCGCCGGGTAGGCGCATCGGATGCAGGGCCTGTAGCGAAGTGGAAGGGCGACGGCCTCATGACTAACGAGCCCGGAGTCATCCTCGCCATCCAGACCGCCGACTGCATCCCGGTCCTGATCGCCGACCGCAGGCGAAAGGCCGTCGCCGCATTCCATGCAGGGTGGCGGGGCACTCTGCGACGCATCGTCGAGAACGGCGTCGGCCGCATGCGCCTCGAGTTTGGCAGCGAGCCCGAAGACCTCATCGCCGCCATCGGCCCCGGCATTGGGCAGTGCTGCTACTCGGTCGGCGAAGAGGTCCGCACCGAGTTTGAATCGCAGTTCTCCTACGCGGCAGAGCTCTTCTGCGAGATCTATGACTCCGACCCGGTCCGCGAACGCTACCCTCTACTCTTCCTCACCGCCCGCGCCCCCGGCCACAGCGACATCGGCCCCGCAATGCACCTCGATCTGATGGAGGCCAATCGGCAGCAGCTCCTCGCCGCCGGATTGCCGCCCGGCAACATCTACCTGGTCGGCGAATGTACCAGCTGCCGCAAAGACCGCTACTTCTCCCACCGCGCCGAACACGGCGTCACCGGCCGCATGCTCTCCGCCATAGGCATCCTCTGACCTGCGGCGCTGTGCGTCAGAATCACACGATAGCCATCTCACGCTGAGCAATGTGTCGCAAGTGCAACGTCACAAGACCTGATTAGCTCCCTAACCAGCAACATGACTCCAGCGCGACCCGAAAACCTGTGAAGATACCGGAGATAGCTTCCGCGAGCTCGGGTGCGAATCAGAACTCCACAGTAATCACACATCCGTTGCCATCGAGATTCCCAGTACGGTCCGGGGTGATCCAGTAGACGATTTGCTGGAGGCGCGCGCCAAGTCTGGCCGCTGGGAATGAGTGAGGAGTTTTGCGGCATCCGATCGGCGGGTAGCTCATATCGGACTCGCTTTGATTCGGTTTACGATGGTGCCCGATATCTCGCTCCTGAGACATGGGATTGAAAGATGTCAACGGCGAAAAAATCGGGGCGGGTGCGGCAACACAGAGCTAAACCGGCGTAGCGCCAGCTCACTCCTCGTCTTCATCATCCTCATCGTCAGCCTCGAGCCCCGTCTCGAGCACCCCAGCCTCACCCGCCTTGCCGCCCGGGTTTACCAGGTCGCGCAGCTCCTTGCTTGGCTTGAAGTAGGGCACCCGCTTCGCCGGCACATCCACCTTCTCGCCGGTCTTCGGATTGCGCCCGATGCGCGGCTTGCGCTGACGGATGCGGAAGCTCCCAAAACCGCGAATCTCGATCTTGTCCCCCGACTTGAGCGCCTCGATCACCGAGTCAAAGATGGTATCGACGATCACCTCACCGTCGCGCCGGGTGAGATCGCCGAGTTTGATCACCTCTTCGACCAGCTCTGCCTTTGTCATGGTCCCGATCCGCTCCCCAGCCTAAGTAACCCTAACACCATAAGTAGATGCGTCAAATCCAGGCCCTACTGCGCTAATACAGGGCAAGCGTGCCAGTAATACGAGGCAGGCGCGCCAGCGGATTCCCGCAGCCGCAGCCACACCCTGACTGGCCACCTTCATCGCGGATGCAGCCACGACTCGTCCGCGCCACCGCCCGCGCCGCCCGATGACCCCCGGCCGCCCGGCCGCGCCGCCCGATGACCCCCGGCCGCCCGGCCGCGCCGCACCAGCCGCTGCGGCAACCCGTCACAACCTGCCCCAGGGCAGACCCGCAGCCGGCAGCGTCCCCAGATCTGCCGTCAAAGTGCGCTCTCTTTTACGGGGAAGTGTACCATCGCCTGCGCCTGCCCGACCGGAGAGCCGCGCCCCGACGCACGCCGCGGGCCGCGACCCTCAGAGCGCGACACGCCTGGGAACGTCTCTCCACCCGAAAGCGTTACAGTAGTATCTGCACTGCGGCCTCTGCCTTCAATGACCACCCGACCTGAATACAGCATCGTCATCCCGGCCTACAACGAGAGCGCCCGCATCGGCAAGGCGCTCACCGAGGTCCTGGACTGCGTTACGAAGATGGCCTGGTCAGCCGAGGTGATCGTGGTCGACGATGGCTCAACCGACGCTACCGCGTGGCTGGTGCAGCAGTTCATGCAGCGCGACCCCCGGCTCAGGCTGGTGCAGAACTCCAGAAACTGCGGCAAGGGCTACAGCGTGCGCCACGGGATCCTGCAGGCGGCCGGAGACATCGTCATGTTCACCGACGCCGACCTCTCTGCGCCCATTGAGGAGGCGGAGCGCCTCTTCACCGCCATCAAGGCCGGCGCGGACATCGCCATCGGCTCCCGCTGGCTCGATCGCGGCCGCCAGACCCGGCATCAGCCGCTCTACCGCCAGTTCTTCGGACGCTGCTTCAACGCGATCACCCGCCTCGTCATGGGGCTGCCCTTTGCGGACACCCAGTGCGGCTTCAAGGCCTTTCGCCACTCAGCCGCACAGACCGTCTTCCAGCTGCAGCGCATCCAGCGCTGGGGCTTTGACCCCGAGCTGCTCTTCATCGCGCTCAAGCGCGGCTACACGATCCGCGAAGTGGCCGTCACCTGGGGCCACGATGAACGCAGCCGCCTCTCCTACCTCAAAGACGGCATCAAGATGCTGGAGGAGATCGCCTACATCCGCTGGAACGCGATGACCGGCAGCTACGACCGCCCGGTCGGCGAACTGGCTCCCGGCTGGCCCGCCACCAAGGGCTGAACACTCGTCCCCGCTCATCTTGCCGCGTCTCGCGCAATCTCTCCGCCGCAATTGCCGCCGCGCTCTTTCCGAGACCAGGCCCTACTCCACCACGCAGATCAGGCACTTCAAATAATCCGTCTCGGGAATGGTGAGGATCACCGGATGGTCGGCCGCCGCGCCGCGCCGCTCGATCAGGCGCAGACGGCGCCCCGCGTCGCCCGCTGCGGCGGCCACCACCGCCGTAAAGTCGTCGGCCGAGATCTGCTGTGAACAGGAGCAGGTGACAAGGGTCCCTCCAGGGCGCAGCATCTTCAAGGCGCGCAGGTTCAACTCCTTGTAGCCGCGCAGCGCGCCCTCGACCGCCTTCTTCGACTTGGCGAAGGCGGGCGGGTCGAGCACGATAGTGTCATACGCCGGTCCGGCGGCGCTCCAGTCCCGCATCAGGTCAAAGGCGTTCGCCTCGATCCAGTCGACCGCTGGGGCAGCCTCTCCGCCTCCGGCCAGGCCGCCCAGGGCCTCACGGTTCAACTCCAGGTTCCGCTCCGCAACCTCAAGCGCCGCCCGCGAAGCGTCCACTCCCGTGACCCGCGGGCACACCTGCGCGAGATGCAGCGCAAATCCGCCGTGATAGGTGCAGACATCGAGCGCGTCTCCATGCGCGTGCCTTGCCGCCGCGGCATAGTTTTCGCGCTGATCGAGGAAGGCTCCCGTCTTCTGCCCCGCCGCCGCGTCATAGTGGAAGCGAAGTCCGTTCAGCTGGAAGATGGTCGCCTCCGCACCCTCTCTGCTCTCGCTCTCCCCCTCGCCCTCACGAAGATACAGCGGCTCCTCCGACGGCTCCGACAGCTGCTCGATCTCACGGATGCGCGCGTCCGCCCGCTCCACGATGCACGCCGGATCGAGCGACCTGCGCAGCACCTCGACGATCGTCTCGCGGGTATCTTCGCAGTCCATGCCCTTGGTCAGCAGCTGCACGATGACCAGCTCGCCGTACTTGTCGATCACCAGGCCCGGCAGCCCGTCGCCTTCGCTGAAGACGAGGCGGCACGCGTCCGTCCGTCCGCGCTCGGCATAGAGCATCTGCCGGCGCTCTTCGATGGCCGACCCGAGACGCGTCCGCAGCAGGGTCATCCACTGCTCGCGCGTCTTCAAAATCGTCGTGCTCACCAGGCGCAGCGCGATCTGCGAGGTGGAGCTGTAGAGTGCCGTCCCGAGCGGCATTCCACGCTGGTCGAGCACCGCGTAGAGGCCCGTCGACTCGACGCCGTCCTTGTCCGCGAGCACCCTCTCAACGTCAGAGGAGTAGACCCAGACGTGCCCCGCGCGCAGCCGCTCAGCCGCACGCCGCGAGATCATCGCGGTCGGCCCGTCGGCCGCGCGGCCCGGCGCCGCGACCGCACGCTTGCCCCGCTTCAGCGCAGACTCTGACCCTCCCGACCCCTTCTTCTGCAACCGCTTCTGCGGCGTGCCCTGTGATGCTCTCTGCGGCGTTTCAGTGGAAGACATGCAAGCACCCGTAAGAGCTAATCTTCGCACACGGCTCGCGGCCCATGGAGCTCTCATGAAGGGGCACGGCTTTAGCCGTGCCTCAGAACAGGCAAACGCATCGGGCTTCAGCCGCTGCGGCAAAGCCTCTCCCTCAGCGGCTGAAGCCGCACTCCTTTGGCTGCCTGTGGCACGGCTGAAGCCGTGCCCCTCAAAGGCTTTGTTCAACCCGATCAAAGGCTGTGTCTACTCAGGAAAGAAGGCAATGTTTTAAGCAGGCAGCGGATACTCTCTCAACCGATAGGCGCGCCGCAGCGCGAAGACCTCGCCCGCGCCGCCACCACCAGGCCCCGTAGACCCATCCGGACTAAGCACCAGCACCGGCTCCCTCATCGCCCAGCTTGACGCCCCGGCCTATAATCAGATATGGCGACTGCGGAGACAGCCACGCGACAGGCAGATTTGCGGCCCGACCCGCTCTCTGCCAGGTTCGCCGAATTGATCGACCGCGTCCGCTCCAACCGCCCCAACGAAGACACCGAGATCATCCGCAAGGCCTGGGATTACTGCCTCGAGCACCACAAGGGGCAGCTGCGAGCCTCGGGCGAACCCTACGTCCTCCACCCCCTCGAAGTGGCCCTCGTACTCGCCGAGATGAAGCTCGACTCGACCGCCATCGCCGCCGGTCTGCTGCACGATGCCGTCGAAGACACCAGCGTGACCACCGAGGACATCACACGGCTCTTCGGCGACCAGGTCGCCCATCTCGTCGAGGGCGTAACCAAGATCGATAAGATCGAATTCGCTAATAAGGAAGACCGCCAGGCGGAGAACGTCCGCAAGATGCTGCTGGCCATGGTCAGCGACGTCCGCGTGGTCATCATCAAGCTCGCTGACCGCCTGCACAACATGCGCACCCTCGAGCACCTCAGCGGCGACCGCCAGCAGGCCATCGCCCGTGAGACGCTCGACATCTACGCGCCGCTGGCCCACCGTCTGGGAATGGGCAAGGTGCGCGGTGAGCTCGAAGATCTGGCCTTCCGCTACGTCGACCCTTACACCTATGAACAGGTGCAGACCGCGGTCGAGTCGCGTCGCCAGGAGGGCGAGCAGTTCCTGCACGAGGTTGAGGCGGTTCTGCAGGACAAGCTGCGCGAGCACGAGATCAAGGCGCGGGTGGAGTGGCGCATCAAGCGCATCTACAGCATCAGTCAGAAGCTCGAGAAATCGCGCACCTCGATCGACCAGGTCTACGATCTGCTGGCCATCCGCGTCATCACCGCCAACGTGCAGGATTGTTACGCCGTCTTCGGCCTCATTCACAGCATCTGGCGTCCGGTGCCGGGCCGCATCAAGGACTTCATCGCGATGCCCCGGCCCAATTTGTATCAGTCGCTGCACACTACCGTGATGGGCGAGGGCGGGCATCAGTTCGAGGTGCAGATTCGCACCGAAGACATGCACCGGATCGCCGAAGAGGGAATCGCAGCGCACTGGAAGTACAAGGCCGGCAACACGCCCATCAGCGCCCGCGATGAGAAGCGTCTCGCCTGGGTGCGCCAGCTCGTCGAGTGGCAGCGGGAGATGACCGATCCCAACGAGTTTCTCTCCACCCTCAAGATCGATCTCTATCCCGAAGAGGTCTACACCTTCACGCCCAAGGGCAAGGTCGTCGTGCTGCCCAAGGATGCGAGCCCGATCGACTTCGCCTACTCTATCCACACCGAGGTCGGCAACACCTGTATCGGCGCCAAGGTCAACGGACGCATGGTTCCACTGCGCTCCCGCCTGCGCAACGGCGACATCGTCGAGGTCGTCACCCAGAACGGCCACACCCCCAGCCGCGACTGGCTCAGCTTTGCCAAGAGCTCGCGCGCCCGCAACAAGATCAAGCACTGGCTCAACGAGCACCAGCGCGAGCGCGCCATCGAGATCGGCAAAAAGCTGCTCGAGCGCGAGGGCCGAAAATACAAAGTCTCGCTCTCGCGCTTTCAGGATTCGGACTACGCCCGGATCGCCGGGGAGTATGGCGTCGCCACGCAGAGCGATCTAATGGCCGCCATCGGCTTCGGCAAGTTCTCAGCGCGGCAGGTGCTCAACAAGCTGTCCCCGGGCGCAACGTCGCCGGGCGCCGCTGAGCCCGAGCCGGTGACGGAAGTCGTTCCCGGAATCACCGAGGCCATCAAACGCGTTCAACTCGTCAGCGGCGCCGATTCGCTGCAGGTGGAGGGTCAGAACGATCTGCTGGTCTACCGCGCCCGATGTTGCAACCCGATTCGCGGCGAAGAGATCGTCGGCTACGTCACCCGCGGCAAGGGCGTCGCGGTGCACGCGCGCGGCTGTCCCAACGTGCAAAATCTGCTCTATGAGTCCGATCGCCGCATTACCGTGGAGTGGGCCAGGACCGCCGACCAGCTCGCTCCCGGCAGGAAGCAGACCTACCCCGTCAAGCTCACCCTTTACTGCGACGATCGTACAGGCATGCTGAGGGAGATGACGGCGGTCATCAGCGACGACGGCACCAACATCCGCGGCGTCGATTCGAAGTCGACCGACGATGGCGATGCAGTGGTCGAGTTCGTCATCGAGACCGAGGACGTAGTGCATCTGAACCGGCTCGTCGCCAGCCTGCGGCGCGTAGCCGGCGTTCGCGACGTCCAGCGCGCACAAAAACTCTAACCCGCCGCTGCGCCAACTCACCGTGCGCAACAACAGCATCGCGGCAGCTCACCTAGCTCTGCCTCGCACCAGCTAACATCTTGGCCCAGTGCGCGATGCGTTCGGCGGACGAGGCCTGCCCCTCGAGGGCTGCGATCTGCACTGAAAGATTACCCAGGGTCGAGCTCTCGACCGCGCCGCACTGCACTTCGAGGCCCGTCGCCTCCGCGGTAAGTCGGTTGAGCAGCTTGTTCCGGCTGCCTCCGCCAACAATCGCGACGCGCCTCAGCTTCTTTCCTGTGAGCATCTGCACATCCCCGAGCACCTGCGCATAGCGGCGCGCCAGGCTATGGAAGATCAGGCTCGCGAAGCGCGGCATCGACGCTGCATCTTCGGCGAATGGCTCCAGACCCCTGCGGCGGCGCTGCGCATTGATGCGCGAGGCCATCGAGCCTGGTCGCAGCAGCTCCGGATCATCCACCTCAAGCGAATCATCCGTCTGCTGCAGGCGACTCGCGTCTGCAATCAGCTGCTCGACCGCGCTCCCGGCGACTTCGCCGCCGTAGAGATCGAGCATCGTCTGCTTGAGCAGCCACATGCCGTTCACATTCTTGTGAAAGCACACCCGCCCGCCCGCCGCACCGAGGTTGGTGAACCCGGCAGCACACGCCCCGGCCGTTGTGATCGGCTCCTCGAGCAGCACCCCGACCAGTGACCAGGTGCCGGAGCTGATGTAGGCCCAGTCGTCCCCCGCGAGCGCTATGCCCGCGATCGCCGAGGCGGTGTCGTGGCAGGCAGGCGCAATGAGCCTTGTCGATCGAAATGCCGCGAGGCCGCTCAGCGTGCCCGCAGCAGCCTCGCCTAAGTCAGAGCCCGTATCTACTAAGTCGGGAGCGGCAGTTCGATCTAATCCGCATAAATTAAATAATTCGGCTCTCCACCTATGAGTGCTGGCGTCAACCAGCCCGGTATGCGTCGCGTTAGAGTACTCCGCAACCGCGCGTCCTCCTAAGTGCGCCAGGACAAACTCAGGCAGATTCATCCAGGGCGCCTGGGGTGACACACCCGCAAGATCATCCGCCACTAACTGGTACATCGTGTTAAGAGGCAGCGATTGCACGCCGCTCAGTTCGAAGATGCGCTCCCGCGTGACCCTGCTCGCAACCGCTGCCACCGCCGGCCCCGTGCGAGCGTCACGATAGCAGAAAGGCTGCGAAATCGGCTGCCCGCCGGTGCCCAGCCTCACGTAGTCGACCGCCCATCCATCCACTCCGATCGACGCGATCGCGGCCTGCGAGGCGCAGAGCAGCAGCCCCCGGTGAATCTCTGAGAGGATTCGATCCAGGTCCCAGTGCAGCGAAGTTCCAATTGCTATCGGGGCATTCAAAAAACGATAGACAAGCTCAATAATCGGAGCGCCGCGCTCCCAGCGAAGCAGAGAAACTCTGCAACTCTCCGCGCCGAGATCGATAGCAACGATAGAGGGAGCATCGCTGAGAGACATGAGTTAGCGGAGAAAGGCCTCTACCAGTCCCCCGTCGACCGGGATGACGTGCCCCGTGGTGCAACTCGACTTGGGCCCCGCCAGGAAGAGTATAGCCTCGGCACAGACCCGCGGGTCGATGGGTTGATGGGTCAGCGTGCGTCCGGCATAAAAGCGGGCAAGCAGGTCGCGTAACTCGTCGTCCGGCATCCCTTCGTCGAACGAAATGTTGTACTTCTTCAACGATGCAGCTACGCGGTCACGGGGAAACATCGTCGATCCTTTAACTACCGTCGCAGGGCTGATTCCATTGATCCGCACATCAGGCGCATGAGATATGGCTAGCTCACGGATGAGGTGACTCAGCGCAGCCTTGCTTACGTCGTAGGCCTCGCTGCCCCGCTTTGCTACCACGGCGTTTGCGGAACTGGTAAGCACGATACTGGCGCTCAAACCCTGGTCAAGCAGCAGTCTGCCAACCTCTTCCACCAGGTAGAAGTTGGCACTCACATTTACCTCCAGTGTAAGTGCCCACTGTGCGTCGGAGACTACACCCGTCGGCGAAGACGGGAAAAGTGCAGCGGTATTGACGACAATATCGATGCCCCCGAACTGGGCTACGGCATCGCGCATCATCCCTCGTATGGATTCCCGGCTGCGTATATCCACCGCAGACGCAATAGCGATCTCACTCCCGAGGAGCGACCTGGCCTCCTCAGCGACTTTTTTTGCGCTGTCGAGATCGCGGTCCGCTACCACAACATGGGCGCCCCGCTCGGCTGCCAGCAAAGCGACCTCGCGCCCTATCCCGCTGCCACCGCCTACGATCAGGGCCACCTGACGGCTCAACTCCTTCTCTGCCGGCTGACGGCGAATCTTCGCCTCCTCGAGCGCCCAGTACTCGATCCGAAAGGCCTCCGCCGGAGGCAGCGCCACATAGTTGCTATAGGTCTCGAAGGCCAGCCTAAGTGCCTCGGAGCCGCACTGGGGCACTCCAAATCCCGTATGCGCATCGCTCTCCTCCGAAAAGTCTTCAAGACCTGCCGCGCCTCTCATCACGTGGATAGCATTGACAAAAAACTCGCCCGTGATCTGCGACTCCTGCTTGCTCTTGCCAAAGCTGAACATGCCCAGCCCCGGAATAAGAACCACGCTCGGATTGGGATCGCGCATGGGTGGGGACGCTGACTCTGCGTGCGCCCGGTAGTAACGCGCATACTCCTCGCGATAAGTCGCAATCTGCCGGTCTATCTCCTTCTTCAGCAGTTCGAGCCCGGTCGCCGGGTCCCATGGCACATACATCGGTCGTATTTTCGTACGGATAAAGTGGTCGGGACAACTCGTCCCTAGGTAAGCCAGCCTCTCTGCGTCCAGTGAGTTCACAAAATCAGCGACCTCAGGTAAATCCGAGTAAGTGCCGATAAGCCGCCGCCCAGCCGAGACGCGTCCTCGCACGTAAGGCATGACTTCGTACGCAAGATCCTTATGCGCGGCAAGTGACTCATACCTCGCTCCACCGAAGACTTTCGCCTTACGGCGGAGGTGCCAATCGATAAAGTCAGTGAGCTGATCGATGATGGTCAACGTATTCACGTAACACCTGCGCTGCGTGTCGCCCCACGTGAAGAGGCCGTGTGCCCCAAGGACCACGCCATCGCACTCCGGATTTGCCTCTACGGCGCGCCTCAGCATCATGCCCAGCTCGAAACCAGGGCGCTGCCAAGGCAGCCACTGCAAGCTATGATCATAGGCGCGGTTGAACTCCCTCATCTTGGCGAGCCCGTTGGCAGCGGCCGCGAGCGCGATCCCGCAGTCCGGATGAAGATGGTCGACGTGAGCATAAGGGAGAAAACCATGCAGCGGAGTATCGATCGACGCAGCCACAGGATTGTTGCCGAAGGTGCACAGCGGATAATGCGCAACCATCTCGTCCTCGCGGTCTACTCCGCGATAAAGACCCTCCAGGGCGAGCAGTTTATCCATATTTAGAGTGGCAAAGCCGGCCCGGGTTATACTGCCCAGGTCACCACCGCTGCCCTTGACCCATAACACCTGCGTCGAAATGCCAGTAAGTGGATCGGCCATCTCGATCTTTGAACTGGTATTGCCGCCACCAAAGTTCGTAATCCTCAGGTCAGATCCCAGCAAATTCGACCGATAGCGCAGCAGCTCCGGCCCATCAAGTGTGTAGGCTATACTCTCGTCCCAGCAATCTTCAAGGTGCGTCAACGCGAGCTTGGGTTCAGCGGAGCCACTTACCGTCATGAGTCTCTCTTCTCAAACCACCTATATTCCATCTACCAGAAGCCACCGCAGCCCCACTTACACTCGTAGCCCTGAGATATCAGGCATAGCTGGCCGGACGTAGTGTATTCCGGCTGCCGCGCTCCTGCTCCGCTTGCTCGACATAGCCGCTCTCACGCAGCGCCTGGAGAGGGTCACCAGGAATACCGCGACTTACGCGCCACTGCCGCAGAGAGGGCCGAACGTCCGTCCAGAACGCATTTCTAAGGCACTCCTCCGCCTCCACCGTCTTGCTGGCTGCCTGTAGGTCGGCTAGTCGCACCCTGTCAACAAGCGCGGCCTTCGCGTACAGCTCCTGCGCGGCAACTACGGTCTGTACCATGGCCTCCATCTTGCCTTTGATGTTATGGCTCTGATCGATCATGAATGCTACGCTCATCGCCAGGTCTCCGTCGGGCTCTGATAGCATTTCGTGAAATATGCGAAACACCTGGTATGGGTCGATCGACCCGATAGTTAAATCATCGTCCGCATAGCGGCGGTCATTGAAGTGGAAGCCCCCAAGTAGTTTCAGATGTAGCAGCCACGCGACTATCTGCTCGATATTCTGCGCCTGGTAGTGGTGTCCAGTATCGACCAGAACGCGCGCCTGCGGTCCCGCCGTTCTTGCCAGGTGCGCAGCCATGCCCCAGTCAGCAATATCCGTGTGGTAAAACGCCGGCTCAAATGGTTTGTACTCGATCAGCAGGCGTTGCCCGCTGCCCAGATGGTTGTGCGTGACCGACAACGCCTGCTCAAGCCACTCGATGCGCTTCCGCATGCTCTGTCCTCCCGGATAATTCGAGCCGTCTGCCATCCACAGGGAGACATCGCGCGAACCAAGCTGCTTTCCTATCTCAATCGAGAGCAGTAAGTGGTCTAATGCTTGCCCTCGCACCCCGGGGTCAGGGTTACAGATTGAACCGAACTTATATTCCTGCTCTTGAAATAGATTGGGATTAATTGATCCTGCTTTTACTCCATATTGCTCGACCAGGCGCAACACCGCCGGTATGTCGGCCTCGCCGGCCGGCAAATCCCATGAGACATGCAGCGCCAGGCTTGGCGTGATGCCGGTCAGCGCCTGCACTTGTGCCGCGTCAGCAAATTTCTCCTCGAGAGTTGTCGCTGCACCCGCCTGCAGGAACTTGCCAAACCGCGTTCCGGTGTTGGCAAAGCCCCAGGACGGAACCTCGATTGCAAATTCATCCAGGCCCTCAATAGCTTGGCTCGTGCCTTCGTTGCGATCCAATCAGCACCCTCTCTTATGATCCATGTGCGCGGTCAGCGGTAGTCTATTCCGTCCGGATGGCGCTTTCAACAGGGCGCATTTCGCCTTTCCGCGGCTGGTCAGATAGTATGACGAAGCTCCTGCGATATCGCTCCCGATCTCGCAGAGTCAGGGGAGTGCACTTGGGTCCGAACCCACTGATCGGTGTCGTCTTTCACTGGATCGGCGGCCTCGCGTCGGCGAGTAACTTCATCCCCTTTCGCCCGATCAAGCGCTGGTCATGGGAGATCTACTGGCTCATCCAGGGCTTCGCAGCGTGGATCGTCGCACCGCTGTTCCTCGCCTGGCTGCTCGTTCCCGGCCTGGCTGCGATCCTCCATGCTGCGCCTGCAACATCATTCTGGCACGCCATGTTCTGGGGAGTGATGTGGGGTGTTGGCGGTCTTACCTTCGGCCTCTCCATTCGCTATCTCGGCATCGCACTGGGCTACGCAATCGCGCTCGGATTCTGCACGGCATTTGGAACATTAATGCCACCCATCTTCAGCGGCCAGCTAGGAACTATAGCTCATCAGGGCGGCGGCCGGATCATCCTGCTCGGTGTAGCAGTATGCATGGCAGCAATTGGAGTAAATGGGCTGGCAGGCTACTCCAAGGAGAAGGAGATGGGTCGAGCCAATAGCTCGGCCATAGGCGAGCGCGACTACTCTTTCAGCAAAGGGCTCGCGGTCGCGGTCTTTGCCGGCATTATGAGTTCCTGCTTCGCTTACGGACTTACTGCCGGTAAACCGATCGGTGCGCTCACCCGGGTCCACCTAGCCGCGCATGGCCGTGCTGACCTATGGCAGAATTTGCCCGTGCTGGTCGTGGTGCTCTGGGGCGGCTTTCTGACTAACTTCATCTGGTCGGCCATCTTGATCGTGCGCAATCAGTCCTTTTCGCAATTTCTAGGTGCCGCCGCCACCAATCCTGCGGAAAGATTCCTAGGCGCGGCCGATACGCTTGCCGCTACCGAGAATGGCGTAAAGGACCGCATCCAGCCGGCAGTCCTCGCCAGGAACTACGCCCTCGCATCGCTCGCCGGCGTGATCTGGTATCTGCAGTTCTTCTTCTACTCCATGGGTCAGACGAGGATGGGCAGGTACGATTTCTCCAGCTGGACGCTGCACATGGCCAGCATTATTATCTTCGCTACACTGTGGGGGATCGTTTTGCATGAATGGAAGGGCACAAGCATTCGAACGCGTATGCTCGTCAGCTGCGGCTTGTTCCTGCTGGTGTCGTCAACCCTGATCGTCGGCTATGGAAACTACCTGGCCGCACGGTAGTCCGGGTCGAAGTCCTGCTGACTTATACATCAACATACATGTACTCTAGCTTGCATTTCGAAGGCCCGCCTCAAGTAGCGCGGGATCTACTCATCCAGCCGCAACAGTAGAGTGGCGGGCTCGACGGTAAAGACGTACTTCAACTAACGGTGTCAAGTCACGCAACATGAAAGCTACCCCGGCATGTGTCGTCGCGACCCGGTTCTATGCATGGGCCTGCGGCCACTGGAAAGTCAGAAGCTAAGCTTCAGAGCTACCTGTATCTGGCGCGGCGGCCGGCTGCCAAACTCATCCGCCGTCTCGATGCTGCTAAAGCCCCTGGAGTCGAATTGACGGGTGGGTATGCCCCAGTTTGGATGATTAAGCACATTAAATGCGTCGGCCCGCGCGAGGAGACTATGCTCTCGTCCCAGGTGAAACGACCTGCTGATACTGATATCCGCCTGGCGAAGGGCAGGGCCGATCACGCTGTTGCGTCGAGCAGTTCCAAAGCGCCTTTCCCCCAGCAGATTAGGATCGCTGAATGCACATGGATTAAACCACGTGGCTGCTGTTCGCGTCTTATCGGCCGCTCTGCCGCCGTGCGATAAGGTGGTGTGACAGGCCGGGTCTGCATTCGCCTCGACAGGGCCCGGCGCCATCGGGTCCGCGACCTGGTCAGGGCGATCGGTGCCGGTCACCAGCGTAGTGTAGCTCTGATAACCCACACGGTTGATAGTGAATGGCGTTCCCGATTGCAGCGCAATAATACTGGTGACCTGCCAGCCACCCAGGAGCGCAGCCGCTGTCCCGCTGCGCGACCAGCGCTGGCCCGCGCCAAAAGGCAGGCCATAGATCACACTCGTAGCCAATCTATTACGCGCGTCAAACCCTGAAAGTCCGCGCTCGCCCGCTAAGTCATGCGAATTCTGCGGATATTGCCCCTCTATCTCGCTGCCGGTATATTCTGATCCATTATCGATCGATTTAGACCAGGTATAGGCAAGCAAGAACGCGAGATTGCGCTCAAAGCGCTTATCGGCTTGTAGCTGAAGTGAGTCGTATCGGCTCGCACGGCCTGTAGCAACCGTAGCCAGGCTGCCGAACTGTGGGTAAGGTGGACTGCCGCCCGGCTCCGATTGGTTGTTGTCCTGCGTACCCAGCAGGTGAGTTCCTTTTGACCCGACATAAGTCAGTTCAAGACTCAGATCGTTGCGCAAGGCATACTGCGCACCAGCACTCCAGTGCTGCATATACGGATTGACCTGCCGGCTCGCCGGAACGATTGAGATAGTAACGTTAGCTGGCGAGCTTAGAATATTCTGAATGGTGTTGGTGCCGCTGTTGTAGAAGTAGGCAAAGCGATAGAACGGCGGATTGATCGTTCCCAACTCGGAGCTGGTCAGGATAGGCTGATCGAAGAAAATGCCGTAGCCGCCTCGTACCACCATCTTCCTGTCTGCCGTCGCCTGCCATGCGAAGCCTAGGCGCGGCGCCAGGTTCAACTTGCTTATAGTGTAGATGGATCGCGGCACTCCGCTGGTCCCGGCCTGCAGGAACTGGCAATCCGGCAGCGGCGTACAGCCCGCCGACCTGCCGCTTAAGTCAGGTGTGCTCAGGTGATTGTGTATATCAATGGCCGGAGCGTTGTATTCATAGCGCAGACCCGCATTAATCGTCAGCCCGGAGGTAAGATGAACGTCGTCCTGGATATAAGCGCTCCACGACAGGCCCCGCAGATGGACGTTCGAGTCGCCCTGCGCACTCAGCGTCACTGCCGGGATGCCTAGCAAGAGGTCCTCGAGCGGGCTGCCGCTAAGCCCCAGGAAGGCATAGTAGCCGCGCGGATAGAAGTCGAAGTAACCATTATCCTGCAGGCGACGGATGTCGACACCTAGTTTGAAGTGATGGTGGTTATTCTGCAGCGGAGAATCCCACGTAACATTTTCGGCATACTGGAAGGTATTTACCTCATTGTCCTGCGGGGCTGAGAAGGGTTCCCCGATTACTTCGTATCCCTGCACCTGGACGATCGGAAAGCCGAAATCCCTGAGATTACCCGGACTGGGAAATCCGATGCGCGCACTCTGGTCTGTACCTTCATTCTGCTGGAATACAGCCTGCCGGTCGCGATTCAATCCAAAACGCGCATCGCTTAGCAGGTGAGGGCTGAAGAGGTGGACCCAATCGATGCCCAGGTTATGTCCAAATGACCTGGCATTATCACCATATCCAGGCAGGTTGCTGACAAAGAAAGAGAAATCATAAGGATTATAGGCGGCATCGCGAAACAATACATAGTGGGCTGAGACGACGTCGCCTGGGCGTACCTGGTAGTCCAGCTTGATCGATGTCTTATCGGCAGCGTTTTGTGCTACGGGCGATGCAACATACGTATTCGAGTGAATGAGATCAGCCCCAACGTTGGCTGCCGGAAACAGGTTGAGGGCAGCCAGGCCCGCAGCGTTGGCATAGCTCGCAGGAACCGCTGCCAGCAGCGCGGCTCGTTCCGCCTGCGAGGGTACTGTGGACTGACGCGTAAACGCCTGTCGCAGGCGAAGCCCCTCGTAGGCCGCAAAAAAGAATGCACGGCTGCGGCTAAGAGGACCGCCTGCCGTTCCCCCGAACTGATCCCGCTGGTATCGCGGTATGGGAGCGCACGTACCCGGAGCCGATGCCGCCTTGCAGGCCGGCTGATCGAAGTAGTCGCGCGCATCGAGCTGCCTGTTTCGAAAGAACTCAAATACGGAACCATGCATCTGGTTAGAGCCGCTCTTGAGTACAACATTTATTTGCGCACCGCTGTTTCTGCCATACTCCGCTGAATAGGTGCTCGCCTGCACCTTGAACTCCTCAATTGCGTCGACCGAGGGCAGAACGCTGCGCCGGTTAATCAGCGCATCGTTATTATCTGAGCCATCTACAACGAAGTTGTTTGACATCTCACGGCCGCCATTGACGGAGATAGAGCCGCCCTGCGTCGAGTTATCCGAGCCAGCGATAGGTGTGTGTACTCCGGGGACCAGCAGTGCAAAGCTGAGGAAGTCGCGCTCATTGAGTGGCAGCGTAGCTACCTGCTTTGCGCCGAGCACGTTCCCCACTCCGGAGCTATCTGTCTCCAGCAGCGGCTGCTGGCCCGTAACTATAATAGTTTCGGTGACAGAGCCTACCTGAAGCGAGACATCCAGCCGTTCTGTCTGATCGACATCCAGGGCAATGTGCGATAACACTGTCCGGCGAAAGCCCGCAGCGCTGAAGGTCACACTGTAAATGCCCGGTGGCAGCAAAGGCTCGGAGTAGTCGCCGCTCTGTCCGGTAACTCCTGCTCTTGCAAAGCTGGTGTGCTCCTCGCGGAATATAATCGTAGCCCCTGGGATAGCAGCGCCAGTCTGGTCCGCAACCGAGCCGATCAGGGTGCCGTGCGCGCTCGCGCATGTGCCTGCAGGTGCTCGTGCGAGAGCGAGCAGCAGGATGGCATGGAGAAGTTTACGCATGATCTTCCCTGTACACATTACGCGGGCAACAAGCCGTGCCCGCATGCCAGACTATCTCCCAGGTTGAACGAATACTAGCATAGAGGCTGGCGGAGCGAGCGAAAGGACCTTCCCTGCGCGGCCGCCGTGTGCCGCTGTCCGCAGCCACCCGCCAAGTGAGACACAAAGTTATTGCGAGGGTGACTACTCTGCCGTATGCTGACCGCGACGAACGCTGCTCAACGCCTTGCATAGGCTGACGGCATCCGGCGGCCCGGCGAAGCGGATCTAGATCGGAGACAAGATGGAAAAGATTGCAATACTAGGTGGTGGCATAGCTGCCCTGACCGCCGCCTATGAACTAACCTCGGTCCCGGGATGGCAGCAGCGCTACCAGGTAGACGTCTATACCCTCGGCTGGCGGCTTGGCGGCAAGGGAGCCTGTGGACGGAACCGCGCCTACCGCGACCGCATCGAGGAGCATGGAATTCATCTGTGGATGGGCTTCTATGAGAACTCATTCAACGTGCTGCGTCATGTCTATGATGAGTGCGGGCAAAAAGGGTTGATGCCCGATACACCTTTCACGGATGTGACCAGGGCATTTACACCTATGGTTCATGGTGTACAGGCTGAGTTAGTCGGCTCTCAGTGGAAGCTATGGGACGTCCCCTGGCCGTCCTCCAATGATTTTCCCGGCAGCGACGAGCTCTTTGACGGTACCCACGCGCCGCCCACTCCCTGGGATTTCAGCAAGAGGTTAATGGAGGAGGTGCGCATCAAGTTTGAAGAGACCGCGCAGAAGCGGCCGCTTTTGCAGGCAGTGTACCAGGCCTTTGCCGGCGAGCTTGCCGACAGCGTAGGTGATGACCCCGCCGCCGCTGTGGCCGCATCCACCGTCCACTCTACGTGGCTGCATGCGGCACTTACCTTCGCCCAGAGAATGGACGCCGATGCGGTCTGCCACTCGCTCGACGAACGGCAGGTGATGGTAACCCTTCTGCAAAAGTTCCTGAATGTGCTGCGGGCGCTTACCGAGGATGTGCTAGCTCAAGACGATGATCTGCGGCACGCCGTCATCCTCATCGACACTTTTGTCAGCATGGTGATCGGGATGCATGCGGACGACGTCCTCTGCAAAGGATTCTTGAGTATCGATGATCTCGATTTCAGTGAGTGGCTGGCCAGGCACGGCTGCTCCTATCCGAGTTCCGCGGTAGTCAAGGGTCTTTACGACGGCGTCTTTGCTTATGAGAATGGCGACCGGGCGACGCCGCGAATCGCCGCGGGGACCGGCCTCTATACCCTTTTGCGGCTGGCTCTCACCTACCGCGGTGCAGTGATGTACTGGATGAATGCAGGAATGGGGGAGACTATCTTCAGTCCCATTTATCTTGTGCTGGCTGCGCGGGGAGTCACTTTCCACTTCTTTCATAAAGTAAGTGAGCTGGGTGTCTCACCCGACGGCCAGGAGGTTGACACCATTGCGATCGATGTCCAGGCGACAGTAAAGCCGGAGCTCGGCGCGGTCTACAGTCCACTTTTCACCGTAAGTGGAATTCCATGCTGGCCAACTGAACCCTTCTTCGATCAGCTCGTGGAGGGCGATGCTATTCAGAAGTGTACAAATCCAAACCTTGAATCGTGGTGGACGGACTGGGAGCCGGTCGCGTCACGCACGCTCAAAAAAGGCGTTGACTTCGACTCGGTGGTGCTGGCGACCTCACTCGGCACTCTGCCCTATCTCTGCAAGCAATTGATCGAGAGAGACAAGACCCTGGGCTGGAAGAACATGGTGACTTACCTGCAGGCGATCAAGACACAGGGGCTGCAACTGTGGCTGAACAAGACCGCTGGGCAGCAGGGATGGACGCGTCCTCGCGGCATCCTGTGCGGCTACGTAGAGCCCTTCGACACCTGGTCCGACATGACTCCCCTGCTGCCGCGCGAGAGCTGGCTTCCCGAGGACAACGCGCAACAGTCTGCCTACTTCTGCAATGCATACCTTGACCCACTGCCCACCGCACCCTTCAGCGATCCTGCCTATCCCGCTCGAGAGAGGCAGTGCGTCATCGATAACTCGCTGGCGTTTCTAAGTCAGGATATTGGACTTCTTTTACCAGGCGCGGACAACAACGGCGTCTTCGACTTTGGCAGTCTCGTCTCGATCGGCAATGCACAAGGTCAGGCACGCCTCCTCGAGCAGTTCTTCCGTGTAAATATAGACCCCAGCGAGTTGTACGTTCTAAGTCTCCCTGGAACCACAAAGTATCGTCTAGCTCCCTCCGATTCCCGCTTTTCTAACCTGTACCTGGCGGGGGACTGGACGCTCAGCGATCTCAACGTCGGCTGCATCGAAGCTACCGTCATTTCGGGCAAGCTGGCTGCACGGGCGATCAGTGGCAGCCCTGGTTTTATCTACGGCTCGTTTGGTAGCCCGGTGGCTCACCCCTGAGGGTCGGCCGGAGGTCTCGACACGGCGGGCGAGGGGTTGGGGCGCACACCGTGCGGCGCCATGGGTGGCATGGGCACCAGCTTTGCCCGGGAAAATGGCGGCAATAATTCAAAGGGAATGCTGCAGCGGAAAGATCCCTCCGGGACCTGGAGAGCTACAAACGAGGCGCTCGTGATAGCTTTCCAGTTATAAGTGCCCTTGGGCAGCGCAGGCATGTCCTGCGATACTGTCACCTGCGCATTTACAGGCTGCATCATGCTGTAGTTCCATCCCCAGTGGTAATGCAGGAAGAGTGTCTGCCCCCAGAGGTATGGATTAGCGCCCGGCTGACCCAGCAGCCCCTGCCACTTATCCAGGTTTGCCTCATGCGGCGGAGTCTCGATCGCGCCGATTGGCTCAAATGTTGCGCTCAGCAGAGGCTTGCCACTAAACAGAGTCTTAATCTGGTAGGTATTCTCTGTAGTCGTGATCCTGCTGAGGTACTTACGGTAACCTGCGAGCCTGCCAAGGATAGTCGGATAAACGCGGTTAAGATGCAGCACCGGCAGATAGAGGAACGGGCCGACGTAGCCTTGATCTCCTGATATATACAAGTTGGGAACGCCGACTGCATATTCAAGGTAGCTGGGACCTCGAAGCGGGTTCCAGACCCGATGCAGATTCTCGGTATATCCAAACATGTAAATGACCGGGTGAGTGCCGTCGGCGCGAATATTCTTCGGATCGATGTGTAAGTCGCCGCTAAGTGTCGCCTTGATCTCTTCTACCGGGATATAGGAGAAGAGCAGGGTTACAAGGTACTCCCCGCAGATATCCGCGTGCGATGTCTTGATAGGCAGATCGTGTTCCAGGTCAGGCAGGGGATATTTGGGCGGCGGACGGTTCTGCCATGAGCGGAAGTAGGCCGGAGCTGCGGCCCGTCCCGTGAGCCGGTCAAAGAGCTCATCGAGCACATCCGTGACTCCCATCACGATCGACCAGATCCAGTGGGAGAGGGTGCTGTCAAAGAAGAACTCCATGAACCAGGCCATCATGCTTGCGGCTGCCAGCCTCCGGCGAGGGTGGCTGCCAGCCGCTGCGGGTCAACCGCACCGCAGTCGCGCAGCCTCTCATCGGCCTCCCGCACCATGCTGCTTCCTTGCTCACCGCCGAGCAGCGATCCACGGCGGCGCAGCACCGCGGCTGCGTAGCCTTTCATATCCAGGCTGCGGTAGAGAGCCTCTGACCTCGCAAAGCCAGCCAGCGCAGCCGGCTTGTCCCCTCGCGCCTCGGCCAGTTCAGCGACCGCGCAGGGGTAGGCCGCCTCGCCAAACCGCCCGGGACTCCTCTGCAGCATTTTTGTCTTTCGCTGCGCCACTTTCCAGAGCTTTTCCCTGTCGCCCGCGCCGGTGGCCGGCAGCGCAGCTTTGGCCAGCGCCGCCCGCACCCAGAAGCTGAGGAACGGCGGGCGCATTGCGGGATGCTTGTCAAAGCCGTACTTCGACATCATCGCCCACTGCTCCTCCATGTAGGGGAGCAGCAGCGCCGCCCTGCCCTCGTAAAATTCGATGAAGCCCGTCACCGTCGCGCCCATGGCATTTTGCACATCGTAGCCCCGCGTGGACCAGCGTGCCAGGCCCTTTCGAACGGTCTGCAGCGCATCGGCTGGGCGATCGTCCGCAAGCTGCGCAAACGCCGAGGGAAAGGTCTCCGCCACGGTCTGCGAGTAGAGGTCTCCCGACTCGATCGCGTCCTTGATGGTGGCCTCGGCGCGCCGGCCCATGTCCGCGTAGTCCCCCAGCACAAACTGCGTGTAGAGGTGAATCGTGTTCACCGACGCCAGCTGCCAGCTCACGCCGGTGCAGTGGTTGCGATACAGCAGCTCGGCCTCGCGCAGATGATGCAGAGCGTTCTTCCACTCCGAGCAGCCATGCGACGTCACGGCCCTGGACTGCTCGAGCATGGCCCTCGCGCGCGGTGTGTCGAGCTGCGCCGTCAACTCTTCTCCGATGGCGAGCAGGCGGTCAGCGAGCGGTCGGCCGCCGATGCGGGTCATGATCGGGATCCAGCACGTCATCACGATGGCATTGAGCAGGCGCTCGGCTTCCCCCGCCTTGAGCGCATCCCTCAGCGCCATAAGTCCGAAGTTCATAGACCTGGGAATGTCGATTAGCACGAGCCCGGCGGAGAGCGACCAGGTGGTGTCTGCGCGCAGCAGCAGCTCACGCGGCACATCGGCGGCCGGCCGGCGCCTGTAGCTCAGTCCGCGCAGCCGCAGCGCGAGCAGCCGGGCAACGATGTACGCGGTCAGCACGCCGCGGCTGCGCGGCTCACGCAGCCCCAGCCGCGCGACGATCCGCTCATACACCTTCAGGCCCTTGTCGAGGTGGCCGGTCGAGCAGTAGAGGAAGCCGGCCCGACGCTCCAGCTCGAGCGACTCGCTGGCCGGCGCCTGCTGCGAGAGCCGATCAAACTCCTCTGCGGCAGCGCGTCCGCGTCCGGCGTTGGCCAGGGCCTCGGCCAGCTTCAGCCGCGTTGCGCTCTGGCCAGGTTCAGAGAGGTCACCGATCGCGAGGGCCTTCTGATAAAAGCGCGCCGCCTTCTCAAAGGCCAGCGCGTCGTCCGCGCGACGGGCAGCAAGCTCGTAGTAGTGTGCGGCCCGCGGGCGCTCTTCCGCGCCTTCAAAGTGCACGGCCAGCAACTCCGGATCAGCTCCTCCCGAGCGCTCCAGCGTGATCGCGAGCGACTGGTGGCGACGCCGCGACTCACCCGCCGGCAGCGACTTCGCCACTGACTCGCGGATGCGGTCGTGGTATGTCTCGACCACCTCCACTCCACCGAAGCTGAAGCTGCGCGTCAGGTTCGCGATGCGCAGGATGTTGAGCACGACCGGGTCCTGGTGTTCGAGACCCGCGGCAGCGTAGGCGTCGGACTTCGCAATAGGGGTACCCGCCACCGCGATCACCTCGAGCAGGTCCCGCGCGCTCGCCGGCAGCGTCGAAAAGCGGCTGCGCAGCACCGTGTCGAGGGTGATGCGCTCGGCCAATGCCTCGGTCTTCGAGCCCTGCTCGCGGGCGCTCTGCGCGAGCTGGTAGATGAAGAAGGGATTGCCCTCGCCCTCACCCACGATCTTCGCGGCCGCCATGCCGTCCCCGCCATTTGCCCCGCTGAGGATCCGTGCCGCGAGCTCCGCCGACTCCTCCGCCGAAAAGGCGCCGATCGGCGCCTGGAACGTGCTCACACCCGAGCTTCGCACCGCCCGCAGCCACTGCTGCAGCCACGGGTTCCGCTCCTCATACTCACTGCGATAAGAGGAGAGGTAGAGCACAGCAGGCGCGTTGGGCGAGGCGAGCAGGCTGGACAGCAGCTGCACGCTCTCCGCGTCGCTCCACTGCATGTCGTCGATGCAGAAGATGATCTGGCGATCTCGTCCAAGCCCGCGGATGATGTCCCGCAGGCAGGCGAAGGCCGCACGCCGGCGCAACTGCGGCTCAAGGATCTGCGTCTCGCCGGTCTGCGCCTCGCCAACCGGGGTACCGCGACTTTTAGCATCGAGACCCAGAGCATCGCGACGCTGCGTCTGGCGACCCTGCGCATCGCGGCGCGCCAGCCGCTGCCGCACCTGGGCAGACTGCAGCAGGACCGGAAACACCTGGACAAGAGCCCTGAGCGGTGCCACCGGGAGCTGCTCGATCACCCCCGGTGAGTAGCCGCGGCCGAGGTCGAAGCGGCCGGCGGCGAGCCGCGGCAGGGTGTCGTCGAGGTGCTCGGCCAGCGCGTCCATGGCGCTGTCGATCCCCTTGTAAGGCACGGACTCCTGCTCATAGCAGCGCCCCCGCAGCAGCAGGGTGTCGCGATCGGAGAGTCCGCTCAGGAACTTCTGCACCAGCGAGCTCTTGCCAAATCCCGATGGCCCATAGACCATCGCGACCGCCGCCGATCCCGAGCGCGCGGCACGCAGCGCATCATTGAGGATGCCCAGCTCGCGCTCGCGGCCGATAAAGTCCGCCGCCGACGGGTTCGCGCCCGCGTAATAGGTCGTCGCAGTGCCCGCCTTGAGCAGGTCGAGCACCCTCTTGCCGCTGGGCCGCGCCGAGGGATCGATCTGCAGCAGCTCGCTGCAGAGAGTGTTCAGATCGCCCGGCACACCCTCTACAAGATCGTCCGCAGCCGGAGGTGGAGTGGTCAGCTTCCTCTCCAGCAGGCTGCCGGTGTCCGTCCCAAAAGGCGAATAGCCGGTGAGCGCCTCAAACATCATCACCCCGACCGAATACCAGTCGCTCGCCGGCGTCAGCTGTTCGCCCGCCGTCTGCTCGGGGGATGCGTAGGCCAGGGTGCCGACCAGCCCCCGCGCGCGCATCCGGTTCAGCTCGGAGATGGTGCTTGCCAGTCCAAAGTCGAGGATCACCGCACGACCCTGGGTGGTCACCATCACGTTCGACGACTTGATGTCCCGATGCAGCTTGCCGCGGCTGTGAACGGCGTCAAGCCCCTGCGCGAGCTGCGTGAGCACGGAGCGCAGGCGCTCCAGGTCCCAGTCGATCGGCTTCCTCGAGACCATCCTCTGCAGTGGTTCGCTGCCCGCGGATGTACCTCTGTGGCCCGCCAAAATCTTTCCCTCCCGCGCAAGGGCCGATCGCGCGAAAAAGTCGACAAACTCCCCGGTCGCCGTCTCCATCAGCGAGGGGTCGACTATGGTCAAGGCCTGGGGAGTGTCCGCCGCCACCGTTCCGTCGCCTGGCCGCTTGCCGCGCACGTACTGCAGGAAGTGGTCGCCCTCGATCAGCTCCATCGTAAAAAACCACTGGTCGCCCTCCGCAAAGAGCTCATGCAGGCAGATCAGGTTGGGATGGACGATGTCCGCGATCGAGCGAAACTCCTGCTTGAAGGAGTGCAGCGCCTCCGAGCCGGCGTCGCGGATGACCTTCAACGCGACCTCGAGGTTGCGCTCCCGGTCGAGCGCCGCGTAGACCACCCCCATGCCGCCTCTGCCGATCTCGCGGAGTACCTCGAAGCGAGTTGTCTCGAAGGTGGGCGGCATGCTGCGCGTTCCCCGGGGTTGATCTACGTTGTGGTCTGGTTCCTTTTCGTCGTCACCCGGCGGCCCGCTGCAGTGGGAATAGGGAGCGGTCGGATGGACCCAGTCTATCTTTCCCGGACCCCGCGTGGCGCAGCATCGACCCGGCAGCCACGCCGAAATCAGCGCCGCGGCGATCAGCCCCGCACCAGATCCGCGCCGTGCCGACGCGCCGTGCTGACGCGCCTCTCTCATGCACCCCTCTCATGCACCGAAGTTCGCCTGCCGATGACCTTGCTGGGGCGGCTCAACCGCCTTCGTGCGAACCGGGTGACTCGTTGGCTCGCGAACTGCATCCAGCTTGAGCGGCGGAGAGCTCTCCCAGGGGCGCCTGCGGCAGCGCATGAGAGAGATTGCGGCTCAGCAGGCGGGCCGCGACCTGGTCGAATATGCCCTCGTCTCCCTCGTTATCGGGCTCGGCGTCATCGCCTCGACCAGGGCCATCGCGGCAGGCATCGGCGCCGCCTTTGCCTACGTGGGAAGCACCCTCTCGAGTGCTGTCTGAACAGCGTTACCGCCTCCGGTCGCGCGCATCTCCAGGTTCCCACATCGACAAGCAAGACGAAGTCGGCACTTACTCCCGCCGCAACATCTCGACTAAAACGCCCGGCACTGAAGCCAGCCCGCCTCAAACTACCGCGCCTTCGGAGCCTCGACCTTGATCAGCTCCCGGAGATCGTGCGCCAGACGCTCGACCTCGGCCGCCTTCTTGATCACCGCAACCGACATCATGTCCTTGCTGCTCTTGTCGACCTCCGCCTTCAGCTCCTGCGCGAGCTCATAGAGCCGCGCCGTGTCCGCCTCCAGCCGAACCTGCCGTGCGTCGAGCGACCGGCCTGCCGCGACGTCCTTAGGCGCGTCTGCCTTGCCCCCGGCAGCCGGCTTCTCCGAACCCGCATCAGCCTTGACCGCTCCCGCATCAGCCTTCGCAGCCGGCGGCGCTGCCCGCGAAGCCCCACTAGGGTCGGCACTCGGACCACTCTGCCCGCCAGCGCTCAAACTCACCCAAAGCAGCGCCAGCAGGGCACACCCTCCCATCCTCAAAACACCTGCTCTCATTCGCGCGTCATCCTCTCCCATCCTGCATGCGCGGCACCGGTACTCCCTCCAGCTATCCCCCGCCGCAAGCCAGCCGCTCAACTTTGCTCCCGCCTCAACAAGGCTCCCGCCGAACAAGGCTCCCGCCGACCGGGCTCCCACCCTCAACTCTGCTCCTATAGGATGGCGGATATCGTGCCGCCGGCACGCAACCTAACTCTCCTCAGCGCAGAACCTGGCGAATGCGTTTCAGCGCCATCGGCACTCGCCAAAAACTCCAGATCAGCCCGAATCAAAGGCTGCAGCCACGACAGAATACTGAGAACGCAAGAACGATTAACAGAGCCCCGAGACCGAAGAACCGCACCCACCCCATGCAATCCACCAGCGCCCGCCTCCCCGGCGAATCCCGGCCCATCTCCACCGCCGTCATCGCCGCCGGCATGGTCCTCAGCGGCATGGGGACTACCATCCTCGGCCCCATCCTCCCCCTCCTCGCCGCCCACTGGCATCTGCGCGACTCCCAGTCCGGCCTCCTGCTCACTGCGGAGTTCCTCGGCCTCTCCATCGGCTCGATTGCCATCGCCCGCAGCCTGCGGCTTAGCCTCCTGCTCGGCATCGGCGCTGCCACGGCCGGCTTCGGAGCCCTCGCCCGGCTCACCCGCCCCTCCGCAAACTTCTTCGCCGTCCTCCCCGGCGCCAGCCCCGCTGACCACGCCAGCCTCTACCACGCTGCAAGCTTCAACGGCCTTCCCGCAGGCAATCTGCTCGCCGGCCTGGCTGTCCTCTTCTGTGCGGGCTTCGGACTTGGCCTTCTCATCACCTCCAACAACCTCATCGCGGGCGAGCGCTACCGCTCCCGGCCCGGCCCGCCTCTCACCCTGCTCAACTTTGGCTGGAGCCTCGGAGCCGTGCTCTCGCCCCTGCTCGTGGCCGCGCTTACCCCGGCTTACTCCGTCGCGACGCTGCTCGCATCGCTCGCGACCGCATTTCTCCTGCTCGGCCTCGCTGCGTCCTTTGACCTGCGCCTCCAGCACGCGGCAGATCATGAGCCCGCACCAGACCGCGACTCAAACACCAGCCCGTCCGACCTCCCGTCCGACGCCCCCTCCGACGCCCGGAACACCGCACCACCCAGCGACCGGAAGACCAGCCCGTCTGCAACTCCGAACCCTGCACCCGCCGGAGTCTCACCCCGCGTCCTCCTCCTCTTCGCCGCCCTCTTCTTCCTCTACGGAGGCGTCGAATCGAGCCTCAACGGATGGCTGACCACCTACACCCTGCGCTACGGCCGGCACAGCCTCTCCGGCAGCCAGTCAACCACCCTGCTCTTCTGGATTGCGCTGACCGCCGGCCGCGCCCTCTCAGCCCTCGTCCTCATCCGCATCGCCGAGCGCCCGCTACTCCTCGGCTCCCTCAGCCTCGCCGTGCTCGCCACCAGCGGCCTCATCTTCGCCCACACCCTCGGCGCCATCAGCCTCTGTGCGGTGCTGCTCGGGCTGAGCCTCGCACCCTGCTTCCCCGCAACCCTGGCCCTGATGCTCGAGCAGTGCCCCAGGCCCCGCCAGGCAGCCCTCGCCCTCGCCGTCACCGGCCTGGGAGGAGCGGCACTGACGGCCATGATGGGTGAGACCTCAAGCCGAACCGGATCACTGCAGGTCGCCCTCCTGCTGCCGCTCGCCGGCACCCTCGCGCTCCTCGCGCTCTACCTCCGCCCGCCATGGTCTCGGCAGCAATAAGCCCGCGAAGCCGCTCGCAGCCAGACGGCTCGGCCACAAGCAATCGCAGACAGAAGCCCAGGCTCCTCCGCGAGGCCGCCCAGCTTGTGTTCGTGGTCACGCACTCCCGTGCTGGCCGCCAGCGCGCGCCGGCCCCGTCGACTCCCGTACCATCAGCTTCGGACCCATCACGATCTCCGCCGGCTGATCCCGGTCCGGATGCTCGATGCGGTCAAGCAGCACCTGGCTCGCCACCTGCCCCATCTTCTCCAGCGGCTGACGAATCGTCGTCAGACTCGGCACCTGGAACGCAGCACTCAAGATGTCGTCGAAGCCGATCACCGACACATCTCCCGGTACCGAGAGCCCTGCCTCCTTCAACGCGCGCATCGCACCGATAGCCGCCGTGTCGTTGAAGCAGAGGATCGCGGTGAAGTCCCGTGTACGGGCCAGCAGCCGCTTCACCGGTCCATAGCCCACCGTCGGCGACCATCCGCCGCTCAGCAGGCGCACCGTCAGCTCCGGCCGCACCACGATGCCAAACTCCGCCGCCACCGCCGACATCGCCTCCCAGCGAAAGTCAGAGTCGATCACATGCTGATGACCCCGCATGAACGCGATCCGGCGATGTCCGAGCTCATACAGGTGGCCGATCGCCATCTGCGCCGACTCCGCGTGGTCGAGGATCACGTTGGTGATGCCCGCGCCCGCCCTGTGCCCCGAGATCGCAACCACCGGCAGCGGGGTGAGGAAGTCGGCATTGGTGTTCAACAGCAGCAGCCCCTCTGCGCCCCGGTCCAGCAACAGCTGCGGGTAGCGCTCCATCAGCTCCGGCTGCCAGTAATGACACGACGTGAAGTAGAGATAATGCCGCTTGACCAGGTACTTCTCCACCCCGCCCATCACTACGGTGAAGTAGCCCTCGCTCAGCTCCGGCGCGATCACGCCGATCGATTCGCTGCGGGTCTTCCCCAGGTTGCGCGCGAAGTAGCTCGCGCGGTAGTTCAACTCCTTGGCCGCCAGCAGCACCCGCCGACGCGTCTCCGCGCTCAGACCCTTCGCCTGCGGTGCATTGTTCAGCACCAGCGAGACCGTGGTCTGCGACACTCCGAGATGCGTGGCAAGGTCGCGAAGGGTCGTGCGTCCCGCCTTCCGCGGCGCTGGTTCAGACTGCTCTGGATTCATGCAACCTCATCGATGGAGGGATCCGCAAATGCGGCAGTGCAGGCCGGGCGCCTCAGGGCGCTGCAGCCGACGTAAAGCGACGAATCGTTTCAGGTGGTAGACAGGTAAACTCTGGGACGTCTGTGCAACCGCAGCTGCGGCATGACCGAGCGGGAATGTGGGGGAACGTTTCCGGTACGAACATGCAGCAGCGTAAGGCCTGCCCATTATAACGACTGCACCCCATAACCACACGCAACCTTGGTGCAAGGTCTTTGGTGCTGTTTGAGGTACTCTGACCCGAACCCGGCAACGTCCAGGCCTGCCGCCGCGCAAGTCCGCAGCGACACTCGTTATCTCGATGGTCCGCCGCGGTTGACGCGAATCCATGCAGCGGCTGCAAGGGAATTGCGGTATATACTTGAGCAACTCAGTCTGTGCCATTCGTCGAGCAGGCATGCCCGAACGCGCTGGACGGCCCCCCAAGACATAGAGTTGAAGCGTCGAACCGGCTCACTGCATGGAAAATAAAGACCCCAAGCGGCCCCAAGGCGATGACCGGACCAGGCAAGGGAGCCCCGCAGCCCTCGGTAGCTCCAGCGGAGATCATCGGGCCCCCGAGACGCAGATCTTCTGGGATGAAGAACAGACCCTCGCAGGCCTCGGCCCCGAGACCCCCGTCGCCAGCAAGCCGCCCACCAAACCACCAACCAAGGCGCCCACCAGGCCGCCTTCGAAGACATCAGCTAAGACCTCGCCATCCGACCAGGCCTCGGCTCGCCCCGCCGGTACTCCGCAGCCCGGCGGACAGGGCACTCCCAAACCAGGTCCCGTAACCTCCTACTCCGGCGGCCCGCCCGACGAGACCCTCCTCGAGCCCGGCACCATCCTCGCCCATCGCTACGAGGTGCTCGAGGTGCTCGGACACGGCGGCATGGGCTCCGTCTACAAGGCCCACGACCAGGAGCTCGACCGCATGGTCGCCCTCAAGGTCATTCGTCCGCAGCTCGCGCGCATTACCGACATCGTCGACCGCTTCAAACAGGAGCTTCGCCTCTCTCACCAGGTCACCCACAAAAACGTGATCCGGATGTACGACCTCGGCGAGGACGACGGCCTCCGCTTCATCACCATGGAGTTCATCCAGGGGCAGAGCCTGCACGCCCTGATCAAGGAGCGCGGCAAGTTCTCTCCCGAAGAGACCGTCGACATCCTGCTCCAGGTCTGCCGCGCCCTTGAGGCGGCCCACTCCGTCGGCGTCATCCACCGCGATCTCAAGCCGCAGAACATCATGCAGGACGCCGCCGGCCACATCGTGGTCATGGACTTCGGCCTCGCCCGCACCCTCGAGGGCGACGGCATGACCCAGTCCGGCGCCCTGGTCGGCACCATGGAGTACATGTCGCCCGAGCAGGCCCTCGGCAAGGAACTCGATCAGCGCTCCGACATCTTCGCCCTCGGCCTCATCGCCTACGAGATGCTCACCGGCAAGATGCCCTTCCGTGCAGAGAGCGCCCTCGCCAGCCTCATCAAGCGCACCCAGGAGCGCGCCGAGCCGGTCTCGACCCACGATCCCGCCATCCCTCCAACACTTAGCGGAGTCGTGAGCCGATGCCTCGAGCGCGACATCACCCTGCGCTACAAAAACACCGGCGAGATCATCGAGGACCTCGAGGTATGGCAGGGCAAGCGCGCCGCCGCCAGCCTGCGCTTCAACCCCAATGTTGAGTCCACCGGGGTCAGCGGCAAGTGGATCCTCATCGCCGTGCTCATCGCCGCATTGGGAGTCGTCATCGGCGGAGTCTCCCTTGCCAAGAAATACGTCCACCCGCACTCCAATGCAAAGGGCGCAGCCGGCGGACCCTCCGTGTCGCTCGCCATCATGCCCTTCTACAACGCCTCCGGCGACCCGAAGCTCGACTGGCTCGGAGCCAGCGTCTCAGAGACCCTCAGCAGCAGCATCGGCCAGTCCGCCAGCCTGCGCATGGTCTCTCCGACGCGCCTGCAGCAGGTCCTCCGCGACCTCCACATCACCGGCCAGTCGCAGGTCGACGTGGCCACCCTGCGCCGCCTCGCCGAGTTCACCAGCGCCGACACCGTCATCTACGGCCAGTACGTGAAGATGGGCGAGCAGATACAACTCGACACCACCGTCCTTGACCTCGCCCACGATTCGAGCTCTGTGATCAAGACCAGCGTCCCGCAGGAGAAGGACCTGCTGACCTCCGTCGACGGCCTGGCCACGGACATCCGGCAGCGCCTCGCCACCGACCCGGCCTCACTCAAGGAGCTGCAGAAGCACTCCCAGCGGCCGACCACGACCTCCGTCGAGGCGCTCCATGCCTACGATGATGGATTGCAGCTCGCCCGCCAGGGCAACAACCTCGCCGCCGCCAAGCGCCTCGAGGCTGCCACCGGCACCGATCCGAACTTCGCCCTCGCCTTCTCCCAACTCGGCGAGGTCTACTCCAAGCTCGGCCACGACGATCAGGCCGAAAAGGCCTCCCGCCGCGCCGTCGAGCTCAGCGACAACCTGCCCGCCCAGGAGAAGAACCTGATCGAAGCCAACCACGCCCGCATCACCAAGGACACCACCAAGGCCATCCACTCCTACGAGGCCCTCGCCCGCGAAAACCCCGGCGACAGTGACGTCGAGTTCGCCCTTGCCGGCCTCTACGAGCAGGCCAGCGACTTCGCCGCCGCCAAGGAGCATCTCGCCAGCGTACTCACCCGCGACCCCAAGAACGTCGACGTGCTGCTCGCCAGCGGGCGCGTAGCCATCAAGTCCGGCGACGCCCAGGGCGGCCTCGACTTCCTCACCCGCGCCCTCACCCTCGCCATCCAGCTCGACAACCAGGAAGAGAAGGCCGCCATCCTCCAGGCCTCCGGGCTCGCCTACGAGATGCTCAACAAGCCCGAGGACGCGCTCCGCAACTACCAGGAGTCGCTCACCATCAAGAAGGAGATCGGGGACAAGCGCGGATGGGCCGCCAGCCTCGAGCAGATCGCCGGCATCCAGGACGGCACCGGCCACTCCGACGAGGCGCTCGCCAGCTACAAAGAGGCCCTCGCGCTGCGCAAGGAGATCGGCGACACCGTCGGCATCGGCAACACCCTGCTCGATACCGGATCGTACTACCACGACCACGGCAAGCCCGACGAAGCACTCAAATACTTCGAGCAGGCGCTGCAGATCGAGCGTGACCTCGGCGACGAATCCAACCAGGCCCTCTGCCTCAACAACATCGGCACCATTCGCCTCGACAAGGGCGACTACCAGGACGCACTCACCTACCTCGAGCAGGGATACCAGCTTCGCCAGAAGGTCAACGTCCCGGGAGACATCGCCGAGTCCCTGCACAATCTCGCGGAGGCAAACACCAAGCTCGGCCAGTACGACGCCGCCCTCGGTCTTTATCTGAAGGCCATCGAGATTCGCCGTGCCGCCAGCGACGAGCGCGGCGTCGTCCTCGAGTCCTACAGCATGGCCACCATCTTCGCCGCGCAGGGCCGCTACGGCGCCGCGCTCTCCGCCATGCAGGACGCCTACAAGAACTTCCAGCAGTCCAAAGAGGTCACCTTCTTCACCGTCGAGATCGAGGCCGGATGGGGCGACCTGCTCGCCCAGGTGGGCCGCGGAGATGAGGGCCAGCAGAGCCTGACCGACGCGCTCAACGTGGCCCACCAGATCAACAACGATGCCGCCGCCTCACTCGCAACCAGCGGGCTCGGCGATCTGGCCTTTTACAAGGGGGATTACGCTGCCGCTCAGCAGCAGTACGACCGCGCGCTGCAGCTCGCCGTCAAATCGTCCTCGCAGGAGCGCATCCTCCAGGCCAAGGTAGGCAAGGCCCGTACCGACGTCAGCCAGGGCCACGCCCAGGCCGCGATCGCGCCCCTGAGGAAGCTCACCGAAGAGGCCGACGCCCTGGGCCTCAAATCGCTCTCCGTCGAGTGCTCCGTCTACCTCGGCGCCGCCATGGTCCAGACAAAGGACGCCAAGGGCGCACGCCAGCAGCTCGATGTCTCGCTCGCCCGCGCCGAAAAGCTTGGCCTCCGCGTCCTCGAGGCCAAGGCCCACTACCAGCTCGCCATCCTGCTCGTACAGACCGGCGACGGCAAGGAAGCCACCCCGCAATACCGCGAAGTGGTCCGCATCCTCCAAAGCATCAGCCAGGAAGAAGGCTCGACCCGCGTCCTCGAACGGGCCGACCTCCAAAGCATCTACCGGGACTCGATGAAAGGCTTCCAGGGCAACTAGCACCTTCTGGATTACTCGTTCCGCCGTGCTCATCAGCCGGGTGCCCCATTCATGCGCAGCTCCACCGCGCATGAGTCGATCGATCAAACCCCAGCAAGCAATAGGCGACCAGAGCCCCGCTACTTCAGAAACCCAGGATTGACCGGGTCCCCAACAGGCCTGGTGCCGGGGTGCCCCATTCATGCGCAGCTCCACCGCGCATGAGTGGGATCGATCAAACGCCAGCAAGCAAAAGGCCACCAGAGCCTCCGCTACTTCTGAAACCCAAGATTCACCGGCTCCTCAGCCGCTGCATTCGCCGTCAACGCAACCTCGGGACCCACCACCTCGAACTTCAGATCGTTGATCCACACCTCGCCCGGACCCGCCTCCAGCACCCCGAACGCGATGCCCGTCGCATCGGCCGGAACGTCCAGTACCACATCGTATGAAGCCCATTCGCGCGTGCCTTTGATCGGCCGATGCTGCATGTTGTCGAAGCCGACCATCGCCTCTCCTCGATCGACACGCATCCACAGCCCCGCCCAGTCCGCCACATCCTGCGACCGCACCCATCCGCGCAGACGTACCCGCTTGCCCGCATACCTTGACGCCGAGATCGTCTGCATCAGCGTTCCAAATCCGGACTCCTTCACCCGCGAAACCAGGAAGGCGCTCGGCATCGAATCGTGCATCATCCCCTTGTCCACACCGGTACGATAGTTCGCCGGCTTGTCTCCGGCCAGCAGCCATCCTGCTGGAGGCTTGCTGCTCTCCTCCGAGCTCTGCGCCAGTACCGGCTGCAATCCATACCGGGCGCTCAGGTCAACCACTCCCGCCAGCAATCCCAGCCCTGCGGCCGCGGACACGATTGCCCGGACCACCGTCTGCTTCATCTTCTTCTCAATCAGGTTCATCACACGCCTCTCCAGACTGCCATCGTCAAACACTCCCAGCGCCAGCCCCGGCCGTGCAGCCGCCGGCGCCATCCTCTGCGCCAACTTCAATAAACTATGTGTGTATTCGCTGCTGCCATCCATGGCCGCCGCCGCCATCTCGTCGCACGCCATCTCCCGCGTCTCCCTGAGCCGCCGCATCGCCCAATGCATCGCCGGATGAAAGAACAGCAGCACTCCGCAAGCCTCGTAGCCCAGGTTTCGCAGGAAGTCGCCGCGCCGCATGTGCGCCAGCTCATGGCAGAACGCCGCCGCCATCTCGCTCGCTCCCGCTCCCTGCAACTCCGCCGGCAGGATCATCAGCGGCCTTGGCCAGCACACCGTCGCCGGCCCGGCACCCTGCGCCGATGACACAACCGCAATCTCCGACATTCCAAAAGAGCGCAGGCAGCGGTCCAAAGTAGCCCGCAGCTCCGGCGTCAGCGTCGCCGGGGATGCGAACCGCACCAGCATCCCCGTTCGCCGCAGCCCGATCATCAGCCTCGTCACCGCAAACACGATCGAGCCCACATAGAGCCAGCAGAAGCCACTCAGCAGAATGGGCCGCCACGCGAAGACGCGTCCCGCCTTCACTCGAGCGACGTGCCCGCTATCTCCGGCTCCACCACCTGCAGTTGCTCCCGCGAGGGTCTCTACATTCGCTGCCGCATTGAACGCACTCAACTCGCGTGCGACCGAGGTCGAGGCCGCGCGCGAATGCCCGGCCAGAGGGAGTCCTGGAGAGATGACCGCAAGCAGCAGGCACCCCACCCACACGCGATGCGCCACCTCCGCCCTCACACCGCCCAGCAGCCGGACCAATACAGCGGCCGCCGCCACTACCAGCGGAACCTCCCACAAGGCGTTAAACGCGTAATCGAATACGACGCTACTTGGAATCTGCATGGCCTTTCTCCTCTTCCTTCGCCACTCGCCGCGCCAACTCTGCAAGCCTTCCTGCGTCGAGCTGCCTGGTCTTCATCAGGTTCATCAGCAGGCCCTCGACCGACCCGCCAAACATCCGTCCCACCAGGTCATGCACCGCACTGCCCAGCGTCTTCTCCTGCGTCTCCAGCGGACGATAGACGTATGCCCGCCCCACCAGCGTGCGGGCCACCCTGCCCTTGCGTTCGAGCACGTTCAACACTGTCTGCACCGTGGTGTACGCCAGTTCGCCGCCCAGGCCATCCTGCACCGTCTGCACGTTCGACGGTCCCGCACTCCACAGCACCTGCATGATGCGCAGCTCCGAGGGAGTCAATTGAGCTCTCGATTTGCGCCTCGCTCGCATTGCACCTCCTATAGAAATAGGACACTACGCCGCCAGCCAGCCGCCGTCAACTATATTCATAGGACTTCGAAATATTAAGAGGAGCTTGTGCACGGGAGAGGCATGGCTTCAGGTGTGCCATAAGCCGCGCGAGACGATGCGGGTTCAGACGCTGGGGAAAGGCCGTGCCGGAGAGTCACAGCCTGAAGCACTGCTGAACTGAAGCGCACTCATGTAACCTTCGAAAAGCGCAGTCTTAGTTACCCTGTGGCCATGATAGAGGGTTACTTTCGCAGTTGCGTAACCCTTCATACTGCCATTAGCAGGTTATCCCTTTGGGTATAGTAACCTCCTTAGGCTGGTCTGGAGGTTAGCTTCCGCCCGCTAGTAACCGGTGGGCTGTATGGGACCGGTTAGGAGGTTGCGCTACAGCCTTCCGGCAGGCTGCCGTGGCATTTGGGACCTGGGTGGCCGCCACTGGGCCGAGTGGTTAACACCGAGGAGTCGCAAGAATTGGGCTGAAGGGGCATGGCTTCAGCCGTGCGGTTGGAGCGCCGTAGTAAGAGCGGCTTGAGCCGCTGAGGGAAGACGTCGCGCCAAGCACAGCAAAAAGGCGCGGCCAGCTTTCGCTGGCCGCGCCCCCGTCTTTCAGCAGAACCGATACCCTACTGACCGGTAGTAACACCTGTCCCGTAAGCAGTGAAGTAGTAGAGTCCAGTCGGGCTGTTCACCGCGATGACCCCCTTCACCTGGCCCGGCGTAGTGGGCGAGAAGGAAACCTGGAAGCTGCAGGTCCCACCCGCCGCGAGCGTCGCGCATGTTCCCGGTACCAGATTGAATTCACTGAAGTTGCTGGTACCCTGCAGGACCGCCTGGCCGCCCGTGAAGTTGGCGATCGTGATGGTGGCGACATTGCTGGTCGTCCCCGTTGCAACGTTGCCGAAGTTCACTACCGGCGGAGTGAAGACCAGTCTGGGGTAGACCCCGTTGCCCTTCAACTGGAAGAGCACCGACTGGCTGGGTGTAGCCAGGGTAAAGGACCCGACCTGCAGCCCCATCACGGTCGGCGAGAAGGTGACGCTGAAGGTGCAGGAAGCCCCCGGAGCGATCACCGTGGCCGGCGTGATCGGACCGCAGGTGCCGCCCATGATGCTGAAGTTGTTCAGGTTCGCCGAGGTCACGTAGGACGCCGGCTGCTTAGTCGCGTTGGTGACGGTGACGAAGATGGGCCCCGCGGTAGTCCCCGTCCCCACATTGGCAAAGTTTGCGCTCTGCGGGCTGAAGACCAGGTACTTCGCTACTACCGTGATGGTGCCGTTGGCTGTCGCACTGGCGAAGCTGCTCTGACCGGCGTAGCTGGCCACCAGGGTGTGAGTGCCCGGCGAGAGGGACGACAGGCTGAAGCTTGCTACCCCGTTGACCAGCGGCTGCACCTGGGGTGTGCCTCCGTCGACGGCCAGCGAGATGCTGCCTGGGACCACACCACTGGACGACCCGGCAGTGACCGTGACCGGAGCCGGATAGCCAAGCGCCGACTGCGGCGCCTGGATCGTCAGGCTGGTGGCCGTGCTCACCGGCGATGACGTGACCGCCAGGGTCACGAAGTCAGAGAAGTTCTTGGTCTTGCCCGAGAACGTCCCATCGATACGCTGTGGGATGTAGCTGGTAAAGACGTTCTTCAGATTGCTGGAGGTGACGAAGCCTCCGGTTGCAGAGCCCCCGGTAGAACTGGTGAAGGTGAACATGTTAGGCACGTTGGGGTCTGCCGCGAGCACGGTGAAGGCGCCGTTGAAAGAGCCGGGGCCGTTGCCTGACATCGTGGTTCCGCCAATGGTGACCGTCTGTCCGGCGGTGACCACGCATTCTCCGATGCAGGTAACAGTCGCGACCTGTCCGTTGCCGGTGACGCTCGACAACAGGCTGTAAGCCGGGTCGCCCTGCAGAAAGCCTGGCGTGATGGGCTGAATCGAGTTGTTCAAAGCCGACTTGAGCGCGATGAGGTTATTAGGATCGGTGGCAGGGGGGCAGGGAACGATGGTCGTCGTTCCATGGGTGGTGCAGCTCGCCGAATACACTACGCAGTTGCCGCCGGTCTCGTCGTAGAGCTGGCACTGGGAGCCGGCAAAGGGAGTGCCCGCGATGATCTGGGCAAAGAGCACCGGTGTGATGGTGTTTGCTGTCACGGTGAGGTCGATGCCGGAGGTATTCACGCCCGGGGGGAAGGTCGCGGCAAAGGTATGGGCGCCGAAGGGGAAGACGGTCGGCTGGCCGGGAGGCGCGATCGGCTGGGTCTCCTGCACGGTCGAGTGCGGGGTGAAGGTCCAGGCCATGAGCTCGGACTGTTCAAAGGCGGATCCGGTGGCCGAGGTAAAGCCCACGTAGGCGCTGTCTACCGAGCTTCCGCTGTTCATGAGGTTAAGGTTGCCGGCGAGGTTATAGGTGCCGGAGAGAGCGGGAACGGCGCCGATTGCGGGGGTGTGGGTGCCGGGCACGAAGGGCGGATCGATGAAGACCTGCAGCAGGTTGGGGGTCGCCTCCGTGGGTCCGCTGTAGGAGACTACGATCTGGTGTACGTTGCCGTCGGCCAGGGTGACAGGCAGGGCGCCGTTGATCGCGGCCTGCAAAGTTTGACCATTGGTGAGGGATACCAGGCAAGCCCCGGTGTGGCTGGGGGAGTTGGGAAGGCCGGCTCCGCAGTTCTGAATGGCGACATGGTTGTCGTTGAAGGTGGCGCCGCGCACGGGAAGCGTGTCGGTGGGGTCCCACGCATTGCGATAGGTATCGAACTCGACGGCGAGGCTGTTGTCGATGCCGCCGTAGCCGATGCAGCCGCCCGCGCCGCCGACTACCGATGGGCCCGATCCCTTCTCGATGCAGGTTGCGTCGGGGGGCGCGCCGGCCCCGCCGCTTGCGTTCTGAATGACAAAGGCGATGCCGTCCGCCGTCGCGTAGCTGCCCGCGTTAGGGGTGAGCTTAAAGGCGAAGTAGGAGGTGAAGCCTTCGGCTACCTTCTGCGGTACGGAAAACCAGACGCTGCTTCCCTGGTTGGGCGTCGCCGGTGAGGTTTGAATGGCTACATGGTTGCTCGCCACGGGCGGCATATCGGTGGTGACCGGATCGATCGAAGCCGGGTAGAGATCGGTGAGGAAGCTGGGATTCGCCGCCTTGCCGGTAGCATCGTTGAAACAGAAGATCGCCGGTGTAGTTGCCGGAGAGCCCGGTGCGGCTGGCAGGCAGTGGTAGCTGAAGCTGTTGTTTGTCTGCGGAGTGTCAAAGTCGTAGTAAGTGATCTCCTGAGCGTTGGCCCGATAGGCAGAAGAGAATGCTCCCGCAACAATAACCGCACTTACAGCGATGACCCGCGCAAATCTACTCGTGCCCATAGCTATTCCTCTCAGTTCTGATGAATTGTGGGGCCTCTGAAGGGGACGGGGACTATTTCTTCGGCGAAACCCGCTCATCCCTGAAGCCCATGAGATCTTTATTGCCATGCAGCTGTTTTTGCGTTGTTGCCGGCCACTCGCTAGCTCTCAGGATCAGCTGCTGCCGCGTAGCAATAACGGCACTCTAACACTGTGCAGTGACAAGTCAACAACATTACTCATGTAACTCAGGAATTATTTCGCGGCAATGCGGGCTATAACCTACCGCTGAGATTGCAGTACAAGGCGAAGTCACTTGTCGTCGATGGCGGCGAAGAGGCAGCTAGTTACTATCTGGTAAGTAGTATGTGTAGTGAATCGAGACAGGCGGGATGTAAGTCTTATTTTGGATAAATGGTCGGGGCGGAGGGATTCGAACCCCCGGCCCTCTGCTCCCAAAGCAGATGCGCTACCAGGCTGCGCTACGCCCCGACACTTCAAGATTGTACCGTAGCTGCGCAATCGCCTTGGATGACGCTGAAGGAGACAATCAAGGACGGAAGCTATCGCCCGATGCGGCGAGAATGCTTTCGAAAGCAGCAGCGCTAGCGGGTGAGGTGAAGCCGCCAGAGCAGTGCAACGATCGCTGCCAGCGGTGCGAGCAATACCACGCCCAGGGCTGCGGCGAGCAGCAGCAGAAAGACCCAGTCGCGCCAGGTGTGCTGGTGCGGCTGCTCCAGGTGGCGGATGAGCAGCGCGTAGTTCCGCCGGTTCGCCTTCCAGGCGATGTCGAAGAGGTTGCCGAGGATGGGCACCGCGCCCACTGCAACCTCGATGGCGACGTTGGCGACCATGCGGATGAGGGTGACGTAGGGAACGCCGCGGAACCAGCCGGCAACCAGCAGGATGCAGGAGGCGATGCCGCCCAGCACGTCGCCCAGGCCGGGAATGAAGCCGACGATGCCGTCCAGTCCGAAGCGGATGGGAGTGCCCGGAATGTGAAAGCAGTCGTCGAGGAGGTGCGAAAGGCGGTCCAGATTTTCGTCGCTGAAGAGGCCCTGCCCGTAGTTCGTTCTGTGGCCTGGCAGACGGGTTTGAGGCTCCGAGGGCGCGAGCTGTCTGCCTTCCGGCGCGAGGATCTCGGGGCGGTTGATCTGCGGCATAGAGGGTCCGTCGGTCCGGTGGCGGAGTGGGGTCCGCGCACCGGAGAGCGCCGTGCATCAGATGCTACAATCGAACACTATACGGCGGCTATAGTTCAGAGGCAGAACGCCGGTCTGTGGCACCGGATGTCGTGGGTTCGACCCCCACTAGCCGCCCCAATCTCACAATTTAGAATTCCAGTTCCTACGCTCCTCGCGTTGGGGGAGTTGCGTGAGGCGTTCGAGTGCTCAATCTTCAGGGCTGGGGATGGGGCGGGCCGCCAGAGCCTTCGCGAGCCTCGGATTGCGCCGGCTGTGCAGGCAGCCGACTACTACGGCGTCCCCTGCGATCTTGAACCAGAGGGCATACGGAAACGTTCGATGTTGCAGCGGCGGTTCTCTCCCAGAATCTTCTGGTAAGCGCCGGGATTGCTGCGGATACGCTCGAGAGCCTGTTCAACGCGATCCAGGAACCTGGAGCCCACGCCATCTTCCTCGCGTTCGTACTATGCGGCTGCTGAGTCGATCTCAGCTTGTGCGATGGGAAGGACACGGACGGTCAACGCGGGGTGAGCTGCTTGAGCTTGCGGCGGGAGTCGGCGATCACTTCCCCCGCCTCACGGGCGGTGAGTCTGTCCTGGTCGAAGGTCGCATCGCGCTCTGACAGGATGCGCTTCGTCTCGCGATCCAGTTCCTCGACGTTGATCCCGGCGCCGGCAGGGTTGCTGCTCATGATCCATAGTGGCACATCAGGCCGGGCACGCTCAAGGGCGGAAACTTCCACGACCACGAAACTTCGACGGCCACGAAACTTCCAAGCGGGGTCTTCGGAGGAGCTCTCGACTGGGCCGTCGAGGGAAATCTTGCTTTGGTTCACGGGCATTGCTGGCGGGCATGGCACGCGATAAGCTGTGAATTGCAATGGCTTAGCAAGTCTCGCCGCCGCAGAGGACGAAGGGACCCAGTTGCCGCGACAGGCGGCAGCCTGGCCTCTCGAGAGAGCGGGTCTTCAGTGAGGTTCAGATCATACGGGTGACCGCATCCTCGACGGGCGAAGCGTCGCTGGGCAGGGCTGGGAGCGGCTTGCCGGCTGCGCTCGACGGCAGGGTGCACGTCGGGACTTCGGGATGGGCCTATCCCAGCTGGAAGCCGGGGTTCTATCCGGCGAAGCTTGCGGCGAAGAAGTTCCTCGAGCACTATGCCACCCGGCTTAACTCGGTCGAGGTCAACTACACCTTTCGTCAGCTGCCTACGGCGGCGATGGTCGCCTCGTGGCTGGCAGCGACCGATGAGCGCTTCCGGTTTTCGTTCAGGGCGCCGCAGCGGGTCACCCATTTTCGCAAGCTGAGGGCGTGCGGCGAGATCATGGCTGCCTTCAGCGGCTCGCTGCGGCCGGTGGTTGAGGCCGGGCGCCTGGGGCTGGTGCTGATCCAGCTGCCGCCCAGCTTCAAGGCAGATGCCGCGCTGCTCGAGTCTTTCCTGGGCGAGAGCTGCGGCCCGTGCGGTTCTGCCGCAGAGGGGGGTTCAGGTGAGGGCCGTCTGCGCCTGGCGATCGAGTTTCGGAACGCGGGCTGGTTTACCGAGGAGACCTTTGCGATCCTTCGCAGGCACGAGGTCGCGCTTTGTGTGGCGGAGAGCGATGAGCTGCAGACTCCTGACATCGTCACGGCGCCCTTCACCTGCTATCGGCTGCGGATGAGCGGCGGGTACGAGGCCGGCGAGCTGGAGGCGATCACCGGCAAGCTGCGGGCGCGGGCGGCTGAGGGCGAGGTCTTTGCCTACTTCAAACATGAAGAGGAGCCCACGGGAGCACTGCAGGCGGAGCAGGTGCTGCGGTCGCTCGCCGGGAGCCAGCATTGAGCAGCGCGCCCCCGGAGGATGCGACGCAATCCGCTACGGCTGACGCGGGCGTGCAGACAGCGCGGGCATGGCTGCGGCCCTTTCTCGCGCCCTGGTACCTGCGCAACGGCCACCTGCAGACGATCGTGGGAAACTTCCTGCCGCGCAGCTACAGCCTGCCGGAGCCGGAGGCGCGGTGGATCGAGGTCGAAGGCGCTTCCGGGGGTGGCGGGGTTCCGACTGAGCTCGTGTGCCAGTGCCACTGGCAGAGGGAGCCGGGGTCGCGGCCGACGATGCTGCTGCTGCACGGACTGGAGGGCTCGTCGAGCTCGCAGTATGTGCTGGGCAACGCGGCTGGTGCATGGGCTGCGGGGTGGAACGTGGTCCGCATGAACATGCGAAGCTGCGGAGGGGGCGAGGAGCGCTCGCCGTCCCTCTACCACTCCGGACGCTCGGAGGACGTTCGGCGGGTGGTCGCAGAGCTGGCCGGCGAGTATTCGCTGGAGGCGGTGGCGCTGGTCGGGTACTCCATGGGCGGGAACATGGTGCTGAAGCTGGCGGGCGAGCTTGGCGGCGAAGCCGGCACGCTGCCTGCGCTGAAGGCAGTGGTGGGAGTCTCCCCGCTGATGGACCTCTCGGCCAGCTCTGACGCGCTGCATGAGCCGGCGAACCGGGTGTATGAGCGACGCTTCCTGCGTGCCATGCTGCGGCGGTTTGAACGCAAGGCGGAGATCTTTCCCGCGGTATATCGCGAGCCGCGGCCGGATTTGAGGAAGATTCGCACGATGCGGGACTTCGATGAACAGATCGTGGCCCGCTACTCCGGCTTTGAGGGTGCGGAGGACTACTACACGCAGGTGTCGAGTTCGCGGGTGGCGGATCGGATCGCGGCGCCGACGCTGATCCTGCATGCGCTCGACGATCCGTTCATACGGATGCGGCCGGAGACTCGCTTGAAGCTGCTGGGGAACCCGCAGGTTACGCTGGTCGAGACACGTCACGGCGGTCATTGCGCGTTTTTGTCCGGGGAGCGGGGGAATGAGCGCTACTGGGCGGAGAAGACGCTGCTGGGTTATCTCGAGGCCACCATTGGCGGCGGTCCTGTGGGTCGAAGCTACTGAGTTCCGGGAGCGCACGATCGAGGCAGCAGGACGATCGAGAGCGGGCCGAGCCGAGCGGGACGATCCGAGCGCAATGACGACAGCGGGACGATCCGAGCGCAATGACGTGAGCGGGACGATCCGAAGCGCAATGACGGGAGCGGGACGATCCGAAGCGCAATGACGGGAGCGGGACGATTCGAAGCCGACGATCTAAATCGTAATGACGGAAGCGGGACCATGGAAGCGGATTGGTCGGTCGAAGCCGGTGACGAGTTGCCGGGCATCGTGGTTCCCTGGGGCGACGAGGCCGGGCGCGGTGACGTGCGATCCGGCGATGTGCGAGCAGGTGGCGCTGCGCCAGGCCTGGCTCACGCGGGCGAGGAGGATGATGCGCCTACGCAGGCGAGCGACACGTTGGCGACGCTGCACTTCGTCGATCTGGCGGAGACTGGCAGCAATCCCCTCGCGTCGAGCTCAGCGAGAGTCGAGCAGATCGCCGAGGCACGGGACCATCCCGTATTGGCGAGCGCGCTGACGCGGCTGAATGCGGCCGGTTCGCGGGTGTTTACGTCGAAGTGCGACGTGTGGGAGCTTGCATCGGAGGAGATCGATCCGTCGGAGTTCGATGCGGCAGGCGTATCGGACTTCGGCATGGCCTGCTACGTCGACGTGGTGTTTCGCGACGCTGTCGAGGTGGCTTCGTTCGCCTGGCAGGAGGGCTGGATGCGCCGCACGGTGGAGCGGCTGCGCGCAATTCGACTGCGCTGTGCGGCGGTAGAGCTGGTGCTGCGCGGGGCGGAGATCCATGGTTGTGCGGGCTTCGCTGTGAGCGTGTATGTCAGCGGATGCGGTGCGAGCCGGGCCGGGTCGCAGGCGGCGTGGGCAGCCGCTCTCGAGGCGGTCGCAGGAGTTATCTGTTCGGAGCAGCGAAAGGACCAAGAGCTCTAACGCTACAATGATCGAGGTGAAGGAGGGCGGTCGTGTTTTCTTTGGCTGCCTGATCGCCGACCCGGTTGGGCATAGATGGTGGCCCACGAGGTAGTTGCATCTGTGGGCGAGTAGCTCAATTGGATAGAGCACCGGCCTTCTAAGCCGGGGGTTACAGGTTCAATCCCTGTCTCGCCTACCATTCAGAATCGATGCCTACGTTGTGCGATGACTCTTGACGCTGTCAAGAGAATTGCGCGCCCACTCCCTGGGGCCGCGCGTTACGCGGTGAGCAGGCGCGATCTCTCATCAAGACAGTGCGGGGCCTAAGCAGCAGATGCTCGCGAGTTGTTCCCCTGTCAGATTTGCATAGTTAGTGGACTATCAGGGTGACTACGCCTGAGCTTGTGGCCTGGTGGGTTGCGGGTGGCGGATTCGATCCGCCGCCGCCACTACTGCCGCCGCCACCGCATCCTGTGCCGGCGAATGTGATGACTACCGCGACCGCAATTGTCAGCCAGACGCCCGTGGTCCTGGCTCTCTTTTTCGCGGCCGCGAGCGGCAGTAGAACGATGGGGAGCAGTATCCAGGCCGCTGCCCCGGGCAGGGTCTCAGTGAAGACTCCTGTGACCTGATAGGTCCCGGTGTGGACGGCCGAGGTGGTCGTAATCGTGAGCATTCCGCCGGCATAGCCGCAGGTGGCGCCGCTTGGCAGGTTCAAACATGTGACCGAGACATTGGTCGCCGAAGACGGCAGTGTAACCGGATAGCTCGCGGTCGACCCAGGGCTGATGGTGGCAGTCGAGCTCGTGAAGGTAGCCGGGGTCGAGCCGGCGCTGTCAATTTCAAACTGCATTGAGTTGGAGGTTCCGCCGCCCGGGGCCGGGCTCTGCACGGTGATGGCGGAGATACCGGCGCTGCCGATGAGGGCAGCCGGAACCTGCGCGGTAAGACTGGTGGCGCCCACGAACTGAGTCGCCAGCGCGGTCGAGCCCCAGTAGAGGGTGGACGACTGTATGAAGCCTGATCCAGTCGCGGTGAGGGTGAAGGTGGCGCTGCCTGCGGCGGTGAAGGCCGGGGACAAGGCGGTGAGGACAGGCGTGGGGTTATTGACGGGGATGTTGATGGTGTAGGCCGCGGTAGCTACGGCGCTTTCGGTGAAGCCGGTGGCGATGGCGATAGCATTTACTGTCTCGCTCGATGCGATGGCAATTGCGCCGCTGTAAACGGTGGAGGCCGCAGTCGGGGTGCTTCCGTCAGTGGTGTAGTAGATGGTGGCGCCCGAGGTCGCGTCGGTAATGGTCAATGACTGAGCAGCCTGATAGGTTCCAGCGGCAAGGGAGAGGACCGGGGTGGCTGCGGCGCCGGGGAAGGTGACCTTTCGGATGCGGTAGTTGCAGGAATCGGAGATATAGATGCTACCCGACTTATCGATTGCCAGGCCGTTTGGATAGCACAGCTCGGCTATCGTCGGCTGGCCTCCGTCGCCGCTGAAACCGGTGTATCCGGAGCCCGCAATCGTGGTGATGATATGGGTAGCAGCGTCGATCCTGCGGATAGTATTCGGAGAGTTTGCGAGGTAGACGTTTCCTGCCGGATCGACGGTGAGAGCGGCCGGGTCGACCTCCGCCCTGGTGGCTTGGTTGCCGTCTCCGCTCTCACCATAAGCGCCATTTCCCGCTATGGTGGTGATGATGCCGGTCGTTGCTGTCACCAGGCGCACGCGGCCGTAAGAGTCGGCGATGTAGAGGTTGCCCTGACTGTCGGTCGCCACATCCTGCGGATAGTAGATGAAAGCTGAAGTAGCTGGGCCGCCCTCTCCCGTTCCGGAGGTGTTTGTACCTCCGGCAACTGTAGTGATGGTTCCGTCCGGGGAGACCTTTCTGACCCGGAAGGCGGACTCATCGGAGATGTAGAGGTTGCCGGCCGGGTCGAGAGCGACTCCCGCCGGAGTGGAGAGATAGGCGGAGGTCGCGGGTCCATTGTCGCCCAGGATTCCGTACTGGCCGCCGCCTGCATAGGTGCTGATGATTCCAGTTCCGGCGGCTACTTTCCTGACCTTATGGCCTGCCAGTTCGACGATGTAAACGTTGCCGGCCGCGTCGATCGCCACATGCCCGGGGTAGGCGAGTTCGGCGGCGGTGGCGAGACCGCCGTCGCCCGTATCACCATAGGAGCCGAGCACGCCCGCGAAGATGGTCGCGTTACCGGTGGCGGCGGAGACCATCCAGACCACTTCATTCTCTGGATCGGAGAAGTAGACATTTCCTGAACTGTCTACGGCGACGCCGTTGAGCTGGCTGAGTCCCTGGCTGGTGGCAGCAGCGCCGGGGGTGACCGGGCCGAAGACACCGTCGCCCGCAATGGTGTTGATGACTGCTGTGGGGGGCTGGGTGATGGTGTAGGCGGAGGTAACCGCGTTGCTGGGCAGGAATCCGGGAGCGGCTGCTATGGCGTTGAGGGTCACGGAACCGGTGACGTTGATGGAGCCCTGGTATCCCGCGTCCATCGTATTCGGGGGGGAACCGTCGAGGGTGAGGTAGGTGGATGCGCGCGGTGTAGTCGTCGCGATACTTACAATCTGTGGGGTTGGGAAGGTCCCCGCTGCTGGAGTGAAGACGGGGTCACTCGTTTTGACGGTAGGCGGAAGGACGGCCGCCGTCACCTCGCGCACGCGGTTAAGTGCATACTCCGCGATATAGAGATCGCCGGCAGGATCTACAGTAACTCCGGTTGGTTCACATATCCCCGAGCTGATAGCTGGCCCTCCATCGCCGCTCAGAGTGGTGCAGTAGAAGGGGCCTGCCCCGATCAATCTATTGATGTTGCCGTCGCTGGCCGTCACCTTGCGAACTTGATTGTTGCGAGTGTCGGCGATATAGATGTTGCCTGATACGTCGACAGCAACCCCCATCGGCGCGTTGAGTACCGCGCTGGTTGCGGGGCCGCCGTCGCCGAGCGGCGGGGGAGGATAGGTGTTGACGGAGCCCACGCCGGCTACGGTGGTTATGATCCCCGTGCCTGCGGCGATTTTGCGGATGACGCTGGCATTTTGATCGGCAAGGTAGATGTTGCCGGCATGGTCGATGGCGAGGCTGACGGGTTGTTCAAGGGTAGCTGCAGTGGCGGGACCGTTGTCGCCGCTGCTCCCGAAGTAGCCAACGCCCGCAAAGGTGGTGATGGCGCCGGTGGCTACATTTACCATCCGGATGCGCAGGCTGGTGGCGATGTAGAGGTTTCCGGAGCTGTCGAGGACGAGGCCTGCGGGAAACTGCAGCATGGCGGCAGTAGCGGGGCCGTTATCGCCTAAAGCGGTGGCTGAAGGATTGCCCGCGACGGTGGTGATAGTGCCGGTGCCGGCCGCCACTTTGCGAACCACACCGTTGTAGTTATCCGAGATGTAGAGATTGCCGGAGCTATCGAGGGCCAGTCCTGCCGGAACGCCGATCTCGGCGCTGGTCGCCGGTCCGTTGTCACCGTTGTACCCCGGGGTGCCGGATCCAGCGACGGTAGTAATGATGCCGGTTCTGGCATCTACTTTACGTACCACGCAATTGATCCCATCCGCAATGTAGAGGTCTCCCGCGCCATCGATGGCGGTCAACTCTGGCCCATTCAGGGTGGCGGCGGTTGCCGCTCCCCCGTCGCCTGCGTACCCATGGCTGCCATTGCCGGCCACCGAGTAGACGAACGAGCTGGCTGCCGAATCGATGTAAAACAGGGCGCTGCTGCTCAGGCTGACCTTATAGCCGCTCCCTATCGCGATGGCGGCGAGAGTCTCGGAGGTCGAGACCGGGATGGCGCCTGTGTACTTGGTCGACTGCGGGGTTGGAACCGTGCCGTCGGTCGTGTAGTAGATGGATACGCCGGGTGCGGAGTCAGTGATGGTTACACTTTGGGGGCCAGGGTACGAACCGGCGCCCGGTGTGATGACAGGAGTCGGGGCGGCCAGGAGGTTCAAGACGTAGTTAGCCGATGCCGTGGCGCTCTGCTGGTAGCCGGTTACGGTTGCATAGGCCTGGATGCTAAGGCTGCCCTGGGTGTCGAGGGTGATGGGGCCGGTGTACTGTGTCGGGGGGAATGCGGGTACATTTATGGTTCCAGCGGCCTGGTAGTAGATCGTCGCGCCGGGAGTTGCGTCGGTGATGGTCAAGGTCTGGGTAGAGGTATAGGTACCGGATACGGGCGTGAACACCGGCGTTGCGACCTGGGAATAGAGGTCCGTAGTGTCGGATGTGCTGGGTTTGTAGTTGCTGTCGCCGGGGTAGCTCGCGTCGACGCTGTTGGGGATCGGAGTTGCGGGGGCCACGCCGGACGCGGTCGCGGTTGCAATCTCGGTAGGCTCGGTGAGCAGAACGCTGAGGCCATTCGGGATACCTACGGCGAGGTCTTGCGTGCCGTCGCCGTTAAAGTCGCCGGTGATGATATGGCTGGCTGCGGCCGGCGTGTTGCTCAGAACCTGAGTGAATGTTCCATCTCCGTTGCCCAGAAACAGGGAAAGGCCCGCCCCGTAGTTGGACGCGACTGCGAGATCGGCCTTGCCATCGTGATTGAAGTCCGCGACCGCGAGCGTGGAATAGTCGCCTACGGGAGGCAGCCCATTCGCCACCGGGGTAAAGGTTCCATCTCCCACGCCGGGCAGAATATCTACTCCGCCAGACATAGTTGCGACGGCCAGATCGGGAATCCCATCTCCATTGAAGTCACTTACTACAGCGGCGGTGGCTGAGAGGCCGATCGGAGCGCCGGCGGAATGGAAGCTGCCGTCTCCACTGCTTAGATAGACGCTGATGGCGTTCGAGCCTGGGCCCACGACGATGTCAGGGAGTCCGTCGCCATTCAGGTCCCCAACCGCGATGGTATTCGGAAATCCGGTGAGGAGAGCTTTCGCGAAGGTACCATCTCCGTTGCCTAGAAGAATCTCGGTTGTGGTCGAATCGTTGACCAGCAGGTCCAGCTTACCGTCGCCGTTGAAGTCTGCGGCTGCAAACACGCTGGCACTTGCCCCAACCGCGGGCGCAGTGGAGGCCGGGGTGAAGGTCCCATCGCCATTGCCGAGCAGAATGGTCAAAGTGCTGGTCTGGTAGTAGTCGGACGTTCGTGACAAGACCGCGAGATCGAGTTTGCCGTCGCCGTTGAAGTCCCCAACGACTATGGACGTTGCAGGGGTAGTGGTCGTCGGGCCGGCTGTTTCGTTGAAGGCGCCGTCTCCCTTGCCCATGAGCATCGTGACGGAATTGCTGTTTGTATTCACCACCGCCATATCGAGGATGCCGTCGCCGTTGAAGTCACCGGTCGCGAAGAGGGGGGATGGATCAAAGTATTGACCGCCGGTGAAGGGGATCGAAGTAGAGACGGGCCAGCCGAGGCCTGCGGTGCTGGCGCCGAGCGCGGCGGTTGCGAGGAGGCTGTTCGAATGGCTCACATTGAGGAAGGAGACGCTGCCGGTCACCGGCAAGGTCGAGCCAGTGCCGGTGACGGTTGCGGTAAGAGTGTAGTTCCCGATCTCTCCACTCTGCGCGATGGTCGTGGTTGTAGGGGCGACCACCGGGGGCGGGGCGCTCACGGTCAGCGTAGAGACTGCTGAAGCGCTCGCAGCACCATAGGCGTTTTCCATTACGAAGGCCCTATAGCTGTGCTGCCCGGGCCCTGGGATGAACTTGAAAGTTGCGGTGCCGCTGGTGGTGAGCGCAGCGCTTCCGACGAGGTGAATGCCGGTGCAGGAGGTCGCGGACCCGTCGCAGAAACCTACCTGGCCGGCGCCTACCGGCTGGGTGCCGGCGAGCACGGTCGCGGTGAGCGAGACAACGGCACCGGAGGCGACACTGTTGACCGGAGCGCCGCCCGAAGTCACCGCCAGGGTGGTGGTAGTCGCGGGTGGCTGACCCCATAGCTGGATCGGCGATGAGACGCTGAAGTTGTAGTTTGTGTCCCCGGGATAGCTTGCGGTTACCAGGTGCTGGCCTGCGCCGGTGAGTGAAATGCTGCTGTCGGTGGCGGTGGCGGTCTCGGTCTGCTCCGTGAGCAGGACTGTGACAGAGCTGCCGAAGTAGTTTGCGGTCACGATATCCGGTCTGCCGTCACCATTGACGTCAAAGACCGCGACTGTCTCGGGTTGGTCCCCAGTAGCGGGAGCGGTGGGCAGAAGGGTGAACGTTCCGTCTCCGTTGCCTTGAAAGATGGCTACGGTGTTGTTGTAGTCGTTCGGCAAGGCCACATCGACGATGCCGTCCCCGTTGAAGTCTCCCACTCCGATAGCCTGCGGGTGCTGTGAAAATGGGGGGCCGAAGCCGGCCTCGGTGAACGTTCCATCCCCGTTGCCGAGCAATATCGTCAGGGATGAGACGCCATCGTCACTTCCAATGGCCAGGTCGAGTTTCCCATCCCCATTGAGGTCTGCTACGACCATCGCCCCCGGCTCGTTTGTTAACTGGTGAGGCGTTCCCGTTGAAAACGTACCGTCTCCATTGCCCAGCAACACGAGGGTCGTATTGTTAGAAGAGTCGACAGTGATCAGGTCCATGTTGCCATCACCGTTGAAGTCTGCGCTAACCAGGTTTGAAGGACCGTAGAATGCGGTTCCAGGCAGCTGACTGACGACGAAGGTGCCGTCGCCCTTGCCTATAAGGACGTTGATTGCAGTGGTGAACGGACTGGATACGGCGATGTCGGGAATGCCGTCCCCGTTGAAGTCGGCAACGGTCATGGACAGGGGCTGGAAACCGACATTGGGACTAGCGGACGTTTGCGCGAAGGTGCCGTCGCCGTTGCCAAGCAGGATCGTGACTCCGCCGGTGCCGGTCGAGTTCGATACAGCGAGATCGATTATGCCGTCCCCATTGAAGTCGGCCGCGACCACGGCCTGAGGGCTGGGGACGCTGATCGTAGTTGCGGCGAAGGTACCGTCTCCGTTGCCCAAGAGGATCGATAACGAGTTTCCAATGACGTTGGCTACGGCAAAATCCGGCGTGCCATCTCTATTGAAGTCCCCGACCGCTATAGACAGGGGCTTAGCACCGACGGTTGGAGACGAGGAGGGACTCAGCCACCCCACGCCCGGGGTAGCTGCTCCGAGGGCGGCGGTTCCGACTGAGCGGTTGCTGTTGCTGGTATCGAGGAATGAGACGGTGCCGGTGGGCGGCTCCGTCGACCCGATCTCGGTGACGGTTCCGGTGAGAGCGTAGCTGCCGAAGTTCCCAGTCTTCGCGATCGTCGATGTGCTCGCAATCGGAGCGGCCACGCCTGTGACCGATAGTGGCGCTGCAGCCGACGCGCTGCTCGCCATGCTGTTTGTTCCCTGGAACACTGCCTTGTAAGTGTGGCTGCCGATGCCGGGGTGAAACTTCAACACGGCTGTGCCGGGGCTGGTTAACTGGGCAGTTCCGAGCACGTGAATGTCGGTGCAGTACTTCGCCGCGGCATCGCAGAAGATCACCTGCCCTGGAGACACGGGCGTGCTGCCGGCGCTCACCGAAGCGGTCAGGGTGACGACGCTACCGGATGCGACCGTGGTCACCGCTACGCCGCCGGAGGTCGCGCGGAGAGTGGTAGTGGTCGGGGTCCTGGCGAGCGCAAGCGCTCCGTCGAATGCGCCGGTCACGATTACCACGAAAGCGAAAAATGCAACACCGAGACTGCGAGAGGCGCGGCGGCCAGAACGGGAGCAACCAGGGGCAGGGCAAGCACGGCAGCAATCGAAGGTACTGGTATTTAAACGCATAAAGGTCGTACTCCTGACAGAAAAGCCGGACAGCGATTCTCAGTTCTGCTTCCGGTGAAAGAAAGGAACATAAGAGCGGTTATGCATAACACCCGCTACGGGAGGGCTTATTCGGGGAGGCAGCGAAAGCATACCATCTGCTACTTACGCTCGAGGTTATTTCTCGGCGATGGCGCTCGGAATTGCGCTTAGGTCCAGGCGCCGGAGAGTGAGCGCGAATCCTGCGATGAGCCAACGGCGCTCTAGTTTGGGAGGGCGGCGCTCGGCGGCGGTCACTTGACTACGACCGTGACCGCGCCGGATGCAGCGGAGTTGGGGTTCTCGGCAGTGATCTGATCGGAGCCCGGCGCGGCAAGATCGGCGGCCGCTATATCCACACCGAGCTGGGTCGCACTGACGAAGGTGGTGGTCCGCGGTGAACCGTTCCACAACACGACGGCGCCTGGAAGGAAGCCGCTGCCAGTCAGGGTAAGAATGGTGTTGCCGCTGTTGACCGGGAGAGTAGCCTGGCTGGCGTTTGTAAGTTGGGGCGCGCTGTTGGCATTCAACTCAGAGGGAAGGACGAAGGGGCCGCGGATGAGCAGGACCTGGCCGGTGGACGACGAGTTTCCGAAATCACCATAAGAGCGTAGAGCAAGCCCGTCCTGCCCCCAGCGGAGCATGTTGTAGCCCAGTTCGCCGCCGTTCTGCCCGACCGGCAGGGTCAGTTCGGCATCGCTGAGATATTGCGTGGTGTTGTATCGAGAGAGGGAGTATCCAAAGGTGCCGGCTACGTTCTCGAGCACCAGGAAGTCCAGTGAATTCGCTGGATCCGGGGCAACGGCAATGCCAAAGAGCCCAAAGGTCGGGAGCTCAGCGATCTGGGAGGCAGGCGTAGAGGACGGGTCTGCGATGCCGCCGCCCACGCCGTACAGCAGACCGCGGGAGAGGACTGTCCCCTGAGCGCCCAGCCCATTGAAGACCGAGAGATTGCTACCGGAGTTGGCCCTGGGGGTCAGCCCATTGGCGTCGACGTCATATTCCAGGAAGCCGTAGTCGAAGATGGCGAGGTGGGCGGCATCGAGAAAGATGGCATCGCCGACGCCGAGATTCGGGCGAAAGGTGCCGGCTTTGCCGCTGATATCGAAGATGCCCAGGTGTCCGCCCTGGCTCGTGTCAATCGCAATCGTCGAATCGCTGCCGGGCATTGCGGCTATGCTTGCGGCGGCAACGCCGCCTTGCGAGTACTGGGCCAGGTAGATGGGGATCGTTGCGTCGAGAGACTGGGTGAGCAGGTTGAATCGGCCCAGACTATCAGCCCCGCTGAGCCCGATGTAGAGGTAATTGCCATCCGAGGTTTCGGCCAGGACATTGGGCTCGCTCCCGACCGCGATGGGAGTGCCTATCTTCCCGGTTGCCGGGTCGATCGCGACGAGGGAGTTGCCGGTGAGCGGAGTGGAGGTGCTGGGCAGAGCCGCGTAGAGATTTCGTGTGAAGGGATCAAAGGCGATGGCGTTGGCCGGCACGTTGAGCAGCGCATAGATGGTGAGCGGCGCGACCTGCGACACTCCGCCGCCCGGCGACGGGTTGGCAACTGTAACTGCTGCCCATCCGTAGCTCGCGACCTCCGACGCGTCGATATTGGCAGTCAGCGTCGTGTTGTCGACCAGGGTCGTGGGCCGGGCCTGGCCGCCAATCTGAACAATGGAACTGCTGTTGAATCCACTGCCTGTCACCGTCAGTGTGAAGCTGGCGGAGCCGGCCTGGACAAGCGAGGGCGAGATGGCCGCGACCTGAGGCACCGCGCCGTAGAGGCTGCCGGTGACGGTCGTCGATGAAGTGGCCTGGTTGTTGGCCGCTGCCGGATCGAAGCTGACGGAAGAGACTACGGCCGTGCTCTGGATGGTTCCGGAGGTGCTCGGAATGGCGTCGATCGTGACCGTCGCGGCGGCGCCATCGGCCAGCGAACCGAGGTTGCAGCTGACCTCGCTGCCGCTTGCGCAGGCGCCCTGGCTTGGCTTGACTGACTGCACGATCAGGTTGTCGGCGACGGTTGAATTGAAGGTAATGCCCTGGGCCTGATGGGGTCCGCTGTTGGTCACGGTCGCGGTGATTACGATCGCCGAGCCGGTGGCGGCTGTTGCCGGAGCCGCGATCTGCACGGCCAGGTCGGCGGGCGAGGAACCCAGGTCCTTGACGATGGGCGATTGCACTACGTAGATGTTGGTCGGGTTGGAGGCGGCCAGCCCGTCCTGGCCCCACCTCACGATCCGCAGGAAGCCGCCCTGGTTGAGAGGAATGCTTCCCGTTGGGTTGAAGGTGGCTTCGTTGAACGCGGTCAACTGGCCGTTCGAGACGGTGTTGTTCGTGTTGGCAACGAAGGCCAGGCCGAGGGTGGAGTCGGAGACGACAGGACCGGTTGCGACCTGGTTGGGGGAGATCGAAAGCTGGCCGAGCTGGTTGGCGGTGGACGCATCCAGCACCGTGCCGTTCGAGACATAGAGACGGCCGCTATCGTACTGCAGCTGAGGCCCGCCGTTGATGTTGGTCGACAGGGCCGCGCCCGCAGCGACGCCGGTCGCGTCCAGAGTCAACGCATACAATCCGCCGAGGTAGGAGGAGACATACAGACTGGACGCCGTCGGCCCGAAGCTGAGCGAACCGGTGCTTTGATTGGCGTACCCGTTGACGATACCGAGAGAGGTCCTGGCTCGTGCGACTCCAGAATCGAAGATGGTGACGACGCCATTGTTGTCGAGAACGGCGACAGAATCGGGTTCACCTGGCAGGGCCGCGATGGCCTCAACGGTCTGTGGAGTTCCGGCAGAGTTGCCGGGGCCGAGCGAGAACTGGATGCCGGCCCGTGAGGTGGTCAGATTGACTTCGCGCACCGAAGCAGAGCCGTTCAGGCCCACAAAAAGCCGGGTTCCGTCGCTGGATATCGCGATCTGGCCCGGTTCGCTGCCGACGGGGATCGTCTTGACTATGTTGCCGTCGATCGGGTCGAACCCAACGATGCTGTTTCCCAGGTTGCCCGGCGCCGCCCCGGGCACGGAGGCGTAAAGGAGTCCGTCGAGTGCGTTGTAGGCGATGTCATTGTTCAGCAGTGCCAGGTAGGTCGAGAACGGCACGGAAGACGACACGACAGAGCGGGGCATCGCAGGATAATCGATGGGCGTCGACACGGTGACGGAAGCACTGTTAAAGCTCGCCGTGTCGAGCGCGGGAACGATAGCACTCAGCGCGGTGGGGGATTGGTAGGTGGTGCTCAGCGCCGTCCCGTTCCACTCCACGAGGCTGCCCGGCGCGAAGTCTTTGCCGTAGAGAGTAACGGTCTGGTCTGGTCCACCGATCGGAGAGCCGGAAGGAAAAATCTGGTAGAGGGCCGGCGTCGTGACCACGGCCACAGTCTGCGATTGAGAGCTCTCCTGGTTCACGCCGGGGTTGGTGACGATCAGGGTGACCGGACCGGTCTGGGCAGTAGAAGGCGCGGGCAGTACGACGGTTATCGAGGTCGTAGTTTGGGCTGATACGGCTAAAGGCGCTCCGTTGGCGGTGACCGTCGCGTCAGGTGTGAAACTGGCCCCGGTGATGGTGACGGTGACGGTGCCGGAACCCACAAAGATGGAGGCCGGCGAGACACTCTGAATGACAGGAGTGGGCTGCGTGACCTGGAGGGTGACGGCAGCAGAGGTACCGCCGGCGGGAGCAGGATTGACGACGGTCACCTGGTCGTTGCCTGGCGTAAGCGGATTACTCGAGCCGAAGCTCGCTGTCAGAGTCGTGGAGTCGACAAAGGTGGAGTTCACCGTGAGGCCATTCAATTGAACGGCAGAGGTGGGTTCAAAGCCCGTACCCGTCAAGGTGAGAACTGCGGACGCGTCAATGGCCAGAACCGTAGGCGATGCAGATGTAAGGGTAGGGACAGGGCTGTTTACGAGAAAGACTACCGTCGCCGAGGCGGCGGCTCCAGCGTTGTCGACCGCAATGTTATCGGTAGCGCCGGTGGTGAGACTGCTCGCGGGAATGGTGGCGGAGAGCGAGGTAGCGCTGACGAAGGTTGTGGCGAGATTCCTGCCGTTCAGGGTGGCAACCGACCCGGAGACGAAGTTTGTGCCTGTGATCTGGAGCGCCGTGTCTGGTGCGCCTGCGGAGACACTGGCAGGCACGATGCTGGTTACGGTGGCGGCCAGGGGTGTGACAGGCGGTGGGGATCCAGTAGTTGAGCCGCCTCCGCCACCGCAGCCTGTCAAGACGATCAGTGAAAACAGTCCCAGAACGTTCGCGCGAAGATTCACTGACAGAGCTCCCTCTTAATTCCTGCAGCAGGCAGGAGCGGCATTGCTCGAAAGCACTGCACTTAGCAGCACCTTCCCCTCACGGACGAGCCGGGACGATGATTATGCGGATGGGCTGGCACGTGAAGCATACATCCTTGCTGCGCGCTTGCTTTGGAAACTTGTGGTGAAAGATGGTGCGGGCAGGTCAACCGCCTCTGGTGCAGGCGCATCTTACGCGGCAACTTGGATTTCGCTGAGGCCCTCGACATGAGACTGCGTGTACCCGCCTGTTTTGCCACCTTCCTGCTCGGTTTTTGCCTTTTGACCCACGCCCAGGCTCCTGCGGGGTCTACCGGGCAGTGCAATGACGGATCCTACTCGCAGGCCGCCATGAAGAAGGGTGCGTGCCGCGGCCACCAGGGAGCGAAGACCTGGTTTGCGGCCGACACCTCGACCTCCGGGAGCACGGCCCCGGCGGCCTCTGGGAGCAGGGCCCAGGCTGCCACTGGGAGCAGGGCCCAGGCTGCGACTGCCACTGCGCCCGCCACTGCCCCCACCCCCAGCAATGCATCGGCGAAGAGCAGTAAGGCGAGCGCGGAGGCCGGTAGCGGCGCGGCGGCCTCTTCGTCAGGATCCGCAGCGGGGGCTACGGGGCAGTGCAATGACGGGACGTACTCGCAGGCGGCGTCGAAGAAGGGTGCGTGTCGCGGCCATCAGGGTGTGAAGGCGTGGTTTGCCACGCCGGGCTCCGGTTCTGCGGCCTCGGCAGCTTCGGCCCCGGCGGCTTCGACGCAGGCGGCTTCGAGCCAGGCAGCTTCGAGCCAGGCGGCTTCGAGCCAGGTAGCTTCGAGCCAGGCAAGTTCGAAGCAGGCAGCTCCGGCTGCCGCGGCTCCGGCGGCTGCGGGTGGCGAGGCGTCTTCAGCAGCGCCGGCGCAGACGAGTTCGGCGTTTGGACAGCAGTCCCGGTCCGCGCAGAGTCAGACCAGCGGCGGTCAGGGAGGCGGCTACGCCCCCAGCAGCAAGACAAGCTCTGCCGCGGTGCAGCCGGCAGCGGGAGGCGGCAGCGGACAGGTGTGGGTCAACAGCAGTTCAAACGTCTACCACTGCCCGGGAGATCGCTACTACGGCAAGACCAAGCAGGGCGCTTACATGAGCGAATCGGATGCCAGGGCCAGGGGCGCCCGTCCTGACGCGGGCAAGCCCTGCACCAGGTAGCGCGAGTTGTGGCGTCGGGCCTGGCGGCTGAAGCTACTGGGCCCGGCGCAGCATCTATTGCTCGTCGCCTATCCAAAGAGAACGAGGAGCAAACATTATGGCAAGCGCCTGCACCCACCTGGACGAGATCAAGGATGTAGAGCCGAAGACCGACGGCTGCGAAGAGTGCCTGAAGATGGGCGACCGCTGGGTGCATCTGCGCATGTGCCTGTTGTGCGGGCATGTCGGCTGCTGCGACTCTTCTAAAAACAAGCACGCTACCAAGCACTATCATCACACCAAGCATCCGCTGATGCGCTCCGTCGAGCCGGGCGAGGACTGGGGCTGGTGCTACATCGACGAGGTGGATTTTGACGCGAGTACCGCCTAGGCGCCTCTGAGGCTCCGCCTGTCGGGAGCCGAACTTCGACCCGGGTGCATCGCAAGCTTTCCCCGGGGCGCCTGGTGAGGGAGTCCTGATCGCAGGCTGCAATGCCTGCGGTGCTTTCTCCTGCGGGGGCGATCCCAATTAAGGTGCGGCGCCGGCTTTCGTCTGGGATACACTGCACGGAATCCCACTCCTTCCGCAGGACAGGCAGACGCCATGGAAGTGCCCTCTTCATTCGGTCCGGCGATGGTGGACTGCTCTGATCTTGCAATCAAGACCCTGGGTGCGGCGCGTATCGACTCGCCCCTGGGGGAGTCGCTCGAGCACAGGCAGCAGTCCGCGCACTACGTCGAGGAATCGGACCGGGTGCTGCTCGACGACACCCTGTCGGCGGTGGTCGCACGGACGCGTAATGCGGACGAGCTGCCCGGGTTTGAGCCGGCAGGGCCGCGGCGCAAGATCTACTTCGACCCGTCGAAGACGCGCGCGGGGATCGTCACCTGCGGAGGTCTGTGTCCGGGGCTGAACGATGTGATTCGCGGCCTGACCATGGAGCTTTATCGGCGTTATGGGGTGCAGAGGGTGTATGGATTCTGCAACGGCTTCCAGGGGTTTGTGCCGCGCTTTCGCCGCTCTGTGCTCGACCTGACGCCGGACCTGGTGTCGGACATCAACGAACATGGCGGGACGATCCTCGGCTCTTCGCGCGGGGAACAGGACGCGTCGACGGTGGTCGACTGCCTGGAGCGGATGGGCATCAACCTGCTGTTTGTGATCGGCGGGGATGGAACGATTCGGGGGGCGATGGAGATCGTTCGCGAGATCACGGCGCGGGGCAACCGGATCGCGGTGGTTGGCATACCGAAGACGATCGATAACGACATCATGTTCATCGACCAGAGCTTCGGATTTCAGACCGCCTTCTCTGAGGGGACGAAGTCGATCCGCGCTGCGCACGTCGAGTCTACCGGGGCCCCGAACGGAGTAGGACTGGTCAAGCTGATGGGGCGCCACTCGGGATTTATCGCCTGCTACGCGTCGCTCGCGATGAGCAACGTCGATTTTGTGCTGATTCCGGAGGTGCCGTTTCAGCTTGAGGGCGACGGCGGGCTGCTCAGGGTGCTGAGGCGGAGGCTCGATCATTGCGGACATGCAGTGATTGTGGTCGCCGAGGGGGCAGGTCAGGACCTGATGGCGGACGCGGGCGGAGGTACGGATGCCTCCGGCAACAAGAGGCTGACCGATGTTGGGCCCTGGCTGCGCGATCGCATCACGGGGCACTTCAAGTCGATCAATGTCGAGCTGAATTTGAAGTACATCGACCCTTCTTATGCGATCCGCAGCGTGCCGGCGAATGCGTATGACAGCGTCTATTGTGTGCGGCTGGCGCATAACGCGGTGCACGCGGCGATGTCGGGGCGCACGGAGATGGTGGTGGGGCGATGGGCGGGCCGGTTCGTGCATGTGCCGATGCCGCTGGCGATTCGGCACCGGAACAGTGTCGATCCGCATGGCGATCTTTGGATGAGCGTGCTTGAGGCTACGGAGCAGCCGCGTACGTTTGCGTAGACCGTTGAATCGATAAACACCAGGCGGAACAAACATGCCAGAGGAGGCTCGACGAGTGTCTGCCGATAACCCCACCTACGATGTTGCCCTCTCATTCCTGTATCAAGACGAGGCCCTGGCCAAATCTCTCAACGACAAGCTCTGCGAAGGCCTTAACGTGTTTTTCTTCCCGCGCAGTCAGGAGGAGCTTGCTGGTACGGACGGCTTAGAGTCAATGCGAGAGACGTTTCGGCACGAATCTCGATTGAACGTAGTCCTGTACCGACCAAAGTGGGGTCACACTCCTTGGACTGCTGTAGAAGCCGCTGCTATCAAGGATAGCTGTCAGGTTAGCTCGGCCGTTGACTATCGCTGGCGGATGTTGCCTAATGAGTAATCACGTTCCCCCATCTGCTGTTGCAACTTCGAAGCGCAACGTTCTGGATGCCTCACCGGCTCATTGAGCGTGCACAAACCCGGCCCGCGTTGCTCGAGCAACGACAACGCGGCGGGCTGTAAACAGCAGCCATTTCGCTTATCACACGCCGGCTGGGCCGGGTGTAGCGGCACCCATTTCACTCCACCAAACACTGGCTCGTGCGGTTTAAACAGCAGGCATTTCGCTCAACTACACCGATAGGCCCGGGTGTCAGCTCCTCGATTTCCGGGTCAAAGAATCCTGGAGCACCGCGCAGTGCACCAAAAGCATCGCGCCTGGCGCCCTTTCGTTGCGACTGGCACCGCTTCGTTTGCGCTTCGCACCGCTTCCTTTGCGCTTCGCACCGCGTCCTTTGCGCTTCGCACCGCTGAGGTACACAGAGATTTGTCCGGCAGACTTCAGCCCGCTTCGCACAGGCCGTCTTCCTCCAGCTCAGTGATTTCTTTTCCCGAGGGCCATCCGGCATGCAGGACTCAGGTCCCGAAGGTCCAGCAGCGATGAGGACGCGGACTACTGCACGCGCCCGCGGCCCGCTGCTGATGACACCAGCGCGCACGTCTTTCTCGCGCACGTCCCTGCTGGGGACGGTTGCGAGCTTTGTCGACATCTGGCCGGAGCTGGATCAGTTGAGGTCCGATTGCCGGGCTACGGACGACGTCCTGCTGGATCCGGTGCACTTTCTCGCGGCCACGAGCCGCGAGCGCCGCCCCTGTTCGGTGGCGTGCTGGGATGGGCAGCGGCTGGCCGGTGTGCTCTTCGCGACCGAGCACCGGGTGCATGGATTCAGGACCGGCTATGCAATCGGCGGAGACTTCAGCGGCCGCGGCCTGGTGCTTTGCCGGCCGGAGGATGAGGCAGCGGTCATCGAGTCCGCGGTGCATTGCATCTTCAGCCATGGGGTGCATTCCCTTCACTTGCGGATGGCTCCACGGTCGGCGGACTCACCAGACCTCAGGGGACTCACGACGAAGTATCTGACCAAATCTCTGGAAGGGGTGATTCCCGGCGATCGGATGAACCTGCTCTCCGGATACGAGCAATTCCTCTCCACGCTGGGCAAACACACCCGCCGCAACGTCCGCTACTACACGCGCAAGGCCGTGGATGCGGGCATCCAGTTCGAGCCCCGGGTCGATGAGGAGGAGTTTAATCGAGCCCGTCAGCGTCTGAACCGGGAGGCGCACTTTGCCGCGGCGCGGGAGCACCTGAGGCGCGATGACCGCCTGCTGGCACTGCACAGCGACAGCCAGAGGATGGGGCTGCGGGACCGTTCCGGAGACCTGGTTGCACTGCTTTGCGGCTTCACGATGCAGCGGCGTTTTCACCTGCTGACCCAGTGGAACGATCCCAGGCACGAGAAGCTGAGCCTTTCGCTGGTGCTGCGCGGGTTCGCGGTGCAACATCTGATCAGCCGCGGTCACAACGAGCTTGTCTTTATGGGCGGCACTTCGCTCAGCTTTGGGCGGTTCTGCGCCCCGCACCGATACTGCTCCCTGCTGCTGGATCGGAGTACGGGACCGGTGCGGCTCGCCAAGCGGGTGCTGGCCGGCTACGCGCTCAGAAGGGACAGGGCGGGCAGGCCGCTGCCTTACACGATCGAGACCCTCGCCGGGGGACTGCTGTGCGATGCGCGGCTGGCGGTGAGGACCGCCCTCAACCCTGCCTCGATCGCCTTCCCTGCACAACCTCCCAGGGAGTCAGCAGCCGAGGAACAGTTGCTGAGTCCGGCTCCTCAGGTGACCGGCTGAAGGACGCCGGCCCGGGTGGAGTTGCGCCCGGCGGGTGCGTCAGGCGCGGGGAGTGGATGAGGATCAGGAGATCCCGCGCGGCCTCACCGCGAAGAAGTAAGCGGGGACGGGATTTCCGTTCGCATCGGGCAGGCTGGGATTGATGGTCGAGCTATCGGTCAGCGATTTGACGTCGATCACGTGCACCAGGTCGTCTCCCGCAGTACCTACGAAAAACTGCAGGTTGTTGGGGCTGAAGATGCCGGCCAGAGGAGCGGTCGCTGCCCCGGTGAGCGGAACGGCAGTGATCGTACCCGCAGAGGGGCCGGCAGCCGAGACCTTATAGGCGGGCAGAACGGCGCCGGGCGTGGTCGTGCCGGAGTAGGTCACGAAGGCGAGCGAGGAATCCGTCGATGTAACCACCTGGTTGATGGCGGTGGGTGTGACCGGCAGCGGCAGCTGGGCGAAGCCGGTGGTGAATTGCAGCGTGGTGTTCGAGGCCGCGTCAGGACAGGCGCCGGTGGGCAGAGTGGTGAAGATGTCGGTGAGCGTGGAGGGGATGGCGCTTGCTCCGATGACGTGCCTGCCGTCCGCGGTAGCATTCAGATCGTCTGTGGCCGGGTCGACGTCACTCGTCGCGGGGTAGTAGGGCGGGATCGAAGCGTTGTTATAGCAGTAGCTGCGCGCGGTGGTGGAGGTGCCGGAGAGAAAGGCCCCCACGGCCGGATTGGCGACACTCAGGTCGGGGGAGCAGTAAGGGTCCAGACCGGAGTTGTCGAGCGGACAGCTGGCGGGCGCCTTCTGCGCAGTTGGAATGGTGTATGTGCTCCAGCCGGTGGCGTCGCTGTGGACGTAGAGCGCGTTCGGCCCGGTGATGTAGACGGTGCTGTTGTCACTGCTGTAGGAGGCGCGGGTCGCGACGCCGCCGATCGTCGAAGTGATACCGCTGCTGGGCGAATAGAGGAAGATGAGCTGGCGCACCTGGTCGCAGATGACCAGAGTAGTGCCGAGGGGCGATACCGCCAGCACGACTCCGGGAACGCTGGTGTCTTCCTTGGTCAGGCTGTTCGCGTTGGCGTTGTAGATCATCAGCTCGCGGTAGTTGCCGAAGTAGAGGCTGCCGCCGAGAGGATCGATGACCATGGAGTTGGGGATGTAGGGCATCTTCACCGGGCTGCTGGCGGTGCTCGTACTGAGGTCGAAGTGGCTGAAGTAGGAGGAGTAGGGACTGGCCAGCCAGAGCAGGGTGCTGCTGTTGCCAGGAGACTGGAAGGTGAGGGTATTGCTGGCTACCGGCAGTCCGGTACCGCCAAACTGCCCGATCTTGTTTATGGGGGACGGGTTGCAGCCCGGCGGCAGGCAGAGTGCGCTGATCTGGGCAATGCCTGGGAAGGTCGTCGAGACGGAGGTGCTTCCTGAACCCTTGCCGCTCAACGGGATGGCCTGCTGATTGGTAGTCGTGAAAGTGAGTACAAGGCCGGTCAGAGGGTTGCCCTGGGTGTCGGTGGCAGTGACGGTGAGCGGTACCGGTGCGGTGCCCGTCACCGGGATGATGCCCGAGGGGCCCGCGGGCGCGGCTGGAGCACTCAGGGTAATGTTCTGCGGGGCGCAGGTGGCGAAGTAGCCCGTGTTCAGGTTGACCGCGGAGATGTTGGCAGAGATCACGGTGGTCCCGGGCAGCGCCGCGGTTGCAACGCCGAACTGGTCGATTCCAACGACAGCCGGGGTCTGCGGGTTGAAGCTGACGTGCCCCAGGTTGCAGATGCAGTCGGGGACGCCGTTTGCGGGGTTGTTAGTGCAGCCGTTGAATCCGTTGGTGGCGTTGCCGTAGGGGGAGCAGAAGGGCTGGGTTGTGGAACCTCCGACGTACGCCGTCAGGTCGAGCTGGGATGTATGGTTCTGCGAGACGCAGCTGTTCCCGATGCTGAGGCTGGCGCTGGTGACGGGTGGATGGACGTAGATGGTGACGGGATTACTGGTCGCGCCTCCCCCCTGCGCGGTGAGGTGCGCCGTCCCGCTCGAGGCGGGCGGGTTGCAGATGGTGAAGTCGGCGATGCCTCCGCCGCTGTTGCGGTTCCATGTGCCCGCGCAGATCTGGGCTGACGGGGACAGGTCGGCGAGGGCCTTGTTGTCAGAACCATAGGTGAAAGTGGAGTCAATCTTGTTGCTGTTGCAGTCGTAAGCCTGGGGGGCCTGGATGGGCGCGGTCTGTCCGTACGACAGAGAGATGCCGGTGAACTCGGGCGGGAGCACGATCGAGTTGACGTCGGTGACCTTTTTGCCGAAGCCGGCGTTGGCGCAATACGCCGTAGCGGGAGTGCCACAACCTACGACCGATAGACCGATGGGAAGGGTAAGAAGAAAGAGCGCAATCAGGGTCAAATACCGGTACATGAAACCTCCCCGCCAGGGCAAGGAAGCGCGCCGGGCGGTCTTGATGCCTATCGTGGCTCGAACAAGCTGAACAACCAGTGTAAAAGGCGTGGACTGCTTCGGCAAATGGGTCCGATGCCTGGGGAGGCAGGTTGGAGCGCCGCCCGTGCTTCGCCTTTCCTGCTTTGTCTATGCACTGGCTCTGTCTTTCTGCCGGCACTCTGTGTTTCTCTGCTGCTTTCCTGTTATGTGTTCGAGCAGAGAGGCTCGTCTTGTGCTTAGACTTGCCGGGGCCGGGATGGTATACCGGGTTCCCTCAGCGGCTAAAGCCGCTTGTTTTTGAGGGGGTTAATGGCACGGCTGAAGCCGTGCCCCTTCAGGGCTGTCCTTTCTAGCCGAGGTGGCCCTTCTGGGCAGTCCCAGGGGGGCCAGCTCTCTTGTTGGCCGGAGTTATCGCCATCCAATCAAGGCTAGGTGTCCCTTCAGGCAGTAGCATTCATTGAGGGGTTGTTTTTGCCTCAGCGGCTAAAGCCGCTTCTTTTCCGGGGGTGGTCAATGGCACGGCTGAAGCCGTGCCCCTTCAGGGGTGTGCTTTCGAGCCGAGGTGGCCCTTCTGGGCTTTCTAGGGGAGCCAGCTCTCTTGTTGGCCGGAGTCATCGCCATCCAATCAAGGCTAGGTGTCCCTTCAGGCAGTAGCATTCA
>DASWVB010000013.1:0-214614 GCA_036401375.1 Acidisarcina sp.
CGCTGCCGCCGGCGCCGAGCTTCCGGATCAGCTCATACTGTTGAACGATACGGCGTGGTTTCATCCTGACCCTAGTCTATCGGGTCAGGATGAAGGGGTTATGAGCAGAAGAGGCAGTCAAGTTACCATTCGGCGACGTCGCCGGCCTGCGGCCCGCATGGGAGTGCGGGCGAGCAGACGATGAGGCGGATGCGCGGCGGTGCGGAGCTAGTCGGGTCTGTCGCCGTAGACGATGCCGCGGTCGCTGGTTCGCTCTTCACCCGGTGCGGGCCACGATCGTTGAACGTTCCCGTAACCCAGGTGAGACGTCGCCCGCACCGCCTCCATGCGCTCCCGCGCTCGCTCCATCTTCGACCCGTCAGCCCGCTCGATCAGGCCACGCATCTCCGCCTTGGCCACCGGCTCACCCTTCGCCGGCCGGAAGTGCAGGTTGAGAAGCAGCTACCGAACGGCAAGGATTTCTCCCAGCGCGACCTCGCCGGAGTCCACGCCCGAACCCGCGCCCGGTTCCACCGGCGCGGCCAGCAACGCCTCCCGTACCCACTCGGCCAGACGCATCCCGGCTGCGCGCGCACGCTCTTCGAGCAGCGCGAACTCCGCCTCGCTGACTTTGGTGCCGACTGATTTTGTGCGGAGCGGCGGCTTCATAGAGCACCGCCTGGGAGAGATTTCAGAAGAGGGCCGCACGATGCCGGTGCGTCGCGCCTGGATGAACCGAGGGGACAACAGGGGCCGGAGGCGGGCTAAGGGGTTGAGACTCATATGGTTCCCCGTCAGCAACGTGCGCTCACCTCCAAGGCTACGCCGTTTCCCTCAGTTTTTCTATTAGCCGCCTGTTTTCAGAAAGTTCCCGAAGCGTAACTTTTAGTTACTCCGCAGCACCCGATCCGGGGTGGTGTGTCCCTATTCAGCCGATGCGAAGCAGCGTGGTTTTTGCTGGACGCGGCACGGCTCTCGACGGAAGGCTCCAGACGCAAGCAAGCCGCCTCCGAAGAGACGGCCTGCGGATTCCTTCACCGGGACTGTAGATGACCACGGCGGGCAGCGTCAACCAGCTCCCCGACCGTAATCGTCTGCTTCGGCATGGCTCGGTTTTTCTGTGACGGAAGGAAGCGGAGGAGCGATAGCAGCGTCGGCTCGGAGCGGAAGTACCGCGAGGAGTCGAAGCCTGAGACATCCATCGAGCATTCCTTCGATATCTCCAGCAGTGCATCCACCGCGTCGTCTCCGTCCAGTTTGAGGTCTTCAACGAGGCGAGTCCTCAGCGTGACCTTCTCTTTAGGCAAGCCGCTCCGTCGCGATAGGACCGACACCACCAACTCCTCTGGTTCACGTTGCATGGCTGTCCTCACGGCTTCTGATAGCACTGGTAAGTGTCGTAGCTGATCATGCCCACGTCGACTGCCAACAGGGCACCCGCTACATACGGATTGGCACGGCCAGCGATTCGCAGGAGATTTGTACTCGCCAAGCCGTCGATTGTGATGCGGGGAACATTGATCTCGACGTAGTGGCCGAGAACGCTCAGGAGATTGGTGGTTGGTTCGCCGATCATACGGAACGGTGGCACAAGCGATTTCGAAATTGGAATCGCTAGCGCACCGGAACCCGCAGTCAAAGCCGACAGCCCGTAGTGATTCAGAGTGCTATCAACTAAGCAAGAACCGACCTTTTTCCAATTGATTGGAGTCGGCGCGTTACTTGGGGCTGACACGGCTACACAATAAAATTCAAAATCATAAATACCAAGACAATTCCACCCCACATTTTACCTAAGAATATCAACGTATCGCGGTCCATATCTCTTCCAGTTACCTTTCCCCAAAGCGCCGAGAAAACGAATCCCAAGACACCGACGGCGACAAGAATCCCTGATACGAACGCCGTTGCTCCAGATTTAGACATCAGTGCTCCTCATCAGTGGCTCTTGCAATAGAGCAGAGCACCGGCGTATGCCGCGGCATCGATACCGAGCTTCGCCCATCCAACAGGTGTAGCCATCTCTTCCCCTACGGCGGCCCCTAGTGCGGCCTCCGTCGTCAAGCCCACGATTCCCTTAGCGGCAGGAACCGTTCCAATGGGCAGACCTTGAGCAGTGCCCCCCAAGGCAAAGTCAGCATATGCAGCGCCAAAATGACCTGTTGCGACATGTGTGATGGTGTCCGAGATTCCAGAAAAGGTATCGCCTAAAAAGGCATTGCTGAGAGCTGCAGCGATTGGATGAGTCTCTTCGTTGATCCCGAGCACTCCAGCAATGCTGAACTGATTAGCAACCTTTGAAGCGCACTGAAGGGATTTGATATGCAGTCTTCCCGTTATTTGGGGCTTCCATCATCGCCACGTTCGATGCAAGATGTCTCTGACCAATCATACTGGCCGTCTGCGCGAAACACTTCCGTCGAACAGGTCACGTCCAGATCAAGCGGGTCAAGAAGCGACTTGGGTTTGCAGTGTCTCCGATAACAAAACCGGTCCGGCCACTGTTAGTTGGGGCTGTCGCCGTAGATGATGCCGCGGCCGCTGGTGCCCAGGTAGATGCGACCGAAGACGCGGGGGTCTGCGGCGATGGTGTTGATATAGCCGTACTGATGCTGGTCGTCGTTGATGCGGATCCAGGTCGCACCGGCGTCGACGGAGCGGTAGAGTCCATCGACCCCGCCGACGACACCGTCGATGTAGTACGCAGGTTGGCTGCTGCCCGATGCCGGTGCGCCTTCTGCGAAGTTCCAGGCGCTATCGACTCCCGCGATCGGGGTGAGCAGGCCGCCGGCGGTCGCGTGATAGAGGCCAGCGGAGGTCGAGAGCCACAGGTTGCCTGCTGCTGTCGAGGAGGCGACGAGGGTGCCGTATTGCGGCAGGCTGGACTGCGCGGTGGTAAATGTCGCGCCGCTGTCGATGCTCTTCCACAGCACGCCCGCACTGCCGTCATAGACATAGAAGGTCTGGGCGTTGATCCTGTCGGAGACAACGGGCTGCTGGGCAGGTGCGCCGGTCGAGGTGGTCCATGTCGCGCCCAGATTGCTGGACCAGGAGGTCGGTGCATCGGAAGGCTCCCAGACCAGGGTCTTGCCATCGGCGGAGACGGCGATTGCGCCGCTTCCGGCGCTGGTGGCGGGCTGAGCGGCGAAGGGCTTCCAGGTCGTGCCGCCATCGGCTGAGGTTCCGCCGAAGATGGAGCCGCCATTGCCTACCCGCGCCATCACCAGCGGATTGGATTGTGCGAAGTCGATGCTGGTTCCGGTGGTGCACTGCGGATTTTTCATCATGCCTGTGACAGGCGACCTGGTCAGGTCGAGATGCTGAAAGCCGCAGATATCGCCCATCTGGCTGAGCAGATGCGCGGGGCCGGAGGGAGGGCTGATCAGCTTCAGCACGTCGGCCTCTTCGACGCCCTGGGCATCGATCGTCCAGTTTGACGCAGCCGGCGAAGAGCCATCCGAGGCCTGCATGTTATCGGTGCTCCAGATGGTCTGCCCCGTGCCGTAGACGATGTGGTTCGAGTCGAAGGGATCGATCTGCAGCGCAGTGACCCAGTTCCCCGTGTTGACGATCGACGGATAGCCGAAGTAGATCCATGGCGAGAGGCTGCCATCGCGGTTCGCGCCCACCGCGTTGATGGAGTACCAGGTCGTGCCGTCGTTGGTGGTGCGCCACAGGTCGTCTCCGACCGGATAGTAGTGATCGAGGGTCGAGACCATGAGCACACCGGGATGGTTGATGTCGATCGCAACGGCACCGTACCCGCCCTGATGGTTCGCGTCGCGTGGAGGAGTGATGTCGCTCCAGACGCCGGCGGGATTGGCCGTGGTGGGCAGCAGGTACTTCTTTACGGCGCCGGTGTTGAGGCCGTAGGGGCCGACGGCATCGCCGCAGGTGAAGTAGAGGGCGGCGCCGTCGGCGCTCAGCACTCCATGGTTGAGGTAGAGGCCGGTGGGCGCGCCGGGGACGGCATTCCAGGTCTTGCCCGCGTCTTTGCTGACGTAGAGCGACTGCAGATCAGTCCCTGTACCCAGGGCAGAGACACCGGCATAGATGGTCTGGGTCGAGGCACCGGGGGCCTCGCTGGTCTTGACGAAGAGCTCGAAGACGATGCCGACTCCGCTGGTGTCGAGGGTGCCGGGGGTCGAGGTGGTGACGGTGCCGGGGAAGGTGGTGACCTGGGACCAGGTGGCGCCGTGGTCCGGGCTGTACCAGAGGCCGTTCAGCCTGGAGCCGAAGAAGAGGTTTGCTCCGTTGTTCGGATCGACGGCGAGCCGCTCCCCTGCAGCGCGGCCATTGTCGTTCGAGCCCATCTTGAAGGGCATCTGCACCGAGGTGAAGGTGTTGCCCTGGTCGGAGGAGGTGAGTATCTGGCCGTTCGAGGACCACCACGTCTCCGTGTAGAGGCCGGTCGCGAGATAGACGCGCTGCGGGTCAGAGGGATCGATGGCGACGCTCTCGATGCCCATGTTGCTCGAGTTGGCGCGTGAGATCCAGTCGGTGAGCGGGGCCCATTGTTTGGCGGACGCATCGTAGCGGTAGGCTCCGCCGATGTCGGTGCGGGCGTACATCAGGCCCTGCTGCCTGGGGTGCATGACGATGCCGGGTACGTATCCGCCGGCGACGATCTGCACGTTCTTCCAGGTATAGGAGGGGCCGGCTGATGTTCCCGTTACGGTCAGAGAGACGGTAGCCGTGGCGGTGTTGTAGTCCGTCGCGTCGGCCGGAGTAAAGGTCACGGAGAGGGTCTGGGCGCCGGCGGTGTTCATAACAGTACCGAGCGCGGGCGTGTAGGCGAAGGCGCCGGGCAGCGCAGCCGCGGCTCCAGGCGCGGTGGCGGTAGCGTTCAACTGTGTCGTGGTGAGTGCGGTGCCGACGGCGACTGCTGCGGGAGTGGCCCAGGTGATCGCGGGCGTCGCCTTGTTCACTGTGAGGCTGACCGATGCGGTTGCGGAGAGGTTGTTATTGAGGAATGTCTCGACCGCCGTGAGGGTGTGAACGCCGGCGGGCAGCACCGTTCCCGCCGGAGGAGTGTAGGTGACGATAGAGCCCGCACCGGCTCCTGAGACGTCCAGCTGGGTGGAGCTTAGAGGTGTGCCGTAGGTGATCGGGGCGGGCGTCGCCCAGGTGATGGAGGGAGCGGTCGTGGTTGCTCCGCCGCCACCGCCGCAGCCGGCGATGAAGCCGGCCGGGGCTGCCAGGAGAGTCATGGAGATCAGAAAGGTGAAGAATCTGCTGGTGATCCTGGTAGACATCGGGCCCTCGCGGCAGACGGTCTCCCCGACGCCGCTGTCCATAGTGCGGGACGAGAGGCTGGATTGACAAGGCTGGCGGGAGGAAAGTTTGGCGGCATGGAGGCGATGCAGCGCGGGGTGAAGGATCTTTCACCGGGTCACAGGCGAGGGCGCCTGGCTATGCGGATGATGGAGACGATGGCGGACTTCTATGGGCGGCGCTGCGGAGATGCGGAGGAGAATGTCTGCCGACTTTTCGGGACCCGTCCAACCCTTGCGCGTCGGCATCTATCCAAGTAGACAGTTCGTACTACGAAAGGATTATCAGGCGATGAGTGAAGGCAGAATGTACCCCGTCGAAGAGGCCATCAAGGCGCAAAGATCGCTGCGCGATGCAGCAGGACTTGGGCCCGAACAGTTTCCCATCCAGGCTTTTGTGGGCATGATCAGCGACGAGATCGAGTCGCTGCGCAAACGCGGCAAGAGCGATGCCGAGATCGCGTCGATCATCGAACAGAACAGCTCGATCAAGATCAGCGCCGCGGAGATCGCGGAGAACTATGCTTCCGCTGAAGAGCGTCACCCGCACGGGGAGTAGTGGTGGGTTTCGACTGGCCGGTCTCGTTCAGCTTGACCAGCTGTTCGAGGCCGGCCAGGAGGCCCTCGCGACGCGTCCTGGTCATCTTGGCGAAGAGGCCGGCCATGAAGGCGTGAAACTCGAGAGAGGCTGAGTTCTGCATCTCTTCGCCTTGCTTTGTGGCGCTGATGATGATCTTGCGGGCGTCGGCAGGATCGCGGGTTCGCCTGACGAGCTCCCGCTCCTCAAGTGAGTTGACGGTGGCGTTGAGGGTGGCGGGGCTGAGGTTGAGCCGCCGCGAGAGCTCGGAGAGCGTCATGCCATCCTGCGGCACCACATTGAGTGTCATGAACTGCGTGGCGCTGAGCCCGGCACGCTGGAAGCGATTGAAGTTCGAGGCCTGCACCATCTGGCGGACCTGCATCCAGGCGTTGAGAAACCGGGCTGTCTCCTCTTCAAAAGGGGGCATGGCCGTATTGTCTACGAGAATGGAAGGAGACTGCACGGCCGAGTCCGAGTGTCGCTAATTCTAGTGGTGGCCGGATCTGCTGAGAGGTTTGGTGGTGCCCTCGATGGCGGGCGGCTCCATGGCTGCGAGGCGCTGTCCGCGGCGGCCGAGCAGGTACATGAGCACGCCGAAGATCAGCATGACGATGCCCCAATCGAGGTTGATGTTCACTCCCACGGATTGGTCGTACATGCTGCTGCCGCGCGTCAACACGCCCTGCACGGTGAGGATGAGGCCCACGATGGCGAACATCATTCCCATGGGAACGCGAAGGTCGAGGTTCATAGAGTGCACTCCTCCTGTTTAGGTGCGGCCGGCCTGTTGCCGCCCGCTTTTTGCCGCCTGCTTGTTGCCGCCTGCACGTCCGGGTTGAGCGGGCGTCGTGCCGGCGGCGTGGCTGAGCTTTAGCGGAAGATCAGGTTCAAGGCGAGCAGCAGGCCGATCAGGCCGATGGCGAGGGTGGTTGGACGCGACCACCACGTCATGTTGTGCTCGACGGGCCTGGGCGTGAGCGAATAGACGAGGCCGACCAGCTCCGGCTCGGGGCGCGGCTTTGTCATCAGGCTGACGGCGATGGTCACGACGAAGTTGACCGAGAAGGCCCAGATGGCGGTCCAGAAGTTCATCGCCATGTCGCTGGGATACTGGTGCAGAACGCCGAGCCAGCCGCCGTGAATGCCGGGATGCGCATTCACGGGAAGGGTGAGGCCGTGATGCATGATCGCTGCGGCGGTGCCGCTTACCAGGCCGGTGAAAGCTCCGTGCCCAGTCGATCGCTTCCAGAACATGCCGAGCAGAAAGGTCGCAAACAGCGGCGCGTTGACGAAGCTGAAGACGAGCTGCAGCGTATCCATGATGTTGTTGAACGAGGTAGCCACATAGGCCGCGACGATGGACAGGAGGATACCGCCGACGGTGGCCCACCTGCCCATGGCGAGGTAGTGCTTATCGCTCGCGCCGGTGTTGATGTAGGACTGGTAGATATCGTACGTCCAGACCGTGTTGAAGGCGGTCACATTGCCGGCCATGCCGGACATGAAGCTGGCCATGAGTGCGGTGAGGCCGAGGCCCAGAATCCCAGTCGGGAAGTAGCGCAGGAGCATGTTGGGGATGGCGAGGTCATAGTCGAGCAGCGCCGCACCGGAGGTGTCCCTCATGATGCGCCCGCTGACCGGATCGACCTTGGCCGGGATGAGCCCCTTGCCCTCGGACATGGCCTGGGGCATGGTCGCCGCCGCCCCGGCCAGTGCGGGGGTGACGAGCTGCGCGTGCTGGGTGGTGGTGCTGACCGTGCCGATGGCGATGAGGCCCGGCAGGATGACGAGGAAGGGGAAGAACATCTTGGGCAGCGCCGCAATCAGCGGGACGCGGCGCGCGTTCTCTTCCGTGTCGGTGGCCATGGCGCGCTGGATGACGAGGAAATCCGTGCACCAGTAGCCGAAGCTCAGGACGAAACCGAGCCCCATGGAGAGCCCGAACCACTCCACCCCGAGGGGGTTGGTATGGGGGTTGGTCATGCCCTGCCAGGAGTGCGTGTAGGCGGAGGGGAGCGCGGCCTTGAGGCCGGTCCATCCTCCCACGTTTCTGAGGCCGATCCACACCAGCGGCAGGAAGCCGGCGACGATGAGGAAGAACTGCAGCACCTCTGTATAGATGGCGCTGGTCAGGCCGCCGAGGAAGATGTAGCCGAGGACGATGATGGCGGAGAGGATGATCGCGAAGTGGTAGATCCACCCGAGCGGCAGGTGCATGTGGATGAACATGGCGTCGAAGATATGGAGCGTCTGGATGAGCCGTGCCATGGCATACATGGAGATGCCGGAGGAGAAGACCGTCATGACGGCGAAGGAGCAGGCGTTGTAGGCGCGGGTCTTCTCGTCGAAGCGCAGGCGGAGAAACTCCGGTACAGAGCGCGCCTTCGATCCGTAGTAGAAGGGCATCATGAAGACGCCGACGAAGATCATGGCGGGGATGGCGCCGATCCAGTAGAAGTGGCTGGTGGCGATGCCGTACTTGGCGCCCGACGCGCCCATTCCGATGACTTCCTGTGCGCCGAGGTTGGCGGAGATGAAGGCCAGCCCGCAGATCCACGCCGGAAGGGCGCGGCCGGCCTGGAAGAAGTCCTTGCTCGTCTTCATATAGCGCTTGAGGGCGAAGCCGATGCCCAGCACGAAGACGAAGTACAACAACATGATCAGCCAGTCAATGTAAGTCAGATTCACGGTTCCCGGTTGTCCTTCCCTGACGTTCTTTCTACCAGCAGCGAGTGCTACTGTACGCGGATGGAGGTCCTTTACTCAAGTCTGCTCGTCTGCACTTGCCGCTGAGCTTCCCTGCGCGACTTGATTCAAGGCGAGCAGGCCCTCTGCGGACCAGGTAAGACGCCGCCAACGGAAGGCTGGTCTTACTCCGGGCAAAAAAATTGCCCGCAACACGTTCTCTGTATAGGACGTTCGTGATCTGTATAGGGTGTCATTTGTCTAGTTGTTCCAGGCGGTTTCGCCCGGATGGACTTAGGAGGCCTCGCCGACAGCGCTGGTACGCGGCGCGAACTTTTTCTTGTAGTAGGCGCTAGTCATCGCAATCGCAGGCGAACCAATAGCAGTAGGCAGAACCCACACCCACCAGCCGTGAACAAAGTGGCTCAAGGTGACTACACTAAAGGCCGTCCAGGCCGCGATGTAGCTGGCCAGCATGCCTTGCAGGTGAGCGAACCACCAGAACATCTTTTCCTTAGGGGGCCAGAGAAAGCTCCGCACGGATCCTGCGGCAATGCTCATGCCAATCACACCGAAGAGGATAGCCGGGACACGAAGGCCGTTGATCATCGCCGGTCTGAAGACTCCGAGTAAAGCCAGTGCAAGGCTCGAGGCAAAGGTAAACAGGGCTGCTGCCCAGTCCAGGATCTGCACCTTGCCTCCGTGTGGCAGGTCTTTGTGGTAGAGCACTCGGTAGGCAGTGAAGGAGGCGTAAAAGCTGAAGATTGCGACCAGCGCAAGGAACAGTACAGGTCGCCACGCTGCCAGCACAATCGCCGAGGCGGCAACGACCGCCATCGCCCAGAAGTAGACCTTGCCCCAGAGGCGGTGCGCTCGCCCCCCCTTCGCAGTTGCGAGCGCGACCGGCGCCATCACGAAGGCGGTTACCCCGGCAGCAATATGTAGCCCGAGTAGCGACCTGATCCACATTGGATCGTGCACGTTCGTCTCCCTTGCGGCACTCACTTCAACAAGATCGGTAAGCTATCAATGATGCGGCCTTCGCGGCACAAGCCAACGAGCGGCTGCAGGTTCAGGAGGCGAAGCCGGTGCGGCCGCTCTCCATGTCCGGGTAGACGTTCAGCATCTGTTCCGTTCCCGTGAGGCGCAGCAGCGAGAGGATGCGTGCGTTGGCGCCAGCGAGCCGCAACTCGCCGGAGCGGGTGCGCAGCTCTCCATTGATCTGGATCAGCATACCGAGTGCCGCGCTGTCGAGGTATTCGACGCTGGAGAGGTCGATGAGCAGATGTGTGACCCCGGTGTCGACGAGCCGCGTGAGCTGAGCCTGGGTGACGCTAAGATGACTGCCCGTGGTAAGGCGTCCGCGAACCGTTACGATAGCCGAGGCAGAGTCAAGGTGGGTTATTTCAGATTCGTGCGCCATTTTTACCCCTTCGAAGACTAACATCACATCACTGTTGACTGGTCGAGCTGTTGACTGGCGGTTGAGGGACTGGCGTTGAGGGACTGGCCGATGAGGGACGCCTGGGGATGAGAAGCAGCAGCCGGGTCGGAGCGAGGGGTCGCATGGTGGCGGCCCTCTTGTATGTGGCCCTGGCCGCTCTGCCATGGGGTGCGACGGCCTGGCTCCCAGCCCAGACGGTCGATATGGAGCGCGACCGCCGGATTGTTGTGCCCATGGAGGGCCTCTGGCGCTTCCACACCGGCGACTCGCCTGATGAGGGCGCCGATGGGGTCAACCAGGTCCAGAGCCCAGCCTGGGCGAACGCGGACTTTGACGACTCCCACTGGGCACTGATGGAGGGAGCGAGGTCCTGGAGCGAACAGGGTTACAGGAACTACGGCGGAATGGCATGGTACCGGATCAAGGTGAAGGTCCCTGCCCACTCCAAGCCGCTGTCGCTCTACCTGCCGAATGTCGCTACCAGCTACCAGGTCTTTGTCGATGGCAGGCTGGCCGGCGGTTTCGGCGCCATGCCGCCACACGAGATGGCGATGATGCCGTTGCGGAGGGTGTACGAGCTGACGCAAAGCGGCTCTGCATCCGGCCGGAGCCTTGTCATCGCCATCCGCGTATGGCACTGGCCGGTTGTGGCAGCGACGCAGGGTGGCGGCCTCTCCGGGGGCATGCTGATCGGCGAGACGAGCCTGATCCAGGCTGTGAATCAGCTGCACGTCCATGAAGATGCCTGGTTCAGTGTGAGCACGATAGCGCTGGCGATGCTCGAGGGTCTGGCCGGACTGGCCAGCCTCGCGTTCTTTGCGCTGCGTCCTGAGGAGCGGGAGTATCTCTGGTTTGGAGTGTCGCTGCTGCTCTCGGCTGCGGCGCGCTGCTTTGGAACCTATGCGACGTTCCACCTGACGAGGCTGCTGGCCGGCAACGTCACCCTGGACCTGCTCCAGGTCGCCTTCTGGTTCTCGCAGATTGCGTTTTACTACCGGCTGCTGCGAGGCAGGCGCAGCTGGTTCTTCTGGTCGGCCATCGCATCGGTGGCCGGCATTTTGCTCGCGGTGCTCACGGCAGCGGTAGCCCCTGAACTACTGCCGTTGCCGCGCTGGAACGAGATCTTCATCATGCTGAGCCTGCCGGGCGCCGCCTGGGTGCTGAGCCTGCTGATCAGAAGGTCGATGGACGGGCTGCCCGATGCCCGCCTGCTGCTTCTTCCCGTGCTGCTGCAGCAGCTGGGAATGTTGACCAGCGAGGCGCTGACCATTGCCGGGCAGGAGGGCTGGTACCACGGCTCCTCGGCCTGGTTCCGCGCGCCCTCCGAGTGGCCGTTCCGCTTTTCCGTTCAGGATGCGTCGGACGCCCTGTTCCTGCTGGCGATGCTGGCGATCCTGATCGGGCGGTTCACCCGCACACGGCGCCAGCAGGAGCACTACGAGCGCGAACTGGAGGCGGCCCGCTCGGTGCAGCAGGTGCTCGTGCCGGAGGAGATTCCGATGGTGCCCGGCTTTGCAATCGCGAGCGTCTACAACCCGGCGCAGGAGGTGGGCGGGGACTTCTTTCAGATTCTTCCCCTGCCCGGGGGAGCCGTGCTGATGGTGATCGGCGACGTCAGCGGCAAGGGGCTGCAGGCGGCGATGATGGTCTCACTGCTGGTGGGCACATTGCGCTCGCTGGCGGAGTTCACGACGGACCCTGCGGAGATACTGGCAGGTCTGAACCGGCGGCTGCATGGGCGCAGCGGCGACGGCTTTACCACCTGCCTGGCGGTGAGGGTCGATCAGGAGGGAGAGCTCATCCTGGCCAACGCCGGGCACCTTGCCCCTTACCTGAATGGCGCGGAGATGGCGGTCGAGGGCGGTCTGCCGCTGGGCATCGTCGCTGACGCGGTCTATGAGGATGCTTTCTATGAGCTGGCGCAGGGCGACACGATCACCCTGGTGACGGATGGCGTGGTGGAGGCCCGCAATCCTACCGGTCAGCTGTTTGGGTTTGAGCGGACCGAGCAGATCAGCAGCCAGCCGGCGTCGGCCATCGCGGCGGCCGCGAAGCACTTCGGCCAGGACGATGACATCACGGTGTTGACATTGACCAGGTCGGCGGCGCCTGCCTACGCTGTCTAGCTGCTCCCCCGGTGAGGCCTCGCCTGGCGGGAGCAGGCCTAGAGCACGGCGGAGGTCTCGATCTGGGCGAGGGAGGTGCGCATTGCCTGGCGCTTGCTCCACCAGACCAGCAGGACGCCTGCCAGGACCGACCCGATACTCGCAACCTGGGCGTTGGTGAGCCCCCAGTAGATCGGCGGGTTGATGCGGATGAACTCCACCAGGAAGCGCGCGATGCCGGTGAGGACCAGGTACTCGCCGGTGATCTGGCCTGGCGGCCTCTCGACTGCTCCGCGGCGCCACAGTGCCCAGCCGATCAGCAGGGCGACCAGCAATTCGTAGACCGGCGTCGGGTGCACACGGTCGGTGGTGGGCACAAGGCCGTTGGGGAAGCTCATGCCCCAGGGCAGGTGGGTGGGTTTGCCGTAGTCCCCGTCGCCGGAGGTGAGGCAGCCGAGGCGTCCCACTCCGTAGCCGACGGCGGCGGCGGGGGCGGCGAGATCGAGCATCGTGAGCGGCAGGATCCTGGATGCGCGGCCCTCCCAGAGCAGCGCCAGGATGGCCCCGACCAGCCCCCCGAACCACGCAAAGCCGGAGCGATCGAAGAGCACCGCGGCGGGGTGCTGCATCAGCCACTGCGGGTCCTCGAAGACGTGCCAGAGCTTTGCGCCGACGATGCCGACGACGGTCGAGATGGCGACGATTCCAATCGCGTCGGCGCTGATCTGCCAGCGCTGGAAGTTGCGATGGAGCACGATGGTCGCGCACACGGCAGCGAGCCAGAGCATCAGCCCGAAGGTCCCCAGGGAGAAATGACCGATATGAATATACGGGTACATGCGTTCTCCCAAGTATATTCCGCCCGGGGAGAACCTTTCAGGCTATGCCCGGCGGCGGGAGGCGATCTGGTGGAAGCGGCCGCACGTTATTCTGGATGGCATGAGCATGCCCGGCGACGGCCTTGAAATACTCTTTACTCACGATCAGATACAGGACCGGGTCAGGCAGATGGGCGCCGAGATCGCGCGCGACTACGGCGAGGCCAGCCTGATCATGGTGGGAGTGCTGAAGGGCGCTGCGATCTTCCTGGCGGACCTGGCGCGCGCCGTTCCGCTGGACTGCACCTTCGATTTTGTGGCGGTGTCGAGCTATGGCAAGGGCTCCTCGACCAGCGGCGCGGCCAAGCTCATCAAGGACCTCGACCTGCCGATCGAGGGCAAGCACGTGATCCTGGTGGAAGACATACTGGACACCGGTATTACGCTCGGCTATCTTCGGCGCATGTTTGAGCGGCATCATCCGGCGTCGCTGAAGATCGCCGCGTTCCTGGACAAGCCGGCGCGCCGCATCCATCCGATCCAGGCGGACTATGTCGGCTTCACCATTCCTAACCACTTCGTCGTCGGCTATGGACTTGACTATGACGAGCGCTTCCGCAACCTGCCCGACATCTCGATCCTGCCGCCGGAGATGCTGAACAGCTGATTCGCCAAAGGATCTTGGAGTCACTCTATGAATCAAGCCGCAACGGCGCAGACCGGCAGCCCCATCCACGCGGAGTCGCAGGTCGCAGCCAATGACGGGCAGCCAGCACCGTGGCAGGAGCTGGCGGCACTCTTTGACCACACCCTGCTCAAGCCGGAGGCGACACACGACCAGGTCGTGAAGCTGTGTGAGGAGGCAGCGCTCTACCGCTTCGCCTGCGCCATGGTGAACCCGGCCTGGGTCGCGCTTGCTCACTCTGTTCTGGCCGGGAGCGGAGTCGCGGTGGGCACGGTGGTGGGCTTTCCGCTGGGGGCGTCGCTGGCTACGACCAAACGGGACGAGGCCATCGCGCTGCTTCGATTGGGGGCCCGGGAACTCGACATGGTCATCAACATCGGGCAGCTCAAGTCCTCTGACAACAAGGCGGTCTGCGGCGATATGCGCGGGGTCATCCAGGTCGCCCACGACGCCGGCGCGGTGGTGAAAGTGATACTGGAGACGTGCCTGCTGAACGTCGAGGAGAAGCTGCGTGGAGCGCACCTGGCGCTGCGTGCGGGAGCAGACTTCCTCAAGACCAGCACGGGGTTTTCGACGGCGGGTGCGACCGTCGCGGACGTGGCCCTGCTGCGAGGTGTGGCCGGGGACCAGTGCGGGGTAAAGGCTGCTGGAGGTATCAGGACCCTGGCGGATGCGCGCGCCATGGTGCATGCCGGGGCGAATCGCCTTGGAGCGAGCGCCAGCGTCTCGATCCTGCGCGAACTTGGCGCCGTCTAGCGGCTGCGGATCGAGATAACACGGCCGAGGCCCCGGTGAGTGGCAGGCGGCTGCCGCGATATGATGACACGGCTGCCTATTTGCAGAAAAGCAGCAGCAGGAGCAGTGTGAGCAAGCAGCTTCCAGAAGCCGAGCACGCCTTTGAGGGCGACTACCGGCCGAGTTCCCAGGCGCCTCCCGGGTCGACGGAGGTGCACGTAGACCCGATCCAGAGCGAGTTCCTGCTGCGCCTGGCCGACGCGCTCAACACTACCCTCGACCTGCGCACCCTGCTGCGCCGCACTGCCGACCTGGTGCGCGCCGTCATCGACTACCGCATCTTCGCCATCCTGCTCATCAATGACCGCACCAATGAGCTGCGGATGCGCTTCCAGATCGGGCATACCCCGGAGGTCGAGCGGATGCGCATCAAGCTCGGCAAGGGCGTGGTCGGGCAGGTCGCGGAGAGCCGCGAGGCGGTGCTGATCAACGACGTTTCGCAGGCGCCGGATTACATTAACGCGAACCCTGACGTCCGCTCCGAACTTGCGGTTCCGCTGATCGTCAAGAACCGCCTGATCGGGGTGATCGACATCCAGTCGGAGCAGCTCAACTACTTCCAGCCGGAGCACCTGCACCTGCTGCGGCTGACGGCCTCGCGGATCGGCCAGGCGATCGAAAACGCGCGGCTCTACACCCGGGTGGCGCGCCAGGCGCAGACCCTCGCGGTGCTGAACGAGATCAGCCGCGAGCTGACCTCGATCCTCGATCTCGATCCCCTGCTCGAACGCATTGGACAGCTGCTGAGGCGGCTGATCGACTACCACATGTTCACGGTATGGCTGGTCGATGAGCGCGAACAGGTGCTTGAGAGCCAGTTTGCCGAGCGCTTCGGGCAGCGCGCCGTTCCCCCTGAGAACAAGCTGCCGCTCGACCGCGGGCTGATCGGCGCGGCCATATCCGACCGCAAGCTGGTGCAGGTGGGCGACGTCCGAAAAGACTCGCGCTACTACATGGTCAACCCGGAGACGCGCTCGGAGATGGCGGTCCCGCTGATCTACAAGGGCAAGGTGATCGGGGTGCTCGATCTCGAACATACGCGGGCGCACTACTTCACCGAGGACCACGAGAAGGCCTTTACCACGCTGGCCGCCCAGATCGCCATCGCGATCGAAAACGCGCGGCTCTACCAGCATGTGGCGCAGCAGGAGCAGCGCATGGAGCGCGACCTATCGATGGCGCGCGAGGTGCAGCTGCGCCTGCTGCCACCGCGCAGGCCGCAGCACGAGCACGCCGAGTTTGCGGCGCGCTTTCTGGCGGCGCGCACCATCGGCGGGGACTTGTATGACTTCCTGAACTACGATGCGAGCTGCACGGGCATTGCGCTCGGGGACGTGAGCGGCAAGGCCGCGCCGGCGGCGCTCTATGCGGCGCTGGTGAGCGGGATCATGCGCTCCTCGGCCAACCAGAGTCTCTCGCCCTCGCGCATGCTCGAGACGCTGAACGATGCGCTGCAGGAGCGACGCCTGGAGTCGCAGTATGTGACGATGCTTTACGCGGTCTGGAACGACGCGAACCAGACGCTGCAGATTGCGAACGCCGGAGCGGTGCAGCCGCTCTTCTGCAGGGCCGGTGAGGTGGAGACGATCCATGCCGAGGGCTTTCCGCTGGCCATGTTTCCTGCGGTGAAGTATGAGGAGTTCAGCCTGTCGACGCAGCCTGGAGACTCGATCGTGTTCTTCAGCGACGGCATTCCTGATGCGCAGAATGAGGCGGGGGAGTTATTTGGAGACGAGCGGCTGGTCAACGTGGTGCGCAAGAATCAGAACAAATCAGCACTTAAGATGGCCGACGCGATCCTCTGTGAGGTGGGGAAATTCCAGGGGGACACGGACCGCTTTGACGATGAGACGGTGGTGGTGCTGCGAGTAATCGACCCGGCGCAGAAGGCGCCGGCTGTGGTGACTGGCGGCGGGAGTTCGAGCTAGGTTTTTTGGGCAATGTGCGTAGCGAGCGCCGCCGGGTCAGGCCGTTTTGATCGGTGCCGGCTGGTCTGAGTACGCGCGAGATGGTGTGGATAGAGTTTGGGGACCGGGTTTGGGAGGAGCGGATGCTTCGCATTTCCCACTCATCGCGATGAGGCTGCGATGAATGGGGCACCCGGCTTTGTTCGCCTCTCCCACTGCTCCTGCGTCATCGGTCTGAATAAGCGCCAAGCCATGTTTTGGATACTACTCCGAAGGCCAGCATCGAGAAAAGCGGATGCTTCGCATACCCACTCATCGCGATGAGGCTGCGATGAATGGGGCACCCGGCTCATTGCGAGATTGGGACTCGACCCGGATTGAAGCGGGTGCCCCGTGTCTCGCCTTTGAGACAGGGGATTTAATCGATACCATAAGACGAGCACCTGCACCCGCGAAGCACGCCGGAGAGAACCTTGCACGAGAACAGCACTGCAATCCTGACGGAAGAGATCATCAAGCCGGCGCGATCGCTGGCCGGGAGCCTGCGTCTGCCGGGCGACAAGAGCATCTCGCACCGCTATGCCCTGCTGGCCGGGCTGGCGGCGGGGACGACGCGTCTGCGAAATTTTTCTACGGGAGCGGACTGCGCCAGCAGCCTCGGCTGCGCCGCCGCGCTCGGCGCAACGGTGATGCATCTCGACGACGGGACGATCGAGATAGCGGGGACCGGTGGGCGCTTCCATCAGCCGGCCGGAGCCCTCGATTGCGGCAACTCGGGGTCAACGATCCGCATGCTCTCGGGCCTGGTGGCCGCGCAGCCCGGCGGCTATACGCTGACCGGTGATGCTTCGCTGAGCCGCCGGCCGATGGAGCGCATCCGCAAGCCGCTCGCGGCCATGGGCGCAGAGATCGCCCTCACCCAGACCGGATCAGAGACAGGCCATGCGCCCATATCTATCCGGGGCCGCGAACTGACCGGCATCGACTACACGACGCCCGTTCCCAGCGCGCAGGTGAAGACGGCAATCCTCTTCGCAGGCATGCAGGCTGCCGGCGTAACCACCGTCCGCGAGGCGGTCCGCACCCGCGATCACGGCGAGCTTGCACTGCGCGCCTTCGGAGTGAAGCTCACCCGCTCGATCGACTCCGTGACCATCAGCGGCGGCCAGACCTTGACGGGCATTGACGCCACGGTCCCCGGCGACCTCTCTTCGGCGGCATTTTTTCTCTGCGCTGCGGCGCTGTTTCCCGACTCGAACCTGGTCCTCGATGACCTTGGGCTCAATCCAACGCGGGCGACGCTGCTGGACGTGCTGACCACACTCGGAGCGAAGATCAGCGTGATCAACCTCGTCGAGAAGCATGGCGAGCTCACCGGCACCGTGCAGATCAACGCACCGGCCGGCGGGCTTGGCGGGGCGACGATCTCGGGCGCTCTCGCGGCGCAGCTGATCGACGAACTGCCGGTGCTGGCGGCGATCGCTCCTTACACGGCCCATGGCATCCGCATCCGCGATGCGAAGGAGCTGCGGGTCAAGGAGTCGGACCGCATCGCCCTGGTCGCTGCGAACCTGCGCGCGATGGGCGCGGAGGTGGAGGAGTTCGAAGACGGGCTCGACGTGCCGGGAGGCCAGGCGCTGCACGGGGCGATCATCGACTCCGGCGGAGACCATCGGATAGCGATGGCATTCTCGGTAGCGGGGCTGCGTGCCGAGGGTGACACCCTGATCCGCGGCGCCGAATCAGCGGCCATCTCGTTTCCGGAGTTTTTTCAGCTGCTGGAACACGTGTCGGAGCGATAGGCGTTCCGGGGTGGAGTGGTCCTCGACGCGCTGTTGCTACGGACTCGCTGGCGCCGCGGGTCGCGACCGGTCGATGGCGGGCGGACTTTAGCTGCCCCTGTTAATCGGCGGCTCACACGGAGCGCTTTCATCGGAGAGCAGACGGCAGCGATGGCGTCAGTGCAGATGCAGCCGCCAGAGTGTGTAGCTGGCGATCTCGTGGAAGAGCCGCTTTGCCTGGTTCCACCGGGAGATGTCGCGGCCGGTTGCGCGGGGGGAGGTATAGACCTGTAAGCCGTCGCGTTCGCAGATCGCATGAATGCGGAAGAGATGCGTGCCGTCGCTGACCACCACGATGCGCTGCAGATGGTTGGCGCGTGCGATCACGCCGAGCCGTTCAGCCGACTCGCCGGTATTGCTGCTCTGGGTCTCGGCGATGATGCGCCCCTCGGGCACGCCGTGGGCGAGCAGGTAGTCGTGGCCCACTCCACCCTCGGAGTGAGTCTCGTCGCCGCCGCCGCCGAGGGTGATGAGTAAGGGCGCGACCCCCGCTTTGTAGAGTGCGAGGCCGTGATCGAGGCGGGCCCGCAACACCGGGGAGGGCCGCCCGTCGTACTCGGCCGCACCGAAGATGGCGATCGCATCGGCGGTGCGTGCCTCGTCGAGCTCGGCATAGCGGCGAATCTGCTGATAGACCCAGCCCACCCATCCGGCACAAGCAAACAGCAGGGCGAGCACGACGATGCGCGCCGCGTTTGCCCCGGGGCTTGACTGGCGGCGTTTAAGCGCCGGCCGTGCCTTTGATCTGCTCTCGCGTTCGATCATGCTTGATGCCATGCTGCCACGGGCGGTGCAGCTCTAATGCTGCAGCGTCATGGCGATCTCATGGGTGGAGATGGCGCCCTCGCGCAGCACCTGCCAGGTGTCTTCGCCGCTGGAGAGGTCAACGATGGTGGTGGCCACGCTGCGGCCGGTCGGTCCGCCATCGATGATCAGCGGAATGCGGTCGCCAATCTGATCGCGTACGCAGGCGGCGTGGGTACACTCCGGCGCACCCTGCAGGTTGGCGGACGTGGCGGTGATGGGCAGGCCAAACAGCTTCACGACGGAGCGGGGGATGGCCGCATCGGGCACCCGAAGGGCTACGTTTCCGGTGTTGGCGGTGCTGCGCAGCGGCAGCCGCGACCCGGCACGCACGATGACGGTGAGCGGGCCGGGCCAGAACCGCTCCGCGAGCTTGTCGAAGTTGGCGCCGATGTCGCGGGCGAGCTGGTAGGCCTGGGCTAGATCGCCGATCAGCAGGGAGAGCGGCTTGTGGCGCAGCCTGGTCTTGATCTCGTAGATGCTCTCGACGGCACGCAGGTTGAAGGGGTCCACCGCAAGGCCGTAGAAGGTATCGGTGGGCATGCCGACTACTTTGCCCGTCTTCAGACAGGAGACGATATATTCAACCCGCTCAGTCTCAGGTTCGTCAGGGTTGACGCGCAGGATCTCCGCAGACAAGTTCACTCCAGGTAAGAAGAATGGCGGCGAGTGAGGGGAGCCATCGCCCGGCTTGTTGCATCCACCCGGCGGTGCCGGGCGGTAGAATCTCACCAATGCCAACGGCTTTGAACCGTCCGCACATTCGAATTGTACAGAGTCGGGGGAACAGCCGCGTCAAGGAGCTGCGGGCCGGCTTTGTGCGAGCGAGTCGTGTGGAGGGCGGGCGTGTGAGCGTCGAAGGCGTGCACCTGATCGAGGAGGCGCTGCGCTGCGGATTGAGGGTCTCGACCATCTTTGTGCGGACCGGCAGTGAGCGGCTGCTTCAACAGCTTGTGGATCAGGATGCGGCGTGCTCGAGGGCGGCCTCGGCTGCGAAGCCAGCGTCGTCTGCGAAGCGGGTGTGGTCTGAGGCGTCGCTCCAAGGCTCGATGGCAGAGACGGTGGACTTTGTCGAGTTGCCTGCAGAGGTATTTGACAGCGCCGTGACCACCGAGACTCCGCAGGGCATTGCGGCGCTGCTAGAGCCGCCGCTCTTTGCTCTTGAGGACATCTTGTCTGAGGGGTCGCCTGCGAGCGGGGCATCTGGCGCCGCTTCGCTGATCGTAGTCGCCGCGGGGCTGCAGGACCCCGGCAACCTGGGTACGTTGATCCGCTCCGCTGAGGCCTTTGGTGCGCAGGGCCTTATCGCCCTGCCGGGGACGGTCAGCCACTGGAATCCCAAGGCGATGCGAGCGTCCTCGGGCTCCGTCTTCCGGCTGCCGGTGGTTGCTGCTGAGGAGCGAGCTGCCTTCGCGGCGCTGCGGGCGAGGGGAGTTCAACTGCTTGCCGCCACCGTCGCGGGCGGAGAGGCTGCGTCAACGTTCGATCTTACCGGGCCGGTCGCGCTTATGATCGGCAACGAGGGCTCGGGGCTGCCGCATGCGTTGACGGCCGCAGCGGAGGCGAGCATCACGATTCCCTTCCCCGGGCGGGTGGAGTCGCTGAACGCTGCGGTCGCCGCCAGCGTACTGCTGTATGAGGCGGCCCGGCAGCGCAGCATCTACGCCGAACAGCGACTGCAGGCGCGGGGCCGGTGAGTCTCTTCGGTGGCGCCCCGCAGATCGACGGGGCCAGGGGCAGAGCCCCTGGCACGGTGCCGCTCGCTGAACGCATGCGACCGCGGTCGCTGGCCGAGTTCATCGGGCAGGAGCATCTGCTCGGGGGCGGCAAGCCGCTGCGAGTGCTGATCGAGAACGACGATGCGGCGTCGATGATCTTCTGGGGCCCGCCTGGAGTGGGCAAGACGACCCTGGCCAAGATCATCGCCCAGACCACGCGCTCGAGCTTCGTTGAATTCTCGGCTGTCATGTCGGGTATCAAGGAGATCAAGCAGGTAATGGTCGAGGCCGAGAAGGCGTCCGCCTACGGGTCGCGCACGATCCTGTTTATCGACGAGATACATCGGTTCAACAAGGCACAGCAGGACGCCTTTCTTCCCTTTGTCGAACGCGGCACGATCCGCCTGATCGGCGCGACGACTGAAAATCCATCCTTCGAGATTATTGGTGCGCTGCTGTCGCGATGCCGCGTCTTCACCCTGCGCCCGCTGTCGGAGGAGGAGCTGGTGACCCTGCTGCGGCGCGCGCTGAACGATGTTGAACACGGGCTGGGTGCTCTGCATCTCGAGGCGGACGAGGACGCGCTGAGGTTGATCGCCTCCTACTCGAGCGGCGACGGGCGGAATGCGTGTAATGCGCTCGAGATGGCGGCAAAACTCGTCCCGGGCAGGCCCGTTGCCAGCCACGGCACAGACACTGTTACAGATTTACGGATCACGCGCGATGTTGCACAGGAGGCGCTGCAGCAGCGCGTCCTGCTCTACGACAAGAGCGGGGAGGAGCATTACAACCTCATCTCCGCCCTGCATAAATCGGTTCGCAACAGCGATGCCGACGCTTCGCTCTACTGGCTGGGCCGCATGCTGCGGGCCGGCGAAGATCCGATGTACATCGCGCGTCGCGTCGTTCGGATGGCGGTCGAGGACATCGGGCTGGCCTCGCCGGAGGCGCTGAGTCTGACGCTGTCGGCGCGCGAGGCGATGGAGTTTCTCGGATCGCCGGAGGGCGATCTTGCCCTCGCCGAGGCGGTGGTCTACCTTGCGCTCGCGCCCAAGTCCAATGCGCTTTATAGCGCTTTTGGCGCCGTGCTCGCGGACATCGAGAGCACGCGGGCTGAGCCTGTTCCGCTGCATCTGCGCAATGCGCCTACGGGATTGATGAAGGCGCTCGACTACGGCCGAGGCTACCAGTACGCGCATGATGAGGAGGGCAAGGTTGCCGATATGGAGTGCCTGCCCGAGAGCCTGCAGGGCCGCCGCTACTATACCCCGACGACGGAGGGTCGCGAGAGACTGCTGGCACAGCGCATGGAGGAGATCTCGAAGATCCGCGAAGCTAAGCGGAGGCAGCCTGCGGCCCGGCCGCGCGGCGGCAAGGCGCCGGGCACGGAGCGAGGCTAGTCAGCGTATTTGACGGAGCAGCCGTAGGCGCGAGTAAAAGGAGTAAGCACCGGCTTACCGCTCATTGCTGCGGTGAGTGCTGCGGAGACATAGTTCTTCGAGACGGCAATATCCGATACGTCTGTGCTCTCGTGGTCGTCGATGGCGCCCTGGTAGATGAGCTTGCTCGCGGGATCGATGACAAACATGTGCGGAGTAGTCCTGGCCTCATATTCGTGCCCGATAGCTCCAGTCGGGTCGAGGATGGCGGCGGTCGGAGCCGCGCCCATCTTTGCCAGGAAGCTGCGCTCCTGCGCTGCCGTCATATATCCCTCGTGTCCGGGCGCGGAAGAAAGGATCGTCAGCCAGATCACGCCCTTCCCTGTCCACTCGTGCTGCAGGCGCTGCATGTTGCCGCTCGAATAATGTTTGCGGGTATACGGACAGCCGTTGTTCGTCCATTCGAGCACGACATATTTGCCGCGATACTGCGAGAGCGTCTCGACCGCGCCATTGGTGTCGGCGCCCTTAAAGTCGGGAGCCGAGTCGCCGACACGGACCGCATATCCAGCGACAGCAGATGCTGCCAGTACCACCAGTGCGAACGCTCTCAAGGTCTTGAACATGCTCTCGCTCCCATGCGTGACGTCTTCAGGTGTTTACTTCGGACTTTGATTCACATCGCTGTTTACCGCAGCAGTGCTCGACGCCGCAGAGGGTTTGGCTGCGCCGAGGTGATCGATGGCGGCGAAGAGGATGCCCGGCGTCAGCACCTCCGGCAGCAAGTCCGGCTGCCCGTCCGCTGTGCCCGGATAGATGACGTAGGTGGGGACGCCGCTGCGCCCGAGCGACGTGAGGGTTTGCGCGATGGTGTCGTCGTGGCGCGTCCAGTCCGCCTTAACCAGCGCGATACCGCTGGTCCGCAGGCGGTCTCGCACGTCGGCGCGCTCGAGCACCACCCGCTCGTTGACCTGGCAGCTCAGGCACCAGCTTGCGGTGAAGTCGACGAAGACGGGCCGGCGGGCGGCGCGGTACTTCGCCAGCAGAGCGGGGGAGAAAGGCTCCCATCCGGCGGACTCTGCGCCGGGTGCGGCGACAGCTACGGCGGGGCCGGCTGCGAACCTCCGCAATGCGTAGAGCGGCGCTGTCACAGCCGCGATCACAATCAGCGCGGCGATCAGCGAAGGCAGGCGCCGTGCGGGCCACCGCCCCATCACCCAGGCGGCGATCGCCAGCAGCAGCAGGCCGGCCAGCAGGCCGAGCAGCGCGGTGTCGCCTGCGTTCATGGCGAAGAGCCAGATCATCCAGATCACGGTGCCGAAGATGGGTACGGCGGTGGCCTGTTTGAGCACCTCCATCCACGCGCCGGGCCTGGGCAGCAGGCGCGTCCAGCCGGGGTTGAAGGACAGCAGCAGGTAGGGCAGGGCCAGGCCGAGCGCCAGGGCTGTGAAGATGGCGAAGGTGACGCCGGCGGAGTGAGCCAGAGCGTAGCCGATGCCAGCGCCCATGAAGGGCGCCGCGCAAGGGCTGGCAACGACGGTGGCGAGCACTCCGGTGAAGAAGCTGCCGCTGTATCCCTGGCGCGCAGCCAGCCCCGAGCCGACGCTGGTGAGGGTGAGCCCGATCTCGAACATGCCGGCAAGTGAGAGTCCGAGAAAGAAGAGCAGCAGGGCGATGAGGGCCAGGAAAGTCGGGGATTGAAACTGAAATCCCCAACCGAGTTGGCGGCCGCCGGCCCGCAGTATCAGCAGCACGGCGACGACGGCCCAGAACGAAGTGAGGATGCCGATGGTGTAGACCCAGCCGTGCGCGCGCATGCGGCTGCGTTCCTCGCCTGACGATTGCACCAGGGCGAGCCCCTTGATGAAGAGCACAGGAAAGACGCACGGCATCAGGTTGAGCAGGATGCCGCCGAGAAAGGCCAGACCCGCGGCCTTGAGCAGGCTGGTCAGACCGCCGCCCATCGCAGCCGAGGTCAGCACGACACCGGGCAGAGCGTGAATCTCGTAGCCGGTTCCGTCAGAGAGCACGAGCAGACCATGCAGCTCGTGAGGCGGGGCGGCGAGGTTCTCGTCTCTTTTGAGGTCGAGTTCGATACCTTTTGCCAGCGAAGTGGCGGGCTGCGGCGCAGGGTTGCTGATGACGTTCTGATCGAGGGGGAAGAAGTGGGCTGAGGACGCAAAGTCGAGGCCGACGACCGCGAGTTTGAAGCCGGAGGCGCTCTGACTGAAGAGGGCACGGGCGCCCGGGGGCAGTGGTCGCGGCAGCCGCTCCTGGTAGTGGGCAATGAGCGCGGCACCGACCGGAGCGCCGGGCGTTGGAGAGACCGTAAGCGGCAGTCTGAGGTCAGCCTTGCCGGGGATACAACTCTCCCGGCAGACCAGCCAGCTCACCTTTGCCGCGGGGTCGAGCCTGACGCCGGGTTTGAGCGCGGCATCGGCGTGCAGGGTGAGTGGGAAGACGACCTCGTCTTCATATCCGAAGTCCATGAGGGTGCCGAGGGGCAGGCGCCGGGGAGCAGGAAACTGGATAGGATCGGCGGTTAGGCCGGGCGGCAAAGACCACTTCACGCGGGGCGGCTCACCCGCGTCGCCGGCGTTGATCCAGTAGACGTGCCAGCCCTTTTCAAGCTTGAAGTAAAGACCTGCGTCGAGGCTCGACCTGGGCTGAATAGAGGCACGCGAGGAGATGAGGCCGACTGTGACGTGACCGCTGACGATCGGGGGAGTGTTGAATTCGCTCGCCGCTGGATCAGCCAGGGCGTGCCCCGCAGCACACACCAGCCCGCAGAAGAGCAGCATGAAAGCAGCTCGGAAACAGTTCCGGTAGAGGGAAAAGCCATCGCGGCTGTTACGTGAATCGGAGTGGCGTCTCAGCAGATCCACGCAAACCTCTGTCGGGCGAGGTATCTTCATCCAGCTCATCGCCCCCTAGCCGCTAACAAGCAGTACTGATTCATTCGACGCGAGCATCTAGAGATCGTCATCGATTGCGGCGGCCATAGGTACGCCGCCTTGACGGCGCAACATCAGGTATCCGCGAATGAAGGGTTCGAGGTAGCCGTCGAGCACCTTGTCGACATCGCCCACTTCGACCTTGGTGCGGTGGTCCTTGGCGATGCGATAGGGCTGCAGCACGTAGGACCTGATCTGCGAGCCGAAGTTGATCTCGAGCTTCGAATCCTCGACCTTGCGGGTAGCGGCACGCTTCTTCTCGAGCTCGAATTCGTAGAGCTTGGAGCGCAGCATCTTCATCGCGCGCTCTTTGTTCTTGTGCTGCGAGCGCTCGTTCTGACACTGGACCACGATGTTTGTCGGCAGGTGGGTGATGCGCACGGCGGAGTCGGTGGTGTTGACATGCTGCCCACCCTTTCCACCCGAGCGGTAGGTGTCGACGCGCAGGTCGTCGGTCTTGATGTCGATCTCGATGGTGTCGTCGATCTCGGGGGAGACGAATACGGACGCGAACGAGGTATGGCGGCGCTTCGCCTGGTCAAACGGGGAGATGCGGACCAGCCGATGCACGCCTGTTTCGCCGCCGAGCTGGCCGAACGCAAACTCGCCGGTGATGGTGAAGGTGGCCGATTTGATGCCGGCCTCTTCGCCATCCTGGTAGTCGTTCATCTCTGTCTTGAAGCCCTGGCGCTCGGCCCAGCGCAGGTACATGCGCATGAGCATCTCGGCCCAGTCCTGCGACTCGGTACCGCCTGCCCCGGGGTGCACGGTGACGATGGCGTTGAGGGGGTCAGTCTCCTCGGCGAGCATGGTGCGCGTCTCCATCTGCTCGGCAAAGTCGCGCAGGGAGTCGATCTCGCGCTCGAGGTCGGGCTCGACGGACTCGCCCTCCCGTGCGAGGTCGAAGTAGGCCTGCACGTCTTCGCTGCGGCGCGCGAGCTCGATGTCGTCGGCGAGCATCGCCTCGAGGCGCTTGCGTTCGCGCATCAATGGTTGTGAGGCAGCAGGATTGGACCAGAGGGCGGGGTCGGAGAGCTTTGTTTCTAGCGCAGCCAGCTGGCTGCGCAGCCGGTCCGGGTCAAAGATACTCCCGTAAGTCGCGGACCTTGTCGCGCACGGGAGTGTAGGAGAATTCGAGTTCGTTGAGCATGGTGCACCTGAGTTGATTATAGGCGAGGTTGGATTGTGGGCGTGGTTGAAGGGGCATTCCCTCAGCGGCTAAAGCCGCACTTATTGTTGGGTTTGATGGCACGGCTAAAGCCGTGCCCCTTCGATGCGGGCTTTGGCAGATTTGCTTGCAGCAGAGAGAGTCATTTAGGTAGAGGTAATGCCGTGCGCCTTCGAGGGGGGCTTTCGTAGAGTTTGCTTGCAGCAGAGAGGCGTTTAGATGCAGGGAAAGCCTTGCCCCTTCGAGGCGGATGCTCTTGCACCTTGGTGCGGATGCAACTTAGTTGGGCTTGCGCCGCCGGATGAGGCGGCTAAAGCCGCACTTATTGTTGGGTTTGATGGCACGGCTAAAGCCGTGCGCCTTCGAGGCGGGCTTTGGCAGATTTGCTTGCAGCAGAGAGAGTCATTTAGGTAGAGGTAATGCTGTGCGCCTTCGAGGGGGGCTTTCGTAGAGTTTGCTTGCAGCAGAGAGGCGTTTAGGTGCAGGGAAAGCCTTGCCCCTTCGATGTGGGCTTTGGCAGAGTTTGCTTGCAGCAGGGTGGCGTTCAGGTGCAGTTAATGCCGTGCCCCTTCGAGGCGGGCTTTGGCAAAGTTTGCTTGCAGCAGGGAGAGGGATTTAGGTGGAGGTAATGCTTTGCCCCTTCGAGGCGGATGCTCTTGCACCTTAGTGCGGGTGCAACGGAGTTGAGCTTGCGCTGCCGGATGAGGCGGCTGAAGCCGCACTTATTGTTGGGTTTGATGGCACGGCTAAAGCCGTGCCCCTTCGATGTGGGCTTTGGCAGAGTTTGCTTGCAGCAGGGTGGCGTTTAGGTGCAGGGAAAGCCGTGTCGCTTCGTGTGCGATGGCCGGTGTTGCGCGCGGGCACTTTTACTTCACAGGCGGCGCTACTTTTAAATTAAGAATTGACGGCGGGGAGTGCGATCTTTGCAGATTGCGATTGATGGCGCAGAGAGCCTCTCAGGCTGCGAGCTACTGCGGCCAATGCGATGACGGTGCAGAGGATGGCGAAGATGTCTCCGTACCGGGTATAGAACGTCAGATGGTCGCGATAGCTGTAGTGCGCCGCGAGCGAGGTCTCCACGTGCCGCGGAGCACTTTGCGTTATACGGCCGTATGGGTCGATCGCGGCGGTCACTCCAGTGTCAGTCCCGCGCAGGATCCAGCGATCGTTTTCGATGGCGCGCATACGCGCCATGTTGAGGTGCTGCCATGGAGCGCTGGTGTCCCCGTACCATCCGTCGTCTGAGATGTTGACGAAGACGTCGGCGCCCAGCTCGGCGAAGTGGCGTATCTCATCGGCAAAGACAGACTCATAGCAGATGAAGATTCCGTAGCTGTGCCCGCCCGATTCAAAGACCTTGCGATACTCGCCGCGGGAGAACTGACCCACACCCTGGGTCAGGGTGCCGGCAAAGGAGATGAGTCCCTTGTAGGGTACGTACTCACCAAACGGCACGAGGTGAATCTTGTCGTAGCGCCCGACGAAGTGGCCGTCGGGGGCGATGAACTCCCCGGAATTGAAGTCGTGCCGCTCGCCGCCGATGTTGCCGACGATCAGCGGCGCGCGCGTCTGTGCTGCCAGAGCAGCTATCAGCGCCTTGAACTGCGGGTCGGTCTCGCGGAAGGGTGCAGGAGACTCGGGCCACACCACGAGGTTGGCGGGCGGCGATAGAAAGCAGTGTACGTCGATCAGCTTGTTGTGCGGGCCGGGCATACCGACGTAGTACGGGCCACAGGTCTGGGCGCTCAGGTTGAGGAAGGCTCTGGTCCTCCTGTCCCACTCCGGCCCCTGCCATTCGTAGCCGTCTTCGAGGCCGACATTCTGCTGCAGCAGCACTGCGGTGTAAGGCGCCGAAACTGCAGCGGGACTCAGCAGCGAACCGGCCTGCAATAGCGCTATCGACACGACGGCTATCGCGGCCAGCTTGATGCGCGCGGATGGCAGACGCGCCAGCAGAGCTCCTGCCAGCAAGGCGTTGCCTGCGGCAAGTACGAGCGAGATGCCGTAGACGCCGGTAAGTGGAGCCAGCCTTGTGAGCAGGAAGTTATCGACCTGCGAGTAGCCGAGCTGGTCCCAGGGCACGCTGGTAAACCGGGCGGCGAGTAACTCCAGAGCTACCCAGACAAAGGGCGCCAGGATAAGTGGAGCCGCGTTACTGCGGGCTCCCTTTCGCAAGACGGCGAGCAGAAGTGTAAATGCGCCGAAGTAGAGGCCCAGCACCATGCTGTAGAGCAGCAGAATGCCGGCCGAGGCGGGCGCGCCGATGCCTCCGTAGATGTGCATGGTTGCGTAGATCCAGTAGCAGTTCAGCACGTACCAGATCACGCCCGCGAGGTAGCCGAGCAGGAAGCTGCGGCGGAGGAAGCTAGGGCCGGCAGCAGCGCCGGCCTCTGCGAGATTGGACTGCGAGAGGACAGCGAAGATGAGAGGAACAAGAGCAAACCAGGCGAAGACACTGCGCCAGACAGGGAGAGGGCCGGCGATGGGGAATGGAAGATCGAGCAGAATGGCGGACAGCGCAGCAAGCCCCCAGCGCCACCCTCGGCGGGCCCCCGGGAGTGCGGCCCGAGTACCGGGTAGGTGGGTAGAAGAAGCAGACGCCATCGGGCTGATTTTATCATCGCCGATGAGGCGTTGGCGGCGGCGACAAGTGACCAACGCCTGGCTCGATGAGGGTGAGCGCTACTCTGGAGTTGATGCTTCCACCTGTCTGCCGCGCAGTTAGACGAGCAGCACTGTAGAATAGTGGAGTATGAATCTCATCGTCTTAGGGATGCACGTGCTCTCAACCATCTTCCTGGTGGGAATGGCCGGCTCCGCTGTGGTCGTCGTTATCAGCTTCGTTGAAGATCTGCACGAACTCTTCGACGACGAATAGGAATTTCCGCGTGTGCCTTTGAAGGCCGGCGCCGCCAAGGGCAACTACGGCCCTGGCTGGCGCGGGAGCTGGTCCAGGTTTGAAGCCGGCGTAGCCAAGCCTGGCTAGAGTCGACAGCCGGCATTGCAATACCACAGAGCACATAGCTGCGACATAAAGCTAAAATAAAGAAATCAATTGACCCAGTAGCCAATCGCACATAGACTCACCGCTGAGCGCTACTTTGCCGCTGGCCGGCCGCAGCGTTCGTCTCACTCGGATTCCAACCACAAATGCGCGCTGAACGAACCGTCAAAGCTCCACCTTCGAACCGCGTTCGCCTTGTAGTTGCGTCCTCGGTGATGCTGACGTTCATCTCGTTCTGGCGGGCCGCTGCGATCGTGTTGAACGACCTCGGCTCATCGGCCTTTTATGCGGGCGGGATCGCGGAGCAGGCCGTCGGTCAATCCGCGCCGTGGTTCATCCTTGGAGTGATGCTGTTCTCGTTTGCGGTGCGTGCCGTCTACGTCGAGAGCTGCTCGATGTTCACCCGCGGCGGCGTGTATCGGGTCGTGAAGGAGGCCCTCGGCGGCACCTTTGCGAAGCTCAGCGTCTCGGCGCTGATGTTCGACTACATCCTCACCGGCCCGATCTCGGGCGTCTCCGCCGGGCAGTACATCACGGGCCTGCTCAACGAACTGATGACGGTCTCTGCCGCGCGCGGATGGTTGCCCGCGGCCATGATGCATGGCGGGCACAGCGTACCGCAGCTGCCCATGAACGGGACCTCTGCTGCTTTTGCGTTGATCGTCACCGTCTACTACTGGTGGCTGAATATCAAGGGCATCGAGGAGTCGAGCGACAAGGCGCTCAAGGTCATGAAGATCACCACGGTGATGGTGGTGATTCTGCTGGCGTGGGGTTTCTTTTCGGCGATCCATACGGGCGCGCATCTGCCGCCGCTGCCCAGCCCCGCCAATCTGAAGTTCAGCGGAGATGCTCTCGGCTTCCTGCGTGGGACGAAGTATGCAGGCATGCTGGGACTCTTCGGTATCCTGATGGCGTTCGGTCATTCGGTGCTGGCCATGAGCGGCGAAGAGTCGCTGGCCCAGGTCAACCGCGAGATCGAGCATCCCAAGCTCAAGAACCTCAAGCGCGCGGCCATCGTTATTGCGATCTACAGCTTCATCTTTACCGGCATGGCCTCGCTGCTGGCGGTGATGCTAATCCCGAACGATGCGGCCCACCACTTCGCCCGCACCCAGATCTACCAGGACAACCTGATCGCGGGACTTGCGATGTACATGGTTGGTCCAGTCTCGCTGCAGATCACCTTTAGAGTCTTCGTCGTGGTGGTTGGATTTCTGATCCTATCGGGCGCTATCAACACATCGATGATCGGCTCGACGGGCGTGCTGATGCGCGTCGCAGAAGACGGCGTGCTGACGGACTGGTTCCGCAAGCCGCAGAAGAGATTTGGCACCAGCTATCGCATCGTCAACCTGGTTGCCATCATGCAGCTGTTGACGATCGTCATAAGCCGCGGCAATGTAATTACCCTTGGAGAGGCTTACGCCTTCGGAGTTATCTGGAGCTTTACCTTCAACAGCCTGGCCATGCTGGTGCTGCGGTGGAAGTACAAAGGCGAGCGCGGATGGAAGGTTCCGCCGAATATTACGATAGGCGGCCGCGAGATACCGGTGGGGCTTATCTCGGTATTCATGGTGCTGGTGTCGACGGCCATCGTAAATCTTTTCACCAAGACCGTCGCCACCGAAAGCGGACTGGTATTTGCTGCGACCTTCTTTTGTATCTTCAGCTTTTCTGAGCGGAAGAACAAAGCGCGCCATGCCCTGAATCAGAAGCAGATGAAGGAGCATTTCCAGCTGGAACATGAAGACAACGTGGACCGCGAAGCGCTGCAGATCGGCCCCGGCTGCATCATGGTCACGATGCGCGACTCGGCTAACCCGTTCGCACTGAAGTGGGTACTCTCCCGCACCAATACCGATGAACAGGACGTGGTCGTACTCACCGCGAGGATGATGGGGGCGGGTGGTCCTGACTTCATGGAGGCGTCAGAGCAGCTCTTCAGCGAACATGAGCAGATGGTCTTTACCAAGGCTGTGTCGGTAGCAGAGACCTTTGGGAAACACATTTCGCTGCTGGTTGTGCCGGCCGGAGACATCTTTGCTGCGCTGGTGCAGACGGCTAACTCGCTCGAAGCAGCAGCCGTAGTCTCGGGTCTCTCGAGCAAGATGAGCGCGCAGGACCAGGCATTTCACGTAGGCCAGGCATGGGAGGCATTACCTGAAGGTAAACGGCAGTTTACCTTTTATGTAATCACGCCGGAAGGCGAAGCTCTGGGCTTCCATATCGGCCCCCACTCCCCTACCCTGCAGGCAGACGATGTGCAGCTCGTGCACAGGCTATGGCTCAACTTCCGTTGCGATCCAGGTATGGAAGGTCTGCATCACAGCGACATTGTGACTTATGCGCTGGTGCGGCTTGCCAATGAATATTCGCGGAATAAAGAGGTGACGCTGGATGGGCTCCGCGATCACTCCAGAGACTCTATCTCTGTAGGCTCACCCCTGTTGCCGGAGTCTGCTGCGAGCTACTCGGTTCGGCCTATCGATGCCGGGCTGGTGCCGAAGGACGTACCCTCCGAGCCTATTGTCGAGCGCTGAGCCAGGTCATCTAAGTCGGCGCGCAAACCCAACTCTGATTTTCAGCTTGGTGAGAATGACCTTCACGCTTTCTTAAGTGAAGTGGCTTGTCTATTTGTCAAGCAGGTTCGATTTGCGTATCGTTAAATAGTACGTATCTTAATAGATCTGATTTACTGGCCCAGTTGGTAGCTCGCCGAGGGTTAAGTACTGGAGGGATAGTGGAGTTAGCAGCCATCGTAGTTGAAATTGACAGGGAAATTGCACGGCTTCAGGAAGCACGCACCCTGTTGAGCGGGGAGCCTGTGCGCCCCAAACGTGGAAGGCCGAGGAAAATCACTGTAGACAAGCCGGCACCCACGCCACGCAAGAAGGCTGGAAGGCCTCGTCTAAGCGCCGAGGGCCGCAAGCGCATCGCAGATGCGATGAAGCGCCGCTGGGCAGAGCGCAAGAAGAACGCAGCGGTCAAAAAGTAAGCAGGCTCAGGCAAAACAAATAGGTCAGGCCCTCGGGCCTGACCTATTTGTTTGGTAGTCCAGTTGATTTTTGCCCAAATGCGATGTTATGCAGGGCGGCGTAGGCTTAAATACCGTCTCGACGAGGGCGGCTCTCATGGAGAGCCTTCAGGTAGTTTCATTATGGAACTCGGTGGCCGCGTTGGAAGCATGGATAAAAGGCGGCGGGCGCCTCTACCTGGTGATGATCACTTCATATACATTGTCCCTGGCGAGGAAGAACCTGCATCCCGCGAAGGCATTGAAGAGGCGCTCAATCTCGCGATTGGTATAGACGTGCAGCACGGGATAGCGCGCATTTTCCTGCATTTCGATGTTGCTGCTGTCGACCAGGTGGTAACGGCAGAAGGCGGTCTCGGCACCCAGGCTCTTTGTGTGAAAAAAGGCAAGCAGCTGGGCGCCGGGCTGCATACTTGCGTGCAGTCGCGCGATCAGTGGTGGAATAAGGCTGTCGGGGAGATAGTCGATGGTAGTCCATAGAAGGACTACGTCGAAGCGTCTATCTCCCAGGTCGAGATTACTGCTGAAGAAACCAGTTTCATCGAGGGCCGGGGCCTCATGGTCGGCGGTCAGTCGCTCCCATTGGCCGCTGAGCGCCTCCTGTACAAGATCGGCCATGTAGACACTGTGTCCCATGCCGGTCAGGAAGTTGATGTTGTTGGGAGAGGTAGGACCGAAGTCGAGCACGCGCTGGCTGGGCTCCGCTTTGAGGTGCTTGAGGATGGCCGACCAGCCGCTGGAGTGGCGGGGGATGCGCGGCCCTGCGGTGCCGGAGCGCCTCTCTTCCCGGGGGGAGCGCCTCTCGTCTGCTGGCTGCGTTGCTCTCTGGGCGGTGACTCGGGGATTGGCAGCAGCGGGGTCACGCAGGGCCGGAGCGGGTACCGGCACGGACGCAGAACCGGGGACGACGGGCGGCTGGTGAACTGCTGCAGGAGGGCTTGCCGTGGCGGCGTCAGACGCGTGCGATTGCGGACGGAACGGAGGGAGCCCGCGATGCGGAATATGGGTTGGCTGGCCGGTGTCAGCGATTTCAGGTGCCGGTGTCCCGGGTGCCGGCTGCTCCTGCTTTGCGGACGTACGGCTCGCCTCGGCGCCGGTGGAGCCCTCAACAGGCTTGGCAGAGGTGAGGCCGATGTTTCGAAGGAAGAGGTCGCGTAATGGCATAGGTAAGCAGTCCAGCAGTTCAGAGACTTGCTATGTAAGTCGAGGTGCATCGCGGGGAGCGCAAGGTCTCCTCCTAGAGGCCAGACCGAAGAAGGATGACATCGTCGTCGATGGCAGTCCGCGGACTCGCAATCGCAGGTACTCCGCAGCGAAGCCAGACACTTACACGCCGTGCTGAGCGAGGGTTTTTCACCCGGGCGGTCTCTTCTCCTGAGACTAGAACAGTACAGCCGAAGTGGAGGCGGGAGCAGGTGTCTGAGCACGAGCACCTGTGCTTCGCTCTGCCGCGTTCGCTGCGCCGCTCTGCAGCAGGTCCACCTTGCCCGTGTAGACTGCATTTTCCTCGATCGAGAGCCGCATGGCCACGATGTCGCCCACCAGGTTGCTGCCCTGCCGAAGCTCGACCTTTCCGGTGGCGGTGACGCTGCCGTTGAGCCTGCCGAGAATCACCACGTCCCTGGCGGCGACGTTGGCATTTACCCGCGCATTGGCGCCTATCGTCAGGCGGCTGTCGGTGAGTGTGATGGTCCCCTCCACCTCTCCGTCGACCAGCAGGTCCTCGCTTCCCTTCACCTCACCCCTGATCTGGACAGACTTGCCGATCGACGCGGCCGTACCCTCAGCTGGACTCATTCAAACTCTCCTGTTGTGTCGCAGCCCAGTATATCGCCACCACCTTGTGAAGCCTACCCGGGGCCCGGTATCAGACGAGGTCCGTATCCAACCCCTTGGAAATGGCTAACTCTCCTGCGGCCCGGGTGCGTCTAATCTTCAAGAGAGGCGCAAGAGCGCTCCTCGGATCTCTACGGGGGTCCCATTGAAAGCTCTCCCAGATCAGCTCTTGAGTGGTGCAGCCACCTGGCGTTTTTGCGGGCTTCGTGCCGGCTTAGAGAGCGGCCCTTTGCCGCGGAAGACGCTGGCGAGCTTTGCTGTCGCAGCGGCGGCGTTGGTTTGTGCCGCACTACCTCAGGCTGTTGCGCAGGGGTACCCGGACCCTGCAGCGCTGGTGCGGCGTGCCTCGCATAATGAGCTGCAATCTAATAACGCGAATGGGCAGTCGGTCCGCTATAAGCTGCGCAAGGTCGATGTAAAGGGCGTAACGACCAAGGAGATCGTCGAGACCAAAGATGGGGGAGTAGCGCGGCTGATCGCGATCGATGACAAGCCGCTTACCCCTGAACAGCAGAAGAAGGAGCTCGACCGGCTGAATGAACTGCTCGCTCACCCCGAGATACAGGAGCATCGCCGGAAGCGCGAACAGGAAGACGATGCGCGCGCGAACGAGATGATCCGCCTGCTGCCGGATGCGTTTCTCTACAAGTCTGCCGGCATGGTGCAGGGCCCGAGTGGGCCGGCTTACCGGCTTACCTTCGTGCCTAACCCGAGCTTCCAGCCGCCGGATCGCGAGGCCGAGGTGTATCACGGCATGGTGGGCGAACTCTGGATCGACAAGGGTCAGGAGCGGCTCGTCAAGATAGACGCCCACCTTATAGCAGACGTCGATTTCGGATGGGGCATCCTCGGCCGCCTCTACAAAGGCGGCAGCATCATGGTCGAGCAGGCCGACGTAGGCCACCACCACTGGGAGGCGACCCACATGCGTCTTAACCTTACGGGCAAGGCCATGATGGTGAAGTCGCTGGACTTCTCCACTACCGAGGATTCGACCGACTTCCAGCCCGTTCCTCACGACTTGAGCTACCAGGACGCGGTGCACCTGCTGGAGGCGTCCGATTCAGCTTCCATGGCTGCGCTGAACAGCCGGTAAGAGGCCTGCCGGCTGGGCTGACCGGCGCAGGCGAGACTAACCCAGGTCTCCGCCTCCGCCATCGCCGAATGAGCCTCCGGAGTCGTCGCCACCGAAGCTGTCGCCACTACTTACTTCGCTGTAGGGGACGTCTTCGGACGATGCCAGATCGCTGGTGTTCAGGTCGCTGGAGGTCAGGTCGTTGGCCCCGAGGTCGTTGGCGCCCAGGTCGTTGGCGCCCAGGTCGGCCGACCCCGAAGTGAAATCGCGTGAGGCCGGGTCATCCTGCAGCCCGAGACCGGTGTAGTCGCCACCGGTGTAGTTGCCGTCCTTATCGTCGCTCGGCAGATCAAGAGCGCCGTACCCGGTATCGTCAAACCTGGCGGCATCGCCCTGGTGGCTGGCGGCGTCGGGGCGCTCGTCGTAGGCGGACTCCAGTTGATGGTGGTCGTGCAGCTCAGTTCCTGAGCCACTGCCGTCGTAGTAGTTGTTTACGACGTTCTCTTCGACGGGAGCGCCGCCGAAGCCTCCTCCTCCGAATGCATTGCCGCCGAAGCCACCCCCGCCATGTCCGAAGCCGTGCAGCAGCGATTCGACGCCCTCAAAGGCGAGCGCCCCGGCTGCGACGCCTGCAGCGGTGGTGGCTGCGGAGCGCAGAAAGCTGGGCGGTCCGCCGAAGCCTCCGCCGAGCATGCTGCCAGAGGGCGAGCCACCGCCAAAGGGCGTGAAAGCGGGCGGAGGATAGCCCGCAACCTGCTGGTAGGGCGGGGCAATATATTGAGGGGATGCGGGAGCCGGACGGACCTGGGGAGGCGGTGGAGGCGGCGGATCGCTATGCCCCAGCAGAGCACCGAGGAAGCTGCTCGCCCTGGAGGGGTGCGGGGCCTGCTGCAGCTCTGAGACCTGCTGCTTCAGCTGATCGAGCTGTGCCCTTGCCTGGCCGAGCGCGATGTTCTGCACTAAAACGGTCTGCGCAAGGATGTAGAGCGAGTCGGGGTTGTTGCCGATCGACTGTTGAATCGCGGCCTCGGCTTCGGGGTCCTTCTCGGCCAAGCTGGTTCCCTTTACCCTGGCCAGCAAATCCTGCAGCATCGCGCTCTCTTGCGGAGTCATTTTCTCTCTTCTCCTAAAACTCTTCGGTGGCGCTGAACATCGATTTGGACGCCCGACCTGGGTGCTACATGTCTCCCTCTGAGACATGGGATCAGGCGATAACGTCACCATCGGTGAAGCTGGCCCAGGGCGAGTACACCGGGGGCTCACCGCGTAAGATGCGCGCGCGGAGGTTGCGAGTCTACGAGTAGATAGATGGCATGTTAAGGTCTTCGCACCAGTTCAGCGTGCTTGAAAGCTACGCGTTAGCAGACATGATGCATGGCAGACATGAAAAACTCGCGATCGGAGTCGATCTTGGAGGCACCAGCGTGCGCGTCGGCGCGTTCGACGGGACGTGGAAGCTGATCGACAGCCGCTCGATGGTTACGCGGGTCGAGGCAGGACCGGACGCGGTGGTCGCCGACATCGCGGATGCGATTCGCGACCTCATCAACGGCACCGGCGCCGCCGCAAACGGGACGCCAGCCCACCGCCTGACCATCGGGGTCGGCAGCCCGGGCCCTCTGAACCTGAGGTATGGAACGCTGGGGCACCTGCCTAACTTCCCCGGCTGGGATGGGTTCCCGCTGCGCCAGGCACTGGAGGATGCGCTGGGCGTCTCCATCTGCCTCGATGGCGACGCGAACGCCGCCGCACTGGCCGAGTGGAGGGCCAGTTCTGAAGCTGGAGAGGCGGTGAACTCGATGTGCATGCTGACGTTAGGGACTGGGGTAGGAAGCGGCATCCTCCTTGACGGCAAGATCTGGCACGGGATGGTTGGAATGGGCGGGGAGGCCGGGCACATCCCTCTGGTTGCCGACGGCCCGGTCTGCGGATGCGGTGGACGCGGCTGCCTTGAGGTCTTCGCCTCGGCCACGGCGCTCTGCCGCATGGCGCGGGAGGCTGCCGCGGCGCTTCCTGCGGCCGCTCCGGGTGTGCTGTCGCTGCAGACGCTGGTCGAGTGCACTCCAGGCTTTTCGGCCCGCGAGGTCGCGGACCTCGCCGTGCAGGGCGACGCCGGTGCGATCCAGGCTTATGAACGGCTCGGCTTCTACCTGGGGTATGCGCTGGCCGGACTGGTAAACACGCTCGATCTGCCGCTCTACGTCATCGGCGGAGGCCTTGCGAGCGCTTGGGACCTCTTCGCGCCATCGATATTTCGGACAGTGCGGGAGTACAGCTATATCTACCGGCTCTCCGAGCCATCGCAGCTGCAGAGGTGTGAGCCGGACAAGACCTGCATCCGGCCTGCGCGGCTCGGCCCCGCCGCCGGACTGCTCGGCGCGGCCATGCTTCCCGGCATGCGGTCTTGAGAGGCGCTTGGCGCAAAATCTCTCCGCCGTATAGAGTTTGGGAGGCAGAAAATCTTTGACGCGCAGGATCAGGCAGACCTGAACCGCGAGAGGAAAAGGGAACATTACACTTGATGAAATCCAGGCCCGGACGCGCACTCCTTCTCCTGTCAGCCGCGGCTGTGTCGCAAGCCGCCGTAGCTGAAGTCAGGCTGCCTCACATCCTCAGTGACCATGCAGTGCTGCAGAGGGATGCTCCCATTCACCTCTGGGGCTGGTCTGACGCGGGCGAGACGATCACTGCTCACTTCCACGCCCAGACCCGCACCGCACAGGCCAACAGATACGGCGAATGGACGATGTGGCTGATGCCTGAAAAGGCTGGCGGCCCCTACGACCTGACTATCCAGGGCAGTGCTCCCGCGCTCGCGGCGACGGGTGGCGCAACTGCAGCACCCGCGAGCACGCCGGCTGCGCCACTCGATGCTGCCGCGATGTCTTCGACCGGCAGCGGGGCTGCGCCTGCGGTCACGGTAGCCGACCTGCTGGTGGGGGACGTGTGGTTCGCCTCCGGGCAATCGAACATGGAGATGCCGCTCTCCGGCTTCCCCAACTCCGCTGTGCTCAAGAATGCCGACCAGGAGATTGCGAGCGCCGCGAACCAGCCGCAGATGAGGCTGCTGCTGGTGGAGCACGACAGTCCGGACGTGCCGCTCGACGACATTCATGCAACGTGGACCCTCTGCAGCCCTGAGACTGCGGCGAAGTTTTCTGCTGTCGCATACCTGTTTGGCCGCGAGATCAGCAGCCGCGAACACGTGCCGGTCGGCTTGATCGACGCGACCTGGGGCGGCACTCCGGTCGAATCCTGGATCAGCCTGGACGGTCTCGCGGCGGATGCGTCGCTCATGCCGGCCTTCGCCGCCCGCGCCCGCTTTGCCGATGAGCAGAGCCGCATGAGCCTGATCATCGCCGAAGAGCATCGCGAGGATGCAGCGGCCAGGGCGGCCGGTCAGCCTGTGCCCAAGCATCCCTGGCACCCGGGACCGGCTTCCTGGAACCCGTCCGGGCTTTACAACGGCCTGATCGCGCCCGCGACTCCTTACACGATCAAGGGCGTGATCTGGTACCAGGGGGAGACCAACAGCGCTCCTGACCGCGCCCCCCAGTACGTTCGCCTCTTTCCTGCCATGATCGCTGACTGGCGCCAGAAGTGGCACCAGGGCGACTTCCCTTTTCTCTACGTGCAGATCTCGAGCTTCAACTCGCCGGGCGAGAACTGGGGCATCATTCGCGACGCGCAGCGCCGCACTCTCTCTATTGCGAATACAGGAATGGCTGTCTCGCTCGATGCCGGCGAGTTCGACAACGTGCATCCGGCAGACAAGCAGACGGTGGCGGCCCGCCTTGCCCTCGCCGCCCGCAGGATGGTCTACGGGGAGGCGGTCGAGTACTCCGGCCCGCTCTTCCGCCAGGCTACGCTCGAGGACAGAGGCATCCGCGTCTGGTTCGATCACGCTGCCGGCCTGACCAGTAAAGGCGGCCCGCTGCGCGGCTTTGAGGTCGCCGGCGAAGATGCGCATTACGTAACAGCTACTGCGACGATAAGCGGCAGCTCTGTCCTCGTCTCCTCACCTGTCAAAGAACCCGTCTACGTTCGCTACGCGTGGAGCAGCTTCACGGACGCGAACCTCTACAACCAGGCCGGGCTGCCGGCGGCGACGTTTACATCGGAGTAGCTCGGATTAGCTTGAGGCACCATTTTGGAGGACCACAGCAATGACGCGTAAAACGACCCTTTGTTTCGCCCTGGCTCTACTCATCGCGCCGGTACTGAGCATTACGGCGCAGCAGCACGATCCGCCGCTCTACTCCGCTCAGCGGGACGCGCTGGCAAAGACGCCGCCGATGGGCTGGAACACCTGGAACAAGTTCGCCTGTAATGTAGACGAGCAGCTGATCCGCACCGCGGCCGACCAGATGGTCTCGACCGGGATGAAGGATGCGGGCTATACCTTCATCGTGATTGACGACTGCTGGCACGGAGCGCGCGACGCGCATGGCGACATCCAGGCGGACCCGCAGCGCTTTCCCTCCGGCATCAAGGCGCTCAGCGACTATGTGCACTCGAAGGGCTTGAAGTTCGGCATCTACTCCGACGCGGGTTCAAAGACCTGTGCGGGGCGGCCTGGCAGCCGCGGCCACGAGTTTCAGGACGCGCTGCAGTACGCCGCGTGGGGAGTCGATTACCTGAAGTATGACTGGTGCAGCACCACGACCCAGGACGGCCGCGCGTCGTATGACACGATGAACCAGGCGCTGCTCGCCACCGGCAGGCCGATCGTCTTCAGTATGTGCGAGTGGGGCACGGCGAAGCCATGGCTGTGGGCAGCGGGAGTCGGCAACCTCTGGCGCACGACCGGCGACATCGCCGACAAGTGGGCGGGCAAGCACGGCTACAGCCTCGGCATGATGGACATCGTCGACCTGCAGGCCGGCATCGGGGAGTACGCCGGTCCGGGCCACTGGAACGACCCGGACATGCTCGAGGTGGGCAATGGCGGCATGACGAACGAGGAGTACCGTACCCACTTCACGATGTGGTCGATCCTCGCCGCTCCCCTGATCGCGGGCAACGATTTGGCAAAGATGTCTCCGGAGACGAAGTCCATTCTCACCAACAAGGAAGTGATCGCGATCGACCAGGACCCGCTCGGCATGGAGGGCCGCCGCGTCTGGAAGGATGGCGACCTCGAGGTGTGGTCACGTCAACTTGCGGGCGGGTATCGCGCGGCGGTGCTGCTGAACCGTGGCGCTGCCAGTCATGACGTCACCCTGCGCTGGGAAGATATGGGCTATCCGGCCACGATGAACGCCAGCCTTCGCGATCTGTGGAAGGGCTCCGACCTGGGCAGCTTTCACGGCTCCTATACTGCCTCGGTGCCGTCTCATGGGGCGGTGATGGTCAAGGTCACGCCTTGACGGGGCCCGGTACAGAAATGACCACGTGACGGGGCGAAGCGAGGGTCGATTGTTCGGCGATGGAACGTGTGTAGGTTGCCGGCCTTTGGTATAAACGTGTGCTCCTGGTTGGCCTGAATCCCACGCCTGTGGCGGTGCTGCCGGATGAGCTAAACGCCACAACCCGGAGCGCGCGTCGAGCGCGAGATTTATAGGGCAGGCTTGGAGGGATTGCTGCGTCGGAGTGGAATGTCCTTTGTCTCCACTAACTCGAAACTCCCCGGCGTGGCCCGCTCCACGGCGGCCGCGACGGGGCCCGGGTTTACTTTGAGCTGGTTCCAATCGATAGTGGGCAGCACGACCAAGGCGAGCTTACGCCCGGTAAGGTTCTGCTGGTAGGAGAGGTTTTTATCGCCTGTGACCAGGACATCAAAGCCTGCTTCCTGCGCGGCATCAAGCAAATCGCCGTTCTTGAATTCTTGCCAGCCTAGCTTCGCCGCAGTGTGGACTTCATGGCCTACGAGGTGACGACGCAGCTGTACGGGGACATTGTTGTCGAAGAGTAACTTCAAAACTTGAGGGCCGGATTGGACCTGGCCGCGTAGGCGAGCACGGTCCGAATCTGATCTTCCGGAAGCTCGAAGTTTTCAGCTATCTCCTCTACGGGGGAACCGCCCTCATAGTTTTCGACTACGGCATCGGCTGGCATTCGACTGTGTTTGAGAATAGGAACCCCGCTCACTTTTCCGGGAACGACTTCGACCTCGGAACAATCTGACCAGTCCACAGCAGCGGCCTCCTATCCTCTGTTTGAACACGACTTAAGCATAGGCGCGTTCCTGGACGGAGAAAAGCGCGTTTTTCAAGGGTGGGCAGTCGCTCCCGTCATCCTGCGCCTGCTGGCCGTCACGACGACTGCGCTGAATCATCCTGACGTGCTGCGCGGCAGGGCTGAGTCTCCCCTTGGGCATTTTCTCGTTAGACGGGTTCGTTGGGCCGGAGTGGCTAGTGCTCGTAGTCTGACGTTCGGATACTCTCGGCGCTTCGTGGACGAAGTCGCGGCATGCTAGGAGCCGGACATCACGCCCCAATCGCAGTCTTGCCATAGCTTAGCTCTGGTTATTCGAGCCGGCTCAGGAGACGAGTTCCATTGCGCGGACCTGCTCCTTGCGGACGGTGAGCCGCTCGACGAGGTCTTCGCGCAGCTCGAAGCCGCGGCCGGGCGTCGTGGGCACGTCGATCTCTCCGGCGGAGCTGACCTCGATGGCCGGCTCAACGATGTCGTCGGCGTAGTAGCGTCGTGAGGCCGATACATCGCCGGGCAACGAGAAGTTCTCAAGCGAAGAGAGCGCGATGTTGTGCGAGCGGCCGATGCCGCTCTCCAGCATTCCGCCGCACCAGACCGGAATGCCGCGCTCCTGCGCCGCATTGTGCACCGCTATGGCCTCGCTGAATCCGCCAACGCGTCCGAGCTTGATATTGATGATGCGGCAGGACTCCATCTCGATCGCGGCGAGAGCGTCGCGGCGGTTGCGGATCGATTCATCGAGGCAGATCGCGGTCGCCAGCCTCTTCTGCAGCATGGAGTGGTAGTAGAAATCGTCTGCCCAGAGCGGCTGCTCAATCATCAGCATGTTGAAATCATCGAACCCGACGAGGTGGTCGGCATCTGCCAGCCGGTAGGACGAGTTGGCGTCGCAGCTTAGCATGATCTCCGGCCAGCGGTTGCGCACCGGTTCAAAGAGCTCCACATCGAGACCAGGCCGGCATTTCAGCTTGATGCGCTGATAGCCCGCGGCAAGCTCCTTCTCGATCTGCTCGAGCAGCTCATGGATGGACGGCTGGATGCCGATCGACACCCCGCATGCGATCGCCTTGCGCGTGCCCCCGAGCAGGCTCGCGAGCGAGACGCCGCGCATCTGGGACTCGAGGTCCCAGACGGCGTTCTCGAGGGCCCCCTTGGCCATCTGGTTTCCGCGCACGTGTTTGAAGATGCGCGGACATTGTCCCCCATGCTCCACATCGGCCGCAGTGAGCGCCGGCGCTAGCTCGGTGCGCAGCACCTGCCAGGCCGTGTCGATGGTCTCTTCGCTAAAGTAGGGGCGCTCGCCAGCCGTGCATTCGCCCCAGCCCGTCAGGCCCTCAGACCTGATCTCGGCGAGCAGGATGCGGCGGTTCGTGGTTGTGCCAAAGCTGGTTTGAAAGGGACGTACGAGAGGGGCCTGAATCTCGCGGAGGATGATGGCATCTATTTTCATAATTTGGGCTTCATCGGTGCTTTGATCTGGGGGCTATGCCGTCGTTCGAAGCTCTCTTGCTGCCGATTTGGATTTCTTTGCTATGAGTTATGGATCGTTGCTTTAAGTTATAGATCGTTCCCCTGCTCTTAACGATTCACCTGGCGACTGCGCCTGCTCATCTGCCCGCCTGTTCTCAGCGCCCGGAGCGGTTGAGGCTTATGCGGGCTCGCTCGCCCTGCGGCTTCCGCCGGACCCGAACGTCATGACAGCTTGCAGTCTCCTGCTTCCGGCACGATAACATTTCGGGGGCGCGAGGAAGACAGAATACGAGAGAAGGGTCGCAGCTCCGAGGGTCTCGGCAGTCAGAACTCCTGTCGCGTCCATCGAGGACGGCGGTTCCCAACACTGTGCGTCTGGATATGAATTTACCGTTGTGAATAGAGCATCGGCGAGACGAGGATACAACACGTCCCTGCGGACGACCCTGTGGATTACTGTAAAAAGTTCATGCTGTCCGCTCGGCCTGCTTGGCCTCTGCCCAGAGTTCTTCGAGCTGCGGCGCGCGCAGCTCGTCGAGGGGGACGCTCGAGGCGGCCTCCATGGCGGCAAAACGCCGGCGAAACTTGGCATTGGAGTCGCGCAGCGCCATCTCGGGATCTACCTTCAAGTGGCGCGCGAGGTTGACGACGGTGAACAGCAGGTCGCCCAGCTCCTCGGCTACCGGGCCCGGCCGGGCACTCGATGCTGTCTGACGCTCTGCGGGGGCGGCTTGCCCGGCTTCGTCATCCCGCAGGGCCTGCTGCAGTTCCTCGGCCTCCTCCTCGATCTTGTCGAAGAGCCCCTGCCGATCCGGCCAGTCGAAGCCGGTCTTTGCCGCAGTCGATCCCAGCCTGGCCGCTTCCATCAGCGCGGGCAGCGATCGAGGAATGGACTCGAGCTGCGAGGTCTTTGGCGTGCCCTCTGCGCCTGTGTCAGAGCCCGCAACGTCGTGCGGCAGGGGCCTGTCCCGTTCGGCAGCGCGGCGCTCGGCCGCCTTGATGGCGTCCCAGTTCAGCAGAACCTGTCCGGAGTCAACGACTTGGCCCGCCAGAGTTTCAGCAGCGCGGTTACCGGCGAGACGCGAGGCCTCCTGCCCAAAGACGTGGGGGTGCCTGCGGATCAGCTTACTGTTGAGCCCTCTTACCACGCCGGTGATATCGAAGTAGCCGGGTTCTGACGCCATCTGCGCGTAGAACAGCACCTGCAGCAGCAGGTCTCCCAGCTCGTCCTGCAGGTTGGACCAGTCGCGCCGCTCGATGGCGTCGAGCACCTCGTAGCACTCCTCGAGGGTATGCCTGCGAATGCTGTCGAAGCTCTGCTCGCGGTCCCACGGACAGCCGCCAGGCCCGCGCAGACGCGCCATGATGGCGACTGCCTCTGCGAACGCCCCGGCGGGGTCTGCCGAGGGCTGGGCGGCGGGCGTCTCGAGCGCCCCCGGAGGGGCGTCAGGTTGAGGATCGTGGAGAGAGTCGGGCATTATCCTTCGACTTTACATCCTGAGCGCCGGGGTCATCGCCGTGCACACGCTGGACGCGGCCGGGCATCACCCGCCGGGGCGGGCCGGTGAGCGATGGCGGCAGCGTTCCCCGAGCTGGGTTGCCCGCGAGACCCGGGAGCAGAGGAATGAGGCGAACTCCCGGCGCAATCCGGGTAATCCGCCGATTCTGACATAGACTGGTTTTACCCCAATCTGAACACCACGCGCTTCGCTACCACTCAACGATCAAAGAGAGATCCCGAGAAGACACGCAGGCGGCAGCCGCACGAGAGCGTGCGAGATTGTCCTCTGTGCCGGGCGCCTCACCACGAAAGTCCACCGCAAGCGCCAGAAGCAGGACATCAGGGCCCTTCCTCTCGGCAATGATTTGCCCCTCAACAGCGGCAGCAGTGCCGCCACCCGCGCTTGAACCGCGAGCGTAAAAGGAGCAAGATTTGACCCCTCGCCTGATCGAAACAGAACCGCTGTCCGGTACAGCGGCAGGAAGCACGCTGGCTGGTTCAGCGGCCGCCCTGCTTGAGACTCACCCCTCCGCAGCCCCTGTTGAGAAGCGGCCGTTGCGCTTTGTCGAGCTGGACGCGCTGCGGGGAGTTGCCGCGATGATGGTGGTGCTCTTTCACTACTCGCTCGGCACCTACATCGTTACGCGTGAGAAACACAATCATGTCGTCTTCCTGTTGCGGCCCTTCATCGCGGGGCACCAGGCAGTGATCCTCTTCTTTCTGCTGAGCGGCTTCGTGCTGTCGCTTTCAACGTGGAAAGGGTCAGCGACACCTTACAAGCAATACTTCATCCGCCGTGTGTGCCGCATCTATCTGCCTTACCTGGGGGCGCTTGGTATCGGCATCCTGGCTTGCGGCCTCTTTCAGCACATCCTGCCGACGCCGGACTGGCCTTTGCGCCCCTGGAGCGAGCCTCCCACGCTGCATACGATCTGGCAGCATGTGCTGTTCCTTGGCGACTATGATAACTGGCGCTACAACCAGTCGTTCTGGACGCTCTCTGTCGAGATGCGAATCTCGCTCGTATTTCCCTTCCTGTGCCTGCTGCTGTTGAGGATGAAGACGGGACCGGCGGTGGCTCTGGCGGCAGTTACCTCGCTCGCCGCTCTCGCGTATGTCTTCGTCTACCCTGCGGGGCATGGATCGCGCTATCCGGGCGGCTACGCTTACACGGTGCACTATGTCGCGTTCTTCATCCTCGGCGCGCTCCTTGCCAGACGACTCAGCCGGGAGCCGTGGCCGTCGATACCCCCGGCTCTGCGCCATGCGATGGTGCCCGCGGCGATCGTCCTTTTCACGTATTCCGTGCTGCTCAACAGGCTTGTGCCGGCATGGTCTCAGGGGACTGCGGAGATGGCGACCGATTGGCCGGTCGCCGTCGGCGGTCTCGGACTTATCTACCTCGCAGCGACCCATCGCCACGTCAAACTTACCCTGTCGCACGCCATCCCGCGCTACCTCGGTCAGATCTCCTATAGCGTCTACCTGCTGCACAACATGGTGCTGTACGCCCTGAGGATCGTCGCCCATGAGCGCTTCTCGGTGGTCGTGCTCTTCCCTATCTATATAGTGAGCACGATCACGCTCGCTTCGCTGTTCCACTTTGCTGTGGAGCGTCCGGCGATGAAGCTCGGGCGGCGGCTTACTGCGCCCCGGGTTCGATCGGCCAGCGTGTAGGACGGCTCCGCTCCAGCGTTCCTATGTGATAAAGATCAGGAGAATTTATGCGAGTGGAAAGTCTGCCAGCGCAATATAAACCGTTAGGCGGCCCGACCAGAGGCAGCGGGGAGCGGCGATCGCCGGAACGATTTGTCGAACTGGACGCGCTTCGAGGCATCGCCGCGATGATCGTTGTGCTCTTCCATTTTTCGATTCAAACGGTCATGGTGGCCCATCAGGCCCACAGTCGTACTGTTTTCCTAATCCGTCCCTTCATTGCCGGTCGCGAGGCTGTCATCCTGTTCTTCCTCCTCAGTGGCTTCGTCCTCTCCCTTTCCACATGGAAGGGAGTTGCCCTCCCTTATTCAAAGTATGTGGTGCGGCGCGTTTGTCGGATTTATCTTCCCTACCTGGCTGCTCTTGCCCTTGCTGTAGGGGCTTGCGCCGTCTTCCAACATTTTTTCTCAACTCCTGCCTGGCCAGACAGACCCTGGCCTGAACCACCCACGTTGAGTACCGTGCTTCACCACGTGGGATTCATAGGCGAGTACGACGACCGGCGGTATAACGGAGCATTCTGGACATTAGTCATAGAGATGCGTGTCTCCCTTGTCTTTCCCTTTGTACTCATGGCGCTAACTAGGCTTAGGGCCTGGGTCGCGATACTCGCTGCGTTGACGATCTCCATGACTGCGATAGGCCTGGTCGTACTCTATCCAGCGTCTGCATGGTCGCGTTACCGGCATGGCTTATACAACTTTCACTACCTGGCATTTTTCATCGTGGGAGCGATATTGGCGCGAGGACTCACCCGTCGGCCCTCGGCACCTATCCATGCTGGACTTCGTCACGCGATGGTGCCGCTCTCTATCCTTCTGTTTTCCTATGGAGCTCGCTTAAGCCAATTCGTTCCCACCTGGTCTTTTGGAGTAACGGGCATGCTCACCGACTGGCCGGTGGCGCTGGGCGGGGTAGGGCTTATCTATTTAGCTGCGACCCATCGCACTGTAAAGCGCACGCTGGGGCACTTCATACCCCGTTATCTGGGGCACATATCCTATAGCCTTTATCTGGTACATACTGTTATCTTGGGCTCGCTGCTCATTTTCTTCCACAATCGAATCTCCATCGCTGCAGTTTTCCCTCTTTATATTGGCCTCAGCATTGCGGTAGCTTCCCTCTGCCATTACGCCATTGAGCGGCCCGCGATGAGATTGGGTCGAAGACTCACCCGTGACACCGCAAAAGCAATCAGTATTTAGTCCCGCTCTGGAACGCATTCGCACACAAGTAGGTGAAGATGAATACAGTCGAAGCGGACCTATCGGGTGCAGGTACTGCAGTTATTGAATCGAACGCCTCGCCGCCTGCCCGCTTCGTGGAGTTGGACGCGCTCCGCGGTCTCGCCGCGCTCATGGTGGTGTTTTACCACTTCGCATTCGAGACAAAGGTTTATCACCAAGGACACAGTAAACTGATCATCTTGCTGCGGCCTTTTATAGCTGGCCACGAGGCTGTAATCCTCTTTTTTCTACTTAGCGGATTCGTCCTCTCACTCTCCACCTGGAAAGGCAGAGTTATACCCTATCCGCAATACCTTGTGCGCCGCGCATGCCGTATCTATCTTCCTTATCTGGCCGCTCTGGCCCTTGCAGTGTGCGCCTGCTTCGTGTCGCACCACGTCTTGCTGACGCCGGGCTGGGCGGCGCGCAGCTGGCCGCTGCCCATCACGACCGCCAGTATCGTGCAGCACATCGCCTTTATAGGTGACTACAACAATACTCAGTACAACGGTGCCTTCTGGTCACTCGTTGTGGAGATGCGTCTGTCGCTTGTCTTTCCCGGAGTGCTCTTCGTGCTTGTCAGAATGAGGAGCCGGGCTGCATTGCTCTCAGCTGCTGCGATTTCGACGCTAGCAGTGGCGATGATCCTGCTCTACCCCGCGTCGAGCTGGACGCGCTACCGTGGTGGCCTTTATACGGTTCACTATCTCGCCTTCTTCATCGTTGGCGCGCTGCTGGCGCGCAGGCTGAGCAGCCTTCCCTGGCCTCGCCTTTCAGACAGCGTGCGACATGCCATGGTAGTTCTCTCAATCTTGTTATTTGCTTACGGCGCACGCGTGTTACGCATTGCGCCTCACTGGGGCTCCGGCCCAGTGGAAATGATGACGGACTGGATTATTGCGCTGGGCGGCGTAGGTTTGATCTACCTTGCGGCGACTCATCACACCGTAAAGCGCACGCTGGGACACTTCATTCCACGCTACCTGGGTCACATATCCTACAGCGTGTACCTGGTGCATAACGTCGTCCTGAGCTGGCTGCTCATCCTCTTCCACAACCGGCTCTCGATCACCTGGGTCTTCCCCTTCTATATCGTGCTTACGATAGGCGCGGCTTCCCTCTTCTACTACACCGTAGAGTTGCCGGCGATGCGGCTTGGACGGCGATTGACGCAGTCAGCCTCCAGGCCACTCTCCGCCTGAATCTGCTCGATGAGCAACGATGGCGTTACTCTTCCAGTTGCTCTCAGCCGGCGAGCGCAGTACGGCTTAGTGGGGGCACCGTATACTGCCGCTGACAGTGAATACTCTAGCGGCGGTTTTCAGCGTGCTGTTCGGCCTGGCCTTCGGCAGCTTCCTCAACGTATGCATCTGGAGGCTGCCGCGGGGTGAGTCGGTGGTCGCTCCGCGCTCGCGGTGCTCCGGCTGCAGGGCGCCGATTCGCAGCCTGGATAACATTCCTGTGCTCAGCTGGATACTGCTTGCGGGGCGCTGCCGCAGTTGCGGCGCCCGCATCGCCTTCCGGTACCTGCTGGTGGAGGCGGTCACAGGCGCCCTGTTTCTGCTGTGCTTTCTGGAATCTGGACTGAGCCTGCGCGGCGCCGGATCGGCCGTGCTCTGCTTCCTGCTCGTCGGCCTGGCGGCGATGGATGCGGAGACCCTGCTGCTCCCAGACATCTTCACGCTGCCGGGCATCCTGCTCGGGATTCTTTACACCACCCTGACGGGGAGCGGGACGCTTGCTCATCCGGGAGCGGGTCTCGCGGCGGGGCCTGATGCCTTCGCTGCCTGGCGGCCCTTTGGCGCGGCAGGCTTGCATCCTGAACTGCGGGCGGCGCTGGGGTCTGTGCTGACCGCGCTTGCCGCTGCCGGAGTGGTGCTTGCCATCCGGTGGGTCTACTGGCTGATCCGGAGGCAGGAAGGGATGGGGCTTGGCGACGTGAAGCTGATGGCGATGCTCGGGGCCTGGTTCGGGCCTGCGGAGACGCTGCTTGTCTTCTTTCTGGCGGTGGTCTCAGGCGCGGTTTACGGGCTGGCGATGATGGCGGTGGAGGCGGTCAGACCCGTGCCGGTGGGGGGACTTCGGAGGAGGGTCACCAAGGTGCCTCTGGGCGCGTTTCTGTGCGTGGGCGGGATCTACACGCTGTTCTGGGGAGAAGAGACGCTCAGGTGGTACCTCAACTTGCTGCTCTAAGTGAAACGAGAATCAGGTTTAAGGCTCAGCGCTTCGACTGCAGCCGCATATCTGCCAGGGCCTTGCGCGCGGCCCGGGCCTTCGGACCGTCCGGGAAGGCAAACAGGTAGGTCTGGTAGTTGGAGGCGGCCTCGTCGAGCATATTCATCTGGCGCGCCGACTCGGCGAGGCCAAAGACCGCGTTTGCGTCTCCGGCGTCGTGCTGCGCCGCCTCCTTGTAGCGGGCGTACGCGCCCTCGGCGTTGCCGTTCTTGAGGTAGAAGTCGGCGATCTTGTCGTCCTGTGCGGCCAGCTTTGGATCGTATGCCATCCCGCTGTCGGGGTCGGTGGTCTTCCTGTGCTTCGACCGCTTGTCGTTCTCGCCATTCAGGTCCCCGGCGTCGAGGCCCTGGAGGCTGGAGCTGCCGCCGGACGCATCGGGCGGAGCAGCAGCGCCGGGTGCGGAGCCGTGGTCCGGCTGCGGAGTGCGGGGCGCGGCGGGGTCGGGGGACGGCGCGGCCCTGGTTGCTCCGGCGGCGTCGTCCTGCGAAGCAGCCTGCCTCGATAAGTCCTCGGGAAACGGGTTGTCTTCAGAGGCGCGCCGCGTGGCGTGCGGATGAGGTGTATCGGCCGCGCCCGATGGCTGAGCCGGTTGTTCACCTGGAGCGGCTTTGCTGTCTGAGCGGGGCTGCGCATCGGATGTGGGCTGAGTATCAGAGGGAGGCGCGGCGTCCGGGCTGGAGTGGCCGGCAGCCGCCGCCGGGTCGGTGGTCTGCGACGGAGCGTCGGTGAGAGCAGGCTCCTGGGGTAGAGCAGGTCCGGGCTGAGCGGCTGCGGCAGGCGCATCGGGAATTGCTGCCGCTGCACTGGACGGCGTGCCCGATGGAGGCTGAGCGACGGTCTTTTTAGATGGCTTCGCGTTAGATGGCTTTGCGGCAGGTGGCGCAGTCACCGGAGCGGGCGGGCGGGGAGGGGGCTGCTCGATGCGCTTCAGATCGGCATCCTGCGCGGCGGCGAGGGAGCCGGCGAGCATGGAGCAGCCTGCGGCCAGCAGCAGCGATCTCGCGAAGGAAGAACAGCGATCCATACCTGGAGTTTAGCCTCTTCTTCCAGACGAAGACAGTCGTAAAAGGGATGCCGGTTTTTGCAGGCAAACGGCGGGCTTCGGATTTCTGCGTGCTCAGGCATTGGCGGCCTGCTGCGTGCTTTAAGTTCGGTGTGAGGCGGAACGGCGCTGCTATATTCGTTCCATACTTCAGAGGCCGAAGAGCGGGCTGAAGCGCCGCATCCTGCAAAAGATATATCCGCAGACTGACAATCATGGGACTGATCATCCGCTCCTCCGCCATCCACGCTGCCGGCTGCTACACCACGGCCCCGATCGCCTCGGGGACACGGGTGGTCGAGTACACCGGCCCGCGCATCAGCAAGGACGAGGCTGACATCCTCTACGAGACGAGGCCGATCACCTACCTGTTTGGGCTGGGGGACGGGGAGGTGGTGATCGACGGGCACGGGACGGCGATGTTCATTAACCACTCCTGCGATGCGAACTGCGAGACCGATGAGGCGGATGGACGGGTGTGGATTGTCGCCGTCCGCGACATTGCCGCGGGAGAGGAGCTCACCTATGACTACAACCTTTATGACGGAGGCGACGACCTGAACCTGTGCAACTGCGGGACGGCGACGTGCCGGGGGACGATGTATTCCGTAGAAGAGATCGCTCGCCGCAAGAAGGCGGCCGCGAAGGCAGAGAAGCAGATGCGACGCGCGAACCGCAACGGCAAGGCCTGATGCCATGGACTTGCTGCCCTGCCACGCAGCCTTGCCGCCTGTCTGACGATTATCTGTGGTTTGCGGGTATGCGCCCGCTGGAGCAGCCGCGCGCTCGAGCGCACGGCTTTGGCGATCAGGCTGCGGCTTGAGTGCGGAGAGCCGGGGACCGAGCGTTCGCGGAAGGGCGATACAATCAAGCTTCAGGGCTGCGGTTTGACGGCAGCCGACGAGCAATATGGCCTACCAGGTTTTAGCCCGCAAATATCGTCCTCAGCGCTTCGCCGACGTCAAGGGCCAGGAGCACGTCACGCGCACCCTGCTGAATGCGCTGACGCAGAACCGTATCGCGCACGGCTACATCTTCAGCGGTCACCGGGGCATCGGCAAGACGACGATCGCGCGCATCCTGGCGATGGCTCTGAACTGCCGCAACGAGATCGGTTCGGCGCTGCGGCCGTCGGCCGAGCCTTGCGATGTGTGCGAATCGTGCACGGAGATACGCGCCGGTAACGCGGTGGACGTGATCGAGATCGACGCCGCCACCAACCGCGGCATCGACGAAATTCGCGAGCTGCGCGATGCAGCGCGCTACCGCCCGGCGCGCGACCGGTACAAGGTCTACATCCTCGACGAGGCGCACCAGATCACCGATGCCGCCTTCAACGCGCTGCTGAAGACGCTTGAGGAGCCGCCCGACCACGTTATCTTCATGATGGCGACGACGCAGCCGGAGGACATACCGCAGACGATTCGCTCGCGCTGCCAGCATTTCAGCTTTCACGCGGTGCGGTTTGACGACATCCTCGAGCAGCTGCGCGAGATCGCAGCCCGGGAGGACGTGATTGCGGAGGATGCGGCGCTCGCCCTGCTGGCCGAGGCTGGGGACGGCTCCATGCGGGATGCGCTCTCGATCATGGACCAGGCCATTGCGTCGGCGCCGGTCGAGGCCGGTGCATCCGAGGTCGACGGGAACGGCGCGGCCCAGAGCGGCAGGGGAAGGCCGCACCTCGATGCTGCGCAGATATTCGAGCTGATGGGTACGGTGCCGAACACTGTCTTCGAGCGCCTGATGGAGTCGGTCAGCGAGAACCAGTCCGCCGCCGTGATCGAAGAGACGAACCGCCTGCTGAACGCCGGAAACAGCCCATCGCAGCTGGCGCGGCAGCTGGTTCGCTATTTGCGCAACAGCCTGATGGCGAGGCTGGGCGGGGAGTCGACGGAGCTGCTGCAAATCTCTCCCGATGAACGCGCTCGGGCCGGCCGCACCGCGCTCCTGTTTTCGGAAGAGGACCTGACTCGCTTCCTCGATATCATGCTGCGCACCTTTGACCAGATGAACTACCGGCAGGAGCAGCGCTTCCACCTCGAGCTCGGCCTTTTGAAGCTGGTGCACCTGCAGCGCCTGCTGCCGATGGAGCAGTTCCTGTCGCAGCTGCCGGCCGGCGCCATGAAGCTGTCGGCACCCGGACCGCTGGGCCCGGGTTCGCCGCGGACGAGCGGCTCCTCGGCAGGAGGCCGGGCTGGCGGGACGCAGCCGGCAGACGCCGGAGGCCATTCCCCGGCGGCGGCCGCGCAGGCGGGGACCGCTTCGCCTGCTGCGAGGCCTGGAAATGCGGTCGGCTCTTCGACAGCAGCGGTCCGAGCCAGCCCTGCTTCCGTGCAGCCGTTGCCTGCCGCAGCTGTGCAGTCTTCGCCAACAGCGCAGCCTGCGTTTTCGCCCTTTGAACAGGACAGGAATCGCAGGTCCGGGACTGCTGAGCGCCAGGCTGGGTCTCAAGTTGCTTCCGCCAGCGCTTTGGCCGCCTCGCCGAGGGCCGAGATACCTGCGCAGCGGGCGGTGCGGCAGGCTTCCAAGCCACGCGATCTGACCCCAATCGAGATCGCAGCGCGCGCCGTGCAGCCGGCGGTTGTCGCGGGCGTTCACGGGACGGAGTCGTCTACAGCTGCGGGCGGGACCGTTTCGGCTCCGACCGTTGAGTCGCCGAACGTAGCGGCGGGGAACGTTGCGCCGGCCATCGACACCAGCACCCGCGTGCAGATGCTGGGCGAGGTGCGAGCCTCCGTCTCTGCGCTCAGCTCGTTTACAAGCTCCAGCCCCGCGGGCAACAGCAATACGAACGATCTGGACCGCGAGCAGGACAGCGGCGCCAGCCGGGAGACGGGCGGCGGATCGATAGCGATTGCAGAAGAGGACGCGAGCGCGGCGGCGCTCGACGCACTGCGCGACGCAGTCTGCGCGGCACTCGCAGCCAAGGGGCACAACACTGCAGCCGCCCTGCTCTCGTCGGGGGTGTGGAGCCAGACAGCAGCAGCGGTGCGAGTTGAAGTGAACAGCACGAAGACCATGCTCAGCCTGGCGATGAACAACGAAGCGGAGAAGATCTGCAAGGCTGCGATGCAGAGCCTGGGCAGCACTCTTCGCCTGAATGTGGTCTCTGCAGAGGGCGCGAACGGGACGAAAGCGCCGGCGGCAAACGGGCCGCAGACTGCTGCGCGGCCCCCTGCGACGGGCAGCGCACAGGCGGATGCGCTGGCCCATCCGCTGGTGCAAAAGGCCCAGGAGCTCTTCTCCGCCGAAGTGCGGCATGTGCACGACCTGCGGAAGAGATAGTCAAAGGAGTCGCGATGGACATAACCAAGATGCAGGAAGTGATGTCCCAGGCCCGCGAGATGCAGCAGACGATGCGGCAGAAGCTCAGCCAGACAGTGGTCGAGGCCTCGTCCGGAGGCGGTGCGGTCACGGTCAAGATGAATGGCGAGAAGCAGGTGCTCAAGGTCACCATCGACCCGAGTGCAGTGCTTGGACTGAGCAGCAATGCGGCGGATGGAGATGCTGGAGGACCTGATCACGGCAGCCTTCAACGAAGCTGGACGCCGCATCGACGAGGCGGTCAAGTCGAGCGTATCGGGCATGCTGGGCGGCCTCAATCTGCCGCCTGGCCTTTTCTAGCTTTGTAACGCCTGATCGAAGAGAGACGCGTCCTTCCTGTGTGGAGAGTAGTCAAGGATCAAATTGCATGAGCGGCTGGTATTCACGCCCGGTCTTGTTCGTCGAGAGTGTGGAGCGATCGATCGCGTTTTATACGGAGAGGCTGGGCTTCATCGAGGCGTGGCGCTACGAGGAGGAGGGCAGGATGCTCGTGGGGCAGGTCAACCGCGAGGGATGCGAGATACTTCTCAACTGCCAGCAGCCTGAGAAGAGCGGACGCGGCCGGGTATTCATCTCGCTCGAGGTAGAGACTCTGCGGGCACTCCGAGTGGAACTGGAAGGACGGGGCGCGCCGATCACGGATGGATGGTGGGGTTATGACACGATGATCATCAAAGACCCCGACGGCAACGAGCTGTTCTTTCCTTATCCAAAGGAGTTTTCCGGCTAGAAGAGATCAGCCGGTCGTCTCTCTGCGCGCTCAGCGGCGGACTAGACATGCCCAGGACACCCTCAAGGCATCCCCAGGACAGACTCAAGACAGACCCAAGACAAGTTTTCATGGAGCCACAGACCAACAGTGTCGAGATTTGCTGAACCGATGGCGCGACTGATTGAAGAGCTTCGCAAGCTGCCTGGAGTCGGCGCGAAGAACGCGCAGAGGCTCGCCTTTCACATCCTGCGGTCCCCGGCCGCGGATGCCGAGGCGCTGGCCACTGCGGTTCGCGAGCTCAAGGCCAGACTTCGCCTCTGCTCCATCTGTAACAACATCACGGATGTGGACCCGTGCGTCTACTGCGCAAGCCCCACACGCAACCTGCGCCTGGTGTGCGTGGTCGAGGAGCCGACCAACATCGCCTCGATCGAGAAGACCCGCGGGTACAACGGTGTGTACCACGTGCTCCACGGCACGTTGTCGCCGCTGCATGGTATCGGCCCGGAGCATCTGCGCACAGGCACGCTGCTGGCGAGGGTGGAGCGGGACGAGATTGACGAGGTGATCCTCGCCACTAATCCGACGGTGGAGGGCGAGGCGACGGCGGTTTACCTGGCCGATACGCTCCGCTCGTCCAAGGTGCGTGTGACGCGAATCGCCACCGGCGTCCCCGCCGGCAGCGATATCGAGTATGCGGATGAGGTCACGATGACCCGCGCCATGGAGGGGCGGCGCGAGGTCTGAAGCTTTTCTGGATGCGCGTGGCGCCCGCCTGGCTACCGCCGGCGGGGCCTACGCATCAGGCGGCCTTCGAGTCCCGCAGGGCTTTGACCTTGTCGTGGGAAGCCTGGATATGCGCCTGCTGGCGGGTGAGTATGTCGCGGATGTCGCCCGGCAGATGCTCGGAGAGCGCCACTTCATAGGCCTTCTTGGTAGCATCTTCGCCCTGCTCCGCAGTCTCCAGCAGGGTGTGATCGCCGCCGCCGAGCTTGGCCTTGAGCTCACCCCAGCTGCGATGTACCGCGCCTGAGAGCATTCCACTCTGCTTGACGTCTTTTACGCCGAGCCGGTGCAGTTCGTTCTCGAGCTCGGCTGCGAATTCGGCACGGACCTGCGTCTCTTTCAGGAAGAAAATCCGCGCCGAGTCGTCCTTGATGTGTTCCCCGATAACGGTGAAGCCCTTGTGGCTGTCCCGCAGAAAGTCGATGAGTTTCTCGAGCGTAGCGTTCACTTTTTCCGGTGATATTGCCTCTGCCATTTTGTATCTCCTCGATGCTTTTAGATGCAGGCCGAGGGAGGCACGCGCGGGTCAACAGTGACGAATGGCATCATGTGCTTCGCGGAGCAGCGGCATGCACCCGGGTGCAATCTTTTAATTATGAAAGTAACGGAAGATGTCGCGCCGTCTTCAGGCAGTCTGTTAGCTGCGCAGGCGGGCGAGCAGGTCCTGGGGGTGCACCGGCTTCGCGAGTATCTCGAACTCGTGCCCGTGAATCCGCGCACGGTCCAGCAGGTCGGCAGTAGCAGCCTGGCCGGAGAAGAGCAGTATCTTGCAGTTGGGCAGCAGTTCGCGAATCTTGATGGCCGCATCGATGCCGTTCAGGTCGGTCATGATGACGTCGCTGATCAGCATGTCAGGGCGCAGGGTCTTTGCCGCTTCTACTGCTTTTTCGCCGCTGTAGACGGCGATCGCTTCAAAGCCTGCCTGGTTCAGAATGATTGCCAGTGTGTCCGCGATAACGCGTTCGTCGTCTGCTACTAGTACCTTGGGCTTCGCTGGAATCTCCGCCATCCGCTCTCTGTCACCGGTCCTTTTCAGTAAGGTACCCTAACAAGGTATACCAGTGCTCGAAGAGCCCGCAAAAGCTCGTCCTTCACGAATAAAGTACGTTTATGATGATAGGCTTCGGTGCAGGGATGCCTGCGTTGATGGTTGGGACAAGGGAGTGGAGGGAGTGCAAATCTGCACGCCATTCCGACTGCTCGACGGGCTGATCATCGACTTTTTGTTGGACCCATTCTGGAGCCTGATCGCGTGATCATCGGTAATCATATCGGTCATCGGTCATCTGTCATGGAATATCCGTCGCCGGTCAGATGGCATGCCGAACCTGAATCTGCAGTATGGAACGATCCTGCTGCCTGGGCCTGCACGGCGTGGAACTTTTAGTCGAGCGCTAAATGGATTGGGAGGGAGTCTGCTCATGCCGGACCTGGAGATGCCGGACGTCGGGATGACTGGTTCAGCGGCTTCCGAGCCGGGCTCCGCGCTGGCAGGACCGATCATTCGCGCACAGCAGGTCGAGAAGTTCTACGCGCAGCCCAGTGAGAACCGCATACAGGTGATTGCGCCGACCGATCTGTCGATCGTAGCCGGAGAGATCGTTGCGCTGCTTGGACCCTCGGGGTCTGGCAAATCGACGCTGCTGCGCATGCTCGCCGGCCTCTCGAAGCCGTCAGGTGGACAGGTCTTCTGGCATGAAAAGCCGATTGAATCGCTCGAGATCAATGTCTCGATCGTGTTTCAGAGCTTCGCGCTGTTTCCATGGCTGACGGTGCTTGAGAATGTCGAGGCGCCGCTGAAGGCGCGCGGGATGACGGCAGCGGAGCGGCGGGAGCACAGTCTCAAGATCCTCGACACGGTCGGTCTTGACGGCTTCCAGGCCGCGTATCCTAAGGAGCTCTCGGGCGGGATGAAGCAGAGGGTCGGTTTTGCGCGGGCGCTGGTGGTCGAGCCCGAGGTCCTCTTCATGGATGAGCCGTTCTCCGCTTTGGACGTGCTCACGGCCGAGAACCTGCGCAGCGAGCTGCTGGAGCTATGGCAGAAGAAGACGATCCCGACGCAGGCCATCTTCCTGGTCACCCACAATATTGAGGAGGCGGTGCTGCTTGCCGACCGCATCCTGGTGCTCGGGCGCAACCCGGGCAAGGTGCGCACCGACTTCAAAGTCACGATTGCTCATCCGCGCGATCGCAAGTCTGTTCCCTTCACCCAGCTGGTGGACTACATCTACAAGGTGCTTACCCGGCCTGACGTGGTGCCGGACCAGGAGCCGCAGCGCATCGGCGCCCGGGCACCGGCGCGCAACCAGCGGCAGATGCACTACGAGATGCTGCCCCACGCGCGGCCTGGAGGCATCGCCGGGCTGCTGGAGATGCTGCTCGACCACGGCGGCAGGAACGATATATACCGTCTTGCCGACGACCTCGCCTTTGAGATCGACGACCTGCTGCCGACTGTCGAGGCGGCGCAGCTGCTCGGCTTCCTGCATGTCGAGGAGGGGGATGCGATGATCACCGAGACGGGCCGCATCTTCGCCGAGTCAGAGATCCTGCAGCGCAAGGAGCTCTTTCGCAAGGCGGCCACGGACCACGTTCTGCTGCTGCGCCAGATCACGCGGGCGCTCAGCAACAAGTCGGACCACGCGGTCCCGCAGGACTTCTTTCTCGATATGCTCGATGAACAGTTCAGCGAAGATGAGACGCAGCGTCAGCTCGATACGGCGGTGAGCTGGGGGCGCTACTCCGAGCTGTTCGACTACGACGCATCACGGCGGCGCTTCGTGCTGCCTGCGGAGGAGGTTGCGGTCGAGTCACAGTCCGAGGCTCCGGTTGACGGTAAATCCGAGGAGCAGAAGGACTGAAGCCCAGCTACACATTCTCGCGCACCCAGGTGGTCGAGCGCTCGTGGCCGTTCTTCCTCGACATGAGCGTTGCCCTGGCGTGCCTGGCGGCCTTTTATGCGCTGATGTTCATCGCGCGCGGCTGGCTGGGTCATCCCGTGGCCGCGGTGCAGATCTCGCACTCGGCGCGGATGCTGCCGCTGTATGCGTTCTACTCGTGCGTGCGCATCTTTGCCGCTTATGTGCTCAGCCTGATCTTTGCGGTGAGCTACGGCTATATCGCGGCCTACAATCCGCGGGTCGAGCCGCTGATGCTGGCTACGCTTGACATCCTGCAATCAATCCCGGTGCTCAGCTTTCTTCCCGGGGTGATGCTTGCCATGGTTTCGCTCTTCCCTACCCGGCAGCTTGGCATCGAGCTGGGGGCCATCCTGCTCATTTTTACCGGGCAGGTGTGGAACATGGCGTTCAGCTTCTACTCCTCGCTGAAGAGCATTCCGACGGAGCTGCAGGAGGCGGCGCGGGTCTACCGCTTCACAGCCTGGCAGCGGTTCTGGCAGCTCGAGCTGCCCTTCTCGGCGATCGGGCTGGTCTGGAACTCCATCGTTTCGGTGGCTGGCGGCTGGTTCATCCTCAACACCTGCGAGATGTTCTTCCTGGGGCCGAGGGACTTTCGCCTGGCGGGCCTCGGCTCTTACCTGCAGACCGCCGCAAGCACCAGCGACACGCGCGCCACCATCTACGGCGTGCTCACCATGCTGGCCATCATCGTGTTGACGGACCAGCTGCTCTGGCGACCCATCATCGCCTGGTCGGACAAGTTCAAATTTGAGAATGTGGAGAGCGCCGATCGCCCGCGGTCTCCGATCCTCTACGCTCTGCGCCATTCGAACCTGCTGGGCTTCATCCATCAGCACACCGTCAGCCCCTTGAGTGAACGCGTCTACATGCATCTCGCGGGTGCGCGGCGGCGCCAGACGATGCAAGGCGCCAGATCGCAACGCCCCAAGACGGTGAACAACGCGGTCGGGATCGTGGTGGTGGTGCTGCTGGCGGTCGCAATCATCTTCGCGGCGCTGCACGCCCTGGGGCTGTTGCGGCAGGTGCACGGCCCCGAGGTAGGGATGCTCCTCAAGGGCGCAGGAGCAACATTTCTTCGGGTCAACGTCTCCCTGCTGCTGGCGGCGATCTGGACCATCCCGGTAGGAGTGGCGATCGGCTTTCAGCCCCGCCTCGCCCGCATCGCTCAGCCGATTGCCCAGATTGCGGCGTCTTTCCCGGCTACGGTGCTCTTCCCGGTGATCCTCATCGGACTGCTGCGGGTGGGCTCGGGCCTGGGAGTCGGCTCGCTGGTGCTGATGCTGCTTGCAACCCAGTGGTACATCCTGTTCAACGTCATCGCCGGAGCGATGGCCATCCCCTCCGACCTGCGCGAAGTTTCAAGCCTCTACCACTTCACCAGGTGGCAACGCTGGAAGACCGTGATCCTGCCGGGTATCTTTCCTTACCTCATCACCGGCCTGGTTACGGCGTCCGGCGGGGCGTGGAACGGCAGTATTATCGCGGAGTACTTCCATCTGCGCGGGCGGACGCTGGAGACGCTGGGCCTGGGTGCGCAGATCAGCGCGGCGAGCGACTCGGGGCACTTCTCGATCCTCCTGCTGGCGACGATCATCATGGCGCTGATGGTGGTCACCATCAACCGGATGGTCTGGCGCCCGCTCTATAAGCTGGCGGAGACGAAGTACCGCATCGAGGTCTGAGCGGGGCTGCACGGCCGAGCCGGGAGCTGCGGAGCCGGGCATCCGGCGCGAAGCAGCGTGGCCGGTCCGCATCTCTCATGCGGGGAGCGCTTTGCGGCTTGGACCTGATCGTACTTCACCGTAGGATTTGCCCGACACGCAGGCAGGTCGCGACGCCATCGTCGAGCCGGGTCGTCACAACTCACTTCCGGAGCGGAGCATCACAGAGGCGACTTGTCCTCGCGGCAGCAGGAGGCAGAGATCGCGCAGATGAAGGCAGGCACCACCACATTCCTGAGGACCGGCCTGCTGAGCGTCGCCATCATCATCGTGACGGTGAATGCGGGGCTGGCCTTCCGTGCCGTGCAGAGCCTGGATGAAAACCAGGTCTCGGTGGCCCATACCTGGCAGGTGATCGACTCCGTGGAGCGGGTGATGAGCCTGCTGAAAGACGCCGAGAGCGGTAGCCGCGGCTTCCTCATCACGGGGGAAAAGCCCTACCTGGAACCTTACGTTCTGGCCTGCAGAGATCTTCCCGCGGAGTTGAGCCGCCTGGGAGAGCTCATCTCCGACAATCCTCACCAGATATCTCGAGTTACAGAGATGCGGGCAGTCATCGAGATGCGGCTGCAGCTGCTGCAGAGGGGTATCGATGAGAGGGCGGAGGGCAGCCTCAGTTCGGTGAGGCATGTGGTCCTCTCGGGGACCGGCAAGTACGAGATGGATGAGGTGCGGTCGATCGCCGCGGCCATGCAGGCGGAGGAGCAGAGCCTGCTGACGCAGCGCCGGAACTCGACGCTCTCGGCGTCGAGACGGGCGCGTGCGACGCTGCTGGTGGCGAGCACCCTGGATTTGCTGCTGATCGTGCTGGTGTCGTGGTATTTCGTACGCGAGCGCAATCTTCGCCTGATCTCGGAGGAGGCGGAGCATCGTCTGCAGATGCTGCAGACGATCAGCGACGTCGCTCTTACCCAGCTGCCGATCGGCGACTTGACGGCCGAGCTGTTGAAGCGGGTCCGGAACGTGATCGGGGCGGATGCTACGGTGCTGGCTACCTGGCGCGACGGCGAGATGATCGTGGAGGCGGCGAACGGGCTCGCCATTGAACCCGGTACGCGCCTCGGCACGGGGGAGGACGACCCTCTGCGTCGAGCCGCACTCGAGAACCGCGTTACGGTGGTCGACTATCCCCATTCAATGGCTGGGAAGGCACCTGCGGATGCGGCGGCGGCGAGGCCATTTGCGGGCGTGAACGGAGGCGGCGAAGCAGCCACTCGGCTGCGAACTCTGCTGATCATTCCGCTGTCTGCCTCGGCCAAGCGCGAGGTGACGGGAGTCCTGGTTGCGGGGCGCCACTCCCCCCACGCCTTCGAGGTAGCGGACGAGGAGTTGCTGAGGGTGGTGGCGGACCGCATCGCCATCGCCAGGGACCGCGTGGCGGCGTATGAGGCTGAGCGGACGGCGCGCCGGCTGGCTGAAGAGAACGCGGGAAAGGTCCGCGCGCTGAATGCCGAGCTCGAGCAGCGGGTGCTGCAGCGCACCTCTGAGCTCGAAGGCACGAACAAGGAGCTGGAGGCCTTCAGCTACTCCGTCTCGCACGATCTTCGTGCCCCTCTTCGAACGGTGGATGGCTTCAGCCGCGCCTTGCAGGAGGATTATGGAGGCGCACTGGATGAGACGGGGCTGGACTTCGTGCGCCGCATCCGCGATGGCGTGCAACGCATGGGCCAGCTTATCGACGCCCTGCTGCAGCTCTCGCGCATTACGCGTGCGGAGCTCACCTGGGAGACGGTCGACCTGAGCGCCATGGTTTCAGAGCTGGCGGAGGAGCTGCGCCAGCAGAATCCTGACCGCCGCATCGAGTTCGAAATTCAGACGGGATTGAAGACGCGCGGCGACCCTCGGCTGCTTCGCGTCGGACTGGAAAACCTGCTGGGGAATGCCGTGAAATTCACCGGGAAGCAGGCGGAGTCGCGGATCGCAGTCGGGCAATCGAGCGAGACTGGGGAATTCTACATACGAGACAATGGCGCCGGCTTTGACATGCAGTATGCCAGCAAGCTCTTCAACGCGTTTCAAAGGCTGCATGGGGAGAAGGACTTCAAGGGTTCCGGGATCGGTCTGGCGACGGTGGCCCGGGTGATCCGCCGGCACCATGGTTCTATTCGCGCCGAGGGCCTTGTTGAAGGGGGCGCAACCTTCTGGTTTAAGCTAGGATAAGGCTGATATGGCAGACCCAAATCGCTTCATCATGCTCGTTGAAGACGACCCGGACCACGAGCTGCTGTCCCTTCGCGCGCTGCGCAAGGCCAACATAACGAACCAGATACCGGTAGCGCGGGATGGTGAAGAGGCTCTGCGGATGCTGTTTGGCGAAGATCCGGCCAACCCGCCGCCCATGCCGCAGGTGGTGCTGCTCGACGTCAAGCTGCCAAAGATCGATGGACTCGAAGTTCTGCGGCGTATCCGGGAGACAGAGCGGACGCGCATGCTACCTGTTGTCATTCTGACGTCATCAGATGAGGAGAGCGACATCGTCCGGAGCTATCGCCTGGGCGTGAACAGCTACATCCGCAAGCCGGTTAACTTCGATGAGTTCGCCGAGGCGACCCGTCAGCTCGGCATGTATTGGCTTACCCTCAACGAGGCGCCCAAATAGCACCTCCGCTGCCCTGTTCGCACTAATTCAGAGCCCTGTGACTACGCCCTCCTCTGCGCCAAACCCGCCCTTTGCCTATCGGCTGCCGGACACACCGGCGCCGGAGAGTCCATTCTCCGGACGCATCCTGCGGGTGTTGCTCATCGAGGACAGTCTCGACGATGCCTTCCTGCTGGAGCGTCACCTGCAGCGCTCCGGCTACCGGGCGCAGATCAAGCGGGTGGAGACCGAGGAGGAGATGCGCAACGCGCTCGGCGGGGAAGCCAGCGCATGGCAGGTCATCCTGGCTGACTATAACCTGCCTCACTTCAGCGCTCTCGCCGCCCTGAAGCTGCTGAAGACCACAGCCCTCGACATCCCGCTGATCGTCATGTCGGGGGCAATCAGCGAAGAGACTGCCGTGGCAGCTATGCGAGCCGGCGCTCACGATTATGTGGCGAAGCAGAATCTTGCCCGCCTGGTGCCCGCCATCGAACGCGAGATCACCGAGGCGGAGGCGCGCCGGGTGCGGCGAGCGGCTGAACTGGCGCTGCGCATCGCCGAGGAGCGCTTTCATCGGCTGGTAGAGGCGATGCCGCTCGGCCTGTTGATCAGCGGAGAGAACGGTCGCATCCTCTACGCCAACGAGGCGGTCGAAAAGCTGCTGGGCTACTCGCAGGAGGAGATGGCAAGCGGCGAAGTGACGCTGGCGCGGATCCTTACGGGTCGTTCTGACCTGCCTGACGATGTGGTCGCGCCCCGCTCGGCGCTGGAGGAGCGGCTCTGGGCCTCGGGAGGGTGTGAGCCGTTCGAGGTAGAGTGCGTTCGCAAGGACGGCGGCAGTGTGCCCACTCTTATCGGCGCCGCCATCCTGAATCCGGAGGCCCCTAAAGAGGACTGTCAGATCGCCGCCTTCATCGCCGATCTTACCGAGCAGAAGCAGAGCCAGAATGTACTCAGGCGTACGGAGAAGCTGGCCGCGGCCGGGCGCCTGGCTGCGTCCATTGCGCATGAGATCAACAACCCTCTCGAGTCGGTAACCAACTGCCTCTACCTGCTCGACCAGGGCGAGATGGACGATACCAGCCGCTCCTACCTGCAGCTCGCACAACGCGAACTGGACCGCGTGGTGCATATCACGACTCAGACGCTGCGCTTTTACCGGCAGAGCACGAAGCCGACCCTGGTCGATGTTCACGACCTGCTGGCGACGGTGCTGGCGCTCTACGACGTCAGGATACGGAGCTCGGAGATCACGGTGGTGCGCGAGTATGCCGATATCCCAAGCGTTCAGGCGTATGACGGCGAGATCCGGCAGGTGCTTGCGAACCTGATCGGCAACGCCATTGACGCCATGCCCAATGGAGGCACCCTGGTGCTGCGAACCTGCTGGGGACGAGACTGGCAGGACGACCGAAGGGGTATATGCATCAACGTGGCGGACACCGGCCCGGGCATGGATCGGCGCACCCGGAGCAAGATCTTCGAGCCGTTTTTCTCGACCAAGGGTCTGACCGGCACCGGGCTTGGACTCTGGGTGAGCCAGGGCATCCTTGCCAAGCACCAGGGCAAAATTTCGCTGTATACGCGCCAGGGCGAGCGCAGCGGAACCGTGTTTCGTCTCTTCCTGCCGTTTGAACCGGCGCTGCGCTCGCAAGGAGAAGAAGCGCCTGCCAGGCAGCCCGAGGCCTCAGTCCAGATGAAGGCGTGACCAGCCGCCCATTCTACCTGCCTGCGCCAGACCTTGACACGTGCAACTCTTAAAACTGCGGCTGACTCTGAAAGACTGACCGCAAATTTTCCCAGAAGGTATAGAAAATGCAGCGCACTCTCCTTCCAGGAAAACCGTATCCTCTCGGCGCCAAGTGGGACGGCACGGGTGTAAACTTCGCCCTCTACTCGGAGAACGCCACGGGCGTCGAGCTCTGCCTCTTTGACGAGCAAGACCGGCAGACTGATCGCATTGCTCTGAATGAGTGCACGGCCTTCTCCTGGCACGGATACCTGCCTGGAATCTCGCCCGGTCAGCGCTACGGCTATCGCGTGCACGGCCCATGGGAGCCGGAGAAGGGTAACCGGTTCAACGCCGCGAAGCTGCTCGTAGATCCCTATGCCCAGGCGATCTGCGGCAATGTGGATTGGACCAAGCCCATCTTCCCCTACGTCTTTGGAGGCGATGACGCCGACCTGCACCGGGACGACCGCGACAGCGCTGAGGGCATTCCAAAGTGCATTGTCGTCAATCCCTACTTTGACTGGGAGATGGATCGGCCGCTGCGCACCCCACTGTCGGAGTCCATCATCTACGAGACACACGTGCGCGGTTTCAGCATCAACAACCCTGACGTTCCAGAGACGCTGCGAGGCACTTACGCCGGCATCGCCTCCCCTGCCAGCCTGCGTCACTTGAAGCGGCTCGGGGTCACGGCGATAGAACTGCTGCCTGTACACCACTTCATCAACGACAGCGGCCTGGTAGACAAGGGGCTGAACAACTACTGGGGCTATAACACGCTTGGGTACCTGAGCCCGGAGGGACGGTACAGCTCTGCAGGCGACTCCGGCAACCAGGTTGCTGAATTCAAGGCAATGGTGAAGACGCTGCATCGCGAGGGCATCGAGATCATCCTCGATGTGGTTTATAACCACACCGCGGAGGGCAACCAGCTCGGCCCCATGCTCAGCATGCGGGGCATCGACAATCCGACTTACTACCGCCTGATGCCGGATAATCCGCGCTACTACATGGACTACACCGGGACGGGCAACACGCTCAACGTGCGCAATCCTCAGGTGCTGAAGCTCATCATGGATTCGCTGCGCTACTGGGTGCTCGAGATGCACGTGGACGGCTTCCGCTTCGATCTTGCTGCGACGCTGGCGCGCGAGCTGCACGACGTCGACCGGCTGAGCGGCTTCTTCGACATCATCCACCAGGACCCGACGCTGGCCGACGTCAAGCTGATTGCCGAGCCGTGGGACGTGGGCGAAGGCGGATACCAGGTCGGCAACTTCCCTGTTCTATGGGCGGAGTGGAACGGGAAATACCGCGATACGGTGCGCCGCTACTGGAAGGGCGACGAGGGCCAGCTCAGCGACCTCGGCTACCGCATCACCGGCTCAAGCGATCTGTATAAGCACGATGGACGCAGGCCGTACGCGAGCATCAACTTCATCACCGCGCACGACGGATTCACCCTGCGCGACCTGGTCACCTACAACGACAAGCACAACGAAGCCAACGGCGAGAACAATAACGACGGGGCCAACGATAACCACTCCTGGAACATGGGCGCAGAGGGCCCTACCGAGGACGCCGAGATCGCAAAGGCGCGTGAACGCCAGATCCGGAACCTGATGGCGACCCTGCTGTTGTCGCAGGGTGTTCCGATGATCTCAGGTGGTGACGAGATCGGCCGCACCCAGGGCGGCAACAACAACGCCTACTGTCAGGACAACGAGATCAGCTGGTATGACTGGACGCAGACTCCGGAGAAGGAGGCGCTGCTGAACTTCACCAGCAAACTGATCGCTCTGCGCAAGGCACACTTCAACCTGCACCGGAGCAAGTTCTTCCAGGACCGGGCAGTCCACAACTCCGAGTCGCGCGACATCGCGTGGTACGGTACCGATGGACAGGAGTTAAGCGGCGAGCAATGGAACAACTCCTGGGTGCGCAGCTTTGGCATGATGCTGAACGGGCAGACGCTGAACGTCAGCGACGATCTCGGCAATCCGCTGACGGACGACTCCTTCCTGCTGCTGGTGAACGCGCACCACGAAGCGGTGACGTTCGACCTGCCCGTTCCACCGGCGGCAGGGCGCTGGAAGGTCACTCTGAACACGGCGGACCTCGATACGCCTTTCAAGAGCACGGCGGTCCGCAGGAAGGTCCGGGTCGAGGGGCGCTCGCTGATCCTGCTGACGGAGCGGCGTCCGCTCGAGCCGAGCCTGACGGCGTGAGTGCGCCCGGACTGAGCTCATGAGCGCCGCGATCCGTGCCGCGGTAGCAGGGTTTGGGCTGGCTGGGCGCGTCTTTCACAGTGCGGTGCTGAGCGCCACACCGGGTCTCGAACTCGCGGCCATCGTGCAACGCACGGGTGATGAGGCGGCGCGAGCCTACCCGTCAGCGCGCATCTATCGCTCGGTCGAGGAGATGCTCGGAGACCAGAGCATCCGTCTCGTCGTGGTTGCGACGCCTAACCAGTCCCACTTTCCGATCGCGCGGCAGTGCCTGCTGGCCGGTCGCGCGGTGATGGTAGACAAGCCATTTACCCTGACCTCGAGCGAGGCTGCTGAGCTGATCAGCATCGCAGACGAGAGAAAGCTGATCGTCACGGCGTATCAGAACCGCCGCTGGGACGGCGACTTCCTCACGGTGAAACAGCTGCTCGCTTCAGGAGAGCTGGGGCGGCTGGTCTCATTTGAATCGCACTTCGATCGCTTTCGCCTGGAGCCTAAAGCGGGCGCATGGAGAGAAGATCCGGCGCTGGGTGGAGGGATACTCTACGACCTCGGGCCCCACCTTATCGACCAGGCGCTCACCCTTTTCGGTACGCCTGAATGGTTATGGGCAAACGTGCGCAGCGACCGCGAGGGTGTGGAGACTGATGATGCCTTTGACCTGCACCTCGGCTACGAGCGGCTGACCGTATTGCTGCGCGCGACGATGACGGCATGCGCGCCTGGCCCACGGTTCACCCTGAACGGGACGGCCGGTACTTTCACGAAGTGGGGGCTCGATCCCCAGGAAGACGCGATCAAGAGCGGCGCCGCGATCGGAGAACCCGGATGGGGCGAGGAGCCTGCTTCCAGGTACGGCACCCTCACCCTGGCGAACGGCGAGGGCCGGCGGGTGCCTACGCTCCCGGGTGATTACCGCGGCATCTACGCCAACGTGCGCGACGCATTGCTCGGCGAGGCGGGCCTCTCCGTTACCGGCAGAGACGCCTGGCTGACCTCGCGCGTGATCGAATGTGCTCGCGAAAGCAGCGTGTCCGGCCAGCGCGTCCGCGTTTAGCGCTGCTGGGCACGCGGGATTCCGCATTCAAAGGCTGCTTTGTGCGGAATGAAGCGAGCGCGGCGTGTCCCGCCTCCGACATATGGGCAGAGGGCGACGTGGGCGCAGGGCTGAGAGACGGTCGAAGCTGAGCGCGTATTTCTGTGCCGGAGCATTGTTGTCGCGGCGGTTGATTCGCCGGGGTTGTTTCAACAGACGCTCAGCTCTCGGTGCCGTGGCACTTCTTGTACTTCTTGCCAGAGCCGCATGGGCAGGGATCGTTCCGTCCTACCTTCTCCCCGGTCCGGCGCTGCGCCACCTCGGGCTGATTGCCGCCGCCTGCCATCCTGGCCTGTTCGAGCTCGCGTTTCTTTTTGCGCTGGAAGTCGGCCTCCAACTGATCGATGGTGGTGGTGGGCTTGCGCACGGGCAGCGGGATGATCTTGCCGTCGGAGGTGGGTTTGGGAGCAGAGGTCGCCCGGCCGTTGCCGTTTGAGAGGGCGGGGGGCGGCGGCTTCGCGGCAGAGTCGACCGGCGGTGCCGGGGGGACCAGGCCAGTCGGACGCGGAGCCTGCACCGGCTGCCCATCGGGCCCGACGATCTGCATCAGGAAGAGGTACCGCACCGTGTCTTCCTGGAAGCGGTTCATCATCGCCTCGAACATGTCGAAGGACTCGCGCTTGTAGGCGACCAGGGGGTCCTGCTGCGCGTAGCCACGTAGACCGATGCCTTCCTTGAGGTGGTCCATGCTGAGCAGGTGGTCCTTCCAGAGGCCGTCGAGCACGCTGAGCATTACCATGCGCTCGTGGTAGCGCATCGCCTCGGGGCCGAGGATCGCCTCCTTGTCGGCGTAGCGCGCCTTCAGCTTGTCGAAGAGCTCTTCGCCGAGCTCGTGGCGGCTGAGGGCGCTGAGGTCGACACCCTCCGCGCTGAGATCGATGCCGAACTGGCCGCTCAGCCGGTCCTTGAGCGCGGTGATGTTCCACTGGTCCGGATGCTGCTTCTCGGGCGCAAACTCCTCGAGCAGGGTGCTGATGATATTGCCGACGTAGTCGTCGATCAGCTCCTTCTGCTCGACGCCGTCGAGCAGCTGGCGGCGCAGTCCGTAGACCGCCTCGCGCTGCTTGTTCATCACGTCGTCGTACTCGAGCAGGTGTTTGCGCGATTCGAAGTTCTGCGCCTCAACCGCCTTTTGCGCGGCCTCGATGCGCCGCGAGATGAGCCCCGACTCGATCGGCACACCCTCCTCCATGCCCATCTTCTGCAGCAGCGTCGAGACCCACTCCTTGGCAAAGATGCGCATCAGGTCGTCTTCCAGCGAGAGGTAAAAGCGCGAGGCGCCCGGGTCTCCCTGCCGTCCAGCCCGGCCGCGAAGCTGGTTGTCGATGCGCCGGCTCTCGTGCCGCTCTGTACCGAGGATGTAGAGCCCGCCCGCCTCGATGACGGAGTCGTGCTCTTTGCCCACGGTCGCCGCATAGGTCGCGTAGACGCGGTCCCAGTTCTCCTGGGTAGTCTCGAACTCCTGGCCCTGGTAGTAGAAGCGCATCAACCCCGCGGCAGCCATGGGGTTGATCGCGCCCTCGGCCACGCTGATCGCGCGCGCGAGGTTCTTCTTGACGAGATCCTGCTTGGCGATGAACTCCGCGTTGCCGCCGAGCAGAATGTCGGTACCGCGGCCGGCCATGTTGGTCGCGATGGTGACCATTCCGTAGCGGCCGGCCTGGGCGACGATCTCCGCCTCACGCTCGTGGTACTTCGCGTTCAAGACGACGTGCTTAACGCCTTTGCGCTCGAGGATCTTCGACAGCAGCTCTGACTTCTCAATCGAAGTGGTACCTACCAGCACCGGCTGCTTCTGCTCGTGCAGCCGCACGATCTCGTCGGCGACGGCGAAGTACTTCTCCTGCGCCGTGCGATAGACCACGTCCGGCGTCTCGAGCCGCTTCATGGGGCGGTTGGTGGGAATGACGGCAATCTCGAGCTTGTAGATCTTGTCGAACTCGGCGGCCTCGGTCTCGGCTGTTCCGGTCATGCCGGCGAGTTTGCCGTAGAGGCGGAAGTAGTTCTGGAAGGTGATGGTCGCCAGCGTCTGGTCTTCGCGGCGGATGTTGACGCCTTCCTTGGCCTCGATGGCCTGGTGCAGTCCGTCGGACCAGCGGCGACCCGGCATCAACCGGCCGGTGTACTCGTCGACGATGATGACCTCGCCGTCCTTGACGACGTACTTCACATCGCGGCGGTAGAGGGCGTGGGCCTTTACGGCGACCTCGACGTGGTGCTTCAGCTCCCAGTTCTCGACCTCGGCGATGTTGCCGATGCCGAGCAGCTTCTCGACCTTCTCCCAGCCCTCGTCGGTGACGGTGATGGCCTGGTGCTTCTCGTCGACGACGAAGTCGCCGGTGAGGATCTTGTCTTCGCCCTGCTGTATCTCTTCGCCCTTCTCGAGCGATGGGATGATGCGGTTGACGCGGACATATTTATCGGTGGTCTGGTCGGTCGGCCCGCTGATGATGAGCGGGGTGCGGGCTTCGTCGATGAGGATCGAGTCCACCTCGTCGACGATGGCGTAGTAGTGGCCGCGCTGCACCATGTCGCCGACGTCGAACTTCATATTGTCGCGGAGGTAGTCGAAGCCGAATTCGTTGTTGGTGCCGTAGGTGATGTCGGAGCCGTAGGCGGCGCGGCGCTGCGCATCGTCGAGGTCGTGGACGATGACACCGACGGTGAGGCCGAGGAACTCGTAGATCTTGCCCATCCACTCGGCGTCGCGTTTGGCGAGGTAGTCGTTGACGGTGACTACGTGGACGCCGTGTCCGGCGAGGGCGTTGAGATAGCACGGCAGGGTGGCGACGAGGGTCTTGCCTTCGCCGGTTTTCATCTCGGAAATTTTGCCCTGGTGCAGCACGATGCCGCCGATCATCTGCACATCGAAGTGGCGCATGGAGACGGCGCGCCTGCCCGCCTCGCGCACCACGGCGAAGGCCTCCGGCAAGATCTCCTCGACGGCGGCCTTTTCGGCGGCTTTGACGGCTTCCTTGCGGGCGTCGGCGTCTTCATCGGCAGAGGCAACGGCGGCCTGGACGCGGGTGTGGATGAGGTCGCGGAATTCGGTGGTTTTGGCGCGCAGGGCGTCGTCGGAGAGCGGCTCGATGGCCGGCTCGAGGGCGTTGATCTGGTCTACGAGGGGCAGGATGCGCTTTACGACGCGCTCGTTGCTGGTCCCGAAAATTTTGGTTAGAACATTGCCTAGCAAGGTGGAAATGCCTCTTCCACCATTCTAAATGCTCGGGCGGGACGGTGCGCGTTGCGGGCGCAGCCTCACCGTGGGATGATTAGTCCTTGTGGGTTCGTTCGGATCAAGAGGGAGCTGGCCAGCAGTTACTGCTTTAATTTCCGGTAGCCCCATGCAATCATGGCCACTACGGCAATTATCAGCGGGCTAACCCAAGTGAAGCTGAGCTTGTAAAGAATGCCCAGGATAGGCACCCCGACAAGCATTACTATTACCCAGGGAATTACACCCAGCGAATACGTTGGGTGCTTCTCGGAGTTGATACCCCAAGCCCACAGCTTAGTGCCGATGCTTTCCGTTTTCGCGCGACGAATAGCCTCGTCCTTTTCCCACTTAGCGTACTTCTCTGCCCGGGCCACCTCATCCAGGCGTCGCGCCTCCAGCCTTCGCTTCTCAGCACCTCGCTTGCGTTTTCGCCATTCGCTCTCGCTAACCCATTCTCGGTTTCGATGTGGTCGCATAGCGCAAAGATACACTCTATGTCGATCGTCAACCTTCACAAAGAGTAAGGTCCATTATCGATGAGTCCGAGCCAGCATCATTCGCATGTACCGCTGATTCTCGAGCCCTTTCTGGTGGCGAACATCGCCCTGCCGGAACTGCAAGCTATAGAAGAAGCGAACGCGTTTTCCAAAGGAGTGAACACGCTACAGTTCTTAGCATACGAAGGAAGTATTCAAATCGGCTATCTATCAGCTGACCCATGGATAGAGCTCGGCTATCTTGCCATCTGCCAAATAATTGTGGCTAGACTTTTGCGAGAGAAGGGTATCGGGAGCTAGCTATTGCTTTGCGCTGAAGCGTCAGCGCGACAACATAATCTGCACTTAGTTAGGCTTAATGCAAGACCTCTCGATGAGAGTATGACGCCCGAAAGACTGGTGCAGTGGTATACCAATAGGGGCTACAAGCGATACGCGGATTTGGACGGCGAGTTCTTCAAATGCCTCCAGTAAGCGTCGCCGCGTGCCCAGTCCTTTGCTGTGTGTCGGTATCGTGCGAAGCATCCGACTTTGCCCGTTCTGATAAGAGCGCGGGCCCTCTCGGCAAACTGAGGATCGAGGCGCTCTCAAATAATTCTGCGCGGATACACCATCTTCCCTGAAAAGGAGCAAAATGGATTTATGGCGACGGAGTTCATAGCGCTTCCCGGCAGGCTGCTTGAGAAAGTCAAGGAGGCTGCGGCCAAAGAGGCAATTACGCCCGAAGAGTTGGTCCGGGCAGCGGTGGAAGACCGCCTGGAGCGCGGGGAATGGGCGAGGACGCTGGAGTTCGGCGATCGCAACGCTCGGGCACGAGGACTCCGGCCCGAGGACGTGCCGGCGGAGATCGCGGCTGACCGATTGGAACGCGCGCTCTAAAATGCTGCGTGTCACCGCCGATAGCAACGTCATCCTCTCCGCGCTGAACTTCCCAGGAAATCCGCGGCGCATCCTCAAGATGGCTGAAGCGGGCATTATTCGCCTCGCCGTCTCCGATGCGATTCTCAACGAAGTGGAGCGAGTATTGCGGCGTCCGAAATTCGGCTGGCCTGAACACGAGATCGCGCGCGCCCTGCAGCAGACTGCGCGGTTGGCACACCACTTTGAGCCGAAGGAGCAGATCTACGTCGTGAAGGACGATCCAACCGACAACCGCATTCTTGAATGCGCTACCGCGTCGGCGTCCGAATACCTCGTGACGGGCGACAAACACCTGCTAAACCTCGGCCAATATTTCGGAGTGAAAATCATTACCCCTGCCGAGTTTTTGGAGATTCAGACCGGGCAACGAGGCTAGGTTTCAGCGGTGAAGCCGAATTCGGCAAGCATCTCTTTGTGGGAGATGCCCTGGCGGGGGTTTTGTTCGAGCCATGCCTTTGATGTCGCGACCGCCTGGCGCTCTTCGTCAGTCTCGGGCTCGTCATCGAACGGGGCGTTGGCGATGGCGCGGGAGACGTGATCGAGCATCGTCTCGAGCAGACCCACGACGGCGGAGACCTGGCTGGGCGCCATGCGTTCGATGAGTTCGTGCGCCTGTTGTTTGCTCTGAGCGTGTGCCACGGCAGACTCCGTCTCTGTCCATCTTAAACTGACACGACAGGCATCGGACTCCTCATGCGATTCTCGCCAGGCACTGCGGTAGACTTAGGGGGATGATTCCTACTCTTGAGTGGACTGCGGACGGAGTCCGCTTCCTCGATCAGACGCGCCTGCCGCTTGAAGAAGTTTACGTGCTCGCGACCACCTATCAGCAGGTCGCGACCGTGATCACTACCATGGTCGTGCGCGGGGCGCCGGCCATCGGAGTCAGCGCTGCCATGGGCATCGCGCTCGGCATCCGGCACAGCACTGCTACAACCCACGCCGAGCTTAACGCGGACTTCGACAAGATCGCAGGCGTGCTTGGCGCCACACGCCCCACTGCCGTGAACCTCTTCTGGGCCATCGAACGCATGCGCGAGCGCTTTGCCGTACTCACAACCCAGCCGGACGCGCAAGTCGACGGCATTCGCGATGCGCTGATCGAAGAGGCCCTGCTGATGTATGAAGAGGACATCGCGGCGTGCCGCACCATGGGCGCGAACGGCGCGAGCCTGATGCCGCGTGAGGGCTCCGTGCTCACCCACTGCAATGCGGGCGCGCTCGCGACCTGCGGCTACGGCACGGCGCTCGGCGTCATCCGCGCCGCGGTCGAACAGGGATATGCTCTGCACGTCTACGCCGACGAGACGCGGCCATTTCTGCAGGGCGCGCGGCTCACTGCCTGGGAGCTGATGCACGACGGCATCCCCACGACGGTGCTCTGCGACAACATGGCCGGGAGCCTCATGCGCCAGGGCAAGATACAGGCGGTGATCGTGGGGGCAGACCGCATTGCGGCCAATGGCGACGTCGCCAACAAGATCGGCACCTATGGAGTGGCGGTGCTTGCACGGGAGCACGGAATCCCCTTCTTCGTGGCCGCGCCGTGGTCGACCATCGATCTCGCGACTGCTACCGGCGACGCAATCCCCATTGAGCAGCGCGCCGCCATCGAGGTGACCCACCACGCGGGGCGTCAGCTGACCCCGCACGGCGTAGGAGTTGAGAATCCTGCCTTCGATGTGACTCCGGCGAAGTACGTTACCGCCATCATCACCGAGCGGGGTGTGCTGCGGGCTCCGTACGAGGCAAGCCTGATCTCGGCCGACGCACTCGAGCCGGAAGTAGCTGTCTCCAGGGGATGAGCTGCGGATCGCCGCTCCAGGCTCAGCAGGCTTGAGCTGCAGACGCGTGTCGTTCCAGAATACGAGGGAGAGCTGCCGGCGAGCGACAACAGACGGCCGGCTCTGGCATACTCAAGAGCGAGGTTGATCCGCTATGGATGTAGCTCCCTACGCCATTGTTGCGTTTGTGGTTCTCTTCGCCGCCGCCCTCCGCTGGGCCACGGGAGGGTTGAAGGGCAGTATCGCGACTCCCACCCCTGAAGAGCCGGTTGGCAAGTCTGTTTAGGGAACGCGGAGGACCGCGCCCGGTCGCGCTGCAGCGCCGCTATGAGCCCTGACTCAGCCGTTCCAGGACATAAGGACGACCTGCTGTGGTGTGCCGTCTGTGCGCGGGCCGTGGACGATCCCCTGGTCTGCGGAGACTGCTCGGCGGTGATCTGCCGCGTCTGTGGAACCCCTCTCGAGTCATCCGACGAGCTCGCCTTCGGATGAGCCCACGCCTGCTGCGAGAGGATTGAATGGCACAGAGCGGCGGCCGAGGAGCCGGTCCCAGCACAAGTACGCGCAAGACAGGGCCACCGTCGGGGTCACGGTCAGCACGACCGTCGGGGTCACCATCCGGGCGGCACAAGGACGCTGCACCGATGCCGCTGGTGAGCGGAATGTGGCTCCTGCAATGGTTCGTCATCTCACTGGCGTCTGCGGGAGTGCTGGGCTATCTGAGCCTCTGCTTCCTCTTCTATCAAGGGCAGTGGCAGCTCCTCTTCCACCCAAGCCGGTCGATCACGACAACCCCTGCCAGCCTCGGAGTTCCCTTTGAGGACGTCCGGTTCGACACGGCAGCGGACGGTGTTGCGCAGCTCGATGGCTGGTGGATTCCGGGCGACCCGGCTTCCCTCTCGGCTGGCCGGAATGCTGTCACCCTATTATTTCTTCACGATGGGCGGGGTTCGCTCTCAGACGCAGCTCCGCAGTTGAAGGCGCTGCATTCTCTCGGAGTGAACTTGTTCGCGTTCGACTATCGGGGTTTTGGCCTAAGCGCGTCGATGCACCCCTCCGAGAAGAGCGTGCAGGAAGACGCCGCCGCCGCTGTTGCGTACCTCGCCCAGAGACATCGCGACCGTGACGCGCTGGTCCTCTATGGAGTTGGACTGGGAGCGACGATTGCAGCGGAGACCTACAAGGACGAGTCTGCCCGGCGCCACATGATAGCCGGGCTGGTGCTCGACGAGCCTCAGCCTCCGGCGCTGACGATCGTTGGACGAGACCCGCGAGCCAGGCTCCTGCCACTGAAGATCCTCATGCACGATCGCTTTGACCTTGCGAGGCAGCTCGAGGGAGACAGTATTCCGACGCTCTTCTTTCAGAGACCGGGGGAGGGGTTGGGCGACTCTTACTCCGCTGTGCCCGCTGGGATGAGGATGCTCTATGAGGTGAAAGGACCTGTTCCGGCCTACGTCGACCCTGGATACCTCGCCGAGATGAGGCGTTTTCTAGAGCGGGGCGATGCGATGACGCGCTAAGGCCGATTGAAGACGGCGTTCGAGCTTCGAGGCGGGCCCGGGCTCGACCAGCCGGGCGGCCGTTGCCGGCCGCCCCAGAGGACTTCAGGCCGAAGCGGTGCGCCGTGCCGGGATCGGCCACGAAAGAAAGACCCGGCTGGAAGGCCGGGTCTCTGTCGAACCTAAGGCAGCATCTGGGGAGGACTACAGTTTTACAAGGTTGAGAAACTGGTTGGAGTGCAGCTCCGCGCCGGGGAAGACGACCTCGAGGTTACGGGCGCCGAGGGTCTTGTAGGCCGCCTCGCCTAGAACCTGGCGGAAGTCTGTGGTGATGGCGAGGTCGCGACCCTCGTAGAGCTGCTCGGTCTCGAGCCCGGGCCACCTGCCGTAGATGTTTCCACCCTTGACAGGGCCGCCGAGAACGAACATGACGTTGGCATGACCGTGATCGGTGCCTGCAGTACCGTTCTGACGGGCGGTGCGGCCGAACTCCGACATGGTGACCAGCACGATGTCCTCGGATTGGATTCCCATATCCGTCCAGAAGGCAGCGATTCCCTGGCTGAAATCCTTCAAGCGATTAGCGAGCTGTCCGTTGGTACCGCCCTGATTCTGGTGGGTGTCCCAGCCTCCGATGTCGGCAAAGGCTGCTTCCACTCCGAGGTTGGCTTTGAGCAGCTGCGCCACCTGGCGCATGCTGTCTCCGAAGTGGCTTTTGGGGTAATTTGCGCCCGCCGCCGGCTGATATTTGGCCGGGTTGGTGGCCTTGAGCATCTTGACGGCCTCGAAGGTCTCGGTGCCGGTGCCATGGAGAACGCTGTCGACGGAATCGTCATACATCGCCTCAAAGCTGCTGCTCAACGGCGAGGGCGCTGGAGCGCGTCCTCCGACGCTGAAGTCCTGCAGGTTGTTGACCGCGACGGCGGGAATCTTGCCTTGCAGCGAGCGCGGAACCTGCGAGCCCATGGCGACGGCGCGGAAGGCAGTCGCCATGGTTGCGTGGGCCAGGTCTTCGGCCTGCAGGGCGCGGTTCAGCCAGCCGTCGGGGGTGATTTTGACGCCGGGCGTGCCGCTCTCCATGTAATCCTGGGCGTCGAAGTGCGACCTTGTAGTGTCGGGAGAGCCTACGGCATGAACAACAGCGAGATGGCCCTGGTCCCAGAGCGGTTTCAGAGGCTGCATGGCCGGGTGCAGGCCGAAGAAGCCGTTCAGATCGATCAGGTCGCCTTTGGGAATGCCGATGCCCGGGCGCATCTGGTAGTAAGCGCTCTCTGCGTAGGGAACGACGATGTTGAGGCCGTCTGCCGCGCCGCGCTGAAAGAGCACCACCAGCTTCTTACCCCTGGGGACAGTGGTCTGCGCCAGCACCGAACGAGTAAGGAAGCTGGGTATGACGGAGGTTCCGACCACCGCCATGGCCCCACCCCTCATGAATGCGCGACGTGTAATTGCCATGTTGCCGACTCCTGCGAAGCTAGCAAAGCTTATGCGTGTACAAACGCCATGCCCACCATAAAGTTGCGTCAGGGATCCGACTTGGCAAGCCTTCAGTAACCTCACGGAGCCGCCTAAAGCACCTTCCCGAGTAGTGGCAACTTGCTTTCGTGGGCACATCGACCATCTTTTAACATGTGCTCCGCGATTAAGCACATCTCAACGTGGCTCTCGCGATCCGATAGAGACTCTTCGAACGCGTTTGCTCGGCGGCCCACGGCGTCCGCAAGGTATATTCTCGCAAAGGGGGTCAACAATAATGGAACCGCTGTCTCTTGAAGTGTTGGACGGAGAAGTTTCTGAGGAATCCAAGGCCTGGGTAATCAAAGGGGAGAATGGAAGCTTCCTGATCATCCCAGACAATCGCTTTCCGGGACGGAGGCCGATTCGATTCTTCATGAGCGAAGCCGATGCCTCACGTGTCATCCGTGAAGTAACCCGAGCCAAACCCGAATTGGCACAACAGAGACTCGCTCCTTTCGAGGTTTTTCTACGCGATTCCTTACGGAGAATAGCGAAGGAGACTCACCCCGAACGGGCGGACAGCTTTGTGGTTCACACCCCCAACGAAGTCTACGATTTTTTGAAGTCTACGGGACCAACAACTATAAATTGAACAAAGGCTTTTTTTTGCTCGGCCTATGCGCATGGACGGGATCTCCTACGCCAAGGCATCGACGGGGCAATCCCATAATCTGCGCCGGTGCGGAGACCGGCGCGACGAGATTACCGCACGACCATGGCGAGTGATGAGTTTAGGGGCACGCTTCGAGCGGAGGCCGCCCGTGCGGATCGGCAAGCCCTTTGTGGAGAAGCCGCAGGTACTTGGTAGGGCAGCCTCCGCCCGCCCTCTGAGACCCTCAGAGCGGGAGACGACTTGGCCAAGAAAGATGATGTCGAGGTTCTATCGATAGACGGGCGCGAAGTCCGCGTGACCCACCCTGACAAGCTGTATTTCTCGAAGCAGACCAAGGTGTCGAAGCTCGAGCTGGTTCGCTACTACCTGGCTGTCGCTGCCGGAGCGCTGGGGGGCATTCGCGATCGCCCGGTGGTGCTCAAGCGCTTCGTCAACGGCGCGGAGGGCGAGGCCTTTTACCAGAAGCGTGCGCCAACCGAGCGGCCCGAGTGGCTGCGCACCGTTACCCTCTCCTTTCCGTCGGGTCGCACCGCGGAGGAGGTCGTGGTGGACGACGCGGCCGGGCTGGCCTGGATCGTCAACCTCGGCTCGATCGAGCTCCATCCGCACGCGGTGCGCGCCAGCGATCTCGACCATCCCGACGAGCTGCGGGTCGATCTCGATCCCGGGCCGGGCGTGGGATGGGCGGACGTTCGCAGCGTCTCGCTCGAGGTAAAGGCGCTGCTCGAGGAGCTTGGCCTGCAGGGCTGGCCCAAGACCAGCGGCTCCCGCGGAATGCACGTCAACGTACGGATCGAGCCGCGGTGGAGCTTCGGCGAGGTTCGTCGTGCGGCGCTGGCGCTGTCGCGCGCCGTTGAGCGGCGTGCGCCCGGGCTTGCCACGTCCAAGTGGTGGAAGGAGGAGCGCCACGGCGTCTTTCTCGACTACAACCAGAACGCTAAAGACCGGACTACCTGCTCCGCCTACTCGGTGCGGCCGCTGCCCGATGCGCGTGTCTCAACGCCTCTGCGGTGGGAGGAGGTCGAGGACTGCGAGCCCGCAGATTTCACGGTCCTGACGGTTCCTGCGCGCTTCGCTGCGCTAGGCGATGCGCACGCTGCGATGGATGCGAACCCCGGCTCGCTCGATCGCCTGCTCGAACTCGCGGCCAGAGATGAGGCCGCCGGCCTCGGCGATGCACCGTGGCCCCCGCACTTCCGCAAGATGGAGGGGGAAGGTCCGCGGGTTGCGCCCTCCCGTGCACGGTCTGCAGCCTCAGCGAGCGCCAAAAAAGCGTCGCCAAAGAAGGCAGCGGCTCGCGCTCCGCGGACGAAGATGCCGCTCATCGTAGTGGCTAACTCTCCCCATGAAGAGGCTGCGCTGGCCGGACTCGAGCGTTGGAAGAGCAGGCACCCCGAGGCGGCCGCGCTGCTGGCCGTCGACGACGTGCTGGTGGACAGGATGCGAGGCAGCTCTTCGACATGGACGCGCATTCGGCTGAACCTGCGCCACGTGCCGGAGGGCGAGCGCCCGCCGCAGGAGACGCCGGACCCCGACGATGACCCGACGCGCGAGTGGCGCACCGGCAAGGAGCCGGCTTAGCGGTACGCGGCTCTATCGACCGGTTGCGAAGATGGCCATCAGCTCCTGCGGCGCTACCACCTCGAGCTGCGCGTAGGTGCAGCTGGCGGGCGGCTTGTCCGTGCGCCAGCGCCTGAAGTGCGCCATGTGACGGAAGCGGCTGCCCTGCATGTGTTCATAGGCGACCTCGACGACCAGCTCCGGGCGCAGCGGCTCCCAGGAGAGGTCTTTGCCCTGGCTCCATCGGCTCTGTCCGCCGGGCATGCGCTGCCCGAGGCCGCCGGAGTCCTGCTCCGCCCAACTCCTCCATGGGTGATCGACGAGAGCGTGCTTGCGATATGGTGCGAGGAAGTCGAGCAGCTCGATGCGCTTTTCCCGGGTGAAGCTGGCGCAGACTCCGACGTGCTGCAGTCCGCCCGCTTCGTCGTAGAGGCCGAGCAGCAGCGAGCCGACCGCCGTGCCATGCGCGTCCTTATACCAGCGAAAGCCGGCGACCACGCAATCGCAGTCGCGCTCGTGCTTCACCTTGAGCATCACGCGTTTGTCGGGCTGGTAGTCGAGGGAGACGCGCTTGGCCATCACTCCATCGAGGCCCGCACCCTCGAAGCGGCGAAACCAATCTGACGCAACGCTGCTGTCGATGGTGGTGGGAGTGAGGTGGAGGGGCGCCTTTGCGGAGGCGAGCAGCGACTCCAGCTCTGCGCGTCGGCTGCTGAAAGGGTCGCTGCGCAGATCGCGGTCGCCAACGCAGAGCAGGTCGAAGAAGACGATCGATGTCGGCGTCTGCTTCGCAAGCAGCTTTACCCGCGATGCTGCGGGGTGGATGCGCAGCTGCAGCGCCTCGAAGTCGAGTCCGTTTGCGCCTGCGATGACGATCTCACCGTCGAGGACGCAGCGCTGGGGCAGCTGCGTGCGGACAGGATCGATCAGTTCCGGGAAGTAGCGGTTGAGAGACTTGGCGTCGCGGCTCTGGATCAGCACCTCGTCGCCGTCGCGGAAGATGAGGGCGCGAAAGCCGTCCCACTTCGGCTCGAAGATCCAGCTGTCGCCGCTGGGAATCTCCTCAACTCGCTTGGCCAGCATGGGGAGCACAGGGGGAGTGACGGGAAGGTTCACGCCTTCAAGGATACCGCGCTGGGGCCGCGGCGTTCCCTACCTCGGGCGCCGGCCGTCGGGAGGCACGCGCGTATCTCCCGTGCGCATATCTATAACAAGGGAGTGACGGGTGAGAAGGAGTGACGCGGGCACTTGGCTCTCGGCGGGGAGCGCCTTCTGGCGTGGGTTCCCGAGGTGACACGCCTGGATGGCAGGCTTGAGAATAACGGAATGACCGGCGTGCGCATGGATAAGTGGCTCTGGGCGGCGAGGTTTTTCAAGACGCGATCGCTCGCGGCTGGGGCGTGCGAGCTGGGCCGCGTCGACTCGAACGGCCAGCGAGCCAAAGCAGCCCGCGAAGTGCGGGTTGGCGACCAGCTTCGTATCAGGAATGAAGGTGGCGAGTTCGCCGTTGAGGTACTCAGCTTGAGCGAAGTTCGGGGGCCGGCCGCGGTCGCTCAGACGCTCTTTCGAGAGACGGACGAGAGCCGCGCGCTGCGGCTGAGGGCAGCCGAGGAACGCAAGGAGATGCTGCGTGCGGGTGGCGCCACCGAGGGTCGTCCGAGCAAGCGCGATCGCCAGCAGCTGGCGCGCCTTAGAGGGCGCATTCATCCTTTCCGGTAGAGAGTTCCTGAAGTGCTTGGGAGTTGAAGAGCGGATGCTTTGCATGAGTCCCACTCATCGCGGAGTGCGCGATGAATGGGGCACCCGGCGATGGATAGGGCACCCGGCACCGCGCGCCTTAGAGGGCGCGTTCATCCTTTCCGGTAGAGAGTTCCTGAAGTGCCTGGGAGTTGAAGAGCGGATGCTTCGCATCAGTCCCACTCATCGCGGAGTGCGCGATGAATGGGGCACCCGGCACCCGGCGGAGTGCGCGATGAATGGGGCACCCGGCGATGGATGGGGCACCCGGCGGAGGCTTGGCATCAGTCCCACACTTGCGCGAGGCTAGTGCGGGTGAGTGGGATCGGCACCGGCTGGCGCCGGGTTTAGCAGATCGTATCAACGACGTGGAAGGACGCGGATCGTCGCCATCATGCCGGAGTCTTCGTGACCGAGGATATGGCAGTGATAGACGAAATCTCCCACCACGTCGCCGCGGAAGTCCATGCGCAGTTTGACGCTCGGGTAAGGACCCTCGCCGGACCAGTATGGCACGTTGATCGTGTCCAGGTAGTCTCCTTCGACGGGAACGTGGTTCTGTTCGAGGGTGAGAAAGTGTATCTGGTGGATGTGAAATTCGTGGTTCTCCAGAGCACGGTTCTCTATCGTCCAGTCTTCGACGCTGCCCTGCGTGGTTACGATGGACGGGGGGTTGGCGGGAGAGAACAGCTTAGGTGTCTGTCCGTCAACGGTGATGAAGAAGTTTGTAGGGCTGTTGGGATCGTTCGGGTCAGATAATACTTCGGAGAAGTAGAGCTTGCGGTGCACGGTGGGAGTAGCGGAGCGAAGTGCCTGGAAGCGCGCCCGCGCCACCGGCGGGCCGCTTACCTCCGGAACCCTGAGGAGGGCCTGGGCGCCGGCGTTTTGCCGGGTGGTGATCACCGCGAGGGGGCGCTGCGGATCGTTGTCTCCATCGGGCCCGGTATCGACATTCAGAGTCAGCAGACGAGCCGACTTCACCAGAGGTCCCGGGGGGTCGATGATGAACTCGGCCCGCCCGGCTGGAGGTAGAAGGATCTGCTCCTTACGGATGGGGTGGCCGCCGGTTGTGCCATCCTGCGAACCGGTCGGCACGCCGTCGAGCGCGATCACCCGCAGCGGCTGAGGCGCTCCATCGTACTGCACCTGGAGGTTGAGAATAGTGTCTGCCGATGCATTGAGCACGCGCCAGAACTGCCTCTGCCGCGAGGCCATGGGAATGGTTACAGGCGTGTAGTCGGGAAACGCCACAGGAATATAGTTCAGCGAAAGATCCCAGGCGGGAACGTCAGGAGGATCCGTATCGCCGGGTCCCTCACCTTCTCCGGACGTCTCGTTCGTTCCCGGCAGCACATTGTCGCGGACGATGAGTATGCGCTGAGGAAGACCGGCCACCTCGGGCGTCACATTCTCGATGCCCTCGACCACGATCGCGCCGGAGGCTCCGCCCTGGACAGCTGCCTCTGAAATGCCGTGAATATGCGGGTGATACCAGTAGAGGCCCGGCGGCTCGTTGAGTGGAAAGTGTATGTCGTATTCAAAGGCCTCGCCCGAGTTGATCATGGTCTTGATCACCTCGTCCTGATGACAGACAGGGGCGACATTGGTTCCGTGGTAGTGAATGTTTACGGAGGACGCGGTCATCACCATGGCGCCGCAGGAGGGAGATGGATGTCCCTCGATACTGACTGCCGGCAGAGCCGCCGCGCTCTTCTGGTCGTCCATCGCGGACATGCCGGCCATCGGTGGTGCGGGTGGCAGCTCGTTCACCAGGGTGATCAAGAGCTCGTCGCCCGGCTGGACATGCAGAGTTGGGGATTGCGAGCCGTCGGCAGATGTGAAGCAGTAAAGGGTGTTTCCGCTGCTGTCTACGCGGGTCTGGTAGCGGAGACGGACTCTCAGGATGCCGTACCGGCTGAAGAGGTTTTTCGGCTCGATGAGACGACTGCCCGCCACATAGCGGGGGCATGGGCCTTCGGCAGCAGGCGAAGCGTTGGAAGGCGTGCTGGCGAAGGCCCTGGTTACGGTGGAAGCTGTGCAGAGTACGGTCAGCAAGACGAGGCTGAGCTTTCTCAATGTGAATCTCCGAAGATGGGGCCGGCTGCTTTGGCTTGCCAACTCTTACGCTACCTTAAGCCTGGCTTAAGGTTTGTGATTTTTCTGTAAGAAGCTTGCGGGTTCGCGGATGCAGTGCGGGCGCTGGTGATCTGTGTGGGGCTTGAAGCGCGAATGCTTCGGGATGAGGCACATTCATCGCGACGTGCGCGATGAATGGGGCAGCCCGGCTGTGGTTGGGCACCCGGTTGTGGCCGGGCAGCCTTGACAGCTTGAGAGCGAGATTTCTGATATTTCGGGGGATTGCCTTGAAGGGGCACGGCTTCAGCCGTGCCTTTAACGTCCTGGATGCGCGCGGCTTCAGCCGCTGAGGCAGGAACTTTCCCGCCCTGAAGCCTTGGAGAGCGGATGCTTCGCATGAGTCCCACTCATCGCAAGTGCGCGATGAATGGGGCACCCGGCCGCGTGAGTGGGAGAGCAGGCAGAACGTTTCCGGAACTTGAGGAGCGGATGCTTCGCATGAGTCCCACTCATCGCAAGTGCGCGATGAATGGGGCACCCCGGCTCGTGAGTGGGAGATCAGGCCTGAGTCCATCACTCAGAATCGAGATATGGGGTGCACTCGGCTTGAGAGATTGCTCTGAAGGGGCACGGCTTCAGCCGTGCCATTGACGTGGGACACGAGAGCGGCTTCAGCCACTGAGGGGACGACTTTGCCGCGGACGCTCAGGCATTGATGCGTTCGGCTCGATCGGCTGGATTCGAGGCGTGTGACTCAACTCGCTTCAGATCGGGTGCCCCATTCATGCGCGGCTTCATCGCGCATGAGTGGGAGAGCTCAGGTGAAGTAGCATGAACGGATGCCGACTGACCTCAAGCGCTCCCAGGATGCCGGTGACGAGCACTTCTTGACCTTCAGCTGCTACGGCCGATTACCCTACCTGAACGAGGACACGGCACGCATCGTCTTTGAAGACACACTGGAGAAGCTGCGCAGGCGACACGGGTTTCTCCTGTTCGGCTATGTGCTGATGCCGGAGCACGTTCATCTGCTTCTGACAGAACCGACGGCGCAAACTCTCCAGAACACTATTCGTGTGCTCAAGGGTGAGACCTCGAAGCAGCTCAAAGGGAATCGGGAGCATTTGTGGCAGGCGCGCTACTACGACTTCAACGTTTACAGCGATGCGAAGCATATCGAGAAGCTTCGCTACATGCACCGTAATCCCGTCACGAGAGGTCTAGTAGAAAAGCCGGCGGACTGGCCGTGGAGTAGTTTTCGTCACTTCCAAACGGGAGAGTTGGGGCGGGTGGAGGTCGAGTCGGAATGGACCTGGAACCGGCGTCACGGGGAGGGGTCTTTTTGCCCGAAGTGATGGCGGTAGGGGTGCAAGCGGGTGCCCCATTCATGCGCGGCTTCATCGCGCATGAGTGGGATTGACGAACTCGATGTCGAAGTCGGAAGAGCGGATGCTTCGCATCAGTCCCACTCATCGCAAGTGCGCGATGAATGGGGCACCCGGCAGATGGCTCAATGTAGTCAAGCTGCGAATGCAACGGTGTCAGGTCAAACCTTCTTTCAGATGTAAAAGGGCCCCGCAGCGTGGATTGCTGTGGGGCCTTTTCTTCTTCGGTTAAGCGTCTGGGTTAGTGCGCCGTGAGGCGCGTTTGCCTGGACGGCTAGTCCTAGTACATGCCTTCCATGCCGCCGCCGTGGCCGCCGCCCTGGGGGGCGTTGGATTTTGGTTCGGGGATGTCGGCTACGATGGCTTCGGTCGTCAGCATGAGGCCGGCGATCGAGGCAGCGTTGAGCAGCGCGGTGCGGGTTACCTTGGTGGGATCGATGACGCCGGCTGCTACCAGGTCTTCGAACTTGTCGGTGCCTGCGTTGTAGCCGTAGTGGGGATCGTTGTTGTCGAGGATCTTGCCCAGGATCACAGCGCCCTCGATGCCGGCGTTGTTGACGATCTGACGAAGCGGCTCTTCGATGGCGCGGCGGACGATCTGTGCGCCGATCTTCTCGTCGCCTTCGAGGGTCTTGACCAGGGCGTCGACGGCAGCACCGCTCCTGAGCAGCGCCACTCCGCCGCCCGGGACGATGCCTTCTTCCACGGCAGCGCGGGTGGCGTGCATGGCGTCTTCAACGCGGGCCTTCTTCTCCTTCATCTCGGTCTCAGTAGCAGCACCGACCTTGATGACGGCGACGCCGCCAACCAGCTTGGCGAGACGCTCCTGCAGCTTCTCACGGTCGTAGTCGGAGGTGGTCTTGTCGATCTGGTTGCGGATCTCCTTGACGCGACCCTCGATGACGGACGACTCGCCACGGCCCTCGACGATGGTGGTGTTGTCCTTGTCGATGGCGATGCGCTTGGCGCGGCCAAGATCTTCGATCTTGACGTTCTCGAGCTTGATGCCGAGGTCTTCGGTGATGGCCTTGCCGCCGGTCAGCTTCGCGATGTCCTCGAGCATGGCCTTGCGGCGATCGCCAAAGCCGGGCGCCTTGACGGCAGCGACGTTGAGGGTTCCGCGCAGCTTGTTGACGACCAGGGTGGCGAGCGCTTCGCCGTCTACATCTTCGGCGATGATGAGCAGCGGCTTGCCGGCGCGAGCTACCTGCTCGAGCAGGGGAAGAAGGTCCTTCATGGTGCTGATCTTCTTCTCGTGAATCAGGATGTAGGGCTCGTCGAGGCCGACTTCCATGCGGTCGGGGTCGGTGACGAAGTAGGGGCTCAAGTAGCCGCGATCGAACTGCATACCTTCGACCACTTCGAGCTGAGTCTCGAGCGTCTTCGACTCTTCGACGGTGATGACGCCGTCCTTGCCAACCTTCTTCATAGCCTCGGCGATGATGTTGCCGATGGTGTGATCGCTGTTCGCGGAGATGGTGCCGACCTGCGCGATCATCTCGCCGGTGACCGGCTTAGAGAACTGCGACAGTGCGCCGCCCGTGACGACACCCTGCTCGTCGCGCTTGCCGACGATGGCCTCGACGGCCTTGTCGATGCCGCGCTTGAGGGCGGTGGGGCTGGCTCCGGCGGCAACGGTCTTGACGCCCTCGCGATAGATGGCCTGGGCCAGAACAGTGGCGGTGGTGGTGCCGTCGCCGGCGACATCTGATGTCTTTGACGCTACTTCCTTGACCATCTGTGCGCCGAGGTTTTCGAGGGAGTCCTTCAACTCGATCTCTTTGGCGACGGTGACGCCGTCCTTGGTGATGGTGGGCGAACCGAACTTCTTTTCGATGACTACGTTGCGGCCCTTGGGACCCAGAGTTACTTTGACCGCGTCGGCGAGGATGTTAACGCCGCGCAGGATCGCCTGACGGGAATCTTCTCCATGCAGAATCTGCTTTGCCATTTTCTTAAATCTCCTTCGAACTCGTTTCGGGTTACTGGTTGAATCGGAACTTTGACTTTGAATCCATCTCTGAACCCATGTCTCAAAAGCGAGACATGGGGCACCCACTCTAATTCCGGGTGCCAGTTATTTGGATTTGAGGATGCCCAGGACTTCTTCCTCACGCATGATCAGGAACTCTTCGCCGTCGATCTTGATCTCGGTGCCGGAGTATTTGCCGAAGAGGACGCGATCGCCGGACTTGACGTCGAGGGGGAAGGTCTTGCCTTCGTCGTTCGACTTGCCCTTGCCTACGGAGATCACTTCGCCTTCCATCGGCTTCTCCTTGGCGGAGTCGGGGATGATGATGCCGCCGCGGATGGTCTCGCCCTCTTCAATGCGGCGGACCAGGATGCGGTCGTGGAGGGGTGTAAAGGTGGTTGCTACGGTTGCTGTGGCCATCGTGTTTCTTCTCCTTACAGCGCGAGGCTTGCTCGCGGTTGCTGTTGCCTAGTATTTGATCTGAATAGGGATGAAGGCTGGACACCGCTTGCTGACCGTGCTTTAGCAGTGTTGCCTTGCAATTGCTAAAGATAGGTCCGCCCCGGGTGCTTGTCAAGTCAGAATTGACTGGGATGAGTGGAGTTCACTCAGATTTCACGATGGAGTGGAGGAGCGCGGTGGTGTCATGGTCTTACGGGCGCGGAGTGGGTGCAGCCGATGTCGCAGTGCTCAGGTTGTCGTGCAGGAACGCGAGCACCTTTGGAATGCTGTCGAGCGATGACTGCGCGTCTCCCTCCGGCGTCCCTCCGTAGAGGGTGACGATGCCGGTGGACGGATGCGGTAGGCCGTTGTGCCAGGCAGGCTCAATCTGCGGCACTCCCGCGCGGTGCCCGGCGTGCGGATAGTAGAGCACCTGGCAGTTGTAGGGAAAGTGAGCTCGTCTCAGGCGACTTTCGATTGCCTCAGCCATAGTGCCCGAGGGCCATACTGCGTCTTCGCCGCCCGAGATGATGAGAATCGGAGCCTTTATGTCTTCGACCGGAATAGCCGCCCTCAGCCTGGTCGCGGGGTCGGAGAATCTGTCGTTTGCGAAGGCCAGCGGCTCTCCCTGCCATGTCCATGCAGCCCCGGCGTTGCGCCCGCAGCACGCCGGGTAGCGCACGTCGGCGGGCACATAGGCTACTACTGCTTTCAATTGCGGATAGATCGCCGCAAGCTGCAGGGCGAGTTCGCCACCGCGCGAAGTACCCACTATGCCCAGCCGGCCAGGGGCTGCCTCGGGGCGCTTTGAGAGCCAGGCGATCGCCTGTCCAAAGTACTCGAGGGGGATATTCTGCAGACTGCCGGGCAGGTCGTCGTAGTGAAAGTACGCGAGCGCAAAGGCGGCAAAGCCATGCGAGGCGAGCCAGGCCGCCTTCGCGAGCGGCGCTCCGCCCTCTGAGCCCCCGAGCACGAGCACGGCCGGGTTGGGACCTGCACCAGGCGGGACGAAGAGCACACCGTGCAGGACGCCTTTGACCTGGACCCGGCTGACACCCGGCGCGATGAACGATTGCCTGAGTTCGGCGCTCGCTGCCTGCTTTCCGTCTACGATCAGCCGGAAGCTGACCGGCTGCACGCTTAGATCATGGGGATGTTCATAGAGGTGGACGCCTTTGTCCTGCGGCATCATCGACCAGACCAGGCCCATGGCCGAGACGGTGTGGTAAGAGCCTTTCAGGGGAGCCTCGAGGCTGGTGTCAACGGTTCCCTGCCCGTCGGCGACGAACTCGGCCCGGGAGGACCAATTTTGCCCGCCGCCGTCGGTTAGACTGCCCTCGATGGTGGCGTGCTGGGCGGGCAGGAGGCCTGTGATGCGGATTATGGCGGGCTCATCCGCCATGACCTCTGAAGGTGTTACGGAGAGCGTCTGCGCGCAGCCGAGGTGTATGAGGTTCCACAGGGCGCAGAACGCGATGATGGTGCGTAACCGCATCGGGATCCCTCCACGCTCAGGATAGTGCTGCCTGCCGAAATGACCTATGCGAACCAGGAGTGGATTCCTGGCCTGGTGCTGCGGGTGTATGGCACCGTAGACGTGAGTTCAGCGGCGGAGTTTCCTGTGGCGCCCCGTCATGCATACAATTGACGCATGTTGAAGCGTTCGTCGTTGCGGTTGTTCGGACTATCGGGAATTCTGGTGTGGAGCGGCGTGATGTGCCTTTCCGCCGGTGTCCTGGCGCGGCCGGCTGTATCACAGGATTCACCAAGGGACTCCTCATCGCGGGGTCGCAAGTACACGCCTCCGCCCGATACGGCGAAGATCTCGGTCAAGGTGATGAAAGAGACCAACGGCAAGCCGGTCGAACACGCCGCCGTCATCTTCCACATCCTGCAGGGGTCGGAGAAGAACAAGGGGAACATGGAGCTGAAGACCAACGACGAGGGTACGGCCCTGATCGACGTCATTCCTATCGGAGTGACGGTGCGGCTGCAGGTGATCGCGAGCGGCTTCCAGACGTTCGGTGACGACTACAAGATCGACGCGGGCACAAAGGAGATCGTGGTCAAGCTGAAGCGGCCGGCCCGGCAATATTCAACGTATGAACACGCTGACGCGGGGGCTGCGCCTGCTGCCGATTCTGCGGGTAAGACGGACAGTCCGGCGCCTCCTAAGTAGCCTGAGCGAGTTGGTCCAGGTGCGTCGGCTGTAGGGCGTCCGCTTCAGTCCGGCACCGGGCGGCCTTCGCTCGAAGGCGCTTCCGGTCGAGGTCGCCGGTCGAGGTCGCCGGTCGAGGTCGCCGGTTGAGCTCGTCGGGGCGTGGAATCCGCACGCCGGGGTTGCGGGGGTACTGCTAACCTAGGCACTATGTCTCGCTCGCTCCGCGCGCACCTGCTGCTGCTGACGGTGGCCCTGGTGTGGGGCTCGACCTTCGTGATGGTGAAGGGGGCGCTGGCGGACGTGAGTCCCCTGCTCTTCAACCTGCTGCGCATGCTGGTCGGCTTCCTCTGCATGGCGCTGCTCTACCGCCGGCAGTTCCGGCGTGTGACGGCCAGATCGCTCTGGAGCGGGGCTATCGTGGGGTTTCTGCTTACGGCGGGCTTCCATTTTCAAACCGCCGGCCTGGCGCGGACTACTCCGTCGAAGTCGGCCTTCATAACCGGGCTGCTGGTGGTGCTGGTCCCCTTGTTCGCCGCCTTTCCGGCCCTGCGGCCTGCGGGTTCTGCCGGTCCGCGGTGGAATGCCTGGGTCGCGGCCGTGCTCGCCTTTACCGGCATCCTGCTGATCACCATGCCCACGTCGCCTGCCGGTCAGGCGCCCGGCTCCCCGGGCCCGATCCCTATGGGAGACCTGCTCACGCTTGGCTGCGCCTTTGCCTTCGCGCTGCACTGCATCGCCCTGTCGCGGGCGTCGGAGCGGGTGCCGTTCGAGCAGCTTGCACTGCTGCAGCTTGGTTTCAGCGTCGTGTTCATGGCGGCAGGCGAACCAATGCTGGAGCATCCCTGGGTGCATCCCTCGGCTCGCCTGGTTGTGGCCCTCGGCGTCACCGGCGTGCTGGCGACTGCGGCAGCGTTCACCATCCAGAGCTGGGCGCAGCAGTTCCTTGCGGCTCCGCACACCGTGCTCATCCTGTCGCTGGAGCCGGTCTTCGCCGCTCTTACGTCCTTCCTCCTTTTAGGGGAACGCCTGGGGTTGCGGGCATGTCTTGGAGCGCTGCTCGTGCTTGCCGCGATCGCTCTCACGGCGCTGGTCCCATCGCGGATGCAGCCGGTCGAAGATGAGGCCCGGGCTGCCACTGATGAAGTCGCTGCCCTCTAACCGATCTTCGCTACATGCGTCTATATGAGCGTAGGCATCATCACAGAGTGGATCGAGAAATCCGCCGCCTGAACTCTTCTGCACCGGTGTAACTCGCGAAGCGCGGGCCCGCTCGCTCTCTCTCAAATCGAAGTCCGGTTGAAGTCGTTATACTTCAATCTGTTGAATCGCAGAATGATCTCCCTAGCCTCCCGAGGTAAGACACGCATGAATCCGCTTTTGAAACGGCTCCAGGTGAGCCGTCTCGCCTCCACGTTTACGGTGCTCGCAACGCTCTCCGCCGGCATCCTGATCGGCTCCGTGGTCAGCCATGGCGTCAAGGGTCAGGAGAGGATGGACAGCTCCGATGCGACGCCGCTCAAGATACCCAATCCGGTCGTGCTCTCGAACACCTTTTCGCAGATAGCGAAGGAGGTGGGGCCGGCCGTGGTGAACATCAACACCGAACAGCTGCCCAAGGCAGAGCACTCCCGCAACCGCAATCCGCATGTGCGCCAATCGCCGCGGCCTGACGATCAGAACGGCGACGAAGATGGCCAGGATCAGGGTAATGGGCAGGGCGGCGGCCAGGGCGGTATGCAGGACTTCTTTAACCGCTTCTTCGGCGGCAATGGCCCGGATACCGGCGGCCCGGATGACGGCGGGGGGGTACGCGCCTCCCTCGGCTCTGGCTTCATCGTCGATTCGAAGGGTTACATCCTGACTAACAACCACGTGGTCGAGAAGGCGGACAAGATCTATGTCACCCTGTCGACTGACCCGGCCGGGGACCCTCAGCGTCATCCTGCAAAGGTGGTCGGAGTCGACAAGGCTACCGACGTCGCCGTGATCAAGATCGAGACGAGCACTCCGCTTCCGACCGTGAAGCTCGGCAACTCCGACGCGGCGCAGGTCGGCGACTGGGTCATAGCGATCGGCAGCCCCTTTAACCTGTCACAGACCGTGACCGCCGGCATCGTCTCTGCGAAGAACCGGTCGATCGAGGAAGGGCAGCAGTTTCAGCACTTCATCCAGACGGATGCGGCCATCAACCCGGGCAACTCGGGTGGTCCGCTGGTCAACATGGCGGGTGAGGTGGTCGGAATCAATACAGCGATCTACACCCAGTCTGCCGGCTACCAGGGTATCGGCTTCGCCATGCCCGCCAACACGGTCATCGGCGTCTATAACCAGCTGATCTCGGGCGAGCACAAGGTGGTTCGCGGCTCGATCGGCATCGGGTTCCAGGGCGTGATGTCGAGCGCGGTCAGCCGCGTTTACGGCTTCAAAAATGGAGTGCTCGTCAGCCGCGTCTTCCCCAACGAGCCAGCCGACAAGGCCGGTCTAAAGGGTGGGGACGTGATCACCAGCCTGGACGGACGGCCGGTCAAGGATGGGGACGACCTGGTCAACGACATCTCTGCGCGCCGGCCCGGCACCAAGATCACGGTGGGTTACCTGCGAGACGGCAAGCAGCAGACGGCGACGGTGATGATCGGGGACAGGGAGAAAGTGCTGGCGGCGCAGGGTGGGGCACCAGAGGAGGACGATAACTCCGCTCCCGAACAGGAGAACGGCGGTGAAGCGCGCCTGGGCATGTCAGTCAGCAATCTGCCCAGCGGTCTGGCCGCGAAGTCCGGACTGCACGGAGTGCTGATCGGCAACGTCAAGCCGGGTTCGTTTGCCGACGACATCGGCCTCGGTGGAGCCCCAGCGGTGATCGTCTCCGTAAATCGCCACCCGGTCAACAGCAAGGCCGACTTCGACGCGGCGGTCTCTGGTCTGAAGCCGGGGCAGGATGTGGTGTTCGAAATCGTGGACCCGCAACACCCCAGGGATGGTAGCGCGTACCGAGGTGGTACCCTGCCGTAAACTGCTCATTCGATGAGGATGGGACGAATCAAGAGAGATGCGGGGCAGGGGAAATGGCTTCCCTGCCCCGCATCTTTAGTGTTGCATTGACCGATAATGGGCGAGTAATCTTAACCAGTTAACAACATTTCCCGGTTCCAAGGATCTGCCACAAACCGGGTACGAGGTCTATTGCATGCGTTCAGTAAGAGCCTGCCAGGTGCTGCTGTTGACAGGGGCCCTGGTCGCAACACCAGCATTTGCAAGTCACTTTCACCGTTCGCCCACCTCCGGCCACTCTCACTCCAGGCATAAGGCTGCCGTACACCAGGTGCACGGACAGCGGCAGATCGAGACAGGAAGGGCGATGGAGATCCAGTCCGCCCTCATCCGTGCGAATTACCTGACGGGCGATGCGACGGGCGAGTGGAACGCTGAGAGCCAGCAGGCCATGCAGCGCTACCAGGCAGACCATCACTGGCAGACCAAGATCATTCCCGACTCGCGCGCGCTGATCAGCCTGGGTCTTGGGCCCACGAGCCCGGCCGGCACGGCGACGGCAGCAGCCGCTCCGGCGGTGACCCCGGTCCAGGCGTCGAAGCCAGCCGAGCACAGCCGCACCGGGACCTCCAGCGCCCTCACCCTGGCCGACGCTCACTCCATCCTCAACTAAGCTGGTTTAACCCAGACACGCCGAAGGCCCGGATTAAACTCCGGGCCTTTTGCCTTGCGACTCGCAGGCAGCGTGCCCGCGCCGGCGGGCGGAGCTTACCTGGCATAGGGAAAGTCCTTCCTGGGGTAGGCAGGAGCATGAGGTACGGGCCTCGGGTCTTCCTGGATCGCCCTCTTCAGCAGGTCGACTGCAGATTGCAGCTGCGCATCGCTGCCCGTGAAGGTGGCGTGCGGCAGGTCGTCGACCTCGATATCCGGGTCGACGCCATGGCCCTCGATCAGCCACTTGCCCTCGGGGCCGTAGACTCCCATCTCTGCTGCTGTGGCGATTCCGTTATCGGACTGGACATTGCTGCCGCTCAGCCAGATCTCCCCGCCCCAGGTCCTCATCCCGATGACCTTGCCCAGCTCGAACCGTTTGAAGCCCTCGGAGAATGCCTCACCGTCGGAGCCGGTCTGTTGATCGCAGAGCACCACCATGTGACCGCGAAAGGCGTACTGCATATTCCAGTAGGGGTCGCCTACCCTTGGCTGCCAGTAGAACCAGGCCTTACGCAGCAGTTTTGAGAGCAGCCAGGAGTCGATGTTTCCTCCCTTGTTGTGCCGCACATCGATGATCAGCCCCTGCCGTTTGAAGACCGGATAGAACTCCCGCGCCCACTGTTCGATGTCCTCGGCCGTCATGGCCTGCAGGTGCACGTAGCCGATCTGGCCTCCGCCATCGGCCTCGACTTTCAGCTTGCGCGAATACTCCCACTCCGTGTAGCGAGTCTTGTACTCGTCGTCGGCCTTAATGGGGGTCACGAGTACGTCGCGCATCTTTCCGTCCGCTGCCTTTACCCGCAGCAGCACCTGGACGTCGGCCTTGCCGCGCAGCAGAGCCCGTTCGTCCGGCACGCTCAGCAGGTCCACTCCGTCGATCGAGACGATCACCTCACCCTCGTGCACGAGGGAGTCAGGCCGGGCCAGCGGAGGAGCATCGTGAGGCAGGTCCGGGTCATGAAGATAGATGTGCTCGACGACGTACCCGCCGGCCTTCTCATCGCGCCGGAGTTGTGCGCCCAGCGAGGCCAGGTCGATTTCGTCGGCGGGCTTGCGTGAATCTCCGCCTTCAACGAAGGTATGCAGTGCCGACAGCTCGCTCACCATCTGCGAGATGACGTCGTTGAGCTCATTGCGGTCGGCGACCCGGTCGACGAGCGGCAGGTACCTGTCCCGCATCCCGACCCAGTTAACGCCCTGCATGTTGCGGTCGTAGAAGTAGTCCCGCTCCAGCCGCCAGGCATCGAGGAAGAGCTGGTGAAACTCCTCACGGGGGTTGGTCGAGATCGTCCAGCGCGACAGGTTGATGGTCGCCTTCTGAAGCACCTTTTGATCGCCGAGCGCCGCTCCCTTCGTGTCCGAGTCGAGGATGAAGAAGGAGTCGCCCTTTCCGATGAGGGTCTTCCTGCCGTCGAGGGAGACCTCGTAGCCCTTCACATCCGGCATCAGGGTGTCGACCTCGTCGCCCTTGTTGGCGATGTCGAGGCACTGGAGGTTCTGCTTGCGAGGATTGTCGTCGGTCGCATTGAGCCAGCAGAGCCGCTTTTCGGTCATCTGCAGGTTGTCGTAGTTGCCCGGGGGCGCAGGCACCTCGCTGAGCCTGGATGCGAGGTCGGTGAAGTCGATCTTCACCTCTGGCGGCGGCTTCTTGTCTTCCTTCTTGGCTTCGGAGGGGTCGTCTTTTTTGGCGGAGTCCTTCTTCGCGTCTTTAGCCGCATCTTTTCCGGCATCGGCGGCCTTCTTCTCCTCGACCTTCTTTTCCTCCTTCTTTTCCTCGTCGGCCGGGCCGTCAGGGTGGAGTTCGTCGACCGGCGCGAACGGAGACCTCAGCCCCGGCAGCAGGGCAAGCTCATACACCATGGCGGAGTGGTTGAAGTTCGGATCGGGCTGGCGGGTTCCCCAGGGAGACTCGACGGTCGTCTTCAGAGAGCGGTCTGACAGGAAGTAGAGCCACTTCCCATCCGCACTCCACGCCGCATTCCAGCTGTTGTAGTGGTCGGATGTGATCGGCTGGATCGATCCTGATTCGATATTGAGCACGTTGATCTGCTGGAACTGGTTTTTTGCGGTCTCGCCAAAGGCCAGCCAGCGGCTATCGGGCGACCAGCGCAGGTCGATGAAGTCGCCCTGCATCGACTGTGCGATCTTCTTTTCTTTCTTTGCCTTGATGTCGAAGACCCATAGCTGCTGATCCTTGTCGCGATGCGCCAGCCAGCGTCCGTCGGGCGATGGAATACCCACCCAGCGCAGCACGGTGGCGTCGTGAGTCCACTGCTCCGGCGGTCCCTCGCCGTTGGCGGGATACTTCCAGAACTCCGTCTCCCCGCTCTCGGTCGACAGCGCGACGATGCTTTTGCCATCCGGCAGGAAGCGGGCCTCGCGGTACCGCACCTCGGAGTTGCCGGCCACCCTGACGATGCGGCCTGTCTTTGCAGGCAGGGTAAACACCTCACCGCGCGCCGTGAAGACAGCGCTGCCGCCATCGGGCGAGAGATGAACGCCGGTCAGGTAATCCAGCGGCTTTTTTACCCAGTGCTCGCGGAGCTGGTCGAAGTCCGAAGCGAGCGCGATCGGAATGACCGCCTCCTGGCCGGACCTGAGGTCGAGTAGCCATAGGTCCGCGCCGCAGGAGTAGACGATCCTGCCGCCAGATACGGAGGCCCACTTCACATCGAAGCCTCGCTGATGGCTCTCCGGCTTCAGGTCCTTGCCTTCCGGGGTCATGGAATAGACATTCATGACACCGTCACGGTCGGACAGGAAGTAGACGCGGCCATCGGAGTACATCGGATCGTGTGAGGTTCCCAGGTAGTCGCCCGTCAGCTCGATCGCTTCGGCGCTTCCCGCGTCGTAGCGCCAGATATTCTCCGCCCCTCCACCCTTGTATCTCTTGGTGAAGCTGGGCTGTTTTTGAAAGCGGGTGAAGAAGAGCGTCTTCCCGTCGGGGGAGTAGCTCGCCTCGGCAGCCTGCGCCAGCGGAACCATCTCCCTCGTACCATGGTTGTCGATGGCTACCAGCTTGGCGTCCGGCAGGGTGGAGTAGCGATACGTCCTCACCACTACCCTTCCATCGGGGGTCCAGCCGGCTGGGACAGCATCTCCATCCCATGTGCGGCGCTCCGGCAGCCCGCCCTCGAGCGGCATGGTGTAGACCTCGGTCGGACCTTCATATTCGCCGCTGAAGCCGACGCTGCGGCCGTCGGGCGAGATGAAGGCATTGGTCTCCGTGCCGGGATTGGAGGTGAGCCGATGCGCGAGCCCGCCGGTGACGGGGACCGTCCATAGATCGCCCTCGGCGGTGAAGACGATGGTGTCTCCATGGACGGCCGGATGGCGGTAGTAGCCACGGCGAGTACTCTCGGTATCGGCTGCCGAAGCTGGCTTACAGGCGAGCAGTGGGAGCAGGACGGTGAGGGCAAACCGGATGGCTAAGGACGGCTTCCGCATGCAAGAGCTCCATTCAGAGGGTCTGGAGGGTACAAGGAACGCCGAGCTCCCGGAGGAAAGCATGGACATTCAAAGCATGTGGGATGGTAGCACCCGGCTGCGGCCTGCTGGTGGTTTGAGAGGCTTTCAGTGCCGGTTCAAACTGGAAGGCCGAGTTCGGGAGCGAGCTGGTCATCCGTTGTCTCGCGGCGGCGGATGAGGCGGACGTCCGCGCCCTCCACCAGCAGCTCTGCCGGACGCGGGCGCGAGTTGTAGTTCGAACTGAGCACCATGCCGTAGGCACCGGCATCGAGTACAGCTACCAGATCGCCAGCCTCGAGAGGCGGCATCTCACGGTCATGCGCGAAGAAGTCTCCGGTCTCGCAGACCGGGCCCACCACATCGACGATGCTGCGGTTGCCGGCCCTGGGAGTGACGGGCACAATCTCGTGGTGCGCCTGGTAGAGGGAGGGTCTGATGAGGTCGTTCATGCCGGCGTCGGTGACGATGAAGGTCTTGGCGCCATTCCGCTTGATGTAGAGGACACGGGCGAGCAGGGCGCCGGCCTGCGCGACGATAAAGCGGCCCGGCTCGATCAGCAGCTGGACCTGCGATGCGAGGGCGCCCAGACCGGTTTGAATGGCCGCAGCATACTCGTGGACTTTTATCGAGGCGCCGTCCGTGTCCTCATCCGCCGCGTCGAAGCCGTGATACTCGATGCCCAGCCCGCCGCCGGCATCGATGCTGTCGATCATGATTCCCTCAGCTCTCAGAGTGGCGGCCAGCGCGGCGACCCGGGCAACGGCGGCGCCAAATGGCTGGGCCGCGCGAATCTGCGAACCGATGTGAACGCTGATGCCGTCGGGCTTGAGGTAGTTCGACCTGGCGGCGAGGCGGTAGAGCTCCGGAGCAGCCTCGATGGCGATCCCGAACTTGTGCTCCTGCATGCCGGTCGAGATGTAGGGATGGGTCTCCGCAAAGACATCGGGGTTGACACGGAGTGCGATCCTTGCAGGCTTCCCGAGCCTGGCCGCGCGCTCGGCGAGCAGGTGGAGCTCCGCCTCACTCTCGACGTTGAAGATGAGGATGCCGGCCTCGAGGGCAAGGTCCATCTCCGCTGCGGTCTTGCCCACGCCGGAGAAGACGACTCGACCTGCAGCGGCCTTGTTGACGTGGAGGACGCGTTCAAGCTCGCCCCCCGAGACGATGTCAAAGCCAAGGCCCTCGGCATCGAGCAGCCGCAGTATTTCAAGTGCGGAGTTGGCCTTGACGGCGTAGCAGACCAGGCGCCGCTGCCCGGTGAAGGCCTGCTTGAAGAGCCGCGCCCGGTGGCGGATGTGCTCCGCTGAGTAGACGTACAGGGGCGTTCCGTAGTTCAGCGCAAGCTGTTCCAGCGGCGCAGAGTCGCAGTAGATCGGGCCGCCCCGCTGTTGCGAGTGGAAGGGGCGGATGGCGTGCGCGGACATCTTGCCGGGTGTGTTCACAGTGCGCGTCGAGACTGCAGTTACCTCATGCCGCTCTGCCGCGGGCGGGGGATACGTTGCTCTGAGCCTATCCCGGCTGGTGCAAATATCCAAACGCGCCGTCTCATGCCTGCAACATGCCGCCCCTCAGCAGATTGAACAGTGAGCGAAATTTACGGCCGGGCTACGCGGAGAGTCGAGGCGCTGGGTGAGCTGTGCTAATCTGGCGCCACCGTGACAGACGATCCGCAAGGCGACGCGTCGCAGAGGCCGCAGCTCGACTCGACAACACGGGCAGATACGGCCTCGGGGATGGCCTCGCGCGCACCGCAGTTCTCGACAGCGGAGTACGCCCACATCCCCGGCACCGAGCGTTGCCGCATCTGCAACAGCCTGATCGGACCCGGCTACTACCGCGTCAACGGCCAGATGGCCTGTGCCCAGTGCGCGTCGGAAGCGCAGAGCGGTCAGCCGCGGGACAGCCACGCCGCGTTCTCTCGAGCGCTACTGCTCGGGTCAGGCGCCGCCGTGGCCGGGATGGCTGTCTATGCCGCCTTCACCATCATCACCGGCTGGTCGATCGGTTACCTCGCGCTCGGCGTCGGATACGTGATCGCCAAGGCCATGAAGAAGGCCTCGCACGGACTGGGCGGACGCCGCTACCAGATCGCCGCGGTGCTGCTCACCTATGCCGCCATATCGATGGCTGCGGTACCGGTCGCCGTCTCCTACGCGATGAAGCAGGCCAAGCAGACGGCGGCAGCTCAGGGCACCGCCTCCGGCACTGCGCCCGATGGCAGCTACGTTGACCAGCGCCATTCCGCGAAGACGCGGCTAAACTGGACCGCGATCGCCGGACCGCTCGTTCTGTTTGGCCTCGCCTCCCCTTTCACCGGGCTGAGCGATCCTTTGCATGGGCTGATCGGGCTGTTTATTCTCTTTATAGGTCTGCGAATCGCGTGGCAGATGACTGGCGTTCAAACGCTGGCCCTAGAGGGACCTTACGCCAATACCGGAACAGCGTAGCCGCATCTTGCGACAGCGAAGCTTTGCCGGATCCTTGGGGTTGTGGGGCGAGGTCAAATCTTGAGCTTCAGCAAGCCGAGCTTTGGTTCTCCTCTTGAACGAGATGCCGATGCCAACGGGTCTTTGAGCGTGGGCCTGGGCCCGAGCCTTATCACCAGGTGCCCTTCCTGCAAGAGAGACCTGCCGGCCGGCGCGCTGGCCTGCCCTCAATGCCATGCGCTCGTGCATGGAGATCAACTGGGAAAGCTGGTTGCCGAAGCGCAGCGGCTGCAGAGGTCGGGGCAGACAAGCCCGTCGGCGGTGTACTGGAGCCAGGCTCTGACCCTGCTGCCTCCCGACTCCAAGCAGGCTGCCTGGGTGCGCGAGCAGAGCAACCTGCTGCAGGCTGAGGGAAACGCTGCGGAGTCAACTGACGCTTCGAAGGGGAGGGACTGGGTACGCAGGTTCGGCCCATTCGGCCCGGTCCTGCTTGTGCTGGCGAAGGCAAAAGGCCTCCTTTTTGCCGTCTTCAAGCTGAAGTTCCTCTTCAGCCTCCTGTCCTTCGTCGCGGTCTACTGGGCCCTCTTCGGGTGGCGCTTCGGAGTGGGGTTCGCTGCGTCGATCCTGATCCACGAGATGGGTCACTACGTCGACATACGGCGGCGCGGGCTGCCGGCCGAGATGCCCGTCTTCCTGCCCGGACTGGGGGCGTATGTGAAGTGGCAGGCCCTCGGGGTGACACTGCGCCAGCGCGCGGAGGTCAGCCTGGCGGGACCGCTGGCGGGCGGACTCGCTGCCGCCGGCTGCTACTTCGCCTACCAGCGCACGCGTAACCCTCTCTGGTCGGCGCTTGGACACACCGGCGCCGTGCTCAACGTCCTCAACCTCATTCCCATCTGGGTGCTCGACGGCGCGCAGGCTGCAACGGCGCTGGGCCGTACCGAGCGAGCCGCACTGCTCGCTGCGACCCTGCTGATATGGGCTTACACGGGCGAGAACATCTACTTCTTCGTTGCAGCCGGGCTGGTCTATCGCCTCTTCACCAGGGACCTGCCGCTGCAGCCAAGCTGGAACGTTTTCGCTTACTACGCCGCCGTGCTGGCAGCGTTGGGGATGCTGCTGAGGGCGCTGCCCCGCTAGTCCGATGCCGCCGGGACACTAATGCGCTTATGCACAATTTACTGATTCACTGATTGCCGGCTGCGTTATCGCGGTCTTTGTCTCGATGCTCGTCGGCCCGGTGCGCCGACGCAGACCGCGAGACGGGCAGGACGATGCCGATCAGCGGACCTGCTCAGATTTTCGGGGCGACTCCGATAACCTCAGCGATCTAAGCTGTTTCAGGTGAACTTAAGGTCATGCGGTTATTCTCTGATTCGATGGGCTTTGCCAATCCATACGCCTGGCTGGGCTGCTTGTGCTGGCGGAAGCTCAAGGGGCAGAGGGGTCTTGCATGCGCCATCCTGCTAGGGGCGGCGCTTTCGCCTTTCGCCCTCTCTCAGACCTCCCCACCCGCTCCCACGGCAGTACCTGAGGATCCTTCGACGCCTTCCTCTCGCGAGACAAGCGTGTTTTCGCAATCCGAAGCACGGCCCGTACCGATCACTGCGCTGCAAGGCTCCCCGTCCGAGGGAGCGAGCGGCCCGGTGATTTCGTTGGTGGAGGCGATCCGGCGTGCGCAGGCCAACGAGCCGTCGTTTGCTGCGAGTGTTGCCGCGAGGCAGGCCACCGCGCTCGACCGCTCGATCGCGCGGGCGGCATTGCTGCCGAACGCGGTCTACCACAATCAATTCCTCTACACGCAGGGCAGTGGGCAGCCGATTCCGGCCGGCCAGGTGGCGGCGACTGCAGCTACCCCGCGCTTCATCGCCAACAACGCCGTTCATGAGTACGTGAGCCAGGGCTCTGTGACGGAGACGCTCGGCCTTGGGCAGCTAGGGGAACTGCGCCGGGCTGAGGCTGCCGCAGCCCGCAGCACGGCGGAGCTCGAGATCGCGCGACGGGGCCTGGTGGGCACGGTCGTTGGACTCTACTATGGCTCCCTGGCCAGCGACCGCAAGCTCGCAGTGGCGGAACGCGCTCTCAGCGAGGCAAACGCCTTCACCGACCTGACCGGCAAGCGCGAAGATGCGCGCGAGGTGGCGCACGCCGACGTGGTCAAGGCGCAGCTGCAGCAACAGCAGAGGCAGCGCGATCTTCTAGACGCGCAGCTTGCGGCTGAGCGAGCGCGGCTCGAGCTGGGGGTCCTGCTGTTTGCCGATCCGCGAACACATTACCAGCTTGAACCTGCCGGTACCCCTGCAGCGCTGCCGGACCGGATCGCGGGCCGGGCGAGCGCCGAGGCAGTGAAGAATCCTGAGCTGCGCAGCGCTTTGGCCGCGCTGCGGGAGAGCGATGCCGGGGTGCTGAGCGCCCGCGCTGCTTACCTGCCCGACCTGACGCTGAACTACACCTACGGGATCGACGCGCCGCAGTTTGCGCGCGAAGGTCCCGACCACATCCGCAACCTGGGTTACTCGGCGAGCGTGACCCTCGACATTCCTATATGGGATTGGCTCGCAACCGAGCACCGGGTGAGGCAGAGCGAGATTCGCAGGGACGCTGTGCGTGTGGCGCTCAGCGCGGCCCAGCGGCGGGTGATTGCCGACTTCGAAGAGCTCTATTCAGAGGCGCGGGCGGCGGCTGAGCAGTCAGCATCACTCGAAGCGAGCGTACACACGGCGGAGGAGAGCCTGCGGCTCACGAAGCTGCGCTACACGGAGGGTGAGGCTACAGTGCTTGAGGTGGTGGACGCGCAGAATGCTTTCACCAGCGCTCAAGATTCGCGTGAGGATGGCATCCTCCGCTACCAGCAGGCGATTGCCAACCTCGAGACGCTCACAGGGAGCTTGTAGACGATGACGCACATGGGTAACTCGATGGCAGGGCCGGAGATCAGCCACGGGAGCTCACGGAGGATAGGCAGCGCGCTGCTTGCCTGGCTGATGCTGATGGCCGCTGGCTGCTCAAAGCCGACGGAGACGACGCCGGACCCGGTGGTGACTGTTCAAGCGGAGCATCCGGAGCAGGGCGAGATGGTTGAGCACATCACTGCGGATGCGGTGCTCGCTCCGCTGGCCCAGGCGGCGATCTCTCCCAGGATCAGTGCGCCGGTGCGCAGGTTCTATGTGCAGCGGGGATCAAGGGTACGGGTTGGCCAGCTGCTTGCGACGCTCGAGAACCGCGACCTGGAGGCGGCGGCGCTCGACAACCAGGGCAGCTACGACGCGGCGCAAGCGACGTACGAGACGCAGACGCGCGCGCAGGTTCCTGAGGATTTCAAAAAGGCGCAGCTTGACCTCACGCAGGCCGAGGCCAACCTGAACCTGAGCCGGAGTGTGGCGGAAGGACGCAAGCGGCTCTTCGCGGAGGGTGCGATACCGGGGCGCGATCTCGACACCGCCAACGCTGCGCTGGTGCAGGCGCAGGCGGCGTATGACACGGCCAAGTCTCACATGGAGTCGATGCGCAGCGTGAGCCGCGAAGCGGCGCTCAAGTCCGCCCAGGGGCAGCTGCTGTCGGCGAGGGGCAAGTACCTGGGGGCTCAGGCACAGGTGGACTACTCCGAGATACGCAGCCCGATCGCCGGCATTGTGACGGACCGGCCGCTGTTTGCGGGGGAGACAGTGGTTGCGGGCGCGACGCTGATCACGGTGATGGATACCTCCGCGCTACTGGCGAAGGTGCACCTTGCGCAAGCGGTGGCCCAGCGCCTGAGCGTGGGTGAGGCGGCGACTGCGACCATCCCGGGGCTGGAGAAGCCGGTCGCCGCGCGCGTATCGCTCATCAGTCCGGCGCTCGACCCCGGCAGCACTACGGTCGAGGTATGGCTTCGTATCGAGAACAGGGACGGAGCGCTGAAGGTCGGCACGCCCGTTCACGTGGTGGTCGCAGGCAGACGCGTTGCGAACGCGCTGAAGGTGCCCTCTTCAGCCATCCAGACGGCGCAGGACGGCGGCAAGTCGGTCATGGCGATCGGCGCCGATGGGGTTGCGAAGAGCAGACCCGTGGTCCCCGGCATCAGCGACGGTGAAGACACCCAGATTGTCTCCGGTGTGACCGTCAGCGATACCGTGATCACCGGCGGCGGCTACGCGATGGCCGATGGAACCAGGGTCAAGATCGGCGCTGCCGAGGGCGATGCCGACGACAAGCCGGCCGCAGGCAAAGACGGCGCGAAGGACGACGCGAAGTGAACGCTGAGCCTTCCGTGCCCGGCGCACCCAGGCCGATACCCGCAGTGCCGGAGCGGTTCTGGCTCGCGAGCTCGGCCCGGACTATCTTCTTCTTTGTCGTGGTGCTGACCGCTGCCGGCATCTATCTCAGCTCCCAGGTTCCGATCTCGGTCTTCCCTGAGACGAACTTTCCGCGCGTGGTCATCGGCATCGAGAACGGCGTGATGCCGGTCGAGCAGATGGAGGTGACCATTACGCGGCCCCTCGAGGATGCGGTGAACAGCGTGCCCGGGCTGCTCACCGTGCGGTCGACCACGAGCCGCGGATCGGCCGAGATCAGCCTCTTCTTCGGATGGAAGCAGGATATGAACCAGACGCTGCAGCTGGTGAATGCGGCGCTCTCGAAGGTGCAGCAGAACCTTCCATCGACGGCACATCTGACGACCAACCGGCTCACCTTTGCGACCTTTCCGATCCTCGGCTACAGCCTGACATCGGACACGGTGCCGCCGACCCAGTTGTGGGAGATTGCCACCTACGACCTGAAGCCGCCGCTGAATAGAGTGGACGGAGTCAGCACAGTGACGGTGCAGGGCGGAGAGACGCCGGAGTTCCACGTGGTGCCCGACCTGGCGCGACTGCAGGCCTCGAACGTCACCGTGCTGGATCTCGTCAACGCCATGCAGAGCTCGAACGTCATCGATTCGCCCGGGCTCTATGAGGCCAACCATCAGCTGGTGCTTGGCCTGGTGGGATCGCAGGTCCACGATGAGGCGCAGCTCGGACAGCTGGTGGTCAAGACTACTTCGGGTGGCGCGCCGGTGCGGGTGTCTGACGTGGCAAAGGTCGAGCGCGGCACGGAGCCCGTCTACACCGCGGTGACGGCGAATGGCAGGCCAGCCGTACTGCTGAACATTGCGCGCCAGCCCTCGAGCAACACTGTTGCCGTGGCTAACGCTGTCGCCGAGGAGATCACGCAGCTCAGAGCCAAGCTGCGGCCCGGTGTGCGCCTCGAACCCTTCTATGACCAGTCGCAGCTGGTTCGCGAGAGCATCGGCAGCGTGCGCGACGCCATCCTGATCGGCCTGGTACTCGCCTGCGTCATCCTCTTTTTGTTCCTGGGGGACTGGAGCTCTTCGCTGGTTGCAGGGCTGGTTATACCTGTCACCGTGGCTGTTACGATACTCTTCCTGTGGATCATCGGCGAGAGCTTTAATCTTATGACCCTGGGCGGCCTCGCGGCTGCCATCGGGCTGGTCATCGACGATGCGATCGTGGTGGTTGAAAACATCGTGCTGCATCGCGATACGGGCGAGTCGCGGATCGAGTCGGTGCGGCTGGCGCTGCATGAGATCACCGCGCCCCTGGTCTTCTCGACGATCACGCCGGTGGTCGTCTTTCTGCCGCTGGTGGCGGTTACGGGGGTGACGGGCTCGTTCTTCCGGGCGCTGGCGCTGACTATGACCGCCGCATTGCTGACCTCATTGCTGCTGGCGCTGACGTGGACCCCCGGGCTGAGCCTGGTCCTGCTGCGAGCTCGAAAGCCAGGCAAGGTAGACCGGCAGCCGCACGGTGAGCCGGGGCGGGTGCTGGGCAGCGTTATGCAGTGGCACCGGCGTGCCCTGGGCGCAGCGCTGCAGAGGCCATGGATGCTCGCGCTGGTCTGCGTGCTGCTGGCGTTGGGCAGCTGGTTTGCCTACCGCAGGCTCGGCTCCGACCTGCTGCCCGAGATGGATGAGGGCGGCTTCATCATCGACTACGTGATGCCGGCCGGCAGTTCGCTCGCCGAGACCAGCCGCGTGCTGCAGCACATCGAGGGCATTCTTCGCGAGACTCCCGAGGTGGACAGCACCTCGCGCCGCACCGGGCTGCAGCTCGGTCTTGCGGCCGTGACGGAGGCTAACGTGGGCGACATGACCGTCAAGCTCAAGAGCAGGCGCAGCCGCGGCATCGACGGGGTGATGAACGAGGTCCGTAGCAAGATCAGGTCCTCGGAGCCGCAGCTCGACATCGAGTTCACGCAGGTGCTGCAGGACATGATCAACGACCTGTCGAATGCGCCGCAGCCGATCCAGATCAAGCTCTTCGCCAGCGATCCAAAGCTGCTGTATCAGCTCGCACCGCGGGTGGGCGACGCGATCGGCAAGATTCCCGGCGTGGTCGATGTTGAGGACGGAGTTGAAAATACGCTGAGCGGACCGGCGACCAGCTTCCAGGTGGATCCAACGGTGGCCGCTCGACTTGGGTTCACTCCGGCGGAGGTAGCGGAGGACGCGACCGCGATCCTCGACGGCGTTACGACCACCGATCCGCTGATTGCGAATGGGCGGCCTTATACGATTCGGGTGCGGCTGCCGGCGGAGACGCGCAGCTCGCTCGAAGCTATCCAGAACACGATCTTCAACAGCAGCTCGGGGCACACGGCGAGCCTGGGGTCGATGTCGCTGGTCGAGAATCTGCCTCCGCAGAACGAGCTGCTGCGCGAAAACCTGCAGCAGCTGGTGGTGGTGACGGCGCGGCTCGAGGGCTCCGACATTGGCGGAGCCATGGTCAAGGTGCGGAGAGTTGTGGAGGGAATGCACCTGCCGGGAAGCGTGCGGGTGACGTACGGCGGGACGTATGAGGAGCAGCAGAAGTCGTTCCGCGACCTGATACGCGTGCTGCTGCTGGCGCTGGCGCTGGTCTTCGGGGTGCTGCTGGCGGAGTTCCGCAACTTCTCGGCCCCGGTGGCGATCCTGACCTCTTCGGTGCTGTCGATCTCGGGCGTGTTGATCGCACTGCTCGTGACGGGGACCAACTTCAACGTCGCCTCATTCATGGGACTGATCATGGTGATCGGCATCGTCGCGAAGAACGGCATACTCCTGCTCGATGCCGACGAGAAGGCGCGCGCGGCGGGCGCGGATGCCGAGACCGCGATGATGCAGGCGGCACAGCGACGGCTGCGTCCGATCCTGATGACGGCGATGGCAGCGATCTGCGGCATGCTGCCGCTGGCATTCGCGCTGGGTGCGGGTTCGCAGATGCTGCAGCCGCTGGCCATCGCGGTGATCGGCGGACTGCTGATCTCGATGGTGCTCAGCCTGGTGGTTACGCCGGTGATCTACTTCCTGCTGACCGGCGGCGCGCACGGCCGACGCGTGGCGGATGGGCGTCGCGACGATCTTCAGCTTGCGGCGAATTGAGCCAGGCGAGTGTGAGTTGCGACCTGGATCGAGGTCCGGATAGGGGTAAGAATCCCACTCACCAGACTGGACCTCGTCCGGTGAGTGGGACCTGACCTTACACTAACCCGCTTGCTCGCCAGCAATCGCGAGTGACGAGAGCGCTACTACCTGCCGACAACCAGGACCATGAAGCTGCCCGGCACGATGGCGGGACGAGGGCGTGGATTGTCGGTGGTTGCGGCCGGCGCTGGACCGTACTCCGCGGCGACCAGGTAGACGCGCCCGGTATTGGGATCGAAGGCCATGGTGCGCGCACCACGATGGGTCGGAACGCTCTGCAGCATCCTGTAGTCGGTGCTGCCGGCGTCGATGATACTCAGGTTGCCTTCACCGTTCGAGCTGAAGGCGAGCTGGTTCTTCGCATCGTAGCCTGCGGCGTCGGGGCCGTCGCCGATGGCGGGTGTGGCGAGGATCTTGCCGGAGTCGGAGTCGGTGACCACCATCTTCTTGCCGTCGCATACGGAGAAGAGGCGGTGGTGCTCGCGGTCGACGGCGAGGCCCGAGGGGGAGTCGCAGCCGGTCAGCGGCCACACTGCGACGGCGGTCAGGGTCTTCGCGTCGAGCTTTTGCAGCTCGTTCTTGTCTTCAATGTTGGCGAAGACGTTGCCGCGCCCATCGGCCTGCGGGAACTCTGGCCGGCCGTCGAGCTTGATGGTGGCGACCACCTTCTGCTGAGCAGTGTCGATCACCGTCGTGTCGCCGCTGCGCCCGTTGAAGGCCCAGACCGTCTTCGTGACCGGCTCGTAGGCGATGCCGTCGGGGTTGGTGCCGGCGGGAATGGAGGTCACGACGCTGAAGGTGTGCCGGTCAAAGACCACGACCGCGTTGGCACGTCCGTCGCTGATGTAGCCGTACTTGCCCTCTTCGTCGAATACCACTCCGTGGGTGCCCTTGAGGCCGGTGATCGCGCCCACCGATTTGCCGGTGTTGGTGTCAATGACCTCAACGCGGGGGCCATGGGTGAGATAGAGCAGGTGCGCGGCGGGGTCGACGTTCAGGTAGTCCCATCCGCCCTCTCCGCCGATCTTCCAGGTATCGACCACGTGGTAGGGGCCCTGTGCGTGCAACACCGGAGCTGCGGAGAGGGCGACAACGAAGGCGCCGGCGAGTAGACGTCTTAGTACCGGCTTGCTATTGATCTTGCAGATCGCGTTGCGGAAGGGCTGCATCGAGAGGACTCCAGGGCAAAGGCTCGGCGGTTTGTCGTCAGCCGGCAGGAGGATTGTCTCAGAGGCGGCTGAATCGAAGATGAAGAGCGCTAGTCTTCGGGCGGCACTGAGCTCTCGAGCTGGTCAGCCCCGGGGCAGGTCGAGGCGAGGGAGAGTCTGACGCGAACGGTGGTTCCAGCATCGAGGGTGCTCTCGATCTCAATCGAGCCCGCGGCCTGGTCGACGATCGCCTTGCAGATGGCGAGCCCGAGTCCAGTGCCGCCGGTGCTGCGGTCGCGGGAGGCATCGCCGCGGTAGAAGCGTTCAAAGACGTGCGGCAAGGCGGCAGCATCGATGCCGTCTCCACGGTCCTCGACGGTCAGCTCGGCATGCTCAAAGCGAGGAAGCGCCGTGATGGTGACCTGCGACTCGGGGTAGCTATGCTGCAGCGCATTGAGCACGAGGTTGGAGAGGAGCAGCATGCACTCCTGGGGCGCAACCCGAACCATCAGCGGCTCGGCCAGCGAGAGGGCGATACGCACACGGCGCAGAGTCGCCATGCTCTCGAACTGGTCCGCGACCTGTCGTGCGCAGCCGGCGAGGTCGGTTGCCGCGGGGGACTGGGTGGCCGGCTGACCTCCGTCGACGCGGGCCAGGGTGAGCATCTTGTAGACGATCTCTTCCATGCGGCCGCAGTCGGCCTCGCAGCGGTCCAGGCCGGCCTGGTACTCCTGGGAGGTGCGGGGACGCATGGCGAGCAGCTGCAGGGAGGACTTGACGACGGCCACGGCGGTCTTGAGTTCGTGGGCGGCGTCGCCGACGAACCTGCGCTGCTGGTCGAAGGAGCGCTCCAGGCTGGCGAGAACGGTCTGCAGGGCGAGGGCAAGCGGGGCCAGCTCGCGCATGCGGAGCGCACTCTCAGGGGGGCTGAAGCGCCATGAGTTTACCGACACGCCAGAGGCCTCGGCCGCGAGCAGGCGCAGAGGGATGAGGCTGCGGTTCAGAAGCCAGGCCATCACCAGGCCGGTGATAAGCAGAAGCATGAGGTCGATGACGCCGTTGAACTCTGCCGCCTCCCGCACCGCGCCCCATACCCGCGCTGTGGGTGAGCCGTAGACGACGGTTACCCGTCGGGGTACGCCTCCGCCCTTGTCTCCGGGGTCTACCACGCGAACACCGTGCAGCCGCAGCAGCCGATAGTGAGCGCCGCGGATGCGCAGTCTCTCGAAGCCGTCGTCCTGGTGAGCGAAGACAGCGGCGGGTGCGCCCTGCCAGTTCGCCGACCGGCCGACCTCGCTGCCTGATTCGTCGCGTACCTCGTAGACGTCTTCCGGGGGCGTCTTGAGCTCGGTCTTGTCGAGCATGACGTGGTCCTGAGGGTCGCCGGCGTCCTGTACAGCGCCAAGGATCGAGTCGGCGCGTCCGTGCAGCATCACGTCGAAGGCGCGGAAGTGAGCGTGGCGCTCGTAAAACAGTGCGGTGCCGGAGACGCAGAGGGCTGCTACCAGCTCGACGAGCAGCACCGTGCCGATGAGCTTGCGGGTGATGGACTGGGTGCGCGGCGGTTGCCTTGATCCTGAGCCTGACCCGGGTGTGGAGCGTAGTGAGTGCGAGCCCGGGAGCGTTGACTGCGCCTCGGCTGCGGGCTGGTTCATACCGCGCTCTCGCGGTCGCCGATCAGCCGGTAGCCGCGGCCACGGAGGGTGGCGATTCCAGGCTGGTCAGAGGCCGCGTCGAGCTTCTTGCGGAGGTTGGAGACGTGGGCCTCGATGACGTTCGAGTGATGCTCCCAGTTGTAATCGTAAAGGTGCTCCAGCAGCTCACGCTTGGAGACGGTGACGCGCGGGCGATGGATGAGGTACTCGAGGATGCGGTACTCCATCGGGGAGAGCTCGATGAGCCTGCCGGCGCGGTAGACGGTCTGCTCGAGGGTGTTGACCTCGAGGTCTCCAACCTTGAGCTGGGGGTGGGCCGCGCCCTTGCCGCGGCGGATCAGCGCCTTGGTGCGGGCGATGAGCTCGCCGAGGTCGAAGGGCTTGCTGAGGTAGTCGTCGGCACCGGCGTTGAGCAGTTCGATGACGGAGTGGGTCTCGCCCTGGGCGGTGAGGATCATGACTGGGGTGAGGTCGCCGTCGGAGCGCAGCTTCTTGAGCAGCAGCAGGCCGCTGAGCCTGGGCAGCATGAGGTCTAGGATGATGGCGTCGTAGCAGCGGCCCGTGGCGTAGTAGGCGCCGATTTCGCCGTCGGCGGCGCAGTCTACGGCAAAGCCAGGCCCATCGCGGAGTGCGGTAGCGACGTTGTCGGCCAGCCGCTTCTCGTCCTCCACCAACAACACACGCATAAGGAAACAGTGTCGCTCATCAAGCTTAAGGTTGGCTGAACGAATTTGCGGTGCGAATCGCGGTTCGATGGCGCGCTGAGCCTACTTCATGCCGTCGAGGATCGAGCCTACAATACCGCCTACTACACCGGCCTGGGTGGTCTCGCGGGCGCCGCCGCTCGGCAGATATTCCTGCAGGGCGTGGGCGAGGCGGGGCAGCGGCAGGGTCTGGAGCCAGACGCGTCCCGGACCGGTCAGGGCGGCGAGGAAGATGCCGTCTCCTCCGAAGATCATGTTGCGGATGCCGGGGATGCGGGTGATCTGAAAGCTGACGCTACCCTGGAACGCTCCCACGTGGCCGGGGTGGACGCGGAGGGTCTCGCCGGGGCGGAGGTCTTTGACGATGACTTCGCCGGAGAGCTCGAGCCAGGCGGTCCCGACGCCGCCGATCTTCTGCAGCAGAAAGCCGTTGCCGCCGAAGATGCCCGCGCCGAGCGACTGCTGGAAGCCGACGCCGATCTGGACCTGTGGAGTGGCGCAGAGGAAGCCGTGGCGGTGGGCCATGTAGTCGTGGCCGCCGGAGAGTTCGATGGGCAGGATATGCCCGGGGACGCGGGTCGCGAAGGCTATCTCGCCCGCCGCACCCGCCGCGACGTATTCAGTCATGAAGATGCTGCCGCCGCCTGCGACCCGTTTGAAGACGCCGAGCAGGCCGCCGCCGCCGCCCATCTGGGTGTGGGTGGTCATCTGGATGGAGCTCGTCATCCAGGAGAGTTCGCCGGCCTCGGAGATGATGGATTCGTTGGGCTGGAGTAGAAACTCGACGGCGGGCATGGTTGTGCCGAGGATGCGGCTCTGCATGATGAAGGCTCCTTAGTGGTGTTGAGTACCCGGTGCGAGGACTGGCTGCGATCGGCCCCGAGGGCGAGTGAGCGCCTTCGAGTATAACTGCTCGTTTGATCGGAGAGGCGGGCCGGCGGGAGTAAGCTGCGATGCGGAAGTCACAGCTGATCCCGAAGAGGCCTGGGGGAGTCGCCAGCGACGAGTGAATGCAGTTGCGAAATGACGCCAATCCAGCGATACTTAAGTGTTGGGAAAGCGTGTGGAGCGGCCCTAGGCCCGGCTTCGCCTGTAACTCCTCCCCTCACATCTGCGCAGTTTTGAAAGGATCTACCCGTGGTCATGATTCGCCTGGCGCGCTTTGGAGCGCGTAAGCAGCCGTATTACCGTGTTGTTGTGATAGAGAAGGACCGGGCGCGCAACGGCCGGTCGATCGAGGTAGTCGGCACCTACAATCCCCGCACCAACCCCGCCACTGTGCTGCTCAAGCGCGACCGCATCGATCACTGGACCAGCAATGGCGCGCAGCTCTCCGATCGCGTTCAGAAGCTGCTGACCAAGTATGTTGAGCCGGTTGCGGCGTAGAGCGATCGGTCGCTCCGCCCTCCAGCTTGAGATCTGACAGACATTTATTGCGCATGTGCGATTCTGTGCTCCCGATCCGTCGCCTGGCCAGCGTTTCCAAGCTAGACCAGTCAGGGAATGCTGCGACCCTGGGCAGGCTTACAGGTGGGTCATCTGAATGTGACCAGGCTGGTATTGGGGTAGTAGTGCTGAAGGATTGCGCGAAAGCTCGCGCCGGATCTTGCCATGCCTTCGGCGCCGAACTGGCACATTCCCACGCCGTGGCCCAGGCTGCTACCGGCAAGTTCCCAGGCTGCGCCCTTGCGGCTGGATTTGAAGTCACTGCCGGGGATAGCGCTCCATCCCCATTGCCTCGCCGCGCCGATGCGCCGGGCCTCATTGCCGGGCCGGGGAGCTAACGCCGCGCCGCCGATGGCGGTCTGCCACCGAACCGGATGGCGGCGGCAGTAGTCGCAGCGCACTCCATAGTAGGGATAGCCATCTCCGGCGTTCATGCCTACCTGCTGCAGACTGCGGGTGCGGCCGCCACATCGGCTCGAATACATGGCGCCGATGGGCCTGCCTTCGTACTCAAGCACCATACCTCTCGTCTCGCTGGCTGCGCGCGTGGCACCGCTCGACGCTGCTGGCGGGGAGCGCAGGAACTGGCAGTGGGTCGTGTCGCAGAAGTCATAGCCGGCGTGGCGGCGGCCAGAGACCAGGAAAGATCGAGCCGCGACAGCCTGCGCCTTCATCGCCTCGATGGGGGATGAGGCGGTCAACTCCGCTGCGACGACGGAGGCTACGGCGGTCTCTCGATCCATCGAGATTATGGCGACGAGTTCACCGTGATGCGCCGTGAGCACGAGGGTCGCTTCGTAGAGGCGACGAAGTTTGCCCGGCACTTCGAGCAGAAGAGCGGCACGGCTGCCATCGCGCGTAGAGACATTCCACTCCGCGGCGGAGCGCTCTCCCGCCATGACCCGGTTCCCTTCCGCGTGAAAGGCGAGCGTGCTGTGACCCGGCTCTCCGTTCAGCAGATAGGGCGCATAGCCTGGAGCGGAGGCCAGCAGCGTCTGTCCGCCGGCGGGCTCGACGATCAGTTCGCGAGGGTGGAAGAGGCCGAGGACTCTGAAGCTGAGCTCCTGTTGCGCGGATGAGGGTGCGCTCCTCAGCGAGACCAGCAGCAGGGCCATAATGCAGATGGGGCGAGTCACGGGGCGCCTGCTCCCAGCGAGCGGAGCATCTTCCCTGCCAGCTTTGCGGTCTCGGCCCCCGTGGCGTCGTGCAGGCGCACGAGCAGCAGTAGACGCGGCTGTGCGGCGGGGTAGAGCACGACGGCGAATCCATCCGCAGAGCCACGCGGCTGGTGCGAACACGGTGCAGTCCCGGTCTTGGCTAGCGCTGTACCGTCTGCAAAGCGCGCGGCGTCTCCGAGGGCAGCGTCGACGGCGCGGGCGGTGCCGTGGAAGGCGGCAGCCTGCATGCCTCGGACGATACGGCCCTCCGTGCCACGGCGCTGCCGGCGCTGAAGCAGCAGGTAGGCCGAGGCGATCGAGAGCGGCGTCTCTCTCCAGCCATCTCCCAGACCTATGAGAGCCTCATCTTTGCTTGTCAGCGACGGGCCGGTCAGGCCGTATTGGGCGAAGGTCCGGGCGGCGCGCGGCCTATCCAGCCGCGCCGCGAGTTCGAGGAAGTAGGCGTTGCAGGACTGGGCGAGCGCATCCTCCAGGCGCACGCTGCCGTGGCCTGCGGGCAGCCAGCAGCGGCTGCCCATGCCCTTGCACTGCACGCGGGGGAAGACTCCGTCGTGCTGCTCGCCGTAGGCTACGGCCAGGAACGGCTTGACCAGTGAACCGGGGGCGACTGGAACGTCCGGGTACGGCCATCGCTCGGCCAGGTTGTCACCGCTTGTGCTCATCAGCAGGTAGGAGATGCCGGGGCCGGGAAATGCCTGCTCGAGCGCCGCGGCTGCCGCAGGGAAGACGCCGGGCTGGGGCGGCTCTGTAACAGCGACTGCGCATATACATCCGAAACAGAGCATCAGCAGCAGCGCGCGACCAGCGGTCGTGGCTTGGGTTTCAGATCCCGATGTCAGGGAGACTTTGATCTTGCATGAAGACCGGCGAGGAAAGTCTGCGGAGTGGGCGTTCGGCGGCACTGGGCTACCGCTTCCAGCTATATGTAACGGTCTCTGTTACCTTATCGCCGAGGTCGCTCTCTTGAACCGTCTCCGTGTCGACCCTTGAGAGCACGGTGCTGAGGCTCTCCACGTTGCCGGAGAAGAAGGCCGGGCTTTGCCCCTGCTCCTGAGCTGCCTCGCCCTCGGACCGGCCACGATGTCCGACCCGATCGAGCCTCGTCATAAGAGCGCGGTAGCTGGCCTGCTGAGCCGCATGGTGGAAGACAGCGGCGTAGGTCACCGCACTGCCCTGCTGGATCGGCTTTGTCTTCCCGGCCTGCTGGCGTGAAAGCAGGCTCTCGAGCATCGGCGCATCGTTTGAGAGCAGCAGTCGCCTGCCGCTCACAGCCAGATACAAGTTGACTGCGCCGTTGAGCGCGGCATAATCGCCGGCGGGGCTTTGACGAGTCTGCCAGCCTGCTCCAAGCTGGCCGGCGGTGAGGCCCGGGGCGAGCGCGGAGGTCAAGGCCCGGCGCACGTCCTGCTCCTGCCACGGTACCGGCGATGAGACCACAGCCGCTGAGGCTATCCGCGCGAAGACACCGTCAGCAGCCGCCGGGGTCCCGTGGACCTGCAGCATTGCGTCCGGCTGCGCGGCGGTGAGCAGAGTATGAAGCGGGAGGTAAGCGTCGGTCGCGCGTTCCACTACCGGAGCTGCGTCGATGCGGGTCTCAAGATCGGAGCCACTGCCGGCATCGCCGGCGGCGGAAAGTTGGGGCGCCTGGTCCCAGCTTTGCACCGGGTGCTGCTTGAACTCGAGCAGGTTGTCGCGAAGCGCCGACTCCACACCCTGCACATCGGGTGAGGTCTGTGCGGAGTAGAAGGCGGCCGACTCCGGAGCCATGCCTGCGAGCGTAGAGATATCTCCCGATGCGCGCGGGGGCAGCCCCTCGCGACGCACCAGCACGCGCTGCTCACGATAGCTCTCCGGCGCGCGATAGAGGTCGCTGACCGCCGAGGCGTACTGCTTCATCTCAGTGATGTTGCGCTGGATCCAGTAGCTGCGGAAGTACGGCGAGGGGACGATCGCATCCAGGTTGAGCACCATTCTCAAGTCGCTGGCCACGTTAATCTTCGCTCCGCTTGCTGGATGCACGGCGCTCGCGAACCAGCCCTCGTCTGAAATGCTGCGGGCTCTGGAGGCGCCCTGCATCCTTTCGAGCACCCCGGCGACGAGGTCCCCGCGCGTCCCGAGTACCAGCCAGCCGCTCGCCTCGGCAAACGCGGCGGTGCGCTTTCCATTCGCGTGGAGGAAGAACTGCACGCCTCCGGCAGTGCGCTGCTCGAATTTGCCGCGCGTCTGCCACAGGGGAGTAGTCTCGAGCTCGCGCTGTTCGAGCCGGGTGACGTATACGAACTCCAGGTTGCCGATGTCATAGAGTGCGAAGCAGCTCTGCGTGCCGGCCACCTGCCCGAGCAGATCGCCGTTGGCGGGGATGCCCGCTGCTGCGGTGAACTCGTCCTGCGCCTGCGAGAGGCGGGTGAAGAGCCGGGACTGGCCGAATGCCTCGCGATTCTCGCTGGTGAGCCACGCTTTCTTTTCCTCTGAGCTGTTGAAGTCCCTTAGGAGCGAGCCGAAGTCGGGCGCCTCGAGGTAGAGCAGCGCGCCCGCGGGCAGCATCGCTGCGAGCTGCGGAGGTGGTGCGCCTTCGTGTTCGGCAGCAGCCCACAGTGCGGCGCCGGCCAGCAGGATGGTGGCTGCGGCCATCCAGAGACGCGGCCTGATGGGACGGAGCCTCATTGGGTGTCCTCCTGTTGCGCTGTCTTCGTTGCGTGGGATGGCGTATCGGGCAGCAGCCGCGGACGTACGATGCGGTCCTGATCGAGCTCTGCGTGGACTTTCGGCGCTCGCGCAGCGTTCTCCTGCTCGCGCGCAAGCCGGGCGTTGAGGCGCCGCTGGTCGGCCTCGAGAGTGCGCCGGGCCGCTGGCTCTTTGACCCAGAAGAGAGCCTCCTGCAGCATCGCGAGCGCCTGCTGAGTGTCGTGCCGGTCTTCTAACACATGCATGGCGAGGGTGTAGAGCCTTATGGCGTCCGTGGGCGAGAGGCTGTTGATGGAGGTGCCCTGGCCGGCCGCGTTGCCCGCGTACGAGGATGAATTCGTCTGTCCCTCATCGTTATCGGCGGGACCGGCATCATCCTCTGCGCTTGCGTAGTGATTGGCAGGGCGAGGATAGCCGCTGAGGAAGGGCCCTGCCGCGACCAGGGCGCGCGCATCGCGGCGCGCATCGAAGGCTGCCCATATATATTCGAGCCGGACCTTGTTATCTGACGGGGCTGTCGAGAGCGCCTCATGCAGCAGGCGCTCGCGTAGGCTCTTGTCGGTGGCGCAGGCTGCCGCGGCCATGCGCGCGGGAACAAACAGGGGCTTCGATGCGTCCGCCGCGCGTGGACACGCGCTGTCAGCCAGCAGCTTCAATTCGCCGCTGCTACTCTGCGGAGCGCCTTGTTCTTCCAATCCGTGTCCCCTCAATGCCTTTGCGGCGGAGACCCGGTCGGCGTAGAGGGCACGGGGATCGTTGGCGACGGCGGTCAACATAGCCAACGCGTCAGAAGATTGCGGAGTGGTGGCGAGCAAGGAGACGGCGAGGCGCACCTTGTAGTTCGAGTTCCATGGAGAGGCGCCGGAGAGCGGGCGCAGAAATGCGATCGCCTCGGCCGGCTTGTTGTGTTGCTCAAGCAGAGCGGCGGCAGCGTCGGTGTCCGCGTAGAGGTCTTCGCTCACCAGCGTCATTCGCTTGAGAAGCTCGATGGCGGCGGTTGTATCGCCCTGGTCAAGGTCGATCGCCGCCAGCCCGAGGAAGTTTGGAGCGCCCAGGTCGCGCGCATCGAGCGCCCGCTCATAGACGAAGCGCATGACGACTCGCTTGTCCGGCTCGCTGAGGACGGCGGCTGCATTCCGCAGATCGGCGGAGGCGGGAGTTCCCTGCTCGCCCTTCCGCTTCCACGTCTGCACCAGCTGCGGCAATGCGCCCTCTGCCTCGGCGAGCCGCAGGTCTACGGCCAGCCACTTCGCGGTCACCAGCTGGTCCTGAGGAAGACCTGCCAGAGCGGCACGGGCCTCTGCAATCTTGTTTTCGTCGAGCAGAGCGTTCGCGAGGTTGGCCTGATCGACGTTCCAGCCGGCCGGGTCAGTGGACTTCCGCTGTTCCACCTCGAGGATGCGCGCGATCACCCGGCTGATCTGGTCCTTCCTGATCCATACGTCGCCTCGCCATAACGGATCGAGCACCTGGGTGGGATCAGCGGCGGCATTGGCGATCCCAAGCAGCCACTCCAGGGAATCGCTGTTGGCGTGATAGGCGGACTCGAGCATCAAGCTCAGCCCGTAGTTACCGTTTCTTGCGATGTAGGCGCGCAGCAGAGCATCGACCGGTTCACGGATAGAGGCATACTGCCCGCTGGCTACAACGTCGTCCACGATTCGGGTCAAGTCTCCCTGGAAGGAAGCCGGCATCGGCTTCTCATCGAACTCGACCCGCAGCTTCAGCACGGCGTCGTGCCAGGCAGCCAGCGCCTCTGCCCGCCTGCCAGCCTTCCACTGGAGCACAGCAGCCTTGTCGAGGACCAGGGGCTGGGCCGGCCGCAGAGCGAGAGAGCGGCCATAGTCCGCGAGTGCCGAGTCTGCCCTGCCCTGCGCAGCGGAGTAGCCGGCGAGCATGGCATACGCGTCCGGGCTCTCGGGCGTGTGCTCGAGCTCCGATTCAAGGTAGCCCTCGGACTCGGCGTCCTTGTCGATGTCTAGATATTCGCCGTAGCGCGAGCCGTAGTAGAACCAGACCTCGCCGGCCAGCTGCTGCGTCCGGTCGGCGGGATGAGCGATACGGTCCCCGATCGCCTGGTCCGCGCCGAGCGCCGTCAAAAACGCAGCCCGCACCTCTGGCGTATGCTGCCGCTGGTAGAGGCCTGCCAGGCCGGTGTACGCGGATTTCCAGACAGGCGGCAGGCCGGCTGCGCGGGTCGAGACCCCAGCAAAGGCGAGCTGAGCCGTTCCACTCTCGACGAGATACTGCGCAGCTGAGTCGGCGGTCGCAAGCTGCACCAGCTGCTGCGGACGCTGCGCCAGCAGCAGCTGGTAGTAGCGCGCGAGCTGCTCCCCCTCAAGCTGCTCGGTCCTGGCGATCTGATCGGTGGCGCGCAGCTCCCCTGCGTCGTCACCGGCCTTACGATAGGCGTCGATCGCGTAGTGCAAGATTTGACTTCGTTGTTTCACGGGCACGACAGGTGCGAGCGACTCCAGCCTGGGTGCAGCGGACTCAAGCTGGAGCCGTTGCTCTTCGAGAGTGATCCAGGAGCTCACCTCCTGGCTCCGTGCGCTTCCGCTCCTTTGCACTAATTCCCAGCGCATCTGAGACTCGAGCGCGGCCAGACCGGCGGTGTGGGCTGCGGGCAGCCAGGTACTGCGAAGCTCTCCTATGGGAGCGGCCGCTTGGCGCGCCTGCAGCCAGGCGGAGAACTGCGCCTTCTCTTCCGGGGTGTAGTAGTCCTTCGCCACCTGGCCCATGGCGTTCACGGATTGCGCAAAGGTGGCGGCGGCCTCGGCGGTGCGTTGGGCGGTACGCTGCTTTCTCCACTCCTCGCCGGTGACTGCGCCCGGGCCGTCCCTCACTACCTGTTGAATGACCGTGGTGATTGGGGTCGCTGCTGCCTGCCGCCTGGCATCCATCAGCTGTGAGCCAGCGGTATCCCACTGCCGCTGGCGGGCGAGTATCCGGGCGTAGGTCACAGCGCCGGACTGGCTCTTCGGGTCGACCAGGAGGTCCGCACCGGCGAGTTGGACGCCCTGCTCCGCGAAGTGTCGCGCCTCATCCAGCAGCCCCCATTGCTCGAGCCTGGTGGCGACTTCAAAGTTGTTAGCTGCACTCGGGGGACGGCCGTCGATCCAACCCGTCTCGAGCGCCTTTACCGCTTCGGCGCTGCGGCCCTGGCGGGCGCGGGTTTCGGCGATCTTCTCCATCCAGACAGGATCGCGGTAGCTCAATGTATAGAGCCTGGTATAGTCGCCGACTGCATCGTCGAGGCGATGCAGTCGCACCTCGAGGTCGGCGCGCGAGTTGTAGAGGTTGATCTGCTCCGGCCTGACTGCGATCGCCTTTGTGTAGGCGTCGACGGCAGCGGGATAGTCCTCGGCAGCAGTGTCGAGACGGGCGAGCACGATGCTCCAGCGCGCGTCGCGAGGCGATGCCTGGATAGTCTTCGCGTAGAAGCCGAAGAGCTTGTCGCGCAGCCCGTGAGCCACGGAGTAGAGTGCTGCCTCCTGCGTCAGCCCCGCATCGTCCGGGTAGGAGTTGATCAGCTCGATATACTGGTCGACGGCCTCGTTGAAGCTGCCGAGCAGCGTCGCCGCAGCTATCATTCCGCGGCGCAGCTCTGCTGTGCGCTGCTGCTTATCGCCCTTGTCGAGCGGCGAAGCTTTGACCAGGGCCAGCTGGGCGCGATAGAAGCTCTCAAGGCCCGCCTGGTCGCCGGACCGAGCGAAGTTGTCTGCCATCGCTGCCTCGTCTGACGGGTCGAGCGGATGGCCTTTGAGCAGCGCGTCGAGCAGCGCTCGCGAGCGTGCGTACTCTCCCATGCCGGTGAGCTTGCGCGCTGCCTCGAGGTGAAACTGATCGCGTAGCTGAGGATATGCAGCGTCGGCGGAGCTGCTGAGAACGGCGACCGCCTGCGCCCTGCGATTGTGTGCCCAGTCGTAGTCGACGGTGGCCCGCACCACTCCCATGATCCTGGGGTGGTCGCGGTAGATCGCGTCGATCTCGGTCGCTCCAGACCCGGGTGTTCTCTTCTCTTCGAAGTCGACGAGCTGATACCTGAGCTGCAGGTTGCGCACCGGGTCGGTTGTGAGCGCGATCTGGCGTCGAAGCGATAAATCTTCCACGGCGGGCAGAGAATAAGTCCGCGATGAGGCGGTGAGCGCGTCCAGTACATCGAAGGACCCAGTGTGCGCGACGGCCAGTCCGAGCTCGCGCTCCATATCGTCTCTGCGGCCCTCGGCATCGAGCAGGCTCACGCGCAGGTCGATGGCCGCGGTGCCCGGCGCGGCACCCGTCAACAGCCCGGCGGTCGCGGCCTCGATCGGGTTTCGGAGTGCGGGCTTTCGGGCCAGCTTCAGCAGCCGCTCCCGGCTCTCGGAGGACGGGCTGCCGGAGAGCGCGCTCGACACATACTCCTTGACTGCGGCCTCTGGATTTGCCCTGCTCTCCTCGATCGCGCCTGCCTGGTAGCCGAAGAGGGTCGGCCGGGCGAGCCGCCGGCGCGCGGCATGCAGCTGCTCCAGCGCGCCGGGAAAGTCGAAGTAGTCCCAAAAGACGGTCGCCGACTGCAGGTAGCCGTCCCGTTCCCCCGGATGGATGTCGGCCATCCGCTTCCAGTAAGCGGCGGCATCGCTGAAGCGCTCGCGATCGCCGTAGATGTCGCCGATGCGTGCCAGCCTGGACAGGTCGCCGGGGTTGTAGTCGAGCAGGCGCTTCTCGATTGCGACTGCCTTGTCAGTGTCCTCGGGATGGAAGTAGGCTAGCGAGCGGTAGAGCGACGAGGCCTGCTCCCCGATGGCCTGGTCGGCGGGGTATTCTGCGGCAAGTGCGTCAGCGGGTGCGAGCCCCTGCTCATAGTGCGACTGCCAGAGGCAGGCCTCCATCCACAGGCGCTCGGCGGCGGGGTTGGCATGGGCCAGGGCTGTCCAGTCACCCTTGTCAATCTCCGGCGACTGCTGCTTGAGCGCCTCCAGCTCGCGATCGAGGCGCCCGGTCCTGCCGAGCAGCTCAAAGAGCTGGTCGCGAAGCTCCGGCGACTCCGACCAGTGCTCCCAGAGCAGCCGTTCGGCTTCGGCCGCCTGGCCGGTCCGCCGGTACTCTGCCAGCAGATTGCCAACGAAGGTGAGATCGTGCGGGAAGCGGTCGTGGGCGTAGCGGTTCACCTCGAAGGCGAGCCGCGAGTCCGGTGCCGGAGCTTCGTTGAGGTACTGCTCCAACTCCGTCCCGGCAAAGATCTGGGCGACCTTGCGGGAGAGGCTGAGATAGTCCTCCTGCCGCTTCTGCCTGAGGTAGAAGCGGGCGAGCTTCGCATACCAGCTCCTGTCCTGGAACTGCTGGATGGCGCTCTTGTAGACCTCTTCCTGCCGGGCGTCGAGCGCATTCTGTTGGAGGAAGCCGGCGAGCCGCTCGTAGAGTCCGGGATCCTGCGGGTTGCGGTCCAGCTCGCCGCGCAGCACGGCGAGGGCGTCGGGCAGCCGCTGCAGGGTGACCAGGCGCGAGACGTAGCGATCCAAGACCTGGGCGTATTCGGAGGAGCGGACTGCTGCCGGGCCAGTGCCGTGCGGCGCGGCGGTCCTCGACGGTTCTGACTCTGTGTCGGGGGCGGTCTCATCTGCGGCGGTGTTGCCCTGCGGCGGTAGCCCGCCAGCATTATTGAGCGAGGGCGTCGGCTCACCGGCGACAGGCTTGCTGTATGCCGGCTGCGGCAGGCCGAGGGGAACGCCTTCAGCCCGGGCCGCGAGCTCCTTTAACAGCGCGCTGTAGAGTGCAAACTCCTTCTCCGGCTGGCTGGTGCGGGTGTAGGCGTCCGCCACCTCGAGGGCGACTGCGACCCGGCCGGGATCCTGCGGAAACTGCGCCAGGTACTTCGTTCCCTCAGTGATCACCGCGTGGTCTTCGCCGTACGCGGCGTAGGCCTCGAGCAGTGCTGCGTGCAGCTGCGGACGATCCGCCGCATCGGGGTAGCGCGTGTCGAGAATGCTGAGCAGCTCGGCTGCGCGTGCGCGATGGAAGTACGGCACGGCGAGCTGGTTCTGCTGCTCGAGTTCAGACTGCGGAGACTGGGAATTCAGCAGCAGGGAGAGGATGCCGTTCAGGTAGCCGGGGCCGCGATCCATGGTGGCGATGTCGTGGTAGAGCGCCAGGTTTCCGGCTCCGACGCGCAGCGGCTGCTCGGGCGCAGTCAGCAGGATGCGGGTGAGCCCTGCCAGGGCTTTCTCTTCTGAATCCGCCAGTGTCTGTGGTGCTGCAGTCTTGCCGGGGTCGCTCCCGGCAGCGAGGGCGTAGTAGTAGCGCGCTGCCTCCGGAAAGTCCTGCACGCCTTCGAGCAGGCGGCCGAGGGTGTAGAGCTCTTCCGAGCTCCACGGGGCTCCGCTTGCATCTTTGCGCTCGCGGTATCCGGCGAGCACCGCCTTTGCAGGGTCGAGCTGCCCCTGCTGCTGCGCGATGTAGAAGAGGCGCGCAGCGTCTTTCAGGTCGTTGGGATCGGCAGCCAGCCTTGCCCTGAGCGTGTCGCTGAACTTCCGCAGCGACCCGCCCTTTAACAGTAGGGAGTAGTAGCCGGCGACCAGCTCGCTCGGCCAGAGCGGTTCGAAGCTGCGGTCGTAGACGGCGAGTCCGTCAGCCGGGGAGCCGCGGGTTGCGGCGAGCTCAGCCTCCGCCTTGACGGGGAAGACACGGTCGGCCGGAAGAGCGGCCCGGTAGCGCGCGATCAGCGCCGAGGCGGCGTCAGAGTTGCGGCCTTCCAGGAGGAAGCTGAACTCCTGTTCGTAGACCAGCCGCTGCCGGGGGTAATGCTGCTCCCACGCAGTGAATACGCGCTCAGCAGCCTCGCGGGGCAGTGCGTACTCGCGGATTACGGTCTGCTGCCGTTCGAAGGCATGCCAGGATCGCTGCGCCTCGGGCGCGGTCCACCGCTCGGCGGCGGGCGCGGCGGAGTGGGCGACCACGTCGAGCGCCGCGAGCTCTTCGCCAGGACGCAGGCGCCGCTCGTAGAAGTCCGCGAGGTCGAGGTTGGCTGCAAGCTTATCGTCCGCGCCGTCGGCCCAGGCCTTCCAATCCTGCTCGGCTGCGGCGAAGTCGAGGGCCTGTTCGTCCTCTAGTGCCCTGAGGGAGTAGAGGGATGCTGCCTTGTCGCTGCGCTTCAGCAGGTCGGTGAGTGCGGGCCGAGTCTCCCGGGGCGAGCGGCGGAAGAGGACCTCTCCGCCGGGAAGCTTCATCAGGCGGTACAGGGCGGACTCGGCTCCAGAGCCTGATTGCACATTCTCGATCCACCGCGCAAAGCCACCGGCGGAGGGGAGTAGAAATCCGCCGCTACTCAGACCTGGAACCGGTGCGAAGGCTCCGAGCCCCGCCGCTGCCACCGCAGCGAGGGCGAGGACGGCTGACCGAAGCGGCCGCAGCCGGTTCTCGATGAAGCGATGGAGGGGCCAGCCACTGTGGGCCGAGGCGTTCTGGGTAATGGTGCGTTTACGGAAGTACTTCAATGCGCACCTCCGCCGTTCCCAGGTTGTGGGCCATGTCTTCTGCGGTCACCGCAACGACATATTCGCCTGCCGGCAGCCCCGCCGGAAGCGACACTTGTCCCCTGCTGGCGCCCGACTCGCGGTCCCATCGCAGGCTCACCGGGGCAAGCCCCTCGACTCGCCCGGTGAGGGTCCGCGTGCTCTGCGAGGCGTTGACCCGCAGCAACACCGTCTCGCCGGCGCGGTAGCGGATGCGGTCCAGATGGACCTTTACTGTGGGCGGCGTCGAGGCGATGACGAAGCTCTTCGACTCGCGGTAGACCTGGCCCGCGCGATCGCGCAGGACGAGGCGAACGCTGTAGCTGCCGTCCTTCATGTCAGAGGGGGCGAGGAAGCGGGTCTGCCAGACGTCTTCGCCGGGAAGATAGCGCAGCGGCTTTTCGAGGCCGAAGGGAAACAGTGCGATGACGGACACGATTGAGGGATCGGTGTGTACGCGTAACACCGGATCGCCGGGGCGGATCACGCGGGGGCGCAGCAGTGCTCGCGGTGCGGCGAGGAAGGATGTATACGGCGTGACGAACTTATACTTCCGTGCAAGGCGGATGATCTCGTCCACGGCAGCCTGGGTCTCGCCGTCGCGCTCGATCTGGTCCAGCAGCGCCTGGACCCTGGCCCCGGCCCACAGGCGCGGCAGCTGATCGTGTTCAAGCGCGGTCTCAGGCAGGTCGGCCTTTACGCTGACGCTGAGCGGATGTCCGGCCTGCTGCGCGTCTGCGCGGAAGCTCGCGCCCCTCGCCGGGTGGGAATACTGGCCGACCCAGCTCGCCTGTCCGCCGTCGAAGAGGGCGTCCTGCAGCGGGTAGACCTTTTCAACCGCAGCCTTTGGCGAAATGGTGAGTCGCAGATCGCCGAGAGGACTCTGCCCGATCTTGCCCAGAAATGCGGAGAGCTTGAAGTCGACCGGCTCGCTCGAAAGCACCTGCTCCATCAGGCCGTCGTTCCGGCTCAACATCCGAAGCAGCGGCAGGTTCGCATCGTCTCCGACGGCGAAGATGTCGGTCTTCGGCCGCCGCTCTGCTGGAATCTGGCTCCAGCGCGCAGCGTACCATGCGGCCAGCTTGCCGGTCTGGACGATGCCGCGGTCGGCTCCTCCGTCGGTCAGCACCACGAGCGAGGCCCTCGGTGCTGCGGCTGCATCCAGGCCTGCGTCGAGGGCTTTCTGGAGGTCGGTGCCGCCGCGCAGGTGACTGCTTCGGAGCCAGTTCATCGCGGCCAGCACCGTTGCCTGATCGGCAGGCACGAGAGCGGGACGAAACTTATCCACGGTCGTATTGAAGAGCAGCAGGTTGAATCTGTCTTCGGGTCGCAGGCTACCAAGCAGGGCTGCGGCTGCGGCGTAGCTCCTCTCGAGCTTCTCCCACTGCATCGAGAGGGAGGTATCCATCAGGACTACTACGGTGCGTGCAGCGTCCTGGCTCGAGGATGCGGAGGAAGCGGGTGCGGGTGCCGGTTGGTTCGTCGCGGAGGCACCCGTCAACTGGGCACTCGCCTCGAAGAAGCCCGGCTCGGTGACCTTGGCGTGTAGCTGGGCGGCATCGGCGGTTGGGTCGGAGTGGGGTGCACCCGGAGCCGCATCTGGACGAGGATCGCGGTACGCAATCACCTGCATGCCGCTGCCTGGATCGCTGAGCGCCCACGTTGCAGCAAAATCCTCCGCGAGGGGGACGTTTTCAGCATTGATGGAGCCGCGGATGGTATGCGCATCCTGCTGCTCGATCTTCAGGGGCAGCAGCTTTCCCGGCACGGCGAAGTTCTTGAACGCGGCGGCGGAGTGCAATTCGAAGTGGATCGAGAGCCGCGCGACCTGCTGCGTGGCGGACGCGTCCGGCTTCAGGGGAAGCAGGAAGTAGCTCTTGCGCGCCTCGACGGAGATGCGCTGGTGGTACTCAATCTCGAGACGCTTGGCGCCGTAGGCGGGGATGGGAACGATGTGCGCGCTGAAGATCGAGTTGCGCCGCGCGTCGTCCTCGGTACGCTCCCCCTGCTGGAGCAGGCCCGGATCGATGGCCTCGCTCTTGAGCTCCTGATAGAGCGCCTCGGCCCGTTTGCGCTCGAGGATCACGGCGGGGATCCGGACGGGGCCATCCCAGACGGCGAAGTCGGAGACCTGGGTGCCGGAGGGCAGCGCGAAGAGGTAGTTACCCTCCTGCTGACTGGCGGTGTGATTTGTGAATATCTGCCGGACCAGCACCCGCGCGTCGCCGTTGTCGATCTTTATGTCGACCTGCATCTCGGTCAGGGAGAGGACGGTCGGGTCAGGAGCCTGCTTATCGAGGGGAACGAGCACGCCAGTGTCTGCGGGCGCGGGCGGAGGCAACAGCAGCAACACTCCGGCGACCCACAGGAGGGTTGCGATGGCGCGGGAGCGTGCGTAAACGTGTCTCATTGGAGCTTGCTCTCAGCGATCTTGACCAGTCCGTTGACCGTACCGACGTAGAGGACGCCTCTGTCTACGGCGAGGGCGGTTACGTCGAGCGACGGCAGCCCGGCGGTGACCGTCTTCCATCGCGTGCCGGTTGCGTCGCCTACCAGCAGCCCCTGACCAAGCGTCCCGGCAAAGACCAGACGCCCGTCCGCCAGCATCGCTCCCGGATTGATGACCGTATTCCTGTTGGTGGCATCGGTCGAGCTAATGCTTCCGTCTGCTGCCATGCGGAGCACTCCGGCGCCGTAGGTACCGACCAGCCATTCGTCTGCCAGCGGGACGAGGCCGGTGATCCAGTTGTGCGTGAGCCCGGAGGTCGAGGTAGTGAGGTTCCTCTGCACCGCGTCGCCTGAGAGAAGCGAAAGACCGCCGAGGGTTCCAACCAGGAGCTGATTTCCCTTCGCGCCGAGGGCGTAGACGTGGTTGTTGACGAGTCCCTGAAAGGCGTACATGCTGTGCGCGCCGCTCTTGTCGAGGAAGGTGATGCCGGCGGGGGTGCCTGCGACCATGCCGTCGCGATAGAGCGCGACGTCGGTGACGTGGTTGGCGATCAGGCCCGATTCGCGGGTGAGCACCTGCCTCTGCCGGCCGTCGCGGTTGAAGAAGACAAGGCCGTTGGCGGTGGCGACTACCACTGCGGCGTGCCGGGTGTCTTCAACGACGCGATTGATGCAGAAGACGTGCTCCGTCTCGGCGTGAACAGGCTCGCCTCCGTTTGCGGGCAGGATGTCGAGACCGCGGTCGAAGTAGCCGACCCACAGCCCTCCATCGGAGGCGGCCATGAGCGAGGAGACATTCCGGTCCGTGAGCATGCCGGGCTGGCCGGCCAGCACCTCGCTCCACTGCCCGCCAGGCTGCTGCCGGAGCAGGCCCTCATCGGCCACGGCGTAGTTGCTTCCTGCCACGGTCAGGAACTGCTCTACCGTGGCGGTAGCGGCGCGGTTGAGATTGGAGCTGCGGGGTGAGGGAACGGCGGGGTCGATGACGCGTCCGTGGTCGAGGTCCTCGCCGCTGCCGGCGTCTGAGGTTCGGCCTACGGTCATGTCAATGGGCCGGCGGGTTGCAAGACCAGTCCCCTGCTGCGCCAGCGAGACCTGCAGAACGCCCGACTCGACCTGGCCGACGAGCAACGATGTTCCGTCGGCAAGCAGCGCATGCGCAAAGCGCCCCCTGGCGAGAATCCGGCTCACTTTGCCGGCCTGCAGCTCCGCAACGCTGACGGGCGTGCCCACGTAGACGCGTCCGGCGCCGAGCGCGATCGCCTCGACACGGGCGTCGGGCAGTCCATCCTGCTCGGTGAGGTGCTCGGTCTCGCCGCCGCGCCAGTGCAGCAGCCCCTGGTTGAGCGTTCCGATCCAGAGGTCGGACTCTGTGCCGGCGAGCGCCGTCACGTAGACGTTGCTGGTGGTGGGGTGAAACTGCTTCAGCGTCCTGCCGTCGTAGACCAGCAGCCCGCGCTTCGCTGTGCCCATCAGCAGGCGGCCGGAGGCGAGCGGAAGGATCGCGGTGATCTGCCGGTCGCCCTCGCCGGTGGGACGAATCTGGCGGAAGCTGCGTCCGTTGAACGCCAGGACGCCCTCGCTGGAGGTGGCCATCAACAACTCCGGCTCGCTGGCATCGGCCAGAGTTCCGACCGCCAACGCTCCGGGATCGGAGGCAGGAAGATCCACGCCGGTGCGGTAGAGGTGGCGCAGTGCGCCGTCGGGCGAATAGACGAACAAGCCCGCTGGACCGGCGAGGTAAAGCTGCGCCTGGAATGCGGCCCCGCTTTTGAAGATGGCGGGGGCACTGATCGGCTCGAATCCGGGATTGGGCAGCGGGGAGAGGTGGCGGACTTCGATCGGGAGCAGCTCCTGGGCGGCCAGCTCGCGCTTCGATCCGCCAAGCGCCCGCTCGACCCGCCAGACTGTCAGCGCAGCGACGGCGAGGCACACGAATGCACCTGCGATCAGCAGTATCGCCAGAGCGCTCGGCCTGTGCCTCATGGGGGTGAATACCTGAGAGAGGAACGTATCTCAGAACCAAGGGAAAGGCAAGCGCAGGGTTGAGGTGCGGAGATTGGGGAATCGAGAGTAAAAAGGGGCTGCGAGGTATGGCTCTGAAACTGCCTGCGGTCCTGCGCGGGGTGCGAGCATGGAGTGCGGCTTGGGCCCTAGCCGGCCAGTTCACAGCACTGGAGGTGAGAGGCCGATAATCAAGCTGAACACGGTCTTTCTCCTGCCATCGATTCGCCTGCTCTCTACATCCAATACGAGGTGGTAGAGGGTGGATTGCCGACCCTCGCGAAAGGAGCAACACCATGGCACGACAGTTTCAAACAGGACTTTACTTTGCAGCAGTAGGGCTGCTGGCGTGTTCCACGCTGGGAGCGCAGGAGCCCGCATCCACATCGACCACGAGCCAGACCACGACAACCACGACTACCCCTGCGACGACATCAGACGCGACGACATCGAACGCCAGCACAACCACTGCGCCGATGACCAAGGCCGAGATCAAGAAGCAGCGCCAGCAGCAGAAGCACGAGGAACGGGCTGCCAAGGCCAACGCGAAGGCCGCCAAGGCGCAGGCCGAACAGAAGAAGCAGCAGGACAAGGTCGTACAGGAGCAGGAGAAGGCCGCTCCCCCGGCAAGCAATTAGCTCGGCCTCAGCTTCCTCTCGCGGGCAGATGGCGGCAGAGCAGCTCACCGGATGACCACTGGACCGGCGTTGGGTCCAGTCGGCCCGGCCGGCTCCCGCACTGGAGTCTCCGGAGGCCGCGCAGCAGCTTGCCCGCGAGTCTGCTACAGGCGGGGCGTGGCTTAACCCGCAATCGATGCGGTAATCTTGAGCAGCGTGAACAAAGCAAGCAGCATGACCAGGCTCGGGCTGTCAGTCGCCCTCTCCCTCTTTTCGGCGTTGCCCGCCGGTGTCTTTGGGCAGACATCTGCGGGAGGTACATCGGCGGCAACGCCAGCGGCTGCCACCGGGCAATCTGCTGCGCCGCCAGCGGCTGAACTGCCGGACGCGCCATCGGTCGGAGCGGCGCCGGCGCCCCAGCCGAGCGGCCCGACTGCCGTCCTTGATACCAGCATGGGCCGCATTACCTGCAAGCTCTTTGCCAAAGAGGCACCCGAGGCGGTAGCCAACTTCATCGGTCTGGCGGAGGGCACCAAGGACTGGACGAACCCGGCCACCCACGCCAGGATGCATCATCGCCGCTTCTACGACGGCACCACCTTCCACCGCGTGATCCCGGAGTTCATGGTGCAGGGCGGGGACCCGCTCGGCACCGGCGAGGGCGATCCGGGTTACATGTTCAATGATGAATTCAATCCGCAGTTGAACTTCGATGTGCCGGGGCGGCTGGCTATGGCAAACTCCGGGCCTAATACGAACGGCTCGCAGTTCTTCATCACTGAAGTCGCAGTCGACCACCTGAACCAGCACTACAGCCTCTTCGGACAGTGCGACGATGCGGGAGTCGAGGTGGTGAAGGCGATCGCACGAGTTCCGCGCGATCCGCAGGACAAGCCTTTGAGCAACGTAGTACTGAACAAGGTGACCATCGTGCGGGAGGGTCAGCCAATGCCAGCCGCCCCGGTCATAGCCGCGCCAGCTTCGCCGCCGGGGGCACCCTCTACGCAGCCCTGATCCGCGGCCGCGGACCGCGTCGCCTGCGATCGGAACCACATTCAAATCGGCTCTCACCTATACCAAGGAGTAATGCATGTCACTCGCACCAGGAACGTACGCCGTGTTCAACACCACAGAAGGAAAGATCGTCGCCCGCCTCTTCGAAAAAGAAGCACCCAAGACAGTTGCCAACTTCATTGACCTTGCAGAGGGCAGCCGCGAATGGACGCACCCGGTCAAGGGTACAAAGGGAAAAGAGAAGCTGTATGACGGCACGGTCTTCCATCGCGTCATCCCCAACTTCATGATCCAGGGTGGTGATCCGCGGGGTGACGGGCGCGGCGGTCCGGGCTACCAGTTTGAAGATGAGACCAATGGGTCGCCGCACAAGTTCGTCGCCCCCGGCAAGCTGGCCATGGCAAATGCGGGACCGAATACCAACGGCTCTCAGTTTTTTATTACCACTGCGAATACGGATTGGCTGACGGGCAAGCACACCATCTTCGGTGAGGTAGTCGAGGGGTATGACATCGTCGAGAAGATCTCGAAGGCCCCTCGCAACGGCCAGGACAAGCCTCACAAGGCCATCGTGCTCGAGAGCGTTGTTATCGAGCGTGTTTAGCGGCTGGAATTATTGAGGTTTGTATCTGGAGTATTGGGAATGTAAGTAGATAAGGCCCGCGAAGACGCGGGCCTTATCTAGCTTTGCCGGCAGTTACGCGCTCTGCGAGAGACTACGCGGATTATTCCTGCTTTTTCAGGAAATCATTATTCAGATGCTTTGCTATGGCTTCAGCCATGGATTGATTGTTCCTGCCGCCGTTCTGCTTTGCTACGTTATAGGCCCATACGATGGCCTTGGAGTGCGCGTTCACGAGTTGGACTGAAACCTTGCCACTGTCCTGGATGCCGGCGCAGTAGGCAAAGAGGCACCTGACTACCTTGCTGCCGGTCGACTCCGAGTGGATCTCGACCGGGATGGCGGTCAGAGTGAAGTCGGCGGACGCCTCGTCAGTCACCAGGATGACCGGGACGTGCTTTCTTATGATGCCGGCAGCTATGTCAGTCTCGAAGCCGCCATCAGGAGCTATGAAGAGTTTTGGGCCAGACTCGGGGCCGGCAAACGCAGCGGCGGCGGGCAGAATCAGAACCAGGCAGGTAAGCAGTTTAGCAAGTCTCAAGAGCGTTGACCTCGCGGGATCACCCTATCACCTGCGATCCGCTCGGCGCATCTTCTTTTTTGGATATTGATCGACTTTGCCGGTGCGATGATGCTGGCGTGGGTTGAGCGCTTGTCGCGAGATCGACGCCACTGCAGCTACTATCGGATGATCAGGTATACCGAGGGGGAAGGCATGACAATCCAGGTCGAACTCAGCCGCGAGTCGGACTTCGTTGGGGTCAATCGAGTGATCCTCAGGCTTCCCGTTCCTGGGCGCTAGACGCCGATGACGGCGCAGAGTTCCTTCACCGCGTCGGCGCTCTTCCTTAGCCCTGCCGCCTCTTCGTCGGTCAGTTTGATTTCAATAATTTGCTCGAGGCCGGCGGCGCCGAGCTTGCAGGGTACGCCGATATAGTAGCCGTCGATCCCGTACTCACCCTGCAGAAACGCTGCGCATGGCAGGATCTTTTTCTTATCTTTAAGTATGGCCTCGACCATCTCGACCGCTGCTGCTGAAGGCGCGTAGTAGGCGCTGCCTGTTTTGAGGTGCTTGACGATCTCGGCGCCGCCGTCGCGGGTGCGCTGCACCAGGCGCGCGATGGTCTCCGCGTCCATGAGGTCGGTGATCGGGATGCCGGCGACGGTGGAATAACGCGGCAGTGGGACCATGGTGTCTCCGTGCCCGCCGAGCACAAACGCTGTTACGTTTTCGACGGAGACCTTGAGCTCCTCCGCTATAAAGGTTCGGAAGCGCGCGGAGTCGAGTACGCCGGCCATGCCTATGACGCGTTCGCGGTTAAACTTCGCCTGGCGACAGGCCGCTTGCGCCATGGCGTCGAGCGGATTTGAGACGATGATCAGGATAGCTTCCGGGGAATTGGCGACTACCTTGCCGACCACATCGGACATGATCTTGAAGTTGGTATGCAGCAGGTCGTCGCGGCTCATGCCGGGCTTGCGCGGGATGCCCGCTGTGATGACGACGATGTCCGACTGTGCGGTTGCGGCGTAGTCGTTCGAGCCTATGACGTGGCTATCGGTGCCCTCGATCGGCATGGCTTCGAGCAGGTCGAGCGCCTTGCCCTGGGGCACGCCTTCGACGACGTCGATCAGTACGACGTCCGCGAGTTCCTTTGCAGCGATCCAGTGCGCTGCGGTCGCGCCTACGTTGCCCGCGCCTACTATAGATACTTTCTTCCGCATGACTCTCCTCTTCAATTCCGAACCCACTCATGACGATGAGACCGTCATGAATGGGGCACCCGCTTTACTTCGACTTCGACACTCGCTTTACTTCTGTATTCCGAAATAGTGGGGTGAGTTACATGTTTTCGATCATGCGGGTGGCGAACTCGCTGGTCCTGGCCTTGGTCGCGCCCTGCATCTGCCGCTCAAAATCGTAGGTCACAAACTTCTGCTGAATGGTCTTCTCGAGCGAAGACTCTATCATCTTCGCCGCCTCGACCCACCCCAGAAATTCAAACAACATGACTCCCGATAGGATGACCGAACCGGGGTTGATGACGTCCTTGTCGGCGTATTTAGGCGCTGTTCCGTGCGTCGCCTCAAAGACCGCGTAGCCGTCGCCGATGTTCGCACCTGGAGCGATGCCAAGGCCGCCCACCTGTGCTGCGCAGGCGTCAGAGATGTAGTCGCCATTCAGGTTCGGGCAGGCGAGGACGGCGTAATCCTCAGGCCGGATGATCACCTGCTGGAAGATGGAGTCGGCGATGCGGTCATTGATGAGCACCTTCTTCTTCCATGCGCCCTGGCCGTGGCTCGTGCCGATGGTGGCCAGCACCTGCTGCACCTCGGCGTAGAGCTCTTTGGCAAAATCCGCTGACCCGAACTCAATACCCGGCTCGATCATGGCCGCATTCTGCTCGATAGTGAGACTGGGGTCGGCGTCCTTGTTGCCGAGGATCCAGCTCTCGCGCTCGGTAACTACGTGGTCGCGAAACTCCTCGACGGCAACCTCGTAGCCCCACTCGCGAAAGGCGCCTTCGGTGAACTTCTGAATGTTGCCCTTGTGCACGAGGGTGACGGTCTTGAGGTTGTGGTCGAGGGCATACTGGATGGCGCGACGTACCAGCCGCTTGGTCCCGAAGATGGAGATCGGCTTGATGCCGACTCCGGAGTCTTCGCGGACGCGCTTCTTGCCGCTCTTGAGCAGATCGTTGTTGAGGAAGTCGATGAGCCGCTTCGCATCGGCGCTTCCCTGCTTGAACTCGACGCCCGCGTAGACGTCTTCCGTGTTCTCGCGGAAGATTACGACGTCGAGCTTCTCGGGGTGCTTGACCGGGCTCGGCACGCCGTCGTAGTACTTCACCGGGCGCACGCAGGTGTAGAGGTCGAGTATCTGCCGCAGCGCGACGTTGAGCGAGCGAATGCCGCCGCCGACTGGCGTAGTGAGCGGGCCTTTGATCGAGACGCGCAGGTCGCGGGCGGCATTGACGGAGTCGTCCGGCAGCCATGTCTTGAACTGGCGAAATGCCTTCTCGCCGGCAAAGATTTCCAACCATTTTACGGAGCGCTTGCCGCCGTACGCCTTTTGGACCGCGGCGTCGAAGACCTGCTGCGAGGCGCGCCAGATGTCGCGGCCGGTGCCGTCGCCTTCGATGAACGGAATGATGGGGTGATCGGGGATGGTGAACTTGCCGTCGGCGTACTGAATAGCCTCGCCATCGAGGGGCAAGGCGACTCCGTTATAGCTGGTCTGCATGAACTTGCGGTCTCCGGGGGTCAGACAGGATGGATGCGGCTATGAGGACTCATAGAGGCTAACATCCGCCGAAGACGGGTTGCAAACAATGACACAAGCAGTACCGAAGTTCTAAGATTGCCCGAACTGCTAAGCTTTCTCCTTCTTTGCGTAGAAAGGTGTTAGATATGCCTGTTTCCGAAAAGGACTTTCGTGAGCTCTCCAATTCGGTCTCTACAATGCAAGGTTCGTTGCGTGCGTGGAGTAAGGTTGCTGCCTCCCTATCCGTGTTAGCATTGACGGCTGGAACGGGAGCGCTAACCTGGTGCTACCATCTTGGGACCGTGGTCGCCGTTTTGGAGACCGGTGGAAATACAAAGCTGATCACCGAGCTAGAATCGCCGAAATCCCCAGATGAGCTTCGGGCGAGCCTGACAATGGTCACGGCGCAACTTCGCACCGCGCGGGTGAACAATGTTCGGCTGAATGGAGACAAAATCGCTGTGCTTTATGGTGCGCTTGACCGAGTAGTCAGGAGAAACGCTGACGTGCCGGAAGGGTGGCAAGCGGTCAGTGCTGCGGTTAACCTTCGACCTATAACTGATATTCCGCCTGAGATCGCTGCGCTTGAGGGTCCGCCTATTCCCAACGTAGGTAATTGCTATCAGCGACCGATGACGTATAACGACGCACAGGACGCACACATCCCCGATGGCGGTTCGCTTACATCAAATGTCATTTTGCATGACTGCACCCTTGTGCTGGACGATATCGCTGGATTTAACCAATCGAATCCGATGCAACACGCTCTGAAAAGGTTCAACCCCGGTCACGAAGACATTGCGTTCGCCCTTACGCTAGTTAGGGTCAAGGTCGAGTATCGGGGCGGCCCGATAATTCCGGTCATCAGCCTCAAGTTATATGGGTGTACCTTCGATGTCGATGTTCCTAGTGAGCCGCCGCCTATAGGTAAGGCATTTTTGGAAGCCTTGCTATCCGACGATCCTAACAAAAACCTAGAAACGGTAACGCTTCCAAGGCGTTTAACCTAATTCTCCCTACCTGCATGGCTCCTCCATTACTCTAATTGGGCACATTCGACCCCGCCTAATGTGACCCAAGCAGCGCTTCTTAGGGGCAGACTACAGTGAGATTACGACGTCGATCAAGATCGCATATCCAATATCTTGTCTTATTCTCAGCAGTTATGATGGCGACTTCGTTGTCCAATCTATTTGTCTTCTCTTGTGCCGCGCAGCAGTATTCGGCGGAGCAGCCGCTGGGGGCGGCGGCGCAGTCGGCTCCTGCTTATTTGAAGAATGCTGGAGTGGATCAGAATCTCGACCATGCTCTTCCGCTTGCCGATCACTTCCGGGATGAGGCTGGTCGTGATGTGGCGTTGGGCAGCTACTTCGGGTCGCGGCCGGTGGTGCTGGCGCTGGTCTACTTCAAGTGTGGGACGATGTGCCCGGAGGTGCTGCACGGTGCAGCGGCAGCACTTTCGCAGAGCGGTTTGAAGCTGGGCTCAGACTACAATGTTGTCGTCGCCAGCATTGACCCAACGGACACTGCGTCCGACTCTGTCGAGGCTAAGGGGCACTTCCTCTCGATGCTTGGAGGCGCGAGTGGGACAGGGCATGAAGCCGGGCCGGGTGATGGGAAGAGCGTCGGTGCAGCCGATCCCGCGGCAGGTGCGGTCCATTTTCTGACGGGGCCGCAGGTCTCGATCGATGACCTTGCCAGCGCCACGGGCTTTCATTACGTCAAGGTACCCGGCCCTGACGGCAGGCTTACCCAATTTGCTCACTCGAGCGTCATCATGTTTGCGACGCCAGATGGAAGGGTGTCGAAGTACCTTTCCGGCATCAGCTACCAGCCGCGCGACGTACGCCTCGCGCTTGTCGAGGCCAGCAGCCGCCGCATCGGCTCAGCGACCGACCTGATCATGCTTTACTGCACCCACTACAGCCCGAGCCAGGGCCGCTACACCGTCGCGGTGCTGCGCATTCTCAGCGTCGCGGGAGTGTTTTCCGTCCTGGCAATCGTGGCTATGCTCTACCTGCTCAGCAGGAAGCCGAAGCGGCATGCTGTTCTAAAATAGGGCTTGAACAGGCGGGAGATGAGAGGGGCCTGAGACGCCAATCCAGGTCACGAGCGAGGTCGTCCGGACAGCCCACAGACCAGGCCGGCAGGGGTCGCTGATCCCAATTCATACCCTTGCGCGAGCGCTCAACACATCATTTAATCTTTTCTAGCGCGCACCTGCGAGGGTGCGGCGAAACGCTCTACGTCTCCTGATCTACTGAGGTAACTGCCTTGCGAAGCGGTCCGAAGTCTGCTGTGCTGCCCTGCTGCTTGCTGGCGTTGTGTCTGTCTGCGTGGCAGGCCCCAGCCGCCGATGCTCCCGCGTTTGACCTGACCGGCCCGCGCGTCGAGGTACGGGTGACGCGCGCCGGCAAGACTCTTCCCATCTCCGAGGTACCAAATCTGGCAGCCGGAGATCGTCTGTGGGTGCACCCAGATCTGCCGCCCGGCCAGTCGGTACACTACCTGCTCGTCGTCGCTTTTTTGCGGGGATCGACCAACCCTCCTCCCGACGAGTGGTTCACCCGCCTCGAGACCTGGAAGAGAGGCGCAGTGGAGGGCCTTTATGTCACCGTTCCTGCGGACGCTGAGCAGGCATTGCTGTTACTGGCGCCGGAGACGGGCGGAGACTTCAACGCGCTGCGCAATGCGGTGCGGGGGCGACCGGGGGCATTTGTGAGAGCGTCGCAGGACCTGAACCAGGCCAGCCTGGACCGCGGGCGCCTCGACACCTACCTCGATGCGGTAAAGGATGCGAACGCCAATGACCCGAAGGACCTGCAGGAGCGTTCAAAGCTGCTTGCCCGCAGCCTGAATATCAAGCTCGATCAGCAGTGCTTTGACAAGCCGAGCGAGCAGCAGGCGCCCTGCCTGGTCAAGAACACCAACGATCTCGTGCTCGACGACAGCCATAGCCAGTCCGTAGTCGCGAACTGGACCAGCGGCAACTCCGCTGACCTGCTCGCGCAGGTGAGCTATACGCGCCCCGCTGGAGGTGGCTCGTACAGCGTCTATGTCGGCGCGGTGCTCGACATGGTGCGCATCTTCGACAGCTTCCACACGCCGGAGTATCAGTACATCCCTGCCCTCGGGGTCGCTCGGAAGGGCGCCCTGGAGTTGAAGATGAATATACCGCCGTCGTTTAAGAAGCCGATGTCTGTGATCGTGGTGGGACTGCCGGCGGTTGAGAAGTCTTCCCCACCGCCGCTGCGGCCGGTCGACGAGCGGCAGGAGTACTGCCTGCAGCGGGATGAGGTGGTACTGCCGGCTGAGGCCGGGCCGCTCGCCTTCTCGACCGACTATGCTCACGATGTCTTCTTCCGGCTGGCGAGCAGTTCAGGAAAAAACGTGGAGGTGCCAGCCCGGGCGGACGCGGGGCGCGGCGGGTATGTGCTCGAAGAGAAAGGTATGCAGGGTGGAGCGCTCAACGCCGGCCAGTTCGGCTCAGACATCAAAGGCAGGCTGCACGGGCAGTGGGGATTTGATCCATTTGACGGCCCCGAGTTCAAGGTCCAGATCGCACATGACGTTACCTGGACGCTTGCCGCCGACGACCGGCATTCGCTGGTAGTCGGGCGGACGGAGACTCTCCACTTCGAGTCTGCCGCCGCCTCCTGCGTTGAGGACGTGATCGTGAACCTGGGCGACGGAAAGCAGACTGGCGAAGCGCACAAGATCGATGCCACGTGGAAGATCACCGGGCCGAGGCAGGTCGAGGTGCAGCTGCCGCTCAAGGATGTGAAGGCCGGAGACCTGACTGTACAGTTCAAGGAGGCAGGCACCGCGAAGCCGGAGCAGATTGCGCTGCAGACCTACTCGGAGCCGGGACAGATCGAGAGCTTTACCATCTATGCCGGCGACAAGCAGGGTACTCTGCGTGGGACAGGGCTGGGCGAAGTCGCGAGCCTTGAGGTGCAGGGCATTCACTTTGCGCCGCTGCCTGAGAGCGGGGAACAGGGCAAGGACGTCTTACCGCTTGCGACCACCGACGATAAGGGTACGGCAGCCTTGCACCCGAACGAGAAGATGACGGCGCGGGTGACGTTGAAGGATGGGCGCACCCTCGATCTGCCTGCCAGTGTCGAGACGGCGCGTCCCCGCGTGACGCTCGTAAATAGAACTGTTCAGCCGGGCCCCGGCACCTCTTATATCAAGCTGGCGAGCGAAAACGAGCTGCCCGTCGATGGGCGGCTCACCTTCGCGATCAGGGCCGAGTCACCGTCCGCCTTTCGGCGAGACGACAAGGTTGAGGTGGGCAGCGTCGATGGATCGTTTCACGCGATGCTGAGCATAGCGGACAACACGCTGGTGTTGCAGGATGCGAAGACTGCCCTGCTCACCCTCGATCCGGCCAAGGCATTTGGCGGGTCGGCCTTCGGTCCACTGCAGTTCAGGCCTGTGGGTCAAAGTGGCGTTGCCGGAGACTGGCAGCCTCTGGCCACGCTGGTCAGAGTTCCACAGCTGAGCGGGGTGAAGTGCCCGGCCCCCAACCAGGATAATGCGCAGTGCACCCTTGAAGGCTCGAATCTGTTTCTGCTGGATTCGGTCGCGTCCGACGCGCAGTTCACGAGTGCGACCACGGTGCCCGAGGGCTTCGGGGCCTCCACTCTGAGCGTGCCTCGGCCCAGCGGCAGCACGCTCTTCGTCAAATTGCGTGACGACCCCTCGGTCGTGAGCGCGGCCAGCCCTCCTGCTCAGCAGCAGAGGTAGCTGTGCTGCTGCAGCTTGAGGATCGAGCGCGCGTAGACGCGCACTCAAGCGGCGAAGTCGACCTCTATCGGGTCAATCAGCGGCAGCAGCCAGGTCAGCAGACGCTGATGCGCGGGATGCCCTCCATAGGCATCGAGTGCGGCCTGGTCAGAGAACTTCATGACTCCGCCAAACTCGTACCCTCCTCCGCGAGGAGACAGATTGTGCCCGACGAAGGTCTCGAGCAGCCCCGGAATTTCGCCCTGGAGCTTGCGGATCTCGCTCGCGGCGCGCTCCTTTTGCGGTTGGGTTACCTCTGGCTTCCACTGAAATGCAAATAAATGGATGAACATGGACACCTTGAAGAGAGGATTTTGGAATGCTCATGAACGTTGTGGCTTGGCGGGCTCTGGTGACAGCCTCAAAAGAGTAGCAGACGCGATGAAGGAGTATGTTGAGCGGGTGGTGCTACGCCGGGTCTTCACTTGGATAACCAAGTCTTATCTTCCGGATAGATTTATTTTTGTTCCGAATATATGCTGAAACTCCATAGGCTATGGATTTCGAGCAACTTAGAACCTTCCTTGAAGTATCGCGCCAGAAAAGCTTTTCCCGGGCGGCGGAGAAGCTGCTGCTTACCCAGCCCGCCATCTCTGCGCAGATCCGGTCTCTTGAACAGGAGGTGCGTTCGCAGCTCTTCGACAGGATCGGCGGCAAGGTCACTTTTACTGCGGCCGGCCGGGTCTTTGAGCCCTTTGCCGAGCATTGCCTGGAATGCCACAACCACATCCTGCTGGCAGTCGCCGAGTTACAACGCTCCCCGCGAGGCGAAATCTCGATCTGCGCCAACGAGGCTACGTGCCTCTACGTGCTGCCCCACGTCTTCGCTCAGTTCAAGCAGCAATACTCCCGTGTCGCGCTCAGCATCGTGCGATCTGACCGGCTGCGCACCCTCGAGGCGGTGCTGAACCGCGAGGTGGACTTCGGGGTGGTTACTCTGCCGGTGAAAGATCCGCGCGTGGCCGTGGAGATGATTCACAGGGATGAGCTCGTGCTGGTAGTGCAGCCCAAGCATGCATTGGCGGCGCGCACCTCGGTGCCGCTCGAAGACATCGTGCAGCACCCCCTGCTGCTACCGAAGCAGGGTCGCCAGCGAGAGCAGATCGATCACCTGTTTCACGCACGCGATCTGGACGCGAAGGTGGGAATGGAGCTGGACTCGAGCGAACTGCTGAAGCGCTTCATCTGCGCCGGGCTGGGCATGGGATTTCTGCCGCGCACTAACGTTGCAGAGGACGAACGCAACGGCGCTCTGAAGACGCTCTGCATCGACGGCGTGAGGATGGCGCGCGAACTTGGCATCGTCTTTCGCAAGGACAAGACGCTGAGCCGCGCAGCCCAGGCCTTCCTGGAGATTGCGACCGGGCGTCCTCGCCTGGTTCGTTCGCCGGCTAGCGTCATCCACGAACCAGCCGCAAAGCTTCTCAAAAAATAGAACGAAAGCTCGAACGCCAGCGTCAAAAGCACAGAAGGCATACGTCGGACAGCCCTGCTCGCGTATCCTGTGAATACGCCGTGAAATTGTGCAGACACCTGCAGCTGCAGCAGACAGGTATGTTAGTTTCATCGGGGATGGCGGCCCAGGTTTTCTGACCGTTCACCAGCATGACCGGAGGAGTTTGAATTGGGAAAGAGCATGGTCCCGAATCGTCTTTTTTTTACCAAAGGCGTGGGGAGACACAAGGAACGTCTGACATCGTTTGAGTTGGCGCTGAGGGATGCGGGCATTGCCGCACAAAACCTGGTGAGGGTCTCGTCGATCTTCCCGCCGCGCGCCAAACTCATCACCCGCAAAGAGGGGCTTAAGTTTCTCAGTCCCGGCGAAGTGGTCTTTGCGGTGGTGGCTGAAAATTCCAGCCGCGAGCCGCACCGCCTGGTGGTCTCGAGCATCGGCGTGGCGATTCCGACAGATCGTAACACCTACGGTTACTTAAGCGAACATCACAGCTTCGGCGAGACCGAGGAGCAGGCCGGCGAGTATGCCGAGGAGCTGGCAGCAGAGATGCTGGCAACTACCCTGGACGTCGAGTTTGACCCCGATACCAGCTGGGACGAAAAGAAGGAAATATATCGCATCTCGAACAAGATCGTGCGGACGGCTAACGTGACGCAGTCCGCTGTCGGTCACAAGAACGGGCTTTGGACCACCACCATCGCCGCCGCCATCCTGCTCTTCGACGAATAACATTCAGGAAGAGGCGTGGGCCGGGCGTCTTCTGCTCAGCATTTCTTTAATTCCTGATAGAGATCGGCGGCTTGAGGCAGCCAGAGGTGCAATGGCTTCGAATTTGAACTACCGCGTCGGGCTGGTGCAGATGTCCTGCGGACCAGACCCGGACGCGAACCTCGACAAGGCCGCCGATCGTGTGCGCGAGGCCGCGCGCGAGGGCGCGAAGATCGTCTGCCTGCCAGAGCTCTTTCGCGCACAGTACTTCTGCCAGCGTGAAGATGTACGGCTCTTCGATCTTGCTGAGCCCATTCCGGGCCCAAGTACGGAGCGGCTTGGCGCAGTAGCGCGTGAAGAGAAGGTGGTGGTCGTCGCCTCGCTGTTTGAGCGCCGCGCCGCCGGGCTCTATCACAACACAGCCGCGGTGCTGCACACCGACGGCAGCGTTGCGGGCCTCTACCGCAAGATGCACATCCCCGACGATCCTCTTTACTATGAGAAGTTTTATTTCACCCCGGGCGACCTGGGCTTCAAAGCATTTGACACCGCGGTTGGGAAGGTGGGGACGCTCATCTGCTGGGACCAGTGGTATCCCGAGGGTGCGCGCATCACAGCCCTGCACGGCGCCAACCTGATCTTCTATCCGACCGCGATCGGGTGGCACCCTGCCGAGAAAGAAGAGTTTGGCACGGCCCAATATGAGGCCTGGCAGACGGTGCAGCGCGGTCACGCCATCTCGAACGGCGTCTACGTCGCGGCCGTCAATCGCGTCGGACATGAGACCGGAGACGTTCGCGGCAACAGCGTGGGAGGCCTGGGCCTCGAGTTCTGGGGAGGATCGTTCCTCGCCGATCCCTTTGGCCGCGTGATCGCCAAGGCGTCGCACGACCAGGAAGAGATCCTCATCGGCGAGGTCGACCTGGCGCTGCTTGAAGACACGCGCCGGAACTGGCCCTTCCTGCGCGACCGCCGCATCGACGCGTATCAGCCCATCGTGAGCCGCTACCTGGATGGAAGCACCGGCAAGTGATGGAGATCGACGAGACCCCGGCGCAGAACGGCTTTATGATGCCCGCCGAGTGGGCGCCCCACGCCGCGACCTGGATCGCCTGGCCCCATAATCCGGCAGACTGGCCGGGAAAGTTTCAGCCGATCCCCTGGGTTTACGCGGAGATCGTAAGGCACCTCAGCGCGGTCGAGGATGTTCAAATCCTGGTGGAGAACGCCGCGTCGGAAAAGAAGGTGCGGAGCATTCTCAGCCGGAGCGGCGCAGACGTGCGACGAATCCACTATCAGCATTGGCCTACTAATCGCGTCTGGGTGCGCGACTCGGGGCCGATATTCGTCCGCAAGACTGCCGAAGGCGGTGTGACCGGCAATCAAGCAACGATAGCTGTTACAAACTGGAAGTTCAATGCATGGGCGAAGTACAACAACTGGCAGCTCGACGACCAGATTCCCTGGCTCGCGTCCAAGCTGCTGAAGCTGCCCGAGTGGAAGCCCGTCCTGCGCCTGGATGAGGACACCCTGCACCGGCTGGTATTGGAGGGTGGAAGCATTGACGTGAACGGGGCGGGAACCTTAATCACGACAGAGGAGTGCCTTCTGAGCAAGGTCCAGGAGCGGAACCCTGGAGTGAGCCGCGAACAGCTGGAGCAGGCCTTTCACGATTATCTTGGAGTCAGGCAGGTATTGTGGCTGAACCGGGGCTGTGCGGGGGATGACACTCACGGCCACGTCGACGATGTGACCCGCTTCGTCGCCGAGAATGTAATTGTCACAGCGACTGAGACAGATACGAGCGACGAGAATCACCTGCCCCTGGCTGAAAACCTCGACCGCCTGAAATCCGCCCGCAACCTGAAGGGCAAGCCCTTCCGCATCGTGGAATTGCCGATGCCGTCCCCGGTCAGCTTCGCCGGGCAACGCCTGCCGGCGAGCTACTGCAACTTCTATATCGCGAACGGCCTGCTTCTGGTTCCGACCTTCAACGATGTCAAAGATCGGCAGGCGCTGAACATCCTTGCCGAGCTGTTTCCCTCCCGTAACGTGATCGGCATCTACTGCGGGGACTTGATCTGGGGGCTCGGCGCCCTGCACTGCATGACCCAGCAGCAGCCCGCATGACGGACCGCGAATACATGCTGCTTGCCTTGCAAGAGGCCCAGCTTGCGGCGCTCGCGGGCGAGGTGCCGGTGGGCGCCGTCGTGGTCTATCAAGACCGCGTAATTGCGATTGGCAACAACTTCGTGGTGCGAGGCACCGATCCCACGGCGCATGCGGAGGTTGTCGCGCTTCGTACTGCCGCGGCTTCGCTGGGGAACTTCCGGCTGGTGGGTTGCACTGTCTACTCCACACTCGAGCCCTGCGCGATGTGCTGCGGAGCGATGATCCACGCCCGCATTGACCGCCTCGTCTACGGCGCCTCCGATCCAAAGGCCGGCGCCGCGGGCTCGGTGATGAACGTGCTCAATCATCCGAGCCTGAACCACCAGATGGAGGTGACACCCGGGGTGCTGGCCGAGAACTGCGGGGAAGTGCTGAGAGCATTCTTTCGAGAGCGGCGCAGCTGACCGGCCACAGCGGGACAAGGGCTGACTAAGAGCGGGTGAGCGCCTCGATCATGGCCGCGTGCTGTGGATAGAGGCGGACGAGGTGTTCGCGGTTGCCGGCCTCGTAGTCTTCAAACTCGAAGCCGGGAGAGACGGTGCATCCGAGCAGCGAGAAGTCCAGGTTGGCCTCAGCACTGCCGGTGATGATTCTCGAACCCTGCCAAACGCCCTGCGGCACCACGATCTGCGGCCTCATCCCGGCGTTGAAGTCGAGACCCAGCGTGGCGACAGAGCTGCCTCCATCGGGCCTTAGCTGCAGCATCTCAACGGGCGCTCCGGTGTAGAAGTGAAACACCTCATCGGACTGCAACCGGTGCATCTCTGAAAACGTATTCGGCTCAAGCAGGTAGTAGATGGCGGTTCCGCAGAGGCGATCACCCTTGTAGCGCGCGGGCAGCGCGCCTCTGGGCAGCATCAGCGGCGACTCCCAGGTTCGAAGGAAGCAGCCCCCCTCGCGGGGATGGGGGGACAGCCCGAGCAGCGCCTTGAGTTCATCGGCTTTCATGGACCCTCCTGCCTCTCCGGCGGCGGTCCAGACCGCGGTGGAGCAGACCTCGCCGTGGTGGCGCGTCAGCTCCCTGCGGGTGCAGTCATCTTGCTGACGTCAGGCACATCGATGCCAAGGGCGGTCGCGAGGGCCTGCTGATGGTCCTGCTCCTGCACGAGGATGCCCCGAATCTGCTCTGCGATTGCGTACTCCTGCAGCTGGTCGCAGTGGCGAATCCGCTGCCGGTAGTTGCGGATCGTCTCGTTCTCATTGTCCAGATCAAAGCGCAGCATGTCCTCTGCCTTCTCCGACGTCTTCACCGGCTTGGCCACAACGCTCGGCATGCCCCCCAGATAGTCGATCGAGTTCGACAGGATGATCGCGTGCTCGAGCTCCTCGGCGGCGTGCTTCTCGAGCTCAGAGGCGATCGCCATGTAGGGCGCGCCCTTCAGCACCTGCGAATAGACCACGTAAGCGATGATCGCCTGGTACTCGCGGGACAGGTCTTCGTTGAGCAATGCGATCAAGTTTTCGCGTGTCAGTGCGGGCTGGGCGTCTGGGGTCATTCGATCTCTTCTCCTTTGAGCTTTGAGGGTAATCCAGTGTCCCACGCCGTGCCGCGGCTGTCGAAGCTCAAATTAGGTCGTCTGGGAGGCGAGAGACGTTACCGGCTTAAATTCCTCCCCGCCGGCCTGATTGAAAAAAGAAGCTGCGCCGATACAAAAGTGAGAGACAATGGTCGGAATCCGACGCTGCCAATCTGGTTCTTTCCACGTCTCACAAGCACAGGACGCAGAGGTGTGCGGCTGGGCGGCAAGCAGTTCCGACCAAGGGCGTGATGACTGCGGCTACTTGGTACGGTTAAAACACTACAACTCTCGTAGAAAATCCGTGTCAAGCTTGATGGAAGACCTGGTCCCAGGTGGGCCGTGTGCCGGCGAGTGAAAGACCGCAGGGGAGAGAAAGAACTTTGAGCGAAATCGAGCTCCTGAACATCGATCCGAAGCACCTGCATCCCTATTACCCCCGGCCACAGTTGCAGCGCGAGCATTGGATCCCGCTGAACGGTATCTGGGACTTCGCCATCGATGCTGCGGCGCTGCTCTCAGAGCTTTCCGAGGTTCAGTGGACGTCGAGCATCCTGGTGCCGTTCAGCCCCGAGACGGCGGCGAGCGGCATCGATGACACGGGCTTCTACTCCGCGGTGTGGTATCGCCGCAGCTTCGATCGCCCTGAGCTCAAGCCGGGCGAGCGGCTCCTGCTCCACTTTGGAGCGGTGGACCATTGCGCGAGCGTATGGGTCAACGGGACCATGGTGGCCTCCCACGAGGGCGGCTACACTCCTTTCAGCGCGGACATCACCTCCGCGCTCATCGACGGCAGCCCGCAGCAGATTGCAGTCAGGGCTTATGACGACCCCGCCGACCTCTCCAAGCCGCGCGGCAAGCAGGACTGGAAGCTCGAGCCCCACTCCATCTGGTACCCCCGCACGACCGGCATCTGGCAGACGGTGTGGATGGAGGTAGTACCGGCCTGCTTCATCGAGTCGCTTCGCTGGACCTCGAACCTGGAGCGCTGGGAGATCGGCCTCGAGGCCGGGGTAGCGGGGGCCGCCGCGAGGGAGCTTCGGCTCACCGTTCGCATGCACGTCAACGAACAGGTGCTGGCGTCCGACACCTACTCCGTGATTGCGGGCGAGGTGCACCGCTCGATCGCGCTCTCTGACCCCGGCATCGACGACTACCGCAACGCCCTGCTTTGGAGCCCCTCTTCGCCCACCATCATCGACGTCGAGATGGAGCTGCGCAACCCGGATGGCGAGCTCATCGACCAGGTGAGGAGCTACACCGCCTTGCGCGCTATCGCTGTCCAGGGGGACCGGTTCATCCTCAATGGCCGGCCGTTGTCTCTGCGCCTGGTGCTTGACCAGGGTTACTGGCCGGGCACGGGCATGACCGCACCCAATGACGATGCCCTGCTGCAGGATGTGGTGCTGGCCAAGAAGCTTGGCTTCAACGGGGTGCGCAAACACCAGAAGATTGAAGATCCGCGCTACCTCTACTGGGCCGACCACCTCGGTCTGCTGGTGTGGGAGGAGATGCCGAGCGCCTACCGCTACACCCGCAAATCAGTCGAGCGGCTCACCCGCGAGTGGATGGACGTGCTGCACCGCGACAGCAGCCACCCCTGCATCGTCACATGGGTGCCGTTCAACGAGTCTTGGGGCGTTCCGGATCTGCCTGAAAGCCCGGCGCAGCGTAATTATGTACAGGCCCTCTACCACCTCACCAAGGCCTTCGATCCGACTCGCCCGGTCATCGGAAACGATGGCTGGGAGAGTGTCGCAACCGACATCATCGGCATCCATGACTACGACGACAAGCCGGAACGCATCGGCAAGCGCTACGGTCTGAGCGACATCGAGTCGCGCCTCTTCAAGCGTGAACGGCCCGGCGGACGCATGTTGCTCGTCGATGGGGGAACCGGCGTAGGTCAGCCCATCGTGCTCACCGAGTTTGGCGGCATCGCTTTCGGTGACGCGAAGGACGATGTCTGGGGCTACTCCCGGTCAGAGACTGCTGAAGACCTGCTCGAGCGATACAGTGCCCTGCTGAATACGGTTCGCTCGCTTCCAGCGCTGGCCGGCTTCTGCTACACGCAGTTTGCAGACACCTACCAGGAGGCGAACGGCCTGCTCTTTGCCGACCGCACACCGAAGGCGTCGCTCGAGGCGCTGGCCCTCGCCACCAACGGCTCCAGGCCCGATTACGATGCGCAAGCGGAGGCCCTCTGGCGCGACCGCCTGATGGAGCGGCAGGCGCCTTACCCTGTCCTGCCGAATCGGCCGAGCGCAAAGGGCTGACGCCACACCCCAGAGGCAGCCCCGGATCGGGACAACAAGCGATTACCTTCCCCGGTCAGTGAGCGCGCAAAGCTTTGACGGTGCGTGGCCCATTTGATATAAAAAAGAGGCCGCACCGCATCATTCCTCAGTAGCTCAATGGCAGAGCATTCGGCTGTTAACCGAAGGGTTGTAGGTTCGAGTCCTACCTGAGGAGCCAATTAAATTCTTAGACTTACGGCGCTTCGCCGTTCCCTGACGACAATCGGAGATCACCAAGTGTGTGGACTTCTGTGGGTACTCCCCGTCAGAAGGCGGCCTATCTGTGGGTAAATTCTGAGCAATCCGCTTCGGGCTTAGAACCCCGTTGGCTCTCAATTTCATAAGAAAGTGCTGCCTGTGGGTACCCCACAGTTTTAGCGCTGTGAATCCCGTGAGATCGTCCCGTTGACCTACAGTGCCGTTGGTCTGTTTCTTTACGATTGATCGAATGCTGAGCGTTTCGCCTCGATTCGAATATGGCTGTAGTGGCGCAGCATTCGCTTTGAAACATGGCCGGCGAGTCTTTGAGTCAGACTTGGTGGATTCGCGGATGCGTCGGCCAGCAAAACGAAGATCGTGCTACCAAATAGGGTTATCGAGTTTTATCGATCCAGATGTTCTGCAATCCCTCCGCCAGCTAAGCCTCTCGGATTGCATTCTCTCGTCCGGCAACCAGGCATCTCGACGGTCTGCATCAACTCGCGGGTTGTTGTCGATCCGGAAATTACTACGCGGCACATAGCGAAGGAATTAAGCGCTGTCTGTGATGGAGAGGAATCAACGGTGCAGCCGACTCGCGCCGGCACTGGCACTGTGATGAGTTGGGATCGGCAGACGGTGGCGCGCTATCTTGGTGATCGCGAAATATGGTGGCAGGCCTGGCAGCGGGCGCAAACGAGAAGGAGCGGGATAACTTGCGGCGCCACTATGGGGCTCAGTCTTCGCGTCACGTTTCTCGTTGGATAAAGATGCAAGTCTTCTTATGATCGATGCTGTAACAGCCATGCCGTACTGGCACTGGAAGGCACGATAGCTTCCGAAACGGAGATCACAGAGGCATGGCTGCACCGATGCGTACCGCTATCGAGCACTACGAAAGCTTTCTCGCGGACCATTACACCTGGATGTCTGGCCCATATGCGGATAAGGTCACGCATCAGCATGGTTTGCTCAAGCGAGCCGGCATTGTCCCGGCGGCAACCAGAGCGGCGGTCGACCTCGGCTGCGGTCCCGGGTCGCAGTCGATTGCACTTGCAGAGCTCGGCTTCTCAGTCACGGCTATCGATGCGAATGCACAGCTGCTGGAGGAACTTCGCCAGCACGCGAAGGGTCTGCCAATCCGCCCAGTTTTGCATGACCTTTGCGCCCTGGCGACTTGTTCCATGCTCCCTGCTCAGGTTGATGTTGCGATCTGCGTTGGAGACATCATTCCACACCTGCCCAGCATGGCTTGTGTCACGACGCTATTCAACCAAGTGAGCGAACTGCTGGTGTCCGGCGGCAAATTCATGCTTGGTTTCCGGGATCTTTCCGAAGAGCTTCATGGTCTTGATCGCTTCATCCCAATTCGCAGCGACGACCAACGCATCATGACGTGCGTTCTGGAATACGAGCCAGAGACAGTCATCGTTCACGATCTTATTTATGTACGGCAGGACGGTCGATGGGAGCTTAACAAGAGTTCCTACCGCAAGCTTCGGCTCAGTCTTGATTGGGTTTGTACTAATCTCGAAGGCCAGGGCTTGATGGTCTCGCATAAGGAACAGACTGCCGGTGTCTGGACGATTGTGGCGTCCAAGGCTTGATTAGAGGAACCGGATGGGCTTACCTTCTCCACGCTCCAGCACTCTCCCGATGCGGGTGGCCGGCGTTCCAGCGGCGCGAGTGAGTTCTTCGAGCTGGACGGCGTCGCGAGGGTCAATCGAGATCAGAAGGCCGCCGGCGGTCTGCGGGTCGAAGAAGAGAGTCATAAGCTCTGGAGCGATGTTGAGGTTGGGTTCGACGACGCACTCGGCAAACTCGCGGTTCGTCACCAGACCGCCGGGAATGGTCCTGGCCTGCACACACTCGACCGCGCCGTCGAGCAGCGGAATATCGTTCATCACGAGCTCAAACGCGACGCTACTGGCGAGGGCCATCTCGCGCGCATGGCCGGCCAGACCGAAGCCAGTCACGTCGGTCATCGCGCTCACCCGAAGTCCGGCCTTGGTGATGGCGATCGCCGCGTTCTTGTTCAGTGTCGTCATGCTCTTGATCGCCGAGTCGATCCATGCCTGCTTCGCGAGGCCGCGTTTGATCGCAGTCGTGATCACGCCCGTCCCGATGGGCTTGGTGAGAAAAAGCACATCGCCGACCTGGGCGCCTTTGTTCTTGAGCACGCGGTCCGGATGGATGGTGCCGGTAACAGCGTAGCCGAACTTCATCTCTGCGTCTTTCACGCTATGGCCACCGATCACGGCGCAGCCTGCCTCCAGCATCTTGGAAAGGCCGCCGGCCATGATCGCGCCGAGCGTATCGAGATCGCCGTCTTCCGGATAGGCGAGAATCGCAAGTGCGCTGATGGGAATTCCGCCCATCGCATATACGTCGCTCAGGGCGTTGGTCGCTGCAATCTGGCCGTAGGTGTAGGGATCGTCGACCATTGGAGTAAAAAAGTCGACAGTCTGCACCAGGGCGAGATTGTCGGTCAGCTTGTAGATGCCGGCGTCGTCGGCCGTCTCGAATCCGACAAGCACGTTCGGGTTAGTTTGTTTAGGAAGTTGCGAGAGGACACGGTCGAGAATTTCAGGGCTGATCTTGCTGGCACATCCGCCGGCCTTTACCTGTGCGGTCAACCTGACCGGCGTGTTCGCTGGGACATTTTCAATCAGGGTTTCGCTCATCCATTCACTCCTTGTGGATCCAAACCCAGATCAGAGGTGTGGGCCTCTCGCGCGAGCACAATCGTGGTGCATGCGCTCTCACTCTTGGGCATGTCGCGATGCGGCGCCATGGTCACGGTCAGCGGTTTGGTCTCCCCGCGCACGATAGGGCAGTAAAAGTCGGGCCTGGCCAGCTCATGATGCAGCCGCCTGCGGCCGGCGCATCCGCCGTGGCAAGCATCGACATGGGGGCAACTCTCGCAGGCTAGAGGCAGGGAGCGGGCATCCCGGAAGGGCTGCGTCTCCGTCACCTGCGAGCCCTGCTCGAGCAGCAGGCTCAGCGGATCGCCCTCGCCGGGCCAGTAGACGCATGGCTGCACGGTCGCACGAGGCGTAACCCGCACAGTGCCGCACCCGCATCCGCCCCTGCGTGCGGGAAGCCCGGCCATGGCGCGGACCAGCGGCTCACCCGTGCTGATGAGGTCCGTCTCTTCCAGCAGGATTTGAAAGCCCTCCCAGTACTCCTTGTAGGTGAGCGCGTAAATGTCGGTGCGCACCGATTGATATACGTTGATCCGCAGCGGCGCATCGTAGCGCTTGGCGATGCGCGCCACATTGGCTAGATTCCTGTAGTTCGACTTCATCATGACGGCGATGATGGTCACCGGCACTCCGGCCTTGCGGCACCGGGCAGCCTGGCGATGAATCAGCTCCCAGTTGCCGGCGCCGCGCTGGCCATCCTGCTGAGCGCGGTTGTCGTAGTCGAGCGAGAACTCAATGTCGGTAAAAAAGCCCAACTCCTCGTCGGTAAGCAGCTCTACGCTGTGGCCGTTCGAGGTCATCGTCATGCGCAGCGGCTGGTCCTTCAGCCATCCGATGATGGGGTGGAAATCGGGATGCATGCCATTCTCGCCGGTGCCCAGGTTGACCGATTTCACGGGCAGGGCGGCGAGTATCTGCTGCACCTCGTTGAGCGAGATACGGTCAAGACGCGCCGGGTCCCGGTAGCAGAACGAGCAGGCGAGATTGCACTCGTTCGTCAGCCCCAGACCGAGCGCGAATTGTGGCTCTTCTACCGCGGGAGTCTCCCCTGCCATCTCTTCGCCTCCCTTCCCTTCCACCGCAAAGTCCGCAAATCGTGGCACGTTCGTTGTCCGCCCTCTTACGTTTGCATCTCCATGCGCGCGCTGGGCTGACTTAGCCAGTCCGATGCGACCACGAGCACGATGACCGCAGCGATCAGCGTTGAAACTTTGCCATAATCCCCTAACTGTACATCGTTGTAGAGTGCCTGACCGAGGCCGCCGCCGCCAACCAGGCCGAGGATCGTCGCCGCGCGCAGATTCATGTCCCAACGCAGCAGGATATAGCGGCGCATCATCGGCCAGGACTGCGGCAGCAGGGCCCAGAACATGCATTGAAGCGGAGTGGCTCCAAAGGCCAGCAGCGCCTCCACCTGCTCCTGCGGGCTCTCCTCCATCGTCTCCGCGAAGAGCTTGCCCAGCACCCCGCCGGTGTGGAGTCCTAACGCGATCGCACCGGCAAAAGGGCCAAAGCCTACAGCGATCACGCAGACCAGGACCCACACGAGTTCGGGCGTCGCACGCAGCAGGTTCGAGACCAGGCGGGCTAGCCAGAAGACGACTTCACCCCGCATCCTGAGCAGCCAGGAGCGCTCAAGAGACTCATGCCGGGCGGAGCGCAGCCGGGTGGCGGGAAAGGCCAGCATCAGCCCAAGCACCGCGCCGGTCACGGTGCCGAGGACCGAAATACTGATGGTCTGTAGAGCGAGCACACCGACCTCGCGCAGAAACGCGGGCGACCACTCCGGCCTGAAGAGCGATCGAGCGAAGCGCGCCAGGTTGGGGATCGTATCGCTTGCGGCGAAGTTGTCCCAGCGGAGTCCAGCAACGGGCAGCGAGGCAAAAAGCACGCCGAGCAGCGCGACACCGATGAAGGAACGGCTGACGAGAGGCCGCTTGAAAACGTCCCCTCGCTTCGACGCTCTGACACCCGTTTCGGACGGGGTGACAATGCGCCCTCGCATCGCGCGGCTCAGCAGGTCGACGAGAAAGAGCAGCAGCACGAAGCAGCCAATGAGAGTTAGCACCTGGGAGAATTCGAAGAGCCGGGATGACAAGCTGATTTCATATCCAAGGCCGCCCGCTCCCACAAAACCCAACACAGCCGCCGACCGCACGCAGCATTCGAAGGAGTAGAGCGTGTAAGAGGTGAGCAATGCACGGCTCTGCGGCAGGATGCCAAAGAGCAGCATCTGCAGGCGGGTCGCACCCAGCCCACGCAGTGCTTCGAGCGGCCTTACGTCTGCTTCGTCGAAGATGTCCGCATAGACGCGGCCAAGCAGCGCGGTGTACGAAATAACGAGCGCAAGCGTGCCTGGCAGCGGACCGAGACCCAGTCCCGCGACGAAGAGCAGGGCCCAGACCAGGTCGGGAACGGAGCGGATGACGCCCATAACGTGCAGGGTCATCCAACTCAGCGCCTTCAAAATTGATGGGCCGCCCTGGTCATCCGCGATACCGTTCCTCCACAGGCGCCCGCTGGCCAGAACGCCCAGCGGCATCGCGAGCGACGCCGAGAGCACGGTCGCCACCACGGCGGTCGCTGCCGTCGTCAGCGTGGCGCGAAGAGCCACCTTCAGGAAGCTGAAGGAGAGGTCGGGCGGGAAGAGCCGAACCAGTAGGTCGGCAATCGATGTCCACATCTGGTGCGAGACCAGCAGGCGCAGATCGACATGGGCGTTCCACCCAGCCAAGACCACGAGGACGATAAGTCCCAGCGGAAATCTCCACCTGTCGACTGCGCCGAAGCGCGGTTTAACGAAGGCAGGCGCGCTTCTGGTGATCGTCGGCGCCACCGGGGCCTCCCGCAGGATCGAGTGTGGGAAGGCGTGCGGCTTGCTCGTGTGGTTCGTTCAGTTCTCTCGGCTCGTGCGGTTTGACTGAACGGTGATAAAGCTGGGTGAGCGATTTTTCCTCGAGATCCGAGGTAGGCAGGTCGAAGGCGACCTCGCCGGTGCGCAGCCCGACCACTCGCTTCGAGTGACGGCGGGCGAGTTCCACCTGATGGAGCGAGATCAGCAGGGTGAGATGCGAGTCCTCCGCAAGCCGCACCAGCAGGTCGAGGATCTCATCCGACAGCACGGGATCGAGCGAGGCGACCGGCTCGTCGGCAAGAATCACCTCCGGCTGCTGCATGAGCGTGCGAGCAATCGCGAGGCGCTGCTGCTGGCCGCCGGAGAGTTGGCTGCAGGCACTTCGCCACTTTTCCTTAAGACCTACCGCCTCGAGGCAATGCTCGGCGCGTTCGACCTCCGCTGCCTTCGGGGTGACCAGGTTTCGCACCGTGCTGGCGATCCCCCATCGCCCCAGCGCGCCGCTCAATGTGTTCATCAGGGCAGACATGCCTGGGACCAGGTAGTGCTGCTGGTAGATGCAGCCGATCCGGCAACGCATCTGCCGCAGGTCGGCCTGCCCCATGGAAGAGACGTCGGCAGTGCGATAGAGCAACTTGCCCGCGGAGGGAAAGATACTTGCATTGAGCAAGCGAAAGAGAGTCGTCTTGCCCGAGCCGGAGGGGCCAAGCAGGACTACCTGGTCGCCCTGTGGAATGTCGAGGGTGATGTTTTGAAGCGCAACCGAAGGCCGGTCTCCGTCTCCGAAGGTGCGGCCGACTCCGCGAAGACTATAGATCGATGGGCTATCGATCTTTGGGCTGAAGTTCAATGCAGCAGTCCCGCACTCGTCGCCGCGCCCCGCAGCTTTTCATAGTCCGCATCGTTCGCGGTCACATACCCCTTCGAGTTCAGAAGGTCGAGCAGCGCCTTCTGATCCGGGTTGTCCGCGCTCAGGCCCTTCATCGCATTGGCGAAGGACTCGGCCACCTTGGGATCGAGGTTCTTGTTGGCCACCCACACGTAGTCGAAAAACGGCGGCGTGGTGTAGAAGACGCGCACCGCATCCGGCTTCAGTTGGCCGTTGGAGGTCATCTTCTTGTACACCAGCTCATCCATCGATCCAGCCTCGGCCTTGCCGTTGGCCACGGCGAGCGCCGTGGCGTCGTGCGCGCCGCTATAGCTCGCGTTCTTGATCACAGCCGGGTCGACCTTCTCCTGCTGCATGTAATACAGCGGCATCAGGTGGCCGGAGGTCGAGTTGACGTCGCCAAAGACGAAGTGGCCGTGCAGGTCGGCCAGCGAGTGGATCTTCGAATTCGTCTGGGTGATGAAGACGGAATGAAACTGCTGGTCGATGGTGCGCTGCACCAGGGGCTTGACGCCGGCCCGCGCAGACGCCTGCACATAGGTGAAGCCGCCCAGGTATGCGATGTCCACCTTGTTGTTGACCAGGGCCTCGACCACCGCCGCGTAGCTGGTCGGTATCGTCAGATCCGGGGTCAGCCCGGTCTGCTTCTGCCAGTAGCCCAGTAGAGGCTGATTGTCACGCAGGGCCTTGCCCGGGTCCGTAGTCGGAATCATGCTGATGCGCAGCTTGGTTTCGGGTGCAGGCCCGGAGTGGCAACCAGCAAGAACAACCAGCGCGAACATTGCCGCGAGGGCAAACCTATTCAGAGTAGGGGCAGCGAACTGCTTTGGCCGGGCATTCCAATCGCGCAAGGCTTTGTCTCCGGAGGACGTTCAACTGCGTGTTTGACGAACCCATCCTAGCAGACGGGAGATGGGCCCCGTGCCGCCTCGGTCGCGCTCGGCAAGCAGCACGTCGAGTCCCAGGCTACGACCCGGCGCGACCAGCGAAAACTGTACCACCACGTGCGTCGTCCAACCGCCTTCACCAAATATGGGTTGAACGCATCGACGATCTAGTTCGTTCTCATTCGGCGTCAGCCCCCATCGCGATATACGCAAGGTTAGATCATCCACCGGCCTACAAGGTTACGAGTATTTTCTTGATGAGTGCACTGACTCGCTATCGCCAGTCGAGCACGGGATTAGTGACGACAAGCCGACTTGTGAGGACTAACCGATCGTAACTGTAGAACGATTGAGAACACATTTCTCCATCACGGCACTCTTCGTCGTTGCATGCGCAGAGTTCGTTCATGCACAAGGTCAGAATCAGGGCTAGACTAGTCATTCGGCCGCCTCTCCATTGGGAAGGATGAAGGCGGCACAGCCTCACAGGAGGAGCCTTGTTTCAACTTAGCGAGCAGTCCCTCCAGCGAGGCTTCGAAACGATCCAGCATCACGGATACAGTGATTTCTTCCCCTCGCCGCCAGAATGGGCTGGGGTCGAAGCGGGCTGGCAGGAGCTGAGACCTATGCTTGCGGAGTTTGACCTGCAGAAGTACACCCCGTATCGCCCTATCTATGCCCACGCACCGAAGTCGAAGATCAACTTGCGTCCCGTTACGCTGCTCCATCCGGTAGATCTCATCTTGTACAGTTCGCTGGTGGTGGATCTCACAAACGAGATTGACGATAAACGAATTCGGGAGACGGACGACCGCGTCTTTTCTTTCAGATTGGGATCTGCTCGCAACGAGCTGTATGCATCGGAACCGAGTCACGCAGAGTTTGAAGCCCAAAAGCGCGTGCGTGCGCAAGCTCAGCTGTCTGGTTACATAGGCTTCGCAGACATTACGGATTTCTACTCTCGCCTATATCAGCACAAAGTCCGGGGCGCTTTGGACGCCTGTGTGGATGGCGTTCCCAAGCTAGGGCCCTACCCAGGAATCATCGAAGGTTTGCTACGCAATCTTACGCACGATGGACTTAGCTATGGCATTCCAATCGGACCACCGGCTTCCAGACCCTTGGCGGAAGCTGCTTTGATCGACATCGACGATGAGCTGCTCGGGAGTGGCATCGACTTCATCCGCTACATTGACGACTACGTTTTCTTCGCTTCAAGCAGAGAGAAGGTGGAGTGGGCTATACGAACGCTCGGTCAACTCTTGGATAAGCGGCAGGGGTTATCGCTCCACGCAGCGAAGACGAAGGTGATGAAGTGTAAGAAATATCTGGAAGCGCACGGCGATGATGAGGAAGCAGAAGATTCGGTCGAATCCCGTTTCGCGAAGCTGATTGAAGAGCACTTCTATGATGACGATAGTGGGCGTTTGCTCGACGAGCTGTCAGCTGAAGAAAAGGAAGCTCTAGAAGCGGTCGATTTGGAGGAGATCCTGACCGAAGCGCTTGATGAGGATGAGATTGACTACAAGAAGGTCGCATTCATCCTTCATCGACTTTCCAGCTTCGAACGCAATGACTTAATCGATATCGTGTTGGATCATCTTCCTCGTCTGTATCCGGTGGCCCATGCTCTTCACGCATTCTTCCGGAATGTCGAGCCTATCGATCCAGAAATGCGAAAGAAGTGTGCCGTTAAGCTTCTAGCTCCCATCACAGCCTCCGGCGATGCCCAAGCGCCTGAGTTCTATGCGATTTGGATACTCGATCTTTTCGGGACGAACCCTATTTGGAATCAGGCAAACGAGCTTGGGACGGTGTTCAAGACTACTCCGTCTCAAGCGGTGAGGCGTTACGCTGCTCTCGCTCTCTCTGCCAGCGGTCGCCGATCACAAGCTCTGTCATTCAAAGATGCTTTCCAATCGTCGGAACCTCTGACCCGTCTGGCACTCTTGCGGGGCAGCCGCAAACTAGGAGCAGACGAACGCAAGCATTGGCTTGCACGGGTGCAGCTAGATTGGTTTGAGAAGTTCGTGAAGAAGCATCAGACCTAGCCTGCCAACTTCAGATTCGCTGCTCGTGGTCTCTGCCCACAATGTCTGGTGAAGCGCGTAAAATAAGCGCCATGTCGAGATGCACAGCGCCTTCCAGAGGCCACCACACAGCGTCAGGTCGAGCGAATTGCCCCGCCTGCGGCGGCAGTTCCGGGCGTTGGGGTGGCGGATATAACAGCTACTCCTATCCGTCATATTCGATTTCTGCCTCCTCATCGGTTAGTGCAAGCCGTTCTTCCGGAGGTAGCGGAGGCGGTGCAGGCGGTAGTGCTCGACCACGGTGGTCACCGGTAGGATCGTCTGTCTCTTACACGCCTTCCGAAGTCCGTGCGCTCACGCCATTCCGCGAGGCGTTAGAGAAAAGCGGCCCAAAGCCAGACAAGCGCGACATCTTCCTGTGCCACGCTTGGGACGACCGTGCTACATCGGCAAAAGAGCTTCACGACCTACTCGAATCTCTTGGGGTCAAGGTTTGGTTCAGCGAAAAAGATGTGCTGCTCGGCACGCCGCTGATGCGTGAGATCGACAAGGGCTTGGCGCAGTCTCGTGTGGGCATTGTGTTGGTCACCCCGGCCTTTTTGACGCGCATAAAGAACTCCGGGATCGCAGAAAAAGAGCTGTCGGTGCTTCTGGCTAGGGATCAACTCATTCCGATCATGCACGGCACCACCTTCGAACAGTTATTGGACGTTAGTCCGATGCTCGCATCCCGCAGCGGCCTGAGTACGAAGGAAGTCGACATGGCAAACGTAGCCACGAAACTCAAGGAACTGATGCCACTGTTTCCCGACACGCCTCTCAACTAGACCTATTCAGACGGTTTGGATGACCGTCTCCTCCAATCTTTCACCGCCATCTCCAACCGACCTTTAGTCCACAAGTAGTTAGGCCTAACAACGCGGGCGGCGAGCCGTAGCGTGTGATCGGTCCGCTTCTCGACACGAACTTCGTCCTCAACGAGCGATACCAAGCCAATGAACTCCTTGAAGGCGTCGCGAACGATTAGTCCTCGTAAACGCGATTACCTTCATTTGGGATATGGGAGCGGGAGGCGCGCTCTCGGAGCCTGCGGCAGAGGAGGCGTCTCCTATGTCCAAAAGAATCAAGAAACCTATCCCTCGGAAGATCATCCTGCGGTACCCGAAAGCGATGCAGTGAGGGACCTCTGCCATACCGAAGGATGAATTCTTACGCGAATCCGATGGGCAGACCCGTTGATCAGCTACACTGCGAAGACGCTGTTTCAAACTCGCAAGTGACTTAATAGCGGCTCAAAATGGGAAAGAGGAACGGTGTGACTTCAAGAGAATCGGAGTTGCGATGGTCGGGGCATTTCGCGCCAGACCTTCGTAACGAGGCGAGGGGGTGACAATGACTACGGACTCAATCTCGACCAAAACAGTTACCAGCCAGCCCGAAGCGGCAATAGGGTTGGCGATGGTGCGTTTGACGATCGGCGCATTGTTCGTTTGGGCGTTTTTTGAAAATCTGGGGAAGGGCCTCTACACCCCGGCTGGTTATGCGAGCCTGATAAACCACTACATTCAGGCCGGTCATTCTCCTGCTGCGTGGAAGGCGGTGATGGCGCTGGCGGCGAGCCACTCCGCGATGGCTGCTCCGATGCAGGGCTTGACGGAGATTTCTCTCGGCATTCTGCTGGTCATCGGTCTGCTCACACGCCCTGTCGCCTTCGTGGCGTTCCTGTTTCTCACAAGCCTTTGGGTATCGGAGTGGGGAACCGCGTGGATCTGGGAGCTGCTTGTTCCGGTGCTCGCATCGCTCGCGCTCAGTGTGGGACGTGCCGGGCGGCGATGGGGCATTGACGCGTGGTTGTCGCAACGGTGGCCATCTTCTCCCTGGTTCTGATCGGGTGAGAGTGTCGGTCATCATCCCCACCCACAATGAAGCAGGAGCGATAGAGCGCGTATTGGCGGACCTTCCCGCCGATCTCACGGCGGAGGTCATCGTCGTCGACAGCAACTCCGGTGATGGGACGCCCGAGATCGCCGCGAGAATGGGGGCTCGGGTCCTTCGAGAGCCGCGGCGTGGATATGGGCGGGCCTGCCTGACCGGTCTGGCTGCTGCAGATTCTCCTGACGTGGTCGTCTTCCTTGACGGCGACTACAGCGATCGGCCTTCTGAGTTGTCGATTCTGTTAGCGCCAATCCTGGAAGGGCGTGCAGACATCACGCTTGGGTCCCGCGTGCAGCGTTCGGCCGGCGCGTTGCCCTGGCATCAGATGTTCGGTAATCGTGTCGCAGTCAGCCTGATCGGGCCTTTATATGGACTCAAAATCACTGATCTAGGCCCGTTTCGAGCTGCCCGTGCAGAGGTAATACGCGCGCTCGCCCTCGAAGAGACGACCTATGGCTGGGCGGTTGAGATGGTGCTCAAAGGTGCGCTTGCCGGATACCGCGTGATCGAAGTTCCGGTGAGCTATCATCCGCGCATCGGAACATCGAAAATCAGCGGTACGCTGAAGGGCACGATCGGGGCCGGCTGGTTCATTCTCAGTTTAGTAGTGCGCTACTATTTCCGAGACCTGAAGGCAGGAAGACCACGGCGCGCGTAGGCCGGCGTCGAATTCCATGAGATTTCGTGCGAGGCGATTGTGAGTCTGCCGGGTAGTGACCGTGTGCTGGTAATCATGGCGAAAGCACCGCGGCCGGGTACGGTGAAGACCCGCTTGACTGCGGGCCTTCCCGTCGATGCGGTCACCGGGCTTTATCGCTGTCTCTTGCGCGACACGCTGGCGCTGGCCGGGTCATTGGGCGACGTGGAGGTTGCCATCATGTGCCCGCGCGCGGACGTGGACGAACTGACGCAGTTTGCCGGTGAGGAAGCAAGCGTACTGGCGCAGACAGGAGAAGGTCTTGCTGCAGGCCTTGCATCAGTGTTTGCGCACTTCGCACGAGATCAGCAACGACCCACCATTGCCTTCAACAGCGACAGCCCTCATCTGCCGCGTTCCGTTCTCGAGCACGCCTTTGAAAAGCTGGTGGCGCATGATGTGGTGGTGGGGCCAACGGAAGACGGAGGTTACTATCTCGTCGGTGCAAAGGCATCACATCCGACTCTTTTTGAACGCGACGGAATGGGTACCAGCAGTGCGCTCGAGACACTCCTGTCCCGCGCGAAAGTCCTTGAGCTCGATGTAGTTTTCGCAGACCCTTTTTACGACATCGATGTAGCTGCCGACCTGACACGTCTTACAGAGGAGTTGCGTCTGGCTCCGACGAGAGCGCCCCGGACGGCGCGGTGGCTTGCAGAGTGGGAGCTTGCGGCGGCCCAATCACGAACGGGCACGGGAGAGTTGTGAAGTTCACCCCCGCGTGGAGAGTGTGCATACTCGGCGCCATCTTGTGCCTGGCCCTGAGTGTCTGCTCACGCAACTTCGGCGACAGGGGTGGACCGTACTTCATGGCGTCCTTGACGGTGGCGGGCATCGCGTACCTCCTGGCAGTCCGTGAGTTTTTCGCGACGCCAGGAATCTCCCGACGCGGGATCGTCATTGCGCTTATCCTGGCTGCCGGGTGGCGCATCGAATTCCTACGGCTGTCCCCACAGGCGGACGAGGATATTTATCGATACGTCTGGGATGGACACCTTCAGAGGCTCGGCTATAACCCATATATAGTCGTCCCGAGCGATCCTGCCGCCAACGGGCTGCATACCCCGGAAACTCGCAATTTGAACAACCCCGATCTACCCAGCCCCTATCCGGCCGGGGCGCAGCTATTCTTCCGCGCGGTAACATCCATCCACGAATCTACATTTGCGATGAAAGTCGCGTTTGTAATTTGCGATTTTGCAATTGTCCTCGTCCTGCTCGATGTCCTGCACTATAGTGGGCGGGCGGCGCACCTGGTTCTGGTGTACGCCTGGAACCCATTGCTGGCTGTTGAGGTGGCGGGAAGCGGTCACATCGATATCGTTGGCGCGCTATTGTTGCTGGTGTCGGTTGCTGCGCTGGGGCGCCGATGGCGGGCGACGGCGGCGGTGGCACTTGGTCTGGCTATAGCAGTGAAATTTCTGCCGATCGTGCTCCTGCCCCTTTACTGGAAGCGCGTCCGCATTCGCGACGCGGCGCTGGCGGCAGCGGTGTTCGGACTCCTGTATCTGCCATTTCTCAACCACGGCCACGTTCCGATCGGCTCGCTTGGTGCGTATGTGCAGAGTTGGCGCTTCAATGGTCCGGTGTTCGCCGTATTCGATCGATTGGCGTCTCCAAAGGTGCTGGCGGCGCTGGCACTGTTCGCCGGGTTTGGAACTGCGACCTGGCTAAGAAGAGCAGGGCCCGAGTGGTTTCCGGAGCTACTTGTATGGCCAATGGCCGCTGCTCTTGTGTGCGCTCCGGTGGTCTACCCGTGGTATCTGCTATGGCTGCTGCCATTTCTGACGTCAGCCTCGACGTGGCTGATCGTTCTTTGGACTGTGAGCATCTTCCCGACCTACATTGTCTGGCACCTGCGGACGCTCGGACGTCCATGGGGGCCGCTTCCTAAGTGGGCGATGGTGCTCGAATACGGATGCCTGGCTATTGCTGCTGCAATTTTCTGGTTGCGCCGTGGGAGGAGGCCCGAGCACGCTGGCGCTGCATCAGGCGGGAGAGTATAGTTTGGTTTCCGCCATACTTGACAACGTCCGTTCAACCGTAAGAGGGGGACTTCAATGACGAAATCGAGCTCTCGTTTTATAACTCCTGTTCTCGTTCTCTCCGCACTCGCCTCTGCGCTGGTGGTTGCACCCAACTCCATGGCGCAGAAACGCCCACCAATTCTCGAACAGATTGCCAAGACTTATGGCATTGATTCCTTCAAACAGATTGAAGCAATCCGTTATACGTGGAACGGGCAGTTTCCCGGGGTGAACATCGCCCACGCCTGGGTTTGGGAGCCCAAGACCGGAAAAGTTTCCTATGAAGGAAAGGACAAGGACGGCAAGCCGGTAACAGCTACCTTTGTTGAGTCGCAGCTCAGCAGCGCACCCGCAAACGTCAGGGATGAAGTTGCGCCATCTTTCGTCAACGATAACTACTGGCTTATTTTTCCCCTACATGCCTACTGGGACGGCAGCGCTACCGTGACTGATCAAGGTATGCAGAAACTGCCGATCGGCAACGGTTCGGCCACCCTGGTCTCAGTTAAGTATCCCGTTGAGGCGGGCGGCTCCACCCCTGGAGACACCTGGGACCTGTATGTCGGCGCCGACAAGCGGGTGCAGCAGTTCGTCTACCACCGGCGCGGAACGAGGAAGCCCAGTACCGTCATTGCGACCTGGGCGGGCAATAAGAAAGCTGGCCCTCTTCTCATCTCAACGGAGCACCGCGGAACCGCCGATGGAGGCCCGCTGCACATTTTTATTTCTGATGTGGCAGTTAAGCTGACAGGCTCCGATAGGTGGATAAAAGCGCAATAAATGGAGCCGGACAGAGTTCTCTCCAAGTGCGCTCAGAACTAAAATTCACACGCGATATGCAGGAATCTGCCACGGTGCAATACTCTGCGCATCAGGGCGTCGAGAATGGCGAAATGAACGCGCTCGTTTTGGGGTCGAGGATTGTGGGGCCTGCGCTCGCATTCGATATTGTAGAGCGGTTCCTGGCGGCAACATTCAATGTGTTCGCGCCCCGGTTCGTCCGTCGCCTGAACAAGGTCAAAGCGATTGAGCAGCGCTTCATGACGACTGCCAGATAGGCGCTCTGGAGATGTCTCAGACGCCCAACCGGGCGTACTCCGCCTTGGCTTGCATCAGGACTGGGACGTCAGGGTCTGCGTCTTTCCAGATGGTTAGAAAAGCTTGATAGGACTTGCGCGCCGCGACCTTGTCGCCCATGAGAACGTCGGAGCGACCAAGCTGCAGGTAGGCCAGAGCTCCGATGACATTGATCTTGACGATGGCCGGTCGGTCGATCAACTTTTGAAACTCCGCCGCCGCCTCTCTGCCACTGCCTAATTGCAGGTATGCAAGACCGCGGATATAGGCTGGATATAGATTATCGAATGACTGTGTGTAAGCTAGCTCGTACTTTTCCAATGGTCGCAAAATCTCAATCGCCCTTTCCGGATTGTTGTTGTTCAATTGGATGGCTGCCCGTATCGTAGGCAGAATGAACCGTTGCGAGAGTGTATCCTGCGGGGATTCGCGGTCTAGTGCAGTTGCTAGACCGGCAGCCCGCTCACCGTCGCCCAAAAAAGCAAGCAGGAGGGCCAGAAACTGGCGACTTCCGCGATCCTGAGGCATTAGGCTAAATTGCTTAGCGCGTCTTGCTGCATCCGCTTTCTGCCCAACCTCAGCTTCGTCTAGAGCGATCTCAAGATTGCTTGGATCAGCCTGATCGAGAGCGTTGTTCTTCTTTGGAGCACGCACAGCTTGCTGAAGCAATTGGCGAGCTTGGGTGAAGCGTCCACCGTAAGCCTCTAATCTACCCTTCATCCTAAAAGAAGGATCTGAGATATTGTCACCTCGCGCCTGAAGAAATTGCTCCTCCATGGCGCGCTTGTTATGCTGCAAAAAAGCCACCAAAAAAAGGCCTCCGCGCAAACTTGGGCTATCTTCTTTGCGAGCTTTAGCCTGAGCGTAGACAAGCTTGGCTTCCTCTAAATGGCCCGCAGAGACGGTCGCAGTCATCAATTCGTAATAGCTTCCGGGGCCAAGCAACGGCATCAGACGCAGAGCTTCCCGTTCTTCCGCAGCCGATTCGTCATAGCGGCCTAGTTGTAATAGGCAAGCCGCAAAATTTATGTGTGCTACTCCGTCCAGCGGAAAGGTTCGCACCCATTCCTGGTAGATGGGATACGAGCTATCCAGATCCCCCAACCCAACATTTAAATAGAGAGTCTCCGCGAGGAATTTAAGCTGGCCGGTCAGTCTGTCGCGCAATTCGTATGCTTTCTTCTCAGCTGCCAGGGCCCGCTCGGCTCTGCCCACATCCCTGTAAATGATCCCGAGCGACGCATAGGCCAAAGCAAAGTTCGGATCCAGATCGACGGCGCGCTCGTAGTAAGACGCCGTGGTGGCGTGATCCCCCGACAAATGGATCTTGAATCCGCTGTGGAGAGACTGTATGGCTTCGAGAGAGGATGACGTTGCCAGTTCCAACGGCGTGTTGAATCTGTTCACAGACTCGGCCGGCTCGCCCATGCGGCCCCGGAGTTCGGCGCCGGCTAAGCCCAGCGCATGCACGATGTCCGTGCGCAGAGGCGCAACCTGCTTTGCCCTGGCGAAGATCTTGCCGCTCCGGCAATTGACGCCGGTCAGGGTAATTTGAAAGTGGTTGCCTACATCCGCAATGGAGCTGTCGATCACCGCCTTGCTGTTGGTTTGGAGGCAAACCTCGCGCGCAATCTCCGGGGTGATTTTGCCGTCCACCGGATGTTTGTGGTCCTTCATCGTTTCCCGCACTTTATCTTGCGCGAGCACCTGGAGGAAGGGTGTCTGCGACAGTTCAACCGGAATCGCAAGATTGAGAGCATCGTCCAGAACGGTGTCGCTGGTCTGGTTGGTTAAGTCGGCAATCACAATCGTGTCGGTAGCGGTCAGTTGGTAACGGGTGAGATAGCGGTAGAGAGCGTCCGCTCCACCGGCAAAAACAAGGAGAAGGACAGCCAAGCCTAGCCATTTGCGGATGCGGTGCATCCGTAGTTTGCGCTGGCCTCGGACCAGTTCGATGTCGGCGCGCATCTCGGCCGCTGACTGGTAGCGTTGTGCGCGATCCTTGCTCATCGCTTTCGCAATAACGGCTTCCAAAGCGCCTGGTACAGTGGGATTCAAGTCGTGGACCGGAATGGGCGTCCGATGCAGGGTTGCTTCATGAATGCCAGTAGCGTTGTTGCCCGTGAACGCCCGCGCGCCCGTTGCCATCTCATACAGAACAAGGCCGAAGGAAAACAGGTCGGTGCGGGCGTCCAGTTTTTCTGTCCGAATCTGCTCAGGAGACATATAGCTGGCCGTACCCATGGCCAAGCCGGTGCGGGTCAGATTTGTGTCGTCGATTGGAAGCATCGGAGCGCCAGCCGATCCATTGACATACCCCGCCCGCGCCTCTGCTTCCATCTCTGTCTGCTCTTCGGACTCGACTAACTTGGCCAGTCCGAAGTCCAGAATCTTTGCGGGACCGGCATTGGTGAGAAAAATGTTGGCGGGCTTGATGTCGCGGTGAACGATGCCTCTTTCATGAGCGGCCTGCAGACCGTCGCAGATTTGAATCGCAATTTCGAGGAACTGGTCCAGGGGCATCCGCGTCGGATGATCAGCGGCCAAACGATCCCGAAGTGTCAAGCCGTTGAGCAACTCCATCACGATGAGGGGCTGCCCCCCGAACTCTTCGATTGTGAAGATGGTGCAGATGTTGGGATGGTTCAGAGACGAGGCCGTTTTCGCTTCCCGCTCAAATCGTTTGAGGGCGGCCGGGTCGCTGGCCAGCTCTTCCGGCAGGAATTTGAGCGCCACCGGGCGGCTCAGCTTCAGGTCCTCAGCCCGATATACGACTCCCATGCCGCCGCCACCGATCATCTCGATTACACGGAAGTGCGATACTTTTTTTCCGATGAGTCCGGAACTGGCGGGCAGGACTTCCGATTGCTCAGGGAAAGGGCTTACCTTTGCTTCAAATTGTGGAGGATCATCAATTGGCTCAATCCACTCCGCTGGAACGACTAGCCGGTAGCCTCGTCGGGCGACGGTCTCGATGTAACTGGGCTGGGCTGCCGAGTCGCCGAACGCTCTGCGCAAAGTGCCGATCGCTACATTGATATTGTGGTCAAAATCGACGACAGTGTCGTTGGGCCACAGTCTCCTCCTGATTTCCTCACGCGACGCCAGGCCGCCGCCACACTCGACCAGGAAAACGAGCACCCGGAATGGCTGCTCCTGAAGCAGAACCCGCCGGCCAACAGAATCACCCTCACACGCGCACAGTTCTCCGGTTTTCAAATCGAGCTCGAACGACCCGAGCCGCACACGGGTTGAATCCTCTGTTTTCACTGATTCGGAACCATTGCAAAGGCGGGGTGCGGAAGCTTGGTCGAAAGGAATGGGCTCAGACACGTCGATTCTAAGGGATTTCCATATCAATACACCGCAATTTCTCCTGGAAAATAGGCAAAACCGCGATTGACCGACAATTGACCGCCAGTGTCTTTACTCCGGACCCATGTCGGGTCACCTTGGAACGGCTGCTGCTGCTTTCCTGTGGCAGACACCGAATTCATCCAGAGGCGGTTTCCAAGATGCACACGCAAATTCAGTGTTCTGATCAGTTCAGGCGGCCCAATCCGAATTCCCATCGTGACTGGGCGGCCTCATGCAGCCCGTATCCACCGAAGGGCTCTTATGAGGTCATCTACCTCATCGGCGCGAGTCCTTGCGTTCGCGGAGCCATCCTGGCCGGCAGTGAATCGTTTGGCCCGGAGATGGTCGGCTTTAGTTCCGTCCGAGAGTTCGGGGAGGCCTATAGGGACGACGAGTCTGCTTGCCTCATTCTTGATTTGCATCCTCAGGACCATCCCGATCATGCGCTCCAGTGCGAACTCGCGGGAAAGGCGTGCCCTCCTGTCATTTTCACCTGCGGGCACAGTGACATTCCTGCAGCTGTCGGCGCGATGAAGGCAGGAGCGGTCGAGTTGCTGACTCTACCTATCAATTCCATAGCACTGATAGAAGCCATCAAATCCGCGTTTCTCCTACATAGAAGACTGCGTCAAAGAAGGGCCGAGCAGTCTAAATTGCAAGAGCGCTTTTCGAGCCTGACGCCGCGCGAGCGGGAGGTCTTGCCCCTTACCGTCGGAGGTTTACTCAATAAACAGGCTGCATCTGTGCTGGGAATCTCCGAAGTGACGTTGCAAATCCATCGAAGCCAGATCATGCGGAAGATGCAAGCGGAATCGCTTGCGGACCTGGTCAGGATGTCTGTGAAGCTGCGCATACCGTATTGGCGTGAAGGTCCTGGCAGCATTCAAACAATTCTCATGAGCCCTTTTAACTTCATACGCCCGATGCGAACGGGTGTGCGCACTAGAGTTTGCTCGAGTCTTCTAATACAAACCCCCAATAGGCAGTGCACGAAGTAGCAATTATGTTCGATAGCAAGACGAGGGTCATTTCCTCTTGATTGATTCACAAGGAGCCACCATGAAAGCCACCGCAAACTCCACAGAGGCATCGAAGGTCCATTACAAAACCATCCGCATCCGGGACCTCGATGTGTTCTATCGTGATGCGGGCCCAAGAGACGCGCCCGTGCTGCTTCTCCTCCACGGCTTCCCCACTTCATCGAATATGTTCCGCAACTTGATTCCGCGGCTGGCGGAATCGTTTCGGGTTATCGCTCCTGATTACCCCGGGTATGGTTTTAGCAGCATGCCTGACCACAAAGCCTTCCCCTACACCTTCGAAAACGTGACGAGCATCGTCGAGGAGCTCACAAAAACACTTGAGCTGACCAAGTACACACTCTATGTCATGGACTATGGAGCACCGATCGGCTATCGGCTCGCCTTACTTCATCCCGAGAAGATTTCGGGGCTCATCGTGCAGAACGGGAACGCCTATGAGGAGGGGCTGCTCAAGTTCTGGGATCCCATCAAGAAATACTGGCACGATGCGACTCCAGAGAATCGCGCAGCCCTGACGTTCATGGTGAGCCCGGAGACCACGAAGTGGCAGTATCACAACGGCGTGAGCGATCCAGGTCTGCTTGACCCAACGACATGGACGCTCGATCAGGTTCTTCTCGATCGGCCGGGCAACGGCGACATCCAATTGGATATGCTGTTCGACTATGGTTCGAATGTCCCCCTGTACCCTCAGTTTCAGGCCTTCTTTCGCCAGTACAAGCCGCCGACCCTGATCGTCTGGGGGAAGAACGACTTCATCTTTCCGCCGGAAGGCGCAGTGCCCTACAAGCGGGACTTGCCCAACGTCGAGACACACTTGCTGGATACGGGCCATTTCGCCTTAGAGACTCATGGGGAAGAAATCGCTAACCATATCAAGAGATTTTTCGCTTCTTGAAGGCCCGATGGAGTACATGGTCTGGCAATCGAAGCGCGGAAGAAGGGGTGGACGGCAGGGCAGTTCGCCCCTCGTGTCGTGATACGTAATCGCTCTGGCAAGTCATCCATCAAGGGACCTGGCGGGGCAATCGAGCCAGTTGTTAGACGGTGGCTCTAACGGCAAACGGGCTTCGGGCCGCCCTTGAATCGTGGGATGTTTGGGCAGGCAAATCACGAACGCGTTTGGGATGCGACAAAACCCTTCCTCCACCTTACGGGAGGATGCAGTTGTACGATTCGCGATCGCTGGTTAGCTCAAGGGAGTTCGCGAAAGAGCATCACAACTGCAACCCCGGGCATAAGCTCAACAGCTCGCTGCCTCAGTCCGACGGCCTGGAAGGTATTCACCAGATCTGCTGGCTTTGAGTGTAATCGCGCCAGCCCACAGTGTGGACCGCCACGATCTGAGCGTCACCGGAAGGCCAGCGCAGCTTTGATGGCATCATCATGATCGTCACCTTAATAACTCAGGAGACCCTGGATCGGGTCGATTCAAAAAGGAACCACGAGCGCCGTTGCGCCTGGTCGATCCAGTTTTCCAAGAGGCTTGCGGTTGCTACATCACCCGCATCGGCACATAGGGTATGCGCCGCTCGCATGCTCAACATGATTGCCTTTTCGTTTTCATGGAGTTCGCTCAGCATATCGCCCGGGGTAACATAGTCGGCATCGTTATCGGAGATACGCTGCAGGCGAGCGATATGCCCGACTGAACGGATCGTCGTGCCGCCGATTTTCCGAACACGCTCAGCAATCTCGTCCGTGACGGCGAATAGCTGGTCCGCATGATCGTCCAACAGTAAGTGGTAGTCCCGAAAGTGCGGTCCACTCATATGCCAGTGGAAGTTCTTAGTTTTCAGGTAAAGACAAAACACATCAGCCAGTAATGTATTCAAGGCGCATGAAATGTCCTCCACCGCGTGCATACTAATGTCCGAATTATCAATCGGCGGTGCCTGTTGCTTCTTTGCTAGTTTATCTTTGTTAAGCATCTCGACCTCTTGTATTGGTGTTTAGTAGTCTTTCAGGAAACGACATGTGTTTCCGCACTCTACGTCACAGTAACTGCCAGTTCAACGCTACTTAGACGTGGTCTTCATTGTCCGAGCCCACTCTTGCTGCTCAATGCCATACCCGTATGCCGAAGATGAACCTGGGATTCGATACGGAGTCACCGGAGCGATGGGAGTATGAAGCCGTACTCCCGTACTGATCGGTATAGGCTAACCCAACGTACGGTGCCACTTTGCGCCGTATTTCGTAGCGCAGCCGTATCCCGGTATCCAGATCGGTCATGCCCGTTCCCAAACCCCTGGCTGGGTCGGGCTTGCTGTAGAAGTTCATCTCCAACTCTGGCTGGGCAACTAACCGTTGGGTAATTCTCAGGTCGTACGACGCGGTGATCTTTCCCGCGACGTGACCGCCATCCCGGAAATAGAAGGTCGGCTCTATCTGGAAAAAGCTCGGTGCGAGTCCCTCGATGCCGATTGCGCCCCAGGTGCGATTTGCAGACGAGTCCAGATCTTCACGAATGCCAACTTGAGCGTCCAAATACCGCAAACGTGGAATGGGCCGATCGTACAGGAGCTCCTGATCACCGTCACTCAAACTACTACCATGCAGGGTGCCCTCTGACTTAATCCACAAGCGGTTCATATCCGTCCCAATCCAGCCTTCACCATCCCAACGAAGATCGGGTGACGCACCGTCTGTTCGACCCTCGAGCTGATTGAACAACACATGCGCGACGACCCGGTCTGTGATTGGGGGTTTCCAACCGTGCCTATCCGTCGACACCGCATTCGCTGAAGGCGCAGTTCCGGATTGAGCGCGTGCCTCAGAAGCCAGCGCTAAAAGAGATAAAAAGATGGCTAGTCCCGCAAAGAGGATACTTAAGGCTACCCTGGTTGAGAATTGACGTTTCTTCCCGCGCGAGATCACGACACCACCACCGTACGGAACATTCCTGCCTCCATGTGAAACATCAAGTGACAGTGCAATGCCCATCGTCCCGGAGTGTCGGCGCTCACGAGAAACGTCACTCGCTCCGACGGTTTGACAATGACCGTATGTTTGTAGGGGTTGAACTCTCCCTGGCCTGTCTCGACCTCGCTCCACATACCGTGAAGGTGGATGGGATGGTCCATCATGCTGTCGTTGATCAGCGTGAAGCGGACCCGCTCCCCGAGCTTCAACTCAATCGATCCAGAATCGGAGAATTTCCGGCCGTCGAATCCCCAGATGTAACGCTGCATGTTGCCCGTCAAATGCAGTTCGATTTCCCGAGTAGGCAGCCGGCCATCAACCCCGCGGTATCGGGCTCTCAAGTCGGCGTAAGTGAGTACGCGTCGGCCATTGCTCTGCAGTCCGTCACCAGGATCAGACAGGCGTTCCGACACTGCCATCGATATTCCGTCCACTTGCGGACCGACGTGTGAAAGCGTGCGATCCACGGGGATTTTTGCTCCGGCCAGCGGCGACGCAGACGAATAGGCACTGGTGGATGGACCCGGCTGAGGAAACGGCATATAGTTGCTTACATTTACAATCGATTTCGCAGCAACGGATGCGGCAGTCACGTCCGCTTCACCGCGATCAATTGCAGTTGTGGACGAGCCCTGCTCAGGCGGCATATTCATGTCCATTCCCGGCATTTGCTCTGGCGTCGTGGGGTTCTGCGCAGGTGAAATATTCATGCCCATTGCTGGCATCTGCCGTGGCGTCTTTGGGTCCGTCGTCGTAGGCATACTCATCGCCTTCATCCCGGCCATACCCATGCCCATGTCAACCATGGTGCGCATGGGCCGCGGATCCATCGCCGGCACCTCAGCGGTCATCCCGAGTCGCGGTGCAAGCGTCCCTCTTGCGTAGCCCGTACGATCTATGGCCTGTGCAAAGATGCTGTAGGCCGTATCCTGTCTGGGTTCCACGATCACGTCGTACGTTTCCGCATTACCGATTCGAAATTCATCCACCACAACCGGCTCGATCTCGTTGCCGTCAGCCTGCACGACTGTCATCGTGAGGCCGGGCAAGCGTACGTCAAAGAGGGTCATCGCCGAACTGTTGATGAAACGGAGCCGAACCCGCTCGCCAGGTTTGAAGAGGGCTGTCCAGTTCGATGCCGGGTTATTTCCGTTCATCAGAAACGTATAGGTCGCGCCAGTTACGTCTGATATGTCGGTCGGAGTCATATTCATCCGGCCCCACATCCTGCGGTTAGATATTGTAGGACCGAGGCCGTTCTTCCTCGCGTCATCGATGAATGTTCCCAAAGTCCTCTGGTGGAAGTTGTAGTACTCGCTGTCCTGCTTCAGGTTGCTGAAGACGGTCCTGGGGTCGGTATCTGTCCAGTCCGCCAGGATGACGACATACTCGCGGTCATACGGCCCGGATGGATCTACTGCCGGATCGATAATGACCGCGCCGGCCAGGCCTGTCTGTTCCTGAGCCGCGCTGTGGCTGTGATACCAGTAGGTGCCGCTCTGACGCACGGGAATCCGATACACAAACGTTTCGCCGGGACGAATGCCCGCGAAGCTGAGGCCCGGAACTCCATCCATAGCGCTGGATACACGAACTCCATGCCAATGCAGCGATGTAGGAACCTTGAGGCGATTTGTAACTGCGAGCGTTACCAGGTCGCCTTGTCGCCACCGCAGGGTTGGTGCAGGCAGGGAGTTGTTGACGACAGTTGCCGCTGATTGTCTCCCAGTGAAGTTGACCTTTTTTTCTGCTATCTCCAATTCGAAGTGAGTGCCTGAAAGCGTTGACGGACTCTGCACTACCGTCTCGCAGAAGAGAGGGCTCCGACTTAGCCCCAGACCGCCCACAAGGCCACCTATGGCCAAGCCCTTAACAAATGTCCGACGCGTAACCGGCACCTTGCACTCAACCACATCTGCTTCTATCTGCACGGCCCCTCCTCATGCGCACACTTAGTGCGCGAGCTATACAAAATGAAAGCCTAGTAAAAGATGCCCAGTCTCACCATCACTTATTCTCCCTAATACAAACCCATGATTTGCACGCTCTGCCGCGTCATCTATGTTCGTAGGCAAATGAGGAGTGCATATGAAAATGCGGACCGCGGTGTTGGCCGTTGTCGTGATGATTCCGGCTGTCGCTTTTGCCATGGGGCAACACGACACTTATGCGCAGGGCCAGCCCCAAGCCAATGATGTGAAGTGGAACGCGTTGATGGCAGGCATGAACAAGATGCACGTTGCCATGGCGTCCACAAGGCCCTCTGGCGATGCAAATGTTGATTTTGTGAGGTTGATGTTGCCTCACCACGAAGCCGCGTTAGACATGGCCAAGACGCAACTTATCTACGGAACCGATCCCCAGATGCGGAGACTTGCACAGGAGATCATCACCGACCAGCAATCTGAGATTGAACTGATGCAGCTTTGGCTAAAGCAGCACGAGGATCATCACATCCCCGCTGCTTACCCAACGAAGTAGCACGGCACATTAACCAGATGCGGTTATATGTCCATTCACAATTGGCTTATCAGGAGAAGCAATATGAAATTGTCATGTTGGTCTTTACTCTTTTGTCTGGCGCCATGCGGGTTTGCGCAACAAGCGCCCTGGGGCCGACCGGATATTCCAATCTCCAGTCATGATCGCGTGTACGCGGCTGACCAGACCTCTAACACGGTCTCGGTCATCGACCCTTCTACGAATCTTTCTCTTGGCGAAATCCGGCTCGGGGACCCAGTTCCAGCCGCCTTGAGTCCACTTTACAAAGGAGAGTTGCTGGTACATGGACTGGGATACTCTCCCGACAGTAAAACTCTCGCAGTCGTCTCCGTCGCATCAAATTCGGTCACTCTCATTGACACGGCGACTAACGGCGTTAAAGGAAAGATTTACGTCGGGCGTTCTCCACATGAGGCCTTCTTCACAACCGATGGGCGGGAGTTGTGGGTCACGGTGCGCGGAGAGAATTACATCTCCGTCATCGATCCTGTCCGGATGAAGGAAATCCAACGAATCCAGTTGGCGAACGGTCCGGGAATGACTTCCTTCGGCACTGATGGGCGATATGCGTTTGTCTGCTCCAGCTTCACTCCGGAATTCTCCGTGTTGGATGTGAAGGCGCATCGCGTTATCAAGCGCCTGGTGCAGGCGAGCCCCTTCTGTCCAAATATTGCTGTCAGCCCAGAAAACGACGAGGTATGGATCACCTTGAAGGACGCCGGTAAGGTGCAAATATTTGATGCCAAACCTCCATTCGAGCAGAGGGCGGTGTTGGAGACTGGTCCGATCACCAACCATGTCAATTTCGTCAACAACAGTCGCGGGAAGTTCGCTTATGTCACCATCGGCGGCGCGAATGAGGTCAAGGTGTTTCGTAGAGGACCTGCGCCAGAACTGGTTGCTACCATTCCGGTGGGAAGCCTTCCTCACGGTATCTGGCCGTCCGGAGACGGCTCGAGGGTCTACGTCGCGTTAGAAAATGGAGACGCGGCTCAAGTCATCGACACCTTGTCCAATGCGGTGATAGCAAGCATTCCAATTGGACAAACAACCCAGGCCCTGGTGTACGTGCCCAACGCGATTCCAAATGGTCAGGGAAAAGAAAACCTTAGTCCCTTGGGGAATGCGGGAACCACAGCCCACCTTCATCTGAGGGCCGGCAGCACCTCTCTACCAAAGGCACAGGCGTCAGTGGCAATCAACTCGCTGGGATTGCTGGACCTTGTAGAACTTGCAGCTGCGGGACTAACTCCGACGACCACATATAGGGTCTACCTGGCAGAATCGAATCATTTGCCATTCGGCAAGTTGCAGGAATTGGCCATACTGAAGACAAATGCTGATGGAGCGGGACTCGTGCAGACGATTGGACCACTCAAGTCGGTGGGGCCGAGTGTGGGGCCTACTTCATCAACCGATCCACGCTTCTTGATTGTCGCTGGATCGGATGACGATTCCAACGTAGTGCTCATCGAATCGACCGTGATCGAGGGCCCACACTGAGGAGGCAGGCCGGGCCGACCGCGCGGGGCATAGGCTATACCGTTCTAAAAGGCTTATACGTCCAGCGGGAGAGACTCGCCAATCTTCTCTTGAGCGTGCTGGGCGAGATTTGCGTTCCATTCAAATGGAGCACAAAGAATCAGCACAATTGCCTTCATGGAGCATCCCAATGACGGACAGTATGCCAGACACTTCCCGCCGCCGCTTTCTAGCCGTCGTAAGCGCATCCACCGTTGCGACTTTGCGGGACGCAGAAGGTCGCAGCTGAAGGAGTAGGCATTCTCCCAGTGAAAGCCACTGCTCCTGCTGGTCACCAAAGCCGCGAAGATGTGAACTAAAGAACTGATCCGACTAACGCTGATTGATGGCCCGACGATCTTGATCGAGTTCGGTGGCCTGCGCACCGCTGAGCTGCTAGACCGCGACGCCATCATACGCGGCCGTGAGTAAGGGTCCGAGCAGACTCATTATCTGATCGGCCATCTCCTCTGACGGGCACCGGTGCTCGTGGCGCACCCAGTCTTTGGCGGCCCCGAACATGGCCCAGCTCACAGCAGCGGCAAGCATCGACGCGGTCACTCCGTTGGCAGGCGGATGCTTCTCCATCCCTGCCAGGATCATCTGCGTCACGACCGAGATCACCGGCGCTTCCATGTGCGGTTCCATCTGTGTCACCTGCTTCGATTTCCGTCCCGGCGCCGCGGCCAGATAGTCGCAGACCCCAAGGGCCATCGATCGCAGGGCAGATTGACAGCCGCCGTCAAATTTGACCCCCCGCGCCTCTAACAGTGCGCTGAACCGGCTGGCGACCATGCACTCCAGCAGCGAGTATTTATCCGGGTAGTGGGCATAGAACGTGGCCCGGTTCAGAGTTGCTGCCTCCGTGATGTCCTGCACGGAGATCTTGTCGAACTCCCTCTCGCCGAGTAACTTCTCGAGCGCCTGCCCAAGCAGCAGGTGGGTTCGCCGTACACGAGGATCGGCGGTCTCAGCTGATGGCTTCTGACTCATAAGCTCCAGAATAGCAAAAGCAACACTTAGTTGCTTACTCGACATTTGTTGGTGTAAGCTGAATCGACATTTGATGGTTAAGCATCATATGTCGCAGGAGAGCAGCCGACTATGACATTGTTACATCTGGATTCCAGCCCTGCAGGCGAACGGTCCGTTTCGCGTCATCTGAGTGCGGAGTACGTACACAATTGGAAGCTCGCTAACCCCGGCGGCTCGGTAATCACCCGCGATACGACAACGAGCGAGATTCCCCCGGTGACCGCCGAGTGGATCACGGCGATCTACACCCCGGAGGCGGCCCGCAGTGAGCGGCAGCGCGAACTCCTGACCCTCTCCGATTCCCTTGTCGCCGAGCTAGTCGCTGCCGACGAATACATTCTCGGCGTGCCCATGCATAACTTCTCGATCCCCTCCACGCTCAAGCTGTGGATCGACCAGGTCGCAGTTCCGAACAAGACCTTCTCCTATGCGACGGGAAGACCCGTGGGGCTTTTGACGGGCAAGAGGGCGACGATTCTCATCGCGTCGGGCGGAATGTATGACGCGGGCACGGCGATGATGTCGCTGAACCATGCGGAGCCCTACCTGCGGACTATCTTCGGGTTCTTCGGCGTAACCGACGTTACATTTATCTCCGCCGGCGGCACCAGCTCGCTGAACAGCGGGGCGGATCGCCAGTCCTTCCTGGAACCGCTCGTTGCCTTGGTTCGTGCCCAGTTCCAAGTGGCATGACCCTCACCACCACTGATATTCAAACCGACCTTGAATGAAAGGACCACCCATGAAGATCGCATCGCAAATCGCCAGGTATTTGCTGGGGCTCGTATTCCTTGTCTTCGGAGCCAACGGCTTCTTAAACTTTATCCCGATGCCGCCGCCCACCGGAGTCGCCGGACAGTTCATGGGAGCCATATTCGCGTCCCATTTCTTCGTCATCCTGTTTCTCTTCCAGCTGATAGCGGCCATCCTGCTGTTGATCAACCGTTACGTGCCGCTGGCGCTGGCAATGCTGGCACCGGTGATCTTTAACATCGTTTGCTTCCACGCCTTGATGGCGCCTAGTGGGCTTCCGGTCGCTATCGTGGTCACCATCCTCTGGATGCTGGTGTTTGCGCGGGTACGTGCCGCATTTGCCGGGATACTACTGCAGCGCGTGCCGGAGCAGGCCTCTAATAGCGTTGGAGCTTATTCCTCGGGCAGTCACGCCGCTCCCGCCGCACAGGGGTGACGACCTTGGTGTATGGTCCGGGCCTTGCTTGGCCGCGGTCCGGACGCGGCTGGCCGGCGTGAAAACTTTTTCCACGCTGATTATGGCTGAATCGTTCACGGTGAGGGCATTGGGCAGGCGTGGTCAACTGCTGCTGCTGACGATGCGATCACGGATCGGTGCTGTTGGGTCTCCTTTGAATGACGCTGTGGGGAAGCAGCTCCCCACAATCCACTAGAGCAGAAAAGGAACGAGCTGCCGGACCTCGCTGCGGTAGCGAAGGTAGCTCCCGCCGAAGCGTTCTACCATGAGTCTCTCCTCGGCGAGGCTTTTGATGTAAAAGCAGAGCGCGAAGGCGGCAATAGCGACAAAGCTCCGAATCAGTCCCCTTTCGAGAGCTGAGCCGAAGAGCGCCAGCAAAAAGCCTGAGTAGATGGGGTGCCGGGTGATGCGGTACGGTCCTCTGCGCACGAGCTCGTGGTCCCGCTTGAGCTCCGCAGTGCCGCTCCAATTTTTGTTGAGCGCGAATCGCGCCCACACGCTGGTGGTGATCCCGCAGACTGCGACGACAAACCCCACCACCGCAACAGGCAGCGACACTGTGTATGCCGGTCTGTTAAACCAGTACGGCGTCGTACGGGAAGCAAAGAGCAGATAAGCTGCAAGCGCCCCTGGCAGCAGGTAGTTCAACTCTGATCTCAGAGATTCCCTCTTGTAGGCGGTCTTGGTGAATGGGCTCATGACGAGGCATACCAGGATGAGACCCAACCACAAGTAATGCGTCCAGTCACTCAAAGCCTGGATTGAGATGGTACTCGCCATTTCGTCTCCTTCTGCACTCTAGAGCAGCTTCCATGTAACGAGACAACACGTGCGAGCCGTGTCCGCAGCGCGTCGGGTCACCTAGCTCGCCGTCTCTGCCTGGGGGAGGCCAGGGATGTCAGCGGGTGTGGCTTCTCGACGCGTCGGTAGCAATGCACGAAGAGCACTACGAGAGTGGAGAATAAAAGGTTCTCGCATCTGCCCGGCGGCGCGTGACCTCTGGAGCCGCCAGCTTTTTCCGAACACAATCTGCTCGGGGCTCCGACCGCCAAGCGCGGGGCAAACCTCATCATTCCTACTGCGTGCCTGAGGTTAAGGCGAAGATGTCTTTCGGGCGTCTTTCGACGGCAGCGAACGCAGCAGCAGTCGAGCGGCCGCCGGAGAGACAGCCGTGCTGCAAACAGATGAACTTTGGGTGACAAGTCCGTGACAAGTCCAGGTCCCGCGATGGCTATGCTCGCAATAACGGCGGACAGTGCATGCGTAGATCCAACAAGATTGTGTTCTTTTTTCCATCCTTCTCCAGTTCAGAGGCGACGGCGCCTCTAGGTATTCTGGCTGTCGCAACACCGCTTCTCAGGGCCGGCTTCAAGATCGTCATCATCGACTCGACCATCACGCCCAACTACAAGGAGCGCGTCCTCAACGAGGTCAAGGATGCGTTGTGCCTTGGCATATCGCTCGTGACTGGCCCGATGATCCGCGAGACGGTTGAGATCGCAAAAGCGATCAAGGCGTGGGACCCTGATTTTCCGGTAATCCTGGGAGGCTGGCATGCCTCTCTGCTTCCCAAGCAGACGCTGGAGGCTCCTTACATCGATTACGTGGTGCGCGGGCAGGGCGAAGACAGCTTCCTCGAGCTGGCCCAACACCTGCGCGACGGCACAGCACCCGACTTCGTAGCCGGCATCGGCTTCAAGCGCGATGGCAAGCTGACGATGACGCAGGAGCGTCCACTGCGCCCCCTTTCCGAGATGCCGCCCAAGGCGTACCACCTCGCCGACTTCGATGCATATGAGCGTAAATGCGGACGTCGATGGGCCATGTATACATCGAGTCTTGGATGCCCGTTCAACTGCGCGTATTGCACAAATTCAGGCGTCTATGGGCGGAAGTGGAATGCGTTGACGCCGGATCAGTTCGTCGAAGAGACGGTCGATCTGAGCCGCCGCTACGCGCTCGATATGATCTGGGTGGTCGACGACAACTTTCTCGTCGATATGGACCGCGCTCGCGGGATCGCCGACGGCCTGGTGCGCGAGAACTCGCATTTTCTGTGGAGCATACAAGCGACCAGCAACGTCGTCGCTCGACTGACGCCGGAGGATCTGCGTATGCTGCGGCGCGCCGGCCTGCACCAGATCTGCCAGGGCGTCGACTCCGGCTCTCCTGCCGTTCTCAAGGCGATGAACAAGGATTGGCAGGACTTCGACTCGATCTACGAGAGCGCAGCACGCTGCCTTGAGGCCGGTATCCGGCCCTCGTTCAACATCATCTTCGCCTTTCCGGGCGAGGGACGCAGGGAGCGCCGCGAGACGATCGACTTCATGATGAGCGTCTGCCGCAGATTTCCCGGCGCGGAGTTCTGGACGAATATTTTTACTCCCTACCCCGGCTCACCGATGTTTTCAAGGGCAGCAGAGCTGGGCATCGATGTACCCACTTCACTTGAAGGCTGGGCAGACTTTTTCCCCCGGTATACAAGGCTGCCGTGGCTCAACGGCAAGGAACACGACCGGCTGCAGACGATGCGGGACTACCTCAGGGTCGCCTTCGACCGCATCCCGATCGGGGCGGACCGCCGCGGTAACATCACCCGGCTCATCCAGAGAGGCATCTCGCTGCCGGCGCGCTGGCGGCTCGATCACGACCTCTACCGGCTGCCGGTCGAGCTGTGGCTCAACAACAAGCTGAAGCGCTACACGGAGATGAAGCCTGCTGTCGATGCGAAGCGGCTGGCGAGTACTCGAGCGGAGGCCGCGTGCTGACCCCCCGCATCATTGCATCCGCAGTGCAGGCCCACCGCGACCGCAGCCGCGATCTGAGAGGTGGCTCGTGGTAGATATCCTGCTCACCCATGCCTATCACCTTGCCTACGATCAGAAGCAGGTGCGCAAGATGCAGCCATACAGGCCGCTTGGAACCCTGTATGCCGCGGCCGCTCTGCGCTCGGCGGGATTCAGCGTGGCCCTCTTCGACACCATGTTACGGGACCCGGAGAGCGAGTTTTCCGACTTCTTTGCGCAGCATAGCCCGCGGGTAGTGGCGCTTTATGAGGACGACTTCAACTTCCTCTCCAAGATGTGCCTGACGCGCATGCGCGAGGTGGCGTGGCACATCTCGCGGATCGCGAAGGAGAGGGGCGTTCCGGTGGTCGCGCACGGCTCCGATGCGACTGATCACTCCGAGATGTTTCTCGACCACGGAGTCGATTACATCCTGCGCGGCGAGGCCGAGCAGTCACTCGTCGACCTCTGTCGCGCCTTGCTGGCTCGAACCCAGCCAGGCGACATCGACGGGCTCGTCTATCGCGATGCAGATGGCGCCAGGGTATGCGGCTCCGGTTCGATGGCGAAGAATGCGGCCTGGGCCGACCTCCCGCAGCCTCCAGCCGATCTGACTGATTTTCACTCGTATCGGGAGGCGTGGCAGCAGGCACACGGCTACTTCTCAGTGAACATGGTCTCAAGCCGCGGCTGCCCCTACCGTTGCAACTGGTGCGCCAAGCCTATCTCCGGAAACAAGTTTCACCTTCGCGAGGCGTCGGCAGTGGCAGAAGAGATGCGGCAGCTCAAGGTCGATGCTGGAGCCGAACACATCTGGTTCAGCGATGATGTCTTCGCGCTGAATCGCCGCTGGGTGCAGGAATTTGCAATCGAGGTAAACCGCAGGGATGCAGCGCTTCCGTTCAAGATACAGTCGCGGGCCGACCTGATGTCGGTCGAGACGGTCGAGGCGCTGCAGTCGGCCGGCTGCGCCGAGGTATGGATGGGCGTCGAATCCGGATCGCAGAAGATCCTCGACGCTATGGACAAGGGCCTGCTGCTGGCGGAGGTGCAAACCGCGCGGCAGAGGCTGCGCCGCGCAGGCATTCGGGCCTGCTACTTCCTGCAGTTTGGCTACCCGGGCGAGCAGTGGCAGCAGCTGCAGGAGACGATCCAATTCGTCCGCCAGACCCGGCCCAACGACGTTGGCATCTCGTTCTCTTATCCGCTGCCCGGTACAGTCTTCTACGAACGAGTGCGGGCAGAGTTGGGACCGAAGCGCAACTGGACCGACAGCGACGATCTCTGCATCATGTTTCATGCCGCTTACACGAGCGAGTTTTATCGTGCCGTGCGGAATGCCCTGCACGCGGAGGTGGACGCCTGGTCTGGCGGCGGAGCGCACTCGCTTGACCTGACCCCTCCGGTGCAGCAGATGTGGCAGGCGGTGAACGCACTGGAGCCCGTCAGCAGGAACCCCGATGCGCTCGATCTCTCAATGTCCGGCGGGTTTCGCGAAGCAGAGATCGTTCCACTTCATCAGCTCACGGGAAGCATGGGGGTATAGATGCCCGATCTACTCCTCACCCATGGATACTTTCTCTTTGAAGATCCCAAAGAGCGGCAGATCATGAAGCCTTATGCGCCGCTGGGAATTCTTTACCTTTGCTCGCACCTGCGCAGCCGCGGCTTCGATGTCGACGTCTTCGATACAACGTTCTCAAGCCGTGAGCAGCTGTTCGAGCACCTGCGGACGGAGACGCCCTCGGTCCTCGGCGTCTACGCCAACCTGATGACTCGCAGCAACGTGGTCGCGACGCTGGCCGTCGCGCGCGAGGCTGGCTGGACCACGGTGGTGGGGGGCCCTGAACCGGGCGCATATTCGCTCGAGTATTTGCAGGCGGGCGCTGACTTTGTCGTCTCGGGCGAAGGCGAGCTGACGATGGAGGATCTGTTGACAGCCATGCGCAGCGGAGATGCAAACCTGTCGAAGATCGCCGGCCTGGCATACCTGGACGCAGATGGAAACTTATGCCAGAATGCGCCGCGGGACCAGATCCAGAACCTCGATCTGCAACCATGGCCGGCACGTGACGCCATCGACATTCACCGCTATGTGAATACCTGGCGTACCCATCACGGCAGCGGGTCGGTGAACTTCATCACCGCGCGTGGGTGTCCCTTCCGCTGCAACTGGTGCAGCCATCAAGTCTTTGGGCAGTCGCATCGCCGGCGCGACCCTGTGAGAGTAGTCGACGAGGTGGAGTGGCTGCTCGGCGAGTACAACCCTGACATGTTCTGGATCTCGGATGACGTGTTCACTATCAACCACGCGTGGCTGCGCACCTACTCGGGAGAGATGAAACGCCGCGGGTTACGCATTCCGTTTGAGTGCATCTCGCGAGCCGACCGGCTCACCCCCGAGATGATGGACCTGCTGGCTGAGATCGGCTGCTTTCGGATGTGGATCGGCTCGGAGAGTGGATCGCAACGCATTCTCGATGCGATGGACCGAGGCGTCAAGATCGAACAGGTACACAGTGCAGTCGAGATGTGCCGGGAGCGCGGTATTCAGAGTGGCATGTTCCTGATGTGGGGCTATGAGGGCGAAGATCTCGACGACATCGAGGCCACGATCAAGCACGTCAGCACATCGAAGCCCGACATCTTCTTCACCACTGTCTCTTACCCGATCAAGGGGACGCCGTACTACAAGCGGATTGCGTCGAGGCTGGTGCAGATCGGTCCGTGGGGCGATAGCTCTGACCGCGAGCTCAGGATCCAGGGGCGGCACTCGCGAAGCTTCTACGCACATGCGGACAAGCTGCTGCGCGATGAAGTCGCCCTCGCCCGCATTCTGGACAACTCGACCGGCATCTCGCGTGCCGCGGAGCCGGAGCAGGCCGCGCTGCGGCAGATGATCGCTCAAGAGCGAGCCGCCCTGCTTGCGACCTACTCGGAGGTGGAGCAGTGATGCTGAGGATTTGTTCCGTCACAGGACCTGTCTCGGACTGGCTTGGGCCGAACTACGTGTCGCTCTTTGTTGCATCGGGAGACAGGATAGTCGACCTATGCTGAGCACAAAGGAGCAGCCGGAGACCGATCTCCAGTTTCAATTCTATGGATTGACGCTGCGCTGCCCGCGGTGCGGCGCGCCGCTGCCAGCGGAGCCCGCAATGTCGTACAGGGCCTGCGACTCGTGTTCGTTCCAGCTGCTGCGGCGCGATGGAATCTGGCGGGCGCTGCCTGCGGAGAGAGAACAGTACTACGCGCAGTTTGTCGCGGACTATGAGCGAATCCGCACAGCCGAAGGGCGCGGCAGTGAGAGCTCCAGCTACTACCTCGCCCTTCCCTACCGCGACCTTTCGGAAAAGAATTCTTTGCAGTGGACGATACGACGGCGCACGTACGAGTACTTCCTGGATCACATCCTGCCCGAGATACTGGCCACGGGCGGTGCCGGCGCTCGCGTACTGGATGCCGGCGCGGGCAATGGCTGGTTCAGCTATCGCCTTGCCATGATGGGACTGCGGCCCGTCGCCGTTGATCTGCTCGTCAACCAACAGGACGGGCTGGGAGCGGCCCGGCATTTTGAGGAGCATCTGCCAACCATGTTTCCCCGCTTCCAGGCAGAGAGCACGCACCTGCCTTTTGGCCCAGCCCTCTTTGATGCGGTCATATTTAACGCCTCCTTGCACTACGCGGAGAACTACACAGCGACCCTGCTCGAAGCGCTGCGCTGCCTGAAGGCGGGCGGGATGATCGTTGTCGCTGATTCGCCCTGGTACTCGAAAGAAGCCAGTGGTGAACGGATGGTCGCTGAACGTCAGGCTGCTTTTCTCAGCCGCTACGGCACACGTTCAGACTCGATACGCAGCCAGGAGTTTTTGACGGACGAGCGTCTTGACGATCTGGAGGTCCAGCTCGGCCTGAGGTGGAGACGGCACACACCCTCTTACGGAGTGCGATGGGCCATGCGCCCCTGGATTGCACGATTGCGCGGTCGCCGGGAGCCGGCCCGCTTTCGGATCTATACCGCCAGGAAGCTCGCATGATTCTTCTCTTTCATCCACGCGCTACAAGGCCGCGCAATTGCCGGCTGCCTCTGGCTGTTCTCGCCCTGGCTGCCGTGCTCGAGGGGCGCGAAGAGTGGGAGCTCGTCGACGGAAACATCGAAGACAGACCGGTAGACGCCATGCTGCGCATCATCGACGCGCACCCAGTGGAGCTGCTCGGCGTCTCCGCGATGCCGGGTCCGCAGATGGTAGCAGCGATGGAGGCCTCGCGCGAAATTCGTAAGCTGCGGCCGCACGTGAAGATCGTATGGGGCGGCTACTTCCCTTCTATCTATCCCGATGCCGCGCTCAACGCAAAGTATGTCGACTTCGTTGTAAGGGGACAGGGTGAAGACACTCTCCTCGAGCTGATCGACGCGCTGCGTGGCCAACGAACCCTGGAGTCGATCCGCGGGCTGTCCTACAAGGATGCCTTCGGTCTGCATCGCAGCAACCCTGAGCGACCCATGAAGGGCCCCGACAGCTTTCCGTGGTCGCCCTTTCATCGCGTGCCGGTCGAGAAGTATCTGCGACCCTCCTTCTTCGGCAGACGCACTGCAGTGCATCACGCCAGCATCGGGTGTCCCTTCAACTGCAGCTTCTGCGGAGTTCACGCTGCGTATGGGCGCGATGAAAAGATGGAGTCGCCCGAACGCACCGTCGAGATATTGAGGCACCTGGTCGACCGCTACGGAGCAGATTCAGTGCAGTTCTACGATATGAACTTTTTTCTGCGCGAGGATCATGCGCGCAGGCTCTGCGAGCTAATGATCCCTCTAAAGCTGCGCTGGTGGTGTGAGGGGCGGGTCGACATCATGTCACGCTACTCCGACGAGACGATGGCGGCGATCGTCGCGGCGGGGTGCACGATGATCTTTTTCGGCGCGGAGTCAGGCTCAGACTGGGCGCTCGAGGCGATGCAGAAGGGCATTACCACCGAGCAGACGCTCACCATGGCGAGGCGCACACAGCAGTTCGGCATCATCCCGGAGTTCTCCTTCGTCATAGGGAATCCTAACGATCCGGAGAGAGACACGCGCGAGACGCTGCAATTTATCCGCAAGATCAAGAAGATCAATCCGGATTCGGAGATCATCGTTCAGCACTACACTCCCACCCCGCAGAAGGGCGCAATGTACGGCGACGTGGACGACAAGATCTCGTTTCCCGATTCGCCGGCTGAGTGGGCGACGAAGAAGTGGATGGACTACACGCTGAGAATCGATACCAGCGCTCCGTGGCTTAGAAAAAAGACGAAGAAGCTCATCGATAACTTCGAACTGGTCGTGGCATCGCGGTGGCCGACGGTGCAGGACATCCGCGCGCCCCGCTGGAGCCGCCTCCTGCTGAAGAGTCTGAGCGCGTGGCGATATGCACTGGGCGTCTACAGTTATCCGGTTGAGCTGCAGTGGGCGCACAGCTTCATCAATCTGCGTAAGCCCAAACGGGAGAGCCTGTGAGTGCGGCGCTGGAGCTTGAAGGACTGAACGCAAACGCATTCGCGTCGTGGGCGGCAGTTTACGACGAGCAGGAAAATCCGCTGCTCAGCCTTGAAGAGCGGTTCCTCTCTCGCATGCTGCCCGATAGCAGAGGCAGAGATGTGGTCGACGTCGGCTGCGGCACCGGCCGATGGCTGGCTCACTTCGCCGGTGCGGGTGTCGCTTCGCTTTGTGGGCTCGACAGCTCAAAGGCGATGCTCAAGGCCGCCGCGCGGAAGCGACTTTCCAACACTCGCCTGATCCACGCGGAACTCCCTTTCATTCCGCTGGACTCGAGCTCGAAGGATCTGGCCATCGCCTCCTTCGTCTTGAGTTACATCTTGAACCTTGAGGTTTGCGCGTCGCAGTTGGCACGCGTTATGCGTGCCGAAGGCGATCTGTTTATCTCAGACATGCACCCTGATACGGCGGCGGCGCTCGGCTGGAGGCGCAGCTTCCGTAGTGCGGGGCAGACACATGAGTTCGCGGCGCAGAGTCGCGCCATCGGGGCTGTGATCGATATTTTCGCTGGGAAGGGCTTCGAGCTCAGGGCATGTTTAGAGCCGCACTTTGGTCAGATGGAGCGCGATCTGTTTGCGGCTCGCGGAAGAGAGGATGCATTGCACCAGGCAGCCGGGATGCCCCCCGTCTACCTCCTTCATCTGCGCCGAGTGCCATCCGGCACGGCTGTCGGAAAAGGCCGCGCCAAGGCAGCGCTCGTACTGAGCGGCGCAGAGTGTGCGCTTGGCCCTGGCGGGCGCGTAGCGGCGTCGGTATGCGTTAGCGGCGGAGTCGTGACATCGATGGTGAGCGAGGTCGCATCGCCGGTCGCCAGCCATGCTCACCAACTCGACCTGGACGGCTACCTGCTCTTTCCCGGTCTTGTAAATGCCCACGATCATCTTGAGTTCGCGCTCTTTCCGCGTCTCGGATCGCGCAAGTACAGCAACGCGACAGAGTGGGCGCTCGACATTCAGGCTAATGAGGTCGAGACCATTAATCTGCACAAACGAGTGCCAAAGGAGGTCCGGCTCTGGTGGGGCGGCGTTCGCAACCTTCTCTCGGGAGTTACACGCGTTTGTCATCACAACCCATTGCACCCTGCGCTTCAGGACGCACACTTTCCGGTACGGGTCATCGAGAACTTTGGATGGGAGCACTCGCTGGCGTTCGGCAGCGACATCTCCGGGGCTTTCCTGCGTACGCCTCCCGGCCAGCCGTTCATTATTCATGCCGGCGAAGGCGTTGACCACACTGCGGCCGGAGAATTCGCCGTGCTCGATGCGATGGGCGCCGTCGACGCACGTACTGTTCTGGTGCATGGATTGGCGCTCGATGACGCTGGAGTTGCTCGGCTCAACGGCCGCGGCGCAGCCCTGGTTGTCTGCCCGTCGTCCAACGACTTCCTTCTTGGGAAGACTCTCACCCGCGAGCTACTGCAGCGCGTCGACAGAGTTGCGTTGGGAAGCGATTCGCCTTTAACGGCTGCCGGCGATCTTCTCGACGAGTTGAGGTTCGCTCAGCGTACCTGCGGCCTGGATGCCGACCAACTTCACGAAATGATCACGGAGGGGGCGAGCCGGATCCTGCACCTGGAAGGCGGCGAAGGAACTTTGCGAGTCGATGCGGCTGCAGATGTTATCGCAGTGCGTCAGCGCGCCGGCACTCCCGCGGAGATTCTCTGTTCATCAAGCTGGCGCGACGTCGAGCTTGTCATCATCGGTGGGCAGGTGCGCCTCGCCTCGCTGGAACTTTTCGGCCGTCTGCCGCCGCCTCTACGGCAACACCTTACTCCTATTGCTGTAGAGGACGAGCTGCGCTGGATGTCCGGCCCCGTGTTGTCGAGGCTGCGGTCAGCGGAAGACGTGCTGGGAGTGGGAAACGTGCGTGCCGGTGGCCTGCGTGTCGCGCGGGCGGAGGCATGACTGCGTCCTTAACATCCAGTGAAGGAATTGTTTCGATGCCGATACCGCAAATTGAAATAGTAGACCAGCTTTCGTTGGGAGAGGAGAGAGCAACGCCCGAGGTACACGAAAATAGCATCACCACGGTCGCCAGATCAGGCGAGTTAAGCCAGCTTCCCATTCTACTGCTGAATGTGCACGATAACTGTAACTGCCGCTGCGTCATGTGCGACATCTGGCAGAGGCCCCGCGGAAGAGAGATTGCGCTTGCCGAGCTGACGCGGCACCGGGAGTCCATTGCTGCCCTCAACGTGCAGCAAGTGGTGCTCACGGGGGGCGAGCCGCTGCTTCACTCGAACTTCGAGGCGCTCTGTGCCCTGCTCAAGAGCTGCGACGTGCGGATAACGCTGTTGACCACGGGCCTGCTACTCTCAAAGCGCGCGGACGCAGTGGCGAGATGGGTTGACGAGATCATCGTATCGCTCGACGGCCCACAGGCCATTCACGACGGAATTCGCCGTGTTGCCCGCGGCTTTGAGTTGATCGGAAGCGGCATCGCGGCCGTCCGCCAGCTTGCGCCGGGAATGCCGATCCAGGCCCGCAGTACGGTACAGCGCGCCAACTTCGCTTACCTGCGCGAGACGGTAGCGGCGGCTCAGCGCCTCGGGTTCGATTCGATCTCCTTTCTTGCCGCCGATGTGTCCTCCGCAGCATTTAATCGCGAGCTGCTCTGGCCGATCGAACGGCAAAACGAGGTAGCGCTGCTGCCGTGTGAAGTGGATGCTCTCGATGAGGAGGTGCGCCTGCTCATTGAGCAATACAGCGATGAGGTAAGTAGACGTTACATCGTGGAGTCGCCCGAGAAGCTGCGTCGCATCGCGCGCCGTTTTCGTGAGCATACGGGCGAGCTGCCACCCCGATCCCCTCTCTGCAATGCACCGTGGACCTCCGCCGTACTTGAGGTTGACGGCACGGTCCGCCCGTGTTTCTTTCATCGCAAGGTCGGTAGCACCGCACTGGGATCGCTTGAAGACGCAATTAACTCTGAAGACGCCCAGCGATTTCGCAAGACGCTCAATGTATCCAGCAATCCTATCTGTCAGCGGTGCGTCTGCTCGTTGAACTACAAGCAGGCCGGCTAACGTGGACCCGTCAGAGGATTCGTGAAGGTCGCGCATGCCGAAACGCCGAGCCTCCGGACATCACCCGCCAGACAGAGAGCGCTCCTCGAAAGGATCTGCAGAGCGTATGCGAATGCGCAGGAGCTCGCGGACGAGCATGCGGAGGAATACGGTCCTACTCCGTGGTGGCAGCATGTGCGAAACAGGAGCCTGTCGCCGGTGCAGGCCGCGCTCTCGAGCGGCGATGTCGATAGCCTCGGCAGGATGTATGAGAATTTCTATAGAGATCCTTGTTCAAAGGGACTTGTCGCAACGCCGCGAAGCTGGGTGGGCGCGAGCGACCGCGAGTATATCGACGATGCGGAGCTGCGCGTCATGCTGCAGCAGACGCAATATCGCATCGAGTGCTGGCGCTCTTACACCTCAGGCCGCTACCCCATTGCGGCTTTGGAATCGCCCGGTGTTGGAAGACCCTTTGGCGTCTGGGTCGAGGAAACCTTCATCGTACCGCGAGCTGAATATCACCACGCCAGCGCTGTCCGCACGGCAGCACTGGCGGGTGCAGATTCCACCATAGTCGAGATTGGCGGCGGCCACGGAGCTATGGCATACCATCTTCTTCGGGCCGCTAACCGAATTCGGTACATCGACTTCGACCTGCCGGAGACGCTGGCTTTGGCAGCCTACTACCTCGCTCATGCGCTTCCGCAGCACGACCTGGTGCTTTGCGGTGAGGAGGGTGGCTCATTAGAAGAGAGTCCAGCGGGCTCCATCACGCTGCTGCCGCCCTGGAAGATGCCGTGCCTGGCGGACAAGAGCGCGGGCGTCACCTTCAGTTCACACCTATTGTGCGACCTGGCACCCGCGGCGCGGGAGAGATACCTCGTTGAGATTGGCCGCTTCACCACTGGCTGCCTGGTTGACTGGGGGCGCGAGGACCCCGACGCTCTGAAGGAATTTGAACGACACTTCGAACTGGTCGAGCGGCGTAGAGCGGCCTGGCATCTTTATCGTGATCCTGACGCCCGGGAGTGCGAACTGCTGCTTCGCCCTCGGGATCAACCCTCTACTAATCGAGCCAGCTGCTCAAGTCCCGTCCGATGAGGGACTGAAGCCGCAGGATGTCGCGCTCATAGTAAGCGACGAGTCGCGCGCGGTCCTCTGGCACCCGTCGCCGCTCCGCAGTGCCGGGCGGCAGATGCGGCGTAGACGGAACATCGACCTCCTCGGGCGGGACGCTGCAATCAACCTCGAGAAAAGTCAGCAGCTGAGCGAACCATTGGTGGTAGTCGCGCTGGGTGTCTTCATAGAAGGACAAGAACAATTGTTCCGGGGGGAAACGCTTCAGATACCGATCGACCTGCTCTGCGTATTCGCCAAATGCAAGGAATGGATTGAAGAGCCGAATCTGGGATTGAGGCTTCAGCAGGTCGTCAAAGGCGAGGTCGAGATGTGTCGAGAAGGAGTGCGTCACTGACCCGTCAGACAGGCTCTTTAGGTATTGCTGATAGGCACGCTCTGCAGGGTCCATGAGTACGATGATCACCCGCGCATGCGGAATGAGACTGGCAATGCCAGCCGCCGCTGTCCGGGACCACAGATAGCAGACGCTTCCCTCGCCGATGGCGCGCTCCCCATGCGCAGACGCGAAGAGGCCGCAGTAGTCCTCGAGGCCAGTGACGATGCCCCCAAAGCGCTTGCCCGGTGCACCGGCATCCAGGTAGGCCCTGAGTTCGGCATGGCTGGTTTTGATGCGAGGCTGCAACGAGGGGTCGAAGCGCTCTATGCGAATCTCCTCCGCAAAGTAGTTTGGCTCCTTCAGAGGGCTCATGAACACCTGCGGATGACGGTCAAGCTGGTAGTAGAGCAGGTCGGTTCCTGCCTTCGGTGCACCAGCGATAAAGAAGTTGGGCAGGCGCGTGTGGCGCTTCGGAAGGCATGTCACGTCCACACTTTAACAATCCTCGGAGCTCCAGTTGTCACTCATTTGTCACGTGCTTGCGGAGCCAGTCGCCACGGTATCGACATGCCGGCTCGCGCCCAGTTCTGCTGCCTGTGCGAGGAGTGGCAGCGAGTAGCCTTGCCCTCACCTCTCAAGGTGCTTTAACGCGGCCGTAACCATCCTTTAACGGAAAACCCCTAGTCTCTGGCTAAGCCGAATTACAGGCAAAGAAGCAATACCGGAGAACTGCCCGGACTTAGGAGAGCCATGTATACCCGCAGAATTCCCCTATCTACCGTTTTTCTATTCGTCCTGCTTATTGTCGCTCCGGCCTTTAGCCAGAGCAGCAAAGGCACCATCACCGGAGTAGTGAAAGACACCCAGGGGGCGGTGCTGCAAGGCGCGCGCATCGAGTTGCAGCCGGCGGCGAGCTCTGCGGTCAGCGGTGGACAGGGAGACTTCACCGTCACGGACGTCGCGCCGGGAACTTACACTCTGACTGTCTCGTATGTGGGCTTCGCGACCTTTACCTCACCTGTCACCGTGCAGGCGGGACAGGCAGCCCACCTGGATGCCACCCTGAGCGTCGCCTCCACCAGCCAGAACATTATCGTCACCGCTGACCGCCCACGTGGGGAGGCGGAGGCCATCAACCGCACGCGCGCTGCTGAAAACATCCTGCAGGTCTTGCCCTCAGAGGTAATCACCTCGCTACCCAACGCCAATATCGCGGACGCGCTCGGGCGTATGCCGTCCGTAACCATCGAGCGCGACGAGGGTGAGGGCAAGTATGTACAGATCCGCGGAACAGAGCCACGCCTTAGCAACGTCATGGTGGATGGCATCACCATTCCGTCGCCCGAGAGCGGAGTGAGGCAGATCAAGCTCGATACCATCGCCTCAGACCTGGTCGACTCCGTCGAGATCAACAAGACACTGCAGGCCAACATCGACGCTGACGGCATCGGCGGCTCCGTCAACCTCGTGACGAAGACTGCCGGCGAGACACCGACCATTAACCTCTACGGCGTTGGCGGATACACGCCAATCATTGGCGGCCGCGAGGTTGACCAGTTCGGTGGGACTGTAGGCAAGCGCTTCGGCGCCACCAGGAAGCTTGGTGTGCTGGCCGGCGGAACCTACGACTACAACGGGCGCGGCATCAACGATATCGAGCCCGTACCGACGGCCGGCAGCGCCGTGCCGCATTATGACAGCATCGATCTTCGTGACTACGTTTATAACCGCACCCGCTGGGGTGCAACCGGCAGCGCCGATTATAAGCTTGGCGACGGCTCTGACGTCTCTGCCCGCATGCTCTTCTCGACCTTCAGAAACTGGGGCAACAAGTGGGTACACACTTTGAACGACGGGGGAACGCCGCAGTACAGTCAGGACTGGCGCCGCCCCAACATGGCGATCGGCAGCCTGGCGTTGGAAGGCAAACACCTGATGACTACCTCCTGGTTCAACTGGACGGTTGCCGTCTCTCGCTCGCGCTCGCTCGGTGGCAGCGGCGGCGCCAGATATCAGTGGATGGGTGACCCGAACATCGATTGCGTTAACGACCAGAGTGTAGCTGCCAGCGTCTACCGGCCGGGCTGGAGCGCAGGCTGCTTTGGATCTGGCGCGGATAATGCTCTCGACCGCAACAACTACGGCCTCAAGGAACTCGATCTGCCTACGTTCGGCCGAAGCGTTCAACTGAACCTGCAGGCCTCTGCCTCGTATGCGCGGCAGTACCACCTGGGAGCACGCTTTGGCACCTTCGAGTTCGGCGGCAAGATTCGCAACGCTCATAAGTTCGACGATACCTTTAACGAAGCGTACGTCGTACCCCAGGACGAAAGCGGAAATCCGATTCCCATTCCTGACTCGCTTCATCCGGAATGGAACAGTGATTTCACTGATTCGAACTATTATGACAAGACCTACGCCGTCGGCACGGTCACTGACTGGGGCAAGATAAAGAAGTACGTACTCGCAAACCCCGGCCAGCTGACACTTACAGGCGGGCCCGGAGCTAACTCGAACAACTACGACCTCGTCGAGCGGATTCCGGCGGGATATCTGATGAATACACTGGAGCTCGCGAGCCGTGTCCGCCTGGTAACCGGCATACGCTTTGAAGCGACTCACGTGAGTACTCTCAGCTTTGACCAACGCGTGAACACCCTTTCCTTCAAGGCAGGCGGCGATTACCTCGACGTGCTTCCCAGTGCGTCACTCCGCTTTGAAGTTGACAAGGACTCCGATCTTCGCCTGGTTTACGGCAGGGGGCTCGCTCGTCCCGATCCGCAGGATATATCGGCAGCCGTAGGTCAGCCGGACACGACCCAGACACCGCCGACGATCAGCATCGGCAATCCTAACCTGAAGGCCGAGCATGCCAATAACTACGACATACTTTACGAGAGGTATCTGACTCCACTCGGACTGATCCAGGCCGGCTACTTCTACAAGGACCTCACCGACCCAATTACTACGGTGTTGACTGAGCCGACGACCGGACCGTTCGCCGGATACAAGGTAACCCAGCCAGGGAACGCGGGCAGCGCGTATGTGCAGGGATTTGAAATAGGCTTTCAGCAGCGCCTCTCCTATCTTCCGGGGATGATGCGCGGCGCAGGCATCTCGGCGAACTACAGCTATACAACTTCAAAGGCGCGCGACCTGCCGGGACGATCGGATCAACCCGCCCTGCTGCGCCAGGCTCCGAATACCTGGAACGTCAGCCCCACCTATGACACTAGAAACTTCTCCCTGCGCGCCGGCATGACCTTCAATGACAAGATGATCTATGCCTATCAGTGGTCTGACGGCGCTGATTCAGTAGGCGTCAAAGGGCCGGTAGGGGATAACTATCTGTATCCCCATTACCAGGTAGACGTACAGGCGACCTACAAGCTAGGTCGCGGCTTCTCTGCCTACGCTTACGGTCTTAACCTCAATAATGAAGTATTTGGCTTCTACAACGGCAGCCCGCAGTATGTAGTACAGCGTGAGTACTACCATCCGACTTATGCCGGTGGTATTCGCTGGTCCTCCGCCAGCGAATAGATCTCGGGCTGCAGGCTTGCATCTTGCAAGACGCGCTCCAGCGCACTACTTCAAGTATCGCGCTGGAGTCGTTTGCTCCCGGGTAGAGACAGTAAGTAGCTGTTGTGGCAAATAATGACAGACAATGAGGATGGATGCGCACTGTAACTCTAATAATGAGAGCTGGCCGGCGGATGAGACTTATCCTGCCAGTCTTAGTAGCGCTCTTAATGAGCGCAGCTTTAACAGGTACGGCGCGTGCACAGGCTAGTGCGGCATCGCAGGGCAGTGATGTAAGTGCCAGCACTCTAGTGAGCACTAGCGGTCCTACGTTTCGAGTGATCTCTAAGGAATTGCCTGAACACTGGACCTTGATCGCCTACGGTGACATGCGGTTTACCGACCCTGCCAACGAGAAGGTGACGAACCCCAAGGTTCGCCGCTGGCTGGTGGATCGGGTCGCCAGCGAGCATCCGGACGCGCTGCTACTCTCCGGCGACGTACCCTATGATGGATCCGTCGCGAACGACTACGAGGTCTACCGGCAGGAGACAGCTGCGTGGCGCGAGGCGAAGCTGCGCGTTTACCCCGCGATGGGCAACCACGAGTTACACGGCGACGAGGTCCAGCACCCGACTAACTGGTGGAATAACTTTCCCGAATTGAATGGCCGACGCTGGTACTCGGTCGAGTTCGGCAATGCTTACATCATCACTGTAGACTCCAACCTGCCGCTCACAGACAATAGCCGGCAGCAAGCCTGGGTGCTCGATCAACTCACACACCTGCCCCGATCAACAAAGTTCGTCTTTGTTTCGCTCCACCATCCTCCCGTAGCAGATGGGATCCTGAATGACCACTCCCACGATGTTCGGCCGAACGAACGCGCATTAGCCGACCTCCTCGAGAAGCAGGCTGCCGTGTCCAGGGCTAAGTTCATCGTCATCGCTGGACATATTCATAACTACCAGCGCTTCTTTGAGGATGGAGTGACTTACCTGGTCTCCGGCGGCGGCGGAGCGAAGCCCTACCCGATCGCACGTACTACTGCAGATCTGTTCCAGGATTTTTACTTTCCGAATTACCACTATGTAAAGTTCACCTACGATGGCAAAGCTCTGAACGCCATCATGTATCGCGTAGAAGACCCGGCAGCAGCGAAGCCGTCCTGGGTCGTGAAAGACAGTTTTCGAATTCCCGCTGCCAGGTAGCGAAGTTACACCGCTCTCGAGTCATCCCTTACAAAGATTGGAGTGCGGGCCCGAGTAGATCGGCTATGCCGGGTCCTGTGGGAGCCTGCGCTGCACTCGCCACCAGACGCGCACGAGGCCGGAGTCTTTTCGCGCCACTCCGGGTACTCAGATATATTACCGAGAGCGGGCCGCCACTGGTGCACTTGCTACAGTGCTTGAGACAGGCAGGCAGTCGAGAGTCGATACGGCCCCTTGCGCGCTGACGGCATCTTGAGAAGAGACAGGCAGAGAGCGCGGGAGACACACCCATCAAGATTGCAAGCTGGAACGTAAATTCAATCCGCGCCCGACTTCTACACGTCACCGACTGGCTTGAGCAAAACCTGCCTGACGTGCTGCTGCTGCAGGAGCTGAAGGGTACAGAGTTCCCTGCGGAGACGTTCAAGTCGATGGGCTTCGAGAGCGTGGCGGTTACCCAGAAGGCCTACAACGGCGTCGCCGTCCTCTCCCGCTCTGCCATCGAGACGATCAGCACTACCCTGACCGGCGACGAGGCAGATAGCCACGCACGCTACCTTGAGGTGACCACCCAGGATATACGCATCGCGAATATCTATCTGCCCAACGGCAACCCGGTCGGTACCGACAAGTTCGCCTATAAGCTGGCATGGATGGACCGCCTTATATACCAGCTGAATAAGTGGCGCAATGAAGACCTGCCGGTCCTTATCGGCGGCGACTTCAACGTCATCCCCGAAGACATCGACTGCCACAAGCCTGCCTCCTGGGCCCGGGACGCGCTCTTCCAGCCGGAGCCGCGGGCTCGCTACCGGGCCCTGCTTGAACTCGGATATACCGATGCCTTCCGCTCTCTGCACCCTGGAGAAGGCGGCCTGTTCACCTTCTGGGACTACTTCCGGGATGCCTTCGAACATAACCGCGGCATCCGCATCGACCACGTCCTGCTCTCGCCCGCACTAAAGCACAGGCTGGTGAGCTGCGAGATCGATCGGGCTCCGCGCGCCAGGGCAAAGCCGTCAGACCACACGCCGATCATCGTCGAGCTCGCATGAGTTACTGCTGCGGCCGCGATACAATTGAACTGGTTCTAAACGGGTTAGGTCTCGATTGAGAAACAGGTAGTCAAAACACCGGTCGCGCGATACGGCAGGGCGCGCCTCTGCAAGCAACTTCCATTTGCGAGTCGCCCACACAATCCGCGCTCAGCCGCTGGCGTTCCTGGGAGCAGCCCTGCTCCTGCTCTTCCTGGGCTGGGCACTCTTTGCGCCGATCATCGCGCCGCACGATCCTGACGCCATCGACCTGAACAGCCGCCTGCTTCCACCCGCTCACGGTCACTGGTTCGGCACCGACGAGCTCGGCCGCGACATTTTCTCGCGCATCCTCTTTGGAGCGCGCCTTTCACTACTCGTCGCTGTCTCGGTCGTGGCCTGCTCACTCGCGATCGGACTGGTTATCGGCGGGCTCGCGGGCTTTTACGGCGGCGCCCTCGATACCGTGCTCAACATCTTCGTGATGAACGCCTTTCTCACCCTGCCCGGAATCCTGCTCGCTATCGCCTTCGTAGCGTTCCTCGGTCCGGGGGTCTTCAACCTCATTCTCGCGCTCGCCATTGGAGGTTGGGTCGGCTACGCGCGCCTGATCCGCGCACAGGTGCTGGCGGTGCGTGAGTTGGAATTTGTCGAGGCGGCGCGTGCGCTCGGCGCGAGCGATCTACGCATCTTCACGCGGCACATCCTGCCTAACATCCTGCAGCCCATTATTGTGCAGTCCGCCATCGGCATGGCTGGAGCAGTTCTGGCGGAGGCGACCCTCAGCTTCCTTGGCCTCGGTGTGCCACCGCCCACTGCCAGCTGGGGATCGATGCTCAACGACGCACGCTCCCACCTCTTCGACTCACCGCACATGGTCGTCTTTCCCGCGCTTGCCGTTATGCTGTGCGTGCTCTCGTTCAACTTCCTGGGCGACGCGCTGCGCGACTATCTGGATCCGAGAACACGCCTCGCCATCGGCATATAACAGTATCCACGCGACGAATCCGTCTACTGAGGCTCGACGGCCTCAGGCTTGACTCAACCACCATCGTTGCGCAGCTTCCACAGTATTTGCCGCAGCATGCCCAGCATCCGCTCCGCATCCTGCCGCTCAACGGCGAGCCTCCGCACCAGGCGTCGAACATTTTCCTCTGTGATCAGGGCCTGATCCGGCAGAGTGTAGCCGCTCGCCGCCAGGCACTCGAGCAGGACTCCTGTGAGCCGCTCAAGCTCAGCCGAACTGGCAAGCTCCGCGGCCTGCGACTGGCCGGCTGCAGCGGTCTCCGCACTAAAAACAGGGGCAGGACTGACCCGAGCCAGCTCATAGAGGCAAACTGCGACTGCCTGCCCCAGGTTCATCGACGGCTGGCGCGCCCTGGTGGGAATATGCAGCAGCCAATGGCAGTGACTCAAGTCCTCGTTCGCCAGCCCGCGCTTCTCGGAGCCAAACAGGAGTGCCGTTCGCGTCGCGGACCTTAGCGCGGAGCCGATCAGCAGGGCGGCCTCCCGCAGCGGGCGCAGCAGGTGCTGGGGGTCACGCCGGCTACCGGCTGCGGTAGTTCCCACCACCAGCGAACAGTCCGCGACTGCCTCAGCAAGGGTGGTGAACACCTCCGCCGTGGCAAGCACGTCTTCGGCGCCGACTGCCGAGCGAGCATCGCGAAACGCCACGTCGTAGGGCTGCACGAGCCGCAGAGTAGATGCACCGAAGTTGCTCATCGCCCGCGCCGCTGCCCCGATATTCAGCGGATTGCGAGGCGCTACCAGCACCACGCACAGCGAGTCGAGTTCAGAGGTCGAATGCATCGCCACGTCTTCGATTCTCGACCCACAACCAGGCGCCGGTTAGGCAGAGCACTAGCAATTTGGAGCAAGGGGTCAGCCCGGCCAGTCAGCAACAACGATCCGCGAACCAGCTACTTGAACTGACAAATAGAATGTACCTGCAAGGATACTGATGCGAGGCGAAAGACGAGCAATGCGAATCGGCGTTATCTCCGACACTCATAACCGCCTCCGTCCGCAGGCGCTTAAGGCGATGGCGGGCGTTGACTTCATCCTGCATGCAGGCGACATTGGAGAGCCCGAGATCTTAGAGCAACTCCGCAGCCTTGCTCCGGTGGCGGCCATACGGGGCAACACCGACGTGACCGGACCCTGCTCAGCCTTACCTGCCACCGAAGTTGTCGAACTCGCCGGGCAATCGGTTTACATGCTCCACAGCCTTGCCGAAATCGATCTCGATCCCGAGGCGGCGGGCTTTGCCGCGGTCATCTCAGGCCACACTCACCGGCCGCTGATCGAGCAAAGAGGCAAGGTCCTCTACCTCAACCCGGGCAGCGCAGGCCCACGGCGATTCTCGCTTCCCGTCTCGCTTGGCTTCCTCACGATCGACGGCTCAAACCTCCGGGGCGAAACGATGACACTGCTGTAGAGAGGTGACTGCACGCGTCGACGAGTCAGCCGCCTCGCCCGGTGTGGCAACTCACCGTGAAGGCTCGCTACGTCACCCGCGAATACGCGGATTCGCCACCATATATAGCACGTCGGTAAGCAGGTTCACGAGTACGTAAGTGAGGCCGACCGCGAGGATGCAGCCCTGCACGAGCGCGTAGTCCCGGTTCGAGATAGCCGACACGGTAAGCCTCCCCACACCGGGCCAGCTGAAGATCGTCTCCGTCACAATCGCGCCCGCGAGCAGCGCGCCAAACTGCAGACCTACCAGCGTCATCACCGGGATCAGCGCATTGCGCAGCGCATGCTTATAGACCACGGTGCGCTCACTGAGGCCCTTGGCGCGGGCCGTCCGAATGTAGTCCTGACCAAGCTCCTCGAGCATCGACGTGCGCACCATGCGCGTCAGGATCGCTGCCAGTGAGACTCCCATGGTGACCGCCGGCAGCACCAGGTGGTCCAGCCCGCCGGCGCCTGAGACCGGCAGCCAGCCCAGCTTGATCGACAGCAGCAGCATGAGGATGGGCCCGAGCGCCAGCCCCGGAAACGAGAGCCCCAACAGGCTTACCACGCCCAGCACGTTGTCCTGCCAAAGCCCTCGATGCACCGCCGCATGTACCCCCGCGGGAATCGAAATCAGCAGCCCCAGCAGCAGCGCCGCCATTGTCAGCTCGACGGTGTAGGGGTAGCGCGCCAGCACAATATGTGCGACTGAATCGTTCAGCCGCAGCGAGCGGCCAAGATCGCCATGCAGCACTCCACGCCAGTAGTGCAGGTATTGCTGCAGGGGCGGCACATCGAGACCGTAGGCGTGGCGCAGCGACTCGATATCGGCCGTCGAGGCGCCCTCACCAAGCATCTGCTGCACGGGGTCTCCAGGCACCAGGTGGATCAGCAGAAACACCAGCGAGACTACCAGCCAGATTACCGGAATGGTGTAAAGAACTCTGCTGAGCAGTGCGCGTAACACCGTCACTGCGTCTTTGCCGCCTTAGCCGCAGCTTCACCAGCCTTCGCAGATACCGGTTCGGCGAATCCAGAGGTCGCGCTCGGCGATCCAACGGCGGCGGACTTGAGAGGCAGAGCACCGGCGTCTGAACGTGCTCCCCAATTCGCCCGCCCGGGCGCGGAGAGAAACGATTCGACGCGGCTTCCTGAGCTCGCCCGTCGCCCCTTTACCACTCCAGCGCCGAGCTCAGCCCGGCCCGAGCCAGGCCAGCTGCGCCTCCCATCTCCGGCAAGCGAGGTCAAAGGCAACTGCTCAGCGCCTGCGGAGACGCCGTCCTCGATCTTCTCCACGCTGACCTTGCTGATCCGGTTCCCCGTCATCTCGACCACTGTGAGCCGGCGTCCCTCGAAATCGACGTGCTCCTGCGCCTTGGGAATAGCGCCCAGCCGGGTCAGGATGAAGCCGGCCAGGGTCTCGATCCCGCCGTCCCTGGGCAGCCGCCAGTTCATCTGCTTTTCCAGGTCGCGCAGGTTCACACTGCCATCCAGCAGCAGCGCACCAGACGCAGAGGTAAGCACCGTCTTCGCCGCCACATCGAACTCGTCCTCGACCTCACCGACGAGCTGCTCGATGGCATCCTCGACGGTCACCAGCCCAACTGTCGAGCCGTACTCGTCCACCACGATCGCCATGTGACGACGCCGCTGCTGGAAGTCCTGCAGCAGATCGAGCACCGGCTTCGTCTCGGGGACCACCAGCGGCTTACGCATGACCTGGCTCAGCCGAAGCTCGCTGAAGGGCGCTCCATCGAAGCGCGTCCGGGCCGTCGTCCTGAAGTGCATCAGCCTCGCCACGTCCTTTGAATAGACGATACCGACAATGAACTCCGGCCCCTGCACCGGATCGTAGACCGGGATGCGCGAATGCATCTCCTCGACCACCCGAGCGCTCGCCTCCTCGATCAGCATGTCGGAGGGCAGCGAGAAGATCGCCTGGCGGGGCGTCATGATCTCGCGGGTTGGAATATGGTCGGACTCGACTGCCCGGTGAATGAGCGCTTCCTGCAGCTCCGGCAGCATCCCTGAGCGCCGCGCCGCGGTCGCAATCAACTTGAGCTCCTCGGGCGAGTGCGCCGACCCCTCGGCACTCAACGGTGCGCGAAACAGCTGCAGCACCAGCTTCGCCGACTCATTCATGAAGCGGACCGCCGGCCTGGTCACGCTGATGAAGAGGTCCATCGGACCTGCTACTGCAACGGCCAGCTGCTCCGCCTTGCGGAGGGCCAGCGACTTTGGCACCAGCTCGCCCAGCAGCACGTGCAGATACGTGATGAAGGCGAAGGCAATCGGCACCGCGATGGTATGCGCATAGATCGTTGCGTGAGGCACTCCGGCCAGCCAGCCCTCAAAGAGGGCCGCGACGACGGGCTCCCCGATCCAGCCAAGGGCCAGGCTGCAGAGGGTAACGCCAAACTGCACCGCCGGCAGGAAGTCGTCGAGATGCTGCTGCAGCCGGAGCACCGCGCGCGCCCCCGGGCGGCCCTGCGCGATCAGCTGCTCGATGCGCGTCTTCCGCACACTCACCAGCGCAAACTCGGCCGCGACAAAGAAGCCGTTTGCGAGGATCAGCATCGCGACCGAAACCATTTTGAAGAGCAGTAGCCCCAGCATTCAGCCCCGACCCCAACCCTCAAGTTTAGCTGATTTTAACTTTGGAACCGCTGCGCCGGGACCTGCGTATCCTGTAACTGTGAACAAGGACGTAATCGCACTCCCCGCCTCCCCGGATTCCAGAACAGCCGCTTTGGCGGCTACGACAGCAGGCAACGACAAACAGGAGAGGCCCTTTGGCTACGCGTAAAGGAATCCGTTGGTGGGTGTGGGCGATCATCGCCCTTGTAGTCGTCCTGCTGGTCGGCTCGGTCGTCGCTGTCAAGGTGATGGCCAGCAGCAATCACGTCGACCCCAGCAGGATCGCGAAGGTCACACGGGGAGACATCGCCAAGAGTGTGATCGCCACCGGCAAGATCCAGCCGATCACCAAGGTCGAGCTCAAATCGAAGGCCAGCGGCATCGTAGAAAAGCTTTATGTGGACATCAATCAGAACGTCCGCAAGGGACAGGTACTCGCCCAGCTCGACCAGCAGGAGATACTCGCCCAGGTCGCCGCACAGAAGGCCCAGCTCAACGCCGCCGAGGCCAACGTCTCGACCTTCCAGGCGAACATCGCAGCCGACCGGGTAAACTCCGAGGCGCCCGACCTGCCGATGTACAAGTCGACGCTCGAGCGCAACCGTGCGATGCAGAAGGAGGGGGTCGTCTCGCTGCAGGCGCTCGACGATGCCAACCGCAACTACATGGCGGCAGTGAACAAGCGCGATACGTCTTACGCGGCCATCTCCGTTGACCAGGCCAAGCTGCGGCAGGCGGAGGCGCAGGTCGCCCAAAACCGCGCCAGCCTCAACCAGCTACAGGAGCAGCTCAGCTACACCACTTTGACCTCGCCCATGGATGGCGAAATCCTCTCTCGCGACGTAGAGCTCGGCGACGCGGTCAGTTCCATCCTCGTCCTCGGATCGACGGCCACCCTCGTCATGACCATCGGCGACACTACCCAGGTCTACGTGCAGGGTAAGGTCGATGAGGCTGACATCGGCAGCGTTTACATGAATCAGCCCGCACGCATCAAGGTTGAGTCCTTCCGCGATAAGGTCTTCAACGGGCGGGTGACCAAGATCGCCCCCCTGGGGGTCGAAAAGGACAACGTGACCACCTTTGAGGTGAGGGTCTCGATCGACAACCCGACCGGCGAACTCAAGGCAAACATGACGGCCAACGCCGAAATCCTGATCGAGGAGCATAAGGACAAGCTCTCCGTGCCGGAACAGGCCATCGTCTACGACAACCAGAAGAACGCCTTCGCCATGGTCCCTGACCCCAAGCAGAAGGACGGCCAGCGCAAGGTTCCCGTCCAGGTCGGCATCTCGAACGGCAGCAAGACAGAGATTGTGAGCGGTCTCAGGGAAGGCGACTCGGTCGTCTTGCAGCAATGATCCATCACGGGCGCTCTAATTGCCCAATTTATACGGCCACTGGAGACGAAGATGAAAGGACGAACGATGCACCTCCGCTCAAGATTCGCGATCACATCGGCCCTGCTGCTGCTTCCCTCTCTCGCGCTCGCTGCTGAGGGTACCTTCGACCGCACACTCAACGTCAGCGGCGCCACCTACCTCTCGGTCGCTACCGGCTCAGGAAACATCCATCTGTCGCCCGGCTCAGACAGTCAGGTCCACATCAAGGGTCACGTCAAGTCAGGCTCCAGATCGAACTGGCCCTTAGGCGGCGGTTCGCTGGAAGAGCAGGTCAGGGAGATCGTCGATCATCCGCCTATCGAGCAGCAGGGCAGCTCGATCAAGATCGGCAGGCACACCGAGCGGCTCAACAACATTTCCATCGACTACGACATCACCCTGCCGGCCGGCGGCGAGGTCGAGGCGACCTCAGGCTCGGGTGACGTTCGGGTGGAGCGGATCAGCGGCGGAGTCAAAGTCGAGACCGGCTCCGGGGGTATTGAGGCGTCCGAGATCGGCGGCCTTGTCTCTCTGGAGACGGGTTCAGGGGACATCCGCGCGGGCCTGGCGAACGCCCGGGATGTCAAGGCCCACACCGGCAGCGGCAACCTGCGGCTCGGGAACGTGCAGGGCCCCCTACGAGCCGATACCGGTTCGGGCAACATCGACATAAGCGGCAAACCGTCTTCCAGCTGGAAGCTCGAAGCAGGCTCCGGCAGTGTTACGCTCAACACCGGCCAGTCGCACTTCACACTCGATGCAGAGACCGGCTCTGGCGACGTACACAGCGACCCGCCGCTGTTGACGCACGGCTCGCAGGAGCATGGCCACATCAGCGGAGACGTCAATGGCGGCGGCCCGATGGTGCGCATCGAAACCGGCTCGGGGGATATTGCTATCCACTAACCCTCTGCAATTTTAAAGATGACCTGAGGCGCCGTGCTCAGATAAGGCTCGGGCGCCCCATTCATCGCGTCCCTGGATGACCGGAAATGCAAAAGAGCGGAACCTACTCAACCTAGCTCACCCTAGCTCACCGCTAAGAAAACAAAAATTCCTTGGTACGAAGCTCCCTTATCGTGTCCCGCAGCTTGGCCGCTTTTTCAAATTCAAATTTCTTGGCCGACTCCCGCATGTCCGACTCGAGCTTTGAGATGTAATCGTTCAGCGCCGCCTGGCTGTTGAACTCCGGCACGCCGTCCTTCTCATCGGTCATGTCCGCGTACTCAGCCTTCAGGATGTGCACCAGCGACATGTCGATATCCCGGATGATCGAGGTGGGCGTGATCCCGTTCTCCTCGTTGTAGGTGCGCTGCGTGGCCCGCCGGCGATCGGTCTCATCGATGGCCTGCCGCATCGAGTCCGTCATCTTATCGCCGTAGAGGATCGCACGCCCATTGATGTTGCGCGCGGCGCGCCCGATGGTCTGGATCAGCGATCCTGAGCTCCGCAGAAAGCCTTCTTTATCCGCATCGAGGATCGCCACCAGGGAAACCTCCGGCAGATCGAGCCCCTCGCGCAGCAGGTTAATGCCAATCAGCACGTCGTACTCCCCCTTGCGCAGATCGCGCAGTATCCTGATCCGCTCCAGGGTCTCGATCTCAGAGTGCATGTACCGGCAGCGCACTCCGACCTCGGTGTAGTAGCCAGCGAGGTCCTCCGCCATGCGCTTGGTCAGCGTCGTCACGAGTACCCGCTCGTTCTTCGCGGCGCGGTCTCGAATCTCGGCCAGGAGGTCGTCGATCTGCCCCCGCACCGGCCTGATCTCGATCTCAGGATCGACCAGCCCCGTCGGGCGAATGATCTGCTCAACCACTACGCCCGCCGACTTGGTCAGCTCATAGGGGCCGGGCGTGGCCGAGACGTAGATCGTCTGTCCCACCCGCGACTCAAATTCCTCGAATTTCAGGGGGCGATTATCCATGGCCGAGGGCAGGCGGAAGCCGTAGTCGACCAGGTTCTGCTTGCGCGAACGGTCCCCATGCCACATTCCGTGAATCTGCGGAACCGTCACATGCGATTCGTCCACGAACACGAGAAAGTCGCGGGGGAAGTAGTCCAGCAGAGTAGGTGGCGGCTCGCCCGGCAGACGTCCCGAAAAATGCCGCGAATAATTTTCGATACCGTGGCAGTAGCCCATCGACTTGATCATCTCGAGATCAAAACGTGTTCGCTGGTGCACCCTCTGCGACTCCACCAGCCGCCCCTGCGACTCGAGGTCCTTCTCCCACCACTCCAACTCGGCCAGGATCGAATCCATGGCCGTGCGCTTGCGCTCAGGCTGCACGACGTAGTGCGACTTGGGATAGATCGGCAGCCGGGCATACTTCTGCTTCACCGTGCCGAAGAGTGGATCGATCTGCGACAGCGAGTCGATCTCGTCGCCGAACAATTCGATGCGGTAGGCATTCTCGTCATAGGTGGGATAGACCTCGATCACATCGCCGCGCACCCTGAACGTTCCGCGCCGGAAGTCGGCCTCGTTGCGCTCATACAGTATCTCGACGAGGCGCCGCGTGATGTCCTCGCGCCGAATCCGCTGGCCCTTCTCGAGCAGCAGCAGCATGCCGTAGTAGGCCTCCGGCGACCCGAGGCCATAGATGCACGACACGGAAGAGACGATGATCGCGTCGCGCCGCTCAAACAAGGTACGGGTCGCCGACAGCCGCAGCTTGTCGAGCTCTTCGTTGATGGTCGCCTCTTTTTCAATGTAGAGGTCCCCGGACGGGATGTAAGCCTCGGGCTGATAGTAGTCGTAGTAGGAGACAAAATATTCGACCGCATTGCCCGGAAAGAACTGCTTGAACTCGTGGTAGAGCTGCGCCGCGAGGGTCTTGTTATGAGCGAGAATCAGCGCGGGCCGGTTTAGCTCCGCAATGATCTTGGCGACGGTGAAGGTCTTGCCCGATCCGGTCACGCCAAGCAGAGTCTGGTGCTGCTCTCCGGCGGCCAGTCCGGCAACAAGCTCGCCGATCGCGCGGCCCTGGTCTCCGCGCGGCTGATAGTCACTCACTAGCTGAAAATCCATCCGTGGCCCCAATGCTCATGGTAAACGAAGGGCGAAGATTCAGCGAACGTGCAACGGCTTGCCTTAGATGGTTCCTCGGCTTGCCATGCTTGCAATTGCTTTAGTTCGCCATTCGCTTGGATGTTTAAAGCGCACGCTGCCTTTTTTGGTTCCGGCGAGCCGGGTCGCTGGCTCTGCTCCCTTACTGCGCGGGCCGCTTGGAGGTCGTGATCGGCTCAGGAGATGGATCCGTTTGTGCCTCCATCGCAGCGACGGCTGCCACCCACTCTGCAGGTGAATCGACCAGCCTGTCCGCGGGAACATCCTCCAGGGTGTGCGGAGAGAGCCCGAACCGGCAGCCGAGCGCCCAGGCGCCCGCATTCCGCGCCGTGAGGATGTCTACCCCCGAGTCGCCCACCATCAGCGTCTGTTGCGGCGTCACTCCCGCCTCGGCCATGAGGGCGTGCAGGCCCGTTGGATCGGGCTTCTTGGTCGCGAAGCTGTTACCGCCGTAGATCCGAAAGAAGTAGGGACTGAGCTTCAGCGCATCGCATATCTCGACGGACGGACCTATCGGCTTGTTGGTCAACACCGCCATGGCCCGCGCTGCGCCGTCCGCTCCGGCGCGTAGTGCATCGAGGGCACCGAAGACGCCCTCGTACACATACGTATGGTCGAGCTTGTGCTCGCGATAGTAGTCGAGGAAGCAGCTCAGAGCGCGATCGACATAGCGCTCATCCACAGGGTCGCCCAGCGCACGGCGCACCAGCATTCCGGCTCCGTCGCCAATGTAGGAGGCAATCACCGCCTCAGGCAGCGGCGGGCGTTCAAACTCGGTCAGCATTGCATTGACCGCATTGCTGAGGTCGCGGCTGGAGTCGATCAGGGTTCCATCCAGATCGAAGACCAGCAGCCGCAACGAAGCCGCTGACAGAGAAGTGCCGCATTCGGACATCTTTCCAGCTTAAAGCAGTTGATTGCCGGTGCGTGCTGCAACGGCCAGAGGCACTGCCATGAAACATCGCGGCGAGATGCTCAGGCATACTGGGGCGTCGTGTCGACCAGAGTACCCGCTACAAGGCGAGAACAGATCAGGACGCGATCAGATAGCAATTGAGTTAACATAAGGCAGGTGTTACCCGAGCATGGCTCCGACGAATCGTCAGTCTGAAGAGCGCGCGAACCTGATCTGCCCCAAGTGCCAGTACAACGGCATGCGCCGTGTACGCCGCCAGGGCTGGTTAGAGCGGGAGCTTTTGCCGCGCCTCGGTTTTTACCCGTGGGAATGCATCGACTGCCGGCAGATTTCGATGATCAAGATGAGGAAGGCGCCAGCCGCGCTCGTACAGGCTGAGCCGGAATCTTACGGGCCGCTCCTGCCCCCGATCAACCCTCCACGACCGTCCAGCGATCACCACGCCAGCGAGTAGAGCAGTCTGCGGGAGCGATTGGCGGCACACGACACCGCTAGAGGGGCATGGCATCGTTTTCCGCTGACAGGCCGCGCAAGCAGCAGGCAAGGATCAGGCGCGAACCAGCACTCCAGCTGACCGGTAGACCTCTCCACCGATGGCCGTATCGACCGCCGGCAGATCGGGCGTGTTCGTGAGGCACGTGATTGCGCCATTCAGCGACAGCACCGTGTCCTCAACCTTGCCGCCGCGGATACTGGGGTTCCACGCGAAGGCCTGCGCGTCTACGACAACATTCTCACCGCCTGGCTTGGCAAGCCACTCCCGCTCGCCATATCCGCAGGCGCCGCCCTGGTGGTGAAACTCCTCTTCCCCCGGAAAGCCGGCCTGGCTGTATGCCTGCTGCGCCACGGAGAAGAGCTCGCCCGAGGTCGCTCCCACACGGGTCGCATGCAGCAGAGCCGCATTCACCTGTGCCGCGGCCGCGAAGCGCTCCGCGAGCTCTGCCGGCAGCGGGCCAAAGTGAACGAAGCGGGTGATGGATATCGCCAGCCCCCACTTCCGCGAACAGAGGTTAAGCATGCCATAGCTCTTTAGCGTGGCGCCTCGCGCCACCGCGTGCTTGTAGTTGAAGATGCGTTCGTCGGCGGCCATCAGCAGCACCGAGGGCAGGATGCCGCGCGACAGCAGCGCCTCGGCGATCCGGCCCTCCATGTCGAACTCGGTCACGCCCGGCTCAAGCCCGTGCAGCACCGCCGAGGTCGCCTCCGCAGTGCGCGCACCAAGCCAGCGGTAGCGAGAGATCTCCGCTGGTGTGAGACTGGCCCGCAGAGGCGCAAGGTCGACAACTGAGAAATCCGCGATAGCGGTATCGCTGCCGATCTTCGCTGCGCCGGCAGCGCCGACGATGCGCTGTGTCTCGGCAACCGTGCGGTCTTCAAACCAGGGAAACAGCACCGGCTCATAGTTCAGCGCGCCAAACTCCTCCGCGGCAAGCCGGGGCGCCTCGTTGCTGGTTGTCAGGTAAAACCGCCGTCCATCGCGGGTTATCAGCAGCGAAGCAACGCCCGTTTCTCCCGGTATCAACACGCGGACCTCGGCCTGCCCGCCGGTGGCCCACGCGATGTTTTCGCCACGGCGCAACAGGAGTGCGTCGAGCTTATGCTCTGAGAGAAACTGCTCCAGCCGCGCGCTCTTCTCCGTCAGCTCCGACCGCAGCGCTTCATCGGTAACAATCTGCTGGTCGGTGCGGATCAATCCATTCCCTTCACTGCGCATCGCGCGCGCTCTCTAGCGTGCCAGTCCTCGAGCTCAGGATGATAATGGCTCTGGAAGCCAAGGTAGCGAGTAGCCGCCTCGTGGATGGCCGGCGCAGTCTCTGAGAAATTCGCCGCCACGTGATGCTCGAAGCCGTTGCGGCAGATGTACTTCAAGAGTGATTGCATCTTTGGAATCTCAACCACGCCCGCGCCGCCAAACGTCTCCAGCGGATCGTCGGTGAAGCGTCCGTGCCCGGTATACCCGCGGATCACACCGTGCTGATCGTCGGTCGAGTAGCGCGCGTAGCTCATCGCGCCCGCCTTGACGTGCCCGACGCAGGTGCCGAAGGTATTCTCTTTGCCAACCGTGCCGGCAATGATTGCCTGGAAGTCCATCTTCACGTCTTTCTCACGGAAGAAATGCTTTGGCAGGTTGGAGCAGTGAAAGCAGACCGCCTTGTTCGGGTCGTCGCCGTAGTTATTGTTCCAGTCCAGCAGCGCGCTCGGCGTCCCCGAGGCCAGCGACAGCATGTGCATGCTCAGAGTTCCCGGCACATCGACCTCGCAGGCGCTCGGAATCAGCTCCTGGCTCATCATGCTCATCACCGTACACGGCACCACACCAAAGTATTCTTCGAGCGCTGTCCAGCACTGCACTGCGCTGATGTCGAGGTGGTTGGTCTTCATCCAGGTGTCGATCACCGTCCCGAGCTTCGCCATCTTCAACAGAGCCTCTTCGGGAATATCCTTGGTCGACACATACTTCTTGATGGCGGCGAGCTTCGCCTGCGCTCCATCATCGTTGTCCTTGAGGCGGTTGATGCGACCGAGCACCTCCGACAGATCTATGGGGTCTACGGTGATGCCGTGCTCCTCATACAGCCGTTCGCTGTAGCGCACGGTGTTGAAGGCTCCCGGCCTGGCCCCGATCGAACCGATGCGCAGATTCTTGAGCCCGCGAACTACGCGGCAGACCGAGGCGAACCACGCCAGGTCCGCCTGGAAGGCCTCCGACTCAGGATCGACGGTGTGCAGCCTGGTCAGCGAATAGGGGATGTTGTACTGCATCAGGTTGTTGCAGATCGACATCTTGCCGCAGAAGCTGTCGCGCCGGAACGCGATCGTCATCTTGCCGGTTCGATCCGGCGTGGCCTGGACCAGGACCGGCACCCTCAACCCCGAGAGCCGCAGGGCGTCCGCGATCCCGCGCTCCTCGCCGAAGTTCGGCAGGGTCACGATGATGCCGTCGATCTCGTCGGCATGCTCTTTGAAGAGCCTCGCGCAGGTCAGCGCCTCATCGTAAGTCTCAACCGCTCCGTAGGAGGTCTGCGCCTCCGACGTGACGATGGGAGTGATGCCTGCCTGCTGCAGCGCCTTGATCATCTGCTCGCGGCCAGTCTTCGCCAGGTGATGGGGAAAGAAGCCGCGGTTGCCTACCACAATCCCGAAGGTGAGCGCTTTCTGTGTTGCCATAGACTTCGTAGTCTCCGAAAAACTAATCTAACTTCTTCGCGGGCGAGAAACGCAGGCAGTAAAACACCCCGATCGCAAGCATGATCGCGCCCCACCAGACGGGAGCGTGCAGCTGAACGAGCACCACGTGCGCCCAGTTGCCCGAAACATACTCGTAGATACCGTAGCCGAGAATCAGCGCTCCGTAGATGGTGAGGAGCACCCCGATAAAGAACCAGATCGAAATCGATCCCGCAGAATGCATAATCCCTTTCAGCGCAGGTGCTGTTGCAGACTGCGGTTAGAAGAAGACGATGTTGAGGATGAAGAACACGACCACCACGATCGCCGCCCAGAACCAGTGGTTCTTGATCAGCGGCACCGGCCCCTCGTCGGGGATCTCGGTCGCACCATAGACCAGGCCATTCAGCTCGAGCAGGGTCTTCGGCCTGGTCATCATGCTTACAACCGCCGTCACGCCCACACAGACCACAAAGGACCAGAGGGCCCGATATAGGTTCTCTGCCATGTCCTTGGCGTCGGGCGAAAAGGCCACCATCGACAGCGCCCGCGGATCGAGCTTGACCCACGTAAACAGCCCGATCGAGGTCGCCGTTCCGGCCAGCAATCCCCAGAATCCGCCCGCCTCCGTAGCCCGCTTCCAGAACATTCCACACAGGATCGTGCCCAGCAGCGGCGCGATGAAGAAGCTGAAGAGCGCCTGCACATAGTCCATGATCCCGGCCATGTGCGTGACCAGGTAGGCCGCCACGATGCTCACCAGCACGCCCAGGATGGTCGCCCAGCGACCAACCGCCACGTAGTGCGCGTCGGTGGCCTTTTTGTTGATCAATGGCTGATAGATGTCATAGGTCCACACCGCCGAGAAGGCGCTGACGTTGCCCGCCATCCCCGACATGAAACCCGCAATGAGCGCGGTGATCCCAAGCCCAAGCAGTCCCGGTCCGCAGTAGCGCACCAGCATCAGCGGCAGCACTTCGTTGTAGCTGTGCGGATTGGCGACCGTCCTCGCATTCTCCCCTACCAGGTGCATCAGCGAGCCGTCTGAGTTCTGCAGCACGACCAGGCCAAGCAACCCCGGCAGGATGACGATGAAGGGCACGGCCATCTTGAAGACCGACGCAATGATGGGGGCCATCTGCGCCGACCGCAGGCTGTTCGCCGACAGCACCCGCTGCACCACCAGGAAGTCGGTCGTCCAGTAGCCGAAGGAAATCACGAATCCGAGTCCGAAGACGATACCCGTCCAGTGCACCCCCATGGGGTTTGAGCCGAAGTGAGCGAGCGGCCGCCACATATGCGTGTAGTCCTGGGTTGGTGCGCCGGTGAGCAGGTGCACCTGTACCGCATTGGCGAGGATGTTGGCCTTGAGCTTCGTCCAGCCGCCCGCCTCGATCAAGCCCAGGATCGGGATCAGCAGCGCCCCGCCCCAGATTAGAACAAACTGCAGCACTTCGTTGAAGATCGCCGAGCGCAGACCGCCGAGCGTTACGTACGCCGCCACGGCGAGGGACGACATGAGGATGCTGAAGGTGATGTCCCACCCCAGCACGACCTTCATCACGACCGCCATCGCGAACATGTTGACGCCGCTCATCAGGATCGTCATCAGCCCAAACGAGATGGCAGCGAGGATGCGGCTCTGTTCTCCGAAGCGAAGCTTGAGGTATCCCGGCACCGAGTGCGTCTTGGACACGTAATAGAACGGCATCATTACCAGGCCGAGGAAGAGCATCGCCGGAATTGCGCCGATCCAGTACCAGTGCGCCGCGAGAATACCGTACTGATAGGCCGAGCCCGCCCAGCCCATCAGTTCGAGCGAGCCGAGGTTTGCCGAGACGAAGCTCAGGCCCGCGATCCAAGCCGTCATCTCCCGGCCGGCCATAAAGAACTCTTCGCTGGTGTTGGCCTGGCGCTTCAGGTAAAAGCCAATCCAGATCACCATCGCGAAGTAGATCGCGATCACCGCAATGTCGATTCCGGAGAGGTGAGCCAGCTGGCGCTGCGCCTGCAACATCACCAGGCCTGCACCCGGCGTAAGTCCGTGGGCGAACATGCACGAGAGGTTGCCGGGAGACATTGACTTCATGGAACTAAGAGAGTTGAGAGCACTCAAGGGATCCAGTGTGTTCAGCATGCGGCAAGCTCCGGGCATAAACGAGCCGGCTGGCTGGCCTTCAGGCTTTCAACATCCTTACCGGGGGCGCTGCAGTCAGTAGAACAGGTGAACATTCCTGCCATTCTCCAGCGGCCGTCGAGGCGCGCTCACTTCTGTGTATTGCCACTTTACCCTAGCGCGCATCCACGAGGGCAGAGGTCGCTCCAGGCATAACTTCGGTCCGGCATCGAGACTATCCTTAGCACGGCCTGGCGCCGAACCCTCGAGGTCGAACTCCTGTCAGGCCAAACTCTGTTTGGCCCTCGCTCGAATTTATTCGCGCTACCTCTGGCCGTAGGTCGCCTTCGGCCCGTGCTTGCGTTCGTAGTGCTTCTTGAGCAATGCGCCAGACACTTCGCCGAGTTCCGGGTTCAACAGCCTGCTGCGAAAGGCCAACTTCGCAATATACTCCAGCAGCACGGCGTTGTGCGCAGCCGCATCCGGCGTCTTTCCCCACGCAAACGGCGCATGCCCTGCCACCAGCACACCGGGTGTGGCGGCGGAGTTCAGATTGGCGAAACGCCGGAGGATCACCTTGCCGGTATTCAACTCGTAGGACGTCTCAATCTCCTCGTCGGTGAGTGGATCCGTCACGGGAATGTCACCGCGGAAGTAGTCCGCGTGTGTCGTCCCGAAGCAGGGGATAGGCTGCCCGGCCTGCGCCCATGAAGTGGCGAACTCGGAGTGAGTATGCACCACGCCGCCTATCCACGGCATCTCCCGATACAGCAGCAGGTGGGTCTCGACATCGGAGGAGGGGTTCAACTTGCCCTCAACAATCTTGCCGTCGAGGTCAGTGATCACCATGTCCTCAGCCCTCAGCCGCGCATAGGGCACGCCGCTCGGCTTGATGGCCACCAGGCCCTGCTCGCGGTCGATGCCGCTGGCGTTGCCAAACGTATAGAGCACTAGGCCCTGCCGCTGCAGCTCCAGGTTGGCGTCCAGAACCTTCTCTCGTAATTCAGTCAGCAGCATAAGCCTCTCTCTTTGCCGGGCTGCACCGGCGATCCCGCCGCAGTAAACGTTTCCGCAGTTGGAGAGTAGTGCATCCGCACTCCAAGGTCAATCCGCAGCTCCTCTCCCAATCGAACCATCATCTTCGCTGCCTATGTTCTCGAGAAGCCTGACTGGTACTCGCAGTACTTGTATCAGACGAACAACCCCGAGTCCCAGCCCGAACCTGCCTGTTCGAGTATCGAGCACTCCTGATCAGGAGGGTCGATACCACGCCCGTTCCTAACCCGCATCCGGTCGAACAGACAGCTCGCCCATGCGAAACGGAGCGCAACTCTTCGCCGACAGCGATCCAGGCTACACCCCCCCAAACCTACACGGGGCCTCCGGCGCTACGCAAAACCGAGTGGATGCTTTGACATAAGTGACTACGTTCTCTATAAACCGGACGGGGACCCACATTCCATGACATCTCAGTCCGTCCGGCTCGCACGAGCCTTCGCGAACACAGGCAACCGCTCCATCCTCGTCCGGACCCGGGACGCCCTTGCCACCGTGATCCTGCTGTCGTTCCTCCTGCAGCCGCTGAAGACATGTGCGCAGGCGACAGCCTACCCTGCCGCGCCGCCCCTGCTGGTGGGAGCGGCCTGGTATCCGGAACAGTGGCCGGAGGCGCAGTGGGACAAGGACCTCACGCTGATGGAGGCTGCCCACATCCACCTGGTGCGCGTCGGCGAATTCGCCTGGAGCAACTTCGAGCCCAGCGACAACAGATTCGACTTTGCATGGATGGATCGCGCCGTCCAGCAAGCCGCAGCGCACCACATTGTGGTCGTGATGTGCACCCCCACCGCCGCACCGCCGGCATGGCTGACGACGAGGTATCCCGAGACCCTGCGCGTCAACGAGACGGGCCGACGCGACGAACACGGCAACCGCCAGCAGTTCTCCTTCGCCAACCCGCACTATCGCGAACTGGCCCACCGCATCGCCGAGCAGTTGGCCGTACGCTATGGCCACAATCCGGACGTGGTCGGCTGGCAGATCGACAATGAGCTCGCCGCCGACTCTTTTGACCCCGACGCCAAGTCGCAGTTCCACGATTGGCTCCGAAAGAAATACAGCACGACCGCCAACCTGAACGACAAGTGGACGACCGCCTACTGGAGCCAGACGTACGACGATTTCAACGAGGTTCCAGTTCGTGCGCAGGGAGAGAATCCGGGCCTGCTGCTCGACTGGCGTCACTTCGCTACCGAGACCTGGCACAGCTATGTCAAGAACCAGGTCGACGCCATCCGCCCCCACGCAGACCCGCGCCAGTTCATCACCACCAACACCATGGGCTGGTTCGACAATTTCGACGAATACTCCCTGCACGACATCCTCGACATCGCCGCGTGGGACGACTATGTTGGCGGGCCGGTCTATGATTACGTTGCCAACGGCGCAGTTCATGACCTTACCCGCGGCTACAAACGGCGCAACTTCTGGGTGATGGAGACGGAGCCCGCCTTCGTGAACTGGCGTGCCAACAATAATCCCCTGCGCAAGGGCCAGGTCCGCGAGATGGCATGGCAGGCCATCGGGCACGGCGCCGATGCGGTCGAATACTGGCAATGGCGCAGCGCCCTCAACGGGCAGGAGCAGTATCACGGCGTGCTCGCCGGCGCCGACGGCACCCCCGTCCCCGTCTACGATGAGGTGAGGCAGATCGGCGCCGAGTTCGATAAGGCCGGTCCCGCCCTGGCCGGCACCTCGCCTCACTCCGACGTTGCCGTCATCCAGTCCTACGACAGCCGCTGGGCCATCGACTTCCAGCGACACAACCGGGAATTCGATCCCATAGCCGAGATGCTGGCCTTCTACCGCCCGCTTGTGCAGCAGGCGCAGTCGATCGACATCCTCTCGCCCTACGCGCCGCTGGACCAGTACAAGCTGGTTGTGGCGCCTGCGCTCAACGTCCTTCCGCAGGCCCTCGCCGACCGCCTGATCGCTTACGTGCAGGGTGGAGGAAACCTCGTCCTCGGCCCACGCTCCGGTATGAAGGATGAGTTTAATCGCCTGAACGTGCAGCGTCAGCCGGGACCGCTGGTCGACCTGCTCGGGGGCCGCGCAGAGCAGTTCTACTCACTCGACACCGCCGTTCCGGTAAGCGGGGACGCAGGCTCCGGCACCGCCAGCCTGTGGGCCGAACAGCTCTCAACCAGAGCGCCTGACACCAAAGTCCTGCTACGCTACGGCGCCAGCAATGGGTGGCTCGACGACCAGCCTGCGGCGATCACCCGCCGTGCAGGCAAGGGCAGCATCACCTACATCGGCGCGTGGCTCGACCAGCCCCTTCTCGACAAGATGATGGGCGACATGCTTCACGAGAGCGGAGTGCAGCCAGTCGTTCCTGACACACCAGCGGGGGTCGAGGTCCTGCGCCGCGCGAAAGGCTCGGCAGGGGCTTCAAGCACAGCGGGCTCCATCCTGATCCTCATCAATCATAACGAAGCAGCAGCTACCGTCAGCCTTCCGTCCGGCGCCACCGACCTGCTGACGGAGAAGAAAGCCGCTTCTTCCATAGAGCTTCCTCCCCACGGAGTAGCTGTCCTGCAAAGTTCCAAGTAAGAAGCTTACCGTGCGTGGATGGGATCTCTGCGAAGCGGCCAGCCTGAGCTGGCGCACGAGAAGGAAACGCGAGCCTATACTCGACCAAGCCGCTCTCGGAGGAGAGCCACCCCGGTGAAAGTCTCCCTCTTCATCACCTGCTACAACGACACCCTCTTCCCGGAGACCGGCAAAGCCGTAGTTCGCGTCCTCGAACGACTTGGACATGAAGTCCTCTTCCCCGCCGACCAGACCTGCTGCGGGCAGATGCACTGGAATACCGGCTACCTCCGCGAGTCGATTCCCATCATCCGTCACTTCCTGAAAGTATTCGGCGACGCAGAGATCATCTGCATCCCGTCCTCCTCCTGCGTAGCCATGATCCGCGATCACTACCCCAAGGCCGCACTCCAATCGAACGACCCAAAATTCGTAGCCGAGGTTGAAGACCTGCTCCCCCGCATCTACGAATTCTCGGAGCTACTGGTGCAGAAATTTAGCGTGGAAGATGTAGGCGCGACCTACCCGCACCGCGTCACCTACCATGCCAGCTGCCACTCGCTCCGCAGCCTGCACCTGGGCGACACTCCGCACCGTCTGCTTCGCAACGTGCGCGGACTGGACCTGCTTCCCCTCGATGCGGTCGAAGAGTGCTGCGGCTTTGGCGGCACCTTCGCCATCAAGAATGCAGACGTCTCCTCCGCGATGCTGGCCGACAAGTCGCAGTGCATCCTCAACACCGGCGCCGAGGTCTGCACCGCGGTCGACAACTCCTGCCTGATGCACATCTACGGATCGCTCCACCGCCAGCGCACCCTGGTCCGGACCGCCCACATCGCCGAGATCCTCGCCTCAACGGGCAGCGATGAACGCCACACCGCTACGCATTCATGAGCGCCTCCCATCGCGTATCGGCGGCGGACCACAACGAGGACTTCCCCACCGCAGCACGCGCCCTGCTCCAGGATTCCCAGCTGCGCAGCAACGTGCGCAACGCGACCGGCGTCATCACTCGCAAGCGCAACGCGGTAGTGGCCGAACTCTCCGACTGGGAGGCTCTGAGGGAGTCGGGCAGCGAGATCCGCTCCCACGTCCTGCAGCATCTTGATCACTACCTGTTGCAATTTGAGGAGGCCTGCACCCGAGCCGGAGGCCACGTCCACTGGGCTCGCGACGCTGCCGAAGCGAACCAGATCGTCCTCTCGCTGCTCCCGGCCCGAACGACAGACGTGTTGAAAATCAAATCGATGACGACCGAGGAGATCGCCCTCAACAGCTACCTTGAAGCTGCCGGCATCCGACCTCACGAGACCGATCTTGCCGAGCTCATCATCCAGCTAGGCCACGACAGGCCCTCGCATATTGTCGTGCCCGCACTCCATAAAAATCGCGGGCAGATACGAGACCTCTTCGCCCGCGAGCTGCACCTCGACGCACTCGGCGAATCGCCCTCTGATCTCACCAACGCCGCCCGCCACTACCTCCGGGAAAAATTCCTGCGTATTCCCGTCGCAATCAGCGGCGCTAATTTCCTCGTGGCCGAGACCGGCAGCGTATGCATCGTCGAGTCCGAGGGCAACGGGCGCATGTGCCTGACCCTTCCCGATGTGCTCATCACCGTTGCCGGCATCGAGAAGGTAATTCCCCGCTTTCGCGACCTTGAAGTGTTTCTCCAGACTCTTCCACGGTCGGCCACCGGCGAGCGTATGAATCCGTACAACTCGCTTTGGACCGGCGTCTGCGCTGGCGACGGCCCGCGCGAGTTTCACGTCATCCTGCTCGACAACGGGCGCAGCAGCATCCTCCGCGATGAGGAGGCGCGTCAGACGCTCAAATGCATTCGCTGCGGGGCCTGCCAGAACGTCTGCCCCGTCTACCGCCAGACCGGCGGGCACGCCTACAACTCCGTCTACGCGGGCCCTATCGGCGCGATCCTCACTCCGCAGCTCCACCAGTTGGACCGGGGTGCATCGCTGCCCTACGCCTCCTCGCTTTGCGGAGCGTGCTACGAGGTCTGCCCCGTAAAGATCAACATCCCCGAGGTCCTCATCCATCTGCGCGGGCAGATCGTGCGTCAGCAGCAGGCGACCCTCGCAGGCAAGCTCGGCGCGTGGAACATCGGTATGCAGCTCGTCGCCGCGCTCTTTGCCTCGGGTGATCGGCTCGCGCTGGCGCAGCACCTGGGGCGCATCGGCCAGGGCGCCTTCATCGCGCCCGGCGGCTTCATTGAACACCTACCTTTCCAGCTCAGCGGCTGGACGGAGACCCGCGACCTGGCGCCGCTGCCGCATGAATCCTTCCGTCAATGGTGGGCAGAGCGGCCGGCCTCCACGACAAGTAGCAGCGGCGGTGACGTATGAGTGAACCCACAACGGCCCGCGATGCGATGCTGAAGAACATCCGCGGCGAAAGGGCGCGGCCAGACCAGGTCGGCGCACCCGACAACCCCCGCGGAAACGACGTTGATAGAAGCTACTCTGCCATCCCCAGAAATTACCTGCATCGAGACTTGCTCGACCTGGAAGACAGACTCTACCTCTTTGAACAGCGGCTGCGCGAGTACGATGCAGGCGTCTACCAGGCCACAGCGAGCTCGTTGCCATCCATCATCGCGCGGGTGCTTTCATTCCGCGAAAAGAGCAGCATCGCCGTCCCGCAGGGTAT
>DASWVB010000014.1:0-30008 GCA_036401375.1 Acidisarcina sp.
CCTCGTCATGAGGCTGCTTGTCCAGCACGTCTCCAAGAATGCGGATGATCCTCGGCCCCCTGGTTCTGGGTACGCCTATATGGGAGGCGTAACTCTGCAGATGAGTTCCCAACGTTGCCTCGACCAAACCTTGCCGTAGCATTAACAACTTAGCGCCGCTTAAATGCAGCGTCGGAGTGTTTTGATCGGATTCGGGCAAAGATACTTTCATTCAGCGAAGCTCGAGAAACTCGGTGAAACCCATTTCAGGTATGAAGCGGTACCGCCGTCCGCATCCTTGGGATTGACTACCACAAGAAGCGACTTGGGACCACACCAAAAGCCGCGTCGCCCAGTCGCAAATATTTCGAGTGCGTACAGTTAGTCAGGGCTTCTTCGATCAGAGCCGCTAACTCTTTCCTCGTTTGCTGACGGTCAAATTCTTCCTGCCCATAACGTGCTCATCGTATGCATGTCCTGCGGCGATCCTCAGTGCTACCTTTCGCGCTGCTTCCGTTAGTAGCCCGTCGCCCGAGCACGGTCTCTCTAGTTGGAACAGTCGTTCTCACGGCTACAAGCGCAGGAGCTAATACTTAGGCGACCAGGTCTTGCGCTTCAGTTCGCGGTCGCGGATGTCGAAGGAGAAGACATGATCAAGCGCCTCTTCGGGTTCCGGATACGGCGCCTTGTCCGCGAAGTCGACGGCGGCGTCCAGCTCCTTGTTAAAGTCACCTGAGACTTGTTCCTTCCAGGCGTCGGTAAACAGCCCCTTGCCGGAGAGGTACGTCTCCATACTCTTGATTGGGTCTTTCGACTTCCAGTACTCCACCTCTTCGGCCGGCCGGTACTTTGCGGGGTCGATCTCGGAGTGGCCATACCACCGGTAGGTCTTGCACTCAATCAACGTAGGTCCGCCGCCCTGCCGCGCGCGGGCGATCGCCTCCTGCGCTACCCGATAGACAGCGACTACATCATTGCCGTCGACCGTGATGCCGGGAAAGCCGTAGGATTGCGCCTTGATACTTATGTCCTCGACCTTGGTCTGCAGCTTGACGGTGACTGACTCAGCCCAGAGGTTGTTTTGCACGACATATACGATCGGCAGGTTGTGCACGCCAGCAAAGTTGAGGGCCTCATGCCAGAATCCGAGCGACGTCGATCCATCGCCCGAAAAGGCCACGGCGATGTTGTCGTTCTTCTTCATCTTGTTGGCCAGGGCGACACCCGTCGCAATGTTGAGTTGGGCGGCGATGGTCGATGACGGAGTGATTATGTTCAACGGCGCATATCCGCAGTGCGCGGGCGAGGAGCGGCCCTTGTCAGGGCTGGTCGACTTCGCATAAAGCTGGGAATACATCGCTGTCAGCGGCGCGCCCTTGATGAAGTTCAGGATGAAGTCGCGGTGCGAGGGTCCGACCGTGTCCTCCGGCCTGAGGTCGACGCCAACACCGACTGCGGTCGCCTCCTGGCCGATGGCGGCGTAGTAGTTGCCGGTAAACTTGCTTTGTTTGAAGAGGACGCGCGCCTTCTCCTCGAGCATCCGGCACTTCAGCATCGTCGTGTAAAGCTGCTTCAATTTGTCATCGCTGATCAGCGCACTGCCATTGGTATGCGCGGCAGGAGTCGAGACAGCCTGTTCCTTGACCTTGGTCGCCATATTGTTCCGATGATTCCTCTGACTGTGCAATTGTAACCCAGCGTTCCAGAGGGGTAAAACGCACTGTTTGCAACGGTTTCGGAATGTCGCCAGCGATGCCGGTAGGCCTCCGGCGAGGAAGTCACGGCGACGCGATCTGCGATCCCGATTTTGCACAGGAATGTGAATAAGCCTGTGCATTCCGGGGCTGAGGAACGGGGAAACCGTACGAACGACGCGGCTTGGAACTATCTGCACTGATTCTGATGCGCTTAGATCCCGGCATACTTCTTGTCTTGCCGAATGGTCGACAGCCGGGATCATGCCCGGTGACCAGCCGAGATCATGTGGAGTAGTCAGCGTTGATATGGACGTACTCGACAGTGAGGTCCGTGGTCCAGAAGCGGCAGCTTCCTGGTCCCCGGCCGACCACGATGCGAACCGTGAACTCCCGCTGCTTGAGATATTCGTGGGCCCGTTCTTCATCGAGTCCGGGCGCCCGCGTGCCTTCGGCGCAGATAGCCTGGTCTCCGAACCATACGGAGATGAGGGCCGGATCGACCTCGATTCCGCAGGAACCTACTGCTGCAAGCAGGCGGCCCCAGTTCGGATCGGCGCCGGCCCACGCGGTCTTGACCAAGGCGGAATGGGCCACCGCTTTCGCGACACGCAGCGCAGCGGAGTCGTCCGGCGCGCCCTCAATACTCAGCTCGACGACGTGTGTGACGCCCTCGCCATCATGCAGAATCTGCATTGCCAGTGACTTGCAGACTCCCTCCAGAGCGCTCCGGAAGCTCTCGTTGTTGTGCCTGATCTGGACGCCGCTCGCGCCCGACGCTAGCAGCAGTACGGTGTCGTTGGTAGACGTGTCGCCATCGATCGAGATGCGGTTAAAGGTACGATCAGCGACTGCTCCCAGCAGCGGCGAGAGCTCGACGGCCTCTGCGACCGCATCCGTAAAGAGGTAGACGAGCATGGTCGCATGCGGCACGAGTTGAGGATGAATCATTCCCGCCCCTTTGCACGCGCCCAGCAGCCCAACCTGCTTACCTGCGATTTCCGCGGTGGCGAATGCCATCTTGGCTCGCGTATCAGTGGTCAGAATCGCCTCGGCAAACCGGCGGAAGTGGGCGGACGTGTCCCCCAGTTCCTTCATCGCCGCAGGAAGTGCAGCAATCAGTTTTTCTCCGGGCAGAGGAATCCCGATGATCCCTGTTGACGAGGGGAAGACCTCGTTCGTTTGACAGCCGATCAGAGCTCCAGCGGCTGCGCAGATTTGCTGGCAGATCTCCAGCCCGGCGGTCCCCGTCGCACAGTTCGCGTTGCCGGAGTTTACGACGATTGCGCGCACCCGGCCCTCGCTGCGCAGCAGGTGCCGGCCTCCGACGATCACCGGCGCCGCGACGACCCGGTTGCCCGTGAACATGGCTGCGGCAGTCGTACCTTCGGCGGCGATGACGAGCGCCAGGTCAGGGCGGCCACTCGCTTTGATGCCTGCAGTGCCTGCTCCAAAGCGAAAGCCGCGAGGAACCGCGTCGCCGGGGATGGATTGCGCAGTAATGGAGTGGTCCAGGGGTGCAGAAGAAGGGGGTTTCATTGCCACGCCTTACTCTATTAGAGAGATGAAGAGCGAGCAACCAGGACAAAACAGCGGTACTCGAGTGGCAACGCCTGCTGCGGTCGCAGCCAGCGATGCCTCAGCCAGCAGGCCAGTGCTCGCCGAGGGCGAGCCGGAGGATGGCAGGGCATTCCTGCGGATGGAACATGTTGACGTAGCGCGTGGTGAAGCGGTCATGCTCCAGGACATCAATCTGAGCATCGATGCCGGGGAACATGTCGCCATTCTCGGGCCGAACGGCTGTGGCAAGTCGACGCTGATCAAAGCGATTACAGCGGAGTGCTACCCGATCGCGCAGCCCGGGAGCACGATGCGGCTTTTCGGGCGCGCCCGCTGGGATGTATCCCAGCTGCGCAGGCACCTTGGCGTTGTATCGGCCGACCTGCCTGGCGAGCGCACCCCCGTGACGCGCGGCCTCGAAGCGGTAGTAGCCGGCTACTTCTCCGCATCCATGTTGTGGCCGAATCTCCTAGTCACCGACCAGATGTGGGCCACGGCCGGGCAGGCCCTCGAGCGCATGAACGCCGGACACCTGGCGGGCAAGCCAGTGGGCGAAATGTCGGCCGGCGAGCAGCGGCGAGTGATGATAGCCCGGGCGCTGGTTCACCAGCCTCGCGTGCTGCTGCTCGATGAGCCGAGTAACGCCCTGGACCTGGCGGCCCAGCGCGAACTTCGGCAATCTCTGCGCGGCGTAGCAAGACAGGGTACCGGGATCGTGATGGTCACGCATCATCTCGCCGATATCCTGCCGGAAGTCGATCGCATGATCCTGATGAAGCAGGGGCGCATCTTTGCCGATGGGCGTAAAAGCGACCTGATCAAACCTGCGGTGCTGCGGCAGCTCTTCGGGGTGCCGCTCGAGCTCGTTGAGCGGGATGGCTTCTGGCATTCGTGGTAAACGCACCGCAGCCATTGCTACCCTGAGGAAGCAGGAGCATGATGGTGGAGCGCCGTGCCCGATAATGCGATCCAAACCGAGAAGAAGATCGAGCGCGAGATAGAGCCACGCTGGCCGGCGGTCGTGGCCCTGTTTGCAGTGGCGGGTCTTCGACTGGCGTTGCCTGAATCACTCTCTGTCGGCCCTCGCTGGCTGCTGCTGGCGGTCGTGGGAGTGCTCATTGTCCCGACGATCCTGGCGCGGCGGCGCAATGACAAACTCAACCAGGTACTCGGCTACGTCGTCATAGTGGTGGTGACCCTTGATATGACCTGGTCGCTTGGCCTGCTCGTCACCGCGCTGCCCGAGCACAAAGAGACGCCGCTGCAGCTTCTGCGCTCCGCATCGGCGCTATGGGTGACAAACATCCTCGTCTTCGCGTCATGGTACTGGCGGCTCGATGCAGGCGGCCCGCATGCGCGCGAGCAACGCGGGGTTCATACCGATGGGGCTTTCCTCTTCCCCCAGATGACCCTTGATTCGCAGGCCAAGCGGCAGATGGGGGAGGAGTGCTGGAATCCGGGCTTCGTCGACTACCTGTTCATAGCGTTCAACACGAGCACCGCGTTTTCGCCAACGGACTGCCCCGTGCTCACCCGCTGGGCCAAGCTGATGATGATGGTGCAGTCGCTGATCTCGCTTGCCGCAGTGGTGCTGCTCGCTGCTCGCGCGGTGAACATTCTCTAAGAGCGGGCGGCCTTGATCTTAGTGAATGCCCAGGTTCCAGGTCGCCCTTCCGGAGCAAACAAAGCAATGACCAGCGTGCCCTTTTTGATAGCGCGAGAAGCCTCACTTGACCTGCGGACCGCTCCGTTTTAATCTCTCCTTACACGGGAAAGGAGGATGATCCAGCCTATGAATATTGACTGTAATAGTTGTGGCAGTTCAGCACGTGAGGTGACTGAGGCTTAAGGCATCGCGCCTTAGTCCTGGCGATTTAGCACTCCACTCGCCGAGGCCCACTTCTTCAATGAAGCGCGCTGCCTCAGGTCAAACCAAACAGCTCACCGGCGCCCTAAGGCCCGCCGCCAGCAATGGCAGCGGGCCTTTCGCTTTTTGCGGGAGCTGGTTTTATCTATCAAGGTGAGGAAGGTGCTCCTCGCGGAAGCGCGACTTCTGCGCCGCCTGATTTTTTTTAATTCCTGGTGGTTATGTCAGGTGGATGGCTTTCCATCTCGCCTGATCTGACAGCCACCTCATGAGTTCACTTTGTTCTGGCGGACTACCTTCCCTTAGAGCATTCACAACATCTTCCCAGTTGGTGTGCAAGATCTTTGGCGGCAGCATCACGTAGCCGCCTTGGGCCTGCTTAGCGAACGTGTAAACAAGCCACGTGATTTCAGCGTTACCAACACTCGTCTCGGTCATGGCTGGCAAGGTAGCGAAAAGGGTGCTGTCGATAGCGACAAAAAACCGCTTGCCCCAGCGTCGAAAAATCGGAACTTTAAGTGCAAGTTGCGGCATCAGTCGCTTCTGAGCCGATGATCGGAAATCAGGACGCCGTCGATCCTCCACACTTAGTTCGCCCGTTCGCAAGTAGTGCTTGAATGCGGGACGCGTGGTGAGACCCGAGATATACACAGACTGAACCTCCAACGCCGCGAAGTTCACCGCTCTGTCGTGCTCATCCAACTGAGCAAGCAAGAAGTCCACTTTTCCAATCTTTTTCTTCTTTTGAGATGCTGTAGCCGGTATTTCAAGCAGTTTAAACTCTGGGACAGCAATCACACGTTGCCCTCGACCGAACGCTACCAGCCCTGCATCGCTAAATAACCTTCCTCCTTGCAGGAACCTGACCGGGCAAATGACTGTTGCGGTCTCTCCATCGGATAAACTGCACGTTCCAAGTGGATCGGTGATCCCCTGTTTGGTACAGGCGCTCTGCCGGAAGGGGCAATGGGCACGCTTCCTCTCCTTCGAATCGAGGGATAAAGAGGTATCATTACCGAAGACCTCGCTTATTTTGAGCAGAGCCATGCAGACAACCCTCCTCCCGCAAGCCAGTGTTCTGAAAGTTCGCGCTATAGAGATGAGAGCAATTGTAAATGTTGCTTCGGTGCGACACGTCTCGCCTTTTCGATATCCAGGAGGAAAAACTTGGCTGGTGCCAAGGGTGTTGCATTGGTTGAGGGGCTTCAAAAAGCGTCCGGAGTTTCTCGTCGATCCCTTCTTTGGTGGCGGCAGCGTTCCGCTAACAGCACTTGTCGAAGGCTTGGTTGAACGGATTGTTGTCTCAGAGATCGACGAGGATGTAGCTGCAGTTTGGATTTGCGCTTTCGGGGAAGATAATGCACAGCTTTGCCGGCGCATTCTCGAGTTCAAGATGGATAGAGAAAATGTGGTCGAAGAATTGACGAGGCAGACAGAAGGGACAACCGCTAGGGCCTTCAAGACAATCCTGAGGAACCGGACATTCAGAGGGGGTATCCTCGCATCGGGTGCGAGTCTTATGAACGTGGGAGAAAACGGCAGAGGTGTGGCATCACGTTGGTATCCAGAGACCCTCGTCCGGCGTCTCAAGCTACTGGCTGAGTTCCGTGCAAAAGTGGATTTTTCGCACATAGACGGCTTCGATCTAATAGGCCATTGGTCGGCTGACTCTGCTGCCGCGTTCTTTTTGGACCCCCCTTACACTATTGGCAGTGGGGCTGGGAAAAGACTTTATCGACATAGCGAACTAGATCATGAAAGGCTTTTTCGAATGATGAGCACCGCCGACGCGCCTTTCATGATGACCTACGATGAATCCCCAGAAGTGATGGAATTGGCCGAAAGACACGGCTTTGATTTAGAGCGAGTTCCGATGAAGAACACACACCACGACTGCAAATGTGAGTTGATCATTAGACCCTCCTGATGTTGGGGGCGTTAGCGCCATCAACCTGTTGCCGTGCCTTGCGCGCCTCGTCCGGGCGTTGACCTGGGACGGCGAACTGGGTTATCCTAAAGACCTTGCGTCGTTCCGCTTGCGCCCGTCTGTGCCGTTTGCAGATTGTTCCGGCAGGCGAGTAAGAAAGAACACCTGGAAAGCCCCCACAGGACTTCCTCGTACTCCTTCGGCGCTACTCACGCGTGCAAAGATTGTCGTCCGTGGGAAGCATTTCGGCCGCGGAGGCGCGTTGCGTGAGCATTGCGATTCTAAGATTTGTTGGGAGAAGAGATGTCTACTTTCATACCGAGCGCTAACGAGATCAAGCGCAAGTGGTTCGTGGTTGACGCGAGCGGAAAGACGCTTGGCCGGCTTGCGACCCAGGCGGCCAGCATTCTCGCGGGCAAGCTGAGCCCGAAGTACACCCCATATATAGATGTAGGCGACCATGTCGTGGTGATCAACGCGGAGAAGGTTCGCCTGACCGGCCTCAAGGCTGAGAGCAAGGTCTACCGACGCTACACCGGGTTTCCCGGCGGGCTGCGGGAGGAGTCGTTCACCCGCCTGATGGCGCGCCGTCCGGAGAAGGTGCTCGAAGAGGCGATCAAGGGCATGCTGCCCAAGACGAAGATGGGCCGCAAAATGGGTTCGAAGCTCAAGGTTTACAAGGGCGACAAGCATCCGCACGAGGCGCAGATGCCGGTCGCTTACGAACTCAAGGGCTGACAAGACTTTAATGCTTTCAACGCCGATAGCGAGAGGCTTGAGGCTACATTCAAGGACGGACATGGCAGATCTGATTCAGTACTACGGCACGGGACGGCGGAAGTCGGCGGTAGCACGCGTATTTCTCCGGCCGGGCAGCGGCAAGTTCACAGTCAACGGCAAGCCTTACGAGACCTACTTCGTCACCGAACAGCAGCGCGTCTCCGGCAAGCGGCCCCTGGTGCTCACCGAGAACCTGAGCACCTTTGACATCCTGACCACGGTGCGTGGCGGGGGTGTCGGCGGACAGGCGGATGCGGTGCGCATGGGCATCTCGCGCGCCCTGCTCGAGTTCAACATTGAACTGCGCAAGGCCCTCAAGGCCGACGGCCTGCTGACCCGCGATGCGCGCATCAAGGAGCGCAAGAAGTACGGTCAGAAGGGCGCCCGCGCAAGGTTCCAGTTCTCCAAGCGCTAAAGCTACCAGCACGGCATTGAGGATCAAAATTTCCCTGCGGGGATAAATTCCGGCGATCCCGGAATGCAAATCAAGAGGAGGCTGTTTGGCCAATATCACCATGAAGGAGCTGCTCGAAGCGGGTGTTCACTTCGGGCATCAGACGAAGCGCTGGAACCCGAAGATGAAGGAATATATCTTCGGCGAGCGCAACGGAATCTACATCATCGACCTGCAGAAGACCTTGAAGATGTTCAAGGAAGCCAGCAAGTACGTCACTGACTTGACGGCGACTGGCAAGGTCATTCTTTTTGTCGGCACGAAGCGCCAGGCGCAGGATGCGATTGCGGAAGAGGCGACGCGCTGCGGCATGTTCTACATCAACCAGCGATGGTTGGGCGGCCTGCTGACGAACTGGATCACGGTGCAGAAGTCTGTGAAGCGCCTTCAGGAATTGGACGAAATGGCCACCGACGGTCGCTACGAACTGCTGACCAAGAAGGAAGTCATCAAGCTGGAGCGGGAGCGCAAGCACCTGCAGGCGAACCTGGCTGGCATCAAGAACATGAAGCGCCTGCCGGACGCGCTCTTCATCGTCGACTCTAACAACGAGGCGATCGCAGTCAAGGAAGCCCGCAAGCTTGGCATCCCTGTGGTCGCGGTCGTCGATACGAACTGCGATCCGACGGTCGTCGATTACGTCATACCGGGGAATGACGACGCGTTGCGTGCGATCCGGCTCTTCACGTCAAAGATTTCGGACTCCGTAGTCGAGGGCGTTGCGATCAACAACGACAAGCAGTACGTCGAGGTTGCCGGTGTAACCGCTACCCCGCAGCCGCCCGCTCCCGTCGAATCGGAATCGTCTTACGTTCCCGGAACCGGTGCTGAAGACGCTGCCGGTGAAGAGGCTGAGCTCGAGTCGGTAGATCTGGACGCGGTGCTTGGCGGGGGAATTCGCAAAGCTCCCGCGGCCATCGCTGTCGAGCCGGAGCCCGCTGCGGTAGAGGCTGCAACGGCCCTTTAGCCCGCTTGCACAATGGCCGGGTCAAGCCCGACGAACAGGCAGTGCAGCCCAGGAACGAACCCGAAAGCGTGGCCGCGCAGACTGGGGCCACGGCTTCGTCGCGTCTGGGGCTTAACCGCTGACGCTTAACATCCAGATCTAACGCTGGAAGAGGACAGGCAAAGGAATGACTACCGTGACTGAAACGATTTCTGCTGCACAGGTGAAGGAGCTTCGCGGTAAGACGGGCGCGCCGATGGGCGACTGCCTCAAGGCGCTGCAGGAGGCGAAGGGTGATCAGGACCAGGCGATCATCGTGCTGCGCAAGCGCGGGATGGCGTCGGCTGCCAAGAAAGCTGCCCGCACCACGTCGGAGGGCGCGGTCGGCAACTACATGCATGCCGGCGGCAAGATCGGCGTGCTGGTCGAGATCAACTGCGAGAGCGACTTCGTGGCCCGCACTGAAGACTTTCAGGAGCTGCTCAAGGACATCGCGATGCACATCGCCGCGACTGATCCGCGCTACATCCGCAAGGAAGATGTGACCGATGAAGACCTCGCCCGCGAGAAGGACATCTACCGTTCGCAGGCCGCTGCGACCGGCAAGCCTGCGCCTGTCGTCGAGAAGATCGTCGATGGCAAGATGAGCAAGTTCTATGAGGAGGTCTGCCTGCTGGAGCAGCCCTTCATCAAGGACCAGTCCATCACCATCAAGGACATGATTGCTACGAAGGTAGGCAAGCTGGGCGAGAATATCACCGTAAAGCGCTTCGCGCGCTTCAAGGTAGGCGATAACAGCTGGACCGTTGCGCAGGTAAAGGCGGACGACGCGACATAAGCTGCTGACCTCGCGTAGTACAACAAAGGCCCAGAGCATTTTGGCTCTGGGCCTTTGTTATGCTTCAGTACAAAAGGTCTGCGGGACTCAGTACATCATCTCCGGCCCTACCCGTACAGAGCCCTTCAGCCCGCACAGACCCCTTCAGCCTTCTCAGATTGGCAAAGCCACTTATCGACCTTCGAAAGGCGGCTGCCGGGCTAACGTGCGATCCAGCCTGGCAAATAGTTCGGGGAGACTGACCCAGATCGCAGTCCCCGCGACCTGCAAAGTTTCACCTTCCACCCATGCCTTCCCAACGCAGGAGCGTCCGGTTCGATTTACTGGATCGATGATCCAGACAGTGCCAACTCCCATCGACAAGTAATCATTTGCCCGCGCACCGAGATACCCCCGGCGAGTAGGAAGCCGGTGATGCAGGCGGCATTCCCAGATTCAATGTGAATCGTCCGCATCCGTTGGCGTTAACTTTGTCTTCTTGGAGAACTCCCAGACCTTGCGATTCACCTGGTCGGCGACTGTCTCATAGGTGTGGTCTGCACCGGGCAGGATTGAGAGCTCGACCGGAAAGCCACTCTCTTCCAGCAGCCGCTGCTGTCCTTTACGGTCTGTACAGGATAGCGTGGTCACTGTCGCCGACCCACATGGCGATGGGGATTCGGCGCCTCGCGTGAGCGAGCACTGCGGCGTTGCCAGGATCGAGGGCGCCCGCGTGAACAGCGACCGCGCACCCCCCTATGCGATACTTCAAAGGAATGTACAAAAGAATCGTACTGAAGCTCTCGGGCGAGGCGCTGGCGGCGGGTCGCGGCTTCGGCGTGGATGTGACCAAGATCCACGAGATCGCCAACGAGATCTCCGAGGTCCATGAGCTGGGCGTCGAGATTGCCATCGTGGTGGGCGGAGGAAACTTCTTTCGCGGCGTAGCAGAGCAGGCCAAGGACATGGACCGGGTCTCCGCCGACAACATGGGTATGCTGGCGACGGTGATCAACGCGCTGGCCATCCAGGATGCGCTTGAAAAGCGTGGAACCTTTTGCCGCGTTATGTCCGCGATCGAAATGAACCAGGTGTGTGAGCCTTACATCCGGCGCCGTGCGGTCCGCCACCTTGAGAAAGGCCGGGTTGTCATCTTTGCCGCCGGCACCGGTAATCCGTATTTCTCGACCGACACGGCCGCGTCGCTTCGAGCGATGGAGATCAAGGCCGACGTACTGCTGAAGGGCACCAAGGTCGACGGGATCTATGACGCCGATCCAAAGCTCTTCGTCGGTGCCGTGAAGTTTGAAGAGATCACCTATATGGACATCCTGCGACTGGGACTGAAGGTGATGGACGCGACGGCCGTAAGCCTCTGCAAAGACAATAATCTTCCGATGATCATCTTCAATATGAACCAGCCGGGGAACATCATGCGGGTCGTCTCCGGGGAAAAAGTCGGCTCGCTCGTAACCGCCTGAGGTGAGTGCCTGAGTCGCGATGTCCCCCTCGCTGCGGTTGCGCCGGCAAGCAGAAAAATCTCCGCCGGCATCATCGCTTCCGACCCTGGTGAGCGCAGATCCAGGCTGCCTGCATTGACCGGTTTGAGGGCATTCGCCGCCTTGAATCTGGTCTTCTTCCACTTCTCCGACCCACGCTCCTTCGGCTGGTTTGCCCCGATCGTCTATAACGGCTATACCTCGGTGAGTTTTTTCCTGCTGCTGTCAGGCTTCATCCTTACTTACAACTACGGGGAACGCGCGGCAGCCGGCGGCCTGCGAAAGCGCGAGTTCTGGATAGCTCGTCTGTCGCGGCTCTACCCGGTATACCTCTTTACCTTGCTGGTCTCGACCGGGATGCTGATTGAGGAGTTTCACTCCCGCAGCCACGGCTCCTTCGCGCTTGGCGCCCTTCTTACTCCGCTGCTGCTGCAGGGCTGGCATCCGATTCTGGCGACGTTCTGGAATACCCCGGCCTGGACCATGTCTACAGAGGCTTTCTTTTATGTCATCTTCCCCTTCGTTGTAGTCTGGCGAAGACCGCGACACCTGGGCCGGCTACTAGCGTTGATGGCCGCCTTGTGGCTGGCAGGAATGGTGCTCCCCGCGCTCTACACGTGGCTTCATCCCGACGGAGAACTCGCGCCTGACCGGTATTCAGCCGGCATCTGGCTGCGCGCTCTGAAGTTCACACCGCCTCCGCATCTGCCTTCTTTCCTCTTCGGGGTAGCCCTGGCTGACCTGAACGACCGCATGCCGCGCGCCAACTACTTCCGGCTGGCACTGGTAGCGGGAGGGTTGGCGGGGCTTTACTCCGTACTCTACTTCGCTGATCGCATACCGTACGTCTTCCTGCACGACGGATTGCTGATGCCGCTCTTCGGAAGCGTGATCCTCGGGCTCGCTGGACGCAATGCCATCAGCCAATTCTTCAGCTTTGTGCCGTTCGTCAGGATCGGGGAGGCGAGTTACTGTCTCTACCTGCTTCACTTCAACTTATGGGACCTGCTGCACCGGCTTGGGTGGATGCAGCGCACCCACCTGATAGACCTCGATCCATGGATCAGCTACCTCATGCTTGTTACAGGGGCTGTGATCACGATGAGGTTCGTCGAGCGGCCCGGCCAGCGCTGGATTAGAGGCTTGCTGCTCCCTCGAACGAGTCCCGACCGTCCGGCAGCTGTGTCACTTCCGTAGGAACGGAAGCGGTAAGGCTGTCGAACAGGCGGATCAGGGCAGGCCCGGGACTGGAGAGGGCTGGGAGGTTAAGTCAGAAGATGCGGTAGCTTATGCCTGCGCTAAAGCCATTAGGAGAGAGGCCGTGGCTGGGTGCGCCAGGCAGCCCTGGAGCAGTCGGCCAGAACTGGTACTCATAGTCGCCGCGCAACCCGAAGCGGCGGCTGAGACGGTAGTCGAGCCCGCCACCCGCGGCCAGGTCGAAGTAGCCACCGTGAGCGAGGCTATACGGGAAATTAAGCTCGCCGGCTCCCAGCAGGAGCTTCACGTAGGGCCGGTAGTTGCCGCGGCGAATGGAGTAGCGAGGACCTACAAGGTAGTGGTCAGAGTGAAAATCGTTGGTTTGGTTGAAGCGTAAAAAGCGCGCCTCACCCTCCACTCCTAATTTCCCAAAGACGTTCCAGTCGACAAAGACTCCCGCGCCGGAGAGTCGCGGCGTCTTCGCGATCGTAGGCTCCTTGAAGTCGGAGTTGAAATTGGAATAGTAGCCGCCAGCGTAGAGCGCCGGCCTTCCTCCAGTGGACGCTGCGACCACCTGAGCGTGCGCCAACCCCGATGAAAGCAACAACGTTCCCAGTGCGAGGTACTTCTTCAGCATTCGCAATTCTTCTCCCTCAGGAAGCGGTGGCCAGCGTCGCTTCTGGGCGAACCAGGTACGCTCAACCCAACGCTATAGTAATCGGCCCGGCGCATCGGTGTATGTAACGGAAGTGTGCGGGTCGCGAGTGCCTGAGGAGTGATGGGAACGATCTGCGAGCGCGATCCAAAGTGGGAATTAATGGTGGCCGAAGGCCAAATCGAAGTTGCTCTTATGAGTACTCTCACACTCCGATTCTGGCCCTCGATCTGGTTCTTACTGGGTGGGCGGCGCGGGGCTGGTCGAGTCGGCGGGCGCTGGAGCAGCGATCCCACTACTGCCGCTACCTGCAGGTTGCGCGTTGGCGCCGGTCGTGCCCGGTGCGGTAGTCGCTGGAGCGGCCTGCGGAGTTGGGTTAGCTGAGGGCGGCGCGTAGCGAGTCAGCCTGAGGAACACGGGGGTCACCTCGAGCGGCATCTTGTCGCGCGCATTCAAGATCGGCGCAGGGCGCATGTTGAGCGAATAGACCATGTCGTCCCACGGGTCGATCTTGAGATGGCTTCCGAGGGGAAGAGCCGCAATCTGCGTAGTGTTGTCCGGATCAAGCTTGGGGGCCATCTTTGCGAGCTCTGCCATCCAGGGCGTTCCGTCCTTACGCAACAGTGAGTCGCCCAGACGCGGAGTTACGAGCGCCGGGAGCTGCTTTTCCCGGGCCGTCAGCTGGGCGAAGAAGAGCGCCGCGCTAGCCAGCTTATCCCCGTAGACCGAGGACTTGAGCAGCTCCATGCCCTTCTTGGCGGCTGCCTCGTTATCCGGATCGTTGTGGTTCATGTTGATGCGTTCAAAGGTGGCCTGGTCGGGGAAGAGCAGGCGGTCATTGAACGCATACCGCGTGTCAACGTGATGGCCAAGCGCGATATGGGCCAGCTGAAAGCTGATTACTGCTGCCAGGTCCTCTTCGGATGGAAGGACATCGACCAGCCCCTTGCTTAGCAGGATGGTGTCTCCTACGGCGAGCGACTCGAGGGGAGCAGTCAACATCACGCGGCAGTGGATGTCTCCTGGCAGGGCAAGCTTGCTGCCGATGATGATGTTGTTGGTGACCGTCTCGAGCACTTTGTCGAAGTCGCTGGGCGGAGCCAGCAGGCCGGCTTGTACCAGCCGATCCAGTACGTTGTGCTCGGCCTGCGAGACCCAGGCGTGCTGCGCCTCGAGGGGGCTCACGTCCTGCGAGTTCTCGCTCTGGTCGGTGGCGTTCTCTACCTGAATGGTCGCGTTATCCGACTCACCCGTGGGCAGCTTTAGCGAGTAACCCCAGAAGTAGGTCTGGGCACGGAAGGAGTAGGAGCGATCGCTGTCCGTCTTCTGTGAATCTTCTATATAGATAGCGACCGGCAGCCAGACGTCCTGCTGCAGGTTCATGCGCCAGCTGTCGAAGTGGAAGTAGCGGGCTGCCTCATCCTTGCGGTTTCCGGTGAAGGTGCCGTTGGAGCGGACGATGTTCCCGTCCTGATCCTCGACCCAGATGCGTCCAAAGAAGCGACCGGCACCGGTACCGGGCTTCGGACTGACGTCAAAGACGACCGTGCGCACGCTGCCTAGAAACTCCCGGCGCGCAAAGGAAAAGTCGTAGTGCTGCCGGTCAAATGTCACCGGGTCGATGAACATCATGTCCATGAAGCCAGTGGAGACATACTCGTTCTCGAAGTGCAGCGCCTTTCCTAGCCCGGCGACAGCTTTGAGCGAGCCGCTGAAGAAGCCGCGCTTGGCGCCCTTCTCCTGGTAATCCTTGGCAGTGAAGGTCTTTCCAAAATCGACCCTGCTGATGATGTAGACGTCTGAGGTCGGCACGGCGTAGAGCTTCACATCCGGCTTCATGTTCTGGATGTAGGTCTGCACGATGGGCGCACGCTTCTGCAGCTCTTTGATCGTTAACTTTTCGCGGGCGAGGGCGCGGTCCACCAGCGCGGACTGCTCCGGGGTGAGCGGTACTGCCGGGGTAAAGGTCTGCTTGTTCTTTGCGAATGAGGACGACGCACTGGCGAGGAGCAGCAGGCTGCAGACTGTGAGTGCGACGCGGTGCTTCCGTAAGGACATTTTCGATCACTCCTGGTAGTACCGACCTGTTACGGGCGGCTGCGGCGGGCGGCCCGCCGCGGGAAGAGCCACTGCATCAAGCGAGCTGAAATACGATGTTCACGTTGCTGATCTGATCCACAGGCTGGCCATTTTTGAGAGCAGGCTTGAAGCGGATTTGCATGGCAGCGCGCCTGGCCTCTTCATCGAGTCCGTGCCCCAGCCCGCTGACCACTTTCAGTATTTCTACCTGTCCGGTTGCGGTAAAACGAACCTGGAGAGTGACCTGCCCCTCGATGCGCAGCTGCCTGGCCTCCGAAGTATACGCCGGGCGCGGCTTCGAGGTGAGAACGACTCCGACCGTAGCTGGTTCCGGCGCTCTGACCGCTGGAGTTGCGGGTGTGGCTGCCACATTGCTGGCGAAGGCGCCCGTCGCTACCGTGCCATGAGCCCCGGTCCCGGTCCCACCAACGACTCCACTGCCGAACCCGGCCGAGGCGACAGCGCCGCGACTGGTCCCACCCGGCACTCCGTTGGCTACACCAGAGCCGAAGTTCGTTCCCCGGACCGAACCCAGCCGGGCCGCTCCCGCCCCCTGGCCGGACCCTGGCGCTGCTGCGAAGGAACCGACACTCGCGATGTTCGAGGGTCGCGTGGCATTGGGGTTGGCAACCACCCCCGACGGGTCGCCAAAGCCCCCCGTCTTCACTGTTGGAGCGGACTTGTTATTGGCCACAGGAGTAGGGTTATTGCTTGCGAAGAGACCCACCTTGGGCTGCGGGGGTGCGACTACGGCCCTGGGGCGGGCAACAGGTATGTCGGGGATCGTCGGAGTGACGCGGGCAATCTGCACCTTGGGAGGCTCAGGCTGCGGCTTCGGTACCTCTATCTGCTTAGGCAGCTCTACCTTCGGTCTTTGTACCGGCGGCGGCGCGACCACCTTCACCTGGGGCACGATCGGGGGCGGAGGCTTCGGTACGTCAACCGGGAAGATCAGCTCCGTACGTTCGTACTGCGGAGTCCTGGCCTGCTTACGCACTTCGGCACTCATGAAGAGGATGATCAGCGATACGAAAAGCGCGTTGGCTACCAGCGCAATAACGAAGAACCGTCCGCGACCCTGCGGCTCCGGAAGCAGGCCCAGGCTGGTCTTGGTCAGGACTCCGCCGCCAGTCGGCGGCGGCCCCACGGTCATCAAAGAAGGCCGCCCGGTGCGGGTACGTTCGATCGTCTCTGGTAATCCCATTGTCCTTGCCCTGTCGTTACCATGATGTTCGTTGCTCTATGAGAGTATGCAGCAGCAGAATCATTGGATGCTGCCACTGTAGCCAAAACGGCACAGATCCCACGGCGCAGGAACCGTTCTTACGACTGCGACGCGCGTCAGCAGATCGCTCCCCGGGATCTCGGAATTGCCGTCCACCTGAAAACGGGCATTTCTCAGACAACAAGCCTCCCGTCCTCAAGCTTCCGGGCCGGGTCTTTATCTAGGTATTTTAGACGAGCTCTCCAGCGGGTCTGGCAGCCGGGCAAGAATGTACCGCCATGGTAAATCCAAAACGGGCGGGTTGCCAATGCGGTCCGGGTGCACTCATAAAGTATGATCGTTCGAGCCCGGCGAGGGTTCCGGAGGGGTAGACGCTTGCGCATACTGGTAACTGGCGGAGCAGGGTACATTGGCGGCACTGTCGCGGGTCTGCTTGTACGATCCGGCCACGAAGTCACGGTGTACGACAATCTGTGCCATGCAGAGAGGTCGATGGTCCCTCCCGGAACCGACTTCGTGCTGGGGGACGTTGCCGACCGCCCTAAGCTGGAGGCGCTCTTCGGCGATGTCCCGTTTGATGGTGTGATGCACTTCGCCGCGCTGATCGAGGCTGGCGAGAGCATGAAAGCGCCCGAGGTGTACTTCCGGAACAATACTGCGTCGACCCTCGGTCTGCTGGAAGCGATGCTGGCGAAGGGCGTCAATCGGCTGGTCTTCTCCTCGACGGCGGCCGTCTACGGGGAGCCGGAGATCACCCCCATACGCGAAGACGCCGCACTCAAGCCCACTAACCCGTACGGGGAATCGAAGTTGCTGGTCGAGCAGATGCTTGCCTGGCTGAACCGGTCAAGGGGTCTTCGCTGTGCCAGCCTGCGCTACTTCAATGTGGCGGGCGCCGAGGCCGGCCGCGGTGAGGCCCACGAGCCGGAGTCGCACATCATCCCTCTGATCCTCGATGTGGCGCTTGGGCGGCGTGCAAGCATCAAGATCTTCGGGCAGGATTACCCCACCCCCGACGGCACCTGCGTCCGCGATTACATCCACGTCAGCGACCTGGCGCGTGCCCATCTGCTCGCCTTTGAGGCGCTCGAGCAGCGCGACCGCCTGATCTACAACATCGGCAACGGCAAGGGATTTTCGGTGCGCGAGGTGGTTGAGTCGGCGCGCCGGGTTACGGGGCATCCCATCCCCGTGATCGAGGAGCCTCGCCGTCCGGGGGATCCGGCGGTGCTAATCGCCAGCTCCGAGAAGATCGGCGTGGAGCTAGGCTGGCTCCCGGAGTTCACGGAGCTTGACCGCATCATCAGCACCGCCTGGGAGTGGCACCAGATTGGCTACCGGACGTAGAAACGGCTCGTCCTCTCTGTCGAGACTGTGAAATTTGAGAAGGAAAACTCATCCATGGGGTCGTCAATCGGCTTGAATCCAAACCTTGAAAGCATGCTCAGGGAGCACCGCGTCTTCGCCCCGCCGGAGGAGTTTGCGGCTCGCGCACACGTCAAGAGCATGGCCGAGTATGAGGCGCTCTACGCCCGATCGGTCGCGGATCCGGAGGCATTCTGGGCTGAGATCGCGAAGGATTTGCACTGGTTTGAACCGTGGACCAAGGTGCTCGAGTGGAATGAGCCCTGGGCGAAGTGGTTCGTCGGTGGAAAGATCAACCTCTGCTACAACTGCGTCGACCGGCACGCCGTCGGAGGCAAGCGCGACAAGGTAGCCATTTTGTGGGAGGGCGAGCCCGGAGAGGTGCGGACGCTGACCTTTGGAGAGCTCCACGTTGAAGTGCAGCGGTTTGGCAACGTATTGAAGACAATGGGGCTCAAGGCAGGGGACAGAGTTGCCGTTTACATGGGCATGACGCCTGAGCTGGCGATCGCGGTGCTCGCGTGTGCGCGCATTGGCGCTGTCCACTCCGTGATCTTTGGCGGATTTGCACCACACGCGCTGGTAGACCGTATCAACGACGCGCAATGCACCGCAGTACTGACGCAGGATGGTTCCTACCGTCGCGGAGCGGAGGTTAGGCTCAAGGCTGTGGTGGACGAAGCGCTGGTTTCCTGCCCGTCGGTGAAGAACGTCGTGGTCTACAGGCGCACCGGCTCGGAGGTCGCGTGGACAGAGGGGCGGGACCATTGGTGGCATGACCTGATGGCGGGCGCGTCCGAGGACTGTCCCGCTGAGCAGCTCGACTCCGAACACCCGCTTTACATCCTCTATACCTCTGGTACTACCGGCAAGCCGAAAGGGCTGGTGCATACGACCGGGGGCTACTCGGTGCAGACCTATCTCACCAGCAAGCTGGTCTTCGACCTGCGCGATGAGGATGTCTATTGGTGCACCGCCGATATCGGCTGGGTTACGGGGCATTCCTACGTTCTTTACGGCATCTTGCAGAACGGCGTCACCACCCTGATGTATGAGGGAGCGCCGAACCATCCGCAGCCGGACCGCTTCTGGAAGATCATCGAGGACCATAAGGTCAGCGTCTTCTACACGGCACCGACGGCCATTCGCGCCTTCATCAAGTGGGGCGACCAGCACCCTAAGGCTCACGACCTTAGATCGCTGCGGTTACTCGGGACGGTTGGCGAGCCGATCAACCCGCAGGCCTGGATCTGGTATCAGCAGATCATCGGCGGCGGCCGCTGCCCGATCGTCGACACCTGGTGGCAGACGGAGACGGGAGCGCTGATGATCACGCCCATCCCCGGCGCCATACCGACTAAGCCAGGCTGTGCCACGCGTCCGTTTCCCGGTATCGTCCCGGAGGTGGTCACCAAGCAGGGGGAGGCGGTTCCAGCTGGATCGGGCGGGCTGCTCGTCATCCGCAAGCCATGGCCCTCGATGGCGAGGACTATCTATAACGATGCGGAACGTTATGTTGAGCAGTATTGGAGCGAGGTGCCAGGGGCCTACTTCACCGGGGACGGAGCGCGGATGGACAGCGACGGCTACTACTGGCTGATGGGTCGAGTGGATGACGTGATCAACGTCTCCGGCCACCGCCTTGGCACTATGGAGATCGAGTCGGCGCTGGTGGCCCACAAAAAGGTGGCCGAGGCCGCGGTTGTAGGACGCCCGGATGACATGAAGGGTCAGGCTATCTCGGCCTTTGTCACTCTCGAGAGCGGCTATAAGCCGTCCGCCGAGCTGAAGAACGAGCTGCGCGCGTGGGTGGCGAGGGAAATTGGAGCCTTGGCCCGTCCCGACGATCTGCGTTTTACGGATCAGCTGCCGAAAACCCGGAGCGGCAAGATCATGCGTCGCCTGCTGCGGGAGCTGGCGACGAACGGTGAGATCAAGGGCGACACGACGACCCTGGAAGACTTTGCCGTCATAGCAAAGCTGCGCGAGGCTGAAGAAGTCTGAAAACAGCAGCTTCGAACGCGCCTACGATCCCTTTACGGTCACTTTTGCCCAGATGAATTTGCCCCCGTTCAGGGCAGCTGAAGGCTGAACGTCAGTGATCGTGACTGCCGTCCCGGCGCTCACCGCGCGGACGATTGCTGCCTGGCTGAAGGTCTGGCCCGGGCCCTTGTCGGCGCGAAGATATACATCGTCAGAGAGAGTGACGGTCTGGCCGGCGGCGGGCGTGGGGGCGTTCGCCCCCACCTTGGGCTCGGGCGGCACCATCCAGCGTTTGCCCGTTGCGTCGATCTCTCCGAGGTAGACCCATCCCGAGGCTCCCACGTCCGCGGAGGATCCGGCTCGACCTCCGCTTCCATTTGAGGCGCTCTGCAGGATGCCCTGCTGGGTGACGAGCGATTTGACGAGCGACTGATCGGCGGCGTGCAGGGACGAGAGGGAGCCGTCCACCTTGAAAATAGCAGCGTTGGCCTGTGCGATAACTTCCTTGTCGGTGCTCTTTCCCGCCAGCGCACTGATCGTCGCCTTGGCCTGGTTTAGCGACTCGGTAGCAGCGGAGTTGGCCTGCGCGGCGGCTTTGCTCTGATCGACGGAGTTGTTGATCTCCTTCTGCTGCTCCCAGGTGAAGACTCCGCCGTCGATCCTGGTGAGCCCGGCCTGGGAGAGGCGCGAGTTCAGACTCCTGGGGAAGAAGATCAAGACCATGAATACAGCCAGGAGCACAATCTCACGCAGAACGCTGAAGGCGTTCTTGACAGTATTCAAGATGGCATCGAGCAGGTTGGCGGGTCTCTCGTCTGGCACAAGCGATCTCCTGATTTGGGAGTCGATCGAGTCTACAACTTTGCTGGTCGCATACAAGCCGGCGCACCCTGGCAGGCTCGCTGTGGTTTGCCTGATCGTTAGTTCAGGCTTAAGGTCGAGCGGGCGGATCGTCAGACCCGAGACACATTTGCCGCTTTTGTCTCCTAAGTCCCTCCACCCTCAATCGTTTTTGTTATCCTCAGCGGAGCAGTCCAGTTGCAGGGTTGATTGAAGGGGGCTCTTTGCCGAGTCAGCAGGAAGTGCAGTGGTCGCAGCTTAAGGTCGGAGTGGTGGTCGTTGTCGCGCTCGTCACGTTGACGGCCTTGATCTTCCTGATGGCCGGCAACACCGGCGGATTCCTTACAGGCAAGCTGACGGTGCGATCGTACTTCGAGAACTCGGCCGGCCTCAAGGTAGGCGCGCCAGTGAACCTTGAGGGCGTCACGATAGGAACCGTCAAGGGCATTCGCATCACACCGGAGCGCAAGCTAACCCCGGTCGAAGTGACGATGAAGATCAGTAAGAACTTCGCCAAGGCGGTTCGGGAAGACTCCAAGAGCAGCCTCGAGACGGTCGGCGTACTTGGCGATACCGTCGTCGACATCGACAGTAAGCGTGCGGTGAAGGGTGAGCTTCAAGACAACTCGGAGCTGCAGACCACCGAGACGCCGAATCTGACCGATGTCATCAAGTCCAGCCAGGGCACCATCGAGCAGTTGAATACCATCCTGGCGAAGGTCGACAACCTGGTCGACTCGCTGAACACCGGCAAGGGATCGATCGGGCAGCTGATCAACGATCCTGCCCTCTACAACAAGGCGCTGGGTGCTGTGAACCAGATACAGCAGTTGATCGACAGTGTGAGCAGCGGGAAAGGCTCAATCGGCAAACTGCTGACTGACGACACGCTCTATGACCGGGCCAATGCTACGGTCGGACGTCTGGACAAGATCAGCACCGACCTTGACAACGGCAAAGGCTCGATCGGCAAGCTGCTCAAGGACGAGACGCTCTATAACAATCTAAACCAGACGGTCGGCAGCGCTAACCAGTTGCTCGCGGAGATCAACGCAGGCAAGGGCAGTCTCGGGATCCTGGCTAAGGATCCGCAGTTTGCACAGAGGCTCGACGACACCCTGACCCGCCTTGACAACGTGCTGGTCCGCATCGACAAGGGCGAGGGGACGATCGGCCAGCTGGTCAACAATCCGTCGCTCTACAACAACCTCGACCAGATGCTCACGGAGAGCCGCGGCCTGGTGGCCGGTATACGTGAGAATCCGAAGAAGTATCTGACCTTTCACGTCAAGGTTTTTTGAGTTGTCTTGAGGGGCAGTGTCGCGATGATCAAACCTCTCTAATCCTCCGCAGTCTAAGGACAGACATGCATCTTCCTCGAGTTGCTCTCTTGCGCACAGTATTTAGCCTGCTTGGCAGCACGCTGCTGATCCACGCCGTTCCCGCGGAGGCGCAGTATGCGGCCGCCGCTTCCAGGACGCCTGCCGTTGCCGATGCCAGCGCGTCCACGGGAGTGCCAGTTGAGCCGAAGGCTTTGCACAGCTTTGATCTGACCGCAATCGACAAGACGGTGGACCCGTGCGTCGACTTCTACCAGTACGCATGCGGCAACTGGCGCAAGAACAACCCGGTCCCGGCGGACCAGGTGCGGTGGGGACGCTTCAACGAACTGGCGGAGCGCAATCGCTACCTGCTTTACACCGAGTTGAAACAGGCGAGTGAGCCGAACGCCGGAAGAACGCCCCTGCAGCAGAAGTACGGCGACTTCTTCGCGGCCTGCACCAATCAGGCTCTAACCAACAGTAAAGGCGCTCAGCCGATCGAATCTTCGCTGTCCGAGATCGCCTCTCTGTCTGACAAACGCCAGTTGGCAGGCCTCGTGGCAGACCTCCAGGGCGAGCGGGCTATTAACGTCTTCTATCGCCTTGGTTCTGACCAGGACGCGAAGGACTCCTCGCAGCAGATCGCCGAGGTAACGCAGGGCGGCCTTTCCCTGCCGGATCGCGACTACTACCTGAGCGACGAAGCGCGCATGGTCAAGATTCGGGACCAGTACCGGCAGTACCTGATCACCATGTTCAAGCTCATCGGGGACACGGACGAGCAGGCGCAGGCCGAGGCCGGCAACGTACTCAAGGTCGAGACTGCGCTCGCCCAGGGCTCTCTGCCTCGCCAGGACATGCGCGATCCAGTAAAGGTTTATCACCCGATGCCGGTCGCGAACCTCGTCTCCCTGGCTCCCGACTATGACTGGGCTGGCTACTTTTCCGGAGTACAGCTAAACGGGCTGCAGCACCTTAACGTCGCGACGCCTGACTTTTTCAAGGCCTTTGACCAGGTGGTGACTGGTAGCGACTTGGCCGCCATCAAGAGTTATCTGCGCTTCCGGGTGGTCAATAGCGCCGCTCCTATGCTCTCGGACCCCTTCTTCAATGCCAACTTTGACTTCTTCGGGCGCGAGTTGAACGGCCAGCTGACCCCAACTCCCCTATGGAGACGCTGCACCGCCCAGACGGACCGGGCGCTGGGCGAGGCGGTAGGGCAGGATTGGGTGCTGAGGTACTTCCCGCCCGATGCCAAGGCGAACATGGAGAAGCTGGTTGCTGCGCTCGAGAAGGCGCTCGGGGAGGACATCCAGTCGCTGCCCTGGATGACGGATGGGACGAAGAAAGAAGCCCAGGCGAAGCTGGCCGCATTCCGCCAGAAGATCGGGTATCCAGAGAAGTGGCGAGACTACTCCACTCTGATCGTCAAGCGAGACGACGCATGGGGTAATTTCCAGCGCTCTTCCGCGTTTGAATTCCAGCGCGATCTGCACAAGATTGGGGCGCCCGTTGACGAGAAGGAGTGGGGGATGACGCCGCCTACGGTCAATGCCTACTACGACGACAGCAACAATGACATCAACTTCCCCGCGGGCATCCTGCAGCCGCCGTTCTTTGACAACAAGATAGACCCGGCGGTGAACTTTGGAGCCATTGGCGTGGTAATCGGCCACGAGATGACGCACGGCTTTGATGACGCCGGCAGCCAGTACGACGCGAAGGGCAATCTGCGCGAGTGGTGGACGGCGAGCGACCGGAAGGCCTTTACCGACCGAACCGACTGCGAGGTCAAGGAGTATGGCAACTTCGAGACGGTCCCCGGGCAGAAGCTGAACGGCAAGCTGACCCTGGGAGAGAACACAGCCGACAACGGGGGTCTGCGCATTGCCTACCAGGCGCTGCTGGAGACGATGGCTGCCCAGGGCGCCCGTGCGGACGAGAAGATCGACGGGTATACGCCGGCGCAACGCTACTTCATCTCCTTCGGGCAGGTCTGGTGCTCAAACTCGACGGACGAGAGCGCACGGCTGCTGGCCCGCACCGACCCCCACTCGCCGGGCCAGTGGCGGGTGAACGGGGTGGTGCAGAACTTCGACGAGTTCGGGAAGGCCTTCAACTGCAAGCAGGGGCAGCCCATGATGCCGGTGGAGAGCTGCCGTGTGTGGTGATCCGAGGCTTGCGGGGCATGATGGGCGGTGTAGGCCTGCTCGTCATCAGGCCTCTGCGGGGGCGGCGGGCTGATAAAACCCGGTCGGAATCCGCCATGGAAAGGTGGCGGATGCCTCAGGAGTATCGGGCGAAGGTTGTGGCGAATGCTAGCCGAAAGCGCCCCAAGCTTTTACAATTCAAACGGGAGTCAGTTTCCCAAACAGTTTAGCTGCGAACGCAGCTGTGTCCCATCCTCGGGATGACAGGACAAAGGAAGCGCATGAAGTTGAGCAAACCGGGCCGTATTATTCTGGCCCTACTCGTAACGCTAGGCGTAAGTCTTGGAATTACCTCCTGCACCAGCGACTTCACCATCGGCTACCTGTATGTGACCGGCACGACTGCCAACAATACAAGTCAGACTTCGGGCGAGGTAACGGGCTACAAGATCAGCAACAACACAGGGGCTCTCACCACGGTTCCAGGCTCCCCTTTTGGCAGCGGCGGCGAGAACCCAAAGCGGGCCCTGGTCTACAGTAAGACGGGGCATTTCCTCTACGTGCTCAACCAGGGAGATTTGACGACGGGGCTGGGCGGCGGAGTGTCGCTGTTCTTCATCGGCGGTGCGGGTAATTTGAGCTTCCAGAGCACCTTCAGCAGCCAGGGAACGAGCCCTCAGACGATCGTCTCCGATGCTACGGGAAGCCACCTTTACGTGGTGGACCAGTATGCGCCAACTTCCGTTACGCCGTGTGTAGGCCCCGATGGAGTAGCTCATCCTGTGGGTGCGGTTACGGTGTTCACGGTCGATCCCAATACCGGCCGACTCTCGCTCGTAATCAACACCGAGAACACTAACCTTACTTACTTCCCGGTTGGATGCTTCCCGATCGACGCGGCCATTGCTCAGGGATTCCTTTATGTGGCCGAGAGAGGCACCGCTGCGACCTCTGACTCGCAATCTGTCTTTGTCTACTCCGCGACGAGCAACGGTCAGCTCATCCTTACGTCCAACTCCACGCTGTCGACCAATGCGAAAGACCTGACGGCCATTTCCACGGACGGCAACAACGTCTACCTGCTAGACGCCGGCGCGAACCCCACCTCGCCGTCGAATGCGAGCTACATTCTGCCTTACGTGGCGGGCGGATCTGGCGGAGCGCTCGCAGCCGCGCCCGGCGGAATCGTGCTCAACGATCCGACCGTGCAGAACCCGGTGGCCCTGCTGGTCGAGTCGGGCACTCATAACTTTATCTACGTTGCCAACGCGGGTCCTGACCTCAGCACGGCCGGCTCGAGCTCCAGCAGCGCGATCAGCGCCTTCAATCGGCAGGCGGGGCAGCTGACTTTGTTTACTGCTGACGAGCCGTTCCCCAGCGGGTCCTCTCCGCGTTGTATCGTTGAAGATCCGTCAAATCAGTACATCTACACGGCCAATCACGATAGCAACAACGTCACCGGCCACCTGCTGGATACGCAGCACGGTACCCTCAGACCCTTGCGGCACGCGACCACTTTCGAGGCTGGAGGCAATCCCACGTGGTGCGTGACGGCGGGGAGAGCGCAATGACGGCAGGTCACTTTCAAATGCAAGAGGTGGCTCCGGAAGATGTTTGTGGTTGCCACCGGCACTCCCTGAGCGAAGTAGCCTAAGGCTGCTCAAGCTCTCACCAATAATCGGGAGAGATCCCCCACAGTTTGACTGCAACGTCGCAGCCCGGAGCCGGGCAAGAGCGGCTCAGGACGAAGGAAGCGCATGAAGTTGAGCAATTTAGGCCGCGTGGTGCTGGCCTCCGCGATATCCGCCGGTATGGCATTCAGCATCATTGCTTGCGGCGTTAGCCACACCGTCGACTACGTATTCGTTACCGCGTCGAAGGGCAACACGTCGGGTATCGGGGAGATATCCGCGTACCGCGTGGATTCGCAATCCGGGGCTCTCAGCAATGTGCCGGATTCGCCTTTCCTCTCGGGAGGCCGGAATCCGGTCGCCGAGGTCACGACGCCCGACGGAAGTACGCTTTATGTCGCAAATGAACTCGACAACACCATTGTTCAGTTCAAGATCGGCAGCGACGGCAAGCTCTACCCGACGAGCACGGTGAATACTCCGGGCTCTGAGCCGATGGCGCTCGCGGTCAGCCCGAGTGGCAAGTACCTCTTCGTGCTCGATAGCTTTCAGCCGCACAACCCCGTCTACACGGACCTGAACCCGGGGCCGGGCGGCATTATCGTCTACCCGATCGGTACGGCCGGAGCCCTTGGGAGCCCCGTAGCCAATGGCAACCAGAGCTTCTGGCCACTGCCCTTCAGTCCTGCCGGTGCAGCCGTATCACCGAATGGAAACACCGTCTTTGTGGTCAGCAAGTCCGGCAGCGTACCCGGCACCAACGGCGTGGTCACCGCTTATACGGTTGGCTCTGATGGAACCCTTACCACCGTTGGTGGAAGCCCCTTTGCTGCGGGAACTACGCCCAACGCGATCGCGGCCGATCCTACCGGACGCTTTATCTTTGTCACTGACGGGGCCTCGAACCAGCTACTCAGCTATGGGGTAACCTTGACCGGGAGTATCGTGCCGAATGTCAACGGACCAACGGCTACCGGTGGTTTGCCGGACGCGGTTACCGTCGACCCGCGAGGCGCCTTTCTCTACGTAGCCAACTATAACGATCCCAGCGTCATGGCCTTTGCCATCAACCCCGCGACCGGAGAGGTATCGGCCGTGGCTACCAATGGTACCTACGCCACGCAACCCGGACCCAATTGCGTGCTCGTCGAGCCTGCACTCGGAAAGTACCTATACGTATCGAACTTCCTGGATCCCACAGTTACTGGATTGCAGATCAACACAACCACCGGCGGCATTATCGCGACCCAGGGACCGGAGTACAAGGCCACCGCTCAGCCGACCTGCGTAGCTGCTGTACCGCATGGTAACCATGCCACCCAGCACGTGCAGTAGCTCGAGCTTCTTGTCTCACCGAAGGGGCGCAGCGTTCCGCTGCGCCCCTTTCCGCGTGATCCCGGGTTTCGTGCTGCAAGAGTGTCCGAACGTGGAAGCGCGTCAGCAAGAGACCTCAACCGGCCTCAACGAGACCGTAACGGCGCTGCCAGGCAAGGCGCAGTCGCGCCCACACCTGCGCCTTTTCATCGTCTGAAGCACCCGCTCCTGAGTTCTGGACAAAGCTAGTCGCCTCCTCCTTCGCCAGTTCCAGCAACTTCCGGTCACGCAGCAGGTTGGCGACCCGGAACTCCGGCATACCTGCCTGCTTTGTACCAAAGAACTCGCCAGGCCCGCGAAGTTGCAGGTCCAGCTCTGCCAACTCAAATCCGTCCTGCGTTCGCACCATCGCCGCCAGACGCTCCTCACCCTGGGGCGAGACGGCGCCTCCGGTCAGCAGGATGCAATATGACCGGGCAGCCCCCCGGCCTACCCGCCCACGAAGCTGGTGCAGCTGCGCCATGCCAAACCGCTCCGCATGCTCGATCACCATGACCGTGGCGTTGGGGACATCGACGCCAACTTCAATGACCGTGGTGGCGATGAGCACCTGAATCTCTCCGCGCTGAAAGCGGGCCATGACCACCTCTTTTTCGTCGGCGTCGAGGCGACCGTGCAACAGGCCAACTTTGAACTCGGCCAGTTCACCGCTGCGCAGGCTCTCAAACATGCTTACAGCAGACTTCAGAGTGGGCTTCTCGGTCGGAAAGAGCGACGGCGGCTTGGGATTCTTCTTTGCCGTGGTTTTCGAACTGCTGGTCTTCACGGAGATTCCGGAGGAGTCGGTGGCTGGGTTCTGGCCCGCACCTTGTGCCGAGTTGGGGGCGGAGCGACGACTCGGCGCAGTGCTCCCCTGATCGGATTTCTGTTCCGGTTCGGCCGGGGCGAAGTCCAGCTCGGGCTGGTCATCCCGGTTGCCCTCGATCACCGGATAGACGACATATGCCTGGTGGCCGCCCGCAACCTGCTTGCGCACAAAGGCCCATACCTCGGCTGAGCGCTGGTCGGGAAGGCGACGCGTCACGATAGGGGTGCGGCCGGGGGGGAGTTCGTCGAGCACGCTGAGATCGAGGTCGCCGTAGAGGGAGAGCGCCAGCGTTCGCGGAATAGGGGTCGCGGTCATGACGAGCACGTCGGGCTCTCCGCGCTCTGTCCCGTCTGCGTTCGGCTTCCTGATCATGCGGAAGCGCTGCATCACGCCGAATCGATGCTGTTCATCGACCACGACGAGGCCCAGGTTGGCAAAGTCGACCTTTTCCTCGATGAGGGCGTGCGTGCCGATGACGAGGTTGGCCTCGCCGCGGAAGATGCGTCCCCGCGCGGAGCGCTTGCGGTCCTCGTCGAGAGAGCCGGTCAGGAGGGTGACCTGGTAGCGCTTCGGAGAGCGCTCCAGCAGCTTGCGCGCTCCCAAATAATGCTGCGTTGCAAGGATCTCGGTGGGGGCCATCAGCGCTGCCTGGTAGCCGTTCTCAATGGCGATCAGCATGGCCTGGAGAGCCACAATCGTCTTGCCTGAGCCTACATCCCCCTGGAGCAGGCGACGCATGGGGCCTGGGCGGCGCATGTCGGCCACGATTTCGCCGAGCGCGCGCTTCTGAGCCGCTGTCGGGTGAAAGGGCAACACCTGGCGAATGGCCTCGCGGACCGCCGTATTGGTCTCAAAGGCGATTCCGACCCGCTCTTTAAAACGCCGCCGTTTGAGCTCGAGGCCAAGCTCGAGGTAGAAGAGCTCCTCGAAGATCAGGCGCCGGTGGGCGGGTGTCGAGAACTCCTGGAGTTGTGTGATAGGTGTACCGGCGACGGGGAAGTGGACGCTGCGGATTGCGTCCTCCCGGGCCGGCAGCTTGAGCCTGTCGAGCAACTCAGCCGGCAGTGTCTCGGGGATGCTGCTTTTCAGCTCTTCGAGCAGATCGTAGATGACGCGGCGCGTCCATCGGGAGGCCAGCTTGCTGCCGCCGAGCGACTCGTAGACGGGCGTGATGCGGCCTACTTCGAGCAGCCTGGACTGTTCAGCGTTCGGATCATCATCATGGTCATCGGGCAGCAGCTCAAACTGCGGCTGGATCATCTTGAACCCCGGCCGGGAGCGGGAGGGCTCGACCTTTCCGTAGAGCGCGATCATCTGCCCCGATTTGAACTTGTCTTTCAAGTAGGCGCCGTGAAACCACATGCACTTGATCGAGCTGAGGCCCTGGCCGACGGTCAGCTCGAAGATGGGCATGCTGCGGGTGCGCAGCAGCGTCGACCCGCGCACCTCGCCAATGACGCTGGCCATCTCGCCGGCCTGCAGCTGGTCGAGCGGGCTGGGGTGCAGGCGATCTTCGTAGCGAAAAGGGAGGTGGTAGAGCAGGTCTTCGACGGTGGTGACGCCCTTTTCGGCGAGCGTCTCAGCGATTCTTGGGCCGACGCCTTTGACAAACTTGATGGGAGTATCGAAAGCCAGCACAGATGCGATGCTACCAGCCCCTACCTATAGCTGTTCCCGCGGGACGGGCCGGCATTGCTGGGCGGCTGACCGCCTCAATGGGTCATCGAGGGTGCCGGCGTCCCGTCCGACCAATTGCTTGCCAGAACGAAGAAAGTAGTCACTCGTAGTTGCGGGTCATATGCGGCCATGACGGGTGAGCCGGGCAGATTAGCACCCCAGCTCTTCCGGGCATCCCC
>DASWVB010000015.1:0-28592 GCA_036401375.1 Acidisarcina sp.
GACCCACGATGGCAACCCACCGCACCAGTGTGCGTCGAAAACCTGGACTCATCTTACCTGCCTCTCGAGGATGTCGTGCCTCTGCAACAGATGAGTGTACCCTCTCGCGTCAGCCTGTGGAGGGCGCCGGCTGGTCAGGCAGACCTGGAAGTGTCCTGCGGAAGAAGCTGAGCCCCTCCACGACCTGATCGTTGTACGCCGGGCACTGCTCAAAGCCGAGTCGCCGGTAGAGCCGCACGGCCGCCGGCATGGACTCCGGCTCCGTATCGAGGTAGATGGCCCGGTAGCCGGCCGCCGCGGCTCGTTCAAACACTGCATGCGCCAGTCCCTCGCCAATGGCACCGCGGCGAAAGGCGGGGCGCACCCACAAGCGCTTCAACTCGCAGGCAAGCTCCGGGACAGACCCCTCAAGCGGGCGAAACGCCGCACAGCCCGCCGCGCGCTCTCCCACGAAGGCCAGCAGCAGTTCGCTGCCCGGGGCCGCGTAGCGGGCGGCAGGCTCGGCGATCTCGCTCGTCAGGCGAGCGGCGGCAAACCTCTCAGGCCCGGTAGCAGAGAGCACGAAGTCGCCATACTCACGCAGCAAATCCCGGGCCGTCGCGGCGAGCCCTGGATCAGCGCCTGCACCCAGAGCTTCAATCCGAACCGCGTACATGTGTCTCCGCATGGAACGTCTGCCCGCTGTGACGCAGGTTCACACTTCAGATTGCAAGCAGCCCGCCGCCACATGCAGACTCAGTAGATGTAGGGAACGAGCCGCTTCGTCACCCTGGAGTAGTCGACGTACTCCTCACCGAAGGCCTCGGTGAGGGCAGCCTCCTCCACGTGCATCCGGTAGAGCAGCGCAGCAAGCGGCAGCAGCACCGCGATCGCGACGCTGTACCAGTTCCGCAGACGCAGGCCCACCGCGAGAAAGACGATCATCATCCCCAGGTAGGAGGGATGCCGCACCAGGCGGAACAATCCCGTCTTGTGAACATGCTGATCGTCGTGGATCGCTACATTGACGCTGAAGGACCTGCCCAGCGTGACGATCGCCGTCCAGCGTATCGCGAGGCCGACGATGAGCAGAGAGAGGCTCACCGGCGCAATCCAGGGTGCGTGCCGCAGGTCTCCACCGGGCAGCACGAACGGCGCCCATCCGCTGGCAAACATCGCCGCGCAGATCACAACCCACAGCAGGACCAGGGACCCGCGGTCGCTCACCTTTCCATCGCCGCTGCGGGTGCGCGTGACGATGAGAATGAGTACCTCTGAGGCCAGCCACACCCAGTAAAGAACTCTGAAGATCATGCGCGAACGACTCTCCTGCCTGCCAGACTTTACGCCTGATCTGCCGGGCTGCCTGCAAGTATAGTTCGGCGCGGCTTCAATGCATTCGTCATGCTCTAATACAGACAATGCACGTGAGCGGGGCGTCGATCCTACTGATCTTTATCGTCGCCTCCCTGGCAGTGATGCTCCTGCTGCTGCATCGCACACCCCTCGGCTCGGTCATCCATGAGAATATTGCCGACCGTCCGCGGCGCCGGATGTTTCTCGCGTCGGTCAGCTTCTTCGTCACCTTCCTGGGAGTGCGGCTGCTGGTGACATCGATCACCCACCACGTCGGACCCTTCGGGTACGTGACCATGGGCGGGCGGCACATCCACCATCTCGTCTGGGGTATCTTCATCCTGCTGCTGGTCGGCTATGGATGGCTGGCAGAGGTGGGCAGCGGACACACGGCGCGATCCATCTTTGCGGCGCGGACCATGGCGCTGCTCTATGGGATGGGCGCCGCTCTCACGCTTGACGAGTTCGCACTCTGGCTCAACCTCAGCGCCGACGCCTACTGGTCGAGGCAGGGAAGAGAGAGTCTCGACGCTGTTGTACTCTTCGGCGCGCTGCTGGCCATCGGCGCGTGGGGCGCCCCCGCCATCAAGGCCCTGGCGCGGCGTTCCAGGTAGTTGCGCATCCAGGATGTCGTATTTCCCGCGGTCCGTTATAGAATGACGGCAGCCCATAGATAAAACAGCTCCGCCACCTCCCCCCACTTCTACCCTTGAGAAGAGAGGTTTTTGCATGAAGGAACTGCTGACCGACGAGTACGCTGCCAAGCTTCTTCAACTAGCAAAAGACAGTGCGGAGGCGTACAAGAGCGCCAAGCCATTTCCGCACATTTACTTTGATAACTTCCTGCCCGTCGAGTCTGCGGAAGCGGCACTGAGAGAGTTTCCCGAGCCGAAGCAGTTGAAGTGGAGCGAGTTCGACAACCCGAACGAAAAAAAGCTGGCCTTTGACGCGGTCGAGAGGCTGCCCGCAGCGACTCGCGATGTCCTCTACTTCCTCAACAGCCGTCCGATGATCGAGTTCCTCGAGATACTCACCGGCATCGAGGGCGTCATCCCCGATCCGTACTTCGTCGGCGGAGGCCTGCATCAGATCAAGCCGGGCGGCAAGCTGGGCGTCCACGCCGACTTCAATATCCATGAGAAGTTCAAGCTCGACCGCCGCATCAACGTGCTGGTCTACATGAATAAGGACTGGAAGGAAGAGTACGGCGGCCACTTCGAGTTATGGAATAAAGATATGACGGCGGCAGAGGCAAAGATACTTCCACTGTTTAATCGCTGCGCCATCTTCAGCACGACCGATTATTCCTACCACGGTCATCCGACTCCTCTGGCCTGCCCTCCAGACCGTACTCGTAAGTCGATCGCGACCTACTACTATACCAACGGGCGTCCCGAAGAGGAGGTAGGCGACAGCCACTCCACGATCTTCAGGGCCGTACCGGGCGAGGCGCCGGTCCGCCCGCAGATCAGCTTCAAGCAGGTAGTCAAAGCTTTCGTGCCGCCTATCCTGACCAGCTCCTATCGCAAGAACGGCAAGTAACTCCGCCGGATTTCAAGCTACTCCGGCTATAGGTCGCTGCCTGGCTCCTGTTGCTACTCAGGAGTCGGGCAGCGATTTTAATTTGCCTGTTGTTGAGCGCAAGTACTTCAGAGGTGTGAATTTCCTCGCAGCAACGCTAGGTGGATATTGGCAGGCAATTTCCGGATGCGAAAAGGGTGTGGGAGTGGTCGGCCAATGCGAGGCACGAGACCTCAAGACTGCCATGCCTAGTTCGGCGGGAGAGCAAGTGCCGCGACCGGCTTCCGCGAGACGCAGAGCGCGAGGAGACATGTGCTTCGGTCATACGTCAGATAGAGCTCGTCGTCAGTTGTAGTTCTTGCGGGTGTAGGTCCAGGCCCACAGGATGAGCGGCAGCTGCAGCGGGACGCGAACCCACTGGAACCACGATTGTCCGAAGATCCCAGGGAAGGGAAGATGTGCGACGGCCATGTAGACGTTGGCGGGCGAGACGGCCACCAGCAACGCGATCAGACCCCACGCGGCCGCCCGCTGCAGCGGCCTGATCAGCAGAGCGAGGCCGCCCGCGATCTCCGCCGCACCGCTGATCCAGACCAGGGCCAGCGGATGAGGCAGGAGCGGCGGCATAATCCTGACATAGGGTGCCGGGTGAAGGAAGTGAAGCGCTCCCGACGCGACAAAGACCGACGCGAAGACCCAGCGTCCCGCCTTTCGCGCAGCGCTCTCAGCCCTCGGCGCGGGGTCTTGCTGTGAGGTGCCGGGGGGCCGATCGTACGACTCCGGAAGCCCGCCGCCGGACGCTCCTTGACCCGAGGTGGAAGGGAAGCCGCCAGTGCTGTCGCCATCTTCGCTGGTCTGCAGGACGGCGGCTCCTACTTCTTCGACTTCGAGAGCTTCCTGGCGAGCTGGCCGATGTTGGAACCGTTCAACTCGGACTCGAGCGCCGCCTGGGCACCTGTAAATATCTTCTGCAGAGTGTTGTTCAGCCTCGCGTCCTGGGCCGCCGAGGCGTTGAACAGGGCCGAAGGCTCGAGCGCACTGTAAACCTCGCCCAGCCTGATCTCCTTCGCAGGCCTTGCCAGCTTCGACCCGCCGCTTGGGCCCTTCTGGCTGTCGATCAGCTCCGCCTGCTGCAGCCGTGATAACACCCGCCGTATCACCACCGGGTTGGTATTCAGCTTGTGCGAGATCTGGTCCGAGGTCATCAGACCGTCAGGTGCGGCAGCGAGGGTCACGAGGATATGAACTCCGGTAGCGAATCGTGTGTTGACAGCCATGCGCCAAGTTACCACGGACCGGCGGCCGGGCATCGCCAAATCCGGCGGCAGAGGCGCGCCGCATTTGCTCGTGCGGCAGGGTTGCGGGCCAGCGCGGCCCAATACCGGCGCGCCGCTGCTGCGACGGCGCCGCAGGGAGGGCGTGCTAGCCTAAGCATGCCTTCGACAGGGAACGGAGAAGGCCAGGGAGCAGCTGCGGTTGCATATACTTTTTGTCGGTGACGTATTCGGCTCCCCGGGCCGGAATATTGTGCGCGCCCACATCGGACACGTCATCGAGGAGCGCGGCGTTGACCTCGTTGTCATCAATGCCGAGAACTCCGCCGGAGGCTTCGGCGTCACTCCCGCCATCTCCGACGAACTCTTTGACCTCGGCGCGCACGTGCTCACCACCGGCAACCACGTCTGGGACAAGCGCGAGATCATCGAGTACCTGCAGTCTGTGCCGGCGTCGAGCGATGAGCGGGCGCGGCGGATCATCCGGCCAGCCAACTATGCGCCGGGTACGCCAGGGTACGGCTTCTACGAGGGCGCCCTGCCCGGTGGTCAGACCTACGCCGTGATCAACCTGCAGGGCCGCGTCTTCATGAATACGTATGACGACCCGTTTCGCACCGTCGATGAGCTTTTGAAGCAGATCACGGCCAGGGTGATCCTGGTCGACATTCACGCGGAGGCCACTTCAGAGAAGGCGGCGCTCGGCTGGTACCTCGATGGCCGGGTGACAGCGGTCCTCGGCACCCACACTCACGTCCCTACGGCGGATTCGCGGGTGCTGACCGGGGGCACCGCCTACCAGACCGACGTCGGCATGAGCGGCCCCTATGACAGCATCATCGGTGTTGAAAAGGAGCTCGTGCTGGCAAGGTTTCTGACCGGAATGCCGGGCAAGTTCGAGCCCGCCAGGGGCGACCCGAGGATGTCTGCCGTGCTGATCGAGTGTGACGGGGAGACGGGACGCGCGTCCTCTATTCAGCGGCTCATGCTCGGCGAGTGACCTGGTCTGAGGGCAGAGAGACGTGCAAGCGCGCGCTGCTACCATGCAAGGCATGACGCTCTCGCCAGCTGACGGCCGTCCCACCGTCGTTGCACGACTGGCAGCGCCGAGAGACCCCTCGCTCGACATCGTCAAGGGGATTGCGATCACCCTCGTGGTGCTCGGCCATACCCTGCAGGGGCTGGGCCATCGCGGGTGGTGGAACACGCCCTCCAGCCGTCTGCTGATCGACTTCATCTACAGCTTTCATATGCCGGCCTTCTTCTTCGTCAGTGGACTGCTGGTGAGCGGAAGCATGGCCCGCCGAAGTACCTCCGGCTTTCTCATTGACAAGGTCCGGACCATCCTCTATCCCTATCTGCTTTGGATCGCAATCGATGCGGCCACGGAGCCGCTGACCGCGGGGTTCCGCTCGACCGCCAGGATCTCCATCGTCGAATATGTGCAGAAGGCTCTCAGGGGCGAACAGAGCTGGTTCCTGCAGTGCCTCTTTCTGCTGATGGTCTTGAGCCTCTTGACGCGCCGGCTGCCGGACTGGCTGCGCGCTCTGCTGGCAGTGTCGGTCTGCGTGCTCACTCCGGCGTCTCACAACGCGGTGATCGAGCCGGTGCTCAGGGAGTGGGTCTTCGTTGCCGCCGGTCAACTCGCCGGCAGCCGCATCAGGGCCCTCGAAGGGCTGGGACCCTGGCTGGCCGCCGGTCTGCTGACCGCCCTGGCGGCCGTGCAGCTGGCCGCCGTCGGCGTTCTGCAGCCGGCTATAGCGGACTATCCGCTGCGCAGTCATGCGCTCTTCGTCGCTCTCGGACTTGGAGGCACGACGGGGCTGTTCTGTGCGGCGAAGCTGCTCCGGGGCTCGAGGCTGGCCGAGCTTTGCGCGTGGGTCGGCGAGGCCTCGATCGCAGTCTACCTGCTGCATCCTTACTTTCAGGGCGGAACGAGGCTGGCAATCGTCTTCCTGTTTCACACCCATCGCGCCTTGCCGCATCTCTTGTTGACGACCGCCGTCGCCACGTTAGTGCCGGCGCTGATCTGGCACAACCGGCGCCGCCTGCATGTGGGACTGCTGTTCAGCTGGGATGGAGATGCGGTAAAACGTCGTAGTTGAATGGCTCGCCTGTCGCTGCGTCCTGTTTATGCTATGTCCGATAACGTATATTCTGTATACTCGACCTCCACAATAGAAATTCGCATCAGGTGCCCGTCCCCGACGGCTACCGCTCATGAGGCTACCAGCGGCATTCCCACACCAGAGGGTTTAACAGCCAATACCCCAAGCTGTCCGAGGACGATCCTCAGCTCATCGCCTGACGGCGCAACAAGCTTCCGCATCTCGACTGGCGAAAACCCCAGCTATTCCATGAATATCGTATAGAATCGTCCTACATGGCCGCGCCACTTACACCCCGCGAAGCCGCCATCCGCCTCGGCATCTCATACCCCACCATCAAGCAGTGGCTCTATCAGGGCAAGATCAAGGGGGTCAAGACGCCGGGCGGACATTATCGGATCCCTGAGGCGGAGCTTGACTCGCTGCTGCACAAGTCTGCCAGCTCAGAGACTCCCAGGCGCCAGCGCCTGCGCACCGTCAGCGGCCGCAACCAGCTGGTCGGACGCATTGTCGAGATCAAGATCGAGGGCCTGATGGCCCAGGTCAAGATCTCGATCGGCGGGCAGATCATCACCTCCATCATCACCGCCGAGGCCGTGAGGGAGATGGACCTCGCGGTCGGCGAGACGGCCGCAGCTCTGATCAAATCCACAGAGGTGATGATCATCCGTGTCTAAGCCCTTCGCACGCTTGCTTGCCCTTTGCGGACTGCTGCTGGCGCTCACCAGCGGCCGCTCCGCCAGCGCCGCCGATCCGCTGCCTCCCGCTGCCCCTCTGAGGATCGCTGCGGCAGCGGACCTGCAGCCGGTGCTGCCCTCCGTGATCGCGCAGTTTCAGCAGCTGCACCCCGCTGCCGAGGTGACCGCGTCGTACCAGTCTTCGGCTACGCTCACCACCCAGATACAGAGCGGCGCGCCCTTCGATCTGTTCCTCGCGGCCGACCTCTCTTTTCCGCAGCGTGTGATCGCGGCGGGGCTCGCCGACTCGTCGCAGCCTGTGCCTTACGCGCGCGGCACCCTCGTCCTCTGGGCACGCAAGGATTCGAGGCTGCAGCCTCTCTCGATAGCTGCTCTCCGCGACCCCTCGTTGAAGTCGGTCGCCATCGCCAACCCTGAGCACGCCCCCTACGGACGCGCAGCAAAGACAGCGCTCGATTCGCTCCAGCTTGCCGGCATGCTCCAGGGCAAGCTCGTGATCGCCGAAAACATCGCCCAGACCGCGCAGTTCGTAGACTCGGGCAACGCGGAACTCGGCCTGATCTCGCTCACCTCGGCTGTCACCGAACGACTCACCGCGGACGGCGCCTACATCGAAGTGCCGCCCTCCGCCTACCCTGCCATCGAGCAGGGCGCGGTCGTGATCAAAGGCCGTCCCAGTCAGAGACTGGCTCACGACTTCCTTGATTTCCTGCTGTCTCCAGCCATCCAGCAGCAGCTGATCAAGAAGGGCCTGAGACCGCCCGGATGAGCAGGCCGGCAGAGTAAAAGAGTCCGCCCAGCACTATGCCGTGAAAGAAGCAGGTGGTGCGGGTCTCGCCCCTGAGACATGGGCGCAAATCAAACCAGAATTTGAAGTACCAAGCCGAGTTCCTCACCCGACCCTGCAACCAAGCAAGCGCCACGATGAACCTCCAGGACCTATCCATCACGCTTCGCCTTGCTACGGTAACGACAGCCATCCTGCTGGCGCTCGCCCTGCCGCTCGCGCGCTGGATCGCCCTCTCCCCGAGAGGCGCAAAGTCCCTCGTCGAGGCCCTGGTAGCGCTCCCCCTCGTCCTTCCGCCGACCGTCCTCGGCTTTTACCTGCTCGTGCTGATGGGCCCTCGCACAGCCCCGGGCCGCTGGATCACGGCCATGCTGGGCCACCCGCTTGCCTTCTCCTTCAGCGGACTGGTCCTCGGCTCCGTCATCTACAGCCTGCCTTTCGCGGTTCAGCCCCTGGTCTCCGGATTTTCCGCCGTAGACCCGGCACTGCTGGACGCAGCTCGCCTGCTCGGCGCTGGCCCGGCGGCGGTCTTCTTCCGCGTGCTGCTGCCCCTCTCCACCCGCTCTATCCTCACCGCGGCGGTGCTCGCCTTCACCCACACTGTCGGGGAGTTCGGGGTGGTCCTGATGATCGGCGGAGACCTGCCGGGCTCGACCCGCACCCTCTCCATCTCGATCTACGACCAGGTGCAGAACTTCGCCTACGCCGACGCAAATCGGACGGCGCTGCTGCTGCTCGGCTTCTCTTTCGCGGCGCTGCTCCTCGTCTATACACGCTGGCAGCGACCCGGCCATGCAAGCGGGACTGTGAGTGCCTGAGCGCGCTCCCAAGCGGCCGGGAGCCGCCGCTCATAAATTGGCCCCTCCGGGTGACCTTGCCCTGTCCGGCGACCTTGCAAATCCCGATGCACACGCACTCGCCCCGGCAGCCCCGATCTTGCTTGTCGAAGATGTCCAGCTCCAGATCGGAAGGCTCCTGCTCGAGGCCAGCTTCACCCTCCGGCACCCCTGGACGGTGCTCTTCGGCGCCTCGGGAGCCGGCAAGAGCAGTCTGCTGAGGATCATCGCCGGGCTGCTGCGGCCCAGTGGAGGGCGCCTGCTGCTCGGTGCGCGCGAGCTGACAAACTCTGCGACAAGGACCTTCGTCCCGCCAGGACAGCGCGAAATCGGCTTCCTCACCCAGGAGGCAAGCCTCTTTCCTCACCTGGACGTGCGCGCCAACGTCGGATTTGGCCTGAGAGCACTGCCGCGCGATCGACGCCTGGCCCACGTCGAGCAGATGCTCAAGCTGCTGCATATCGAGCAGCTCGCAGCGCGCAAGCCGGCAACCCTCTCGGGCGGCGAGCGCCAGCGCGTGGCGCTCGCCCGCGCGCTCGCTCCGCGGCCTAAGCTGCTGCTGCTCGATGAGCCCTTCGCCGGGCTGGACGCTGCGCTCAAGGAGGCTATCCTCGAAGACCTGCAGCCCTGGCTCGCGGATATTCCCGTCCTCTACGTCTCGCATGAGCTTGCAGAGGCCTTCCAGACCGGCGCCGAGGTCATCACCATGGCAGCAGGCAAGCTGAAGGCGCAGGGCCCCGCCTCTGCGATCCTTGCCGGCGAGAGACAAAGCCTGCTTCGCCGCCTGGGCGCCGTCGAGGGCTAGATCTTCAGGACTTCTTTTGCTGGTCGACGGTAGAGTGGTGTGCCGCGCTTCACGTACGTACTAGGGGGTCAGGCCTAGCGCCCGGTTCCCTTCCGCGGCCTAGCTCAAGCCGACTTCAACCCACCCAGACCGGCTCCGGCTCAAGCACGATGTCGAACTTTTCCATCACCGCACGCTTGATCTCGTCTCTCAGCTCGCCAATCTCGGCGGCGGTGGCGTTGCCACGGTTGATCAGCGCCAGCGTATGACGGTGCGAGATTCCTGCCTGCCCAAGCTCGTAACCTTTATAGAAGCCCGCCTGCTCCAGCAGCCACGCCGCGGGAATCTTGACCATGTCGTCCCCGGCCGGATAGCTGGGCACCTGTCCCTGGAGCTCGGGATGCGACAGACGAAGACGCTCCAGAACGGCCACGTCAACCACAGGGTTTTTGAAGAAGCTGCCGGCGCTCCGGCTATCGGGATCGCCCGGGGTGATCACCATCCCCTTGCGCCGCCGTATCTCGCGCACTGCTCTGCTGGTGTCTGCCAGGCCGGGCCGCGGCCTGCCGGTGAAGTAGTCGACGAGGTCTTTGTACCTAACTGTTGCAGTTGCGTCACTTGTGAGACGGTAGCTCACCGAGGTAACGATGTACCGGCCCGGAGCCCTCGTGTTGAATACGCTCTGGCGGTAGCGGAAGCCGCACTCGCTGTTACTGAGGCGGACGAAGCGGCGCGAGACCGTATCGTAGGCTCGAACACTGTCAATGGTGGACGAAACTTCCTGCCCGTACGCACCCACATTCTGCACCGGAGTTCCACCGATACTTCCAGGAATCCCCGCAAGACACTCAATCCCGGCGCAGTTACGTTCAACGGCATGATCCACGAAGGCATCCCAATCCTCACCCGCGGCAGCCGAAAACAAGCAGGTGTCGCCGTCCCCATCCTCGTCGATTCCCTTGAGGGCCATGTGCAGGACCAGGCCCGGAAAGCCGGCGTCAGAGACCAGGAGGTTGCTGCCACCTCCCAGCGCAAAGAGGCGGAGATCATGGCTGCGGGCGAAGTCGACGCCCTCTACCAGCTCCTCTTCGGTGGTGGCCTCGGCAAACCAGCGGGCCGGTCCGCCAATCTTGAGGGTCGTATAGGGCGCCAGGGGGACGTGTTCGCGGAACTCCACCCGCCCAGCCTACACCAGCGAGCGGGCGGCTCCAGGTAGCAACAATGCCGAAGACCCGGCCGCCTCAGCCTGAAAGTTCCTGATTAGCTGAACGGAAAGCACCGCAACGGGCTGCGAGCCGGAAGTCCAGGCGGCAACCGGGCGAAGATGACCGCTTGAGGCGATGCAGCCGCGGAAAACACCGCTTTTATGACGCGTAGGGATTCCGGGGCGCATCGCTTACAATGAACAAGTCAGCGCCCCCGAAAAGCAAACAAGGAGCTCCAATGTACCCAGAGATCATGATTACGCCGATGCGTGAAGAACTCACACGGGCCGGCATCAAGCCCGCCCAGACCGCTGAAGAGGTCGAGGCCGCCGTCAAGCAGCCCGGCACGACGATGATCGTCGTCAACTCCATCTGCGGCTGCGCAGCTGGCAAGATGCGTCCCGGGGTCCGCCTCGCGCTGCAGAACAAGACGATTCCGGACCAGGCGATCACCGTCTTCGCCGGTCAGGATCGCGAGGCCACGGAGCGCGCCCGCGAATTTTTCGCGCCGCAGCCGCCCACCTCTCCAGCCATCGGAATCATGCGCGACGGCAAGCTCGTCTATCTCATGCAGCGCTCCTCGATCGAGTCGAACTCGGCCCAGGCGATCGCCCAGGAGCTGGCCCGCGCCTTTGACGAACTCTGCACCAAGGCTACTGCATAGTTTGAGCCGAGGCGAGGTCGCCTTGGAATGGCGTGGCTTCAGCCGGCGAGGGAAGGGCTTCGCTTGCCTGCCCCCTGGCTGCCCAGGACCGCCTAAATTGGGGTGGCTTATTCGTGCGCGGCCTCGCTGCGCGTGAGTGGGAGTTGAGTTGGGTCTGTCAGCTAGTCTTGAAGAGCGGATGCTTCGCATTAGTCCCACTCATCGCAGAATGCGCGATGAATGGGGCACCCGGCATTAGTGGGGCACCCGGCCTCACTGCGCGTGAGCGGGGCTTGAGTGCGGTCTGTCAGCCAGTCTTGAAGAGCGGATGCTTCGCATTAGTCCCACTCATCGCAGAATGCGCGATGAATGGGGCACCCGGCTTGGATCAGGGCACCCGGCTGAATGGGGGTAGCCGGCTTGAGTGGGGCGCCCGGCCTGCACTCGCTGGGCTGCCTTGGATCACCGAAGCTTGGGCGCTGCTAAAAGATCGGGTGCCGCTTATCGGGTGCCGCTTAAAGATAGATCAGCTTGTGCCCGGGGCATTGCTGCGAGGCGTGCTCGACCAGGAGCAATGGCAGTCCCGGGCCGTAGCGGGCGAGGAACCAGGCGCCGCCCAGCACCCGCTCCTGCGGATGCCGGTCAGGATAGAGCGCCAGGTAGAGTGCATCCACATGCCGCCGCAGGCTTGCATCCCGCTGCAGCTGAAAATTCGCCGCCAGCCGCCTGAGCCGGTTCATCTGGTACCGCATCTTCGAGGCGGAGACGGCCGCAGATCGTCCCAGGTCAGCGTCGAGCGCCTGCATCCAGCCGGTCAGCGCTGTCAACTCCTCGTCGAGCGCATTCCCTGCCCTGGCCATCATCTGCTTGCCCTCGACGGGTATGGAGCGCGCCCCGACGCGCTGCGCCAGTTCGTCCGGCGATAGGCGAAAGAAGTCCGGCAGCGTGACTCCGAAGCGCGCCATGGCGGCCGCCACAGGCGCCTCGACCAGGGTCGCGCTCAGCCGCGGAGACACCGGCGTCGTCCGCCCCAGGATCGCCTCGTAGAGCACCTGCGACTGGGCGAAGTAGGCAATCTCCGCCGGGCCGCCGACATAGCTCGCCGTTGGCAGAATCGTATCCTGAAAGACCGGCCGCAGCAGCGCGTTGGGGCTGAGCCTCTCCGGTGCAGCGTCGAGGATCGCCAGCAACTCCCGCGTACTGTAGCTCTTCTTACCTGCCTTCCATTCCCCACCCTGCGCATCCGTCGCGCCTGCATCAGGCTCGCGGCTCGACACACCCTGCGAACGCTCACGCCGCAGCGGCAACCGCGCGCCCGTCTCCTCATCGAGCAGGAACAACAGGCTGCTGCCGGGGGCCACCAGCACCTGGGAGTGGTATCCGGCAGCCGCCAGCTCCCTGTCGCGATCGAGCAGTCGGCCGGCCAGTCGATCGGCGTCGGTAATTGCTCGACGCAGCGTCTCTGCTCCGAGCGCGTGAAAGGCACGCGTCGAAGCGTCGATCACAATCAGTCCGTGTTCAGCGAAGACGCTAGCAATCCACCGCCCAAAGGCGCTGCCAAAGGTCGCCTCCGGGGTGTAAGCGCGCTCCAGATCCTCCAGCCACGGCCCAGGTCCGAGCAGGGCCCCGGCCTCGTCCAGCAAAGGCACGATGCTCTCGCCCAGTTGCAGGTTCCCTACCGGACGCGCTGCCCCCGTATGCCCACCGTCCCAGCGCAGAGTTCGCACCTCGTGCCGTGTAGGCAGCTCGAGGTGGCCCGCCTCGTCGAGGTCGTGGTCCTCGCTGGCCAGCCAGAAGATGGGGACATGCGGATACCCGGCCGCGCTCGCATCCTGCGCCTTGCGAATCGCGGTAGCGGCTTTAAGCAGCGTGAGCAGCGGACCACCGAAGAGGACGACCTGCTGGCCAGACACCACTGCCGAGGCGCCCGTCCTCAGCCGCTCGATGTTCGCCATCGCCGCTTCGCCAGCGCCGAAGCTGCGGTTCTGCTCGGTCAAGAGATCCGCCAGCTGAGCGCGCTTCGATCGGTCGAAGTCTACCGCCTCACCGGCCCAGCTCTCCGCATACGCGCCCCTGACGTAGAAGGGAGCGAGAGCATCGGGCCGCTCCAGAAAATCGAGGAAGAGGCGGCTGGTCTGCGGCAGCATCGTGATGGGGTAACATTCCGGGTTCATCGTGGATATAAAGCTCTTGCGGCGTCATGCCGCGTCTCTGAAGCGATGTCGATGCAGGATTTCGACCGCGGTCTAACACGCCGGGCTGCAGAAGAGTTCTTCCCCGGTAAGCAGCATCAGTCTCTCATGCAGGGAGCGGTCATGGGCAGAGCTCAACCATCAGACGCCTGCGAAGTGCGCGCCGGTTCAAACTTCGCGTCCCTATTCTCGCTCGCGGCTTAACGTCCATCAACCGGTCCGCCGTCACCGGCGTCTGCGGCCGGGCTGCGCCTGCTGCCGGTGGTAACGTGGAACGATGCTTTCCCCGCGACCTGGGCTTCGTTCCCATAAAGCGGCCGTCGCGGTGCAGGCAGAAAGAGGAAACGTGGCGAAGATAAAGAAGAAGCCGTCGAAGGCAAGCAGCGACACAGAGCCCGCAGCCAAGGTCGAGCTGATGAAGAAGAAGTCAGGCGACGAAGTTGAGGTCATCTCCTCGACCCTGGCCTACGACGGCCCCCTGTTTCGCGTCTACACCGACTACGTTCGCGAACCGGGAGGCACGGAGCAGCGCCGCGACGTCGTGCGGCACGGCGGCTCGGTGGTGATCCTGGCGGTTGACGACTCCCGCAGCAAAAAAGATCCGCTTATCGTGCTCGAGCGCCAGTACCGGCATGCCGCCGGCGAATACCTCTGGGAGATACCGGCCGGCAAGATGGATCCCGGCGAGAAGCGCCTGGCCGCCGCCAAGCGCGAGCTCCTCGAAGAGACCGGCTACAAGGCCAGGAAGTGGACGAAGCTCGTGCGCTACTTCGCCAGCCCCGGATTTCTTGGGGAGTGGATGCAGGTCTTCCTCGCAGAGGGCCTGGTCGCCGGCGAGGCGCAGCCCGAGGAAGATGAACACATCGAGCTGTTCCTCGTCCCCCTGTCCGAGGTCCTGCGCATGATCGACGCCGGCAAGATTGCAGACGGGAAGACCCTGATCGCGGTCCAGCTCTACTCCCGTATGCGTGCCATCAACAAGTGAGCACCATCTGTAATCGATTCACACGCGCCCTGCGTCCCGTCCGCACGGCAATGCGCGAAATACTTCGTTGATCCATTCAAATGCCGGTCACGTCATATTTACATGGAGGAAAACCAATCCTTTCTGCGATGCGTCCCTTTAACAGCAGGGGTGAGATGTAACTCAGCCTTGCGGTATGAGTTTCAGTCCAAGGGAAGGTCGGTACGTGGCGACATACAAGGGCAAGGTCAAGTGGTTCAACAATGCCAAGGGCTACGGGTTCATCGGGCGTGAGGATGGACCGGACGTCTTCGTCCATTACAGCGCAATCCAGATAGACGGATACAAGAGCCTGAAAGAGGGCGACGAAGTCGACTTCGACATCATTCAAGGCAGCAAGGGCCCCCAGGCGGACCAGGTCATCCGGTCTCAGACTGCCGAGGCGGCATAAGAGCCGCGTAATTACTCGTTCGCCAGTTGTGCTGAACTGCCGCTGGGCGGCTCTGGGCGCGGTGCGCGCACGTGGAGCGAAGCGTCGATCCCGGCTGCCGGCCAGCCGCCGATGGCGCTGGCAGCACTATGAGGGCGTGAGGGCGATGCGGCAGACGGGGGAGACTTTGGCTCCTGCACACGCCCGGGAGTGCGACTGCGATCTGCGACTCTGATCTGGGACTGCGAGCTGGGAGTGCGGGCTGGGACTCTGATTGCGACTGCGGCGCCGCCCCTGAAGTATCCTCTTTGCAGCCATGAACGCCGCTGCGCCAGCCAGGACTGCCGGGAATGCCCTCGTCACCACGGGCCTGAGCCGCCGCTTCGGCGACTTCCCTGCCGTGCAGGATGTAAATCTGACGGTCGCCTCCGGGCAGTTCTTCGGCTTCCTCGGGCCGAACGGCGCGGGCAAATCTACCACTATCAAGATGCTCACCGGGCTGCTGGCTCCGAGCGCCGGGTCTATCGAAATCCTCGGTATGGACTTCGCTCGGCATCCTCTCGAGATCAAGCGCCAGATCGGGGTGGTGCCTGAGGGGCTGGCGCTCTTCGGAAGGCTGCGCGCCGCCGAGTACCTCCAGTTTGCGGGTCAGATGTATGGACTGGATCGCCCCACCACCGCACTTCGTACCGATGAGCTGCTCGAGTTCATGGGGCTTGCCGATGAAGGCAAAAAGCTCATTACCGACTTTTCGCACGGCATGCAGAAGAAGCTGGCGCTCGCCGCAGCCGTCATCCATGCGCCCCGTGTACTCTTTCTCGACGAGCCATTCGAAGGAGTGGACGCGATCGCCGCCGGCACTCTCAAGACCATGCTGCAGCGGATGATCGCCCGCGGCGCGACCGTCTTCCTGACCTCGCACGTGCTCGAGATCGTGGAGCGGCTCTGCGACCATGTGGCCATCATCGACAAGGGTCATCTAGTCGCGAGCGGCTCTCTCGAGGAGCTGCGCGCCGGCGTACAGGGCGGCGCCGACGATCCCTCGCTCAGGCCCACGTTAGAGCAGATGTTCATCCGCATCCTCGGCAGGGACCAGCCGGGGCAGTCGGCCGCCGGCCCGGTCAAGGACCAGGAGCTCTCGTGGCTGGGCTGACGCCGCCGCACATGCCGCCGCACCTGTCGCCGCACATGCCGCCGCCCTCGCAGGAAAACGCAGCGCTCCCTCCTGCGACAGAGCCCATAGACGGGTCCGCGCTCGGGCGCCGGCAGCTGCGCGCGATCGCATCGCTGCGCCGGCGTCTCTTCCTCAGCGCCCTCCGCCGCAAAGGCGGCGCGGTCGAGATGGGCGCGAGATTTCTGCTCTATCCGGTCCTTGCCATCTTCGCCATCGCGCCGGCTGCAGTCAGCGGGTATGCGGGCTTCTACGCCATCAGCCGCAACGGAACGGCGTGGCTCGCGGGGGCCCTCTGGCTCATCTTCTTCCTTTGGTTTTTCATCGGCTTCAGTACCTCGGCGGCCGCGCCCGGCTTCGACCTCTCCACGCTGAACCGGTTCCCGATCCGGTTCCGCGACTACCTCATCGTGCGGCTCTCCTTCGGCCTGCTTGACCCGCCCAACCTGGTCGCTGCACTCTGCCTGCTGGCGATGACCATGGGCATCGGATTCGCACGCCCCGCCCTGGCGCCGTGGGCCGCCCTCGTACTCTTCTTCTACGGGGTGTCTCTCTTACTCTTCTTTCGGATGCTCGGCTCCTGGCTGGAGCGATGGCTCGCCCGCCGCCGGACTCGCGAGATGGCCGGAGCAGCGCTGCTGCTGTTCTCGCTCAGCTTTCAGCTCATCAACCCTGCCGTCCAGTACCTCACCCGCCACAAGGCGAGCGCCCTGGTCAACGCGCGGCGTCTTCACACGCCGTTGATGCTGCATGCGATCCGCGAGGTAGTCCTGGGGGCATCGGCCCTGCCGCCCGCCCTGGCAGGCAACGCGATTGCGCGAATGCATCAAGGCCGCCCGCTCCCGGCTTCCCTGCTCGCGGGCGCGGTCGTCCTCTACGCAGGCGGCTTTCTATTCGTGCTGAGCGTGCGTCTGCGCGCGCAGTACTCGGGCGAAAACCTCAACGAACCGGCAGCCCTTGCGCCCGGCAGACGCCGCAGCGTCGCGCGCACCATCAGCGGCCGGGCGCCGGGCCGCGGCCTGCTGCCGCCCGTCATCTCCGCATGCCTTCGCAAGGAGCTGCTCTACATCCTGCGCAGCGGACCGATGCTCTATAACTTCGTCGTTCCGCTCTTCATGGTGCTGATCTTCGGATCGCGTTTGTACCGGGCCAGCCTGCCGGGCGTGGCCAGCCTCATCTTCCCCTACGGCTGCGCCTACCTGCAGATCTTCATCCTGACGCTGACCTACAACTGCTTCGGATTTGACGGACCCGGCATCCAGTTTTATTTCTTCTCGTCCGTCCGGATGCGGGACGTGGTGATCGGCAAGAACCTGCTGAGCGCAACGGTGCTCGCGATCGAGGTGGTGCTCATCTACCTGCTCTCATGCCTGCTCTCGAAGCGGCCGCCCATCGGCCTGACCGCTCTCACCCTTGCGTGGGCTGTCTTCACCTACCTCGTCAGCGTGTCCGTAGGAAACATTCAGTCGCTGCGTTCTCCGAGGAGGATCCCCGAGGGTGTGGGCGTGCGCGGGCTCAAGGTCTCAGGGGTGAACAGCCTGATCGGCCTCGCTGTCATGTTCATTCCATTCCTGATGGGCGCCGGTGCAGTGGTGCTCTGCCGTCTCTCGGCCCGGCCTGCCTCGTCCTACTGGATCGCAGCCGGAGTCTTCCTCATGCTGGGCGCGGGAGCGCTGGCAGGGTACATCTTCGCCCTGGGCCGCATCGACCAGTTGGCCGGCGACCGGCGGCAGCAGCTCGCCGAGGAGCTCTGCAGGATCTAGGCGCGATGCGCGAACCAGGCTCCGCTCCGAGTGACCGTGTCAGGTCCATGGCTCAGGCACTCGAGGCCCCGGCTCCTGCACCGCAAGCGATGCTGGCGGCCTGCGAGCGGTGCCGGTAGAGGGTTATACTCGCCGAGGTAGCAGGCAGGGCTTCGAGGAACACTGCACGCCACCACAAAACACCAAGGCCTTGAAAGATGAGGGACCGCACCAGGATGCATCGCGCAATTACACTTCGCCCCGCAGCTCAGAGCACCGTTCTCCTCTCTGCGCTTTTACTGTCGACCTTGCTGTTCCTCTCGACGTCGCTGTTCACGCCTGCGGCGCAATCTCAGTCCGCGACGCCAGCGGGGTCCGGTACTGAGGTAGTCCTCCACGCGGAAGACGCCGCTAAACTGCTGCCGCCGGCAGTCTTCTTCCGCGGTCAGTCCGCAACCACCCAGGTGCGCAACTCGGGCGGAGTGCGCTTTCAAGATGGCTTCTACCTGCTCGCATCGCTGGTCGACACCAGCGGCTACTCCACGGGCGTGCAGGCTAAATACCAGGCCTGCCTGCTTACCGAAGTTCCCATCGAGATCAACGGCAAGCGGCTGCCTGCAGGAGCGTACGGAGTGGGCTTCATCGCCGGGAACAAGTTCGACGTGCTCGACATCGGGGCGCACGACATCTTTACCGTCGACTCGGTGCGCGACATGGACATGAGGCGCCCGACGCCGCTCCAGGTGCAGGCCGCGCCCGAGGCTCATCGCTACCGTCTCTACTCCGGCCGCAGCTACGTCACGATCGCCCGGGCGGATTAGCGCACGATTCGCGCTACCTCCGGCAATGCAGCCTGGCGGCGGGACGGCAGCGATTCGTTGGAGAGCCGCCACAACCTCAAGCTAGGGCCGCAGCATCGGGACCGGCGAGGGCGCTGCATTTTTAAGTACCGGCGCAGCATTCTTGAGACGGAACTGATTCGCAGTCTGGCACGTGGAAGAACCGGCGGCACGAGGCGTCTGCTCGTGAGTAAACCTGTAGCTGCGCATGGTGAAGCAGGTCTGGTCCGGCTGGTCCGTCTCCACCGGGGCGGACAAGGAAAGATCGTACCTCGCCGGCAGGTCGCGGCCCTGCTTATCGGCAGGCGTTGCTACGTCGGAGCTGTGCAGTGGCCCGCCAGGGCTGACGACGGTAGTCTGCACCGTAGCAGCAGCGCTGGCCGGAGTAGAAGCGGCAGCGCTGGCTGGATTGGAACCGGCCGGCCGGACCTCTGCCGACGCGGTCGCCGCCAATGCCAGTGAGGACAGAATCACGAGGTGGGAGATGGACATGGATCCCTCCTACCGCAGCAGTATAGCGCCGCCCGATGCGGCCGGTACAGGCGCACGTCTACGCGTTCCACTACTTCGCCCGCAAGTCACTTGGCGCGCAGGTCACCTGGCCCGCAAGTCACTTTGGCCGCAAGTCACCTGGCCCGCAAGTCACTTTGCTCTTGGATGAGTGCGGTCGTATACCTGTTCAACCTGTCCGACCGTCAGTTGCGTGTATCGCTGCGTGGTCGACAGGCGCTCATGCCCCATCAACTCCTGGATCGCCCGCAGGTCGGCGCCCTCCTCGAGCATGTGCGTGCCAAACGCATGGCGAAGGGTATGGGGATGCACCTCGGCCGGCAGCCCGTTCGCCAGCGCCAGCTTCTTTACGATGCGCCCCACACTGCGGGTGGTCAGCCGGCCGGCACTCGCACGTCCAGCACTGCCGGCTCCGGCACTGGCCGCCCCGGCACTGGCCGCCCCAGCACTGCCACGTCGAGCCTCACGCCTACCCGCAGCCCCGGCAGCGCTCTTCAAACCCGCACTCAGCAGCAGCGCACCGGCCTGCTTGCCCGCCCTTTGCAGCCTCGCCTCCCGCGAGGGCAGATAGCTCCGGATGGCAACGGAGGCGGCATCCCCCAGCGGCACGTACCGCTCCTTGCGCCCCTTGCCCCGCACCAGCACGGCATCGTTGGCCCAGTGCAGGTCTGCAAGATCGAGGCCAACCAGCTCGGCATTGCGGATGCCGCAGCCATACAAGAGCTCGAAGATGACCCGGTCCCGCTCCGGCCAGGCACTCGCCTCGCTCTCAGTCGTGCCCGCAGCGACGCTCTCGACCACCCTGTTCATGTCCTCGATGGTCGGCACCCGGGGCAGGTGCCTCGCCAGCCTGGGAGTGGAGACCAGCGCCGCGGCATTCTGATCGATATGGCCGTGGCGCGCAAGCCACTTGAACCAGGAGCGGATCGCTGCCAGCGCCCGGGCTACGGAAGCCTTCGTCAGGCCCCTGGTGTAGAGCGTGGCAAGGTAGGCGCGGATGGCCTGGTGCTCCACATCGCGCATCTTCACCCCGGCGCCGCGGTGCTGCACCAGGTACCCGGCAAAGGAGTGAAGCTCGCGCTCATAAGCGCGCAGCGTATGAGGCGAAGCAGCCCGCTCATGGGCCAGCGCAGCAAGAAACTGCGCAACCAGCCGCGTCACCCCCGTAGTTGCCTCCCCTGGCAACCCGGCATCCGAAGGCTCCTTCTGATCCACGAGTCTCTTCCGCGGCGCGGGGCTCAAGGTTGGCCATCCAGGGCTTCGACAGCTTTCCGCCTCGCACGCGGGTGGTGGGCCCGATGCACCGCCTTCAGCCGTCCAAGGGCCAGGTGCGTGTAGACCTGGGTGGTGGCGATATCGGCGTGGCCCAGCAGCGTCTGCACGGTCCTGAGGTCGGCGCCGTGCTCGACCATGTGGGTAGCGCAGCTATGCCGCAGCCGATGCGGGCTTGCGGTCGAGTCGCTGGCCTTGACCAGCTTCCAGACCCATTGCCGCGTCAGCGGACGTCCCCGCACCGACAGGAACAACTCCCGAGGCTGCCGGTTGCCCCTCGACTTGCCTGCACAGCGGACCAGCTCAGGCCGTGCGCGCGCCAGGTAGTCTTCAATCGCCCGCACCGCCGCCGCCCCCAGGGGAACCAGCCGCTCCTTGTCGCCCTTGCCCCGCACCAGCACGCGCCCGGCGTCGAGCGAAAGATCGGCAACCCCCAGGCCGGTCACCTCAGAGACCCTCAGCCCGCCCGCATAGAGCAGCTCGAGGATCGCGCGGTCCCGCAGCGCGACTGGATCCGCCTCGGGATGCTGCGCCGCCATCTGCGCGCGATCCAACATCGCGCTTACCTCGGATTCGGCCAGCGACTTCGGCAGCACCTTCCACGATGAGGGAGAGTCGAGGTGGATGGTGGGATCGTGCCGGATGCGTTTGTCCAGCAGGAGCCAGCGATAGAAACCGCGCAGGCAGGAGAGCTTGCGCGCCGCCGATCGCGACTCCACCCCATGCGCCTGCAGGTGCGCGAGGAAGCCTGCCACCTCGGCGGCCTGCGCGGTGAGCAGCACCCGGCCCTCACCCTCGACGTACTCGGCAAACATCAGCAGGTCCCGCCGATAGGCCTCGCATGTCAGCGGACGCAAACCCTTTTCGATCCGGAGGAATCCCATGTATTCAACCAGCAGAGATCGATCGCTCTCATGGCCGGTGCTGGCTGGTCTTGGTGTGAGTTCGCTGGCCACCCCCTGATTATGCTTCGCCGGGGCCGTGGTCAGCGCCTGTAAACACGCTCTGCAGCAGGCTGGAACCTCACTTGATAAGCCGAAGGCGGGCGCCCGGCAGGTTGTGCAAAAGCTCACGTCATGGGCGACAATGGTTCCAGCGGGCCAGGAAGACATCCCGCAGCAGGAGATCGTATCAGCTTGGCAGGAATCGAGACCCAATCCGTAGCTCCACTGTCGAACTCCGCCTTCCGCGAGGCGGTGCTGAACCTGCGCCCCGCGGTGGCGGTCTTCGACTGCGACGGCACCCTGTGGAGCGGGGACGCAGGCTACGGGTTCATGATCTGGTCGGTCGAGAGCGGCCTGGTCTCACGCAACGCCAGCGACTGGATCGACTCCCGCTACCGCCTCTACCTCAAGGGCGAGGTCTCAGAGGCCGCCATGTGCGGCGAGATGGTCCAGGTCTACGCGGGCCTGCAGGAGGACGAAATCCGCAAGGCTGCAGCCCAGTACTTCAAGACCCACATAGCGGCGCATGTCTTCCCGGAGATGGCAGAGCTGGTTGGCCAGCTTCGCGACGCCGGAGCCCAGCTCTGGGCCGTCAGCTCGACCAACAACTGGGTCATCGAGGAGGCTGTCAGGGAGCTTGGAATCCCGGCCGAACGCACCCTGTGCGCCCGCGTCAAGGTGAGGGACGGCGTGATCACCAGCGAACTGATCGACGTACCCACCGATGAGGGCAAGGCTGCCTCCCTGGCCCGTGCCGGCGTCTCCCGCGCCGATGTCGTCTTCGGCAACTCGATTCACGATGTGGCGATGCTCGACCTCGCCGCCCACGCCTTCCCCGTGAATCCCACGCCCGCTCTGGTTGAGGTCGCCGCGCAGAGGCACTGGCCGGTCTTCTACCCCGAGTCCTTCTCTACCCGCTAAGACCCAGTTCAGCTACGAAGACCGGCGCTCTTCCGGCAAGCAGGTTCCGGAGCAGCTTCGGGGCCAGCTTCGGGGCCAGCTTGGGACCATAAGGCCGCCTGCGCCTTGAAATCTGTGAGTCTACTGCGTCCAAAAGGCCGGCTTTCAATCCAGCTGGAACCACCCCGGCTGTCGGGAGGCACAGCTTCGCGGGAACGCTGCGTCTAAGATAAAGGGAGTGGCTCAGCCCGTGGAAGACACCCGACAACTCGAGCCGCCATCCAAGCAGCCCGTTAGCGGGGAGCCGAAGTTCGTTCGCCTGGTGGTCGCGGCTCTCATCCTGCGCGCAGACAAGGTCCTCATCTGCCAGCGCCGCCCCGACCAGCCGATGGCCCTGAAGTGGGAGTTTCCCGGCGGCAAGATGGAGCCTGGTGAGACCGCGGAGGAGGCCCTGAAGCGAGAGCTGGAAGAGGAGCTGGGCATCGACGCGATCATCGGGGATCGAGTCGCACGCACCCGCCACCTCTACCGCAGCGGAGGCGCCGTCGACCTGCAATTCTTCGCCGTCCGGCAGTACGACCGCGAGCTGACGAACCGCATCTTCCATGAACTGCGCTGGTGCAATCTGCGCGACCTGCCCGGCTACGACTTTCTGGCGGCGGACCGCAACCTGGTGCGCGACCTTGCCGCCGGCAAGCTGTTACCCTCCGCGTGAGTATGGCGCAGGCCGCAATCAGCCGCCTCCGGGGGCGAAGAGCATCACCACCGACAGCGCGATCACGATGATCGCTGTCGCCCAGGCAATCGCGTTGAACCAGCGTGAGTTTACATGCTTTCCCATCAGGTCTTTTCGGTTGATCAGCAGCAGCATGAAGATGATCACGACCGGCAGCAGAACTCCATTCAAGACCTGCGACAGGATCGTGATCCTCACCAGGGGGAAGTTGGGAATCAGCACCACGGCCGCCCCGCCGATGATCAGCAGCGTATAGAGCCAGTAGAAGACGGGGGCTTCCTTGAAGGTCTTATCGACGCCCGACTCCAAGCCCAGCCCCTCGCACACGGTGTAAGCCGTGGACAGAGGCAGGATCGACGCGGCAAACAGCGAAGCGTTAAACAGCCCAAAGGCGAACAGCAGAAAGGCGTAGTTGCCGGCCAGCGGCTTCATCGCCTCGGCGGCGTCCTCCGGCACCTTGATGGCGCCCAGCCCATGCGCAAACAGCGTCGCCGCGCATGCCACGACGATGAACCAGGCCACGATGTCCGTGAAGAACGAGCCGACGATCACGTCCAGCCGCGAGGCCGCATAGTTCTTGATGCTGATGCCCTTTTCCACCACCGAAGACTGCAGGTAGAACTGCATCCACGGCGCAATGGTGGTGCCGATCACGCCTACGACCATGTAGACGTAGCTGCTCTCACGCCACACCGCGCGGGGCGGCATCTTGACGGTAGCCACCAGCGCCTCATGCCAGCTCGGTCCCGATAGAACGCCTGCAATGATGTACGCGATGTAGAAGACCGAGGCCGCGAGAAAGACCTTCTCCACCCCCTTGTAGTTCCCCTTCACCACCAGCAGCCACACCAGCAGCGCACACACCGGCACGGAGATGTCCTTGTGAATGTGAAAGAGCTGCAGGCTGCCCGCGATCCCGGAGAACTCGGCGATGACGTTGCCGAAGTTCACCACCACCAGCAGGATCATCATGATGAAGGTGGCGCGGAGCCCGAACTCCTCGCGGATCAGGTCGCTGAGCCCCTTGCCCGTGACCACGCCCATGCGCGCGCACATCTCCTGCACCACGATGAGAGCGAGGGTGATCGGCAGCATGGTCCACAGCAGGGTGTAGCCGAACTGCGCACCCGCCTGGGAGTAGGTGAGGATGCCGCCGGCGTCGTTATCTACATTGGCGGTGATGAAGCCCGGACCGAGCACCGCCAGGAAGAGCAGGATGCGCGTCTTCCAGGCGACGGTCGTGCCACTCTTTCTTTGCATGCCGCTCCCAGCTCCTGGCGCAACCGCTGCACGTCAGGCATTTCTCTCGTCCGGCATCTGCCGGCTGTCTCTAATGGCGTTCGCGCAGGAACGCGATCACATGATCGGGCTGCACCACCCCTGCAAGCCGTCCGGCCGGATCAATGACCGGCAGTGCGCGCAGGTTGTACTTGTCGAACAGCTCCGCCACCTGGGGATCGCGCATATCCATACCCGAGGAGATGAAGTGCGGCTCCGCCAGTACGGCCACGCGCGTGTCCGGCTGCGCCAGCACCAGGCGGGAGAGCGGGACCACTCCCTTGAGCACGCCGCCCCCGTCGACCAGGTACACCTCGGCAACGCTCTCCGGGTCTCCGTCAAACTCGCGTAGGGCCTGGATGGCATCCGCTACCGTTCCATCGAGCGATACCGAGACGAAATCCGGCGTCATCCGCCCCGCGGCGGAGTCTTCCCGGTACTCCAGCAGCTCTTCGACCTCGTGGCGCTCCTCCGGGCTCATGCCCTGCAGGATGGCCTTAGAATGTGCGCGCGGCAGATCGCCCAGCATGTCCGCCGCCGCGCCCGGGTCCATCTCTTCCACGATGCCGGCCACCGTCTCGCAGTCCAGCGAATCGATGAGCGACCGCTGCAGCTTCGGGCCAACCTCTTCCAGGGTCTCCGCCGCGACCTCTTCATCGAGGGTGGTGAAGATGGCCTTCCGCTCGGCCGGCGCAAGCTCCTCGAGGATGTCAGCCAGGTCGGAGGGGTGCATCTGCGCCAGGTGCGTGTGTTCGATCTTGAGCTTGACCCGGCGCGCGGGGTCGACCTCGATCAGATCGACCAGCTCCCAGGGGATGACGCGGGCCGGAAATCGCCGGGCGAAGCTGTCCAGCGTCGTCCTCGGCATGAGGCCTTTGAAGATGCGCCGGACGGCGCCGCGCAGCCCCACCTCCACCTCGCGCACCCGCAGGTCCTGCTGCGAGGCGTTCTCGCCGGGGCAGAACCACTGAAGGTCGACGTCGTTGACGCGGACCACCTTCCGGCCATGCACATCGATGATCTGCTGGTCGAGCAGGTCCTGCTGCAGCATCAGGAAGCTGTCGTCGGGCGTGACGGGGCGCAGCACCGCCTCCGGGCGCAGCTCGAGTGCGCCGCTCGGGGTCTGCAACAGGTCCCTCGCCGGAACCAGCTCCCGCCCCTCGCGCGTCTTGAGGATCAGTCCCGCGACGATGCCCGCCTCGGTTCCCGTGCCGACCGCGATGTCCTTGACCCGCCCGCGCAGATGGCCGCCCGTGTCCGTGACCGGAGTACCGATCAGCGACGTCAGGTTGCTCGGAAATGTGCGTCTCTCGCGCATGGGCAGGGGCCGCGTTTTCAGTCGCGGCAGCTCAAAGTATTCTCAGGCTCGTGGTCCGGCTTGAAGTCTATCAGGCGAGTTGCTCCCCGCCTCCACTTATGTGTCCTCTGCCCGGCTGTGCCGGTCTGCCCACCGCCGGTCCGCCTGCGCATCTTATCCGGCAGGTGAATCTATGCTCTGGATCGTCTATGTAGTTGCGGCGCTGGCCGGCGCAGCCAACCCGTTCCAATCGGGCGCCAACGCGCAGTTGAACAAGCAGCTTGGCCAGCCGCTCTGGGCGGGACTCATCGTCTATTTCACGGGAATGCTGGCCCTGCTGGCCGCGCAGCTTGTCTTCGGCCGCGCCTTCCCGTTTGGGAAAGCCGGCGAAGTCAGCTGGTGGGCATGGCTCGGCGGCCTCATCAGTATCGGGTCGACCATGGCCGGCCTGATGCTGGCGCAGCGCCTCGGCTCAGGCCTCTTTACCGGCCTCAGTATCACCGCCGCACTCATCACCTCGGTCGTCCTGGACCAGTTCGGACTGCTGGGCTTTCGCCAGCACTCGGCCTCTCCGGCGCGCCTCGCCGGCTGTGCCCTGCTGATCGCGGGAGTCTGGCTGGTGGCTCGCTTCTAGCCCGCCTTGCAGCCAAAACTATAGGGATAAGCAGCGGGCCGGCCGCGATGGCATACCCGATGCATCCGGATACCTACATACATCAAGGGGACGGATGCTGTGCGCCGGCCTTTGCCAGGCGCCAGCGCCGCTTGGCTTTATGCAGCAGCTAGTCAGATCTGAGAGCAGGCAAGAGGGCTGAGTACGAGATTGGTGATGCTGCTGACGATCGACTCCGCCGCATAGCGCGGGTCGGAAGACAGCTTCTTCCAGGCGGGATCGCTGGTGAAGGCGCTCCACCTGGCCGTCATGTCAGCCAGGCTGGTGAAGCTCAGCATGTAAGTGAGCTGCGGCAGCTGCGGGCCGATCAGCGTGTCTCCGTAGAAGACAGGCCAGAACCCGGCGCGCTCGAAGATCTCATACTCACCACTGTTGAACATCTCGACCTTGCGAACATGTGCCGCGTTTGTCGGACTCTCGTAAGTACGCAGCTGGAACATCCGCCCGCCGCGCGGGGCCGAGGCCGGAGGCAGCGTCAGTTTTGGACGCCCCTCGAAGGCCTGCATCAGGGAGCTCTCGATCCGCACAAACGGAGGCTGCGCCGCAGGAGCGCTCCAGAACGGTGCAGCCGCCTTCAGGAAAGCAGCGTCCTTTGCCAGCTCGAGATCGCTGGTCACCAGCGCCTCGACGCTCATGCCCGGCACCAGCACATAGTAGGCCGGAGTCTCCGGCCCATACTCCAGGCTGAACGCCCCCACCGGGGAAAACCCCAGCCGGTTCAGCCCGGGAATCAGCGCATCGGCGAAGTAGCCCTGGGCAAGGCCGGTCTGCGCACCATTCTGCAGCTTGTACTTCCGCAGCTCGTAAAACTCCCGCGGCGCCGGGCCCCCAGCCTGCGCGACAGCGCTCCTCGAGGCCAAAGCAATCGCCGATGCACTGACAGATCTGGTCAAAAAGGTCCTTCTTTCCATCCGTCTCCCCTGTAGCCGCCGAACAAGTAAACCGCTATCGAGCCTGCTGCCCGGGTCTGCCGCTTCGGGCGAATCGACTATCCGCCGAAGTCCTGACGACCCGGCCGGCGGCAAGAGTCAGAGCCCGGTCTTCATCACCTCAAGCCCCGACTTCGAGACCTGCACATCGTCCGAAGACTGGCCTCCGCTGAAGGCGGCAATGATGTAGCCGCTCTTGCCACGGGAGATCACTCCGCCCTCCCATCCGAACTCACCGGTCAGCGGAGCACGGGCCTTGCTGCCGCTGTTCTTGAGCGTGTCCGCCATCTCGGAGGCCTTTGCATACGCGATGGCCAGCAGGTTCGAGCCCTTGTCGGCGGCCGTCGGTTCCACCTTGACGTGCCCCACCACGACCATCTTCGACGTCCACGACTGCACGTTGTCTCCATCGAAGTAGGCCACCAGCGCCACCCCGTTGATCTTCAGCTCCGTCGCACGCCTCTGCATGGTCGCGAGCGCCGCATCGGCCAGGGCAGCGAAGTTGGGCGGCGTCGCCGCCGGCCCGCCCGGCGCGGCAGCCACCGGAGCTGCTGCCCGGATCGACGAATCCATGTCCTCGATATCGACCCGCACCGCTGCAACCTCCGCTGAGGGGAAGTTCGCGGGAACCCTCTGGGTCACCCTGCCGGTCGCCGCCCACTCCGCTCCGCGCTGATAGGTCGCGATGAATCCCACGCAACTCAGCGCTGCAACATCGTGGCCCATCGTGGTGTGGAAGACTCGACCCTTGCCATAGGAGATCGTTATCAGCATCGGCTCATCGCGCCCGGTGCCGTGATTTTCCGGGTCGGAGTGCGCCGTCGCCAGCACGGTCATGTGCTCGCCCGGTTCGCGCAGGGTGGCATAGAGCTCGTCGCCCGCGTGCATCCACACCCGCGGCAGCCCGCGCATGATCGGATGCTCCGGCGCGCGCGTCTCCACCTGGAACGGCAGCCGCGCTCCATGAGAGCCCGCATCCCCGGCAGACGGGTCCGACACCAGCTTTCCGTCTTTGAAGTACCACATCGGGCCGGACCTCCCGGTGCGGTTGCGCCAGCCACCGACCCCGGTCATCGCGTTCCACGCAGCCCAGTCGGGGAAGGCATTGTCGGCGGCATGCACCACCACCAGCCCGCCTCCAGCGCTCACATAAGCCTCAAGCTGCTGACGCAGGTTCGCGGGCCAGTCCGGGCCGTCGTAGTTCCACACCACGGCCCGGTACTTCGCAAATTCCGGTGAAAAGCCGCTGAAATCCTCACCCGCCGCGGGCGCGGTCGCGACGGTGACGGCAAACATACCGGTCTCGTCGAGCTCCCGCTTGAGCACCGGCGTAGTGAGCTTCCAGTTGTGATAGGCTCCGCCGCTCTGTCCGTCGATCAGCAGCACCGGGATAGGCCTGGCCGTCGCGGACGCCGCAGAGGGCAGCCCGCAAAGCCCCGCAACCAGGGCAATTGCATATAGAAGTCTTCTCATAGTTAACCGGGGCGCAGGTCACTTGCAGCGCCCGTCAACTATAGCGAACCC
>DASWVB010000016.1:0-286707 GCA_036401375.1 Acidisarcina sp.
GTCCCAGCCTGCCGCAGAAATAGCCCTCAAGAGTTCGCGTCGCAACGAGACTCCACTTTCAACGGCGAACAGCCAGTGCCTTCTTCACCGACACCGCGAGCAGCGCGTTTGGCGGAAGTGCGCGCCTTTGATAAAGTAGGAGAGTGCCTCAAGTGCGCCTGTAGCTCAGTTGGATAGAGCGTCTGGCTACGAACCAGAAGGCCGGGGGTTCGAATCCCTCCGGGCGCACCATATCTCCCCCAATGCCCAACTGGTAGTAGAGCGCTGAATGCGCGGCATCCCAGATGGTGGCCCCGCGCTCCAGACCTAATGAATTTCTCCATAGGGTCTAACTCTTTCAGTCGGTCTACGCCTGCTCAATTGCTGCTCGCGCCAGAGAATACCCTGCGCGCCGAGGACCAGAGGGGGCACCCGTGGTTCTTTTCTGGCTCAGATTGAGGTCGGCCTCTGCGGCAGCTACCTAAGCTAGTCAACCAAATGGCGAGGCGCCGCTTCGCCGATGCTGGCGGCCTCTATATCGCGCAGTATTCTGGGACGGCCAGTGGTCACCACACCTTATTTGCTTGTGAAGTGATTCGCGCGAAGCGACAACTTTCATTTCACGAGAGATTCCCGGAAGGACCTAATACAAACTCATGACGCTACTTCGCTCGCCCGGTGAGTATTATCGCCATGAGGCGGAGTTTCCGGATAGAAGTCAGTCAGTTACATCCTGCTGCGGAGAGGCAAACATAATGGCATCACTTATCTCAGTCAACGTAGGTCTCCCGCGCGATATCGAGTGGCAGGGAAGAACGATTCATACTGCGATCTGGAAAAAGCCAGTAATTGGCAGGGTGATGGTCCGTCGTCTCAACATTGATGGTGATGGTCAGGGTGATTTGGCCGGACATGGCGGCGAGCACCGCGCGGTGATGGTCTATCAGCTGGAGTCGTATCAATATTGGCGGCAGGAACTTAAGAGGGATGACTTCGAGTATGGCCAGTTCGGCGAAAACCTTACCGTAGACGGTCTCGCCGATCGCGAGGTATGCATCGGCGATCGATACCGGATCGGAACTGCGCTGCTGGAGGTAACGCAGCCCAGAGTCACGTGCTATCGGGTAGGCATTCGTATGAATAACCCACAAATGCCGGCGCTTCTTGTCTCGCACAGACGTCCGGGCTTCTACCTTCGCGTCATTGAAGAGGGCGAGATCGGAGCAGGTGACGGAATCCTGAAGGTCCTCGATGGGCCTGAGCACCTGTCGGTGGCTGAGACGGATGCGCTACTCTACCTGCCGGACCACCCGGGGGACGAGTTAAGGCGAGCGCTCCTTATTCCATCGCTCAGTACGGGTTGGCAGGAATCCTTCAAGACCCTGGCTGCAGCGCAGCAAGTCGCGCAAACTGCGGCGAAGAGCGGCGCGCCTCAGGCGATTGCAGCAGCCCCAGCGTGGCGCGGCTTTCGCCCACTGCGAATCGCCAACGTGCACCAGGAGTCACTCGGCGTGCTCTCGTTCATCTTCGAGTCTGAAGATCAAGCGACCCTGCCGGCCGCACTTCCCGGCCAGTTTCTCGTCTTCAGGCTTTGGCCATCTGGTGCTGCTTCATCGCCGATCCTGCGAAGCTACTCAATCTCAGGGCCGCACAATCAGGGGACCTATCGCGTAAGTGTGAAGCGTGACTCAGGAACAGGAAGCCAATACTTTCATGATGCTCTAAAAGCGGGGGACCTGGTTGAGGTGGCGGCCCCGAGGGGCAACTTCATCCTGCTCTCCGGAAGCAATCCCGTCGTCTTTCTAAGTACAGGCATAGGAGCAACACCCCTGCTATCCATGCTTTATTCTGTGGCGTCAAGACCGCAAGATAACACGCGGGATATATGGTGGTGTTACGGCGCTCGCAACGGGAAAGAGCATCCGTTTCTTGATGAAGTGCAGCGCCTGTTACTGAGCCTGGCTCACAGCCACTCCTTCGTCACCTACAGCAAGCCTGGGGCAGAGGATCATGCAGGTAAGGATTACGACGTATCCGGACGATTAAGTCTGGCCGAACTCCAAAAGCGCGATTTACCCATGATTGCTGACTATTATCTGTGTGGCCCGGCCGCATTCTTGACGGGTATGACAGCGGACCTCAAAGCATGGGGTGTCTCTGTCGGTCAGATCCATGCGGAGACATTTGGCGCCGAAACACCTATAACGCCAGGCATCGAACGCTCAAGCGGAAGAGCCCCGCACGCGCCAGATGGAAAACCCGGCACGGGTGCCAACGTGTCTTTCACTCGGAGCGGGATATCCGCCCCTTGGGACTCGCGTTTCAACAACCTTCTGGAGTTCGCCGAAGCTTGTGATGTGCCGGTCAGGTGGTCATGCAGGGTAGGTGTCTGCCATACGTGTGAATCTGGCTTGATCGATGGCGAGGTTCACTACTCGCCGGAGCCGCTCTCTCCCGCTGCTTCGGGCAATATACTCATCTGTAGCGCGACACCGGTGGGGCAGGTCGATCTGGACCTTTGAAAAGACAGCGGCAGACGAGAGGCAAGCGATAGATGTCGGATGGCAGCCATCGTGCAACAACTCTCTGAAGACAGTCCGGCCTGCGCAAGCTTTGACGCAGCGTCAGAGCCCCAGGTCGCTCAAGCCGGGGTGATCGTCTGGCCGCCTTCCCAGGGGCCAACGGAACTTCCTCTCCGACTCCTTGATAGCAAGTTCGTTGATGCTCGCGTGTCGCGCATACATGAGACCGCGGGAGTCGAACTCCCAATTCTCGTTGCCATAGGCGCGAAACCAGTTCTCTGCATCATCGTGATATTCATAGGCAAATCGAACTGCAATCCTGTGCCCCGTGAAGGCCCACAGCTCCTTCATCAACCTGTATTCTGACTCGCGCTTCCATTTTCTTTTCAGCAGGGCGACGATCTGCTCTCGGCCGGTGGCGAACTCCGTCCGGTTACGCCAGCGTGAATCGGTGCTATACGCCAGCGACACCCTCTCCGGATCGCGCGAGTTCCATCCATCCTCAGCTAGTCGTACCTTGACAATAGCGGTGTCAGGAGCAAACGGGGGAAGAGGTGGGCGAAGTTCCGTGTCCATGTCTACTCCTTGTGCAGCTTTAGGGTAGCGCTTAGCTTGGCAATCTCGTCCCGAAGCATTTTATTTTCCTGCTCAAGCTTGTGAAAGCGAGCTTCTAACGCTTCTACTTCTTCGTGGATCTCGGCAGCCGTATAGCGCGGGGTAATATGCTGAGCGCAATTCCAGTCCAACCCTTCGACATGAATGACGAAAACTCTCTCAATAATCGCCTTGTATCCGGCTACGCGAACCTGGTTCAGCCAGCGATCTGCCTCATGTCCCTCAGATATCTTTGCCCTGCCAAGGATCTTCAGGCGGGCCCGGCGGGGGTAGTCGATCATAATCATCGCGACCCTATCGTCGGTCAGCAGATTCCCGGTTGTGATGTACTGCCTGTTCCCGCGATAGTCCGCGAACGCCAGTGTCTTGTCGTCGACAACCTTCAGAAAACCTCTTGGACCACCGCGATGCTGGATGTAAGGCCATCCCGTCGCGCTGATGGTTGCCCAGTAGAAGCTGTCTCGTTCGCCAAGAAACTCCTCTTCGAAATCTCCCAGCTTATCTAGGGCCTCGCCGCCCCCTTCCATGCGCTCGTACTGGCGGCGGCTGCCGTAGCGCTCCTGCAGTTTTTTGACAAGCGGCGTAAAGGCGATGGAACCATAGCTCATAAGATTCTCGATCTCCAATCTACCTGGATGTGGGCCAGCGTATGAGGCTGGCCCGCAATCTCTCATCCGTTAGCGCGGCCCAAAAAACTCTTGAATGTATGAGACGATCTCGTCCGCGTGAGTCTCAAGCGCGAAATGTCCTGTGTCAATCAGATGAATTTCGGCCTCCGGAAGGTCCCGTTTATATGGGACCGCGCCTTCTGCCGGAAATACGGTATCGTTCTTGCCCCAGACGATGAGAGTCGGGGGCTGGTACTTACGAAAGAAAGCCTGAAAATCCGGATAGAGCGGTGGGTTAGTGCCGTAGTCGTACAGCATGTCCAGCTGAATCTCAGCATTACCAAGCCGGTCCATCAGGCACTTGTCAACCGTCCACGTCACTGGATCCAGCAGGGTCAGGTCGGGCACGCCATTCGTATACTGCCACTTGATGGCATTGGGATCATCCAGGAAAAGGCCCTTGAAGTTCTCAGGTGTCGGCTCCTTCCAGTACTTCTTGATGGGATCCCAGAACTCGCGCAGCCCTTCTTCATACGCGTTCCCGTTCTGCACGATCAGTCCTGCAATTTGCTCGGGATGCTTTAAAGCCAGACGCAGCCCGATCGGTGCGCCGTAATCCATCAGGTAAACGATGTACCTCTCCAGCGAAAGCTTCTTAACGAACTTATCCATTACCTCGGTCATGTTCGCAAAGGTGTACTCAAATGTCTTGTGGTCCGGCATGCCACTGAAGCCGTAGCCGGGGTAGTCAGGGGCAATGACGCGAAAGGTCCGGGCCAGTTGAACGATGACGTTGCGGAACATGTTGGATGAGGTCGGAAAGCCGTGCAGCAGCAGCAGCACCGGCGAGGTACTGGCCCCCGCTTCACGATAGAAGATGTCAACGTCATCCACCTTGACTGTGTTGTAGCGCACCTTAGGGGCTGCTGATGAGCTTACCCTGGTAGCGGGCGGCTCAGACAATATAGCTGAAGTCATAAGTCTCTCCTTGGCAATGACTCGACGACGCACATCTTCGTCTCGCCCTCACAATAGCGGCCGCTGCGTTTGCTGCCAATCAGGTGTTTCTATGAGTTGGAGAGATCAAGGTGGTGCTCCCGTTCTGCCCTGGGCGTGAGGCAAAGGGTGATATATGCTGCTCTGCAACGGGAGATCTCAATCGAACCTGCAGTGGCCCTGCCCAGGAAACCTTCCGCGGCCCCCGGGGACTCGCCTTTGACAGCGCAGGCAGACTGAGCGTCACCGACAGGGGTACAACAGCGTGCTCCTCTTGATTCACCCTCAGCACCGGTATGAGTGCCAACGCCGTCACAGGGCAATCCAGCTGCACCGCAGAATCAGAAAAGTGGCGCCAGCAGTCCCGGGGCGAACAAGTGGCACAGCCTTTCGGGCTGTATGCATTCTAGAGTGTGCTTCGCCCATTACATCTCCAAACACGGAAGACTAAACCGCACCGCACGTGTTCATCTCGGCGTGCGATTTCAGGGCAGAACTCGAAGTGAGGCAGCAACTTCGTCCGTTCGACCTGCGCCTCGAGTTAAGAGTGACTGAGGGAGTAGGCACGTCGGTCGGGTAAGAATGAAATTCTCACCTACCTAAGCGGGTAGATAGAGCGCACTCAGGGCGAGCGGCGGAATAGACTGAAAAAGCTGATGGAATCAGGCGAGACAGTTGTCGGGGGGGACTATTTGTCGATCCTGATAACTGAAAGGCTTAATCTTTACAAGAGAGCGAAAGGATGCCTGTCGTGGATGAGCAGTCGAAGTCCGGGTTGCAGCCAAACGAGGCGATGTTTCCAGCCCTTACCGCAGCACAAATGCAGCGGGCGCTATCCTTCGGGGAGGTCCTCGCGGCGAAGGCCGGTGAAGTCATCGTCGAACAAGGCGATTCATCCATGCCGTTCCTTGTTGTCGTATCGGGCGAGATGGAGATCGTCAGGCCCACCAACGACGGCGAATCGATCCTAGCTGTCCACAAGCCAGGAAACTTCTTCGGCGATGTCGGCATGCTGTCGGGTCGACGCAGCGTAGTGACAGCCCGCATGCGCGTGACCGGCGAGTTACTCAAGATCGAGCGGGACGCCGTCCAACAGCTTGTGCAAACCGACAGTGAGCTGGGCGAGATACTAACTCGCGCCTTCATCCTCCGCCGTGTGGAGATGATCTCTCAGGGCTGGGGAGACGTGGTGCTGCTAGGTTCCGACAACTCGGCTGCTTCTCTCAGGCTAAAGAGCTTCTTATCGCGCAACGGCTATCCTTTTACATACGCCGACTTTGAACAGGATGCCGGCGCCCGTGAACTAGTCCATCAGTTTCAAGTCAACACATCTGACATTCCGGTTCTGATCTGCCGAGGCAAGTGGGTCTTAAAGTGTCCGACCAATCGGGAAGCTGCCGACTGCATTGGATTGAACGAAGGGATTGACGGTTCCGCGGTGCGCGATGTAGTCGTGGTTGGGGCAGGCCCCGCAGGGCTCTCCGCCGCAGTATATGCGGCCTCGGAAGGCCTCAAGGTACTGGTAATCGAGACGAGCGCCCCCGGTGGCCAGGCGGGCTCCAGCTCGAAGATCGAAAACTACCTGGGCTTTCCCACAGGCATCTCCGGCCAGGAATTGGCGGGCAGGGCCTACACCCAGGCGCAGAAATTTGGCGCGGAGTTGATGGTCGCGCGATCAGCCACAATGCTCTCCTGTGCCCAACAGCCCTACTCGGTTGCGATCGATGGCGGGACGCAGCTGCTAACCCGCACCATCGTCATCGCGACAGGGGCGCAGTACCGCAAATTGCCACTGCCCAACCTGGCACAGTTTGAGGGCACAGGTATCTACTATGGCGCAACGTTCGTCGAGGCTCAGCTCTGTCAGCAGCAGGAGGTGGCTGTTGTCGGCGGGGGCAACTCAGCGGGTCAAGCCGCGATCTTCCTCTCTCAAGTCGCGAAGCACGTCCACATCCTCATCCGGTCGGCTCGTCTTGAAGATACGATGTCGAGCTACCTGATCCGCAGGATCAATCAGAATCCTGCGATCACCTTGCATGCTTACACCGAGATAGTGGAATTGAGTGGAGAGGAACATCTCCAATCGACTTGCTGGCGCAATAATCAGAGTGGCGAAGAAGAGCAGCGCCAGCTCCGGCATGTATTCCTCATGACCGGCGCCAGTCCTAACACTAGCTGGTTGACAGGTTGCGTCGCACTTGACGATAAGGGCTTTATCAAAACAGGCGTCGAGTTGACGTCCGAAGATCTTGAGCATGAGAAGTGGCCTCTCGCCAGAGTCCCCTATTTCTTCGAGACAAGTCTTCCAGGAGTATTTGCGGTCGGGGATGTGCGATCAAGCAATGTGAAACGCGTAGCATCTGCTGTCGGTGAAGGCGCGATTTCGATCAGCCTGGTCCACCGCGTCCTGCAGGAGTTAGCGGCGCCCGTAGGAAAGTAAGACCTACGGAGCTTCTTAGCCAAGAGACATGCCGCCTCCGCGATAGGACACGTCTTCACCAAGCCAAGTGTCGTCAGTCCAAATCACCCTTGATCTTCCAGGGAACGCCTACTCGCCCGAGTAGGCGTTTCACTGCTCTCGTTAGGGAAGTTTACCGTGTCCTTACCGCGTATTCTGGCGGTGAATAGCAGCTACGACGAACTACCACGACCCGCTGGCAAAAGGGCATGGCGTCAGTTCTTGTAAATACAGACGTCAAGATCTTACTCAGAAATGCAATAAAGGAGTTACTGTGGCGACTGCAGGTATCAATGGCGCGAGCAGGTCAAATGAGAGCTTTCCAAATATTAAGACAGACTTCAGAGTGCCCGCTCGAAAAGCTGTGGCGAAGGGGCAGCTGCTAATTGAAGGCCGATGGAGGGACTCATCGTCCGGCGAGACGATGACTACAGTAGATCCGACGACAGAGGCGCCAATCACGACAGTTGCCAAGGCTACCCCCGAGGACGCCATCGACGCCATCGACGCCGCCTATCGCGCCTTCGAGGAGGGTCCCTGGGGAAAAATGCATCATGAAGAGCGGGCCAAGATCATGTTTCGGGTCGCCGATCTTATGGACGAGCGCCGTGAGGAGTTTGCTCTGCTTGAAGCTATGGATATGGGCATGCCCTATAGCGACTTTGTCTCCGTCATCATGCCTCATTGTTCTGGACTCTTTCGTTTCTTCGGTGGCCTAGCCATGTCCGCGATGAGTGGCAGCTACCGTGGCACTTACGAGCACGACCTTAAGGTACTTACCAGACGAGAACCGCTCGGAGTAGTAGCCGCGATCACCCCGTGGAACTTTCCGCTCGCTCTCACCTGTTCCAAGTTTGCACCTGCACTGGCCGCTGGAAACACGATCATTCATAAGCCTGCTTCGGACACTCCTCTTACGGCAATCCTGCTCGCCCATACTTTGCAGGACGCAGGAATTCCTGACGGCGTTCTCAACCTGATCACTGGTCCCGGTGGCTCAATCGGAGACGTTCTCGTTAGAAGTCCGAAGGTGGACAAGATCGCGTTCACCGGCTCGACATCTGTGGGCGAAAGCCTGATCAAGAACGGTGCTGATACTGTGAAGCACATGACGATGGAGCTAGGTGGCAAGTCTCCAAATATCATCTTCGCCGATGCGAATATTGAGAACGCTATTCAAGCAGCGTTCTGGGGAATCTTCTGGAACAAAGGGGAAGTATGTGTCGCAGGTTCGCGTCTGCTAGTTGAAAGGCCAGTGTACGACGAGGTAGTCGAGAAACTGTCGAGGCTTGCCAGGGAAGCGGTCCTCGGTGATCCACTCGACCCCGCTACCCAGATTGGACCTATAGCGACCAAGCCGGAGTACGACAAGATCCTCAGCTATATAGAAAGCGGCAAGCAATCTTCGGCCCGATTGACTGCAGGTGGTGGCACAAGGAAAGTCAACGGCAAGGGCCTTTTTATAGAGCCCACCCTGTTTGCGGACGCAACCAATGATCTGAAGATATCGCGGGAAGAGATATTCGGCCCGGTTTTGCCAATCATTCCGTTCGATGGCGAAGAAGAAGCGATCCGTATCGCAAACGACACCACTTACGGCTTAGCGTCGGGAATTCAAACGGGCGACTTCCGTAGGGCGCTCAGACTGGCGGACAAAATCAGGGCTGGCACGGTGTGGCTGAACACGTGGCACAAGTATCATCCGAATGCGCCCTTTGGCGGCTACAAGATGTCGGGCTACGGCCGAGAACAGGGTGCCGAAGCTCTTGAGAACTACACCCAGTACAAGACTATCTGGGCCAATCTCGCATAGCCGCTTGTGGCAGCTTGTACCCCGCTCCGCTGACGAGTCGGTTGTCGATCATAGTTGCAGAAGTGTGAACCAGGGGCCCTGGTGCAGCCCTGACCCGGATGGGGTGCGTGGCGTCGTCGGTCCCGCCATTACACGCAAGTGGAGGATGCCCGATGAAACACCTGAAGGATTTGCGTGAATATCTCAGGGAACTGAGCGCGATAGGCGAGCTGGTTGACGTCGCAGAAGAGGTAGAACTCGACCTTGAGATAGGAGCCATAGCACGCCGGTGTTACGAGACGGGTGCGCCAGCGGCGCTCTTCAGCAACATACGCGGCCAGTCAAAAGGATTCAGGGTGCTGGCGGCACCTGCTGGGGTAAGCCGGCAGCCCAACCGTTGGCTTGCGCGCATCGCTCTCTCCTGCGGCTTACCCCCGTCCGCCACAGGTCAGGAGATCGTTGAGTCGTTGGCTGCCGGCAGACGGCGGTCTCCTATAAAGCCCCGATTGGTGGAAACGGGTCCATGTAAAGAGAACATTCACCTTGGCCACGAGGTAAACCTGCTCGACCTTCCAGCGCCGCTGCTGCACGATGGCGACGGGGGAAGGTTTATCAATACTTTCGGAATCGTGGTAGCGCGCACCCCGGATGGCTCCTGGACAAATTGGTCGATCGCACGAATTATGGTCGTCGACGAGAAACGGATGACCGGGATCGTTGCACCGAACCAGCATCTGGGAATGGTGCATAGGTCGTGGGCTGACGTTGGCAAGCCGATGCCCTTTGCATTAGCGCTGGGAGTCGAACCCTTCATTCCGTTCGTGGGCGGTATGCCTTTGCCGCAGCACTTTGACGAGGCAGACTACATCGGAGGCTACTTCGGAGAGGCTGTTGAGGTCGTCAGGTGCGAAACCGTCGAATTGGAAGTGCCTTCCACAGCCGAAATCATCGTGGAAGGCTATCTGTCGAACACGGCGACAGAACACGAAGGACCCATGGGCGAATATGCGGGTTATCTGTGGCCAACGCCGCCGACACAAAAGCCCATATACACCGTGACAGCTATCACCCATCGGAACGATGCGATACTGCCGATCGCTGTTGCAGGCGAACCGCCCGAGGAAAACCACACCGCGTGGGGCATTCCCAATGCGGCGGAGATAGTCCATACACTGCGGAGCGCCGGTCTGCCAATTGCATGTGCCTGGTCCCCATTCGCTTCAGCGAATCATTGGTACGTCATCGCGGTTACGCGGAACTGGCGGCAAGCTGTAGAGATCACGGCAGCTCAACTATGCGAGCGCATCGGCCACGCACTCTTTGCGACCAAGGCCGGCTTAGGTACGCCAAAATACATCATCGTCAACGATGACATCGATATTACCAATCTGAATGAGGTGGTTTGGGCCTTTAGCACGCGCAACCATCCCGGGCCGCAAGGGGAACTCGTCTTTAACAACGAGAGCACCAATCCACTGGTCGCTTTCCTGGATGACGCTGAAAAGATGTCCATGCATACGACGAAGGTCATCTACAACTGTTTGCCCCCGGACCATTGGGGAGACAAACTGCCGAGGCGCAGTTCGTTTGCGGGGGTCTATCCCGACGTCATGAAACAAAAAGTGCTAAGTAGATGGCAACAATACGGCTTTCCAAAACTATGAGCTCTGCGAGGGTGGCCTGATGACATAAAAATAGGGTGGAGCTTACCTTGAGTAAGGATGAGAAAGGAGCGAGTCTTATGAAGATAGCGTTTATAGGTGCCGGTAACATGGCTGTGGAACTAGGCAAGCGCTGGGCTGGCAAAGGACATAAACTGTTCTACTCGTACTCGCGCGATCACGATAAACTGCAGAGGCAGGCAGCGTCAATCGGCAGCGCTGCCAAGGTGGGCTCGCCGGTAGAAGTGGCAAAGATCGCTGACATCATCGTCTTGGCAACGCCCTACCAAGCTGCCCCCGCCGCGATCAAGACCGCGGGCGATTTAAGCGGTAAGGTGCTATGGAGCATCATCAATCCTTTCAAGGAAGACTTCAGCGGGCTCCAGGTGGGTCTGACGACGTCAGGTGCTGAAGAACTGGTCAAGCTCGCGCCTGATGCCAGGTTCGTCGCCGCGATACCACCATTCGCAGAGACGCTGCAACAGGCGACCATCCAGAGTCCTGCGCCGTCAGTATTTGTGTATAGCAGCGACGCTGAGGCCCGAGCTATCGTGCTGACGTTGATTAAAGAGCTTGGCGTTGATGGTGTCGATGCGGGCGCAATCACCTCCGCTCGCTTCTTCGAACCGGCTATGATGGGACTTATGCACCTTGCCTACGGGCAAAGCATGGGCAGCCGCATCGGGCTTCGGCTGCTGCGGAATGACAACGCGCCATCAAGGGCCACCTAACGATGTACTTGAGGAAGGAGTGAGTTGGGTCAGGCTCTCTACTCAAGCGGGTGTCATCTTAGACAATGCGAGAGGTGCGTGACGGAACCGTCGAGCCGTACAGGGCCGCTTGGCCTTGATCCCTAGGACTTGGCCGACACCGAGTTGGATGGATAAGCCTTAGCGTGGATAAGTTACGCTTTGAACGCCTTTAGCCAAAAGGGATATAACGGGTCAGCGCTTACTCGTTCAGATGATTAGGAGTTGCGAGAAGTCAATTTGACATTAAAGCAGGTAATGAGGAGCCTGGCAGATCTCTCACCAGGCTCCTGCTATGAAATCCTAAGATCCCAGCGCGGCAAGCACCATGGCCGCTACCTTACGGCCGGAGTATTGCTGCTGGCCTGTAATGAGGTTTCCGTCACGCACTGAGAATGCCTTGAAGCGGCCAGCCTGGAGATAGTTTGCGCCGTGCGCCTTGAGGGCGTCCTCCAGCCTCCAGGGCATCACCTTTTGACCGACAAAAGCATCGGAGTACTCTTCCTCTATGTTGGCGAAGCCTGTGACGGCTCTGCCCTCTACGAGATACTTTCCAGTTGACAGCTTCACATCCACCAGCGCCGCGACTCCGTGACAAAAGACCGCCGTAATCTTCCCCGTCTCAAAGAAATGTCGTATAGCATCCGTGAGATCATCATTGTCGCGAAAGGTATACATAGGGGACTGTCCCCCACAAACAACGATGGCGTCGTAAGTGTCAAGATCCAGGGTTGACAGCTTAGGCGTTTGCTCCAACAGGGCCACGCAATCCGGAGAGCTTAAGAAGCCTAGCGACATTATGTCCGTCGCGGACCACCTCGAGGCATCCCGCGGATCGCTGAGGGCATCGACCTCTACCTTACCGCCATCGGGACTAGCTATAGTCACGTCGTATCCTGCATCGGTGAACTCGATCCATGGATGCATGAGCTCGGACGCCCAGAAGCCGAGGGGCCAGCCCAGATGTGGATGCTTAGTGGGGTTCGCTACTACCATTAGAACCTTGATAGTTTGACTGAGATCCCGTACCTCATGATGCTGCTGAGCTAGGGCTTCCTGGTTTGACATTGGGGTCTCCTCACGTGTGAATGACGACATAACTTTCTTGATGGAAGCGGAGTCTACTAGTTGCTGTCGGGCAGTCCCAGGTAGGTCAGGCTAAGAGTGGATAAAGACGTTGATCCGCAATAACGTCTTTTTTAGAATTATCCACGGGTCATCGACGAAACTGGACACTTCGCGGCGTCAGCTCAACAAGCGGCGGATAGTTAGACCCTAGCTGCATCCACTCGAAAGCACACACCTAAGATCGGTAGATAAACCACTACCCATCTAGGCAGGTACCAGGCGGCTACATTTACGCTTCACGAGGGACTAAGCCGATCTAGTCAAGCTGTAAAATGCCCCGCTTTATTGCCACGGTTACTGCATGTGTTCTGTCGTTGACTGCGAGTTTGCTGAGGATGCTCTTGACATGAAACTTGATGGTGTCCTCGGAGATCTTGAGGGCATACGCGATTTCCTTATTCCTATTCCCATCCGCCATCAACTGGAGCACTTCCAACTCTCTTCCGGTTAGCGCAACCCTGGGACAGTTCTCCGCAAGCGTAAGTGCCGCCTCTGGTGAGATAGAGCGGCCTCCTTTATGAACCTTCCTGATCGATTCAATTAGCTCCCTGTGCAGAGCGTCCTTGAGGAGATAGCTCTGGGCGCCAGCCGTGAGAGCACGGTGTATGTCTTCATCACCTTTATATGTCGTTAACGCGATGATGCAGGCAGATGGACGTGTCGCTCGGATCCTAGAAATCGCCGCTGTGCCCGGCACGCCCGGTAGTCGCAAGTCAACAAGCGTTACATCCGGATTCAAAGTCTTGAAAAGCTCGACACCCTCAAGCGCGGTTCTGGCGCCGCCCACGAACTGCATGTCGGTTTCCGCGCTTAGCATTGCCTGCACGCCTGCAAGGATCAGCGAGTGATCATCGATGCATAAGACTCGAATCTGCATGTTCCTTTACCTCGGTTCGTTCATAGGTTTCACGAGTCTTACCGGTCGCTCTTTGTGACGACTGGAACCTCGAGTTCAACGATTGTGCCCAGAGAGGGTTCACTGTGGATCATCAGCTGTCCGCCACACTCCCTGGCCCGCTCGTTCATGCCGCTGACCCCCCAGTGCCCTGGTAGTCCCGACTGCCACAACGACGGATGGAACCCGCACCCGTAGTCACGCACTCGAAGTCGCATGGTCCCGCTTCCGGAGACCAGGCTTAGTTCGATGCGGTCTGTTCCTGAGTGTCGAACTGCATTGGCAACCGCTTCGACGCCCACCCTGAAGATCTGTCGTTTAGTGTCAGGAGCAAGCCGTGTGAGAGGCCCGTGACTCTCGAAGGCGAGCGCCGGACCGTCAAGGCATAACTGGTGGCATGCACGGCGAAGTGATTCATCCAGTGACCGATTCTCTTCTTCAGGAGATTGCATATCCCATATCGATCGGCGGGCATCTGCCTGCGCCTTCTCCAGGTGATTCAAGGCCAGGTTGAGTTGTTGCACTCCGGTGTCTGAGTCTCCGTGGCTCATGTGCCGGACTGCAGCTTGCACCTGCATTGCCGTTCCCGAGAGACTCTGGAGCATCGTGTCGTGAAGTTCCTGAGCCAGTCTGGTGCGCTCTCGCATTACTGCCCCCAGACGATCTTCGGCATGGTGAAGGCGACGGGAGTGAATGAACCAGAGGAGTAGCGATCCAAGAAAGCCGACGGAAAGCGAGAACCACCACGTCTCATAGAAATGAGGTTGCACTCGAAGCACGGCTGAGGCCACCAGCGGGTTCCAGGTGCCGCCTTTTCGCCGGGCCTGCAGGTCAAACCTGTAGCTTCCATGTGGCAGACTAGTGAAGGTAACCTGCCGCGCGCCCCCAATCTCTCGCCAGAGGTTCTCGAAGCCCGTCATTCGATAGCGGAACTCAACCAGCTCTGGTGCGACAGATGTTGGAGCCGTAAAAGAGAACTCCGCTCTTCGCCAATCGGGTCCGATTGCATGGGAGCCAATTGGCTGTCCATCCACCGCGATAGACTCGATATTTGCTTGAGGGGGAGGCGGAAGATCTCCAACTCCGGAGGGCTGCACGCGCACCGGACCTTGCTCAGACGGAAACCAGAGTGCGCCTTCATGATCTCTCCATCCTGCAGCCTGCGTACCAAACCCGGTGCAGACAGCACTCTTCATCCCATCGTCTGTTCCATATAGAACTGCGTTTAGACGATCTATCCGCTTCTGAGCAAAATCCTCGAGCTGCTCCTTGTCTATACGGAAGATTCCTCGAAACGAACTGATCCAGAGGCGGCGATCATCGTCTTCCAGGACGTGAAGCACCGTATCTGCTGGCAATCCATCCTTGAATGTGAAGGAGTTTATCTTGCCGTCCTTCAGCCGATGCAAACCGCTAGGTGTGCATATCCACAGCACCCCCTCAGAATCCAAGTACAAGCTGCTCACGTAGTCGGTCAGCATACCCTGTGCTTTGGTATAAACAGTGACCTCACTCTTTGAGATATGAGCCAGCCCGTTCGTCGTTCCTATCCACGTTCCGCCGTTGTGGTCACCGATGATAGCCATCACATAGTTCGAGGGCAGTCCGTCTCTTACCGTCAATCTATTAATGCGCCCATTGTTCCAAATCGCTATGCCATCCGGTGACCCTGCCCAGATACGGTCGTTGCCGTCGACGTACAAGGCGTGTACCTCCGACGGCATAGCTGTGACAGGCCTCGTGTGGTCTCGGTCCAGTCGAGAGACGCCGTGTTCCGTGCCGAACCATAGCCGCCCCTTCCCATCCTCAGCTATCGCGCGAATATTTACATCGCCCAAAGTCCTAAGCGTGACGAGATGCCCATCTCTTATCCGGCTGACGCCATGCGACGTTCCGATCCATAGTCTTCCACGCAAATCTTGAAAAAATACCTGGCCACGATTCATATCCAGGGCCTTGTCATCCACAAACGCCGTAAACGCGCCGCGTCGGTAGCGTGCGACTCCGTGTCCAGCAGTTCCAACCCAGAAGCTGCCTTCCTTATCTTCAAACAGAGTTTCAACATTCAACGTGTCTAGCTCAGGCTCTCTTTCAAACCGGGGAGACTTTGCTCTGTCAAGCCGTGCGGTAAAGTCTTCAGTTACCGCCCATACGTGGGATGTCTGATCTTCCCAGGCGCCGATCGATCTGCCGGGTATCTCCGGGATAGCTTCAAACCTGCCCGGCGCTGTTGCACGAGCAAAGCCCTTGAGGGTACCGATCCAAAGCTCGCCCGTACTATCGCGCAGGACAGTCTCAATGACATCGGAGGGAAGTCCGTTACCTTTTGTATACGTTACAAATCGGCCATCGGCGAAGTGCGCCAGTCCACCTCCGAATGTGCCGACCCACACTCCGCTCTGCCCATCTGTTGCAAGACCAGAGATGGCGGTATTCAGCAGTCCTTCCCTGGTTCCAAAGACATGGAATCGTAAACCATCGAAGACCGCCAGACCATTCCAGGTTCCTATCCAGATGTTGCCGTTGCCATCCTCAAGCAGTGAGTGAATCGCATCATTGGGCAGGCCGTCACGCACGGTATAACGCCGGAATCTGCCCCCTTCGTAACAGGAGAGGCCGCTCCCCGTCGCGATCCACAAACGACCCCGATGGTCGGCCAGCAGCGCACCGAACATATCGTGACCGATACCCTCGCTGTTCTCCTTGTTGAAGACCACGAAGTGAACGCCGTCAAACCGGGCCAGCCCATCCCGGGTTGCAAACCAGAGATACCCGTCGGCAGTCTGTGCGATGGCACGCACTTCGTCCTGCGGCAGACCTTGTTCCGTTTGATAGGACCTTTTTGCGTACTGGGACAGGCTCAAAGAGCGACTCTGGGCATGGAGGCCGCTGGCCGTCAGGAGAATGACACTCACCGCAAGCATCAGACCCAACGCCTCGCCTGGAAAAGACCCTAAGCGGGGCCGCATCATCTCGAAGGCACGCATAAAGGACCCGTGTTAAACGATACTTACCCTCGAATCATAATTTACGGTTCGTTACCATACCCCGACAGAAACAGCGCGGCCATCGCGCCAAGAGAGGTGACTTCTCATGTGGTGCCCGGAGGGGGACTTGAACCCCCACGGCCTTGCGGCCTGCGGATTTTAAGTCCGCTGCGTCTGCCGATTTCGCCATCCGGGCTTGCCTTCTCACGTTGCACCCTGTCAGATCCCACACTCACCTGGTACTGCCCTCCGCTCGCTCTCAGGTCGCTACAAAGCGCGGATTCTCCAAGCATGCGGCTGAAACCGTAGCTGCTTCTCCTGGGGTCGTTTCCCGCCAGCCGTAATCACCAAGGGGCGCCCTGAGCCGCCCATCTCAGCTTATCGCACCTGCTGGGCTGTGCCAGTCAGGCTGGTCCTGCACCGAAGGGAGTTTGGCCTTGATTCTGTGCGACTGGTCCTCGAGAGAGGCGCGGCCCGGAAATCCAAACTGCCAAAGCAACCATCTTCACTCGTGCAACGGACGCAGGCGGGGGAACGCAGCAGCAAATCCACTCCAGTGTAGAGATGAAATAGCTGTGGGAGGGCAGGCAAAAAGGAGTGGCGGGAAGAAGCCGGGCTGCGCGCTGCAGGTAGAGTCGACTTCTCTGCAGAAAACTACTCCACCCGATTCACCAGTAGCTGAGCGCAGAAGCGAAATATGGTGTAGAGTTTCGTAGCATCGATAGATTGTCCCGCAACAGACGAGGCACGGGTAGAGTACCTGTCGAAGCTAAAGTACAAGGATTGAACTATGGATGCCCTGTTTGAGTACCTGCTTGGAATAGTCTGCATAGCGCTGGGTCTCGCTATCTTGTCACTGGTAGGTTACCTACTTATTCGAGCCTATCGAGAAGACTCCAGTCGAAAAACTATGCGCATCCGGGTTGCCGGTGGTTTCATAGGCTGGATCTGCGCGGCATTTCTGCTATGGCAAGGCATCACTATCGTACTCAGCCTTTGATGCCCGCACGGCGCCTTCCTCAGGGCGCAGTGTCAGCCAGCGAGCGGGTAACGTCAGCTGCTAACTTGAGTGTCCAGCATTAACTCGTGAGTTATTAACATAATGGTACAGCTAAAGATACGGAGACTGTTGTGAGCTGCGCCGTCGCGGACTTTGATCACCTTTAAAGCTAGCCAGGTGGTGACTAGGTAGAATCCCCGTCAACGAGCCTGTGCAGCATACCGTTCTGCCTCAACCTGCGCTGCCTTAGTCTTGCCAGACGCGAAGTCGAGTATAGGCCGTTCCATGACGTACCACGACATCGTCGCCCAGGCGATCGTTCCGGCGATATCAATGGCCAGCACCACCATCCTGGAGTGGAAGAACCGCAGCGCAAGCACCTCGACCAGCGCACCCACAAGGTACATCGTGTAGCTGATCCGGCCGATGAAGCGCAGCGGTCGCCAGTTCAGCCCGCGCGTCAGCCATCCGCGATCAGCCAGGCTCCAGCTGACCAGCGACACTGACCCAACCAGGGAGAGCGAGTAGATCAGTCCATTGGCCGCGCGGGTATTGTTCAACAGTCGAAAGACATGCCACACCTGTACAAACGCCATCCCGCCGAAGCCGATCAGCAAGCCGATCCAGGCCCGCCGCCGGCAGAACAATTCAAATCCCGGCGTACGATCCTTCCAAAGCAGGGCCAGCGCCGCACCCGCGCAGAGCAGATCGGCCCGAAACGGCGTCAGGTAGTAGATGTAATAGTGGGTAGGGAACAGCGGGGTAGCGAGCACCCGTAGAATGGGAACCAGAAACACTGCGGCAACGGCTACCCGCAGCAACATGGCCTCTGATATCAGCAGGATCACGATCGGCCAGACCAGGTAGAATTGCTCCTCGACGGCCAGCGACCAGAGTGGTACCGGAAGGTCGCCCGCATGCCAGAACAGGTTGTTCATGTTCATGCCGAAGAAGGCGAAGGCCGGCCACGGGAAGAAGTTGTGCCACGTAATCAGGATGCCGCACGCCAGCAGTGTCACGATGTAGGGCGGCAGAATGCGAAACGCCCGTCGACGATAGAAGTAGCTGAAGTAGCCTGTTCCAGAAGCCTTGCGCGCCAGCAAAATCCCCGTGATGAGGAAGCCGCTGAGGACAAAAAAGATATCAACGCCGACCCACATGAGAGGAACGTGAAGGTTATGGTGGACGAGGATCATGAGAACGGCGACCGCTCTCAGCCCGTCCAGTTGAGTGATCCGCCCGTTCGCAATGGCAGAGGGCTCCGGTGGCGGACCTAACGATTCCCTCATTGAGGTAGCTCCCTGAAGTACCCCTGGGCTGGTAACTGCAATGTATCACGGGGCTGAAGCGACCGGCTGCTGGTCAGAGTGCAATTGCTACGCAGCAGAACCGTTGAGCCAGTGAGCTAGCTGCTCGGAGGAGCGTCCACACGGCTGGAATGCAGTGCCGTCACCCGTACCTGGCCTGAGCAGATCGTCAGCGGATGGCTGACGGAGAAGGTTCGCGTCATTCCCGGTGGGCCAATCATCAGCCGCGAGACCTGCGGGCAGTCTTCTCCGCTGAGCCAGGAGATGCCAAAGTAAGCCTCGCCATGAGCTGCCAGCAGCAACTCGACTTCGCCGGAGCTCGAGCTTCCTGCAGCCTTCGCCGCCGCAGCCTCAGGCATTGGCAAAGATGTGCCATCCACTGACGGCACCACGGCGACGGTAGACACGGTAGCGCCGGTCTCGTCCAGCAAAAGCAGGGATGGGTAGCCGCTAAGCTTACAGGCTGCAGTCCCATCATTTACGAACGCGAGGCTGACAAAGCGCTGGTCCCCATTTACCTGCTGGGCTACCTCGACTGCCTCAAGCTGCTGCGGGGAACATTCAGGCGTAAAGCGAAGCCGCGCTTCATTTGCCATCGCGTCTTCGAGGGGACCGGCTCCAGCGGGCTTGTTATGAGAGCGAGTGATCAGCGTGAATGGAGCATTGGGATTGGTTCCGCCGTGACCGCGTCCACGATCGTTTTGAGAGAGTCCAGGTGCGCCCGAAGCCGCGTTGGAATGATATCGCGATGGCGCGCAACCCAGCACTGCCAGCATCACCGAGCCAAGCACTGGGCCGACAACCAACAACCTCTGGTGGAGTAAGACTCTGGTTACCAGAATGCCTCGCAATACTCGACGGCCTGGAAGACCGCAGGCCGTATCCTGCATACCTTGTCGTTGCGTCAGGCGACCACCCGGAGACAAGCCTCAGGATAACGCCCGGCACGAAGTAAGATCAGGATCATGCACAGTATAGAGCAACCGCTCGCGATCGTAACGGGCGCGGCCAAGAGAGTAGGGCGCCGGCTAGCCCTTACCCTCGCTGAAAGCGGCTACAACGTTGCCATCACCTACCTGGACTCGGCCGCCGAGGCGGACGCCACCATAATAGAACTTCAGCGCCTGAACGTCAGAGCGCAGGCCTTCCGCTGCGATGTTCGCTCCCCTGAACAGGTGACAAGCACTATGGCGGCAATCGAGGACACCTTTGGCCGCATCGACCTGCTGGTTAACAATGCGGGACTGTTCGAGACCGCACCGCTTGAGTCGATCACCGTTGCGCAGTGGGACGCCATGTTTGAGACCAATACTCGCGGCCCGTTTCTAACTGCCCAGGCAGCATATCCTCAACTCAAACGCGCTGGCGGCCGCATCATCAACATCGGCTCGCTCGGCGGATTGCACCCCTGGCCGACCCACGGCCACTACTGCACATCCAAGGCGGCGCTGCACATGCTTACGATGACCATGGCCAAGGCCTTCGCACCCGAGATCAGCGTTAACTGTGTTGCTCCCGGCATGATCGTCAACGGCCAGGTCGATGCCGGCTATGAGCACTTTGCTCACCGCACCCCAATGCGCCGCAATGGCACGGCGGAAGACGTCGCTGCGGCCGTCCTCTTCTTTGCGAAGGGACCCCACTTTATTACAGGTCAGATACTGGCGGTCGACGGTGGGCTCGGTCTCTGAAGCCGACACTCAGGGCTAAGCCGAACCGGAGGCCCCGATATGCGCGCTTACTTTGAGAAGAGCCGGGCCAGAAACCCCTGCGGCGGCGGCGGCGCCTCCTCGAGGCCGGCCGGCTCCGGCTGCGGCGGCATCGGCTCACCATAGAAGACAGCCCGCGGATTGTGGATGCAGAGCCGGTCCGCAGTCTCCTGACCGTACCGTCTCGCCACCTTGGTATAGGCTTCGCGCATCACCACCGGCCGGGATGTCACATTATGGGCGTCCGACGCAATAAAGTTAACCCAGTTCCGCTCCAGCAGATCAAGCGCCGCCGACTCTGCCCGCTTGCCAAAGCGACCCAGCAAAGAACCTGCAGTGATCTGGATGAGGCAGCCGCTGCGCAACCATACCGCCATACGGCTGGGATTCTGTACCAGCGTGTAGTTGCGCTCCGGATGAGTGATAATGGGGATCACTCCACCTATATTGAAGTTGTAGAGCGTATCCGAAATCTGCAGCGGTATCGCCATGTCGGGAAATTCGACCAGGAGGTACTGCTTGCCATTAATGGTGTAGCGCGTCGGGTACTTGAACTGGTTCTCGATATTGTCGTAGGAGAGGTGAAAGTCGCAGCCCAGCCCGAGCGTCAGCCCGTCGCCGATGCGCTCCTTGAGAGCCATCAGCTTCTGGAAGTTGACCATCGGATCAAAAGGGAACTGGTCATTCGAGTGCGGCGTGCAGACGACGTGCGTGATGCCGTTCTCGATCGCTGCATGCGCCATCGCGACCGCATCTTCGAGGTCTCTCGCTCCGTCGTCCAGCCCGTACAGCAGATGATGGTGAATATCGATCATCGTCTCTTCGATCTGCCCTCAAGCCCGCAGTCAAGCCTATTCTCGCATCGCGTTTTGTGCATCTTCAGCCGGAGGCCGCCCGTTACATCAGTACCCTGTAGATCAACATATCCTCGAACTACTGCGCACTCAGGGTAGTCAGCATGGACTGGAAGATGAGCCATCCGTCTGCTGAGCCAAGCAGCTTTTCACTCGAGCGGTCAGGGTGCGGCATCATGCCAAGCACATTACGCCCTTCGTTCAGGACGGCGGCAATGTTCCCCAGCGAGCCATTCGGGTTGGCTGCGGCGCTAATGTCTCCCTCCGGCGTCGAATAGCGGAAGACTACCCGGTCCTCGGCTTCGAGCGCCGCCAGGGTCGCCGCATCACAGAAGTAATTTCCCTCCATATGACCGATCGGGATCTGCAGCACCTGCCCCCTACTGAGTCCCTGCGTAAATGGCGTTCCCGTCGTCTCAGTCCTCAGATGCACCTGCTTGCAGATGTACTTCAGCCCCGCATTGCGCATCAACGCACCGGGCAGCATTCCAGCCTCGCAGAGGATTTGAAACCCGTTGCAGATGCCCAGCACCAGGCCGCCTGCGCCAGCGAACTTCTTCACCGACTGCATCACCGGAGAGAACCGCGCAATCGCCCCCGTTCGCAGGTAATCGCCATAAGCGAACCCGCCCGGCACGATAATCGAATCGCAGCCCTCAAGGTCCTCCGAGTCGTGCCACAGAAAGGTAACCGGCTGCTGCGCAATTGCCGCGATGACGTGGTACGCATCATGGTCGCAGTTGGACCCCGGGAAGACCAGCACCCCAAACTTCATACCTATAGGCTAGCAGCACTGTGCGTCACTGGTGCACCTGCGCCTTCCTGGAAGCCTTCAAAGCGGAGATAAATTGCACCAAACTCATCAAATTTGGCGAGGGCGGTATCAGCATGGAAAGCACAGGCGGGAGATTTAAACGTGTGTGACGTCTGTGGGAAGTAGCTACCGAGTAGCGCGAAGGAGCTTACCACCGAGTCGGGCTTTGAGAGTTAACCTGCCCTTGCACTTCGAAGGCGCACGGCTTTAGCCGTGCCATAATCGCGCACAAATTCCGACAGAGCTTTAGCCGCGGAGGGGATCCGAGCGTCTGTTCAGATCTGAGGGACACAGTGACCACACCGCGCTTTAGAGCGTACCCGCTTGCGCTTTATCAGGATCAAGCCGCCCGGCATCTATCCCAGCCACTTCGGATTTCTGGCGGTGCCGTCGAAGCGCGGTGACGTCTTGAACAGCTCCAGGGTGCCGGTCATCGCGGCATCTCTGGTGCGAGCCAGCAGAGACGCGATCGCAGCATCCGACATCGGCTTGAAGGTCTTGGCGGCCTCGAGTGCCTGGTTGAGTATCGTCTCAGAATCAATTCCGGTAATCACCACCGACACCGGCTGCGTGAGTCCGTAATGCAAGGCCTCGATCGGCTCCACAATCTTGCTGTCGAGGATGAAGTGGTCGCCGAAGGTCTTCATTGCGAGCACACCGATACCCTGCTTGATCGCGACCGGCATCACCTCATTCGCAAATGAGCGAAAGTGCGCATCCATCACGTTGACAGGCATCTGCACCGTGTCGAAGTGGAAGTTATGTGCCTTCGCCATCTCCAGCATTCGCAGATGGACTACTGGATCCTTATGCCCTGTAAAGCCGATGTAACGAATCTTTCCTGCCTGCCGTGCAGCCACCGCAGCCTCCATCGCCCCGCCCGGCGCGAAGATCCGATCCGGATCCTCGAGGCGAATGACCTCGTGAAACTGAACCAGGTCAATCGTGTCGGTCGCCAGCCGGCTGAGCGACTCTTCCAACTGCTTGTTGTACTCGGCCTTGGTGCGTCCGTCGATCTTGGTCATCAGGAAGACCTTTTCGCGGTAGCCGTCGCGCAGAGCCCTGCCCATGCGCACTTCGCTGATGCCGTCGTTATAGTCCCAGCAGTTGTCGAGGAAGGTGATGCCGCCGTCGATCGCCTTGCGGATCAGCGCAATGCTCTCGTCGGCACTCTGTTGCTTGCCGACGTGGTAGCCGCCGAGGCCGATGGCGGACACCGTCTCCCCCGTAGTCCCAAGCTGGCGGTAAACCATGTCTGGGGACTGCGGCCCCTTAACCCTGCCGCCGCCCTGTCCGCTGGCTTGGCCGCCGCTGTTCCCACCGGCAGAGTCTGCTCCCATAGCCCTCGCAGTACCAGTGGAACCAGCAACCGCCACAATGCCGGCACTGGCCGCCGTCTTCAGAAAGCTCCTACGCTCCATAGACACCTCCTACTCCTGAAATGAATAGGATGCGGCTGGGGACGCTCTGAATCGCGTGCTATACTTCGATGTCGCGGCCGAGGTGGGTTGTTCCAGTAATGGCGTGAGCCTCTGATCTGCGCAGCTAAAGGTATAGGGGAACTCATGTCCGGCCACTCAAAATGGGCAACAATCAAGCATAAAAAAGGCGCAGCCGACGCCAAGCGGGGCAAGATCTTCACCCAGCTGATCAAGGAAATCAACATGGCCGCTAAGGCCGGCGGCGGAGACCCTGACGGCAACCCCCGGCTGCGCACCGCCATCGCCGCGGCCAAGGCCGAGAACATGCCCTCCGACAACATCAAGCGCGCCATCCAGCGCGGCACCGGCGAGTTGCCCGGCGCGACTTACGAGGAGATAACCTTTGAGGGCTATGGCCCCGGCGGCGTCGCCATCATCATTGAGGTCACGACCGACAACCGCAACCGTTCGGTCAGCGAGATTCGGCACGCCTTCTCGAAGAACGGCGGCAACTTGGGCGAGTCGAATTCAGTGCGGTTCATGTTCACCAAGAAGGGCCTGATCGTCGTCCCTAAGGACGCGGCCGATGAAGACAAGCTCATGAACATCGTTCTCGACGCGGGCGGCGACGACCTCAGCGACGAAGGCGAGTCATGGGAGATTATCACCGAGCCGAGCGCCTTCGAGCCCGTTCTCGCTGCCATCAAAGCCGCTGGAATTGAGACCGAAGTCGCCCAGATAACGATGATCGCCTCCACCTACACCAAACTGGAGGGCACCCAGGCGGCGCAGATGATTCGCCTGATCGAGGCCCTAGAAGACTACGACGACACCCAGAACGTCTACTCCAACTTCGACATGGACGCGAAGACGATGGAAGCAGTCGCCGGGTAGTCGTCAACTTCGACCCAAGCGAGGCCGCCCCCCACGGCGGCCTTTCTGCTGCACCCCGCGAGCCGATGCCAAACCAGCCGAGTGCCTGGGTGCCTCTCCAAAGGTCCAGCCATTAAGACCCGCCGCGGGTGCCCGATGTCTCGCCTTTGAGAACGGGCTGTTTAACTCGCATTGACCCCGATCCAGGCCGTGACCTACCCAACCCCAACCCACCCGAAGCCAAAGTACTATGGAACGAGCAAGCCAAGAGTATTCACCCGCATGCTTCAGGACAGCAGAGAAAGGCAACACTCAGTTCATGCGAACCACGTATCTCTTCCCATGCAGCGCTCTGATCCTGCTCACCGCCGCCGCCCTCGCCCAATCAGGGCCGGCAGCGCCCTCGGGCCCAGCGCTCGACTTGCAGCCGTGGCATTATCAGCTCTCGATGCAAGGGGGCGCCGGGGTAGGCGATCGCTCGGCCTTTCACTTTCTGAGCGCAGGCTTTCAGATCGGCAAGGTGCTCACCGACCCGGGCGGCCCCGGGCTGCTGCGAGGACAGTTTGAATACGCGATCGAGGTCGATCCCTACTGGCAAGCCTTCACGCCCGCCCCCCATCTGCAGACGGTGCACTACAAGGTGAACGGCGTTCCCATGACGGCTGTCGTGCCTTACGCCGGCGGAACCTTCTCGGGCGCGAGCGTCACGCCAATCATCCTGCGCTGGCACTTCCGGCCGCGCGCCTCCACACTCACATCCGCATCCAGTTCTTCCAGGTTCGTGCCCTCGGTGCAAGGCGCCGGCGGGCTCATCTGGACGAACCACAAGTTCCCGCCCGACGCCGTCGTCCCTCATGGCTACCCCGGCGGCGCCAGTGTCTTCAACTTCACCCCGCAGTTCGGCATCGGCTTTGATTACTTCCTAAAGCCTCACCGCTCGATCTCCTTCGCCGCCAATGCTGTCCACATCTCAAGCGCCAGCCTCGGGGACCGTAACCCTGGAGTCAACGCGAGTGTACAGTTCCAGCTAGGCTATTCATGGTGGAAGTAGGCGCTCTCTAAAATCGCTCTGCCGGTGAGAACGATGAGCCCAGACGCGAGTCCGAATGCGATCATCGAGTGCGTTCCCAACTTCTCAGAGGGCGTCGACGCCGAGAGGGTGCGGACCATCGTAGCGGCCATGCAGGTGGCTGGAGTTTCGCTGCTCGACTGGTCGCTCGACCCGGATCACAACCGCTCCGTTGTAACCATCGCCGGCAGCCCGCGCGCCGTCGTCGAGGCCGCCATCCTCGGAGCGGGCAAAGCGGCCTCTCTGATCGACCTGACCCGCCAGACCGGAGTGCACCCCCGCATCGGCGCCGCTGACGTCATCCCCTTCGTGCCCGTTCGTGCCGTCTCGCTCGAGCAGTGCGTCCTCTACGCGCGCCAGGCAGCCATCGGTATATGGGACCGCTACGGAGTTCCCTCCTACCTCTATGAAGCGGCAGCCTCGAGGCCCGACCGCGTACTGCTCGAGGACGTCCGGAGGGGTCAGTTCGAGGGGCTGCGCGAGTCGGTCAAGCGTGAGGCGTCCCGCCGCCCTGACGTCGGCGGTCCCGATCTTCACCCTACCGCTGGCGCCTCAGCCATTGGCGCTCGGAAGTTCCTCATAGCGTATAACGTGTACCTCGACAGCGAGGATCTGACGACTGCCCGCGCCATAGCGCGCGAGATTCGCGCCTCGGCCGGCGGTCTCTCCGGCGTAAAAGCAATGGGCGTAGTGGTCCAGGGGCAGGCGCAGATCTCCATGAACATTACCGACTTCCACAGCACCCCCGTCGGCCAGGCGCACGCCGCCGTCAAGCGTGAGGCCCGCCGGTACAAGGTAGCTCCCGTCCGCGGAGAGTTGATCGGACTCATCCCCGAGGCCGCCTATGAGCAAGAAAGCGAGTGGGTGCGTCAGTTGGATGGGTTCGATCCGGGAAAGAAGATTTTGGAACGCCGTCTGGAGCAGCCTCTCGAATGGCCCGCGGCAACCGTCTAAGAAGCGCATAGAATAGACAGGAATTGAGAGAAAGCACGGCTGCCCGCGATGGCTGGCCTGCCTTTCCAAGGAGTACCTAGTTGATTCACTGGAAGCGATTGATGCTACAAACCGGTACCGCCGCGACTGCCGTTGCGATGGCTCTGCCCATGATGGCGGCACAGCTGGAGGCTGGCGCCCGTTCGGCGATCCCTAAAGACCTGCAGCAGCTCATTGTGGTTGACTACCGCGCCATGCAGAACTCTTCAGCCGCCATGGACCTCAAGGGCCGCGTGCTGCCCCCCGAGCTCAAGCAGCTTGAGACCGCACTGAAGCAGTCCGGCATCAACGACAACCACGATGTTGAAGTGCTCGCCTTCGCTGCGTTCCGCGTGGACGGCGCGCCCGATAGCAACGAGATGGTCGGCGTCGCTCAGGGCCAGTTCGCCGTCACGGACATAGTTGCCGGCTTCAAAAAGAAAAAGGTCAAGGCTACCGTGCTCCGCACCAATCGTATCTATCCGATGGGCAGCAGCGGCATGGTCGTCAGCTTCCTCGACCCCTCGACCATGGTCTTCGGCGAGCTGGATGCCGTACGCCGCGCACTCAATGCACGCGACGGGGTCGCCCAGAGCATGCTCAACAACAACACCATGCTTGACCTCATGCAGGGAGTCGACACCGAGCCGCTCTGGAGCATCCTCGACCAGAAGGGAACTCAGACCATGATGAGCAGCGTGCTCGGAGCGGCATCGCAGATCACCGACTACGACACCGTCAAAAAGCGCCTGCTCAGCTCCCGCTACACCATGAACTTCCAGAACGGCGTCAAGTTCAACCTGGACGTGATCACTCCCGACACTTTCACGGCCGCCACCATGTCTTCGCTGATGAACGCCGCCGCGCTCTACGAGAAAATGAGCGGGTCGACCTCCGAGAAGCAGGCCATTCAGAGCACCACGATCAGCTCCAACACGGGCACGCTTGAGGTGCGCTTCTCTGCCTCCGACAACGACTTCGCCAGCCTCTTACAGTCGCCTCTCTTCCAGACTGTGGTTCGATAGAGTTTTTTGAAGATGGCGGAGCAGGCCTTTCATCTCGCCTAGGTCAACGTAAGCCGCCTCAAAGCCCCCATTGACGACCCGCGCATCGCCGAATTCGTGCAGGGACTTGCGCCGATCAACGCGCTCGCAGATTAGAGCCCCGGCCTTGTATAGAGGCTGCAACTTCGGCCGGAAATGCAACGGCCATACCGTACCAAGAAGATCCGCTCGTCATCGTGAACATGAGCGTCTGGACCTCTCCGGAGGCGCTCCGCGACTACACATACAACTCCAACCACGTCGAGGTTCTCAGAAGAGAAGCCAGTGGTTCGAGAAATCGACGAAGGCGCCATACTGTCTCTGGTAAATTCCAGCCGGGCACCTGCCGACGGTCAGCGAAGGGCAGGAGCGTCTAGCGAAGTAGGACCAGAACGGCGCAACCCAAGAAGCCTTCTGGTTCAGCCAGCTCTTTCCACCGCCTGCCCCCTGTAACCGCCTTAGTCACTCCATGCGCAAAGCCTCGTTAGGCTCCGTGTTTGCTGCCCGGAGTGCCGGCCACCACGCCGACAGAATGCCCGTAAGCAGCAGCACGCCGCACATCGCCGCTATAGTGGCCGGGTCCCGCGGCGCGACCCCAAACAGCAGACTCCGCAGCACGTTTGAGATACCGAGCGAGATCAGAACACCAAGGCTGATTCCGCCGCCGACAAGCAGACCTGCCTCGCGCAGCACCATCCGCACGATATCCCCATGCTGGGCCCCGAGTGCCAGCCGAACGCCAATCTCCTTCGTCCTGCGCACCACGGTGTAGGACATCACAGCGTAGAGCCCGGCCGCACCCAGCAGCAGCGAGATCAGGCCGAAACCGCAGGTGAGCAGCATGCTGAAGCGCTGCTGCGCGACCGACGCGCTGACGACATCCGCCATCGGCTCAACGCTCAGCAGCGGCACATGCGCTGTCTGCAGGAAGACAGAACGGATCGGCGCCACCGCATCGGCAGAGCGCGTGCGCACGACCCAGCTGGACCCAAAAAATCCGTTGCCCATCTTTGTAATGGTGTCGGGAATCTGCGCCTTCGGCAGATAGAGGATTGCGGGAGCAGGCTGATCCAGCCCCTTGTTCAGCGTGTCCCCCACGACTCCTACGATCACCCGCGGAGGATCCTCAAACCCAGGTCCCATGGCTGCCCCGATGCGGATCTGCTGGCCGAGCGCACTCTGCCCTTTGAAGTAGCTGCGCGCAAACTGCTGGTTGACGATTAGTACAGGCAATGATCCGGCCATGTCAGAGGCAGCGAAGCTGCGACCAGACGCCACGGGGATGCTCAGCGCGTCGAAGTAGTCCGAGGTTATGGGCATGTAGGATTCATCTCCGCCCGATCCGGGCTGGCTCGGCTTGCGACCCATGATATCGAAGGGTAGATCGAGCATGAGCTGGGTAGGCAGGTCAAACACGGAGGCGGCCGACTCCACACCCGGTATCGATTCCACGCGCCCCTTCAGCTCTTCTTCGAGGCGCGCGAGACTTGCGGTCGTCGCGCTCTGGTCTGCGCTATATGTCGTCTTGAAGGTCAGCACATTCCCGGTGCGAAAGCCGGCCTCGGCATGGCTCAGCCTCCAGAAGCTGTTAAGCAGCAGAGCGGCCGCTACTACAAGTACGAGCGAAATCGCGACCTCTCCCACCACCAGGAATTTCTGGGCCCAGTTGCGGCCTCCGGCAATCTGGTTCGAGTTCTGTCGCAGGGTCTCCGCCAGTTGCGTGCGCCGGCTCTCGAAGATCGGCACCACCGTAAACAGCAGAGCACAGCCCGCGGTAAGCGCCAGCGAGAAAGCGATCGCCGAACCGCCCATGTGCAGCGAAGTAAAATCCGGCAGCTCGATTGGACTGATGCGCAGCAGCGCCGGTGCCGCCAGAGTTGCGAAGACGACACCCAGTCCGGCTCCCACCACGCACAGCAGCGCGTTCTCGACGAGCAGCTGACGCAGGATGCGCCACTCCGTCGCGCCTAGAGCCGCGCGCAGGCCCATCTCGCGGCGGCGTCCGATCGACACCGTCAGCAGCAGGCTCAGGATGTTTGCCGACACGATCAGAAGCACCAGAGCCACAGCTCCCATCAACATCTGGAGCGCTGGCCGTATCTGTCCGGTAAGAGAGTCGTGGAAGTCCAGCACGCGGATGCCCTCGTGGTCGTTCCAGAGGGCGGGATAGGTGTTCTTTAACCGCAGCAGCACATTCTCGAAATCTGCCTGTGCCTGGGCCCGCGTAACTCCGGGACGGAGACGCCCAACGATGTTGTAGGCGTTGCTCCGGTCGTCGCCTCGCTCCGCGATGGGCAGCGGCGTCCAGAGGTCGACCTTCGCGTCCGTATGCAGAGCCTCGCCGGCCACACCCACTACCGTGAAGCGCTGGTTCCCGAGCGTGATCGGCCGTCCCAGTATTTCCGGATCGGATTGGAAGCGGTCGCGCCACGTCTCATAGCTGAGCACCGCTACTCCGGGACTGTTGGCCACCATGTCCGCCGCGGTAAAGCATCGGCCCATGCGCGGGTCTATCCCCAGCACATGGAAAAAGCTCGCAGTAACGCGAAGGTCCTTGAGCGGGACCGCCTGCTCGCCCCGTACAAGGGTTACGTTCCCCGGGATGTAGTCATAAGCCGCGAGCGATTCCAGGCTTTGCGCACTTCGGGCGAAAAACAGCGCCTTGGTACCGGAGTAGGCAGCCGCCAACGTGCCGTCAGGGTAAAAGCGTTCAATCCTAACGAGCTGCTCCGGCTGAGGGAAGGGAAGCGGCCGCAGCAGCACGCCGTAGACGATCAGGAACACGGTAAGGTTTGCGCCTATGCCCAGTGCCAGGGTGAGCACCGTCGTGGCGGTGAAGGCGGGCCTCGCGCGCCATTGCCGGAAGGAGAAGCGCAGATCCTGATAGGCGTGTTTCAACACAGAGTATACCCCTTAATTACAGCCGCCCTGAGAGCTAGGCGCGACGCTCTACGGGTGTAGAGCAAGTGGGTCGCCATACCTGGACCGCAATTTCCGCCCTATATAGCAGGAAAGCATCAGCCCTAAGCGGGGTTGCGCCCACTTGCCGTCCGATCTCAGCAGCGTGTTGTCCAGTAGCGGACGGTCAGGGCAAACTACTGCGGAGTCTTCAGGTCAGGAGCCCAGTCCACGTGACCCGCATCGTCAACGGTGATGTGCAGAGAGCCTTCCTGTCCCTCATCGAGTTCAGGACCGCTGAAGCTGTGAGTCTTGCCCGATACATCTTCAAAGGAGAGCTTTACACTGCCTGATCCGAGTATTTTGAACCGGTAGTGGTACGAGGAATTTGCAGCAACCGTACTGGTGCCGAATCCCGCGCTCGGATAGTCGATCTCGACGTTATGCAGCGGATGCGAGCTGCGGTTATCGAGTGTGGCCTCGACAAAGCGCGAGTGGCAGCCGGCTACCTCCGCGATCAGGGCAATCGCAAACGCAGGTAAAACCCATCGCGCCGTTCGTCTCATCGTTGCGATCTCGAGCAGGTGGCTCCCCTCATCTGTGAGAAGCCCTAAACAACGGGCTTCCGCTCAAGGATACGCGCCGTCAACACCACGCCCGTCTGATTGCTGTGCAGCGTGATCGGGAAGGCCAGCACGTTCCATACCCACTCCTCACCCTTCCGCGGCAGGTTCAACAGGCCGCGGTAAGTCCGGTCGATGTAGGTTTCGCGGTCCCGCGCAACCGTATGCAGGATGTCACGCCAGTCGCCCGCCAGCTCCGGCATCTCGTCGAACATGTTGCGGCCGACAAACCACTCCCTGGGGCGCTCGAGCAGCCGCGCACACGCCTCGTTGACGTACTGCCAGTCGCCCTCGCCGTTCAGTATCTCCATCACTACGTCCTCGCCCATCGCCATGTTGATACGCGAGTAGTAGAAGTCGCGAGCGTCCACTACCACCGGGCTGCCGCGCCGCTTGGCCTCAAAGGAACGCAAAGCGCTTAGCAGGTCGTCGATCGAACTGTAGCCCTTCAGCAGGTGCATATCCTCAACCCCGCCAAATCGCCGCTCCAGGGTAGCCGAGAGGATGATGATCGGAACCTCTGGCCGCCGCCTCCGCAGATCAGCCCCTACTTCGGTGCCAAACTGGCCCGCGCCAAGATGGTAGTCGAGCACCGCGATGTCGATCTGATCGAGCAGCTGCTCCGCCTCTTCAACGGTGCTGGCCGTCTCCGTCAGGTAGCCGTGCTTGCGTAGAATCGTCGAACGCAGCAGCAGGTTCTCGGGGTGATCGTCGAGCAGCAGCACCCGGATCGGGGCTGGCCCCTCGCTGCCGCCCTGCACAACTTCATAGCCTCCAGTCAATACCTGGAGCTCCAGATCATCGTCTCTCTCATCTGACATGCTCAACCTGAGATGCGTTCTTGAGGGTGGTCGCACGGCACGACGCCCGGCCTACTCTTCACCAGCACCTCGCCGGTTCCGTTGCAACTCGCGAATCAACTCCGGAAGCCGCCGGAAGATGGCTGAGGACTTGCCCCACTGGCGGCTGTCGATGGCCGGAGTGCCGCCAAGCACGCTGCCGGGGGCGACATCCCGGTGCACGCCGGCCTGTGCCATAGCCACTGCGCCGTCCCCGATCTGGCAGTGCCCGGCCACCCCGACCTGCCCCGCCAGAATGACTCTCTTGCCCACGTGAGTGGATCCCGCTAGCCCAACCTGTGCACACAGCAGGGTGTCCTCTCCGACCGAGGAGCCGTGGCCGACCTGCACCAGGTTGTCGATCTTCGCCCCGCGCTCCACCCGCGTCTCGCCCACACTCGCGCGATCGATGCAGGCGTTCGACTGGACCTCGACGTCATCCCCAAGCACTACCGGACCTGACTGCGGAATCTTGTGCCATCGTCCGGTATCATCCTTCGCGAATCCGAAGCCGTCCGCCCCAACAACTACCCCATTCTGCAGCAGGACATTATCCCCAACCCGGCAGGATTCCCGCACCACCGCGTGAGCATGGGCGAAGAACCCATTGCCGATCCTGCAGTGGGGGTAGATCACAACGTGAGGCATCAGGGTAGCGCGATCTCCGATCACAACATCGGCCGCAACCACAACGAAGGCGCCAATGTGGGCGTCCTTGCCAATCCTGGCAGTCGCATCGATCACAGCCGATGGATGGATACCTGGAGCGTACGCGGGCGGCTGATAGAAGACACCGATGGCCCGCGCGAAGGCGAGGTAAGGATTCACCGTCCTTAAGGTCGCAGTCTCCAGGACGGGGAAGTCTTCGGTGACCAGGATTGCACTCGCCCTCGTCGTACGACTCTGCGGCGCATACTTCGGATTGGCGATGAAGGTGACCTGCCCTGGCCTGGCGTCCTCGATCCCGGCGACCCCGGTTATCTCAAGGCCTCCATCCCCATCGAGCCTCGCACCTAAAGCCTGAGCAAGTTCCGCTAACCGCATCAAAGCGATTGTACTAGCAGCCCAATGAGAGGTGAGCTGCCACGTTGCCTCGTCGAAACAATATACCGCGGGAAATCGCTCTGCTGCCTGACTAAAGGCCTACGGGAAGAGGCTCTCCTGAGAGGAGTGCTCACCTGCGGAGCTTCCGGTCGCCTCCGCCTTCCGCTTCGCTGCAGGTGCAATAACCGTCACCACCTCAAGCTCGCGGATCGAGCTTCTGGGCAGAAATATGCGTTGCGTGTTCGAACGTACGTCCGGTGGAGTGAGGAACAGCCCCGCGCCCGCGACCAGGCTGAGGTCGTTGCTGGCCAACCCTTCTATCAAGTCACCATCGATCAGCCGCAGCCGGAGCCATACTCCAGCGCTCCTTGGGCGGCCTGCGAACGTCTTCTTCATCAGCCGCTCAGGATTTTCGATCTCCCCGGAGTTGAAATCGCGGATGAAGCAGACCCACTTCACCTCCACTAAAGGCATAGCGAGCACCTTGCCGGCGAGGTCAAGCATTTGGAGTAGTCCGTCGTCGCCAAGCGCCGCCGCCGCCAGGTAGCCCGGCAGCCACTCAGAGGAGTGCTTTCGTACAATCACTTTCTTATGGCTGCTCGACATGGCTGATGATGAGTTGGCGGGCGTCGAAGGACGCCTGCTCATCTTAGGCCCTCGGCGCCCGGCAGGGGAACCAGGAACAGCGGCTGCGAGTCCGAAACGCAGCGAATACAGTGCAAAATGGTAGCCAACCACTCCACCGTGTGATACGTTAATGCTTTGTGGTTAACGCCCGTACGTTCCTAACTTGTTCAAAAGACGCAGTTTACCTGCGATAGGACGGCGGTTGGAGTCGTTCGAAGCGCATGCCTGATTACGTCTACTTCCTCGAAAATCGACTCTCCTCCGACCAGCAGTACGCCCTCAACCAGGTACGCGATGCAGCCCGTGAGGCTGGAATGACGGTCTTCCTCACCGGGGGAGCAGTACGCGATCTCACCAGCGGTTCTCCCGTGAGAGACCTTGATTTCTCAGTTCAGGGAAATGCCCTCAAGCTAAAGAAAACGTTGGAGAAGAAGAGCGCCATATTCTGGGGAGAGCACGACCCCTCACAGACCCTCTTCCTCCGCTTTCCAGGTGGAGCCCGGGTTGAGATCAGCGCCATTCGCCAGGAAGAACATCCAAAGCCCGGCAAGGTGGTCTACCACCCTGGAACCATCCTCGACGACCTCCGCCGGCGCGACTTCACCGCCAACGCCATGGCCCTCTCCCTCAACGAGGGCTCCTACGGCCTGCTGATGGACCCCCTGAACGGGGTCGCGGACATCGAATCACGCCTGCTCCGCCTGGTCAGCAACTATGGATTCATCGAGGAGCCCGTCCGCCTGATACGCGCTGCCCGTCTGCTCGCCCGCCTCGGCTGGCAGATGGACGAGAAGACCCAGACGCGCTTCCAAAATGCTAAAGAAGAGGGCATGATCACAACCCTCTCCGCCTACCATCGCGGCTATGAACTGCAGGAGATCGGACACGAGGAAGACGGACTCAAGATACTCAGGGTGCTTGAAGCGGAAGGCTGGATGACCAGCCTCTTTCCCGCCTGGACCAGCGCCTCAGCCGACGTCTCCGGCCTCGATCAGCTTCGCGAGGTCTGGGGACAGCTCCAGATGCAGGGCGTAAACCCGGACACCTCCGCAGCGCAGATGCAGTTGCTCACCGCGAAGCTGCCAGAGAAGGAGATTGCCGCCCTCAAGCACCTGTTCGTCCGCCAGGGCTTTGTCAACGAATGGGAGCGGCTGCAATCCGACGCGAGAGACTTCGCCAAGGTGCTTTCCAGCAAGCAGGCCTCCCAGCCTTCGGAGATCTGGAAGCTCCTTACCAGCTCGAACGCCGAGGCCATCCTCTGGCTCGGCCTCACTAGCAAGGCTGCGGGCATACAGGCCAAGTACAACAGCTTCTTCAACGTCTGGCCTGAGGCGCGCGGCAAGATTCCGTATGCCCTTTTGCAGGAGATGCGAATCACCCCCGAGCTGCCCGGCTACCAGGACATTCTGAAGCAGATATTCCTCCAGCTCATCGACGGCGGTCTGGACACTGAGGAGAAGATGCGCGCATTTCTGGAGCCATTCTCTCCGCCCGCGCCTCCGCCGCCTGTCAGCATTCGGCGCACTCGCGGTAAGAAAACATCCGGAGCGCGAGCGAGGGCCGAGATCGACGACGACGATGAGGACGGCGCCCCAGGGCGTCACGCCGGCAACGGAGAGGACGACGATAAGGAAGACAAGGACGAAGAGGACGACTCCGCCGAGGAGCTGCCCATTCGGCTACCGTCGCGAGAGACGATAGAGGCGGCGATCACGGCCGAGGAAGACGAGCCGCTACCCGACCCGCCGCTTCGTTCTGCGCCCGCTAAACCAGAACCCGCCGCCGCTTCTCATAAGCAGGCAGCCGCTCCCGAGAACTCATTATCCGGGACCAAGACCCCTGCAAAGGGACGGGCTAAGCCGCCGGCTTCCCCACCATCGGCGCCGGCGGGAGCATCGCCAGCAGCAGCACCGGCACCAGCAGTCACACCGATAGCTGTCGCCCCAGCATCCTCACCAGCACAGGTCGTACCAGAACCGGATTCGAAGAAGCAGAAGCCGAAACCCGCGGGCGCATCCAGGAAGGAAGAACCAGGCAGGGAACCGGCAAAGGCAGCTGGAAAGCCCGCGCCCGACAAGCCTGCAGCAAAGCTTGCTCCAGGGAAGACTCCGCCGGCCGTTAAAAAAGCAGCCTCTCCGACGAAGTCGGCTTCAGTCAAGAAGCCCCTGCCGTCGTTGAAGGCAGACAAGAGACCTTCTCCAGGGCCAGCAAAGAAAACCTCAGGAAAGGCTGCACCTAAGAAGGCAGCTCCTAAGAAAGCAGCAGCGAACAGATCAGCCCCGCCGCCCAGCAGCAAGAAGCCTTCCCCGGCGAAAAAGAAGCGCTGACCAGGGCTCCTGGACGAAGCTGGCCTCACGCGTTGGAGACCTCTCACCGCGCCGAGAGACCTGCGTTGCATCCCCTAGTCGTCCCGGAGTGGTTCCGCACTACACGCCGCTTCTAACGCAATGTCCTTAGGAAGCTGTCCTCGTTTTCCTCAGGTATCTCGCGCGCTACCCCAATGACCAGAATTCCCTATCTGACGGAAGCATAAAATCAGTCAGAACCCATGGCTGAATTCACTCATCTGCACCTGCACACCGACTACTCTCTGCTCGACGGCGCCTGCGACGTAGACAAGCTGGTCTCGCACGTTGCCGACATCGGTCAGAAGGCGGTAGCGATCACCGACCACGGCAACATCTACGGTGCCGTCCATTTTTTCGAAGCCGCAAAAAAAGCGGGCGTCAAGCCCATCCTCGGCTGCGAGCTCTACATCTGCCAGAAGGAAGACCACCGCGCCGATCCGCAGGGTGACGACTACAACCATCTCCTCGTCCTCGCTGAAAACGAAGAGGGCTACCGCAACCTCGTCCGCATCACCTCCGAGGCGTCCCTGCACGGCTTCTACCGCAAGCCTCGGGTCAGCAAAAAATACCTGGCTGAGCACGCGAAGGGACTCGTTGGCTTTTCCGGCTGCCTCGCCGGGGAGCTCTCTCAACACCTGATGGCAGACAAGTACGAGGCCGCCCGCGCAACCGCCTCTCAATACCAGGACATTTTTGGCCGCGGCAACTTTTTCCTTGAAATTCAAGACCAGGGCCTCGCCCTCGAAAAGAAAATCCACGCCGACCTGTTCCGCCTGGAGCGCGAACTCGACATCCCGCTCGTCGCCACCAACGATAGCCACTACCTCTGCGAAGACGATCATCACGCTCACGACGTCCTGCTCTGTGTTCAAACCAACGGCTCCATCCACGATCCGAAGCGCTTCAAGTTCGACAGCGACCAGTTCTTCGTCAAATCTACCGACCAGATGGAGAAGCTTTTCTCGTATGCACCCGAGGTGGTCAGCCGCACCATGCAGTTCGCCGAGCGTTGCTCGCTCAAGCTGCAAAAGGTCGACAATCCGTTCCCCGAGTTTGCCGTGCCCCTCTGGCACACCATCGACACCTACTTCGAAGAGGTCTGCCGCGCCGGCTTCCGCAAGCGCCTCGATACCGCGATTCGGCACCTGCAGGACCGCGGGCAGCTTCGCTACCCGATCTCGGACTACGAGGCACGGCTTGAGCGCGAGATCGACTGCATCAAGGCGATGAAGTTTGCCGGCTACTTCCTGATCGTATGGGACTTCATCAAGTACGCCCGCGAACACGACATCCCCGTCGGCCCCGGCCGAGGTTCCGCCGCCGGCTCGCTGGTTTCATATGTGATGGAGATCACGGACATCGACCCGCTGCAGTACGTGCTGCTCTTCGAGCGCTTCCTGAATCCGGAGCGGGTCTCGATGCCCGATATCGATATCGACTTCTGCATGAACCGGCGTGGCGAGGTCATCGACTACGTTACCCGCAAATATGGCCGCGAACAGGTTGCGCAGATCATCACCTTTAACACCATGGCCGCTAAAGCCGCCATCAAGGATGTTGGTCGAGCCCTCGACTATCCCTACGGCGACGTTGATCGCATCGCCAAGATGATTCCCGCGACCATCGGGGTCACCATCGAGACCGCTCTGCGCGACTCGCCACAGCTGCAGCAGGCCTACGACACCGAGCCGCAGGTGAGGGAGCTGATCGACACCGCGAAGAGGCTGGAGGGGCTGGTCCGCGGCGCCGGTGTGCACGCGGCTGGCGTCGTCATCGCGCCGCGCACCCTCACCGACCTCGTCCCCCTGAGCCGCAGCAAGAACGACGAAATCGTCACGGCCTACGATATGAAGGCCATCGAAAAAATGGGCCTGCTCAAGATGGACTTCCTTGGGCTGACGACTCTAACCGTCATCGACGACTGCCTCAAGCTCATCGCTAAAAACCAGCAGGTCGTAGTGGACATGGCGACCATCCCTCTTGACGATCAGACCACCTATGAACGCGTCTTCCATCGAGCGCTCACCTCCGGTGTCTTTCAGTTCGAGTCGACCGGCATGCGTGATGTGTTGCGTCGCTATCGTCCCACCTCCGTTGAAGACCTCACCGCCCTCAATGCCCTTTACCGCCCCGGCCCGATCCAGGGTGGAATGATCGACGACTTTATCGAACGCAAGTGGGGCCGGCGCAAGGTGAACTACGACATGGTCGAGCTCGAGACCATCCTCAAGGAGACGCTGGGCGTCATCGTCTATCAGGAACAGGTGATGCAGATCGCCAACGTGCTGGCCGGGTACTCGCTTGGCGAGGCCGACCTGCTGCGCCGCGCTATGGGCAAGAAGAATGCCGAAGAGATGGCCATGCAGCGCGAACGCTTTGTCCACGGCGCTATCGAAAAGGGACACGCGCGCGACAAGATCACAAGGATCTTCGACTTGATGGAGCAGTTCGCCGGCTACGGCTTCAACAAGTCACACTCTGCAGCCTATGCTCTGCTGGCCTATCACACGGCCTATCTCAAGACGCACTTCCCAATAGAATTCATGGCGGCGCTGCTCAGCTCTGAGATCTCCAAGCCCGAAAACGTCGTCAAGTACATCAAGGAGTGCCGCGAGATGGGCATCTCTGTCGACCCGCCCAACGTGCTGTTTAGCGGGGCGGATTTTACACCGCACGGGCAGGCTATCCGCTTCGGCCTCACCGCAATCAAGAACGTCGGCCGCAACGCTATCGACTCGATCCTGGCAGCGCGTGCCGAGCTTGGAGAGAAGGGCAAGAGCTTCGCCTCCTACTGGGAGTTTTGCGAGCGCGTCGATCTGCGCCTCATGAACAAGCGCGTCCTCGAATCGCTGATCAAGGCTGGTGCACTCGACTCCTTCGGGCGCCGTTCACAGCTCATCGCCGCCGCCGATCGTGCGATGGAGCGAGCGCAGAAAGCGCATCGCGATACCGCGTCCGGGCAGCATGGTCTCTTTGGCATCTTCGACGATGGCCCCGCGGCCTCGATGCAAGACGATCACCTGCCTAACATCCCCGATTGGGACGAGAACCAGCGACTGCAGGGCGAGAAAGAGGTGCTTGGCTTCTTCGTCTCCGGCCACCCGCTCGACAAATATGCCGAGAAGCTGCGCAACCTCAAGGTTGTCGACACCGCGACGGCGCTCGAGATGAAGGTAGTGCCCAGCAGAGGGCGCAACCAGCCCAGTCCGCCAGAGAACGACGTCGCCATCGCCGGCGTAATCGTCGGCCTGCGCGTGGCCAAATCGAAGCGCTTAAACGAGCTATACGCGCAGGCCTCGCTCGAAGATACGGTCGGCAAGATCGAGCTTATCTGCTTTCCCAAGGACTACGAAAAGCTGGCCGAAAGCCTCAAGATCGATGTGCCGGTGCTGGTGCGCGGCCAGCTTCGCTGTGAAGAGGACGCCGCGCCAAAGCTCTGCGTCAGCTCGGTGCAAGCGCTTGAAGATGTCAGGGTCAAGCTGCCGCAGAACGTGCGCATCCGGGTGCAGCTCGATCGGGCCAGCGACGCTACTCTGCAGGACTTGAAGGAGCTGATCGTCTCCGCACCAGGACCGGCCCGCCTGATGCTCAACATGGAGCGTGCCGGAGAGTACGTCGTAGTCCTCGAACCTGCCGGCTTCACGATAGCCGCCGACCGGGCCTTCTTTGACCGCGCCGAAGTTCTGCTGGGAGCAGGCATGGTCCAGGCGGTCGACTAAGCCGATGTCTTGTGTGGTAATCATCCGGGCGCCGCGTGCCCCACGTCTCGCACCTGAGACTTGGGCCTTGCGGAAAGACGATCTTGATCGACTCTAGAACTAAGAGTTGGCCGAGCAAGCACGAGTCAGCGACATCAGACCGGGGTGCCCCATTCATCGCGGCTCCATCGCGGTGAGTGGGAGCGTCAAGGAGCATCGCAGCAGTTAGCTCGACCATGCGGATGGTTTCCCAGAATCGAAAGAAATGATTAAGCGAAGACTAGGTAACAGCGACCTCTACATCTCCGAGATAGCTCTAGGAAGCTGGCTTACCTTTGCCGGCGGCATAGCCCGTGAGCAATCCGAGCGCTGCATTCGCACCGCCGTTGACCTGGGCATCAACTTCTTCGACACGGCTAATGAATACGGCCATGGCGCAGCCGAGTCTCTACTCGGGGATGTACTCTCCAGCTATTCGCGCGACTCCTACATCGTGGGTACCAAACTATTCTTCCCAATGAGCGACAAAGATCGCGGATTGTCGGCCGTCCAGATAGGAAAGCAGCTGGATGCATCGCTAGCCCGACTTAGAACGGACTATATCGACTTATACCAGTGTCATCGCTACGATCCCGACACTCCGCTCGAGGAAACCATGGCTGCGTTAACGCGAGCTATAGAGTCCGGTAAGGTGCGGGCTATCGGATTCAGCGAATGGACCCCCGCCCAGATCCAGCAAGCCATCAGGCTCAGCACTTCCCGGCCTTATGTCAGGTCGCAGCAGCCAGCCGAGGATCAAGGCGTCGAGAACTACGCAAGCCATCGCCATGAAGCTTTTGCTTCGAGCCAGCCCCAATACTCCATGCTCTGGCGCAAGCCGGAGAGTACTGTGTTCCCGCTATGCGAGCAAAACGGAATCAGCCAGATTGTCTTCTCCCCTCTGGCTCAGGGAGTTCTGACGGGCAAGTACAAGCCGGGCGAGCCGCCGCCGCCGGACTCGCGCGCGGCTAACGACGACATGAACATGTTCCTCGAATCCAAAGGCCGCCGCTTCCGCAGCGAAGACTTGCTTGCGGCCGTACAAAGGCTGATCCCCATAGCCGAAGACCAGGGCATCACCCTCTCGCAGATGGCGCTCGCATGGGTCCTGCGCCGCAAAGAGGTAGCCGCCGCGATCATTGGAGCGTCGCGCCCCGAGCAGTTAGAAGCGAACGTCAAGGCCTCGGGTATCAGTTTGTCTAGGGAAACACTCGCAGAGATCGATCGAGCTGTTCGCGAGGTTGCGGTGCTTGAGTGAGTGTACTCTGGCCTCATGAGTTTGGTGCAGAAGAAGATTGGCGAGAGCGGTACTCTGTCGTCGATCATTCCTTCTGGGCTAAAGCCCGGCGCCATTGTGGCTGCAGATGGCACGGCTGAAGCCGTGCCCCTTCACTTAGCAGTTCAAGCGGTGGCAGAGACTTTAAACATGCAGATGGCACCAGAGCAGAAGGGTACCTCGAGCAGTAGTATGGCTGCTGAGTGCGGTAGAGTACAGCGCACCTATATTAGCCGGCAGATAAAGCAGGGCGCCGCTATAGAAGCTTGGTGAAAGCAGAGCTTAGCTGTAGAAAGCGCGGAGAGATAAAGCAGGGCGCAGCTATATGAGCGCGCGGATAGGCAGAGCTCAGCTATAGAAGCCCAGGGATAGAGGAAGCGCAGCTATAGGAGAGAGTCAAACCTTCATGGCCCGAGCAGGGTCCACCGAGACAGACTGATCTATTCTGTTGGCATCGACCTCGCTTCCTTAAGCTACCAATAGCTGGAGTTCTAGTTGATCTATGGTGAGAGCCTGGACACTGAAGGGGCACGGCTTTAGCCGTGCCATCAAGCATCGCAGGAAGCACGGCTTCAGCCGCTGAGGCAAGGCCCAAGCAGGCAAGGGCAATGCAGTAGACCGCCTGCGCCACCGTTTCAAGCGATTTGATCGCGCGAGCAGCGACCCATACAATAAAGAAATGCCTTAGTAACGGAATCTGCAAGGTATCAGTTCCTTGCTGTGAAGGTTCCCGACAAAACCGCCAGCCGATTTAGTCACCCACACTCGCGGAGAGTAAGCAGCAGAATGGCAGAGCAGCAAGCAGGAAACCTGAACCAAGTACAAGCAGCAGCCGAAGCACCCACCCAGGCCTGGATCAAGACCGAACTGGCCCGGCATTCGCAACGTCCCTACCCCATGGATTTCATCGAACGCATCTTCACCGACTTCCTTGAGATTCACGGCGACCGCGCTTTCGGGGACGACCCTGCCATGGCCTGCGGCTTCGCCCGCTTTCACGGCGAAGAGGTCCTCGTCATCGGCAACCTTAAAGGGCGCGGCACAAAAGAAAAGGTCTACCGAAACTTTGGCATGCCGAACCCCGAGGGCTACCGCAAGGCGTTGCGTGCGATGAAGATTGCGGAGAAGTTCGGGCGTCCCATCTTCACCTTTATCGACATTACCGGCGCGAGCTGCGGCCTGGGAGCCGAAGAGCGCGGACAGGGCGAAGCCATCGCCCGCAACCTCCGCGAGATGTCGCGGCTCACAGTGCCTACCATCGCCACCATCACCGGCGAAGGCGGCTCCGGCGGCGCGCTCGCACTCGCCGTTGCCGACAGGGTGCTCATCCTTGAAAACGCGATCTACGCCGTGATCTCTCCCGAGGGCTGCGCGTCGATCATGTGGCGCGACGCTAGCAAGCGAGCCCAGGCGGCGGCTGCTCTCAAGATCACTGCTTCCGACGTCAAGGCGCTGGGCTGCGTCGATGCCATCGTTCCCGAACCGCAAGCCGGAGCGCACGCGGAGCCGGGAGCTGCCGTCGAGCTCCTCGACGAGGCGCTGCAGCTGCACCTCAACGAGTTGAAGTCACTCTCGCCAGACGCCCGCATGCTCCAGCGCCAGACGAAATTCCGCAACATGGCGCGCTTCTACACCACCTGAGCCTGCGGCTCCGCACCTACTCCGCAGGCCTGGATTCCTACCCACCCGTCTGAATCTATACTCGAGGAAGATGACTGCGTCATTTCTATCGGGAAGCTCCGCTCCACCTCCAACCCGTCAGCTTGATTGTTTCGCGCTTTTGCCAGGCGAGGCGCTCTCCACGGAGGCCAGGCGTTGAGCATCCCCCCCGGAACGTACCCTTCCAGCCCCCGCAGCAGCCATGATCCAGACCCGCGAGTAAACCCACGCTTTCGACGCAACTACAGCCGGATGCGTGCACTGGCCTTCTTCGTCATCGCGGCCGCCTATTATGCCGTCGCCGAACGGATCGCCTCCCTGGCAGCCGGCGGGCTCAGCTCCGGCGACTGGATGGACCCCGTATACCGCGTTGCGCTGCTCTTTCTGCTGCTCTTCGGCTACAGCGTAATGGGCTACATCTTCCAGCGACAGCAGCACCCGCTCAGCTCGATGGGGCTGGTCAAACGGGTGAGCGCGGGGCGCGAGTTTGCCCTGGGAGCGGCAGTAGGCTGGGGCATGATGGTCGCCTGCGTGCTGCCCATCGCGTTGACCGGCGGCCTCGCCCTCACCTTCTGGACAGGAATACACCAGTTCGAGCTGCTTGGGCTTGATCTGCTCATCCTCGTGCTGGCCGCCCTCGTCGAGGAGGTAGCCTTCCGCGGCTACGCCTTCCAGCGTCTCATCGAGGCGATCGGGCCCGCGCTTGCGACCCTGCTGATGGCGGTACTCTTTGCCCTGCGCCACCTGGAAAATCCGGACGCAACCGCCGCCAGTACCCTCGTCACCGTATTTGCCGGCTGGCTGCTGGCCATTGCCTACCTGCGCACCCGTGCGCTCTGGCTGCCATGGGGTCTGCACTTTGCCTGGAACGCCACGATGGGCCTGCTCTTCGGCCTTCCCATTAGCGGGATTCACGTCTTCTCCCCTGTGATCGAAGCAAACGCACGGGGCCCCTTCTGGATGACCGGAGGCGCTTATGGCCCCGAGGGCGGCTTCCTCGCTCTGCCCGTGCTGTTGGTGGGCATCGTCATCCTCTTCAAAGTAACGCGGAGCTATGCATGGCAGTACGCTCAGCCGGTGATCGTGCCGGGTGGCGTACCGGTTGACATCGACGCTGCTGCGCGCCGTCAGCATGAGGCCGCGATGGCGACTCCGGCGCCGCCCGCTCCTCCGCAATTCGTCCAGATCATTCTTCCCGCGAGCGCGGCGCCCCCGCCTCCTTCGCTGCCGTCCCAGGTCGCGACCGCCGATGCGATCAACTCGCAGAGTCAGTCCACCGTGATCGCTCCGCAAGACGAGCCATTCCCGGGGGGATAAAGATGCAGGTTTGCGTGTGCATGCTGGCGGCCCAGCCACTCGCAATTTTCCTATAGCGGAAGTCATCTGCATTCCGGCCGAACTAAGCCCTTGCCAAGCAGCTCGAATCGGGCCATCCTTGCTGAATACGAGCGGGAGACCCCATGCAAGGGTTCCATTCCAATCCGCAGTGCTTGCTGAAGGAGCTCCGAGGCGCAGGCCCGCGGGCCCGGGCCTCCTCTGCCGCTTGTGCAGATCGCCGCAGGTTTTGGATCTGCAGCTTAGTCATCGCAGCCGGCCTGCTCTTCTCGATCCCTGCAGGCGCCCAGGTGCTCACGGTCGGTGACAGTACCGCTCTACCGAAGCAGTTCACCGAATTTCATCCCACCAATGTCCCCTTATCAAACCAGCCGATAGACGGACTGACCCGTCAATCGCTCTTCCGTTCTCTGCAGGCGGAGCAGGGCTTCTCCATCCGTCCCATCGTGCGCGGCCATCGTGGCATCCTGCTTCACGCCAACGGCTCGGCCACGCCCAGCGGGTTAGACTATGCGCACGCGCTTCGGGAAAATGGCGCTTCCGTCGATGCTGGCCAGCGCGTCGTGATCACCAACATGATCATCGACAAAGACCGCATCATCTTCGAGCTGAACGGCGGCCCCGACCATAAGCACCGCTTTCTGCGCCATGTCGAGGTGGGCACCAGCAACTCGACCGTGCCTCTCGCCCGCGACGATGGCACGGAGCCGGTAGGTTCGCGCATCACCCTCGCCTTCGACAAGTTCGTGCCTCGTGTGACTGGCGATCAGGTGGAGCAGCTGCTCTCCCCAGTGATCGACTTTGCTGTGAAGTCGCCGACTCAGGCCTACGTAGACACCCTTCCACCGAAGTTGAAGCAGACCATCCTTGACCACAAGGTGCTGGTCGGCATGAACCGCGAGATGGTGTTGGCCGCGCTAGGATCGCCCGGTCACAAGAGCCGCGAGCGGGACGGTGATAGACCCTTTGAAGAGTGGATCTACGGCGAACCCCCGCAGGACGTCGAGTTTGTCCGCCTGAACGGTAATCGCGTGGTTCGGGTGGAGCTTGCGAAGACCGGCCAGGCCCCCGTCATCCACGCCGAGAACGAGATGGGTGACTACTGGTCGACTGCGCCGCAGGAGACCAATCAACGAGAGATTCACCTGGGCGATCTGGCGAGCGGCAAGCCTGACCCCGATAAGATCGCCCCGCCGCGGCCTTCGCTGCGGCTGCCTGGAGAGACCCTTCCCACTGACCCCAAGGATGATCCAAAGGACAGTAAGAGCGGCAGCGACGACAAAGACGATCTCACCATGGGGCCGGTGCATTTCCCGCCCAAACAGGCTCCCGATCCAACTACGGCCCCCGCTACTGCGCCCGCTCCTGGAACTACCCCGCCCGCCCAGTTCACTGCCACCAGCCCGAGCGTCACTTAGCTGTGACTCTGGCGCCGCTAAGCCTCCCTAGTCTCAGCTGCTTGAACAAAGATTTCAGAACGGCCAGACTCACGCCTGGAGGCGACTCGGTCTAGAGAAATAAGGGCCGTGTAAGATAAATAAAGCGAGTCTGTCCTCCCGCCGCAGCGCTCCCGCCACAATCAGCCCGCTCTCGACTCGACGGCGAACCTGTGGCAGGGGCCTCGAGCCTGAAGACAAGGCAGCAAGGTCGTAGCCGCGCAGCCAACCGGCAGCGTGTGAGCAAAGACAATCAAGGAGATCTACGAAATGGCAAAAATTGCCAAACTGGCAAATCGCGAGAAAGTCATGGACACATCCAAGAGCACGGATTGTCCCAAGTGCAAGAAGGCAACCCGCATCGTCAAGCGCGTGAAGGATCGCGAGCGTGGCGTTCCGGGTGGGGTCTACATCTCCTGCTCAGCCTGCGAATTCTACGAGAAGCTCTAACTGGTGCTGGCCGCACGGGCGGGCGCGCCGTTGCCGCCGGGTAAGCGTTCCAGCTTCTAATTCGAGTTGGACGGAGTTGAAAAGCCCTTGCCACTTTGACGAGGCCTTTTGTCTCTAAGGAGCCGCAGCACCTCAAACCAAGAATGCCGGGCGGCAGCGGAAGGAGCTCCGTTCTACTAACGAACTTCTACAAGCTGGTGCACATCGACGTGAGAGCCGTATCGGTTCTCTACATACTCGTCGAGGATGCGGGTGAAGTCGGAGACGATGTTGTCGCCGCGCAACGTGGTGGCGAGCCGGCCGTCGATGTAGACGGGGGCGACGGGCTCTTCAAAGGTACCGGGCAGCGAAATGCCGATGTTGGCGTGTTTCGACTCGCCAGGCCCGTTCACGATGCAGCCCATTACGGCCAGCTTGAGCTCTTCGACGCCCGGGTACTGCTCGCGCCAGCGCGGCATGTTGTCGCGCGAATAGGCCTGGATCTGCTGTGCCAGCTCCTGAAAGAAGGTGCTCGTCGTGCGGCCGCACCCAGGGCACGCAGTCACCTGCGGGGTGAAGCTTCGGATCGATAGCGACTGCAGGATCTGCTGCGCAGTCAGGACTTCTTCGGTGCGGTCGCCGCCCGGCGCCGGCGTCAACGAGACACGAATCGTGTCACCGATCCCGGCCAGCAGCAGCGGGGCAAGGCCCGCAGCCGAAGCGACGATCCCCTTCATACCCATGCCCGCCTCGGTCAACCCAAGATGCAGCGGGTAATCGCAGCGCGACGCAAGCACGGTGTAAACATCGATCAGGTCGCGCACCCCGCTCACCTTGGCGCTGAGCAGTATCTGATCGTGGCGCAAACCATAGCGCTCGGCGGCCGCAGCGGAGTCAAGCGCGCTCACCACCATCGCCTCCATCATCACGTCGCGTGCCGAGAGCGGCTCAGTCAGCTGTGAATTCTCGTCCATCATGCGCGTCAGCAGCGCCTGGTCGAGCGAACCCCAGTTCACCCCGATTCGCACCGGCTTCTGGTTCTCCACCGCGCACTCGATCATGGTGCGGAAGTTGTCGTCATTCTTGCGCCCGATGGAGACGTTCCCCGGATTGATACGATACTTCGCCAGCGCGCGTGCACACTCCGGATACTTACGCAGCAGCTGATGGCCGTTGTAGTGGAAGTCGCCGATGATCGGTACGAAGACGTCGCGCGCCGCGAGGCCGTCGACGATGTAGGGAACACCTTTAGCGGCCGCATCGTTGTTCACCGTTACGCGTACCAGCTCTGAACCAGCTTCGGCGAGCAGCGCAATCTGCTCGATGCTGCTTTGGACATCGGCCGTGTCGGTGTTGGTCATCGACTGCACCACGATCGGCGCATCTGAGCCCACACGGACGTTCCCCACAGCGACCCTAGCTGTCTTCCTGCGCTGAATCTCGGGCATAATTCCCTCAACCGCTATTTTACTAGACTTGGAAAGGGCCGTGCCGGGTAGGTGGTGCGTCCATAACAGGCGAGCTCGCCGGATATGCTCGAAGCGAAGCGGAGACCGAGGGAGGTAGAAGATGACGAGGCGAAACAGGTATATATGATCTGCGCATCGAGTTGGTCTGAGCCGCAGCCCTCGGCGCAAACTGCTAAATTGAAATAGCTTTAGCAAAGTCTCCCCGCCTAAGTACGTCCGTAGAAAGCTCGACGTGAGGAGCGGCATAGCAAGAGGAATATGATCTACACGACAGACGACCTGCGTATCCAATGGACGAAAGTAGTCCTGCCTCCCGTATTCCTGGAAGAAGAGCTGCCTATTACCGACGCAGCCTCCGCTACCGTCTTTCGGACACGCGCCGCCATCTGCAACATCCTGGCGGGCTCTGACCGGCGGCTGCTGGTGGTCGTCGGCCCCTGCTCCATTCACGACACGGGTGCAGCCCGGGAGTATGCCGAACTGCTCAAGACCGCCATCGCCGACTTCTCGAGCGAACTCTGCATCGTAATGCGCGTCTACTTTGAGAAACCGCGTACGACTATCGGGTGGAAGGGCCTGATTAACGACCCTTACCTCGACCAGTCCTACAAGATCAACGACGGCCTGCGCCTCGCGCGTCATCTGCTGCTCGATCTTGCGGAGATGGGCGTACCTGCCGGCACCGAGTTCCTCGAGATGATTTCGGCACAATATGTCGCGGGACTGGTGAGCTGGGGAGCGATCGGAGCGCGAACGACAGAGAGCCAGATTCACCGCGAGCTCGTCTCCGGCCTCTCCTGCCCGGTCGGTTTCAAAAACGCTACATCGGGAGACACGCAGATCGCTGTCGAGGCTGTACTCTCCGCAGGCCATCCGCACACCTTCCTCGGCTACACGCGGTACGGGCAGTCAGCCATATTCGTGACCACCGGTAACAGGGACTGCCACGTCATCCTGCGCGGAGGCAAGAGCATGACGAACTATGACGCAGCCTCAGTTGAGAGGGTATGCAGGCAGATGGAGAAGGCCGGCGTACTGCCCAGGGTGATGATCGACTGCAGCCACGCCAACAGTAGCAAGGACCACAACCGCCAGCCGCTGGTGGCACGCGACGTCGCCGCGCAGGTAGCAGGAGGCGATCGCCGCATCATGGGGCTGATGATCGAGAGCAACCTCGTCGCCGGCGCGCAGAGCCTGCAGCCGGGCCAGCGGCTGCAGTCACTGGTCCACGGCCAGAGCATCACAGACGCCTGCATTGACTGGAACGACACCCGCAGCACCCTCGAAGAGCTGGCGACCGCGGTGAAAGTGGGGCGCTGACGAAAAGGATATCGTGCCGGTGCCGCCGAGGGGAGCTCAGTCGCGCCTGGCAGGGCCGCGCCCGACGCTCCAAAAGCGGCCATCGTGGCAGATCATTCCGCGGTCGATCACGCCTGTGCGAGCTAAACGCTCAAAGACGCGAGGCGATCCGCCGCAGCGTAGGAAAGATCACCGCGCGTAATCCTCAGCACCGTGATGTCGTCCTCCTGCCCAAAGTCCTGTGCCGCAGCAGCGATCTGGGCCGCCGTCTGCCGGCTGATTGCCGAAGCGCCCGCGAACCCCATAAGTTCGCCCTTGAGATTGCGGGCCTCTACCACTCCGTCTGACATCAGGACGAGCGCGTAGCTCGAAGGTAGTCTGTAGGTGGCATCTGCGTATTGGGTGTCCGGCACCACGCCCAGGGGCAGGCCGCCCTCAACCGCCAACTCCTCGCCGTCCAGGTACGGAGAGAGATGCCCGGCGTTCGCGAGGGTGAGGGTTCCGAGGGGCGACAATACGGCGCAGGCGCAGGTGGTGAATCCACCATCGCTCTGTGCGCAGAGCACCCGGTTCAAAGCGGTGAGCACAGCACCGGGGCGCCGCGACGGCTCGCGCTGCAGCGCTCCCAGGATCAGCGATACCCGCAAGGCCGCTGAAAGGCCCTTCCCCGAAACGTCTCCGATCACCACCATCAGGGAGCCGTCTGCCCAGGGGGAGACAAGGAAGAAGTCGCCGCCCACCTCCTGCGCCGGCTGGTAGACGCTCTCTACCTCAAAGCCTGGAGTAGCCATCGACTCCCGCGAGAGCAGCAGGGCCTGCACGCTGCGGGCTGCCTCGAGCTCCGCTGCGGCGCGCGAGAGCTGGCGGCTTATGCGGTTGGTGCGCAGCACGATGATGAAAGCGATGGCACACAGCGACACGGCTGTCGTTGCCGTACCAAGGCTGAGCCGCAGCGATCCGACGGCCATGCTGTTCAGCGTGTTGATCAACACATCAAGCCTATTAAACTTCATGGAGAAGGCCGCCGCGATGTAGTGCACGTAGTTCAGGTAAGTATCCAGGCCTCCGGTCAGAAGCGGGATGAGCAGCATCCACGCTTCGCGATTACCGCGACGCGCCTCCCTCACCGTCACGATCGGAAGGATGAGATTCACTGGAATGGAGAGTGGAAGCGTAGCGAACACTAGGCCGCGATACTGTATCCATCCCTGGTCAAAGCTGATGTAGAGCAGCGGGGGAATAATGAGCATGATCGCCTGGTAGAGGCTGATCCAGCGGCCAGCTTTGAAGCCGAGCGTACCCCAGACAAATCGAAGGCCTGCTATGGCCGGCAGGGAACCCAGAACCCCGGTCAGCACGTCGAACCAGAACAGCGGAACCGGATAGTAAGCGCGGAGCAGGTCGATACACAGGTAAAGTGCTGTCGTGAAGCCGTAGAGGAACGCCCACAGATACTCCCGCCGCTGCCGATCGACAACGAAGAGGCCCAGGGCGATCAAGCCGACGAAGATGCAGAGGACTCCAGTGATCCAATCAGTGACCGAGCTCACCAGAACGCGGTAATGACGGCGGTCTTCAAGCTGCCGTTCATAGCCGAGCAGCAAGTTTGTTGGAGCGAGACCGGGACCCGCGCCTCCCCACTCGCCATTAGAAAAAGCGACGCGGATCGCCACCAGGATTGCTCCATTCGCGACTTGCGACTCCGGAATCAGCGCCTCTTTGTAAATAGATGTCACTCCGGAGTAGGGAACAATGCTCCCCGCCCGCAACAGCAGGACTCCGTTGCTGTAAATCTCGAATGCGCTTGCTACGTTGTATTCGGCTAATGCAAGATTGGGCTCGCCGGGGGTGACACGAAGGTGCAGCCGGTACCAGATCGCATCAGGCTTGTGAGGGCCGACCGTGGTCCTGATATCGTCTTCCGTAGAAAATATCTGCCAGTGCGAGTCGTCGTAGTCGGGGCGCGCCCAGCTTGGGTCGTCCCCTGCGTGTACCAGCCACTTGGCGTCCGAGATATCGGCGACCCGATGCAGATCGGTTCCGTCGAAGCCTCCCGCAGGGGTCCCCTGAGCCTCTGCATGCGACGCCAGAAACGCAGCCAGCAGCAGCAGGAGCAAGCGCGTGCATCGGCGTAGAGAGGGCATGGCTGCTTAGGACTATACCGCGAAGACACTCACGAACGAAGCAGCCGCCTCGCGGTAGCCTCGAGGCGAGTTCTTTCCCAGGGCGGGCACAGGTCCACTGTTGCTGCCGCAGCACGCAAGTTGCTTGACCAGCCCGCCCGACTTTGACTCCGCCCTGCCGCTAACGTGGGCGGTTGGCGTGATGATGGTGACGATGAGTTCGGACGTGGTTGGCTACTAGCCCGCCCCCCGCTCCTACTCCTGCGCCGATCACCGCGCCCTTGGGGCCTCCCAGCACGCCACCGACCACAGCGCCTCCCACTGCGGAACCACCGACGATCTTCGCCTTGGTGTGGTCGTGATGATGGTGGTACTCCGTCTGTGCGACAGCCGGAACGGCGTTCAAGAGCGCACCAAGAGTGCCTGCAAGTGCGGCTGCCTTTACCTGTGTCGCCAAGCGTTCAAAACCGCTCATGGAATTCTCCTTACCCTTCCGAGGGTCTTCGGCTGCGTGGATTCGCAGCAGTATAAGGTGAAGCTGTAGCTCGAGTATTTCGCATTCCTCCCGGCAGCGCCAGTCTAGATGGTCTTGAGGTATTGCCTGGCCAGAGTCAGCTCGGGAAACAGCCTCTCTTCAGCGTGAAAGGCGCGGGAGTGCACGCAGCGGCGGCCTGCCTTCACGCGTACCGGATGCTTGAGGTGCAGCATCTCGTGGTACATCAGGTATTCGATCGCATATCGGGGAGTGTTCTTCCGGTCGAAGACCTTGCTGACCATGATGGTGTTATGCGCGGGATCGTAGTGGCCCAGAGTTCGGCGGGCGAGGTGCTCGCTCCACGTCAGCTCCGGGCGGCCCAGCAATCCATAGAAGAAGCGCTGATTCACGCTCTCGAAGACCTCATCGAGGTTGTAGTATTCACCCTCGGCGCCCACCATCCGCTTGCGTCCGCGCGCCTGGCGGATGCGTTCACTCTGCCGCACCACGGCTTCGCTTGAGGCATAGCGGCGATAGCGGTCCGCCTGGGCAGCGCTGATCGGCTTCCGATAGAGCTTCGCCAGCAGAATGTGGGCTATGGCGCGCAACACGTTCTCCGGCGCACCCTCTAGCAGGTCAGAGAGGCTGACCTTGATGCCTCCCTCGCGGAGGCGGATGGTTGTGTTAAGCGAAGTAAAACGCCGGAAGCGGACCTCAATCGGCGGGATGGGAGCGCGAGGACGCACCTCGCGATACTCCTCGGCAAACAGGTTCAAAATCTCGGCATTCACTCCCGCTCAGCCTAGCACACCAAGAGCGCTCGTCCGGTGTATTGTGGCCCGAGCCGCTTTAGGTCAGAGACAAGGCTGAGCCGCTGATAACTACAAGTGGGGCTACAACAAGAATTAGGTATGACTGGGATGAGGTAAAGAACGAGCCAATGCCAGAAAGGATGGCCTCAGATTTGAGAACGCTGAAGAAGTATTCCGGGGACGATGCCTCAGGAGGTGTCAGGGCAAAGGATACGAGACGCGTATCAACGCATACTGCGGGTGGCGATGGAAGGCCGCTCAGCAACTTCACAAAAGCCACTGGCTAAGTAAGCGACTGAAGCGAAAATGGCCGAAGCATTTCGCTCCGGCCAAGTGCGTTCTAAGATCGCAGTGGAGACCTATGCAGCTCCCGCAGGTCTGGGATCGGAGGGGTCAAATTCAGCGACCTTGACATCGCGGGCCAGCCCCAGCTGCTTGAGTACCCAGATACCGTAGAAGTTGGGGTCAAATTCATACCACCGCAGTCCGTGCCGCGCTGAGACTGGGTGAGCGTGGTGGTTGTTGTGCCAGCCCTCGCCACCCGTCAGCAGGGCGACCCACCAGTTGTTGCGCGAGTCGTCGCGTGTCTGGAAGCGTCGCGAACCCCACATATGGGTCGCTGAGTTAACCAGCCAGGTCGCATGCAGGCCTGCCGTGGTCCTGAGGAAGATGCCCCAAAGCACGAAAGCGACGCCCAGGCGCCATCCCCCAATTGCTGTTCCCACGGCCAGCAGAAGCAACCCGAGGGAGGTCAGCGGCACCCAGTGGTACTTGCTCAGCAGCACGTGAAAGCGGTCGCGGGTGAGGTCAGGAGCGTAGCGCGAGAGTACCGCCGTTTCGTGGTGCAGCGCCTCGCCAGTCAGTATCCAGCCGGCATGTGCCCACCATCCACCCTCCTGCGGGGTGTGAGGATCGCCCGGTTTATCGCTATGCTGGTGGTGGACACGGTGGGTGGCTACCCAGAAGATCGGTCCGCCCTCCAGTGCCAGAGTGCCGCAAGTCGCGAGGAAGTATTCCACCCACCGTGGCGTCTTGTAGCCGCGATGGGTCAGCAGCCGGTGGTAGCCCATTCCAATGCCCATATTGATCGCGAAGACGTAGACGACCGCTCCAACCAGAAGAGCCTTCCAGGAGAACATGAAGAGCGCCGCAACTGCGCCAATGTGAAAGGCCAGCATGAACGAGGTGGTGACCCAGTTCGTGGCTCCGTCCGGGCCTCGGCCCATGTCGGCCACGGCCGCCCTCGGATCCATTGCGGAAGCGTTAGTATCTTGCGGGGCAGGGTTGAGCGATTGCTTTGCGACTTCTTCAAGCACTTCAGCGGGCATGTTACCTCGGGCTGGTATCTATAGATAGATCGGCAGAGGACGAGAAGACAGCAACGGCACTGCGCCGGTCCTGCTTCCAGTCTCGGAGTAAGTCAATGCTATCAGCGACATCGGAGCGCTCCGGTAACAATTTTGTAATTGCAGCAGGGCCACATTTTCTGCATCTTCTATTCGGCCCGCTTAACCAGCAAACGGCACCCTCTTCCGCATCGACCAGAGCTCCAATAGGGAGTTCAGCCTCCCCGCTGCCCTCTTTACACGTGTATGTAGGCGCCGAACCGTCCCCATTTGGCCACAGCTCCGGGTGCTTGCCACGTCCACCAGCTTGGGGGTATATTCCGGGATTGTGATGGCTCCGAGCGCGCCCCGGGGCCGATGGAGAGTCGCACAATGGCAGCCGAAACGCCCGTATCCGTTCTTAAAGGGAATGGTCCGCACGACGCAGAAACGTCCCCGGTCACGGCCCAGCTGCCAGTCGGCAATCTTGAGCTGCGCGATCAGCAGGTTGAGGACGTAAGCGGCGGCAAGATGGTAGCAATCGATGCACCCCGCAGCGCCCGCAGGCCCAACGCAATCAACGCCCGACTGCTCGAGGTGGAGGAGGATCTCGCCCGGCTGCAGGACCAGTTGATGGACGTACTGGAGGAGAACCAGCAACTCCGGGTTGAGCTGGAGATGTGGCGCTCGCGGGCAAGAGCAACGGCGCAGCAGGCGAGCTAAACGCGGGCGATCTTGGCCAGCCGAGGTTAGCAGCCGCTGGAAGAGAAACCTACCAGCGGGCCGGGGAGCGAACCATCGCCTGCGGATGACGATAGCAAAGGCTGTCCCAGGACCTGCCCAAAAGTGCCCAAAACAGCATAACTATCCAGCCTATGCCGGTCCAGCCAAACAGCAGGTTCAGGATGGTGATAGCCGTCGAGCTGACGCTGTGCCTGGCGTGCGCAACGATCGCCGGCAGGAAATAAAGTGCGAGCAGAAGTAACAGGTGCATATGCCCATCCTCGCCAAGTGATACGCGCCCGCCAGGGGGTTAGTTCCCCAGGCTCACCTGAGAGCCTCGAAGGCAATCTCCCGCCTTCCAGCCGGTCAGCCGACGAAATCGATCTTCGCTGCCATGGGAATGATCCCGCGCTCATGGCCCATCGCCAGCAGCCGGCGGATCGCTTCCTTGCCATCCTCACCGTAGTTGAGGGTGCGCTCGTTCACGTACATCCCGACGAACTTGTCGGCCAGCCCGGCATCGAGGTCGCGGGCAAACTGCATGGCATAGCTGAGCGCCGCCTCGCGATTATCAAGCGCATGCTGTATGGAGTCCCGCAAGGCGTTGGTGACAGTCAGAGACACCGCCGGCCCGAGGGACCGGCGTATGGCGTTTCCGCCCAGCGGCAGGGGCAGCCCCGTCAGCCCGCGCCACCAGTGGCCGAGATCGAGTATCTTTTGCAGTCCGCTCTGCGCATAGGTGAGCTGCCCCTCATGGATGATCAGCCCGGCATCGAAGTTTCCCGCCATCACCTCGGGGATAATGCGGTCAAAGGGAACGACCGCCGTCTCAATCTCCGGTGCGAAGATCTTAAGCGTCAGGTACGCGGTGGTAAGAGTGCCGGGCACAGCGACCCTCACGCGCTTGATCTCATCACGCGAATAATGCTGGCGGGAGACGATCATCGGCCCGTAGCCATCGCCAACCGAGCCTCCGCACGCCATCAGGGAGTAGTTTTCCTGCAGGTAGGGATAGGCGTGAAACGAGATTGCAGTTACGTCGTAAAAGGCCTCGTGGATGGCCCTCTGGTTCAGCGCCTCAATGTCAGTTAATGTATGAGAAAACTTGAAACCGGGCACCCGAATCTTGTTCGTAGCCAGCCCGTAGAACATGAAAGCGTCATCGGAGTCGGGGCTGTGGGCAATGCTGATCTCCTGGACCGCAGCGGGTAGCGGCGGTGGTGGAGTCGCGGTGCTCGTGCCTGAGGGGGTGGTGGTCACTTCTTCTCCTGGGTTCTGCTTGCTGGCCGTTTTGCTTGCCGGTCGTTCTGCTTGCCGGCGGTTCTGCTCTCTGGTCTTACTCTGTTGAGTTGAGTCCCAATAGGTATTCGGCTCGGCTGACGACTTGCGGCTCGTTCCTGGCTTGACGGCAGGTGTTCTGGAGGCAGATATTCGCACATCGCTCCGTCCTAATTCAACCATAATCCCGCCTGCCGGGCTTGCTCTGCGCCCGTAAGGCCGCCTCGCTCCCTGGCCGTCTTCTCTCACATAGATGGATTGTCTAAATCCCTGGTCGGGCCGGGCGAAAGGGCCCGAGCCTTCGAAGGCCCGCGTAAGCCGACGCCGCCAGAGAAACCTTGATCAGGTCTCCGGCGATAAACGGAAGCACCGCCTTGGCGAGCACCATCTGGGCCGGCAGGTGAGTGACGGCTTCGAGCCAGCTCGCACCCGCAGCGAGTATCAGTACGCTTCCAAGCAGGGCCGAGAGCAGAGCAGGCAACAGAGTTGCTCCGGTAAATCGGGAGCCGGCCCACAGACCGAACCAGCGCTCGAAGACTCGGCAGAGCAGGCCGGCTGCCGCAGCCGCGAAGGGATAAGACAGGAGGTAGCCGCCCGTAGGCCCGATCAACTGGGCCACTCCGCCAGGTCCCGCCGGGCTGAAGACCGGCAATCCGGCTGCCCCCTCCGCCAGGTAGACGCTCAGGGTGATAAACGCCCAGCGGGGACCGAGCAGCAGCCCGAGAAAAAGCACGACAAGGGTCTGCAGGGTGATCGGAACCGGCGTAAAAAACAGCGGCACAGAGACATGCGCCGCCAGTGCGACCAGCCCGGTGGCTATGAGAGTTAGCGCGGCATAACGGCCAATGCTGGATTCCGATGCGTTCTCAACCTGCGTGCGATCTAAAACGTGAATAACTGCCATTCCCTTGTCTCCTGCTGCCGATTCTGGACGCGCTCCTCGGTTAAAGCAGTTGTGTTTGTAGACCTTGAAGATGCAGTCCGTCCACTAGTGACGTCGCCGCAGGGCGCCTAGCACAGAACGGCTTGAGCCCGGCCTTCCCCCTGCGTTGAGGACAGCTGCTTCCGCAGAACGCGGGCCGCGCTTACCCAGTCGCGATGCTTCCTGGTGTCTTCTGATATGTCTTGCGATCCCAAAGGTGGACCAGACAAGGGCAGCAACACATAGGACGAAAATCAGATAAAGAAGGTGCATTGTTTTGTCAGTCTGCCGTAGGCTGACCGAGTTCTAAGGATAACAAACGGCTGGTTTAGCGCTGCAATCCCTGCCGGGCTGCCAAAACATGGTCAGCGGCGCGGTGCTGCTAAACGCTAATTGCGTGCGCGGGCCTTGGGACGGTCAGCGGCTCTCAAGGGCGGTGTAGCGGACCGGATACTCGGGCCCGATGTAGTCGGCGCGCGGCCGGATGAGGCGATTGTCGTCCAGCTGCTCAATCACGTGCGCGGCCCAGCCCGCGATCCGGCTAACAGCGAAGATGGGCGTGAACAGGTCAATGTCGATTCCCAGGGTGGAGTAGGTCGAGGCGGAGTAGAAGTCGACGTTCGCATTCAGCTTCTTCTCGGCGAGGATATAGACCTCGATGCCCCGCGACATCTCAAACCATTTCGACTGGCCTTTGGAACGGCAGAGGTCCTCGGACATGCGCCGCAGGTGGGTCGCCCGAGGGTCCTCCGTTTTGTAGACGCGATGCCCAAAGCCGGAAATCTTCTTCTTCTGCGCGAGCAGGTTGCGGACGTAGTCCACCGGGTCGGCCCCGGCCTTGTCAATGGCGAAGAGCATGCGCATGACTGCCTCGTTGGCCCCGCCATGCAGCGGCCCCTTGAGCGCGCCTATGGCTCCAGTCACGGCAGAATGGATGTCAGAGAGGGTAGCCGCGATCACACGCGCCGCAAAGGTAGAGGCATTTAACTCATGATCGGCGTGCAGGATCAAGGCAACGTCGAGCGCCTTGGTCGCCGTGTCCGAGGGCTTCTCGCCCGTCAGCATCCATAGAAAGTTACCGGCATGACTAAGGGACTTGTCTGCCTCGACGACCGCCAGCCCCTTGCGAATGCGATCGTACACGGCAACAATCATCGCGACCTGGGCCGTCAGGCGAAAGCTCTTGCGCACGTTGGCGTCGTGCAGATCATCCTTTTCATCGGGATCATAAAAGCTTAGCGCGGAGACCGCCGTGCGCAGGACCTCCATCGGCGTCGCCGACGGCGGGAAGGAGCGCAGCAGGTCGATCATCCTGGCATCGAGAACACGTGCGTCGGTCAGCTGCTTCGAAAAGCCGGCGAGCTCGGCAGCCGTAGGCAAGGTTCCGAACCAGAGCAGGTACGACGTCTCTTCAAAGGTGGAGTGGGCGGCCAGCTCGTGAATGTCTACCCCGCGGTACGCGAGCACCCCCGCCTCGCCGTCGATCCAGCAGATGCCGGAGTTGGCCGCGACGATTCCCTCAAGTCCCTTTGTCTCTACTGCAGTCGGCATGCCGCTCTCCTCGATGTTGCCGTAAGTCTCTTGGTGTTGCTGTATGTCTCTCGTTGCTTGCAGAAAACAGGTCGTCTCCCCATCGACGGACCGGGCCCGAATAAGTAATCGGTGCCGCCCTTGAAGTGATCGAAGGTGAAGTAATGCAGGCTACATTCAGGCGGACGCCTGCGCGGCCGGGCCAGGATACTTGCTCAACTTTAAATCTACAGCCAATAAAAACTTATAGCGCACGCACCCCTGCCCTGTCACTCGCCTTCCCGTCACTCGCCGTCCTGTCACTCGCAGTCCCGGCTATGCTGTCACGCCCGGTCTGTCCCTTGCTGTTGGGTCACTGGCAGACCGACCGCTATCGCTTCATGCGGTAGACCTGAGCAGGCGTTGAGCCGCAAAGGGCGCGACGTCGATCTCCGGCTCGGTCCCCTGCAGCAGCTGTGACAGGATGTGCGCCGTCGCGGGTGCAAGCAGAATCCCGTTGCGAAAGTGGCCGCTGGCGATCCAGTGACGCTTCGCAAAGGTGGCTTTGCCAAGCACCGGCAGCCCGTCCGCAGTCGCGGGCCGCAGACCCGCCCAGCTCTCCAGCACGACCCCTGAACTCACTGCAGGCCAGAGGGCTGACGCCATCTCAATCAAAAGACGGATAGCCTTTGGATCAAGACTCTTGTCGTACCCCGCATCTTCGACGGTGGCGCCGATCACCACTCGTCTTTCTCCGCGGGGAACGAGGTAAATCTCAGGCGTGCGCAGCACAAACGAGAGCGCATCACCCTGTGGCAGTCTTACCGAGACGATCTGTCCCTTGCGCGGGAATACGGCTTCGCCAAGCTCGCCTCCGGGCCCTGGAAGCAGCCCTGCTGCCCAGGCGCCACAGCAGTTTACGAAGGCTCCAGCCGAGATGTTGCCGCTCGAGGTCTCGACATCCACGCCCGTCAAGGTGTCTCGCGTACTCACGACCGCAGATCCCTCGATCAACCTGGCGCCCGCACTCACTGCAGCCCGAGGCAGCGCACGGCAGAGGTCTCGTGGGTCGATGCTATCCTCCGCCAGCCGCAAAAACTGCCGCCCGCCCGGCACGAGATCAGGAGCCAAAGAGTGGAGCTCGCCCGTCGAGAGCGGCTCTGCTTCGCCAACGGCGTTTGAGCCGGAGGCCACCAGGAACGTCTCCCCGCTCCGCGTCCCCTGCAGCACGCAGGAGCTTCGCAGGGGGACCTGCATACCAGAGAGCTCTTGCACCCGGTGAAGAAATTCCGCGTACAAACGCAAACTCAGTTGAGCAAGGGGCGCCAGCGCTGGAGGATTTTCAGGGTCGCGCGCAGCCAGCATTCCGGCTGCAGCCCAGGAGGATTCCTGCATCGCCTGCCGTCGATCGACGATCACCACCCGCAACCCTGTCCGCGCCAGCTCGATCGCAAGCGAAAGCCCGATGATTCCGGCACCTGCTATGACGACATCGGCGGTGTCCACTCGTCCATTGTAGGGCGTATGTTAGGGGATGGCTCCGCCGTGCCCGCCGCGTGCTTAAACGGGGATTGACTGGTAGTGGAAAGGGGCAGTCCCAGTAATTTGCTCTAGTACAGGGTGCGAGGGTCCGAGCATGGGTCAACCACCGGTCGACAGGCCACATCATGAGAAGAGAAGGAGAGGACTTCAAAAACATGGCTGAAAACACAGACTTTACTCCCAGAGAGCGGCACAATTTTACCGGGCTGGCGCTGGCGTGCATCGGCGTCGCACTGCTCGCCTCGATCGGTGGGCTCATCTGGAGCTACACCCTCAACCAGCGTCTCACCCATTCAGAGTCGCTGCTGGCCGACGCTCAGCGTCAGAATGCCGATCTCGGCAATCAACTTCGAGACACCAATGCACAATTGAAGGTGGCCACAGACAGCTTCGGCCAGTCTCTCGGGCTTACCCAGAGACAGATCGACACGCGTGCCCAGCAGCTTCAGCAGCGCCAGCAGGCGGATGCCCGCCGGCTTGAGCGGGAGCAGATGGCCTCCAATCAGCAGATTGGCAAGCAGATCGGAGACGTCTCCGGCGATGTTGCCAGCGTCAAGACTGACGTAGGCGGAGTTAAGACCGATGTGGCCCAGACCAGGACCGATCTGCAGGCCGCTCAGGCGCAGCTGCAGAGTATGAAGGGCGACCTGGGGATGCAGAGCGGCCTGATCGCCACCAACCACGATGAGCTCGAGATGCTCAAGCACAAGGGCGACCGCAACTACTATGAGTTCACGTTGAACAAGGGCGGCAAGCCGCAGCCAGTCTCAACTGTGAGCCTGGAGTTGAAGAAGGCCGACGCCAAGCACAACCGCTACACCGTCAATGTGCTCTCGGACGATAAGAAGATCGAGAAGAAGGATCGCGGGCTGAACGAACCCGTCCAGTTCTACACCGGGCGCAACAACCAGCTTTACGAACTCGTGGTCAACAGCATCAATAAGAATCAGGTCGTAGGTTACATCTCCGCGCCCAAGTCGTAAGCACGCTTCAGGTCCGAAGAGGCGAATTGTTCGTCCGCGCTGAGTCAATCAGACAGATCGCGGCGCTCTCTTCGCCTCTGTTTTGCCTTTCCCGTCTCACTCGTACACCCGCGTCACAGATATCAGTGGCACGGCTGTTCATCCTCTAAGCGCTGAAGTGCCCGCCCAGACTTGGGACAGCGGAACTATAACCCAGCTTTCAGCACCAGGTCAGGCTGATGAATGAACGAGACGGTCACATCGACCGCAGAGTGAGCGTCCCACTGCTGTTTGGTAAGAGGGAAGCTGAAGACGAGTAGTCCCTCGGCCGAGGCGCCCGGGGCAACGGTGGTGTCGCGCGTCAAGGGCGTCTGTTTTTGAGCGGCCATCTCGGGATAAGCGACAAACACGCGATCGAAGTCGCCCCTGCCCGCGGCGGCGCTGCTCACCGCGTCCTGGCCTTTCATGCTCACCGTGGCGGAGATATCGCGGACGTAGATAGGAATCTTTCCGGGGTTGACGATCTTCACCCTCGCGAGCAGCATCAGTTGATCAAAGTCCTGCTTGACCCCGACCATACCGGCTCCTCCGCCGCCAACCGTCGACTCACGATGGATGGGATAGACCCAGGTCTGTTCAACGCTGCCAGTCGGAGTGACGGGCTTGTCGCTGAAGTAGAGGTAAGACCCGACAGCCAGCGCCGCGACAGCAATGGCAGCGACCACGACCAACAACATCTGCACCGCTGAGCCCTGCTCGCCGTTTCGCCTTCGCGGCTCAGATGCGACGTGGCTAAGTAACCCCGGCCCGGGCGACTGTGGTATGTCGGAGGGCCGGGTATCTGGGATCGCCAGTGAACCTTGGCGCTGGGCGTCATCGGAGAACATCAAGGGGGCGCTCACGGTGCCCAGATTCTACAGCCTATGTGGAGAAAACACCTTACTGCCTGCCCGGACAGCCCCACCTCCCGGCGCGCCAGTGACCTCAGGCGGACTTCCGAAGCTCGCCCCATGTGAACTCGATAGGCGTCCGGACATCGGGGTGAAGGCTCTGGTGCACGGGGCAGGTGTGAGCGGAACCTTCCAGCTTCTGCCTGTCCTCAGCGCTCACAGACTGCGGTACGTGGATCTTGACCGTCAGGCTCTCGATCCTCCTCGGCGGGGAGGAAGTCATCGCCTTTTCGACGGTTGCCGTGGCGCCGGCGAGGTCAATCTTCAGACTGCGTGCCATGATTCCCAAGACGGTGAGCATGCAGCTGCCGAGCGCTGTAGCCAGCAGATCGGTCGGCGAGAAGCTCTCTCCGCGTCCCTGATTGTCCCTGGGTGCATCGGTGTTCAGCACCGTTCCCGACGGACCGTGGACTGCGGTGCAGTGCAGATCGCCGTGATACTCCAATTCAATCGCTACCATCGTTCACCCTTCTGCCTGTCCGGGAGGCACGGACCGGCTTACGTCGCAGATGCCGTTATTTCGCAGTCTTTGTCCCAGTTGTATGCTCTGGAAAGACTTTTCGCCAGTCAAGCGGCAACGTAGGCGGCGGTCGATCTAGAAGCAATCTCAATCGTATGCTGCTGGCCTGCCGAAAGGTGAGGCTCGCTGCTCGCTCAATGTCCCCCCTTCGTCAGCTTTACTGATAGATGTAAGAGAGCCATGAGCACACGCCAAAGTGATAGTACGGCGCAACTCGGGAGCCGGGCGAGTCGGATCTTCCTGGCTGGCGATTGCCTGAACCAGGCACTCATCGAGCACCTCGACTCTCACGCCTGGCGGGCGAAACCTCCGGGCGGGGTACGGACCATCGCGGCCATCTTCTCGCATATGCACAACGTCCGTGCGAAGTGGGTAAGGCTCACTGCACCACACATGATTGTTCCGCCGCAGCTCCATCGGCTGCGCTGCTCGCCGCAGCAGGCCCGGACAGCGCTGGCCGAGAGTGCGGTCCTCTGCGCGCAGATGCTCGAGCAGGCACTGGGCGATAGATGTATCGAGACCTTCCGCAGAGATGGATGGGGCGCGGCCTGGCCCGCAGGCGTCGAGATGCTCTGCTACATGCTGTCTCACGAGGCCCATCATCGTGGGCAGGTGTGCATGCTTGCCCATCAGCTCGGATCGCCTCTGCCAATCGAGGTCGCGAACGAGCTCTGGAACTGGGACAAGCTCTGGAAGCAATGCGGGTTTCCTGCCGGTCCGGGACGTTGATCTAACCGTATCGCCGGCGGATGGCGCAGCCTGGAATCTCGCCCGGATGCGAGGTATTCCGGCGCATACAGGGCACCTGAGTCTATTAGTCCTCAGGACCAAGACGCCAACGCCTTCCCTGAATCACATCTCGAAGTGTTATTTTGGCTGGTACGCTTTGAGGCTAAAAAAACCTTGGTTCTATCTAACGGCACAGACTTCCGGGTTGCCCCTGCATCGCCTTCGCTGTGCGCCGGGGCGCAGGGGTCATGATCGAGCTCACGCGGCGGCAGTTCCTGGAGCGGTCGCTCCCCGCGGCGGCGCTCTCGCTCAGCGCCTTCGCATTGGGTGTGCCCCGGCGCAGACTTCCGCTCGGCCTGCAGCTTTATTCTGTGCGGCAGATGCTCGCTCTCGACTTCGAACAGACTCTCCGGCAGATCGGAGAGCTCGGCTACCGCGAGGTGGAAGCAGCCGGCTTTTACGGTCGCTCCGCGACCCAGGTGGCATCGGCGATGCGCTCGGCCGGGCTCGCGTGCGTGAGCGCTCATTACACCTTCGACCAGCTTGCAACCACTCTCGACCAGATCATCGACTTCGGCAATCAACTCGGCCTTCGCTATATCATCTGTTCGTTTCCCGGCTTTCGCGATCCCGGGCGTGTGCAGGGAAAGTCGTACCAGGAAAAGGTAGCCTCTTTCACGCTGGAGGACCTCTGTTGGAGCGCCCACAAGTTCAACGACTTCGGCCGCAAGGTGCATGCAGCGGGCATGCAGTTCGGCTATCACAACCACACGATGGAGTTCGCCTCGCAGGATGGAGAAGTACCATACGATTCGATGATCCGTATAGCCGACCCGCAGCTGGTGACCTTTGAGATGGATTGCGGCTGGGTGATCATCGGTGGCGGCGATCCGGTCAGCTATCTTAGGCGCTACCCGCACAGGATTTCGCTGCTGCACGTGAAGGATTTCAAGGGCCAGCGGAAGCCCTTCACCATCACGGACAGCCCGGACGCGGCCGAGCTGGGACGCGGCATCATCCCCAACGAGCAGATACTGATCGCTGCCCGGGCAGCCCACGTGCATCATTGTTTCGTCGAGCAGGAGGAGTACGACATGCCCCCGCTCGAGGCTCTCAAGTTAGACGCGGAGTTCATGCATGACCACAGCTTATAGCCGCCATCTCAGGGGATGTTTGGTCCTCGCAATCGTCACGGCCTTCACAGCCCTGTACGCGGCAGCCCAAGCCCCCCTGGGTACCTTCGAGAAGGACGGAGACATCGGGAGGGTCCTGCATCCTGGCAAGGCGAGCCTCGACGCGGCAACCGGCGTCTACACCGTCTCGGGCAGCGGCGAGAACATGTGGGCCGACAAGGATGCCTTCCACTTCGTCTGGAAGAAGATGGAGGGCGACGTCGCACTGGAGGCGGACATCGCCTTCATCGACACCACCGGCAATGAACATCGGAAGGCAGCACTGCTGATTCGCCAGACACTCGAGCCCGGCTCACGCTACGTCGACGTGGCTCGCCATGGGGACGGCCTCACTTCGCTGCAATACCGGGACTCCGCAGGAGCGATCAGCCATGAGGTGCAGTCGAATATCTCGGCTCCCCAACGCGTTCGCATCGAGAAGCGTGGGCAATACGCCTACGTCTACGTGTCGGACGCGAGCGGCCGGCTTGCGCCTTCAGGTGCGGCAATGCGGGTGCCCTTTGATGGCGCGTTCTACGTGGGCCTTGGCGTCTGCGCGCACGATAAGGACGTCACCGAGACGGCTACCTTTTCCCACGTCAAGCTGGAGCAGTTGCCGGCCGCCGCGGGTCAGACCGTCCTCTACAGCACGCTTGAGACGGTGAAGATCGCGTCCACCGACCGTCGAGTCGCGCTGGTCGCGGCCGAACACTTCGAGGCGCCGAACTGGTCGCCAGACGGCAGCACGATCTTCTACAACCAGGGCGGGACGATCCGCCGCATCACGCGCGCCTCTAATCCAACCGCCTCCGGTCCATCAACCATCGTCGCTACTGGAGCCCAGGTACACTGCAACAACGACCATGGCCTCTCGCCCGACGGCAAGCTGCTCGCCATCAGCGATCAATCTTCGCCGGACGGGAAGTCGCGCATCTACATCGTCCCTGCCGAGGGTGGAACGCCGAGGCTCGTCACGCCGGATGGGCCCTCCTACTGGCACGGATGGTCCCCGGATGGCAAGACGCTGGCCTTTACCGGGCAGCGCGCGGGTGAGTTCGACATCTACGTCATACCTGCCGCCGGGGGCGTCGAGACACGCCTCACGACAGCCAAGGGGCTTGATGATGGCCCAGAGTTCTCGCCCGACGGTCAGTTCATCTACTTCAACTCCCAGCGCACCGGCCTGATGCAGATCTGGCGCATGAGGACCGACGGAGCGGCGCAGGAGCAGGTGATCGCAGACCAGAGTAACGACTGGTTCCCCCACATCTCACCGGACGGCAAGTGGATGGTCTTCCTCGCCTACCAGAGCGACGTCTCCGGCCATCCAGCCAATCAGGACGTGGAGTTGCGCCTGATGTCTCTCTCTGATAAGAAAGTGACGGTGCTGGCCAAGCTGTTTGGGGGACAGGAAACAATCAATGTGCCCTCCTGGTCCCCGGACAGCAAAGAAGTAGCCTTCGTCAGCTACGAGCGTCTGCCGGCCCCATAGTCGGAGTACGAAAGCATCCTCCCCGCCAAGCTCATTCAAGCCCGATAGCCGGTGCATTAATCCGACATTGGTTTGCTAAGGCAGAAGTTCAACTTGCTCCATGTAGGCACAATCCGGGGATCGCCGCATCGAAAATAATTGCGCAAATGCCACGCTGATGGTCCGATTCCGGATGTAGCATGCTCACAAGCAAAAAGCACTCTAATTATGGTAGGCGCCTGATGAGTTCCTCCACTGTTGCCCGCGGCAAAGTTTTTTGGCTGATTGGGCACAGTGGTGCAGGCAAGACTACGCTCTGCATGGCGGTCCGAGACAGGCTGGTCCAGCGAGGAAAGCTGGTTCAGGTACTGGACGGGGACGTCCTGCGGCGCGGCCTCTGCTCCGATCTTGGATTCTCTCCTGAGGACCGGATGGAGAATGCCAGGCGCGTGGCACATGTGGCGAATATCTTTGCAATGCAGGGAATGACCGTGCTTGTGGGGCTCATTTGCCCTTATCAAGCAATGCGTGAGTTGATGCGGTCGATCGTTCCCGACGGGGTGCAGGTATTCATAGACGCCCCCGTCTCGGTCTGTGAGGAACGAGACCCGAAGGGCCTCTATAAGCTGGCGCGAAGTGGCGAGTTGCCCGGCTTCACCGGGGTTGATAGTGACTTTGAAGCGCCTCTGAATCCAGATCTGGTCTGTCACACCGACCGCGAGACCGTCGTGGAGTCGACAGAGAAAATCCTGGCCCTTATGCAGGATCCAGATCATCCCGCGATACAAGGAACGCAGACCGAGGACGGCAGGCGACGCACCATAGCCGTCGATTTTGACGGCGTCATCGCTGACTACGACGGCTGGCGAGGCGACGGAGAATTCGGGTCTCCGCGTGTTGACGTTCGCAACGCGTTGCACTCTCTAAGGCGCGAAGGCTGGAAGATCGTTGTACACACTGCCCGCAAACCTTCTGCGGTGGAACCGTATCTGCGCCAGGCAGACGTGCCCTTCGACGAGATCAATGCGAACACCGATTATCCCGCCCTCAGCCCCAGGCCAATCGCCACGGTGTACTGGGATGACAGGGCTGTGTGTTATTCCGGTGACGCGATGCGCGACCTGGAGCATATCCGCGAATTTCGTACCTGGACCCAGAGAATGTGACGTGTTGTCGTACTTATGCTACGTGAGGAAACTCAGTCGCTTCAATTGAGTGAGACTGAGAAAGCCGTTGCAGTTAGAAGAAGGAGTTGCGAGTTATGTTCCCGACGTTTATAGAGGAACGGCTCGAGGCTGAGGTTCGGTCTGCGGGTTTCTGCATTGCAGTATTTGTAGTCGCTGTTGACAAATGTCGCAGCGGCAGGTTGTTAGGTCGTAAGATTTCAAAAACATAAAGTATGCAAAACACAAAAGAAAGCTGAAAAGCGATGATCAAGGTAATTGCAGCTCTGAGCCTTTTTCTGCCTCGCAATCTCAGCGTCAGACAACGACTGATGTCACTTGCGACATTGCTAACGTCTGACACTGAGTTGCCGTATAAAGCCGGCTATGACGATTAAAGACCGTATGATCGTAAAATAGCCCTAACAAGAACGTGGGATCAGGTATATGTGTGCTCATCTGGTAAATCACGCGCATATACCTGCTCCGTCTAGAGTTGTGGTGTGCAAGTTACCCAATTACAGAGGCACTATAGAATTTGTAAGCCTTGTGTTTGGTTGTAGTCAGGTAGGAAAGCAGGTTCGTCTCGTCCCACCCCCCTTGGTACAATATCCCGCTCATTCATCGATCAACTTGTGACTGCCGGCTCCTGCTGCTACGGACAGGCACAGGCAAGCCCAGTTCCGACCAAAAACTACCCTCCCTACATATTCCAGGACTGGTCTAAGTTCTCGGAGACACGTCTGCTTTTTCCACCATTTGATCAAGAAACACGCAAATCTGGCCATCAGTAGCGCCTGTGCTGCACTAGAACTACCCGTTATTGCGCAACGTCACCGCTCGGACGGTCAGGGCGTATGAGATCAGGTGGAATGACGCGGAGGCCAGCTCCGATCAGGCGCGCGAGTCCGGTATTCTCAAGGCGACGGCAGTCGCAACTCGGCTTGAACTGCGATGGCCGAGCGGCAACAAACTTCAATACAAGTTCATACGGCAAGGAGAGGCCGCAGGTGCTCGTGAAGTGTGGCGGAGAGGGAGGGATTTGAACCCCCGATACCCGTAAAGGTATGGCTGATTTCGAGTCAGCTGCATTCAACCGGGCTCTGCCACCTCTCCGTGTTGCATCCGGTCGCGCCGCTGGCGTCAGGCCCATGGGAAGGGGCCTGCTGCCGGCTCCCCTCAGTCTAACGGGGATCAAGCAGCCTGTGCAACGCACGCGTGGCCTGCAGGCGTGTAATCTGCAGTGATCGTGTTATTGACGCTCCAACCCGCGTTCACCGGTCGCAGGCGGCTGCCTCAGAAGCGGAACGTATGCTGACCCGGCGCGATATGGTGAAGCTCGGAGTCCTCGCTGCAACGCAGAACCTGCTGCCACGATCCAGAGCATCCCAGGCCCGCGACTCGGTGGAACTGCGCAGCGCACGGCCGGCGCCGGCCAAGAGACAGTTCCGCAGCGAGGCCGTGGAGCGGGAGATAGGTCGAGTTCGCGAGCTCATCGCCGATTCACATCTCGCACTGCTGTTTGAGAACTGCTACCCCAACACCCTCGACACCACGGTTTTTCCATCGACCTTTGAGGGCAAGCCGGACACCTTCGTCATCACCGGTGATATTGCAGCGATGTGGCTGCGGGACAGCGGAGCGCAGGTCTGGCCGTACCTGCCGCTGGCCGCCCAGGATCGCGAGCTTAGGAACCTGCTCGAGGGTGTCATCCGCCGGCAGACTCGCTGCATCCTCATCGACCCCTATGCGAACGCGTTTAGCCGTGATACATCCGCACCGCCGCTCAGCTTCTCTCTGCACGACGACACTCGCATGCTCCCCGGGGTGGCCGAGCGCAAGTGGGAGATTGACTCCCTCTGCTACCCCATCCGCCTCGCCCACGGATACTGGCGAGCTACCGGCGACACGTCTCCCTTTGACGAACAGTGGCGCGTCGCCATGCACCTGGTGGTGGCAACCTTCCGAGCTCAGCAGCGAAAGAGCAGCGAAGGCCCTTACCGGTTTCTGCGCCTCACCGAGACGCCTAACGACACCCTGCAGGGCAACGGATACGGCGCACCTGCGAGTGCCATCGGCCTTATTCACTCCGCCTTTCGCCCATCCGACGATGCCTGCATGTTTCCGTTTCTCATTCCTTCAAACCTCTTCGCTGTGAAAGCTCTGGGCGATCTCGCGCAGATGGCTACCGAGGTGCTTGGCGACCGCGAACTGGCCACCGATGCGACCACCCTTGCCGCAGAAGTGCGCCATGCTTTGCAGTGGCACGGCATGGCGCACCACGGCATCCACGGCAAGATATGGGCCTATGAAGTGGATGGGTTCGGCAATGCGCTCTTCTCGGACGACGCCAACATCCCAAGCCTGCTGGCGCTTCCATATCTGGGCTGTGTCCGCGACGATGACCCCGTCTATCTACGCACAAGGCGCTTTGTTCTTAGCCCCGACAATCCTTACTTCTTCAAGGGAACAGCGGCAGAGGGCGTCGGTGGACCGCATATCGGCGTCAATCAGATCTGGCCCATGTCGATCATCGTTCGTGCACTCACCAGCCGCTCACAGGTAGAGCTTCTAGCCTGCCTTCGGTGGTTACGGAACATCGACGCGGGCACGGGCTTTATGCACGAGAGCTTCGACAAAGACGATCCGGCGAAGTTCACCAGGCCATGGTTTGCGTGGGCAAACACCCTGTTCGGGGAGCTGATCGTCAAGGTCAGCCGCGAGTCTCCCTCCTTGCTGGCCTCAGATCTCTAATCACCGAACTACTGCTGAAAGGAAGGGCCAAATCATATGCGCAAACTAAGTCGACGTAGGTTCCTGAAAGGCGCCAGCGCGGCCGGCGTGGTGCTCAGCTCGCAGAGTGGAGGGCTGCATGGGTTGACCCTCCCCGCTCGGGACGATCACGATGCCAGGTCCACCCTGACCGGTCACGTCGACGTCTTTCTCGGTACTGGCGGACACGGGCATACCTTTCCTGGAGCGACTGTGCCCTTCGGCATGGTGCAGCTCAGCCCTGACACCGGCACGCTGGGATGGGACCACTGCTCGGGCTACCACCGCGACGATCGCTACATCCTCGGCTTCAGCCACACTCACCTGAGCGGAACCGGAGTTGGCGATATGCTCGACTTTCTGCTGGCGCCCTCGACAGGGCCGGTCTATCTCGATCCGGGTCAAGAGGGCCAGCCCGGCTACCGCTCTCGCTTCTCTCATGATGAGGAACACGGCGAGCCCGGCTACTACCGCGTCACCCTGCGCGGCGACGACGATCGGCCGCCGATTGAGGCAGAGATGACTGCCACCTCGCGGGTGGGCGTGCATCGCTACAGCTTTCCAGCGGGTGCCGGCAACCACTTCATTCTCGACCTCGCACACGGCATCATCGACACCTCCGACCCGCCTTCTGTCCAGCCCTTGCAGTCGAGGGTACTCTCCGCTGAGCTGCACGTAGAGGGCAAGGACACGATTACCGGAGGCCGCCGCTACGATGCGTGGGCGAGTGGCCGGTATATCTACTTCGCCATGCAGTTCTCAAAACCCTTTGCTGCCGCGACCGTCTACGAGGACGGTAAACATCTGCCCGAAGCAATTCGAGAGGCAAACGGCAAGTCGCTGAAATGCGCCCTCAGCTTTCCCATGGAGAAGCCGGACACGATCATCGTCAAGGTAGGCCTGAGCGCGGTCAGCATCGAGGGAGCGATCAAGAACTTGCACGCCGAGGTGCCGGCGTGGGACTTCGACGCGGCGCGCCGGGCCGCCAGTCACGCATGGCAGCACGAACTCGCACGCGTGCAGATCGAGACGACCAACGAGGCGCACAAGCGCACGTTCTACAGCGGTCTGTATCACGCGATGGTCGCACCGACCCTCTTCAGCGATGTCGATGGGCGGTATCGGGGAAGCGACTTTCAGATCCACCAGCTGCCCACGGGAGCATCGAACTACACAACCTTCTCACTCTGGGACACCTACCGGGCACTGCATCCGCTTTACACGCTCATGCTGCACGAACGGCTGCCAGACCTGCTCAACAGCCTCATACGGATGGCTGAGGAGGGGCCGGCCGGCGTGCCCGTCTGGCCGTTGCAGGGCTTCGAGACTGGCTGCATGATCGGCTACCACTCGGCGGTCGTGCTCGCCGAAGCTCATGCCAAGGGCATCGCGGGTGTCGACTACAAACACGCCTACACGTTGTGGCGCAAGCGCGCAATGGACGACCCATACCGAGGTCTGCCCGAGTATCGCAGCCTCGGTTATCTGCCCTGCGACACGCAGGAAGAGTCGGTGAGCAAGACGCTCGAGTACGCCTACGACGACTGGGCGATGGCCCAGCTCGCGCTCGCTGCCGGCGCGGGCGAAGATCGTCAGCTGCTGCTCAAGCGTTCCCGCAACTATAAGAATGTCTTCGACCGCTCCGTCAGCTTCGTGCGCGGGCGGCTGCAGGACGGCAAGTTTGCTGATCCGTTCGATCCGCGTGCCATGGGCCACTCGAAGCGCTGGCGCGACTTCACCGAGAGCAACTCGTGGGAGGCGACCTTCCTCAATCAACACGACGTGCACGAATACATGAGTCTCTTCGACGACGATAAGACCTTCCTTGCGAAGCTTGATCTGCTCTTCCATCAGAGCTCCGATCTGCCTGCCGACGCGCCGCCGGACATTACCGGCATGGTCGGCCAGTACTCCCAGGGCAACGAGCCCGACCACCACGTCGTCTACCTCTACTCCTATGCTGGAGCGCCGTCGAAGACCCAGGCGCAGATACGTTCGCTGCTGGAGACGATGTACTCAGACGCACCCGATGGCCTGTCAGGCAACGAAGATTGCGGGCAGATGTCCGCCTGGTACATCATGAGCGCGCTTGGACTCTACGCAGTCGATCCGGTGAGTGGAAACTACGTCTTCGGCAGCCCGCTCTTTGATCGCGCCACGCTCGATGTGGGCGGCGGCAAGCGCCTGGTGATACGCGCTATTAACAATGGGCCGGACCGCCCATACATCCATCACGTGACCTGGAACGGCAGACCTCACTCGAAGAGCTGGATCAGCCACACTGAATTAATTCAGGGCGGCACGCTCACCTTCACCATGAGTGCAGTGGCAAACGCGGGGTTTGGCCAGGCGCTCGCCGACCGTCCGCCTTCGTTCGTCTAGAGCTCGGTCGTGTCTAGTGCGCCAGGTTGTTCCGCGGTCGCCGAGCCGGCGCACGACGAAGCTGTAGTGCCCCGACCCGGCAACGAACGAGACTGATCCTGCGTTTGCCTCGTACTCTGTTGCAGGCCATCCGCCTCCTTTGTCGACTCTCCGAACATCGTCGGCTTTCTCGGCCGGCAAAGTGATCCGGGCGGATTGGCCGGCAGGGATTTCAATTTGGTAAAGTACACCGCCTGCAACTCGCTGCCAGCTTGAGCGAAGCTCGCCAAAGACAGTCTCAACGCCTGCAGCTGCTCCGGCCACGCCCTCTACAACAAAGGGCCGCACCTGCAGACGCTCTTGGCGCGGACGCGTAAAGTCGATGTCGATACCCGCAAGGCCGTGGTAAAACCACTCCTCCGCGTGCCCGAGCATGAAGTGGTTTTGCGAGCTGCTAGCCTTGCTGTCCCACGCCTCGGTCAGCGACGTAGCCCCGTGCGCAAGCTGGTAGCCGTAGCTGGGCGCGTCCGTTCGCGAGAGCATGTCGGCCAGCACGTCTGAGCGGTCTCCATCGGTCAATGCGCGAACTACATAGTGGAAGCCGATGTCTCCCGCAGTCACATGATCAACGTGCCGCCGGACGTCAGCAACTAGACTGTGCAACACGCGGGCTCGCTCCCCATCCGGTACCATCCCGAGCACCAGCGGCATCGCGTTCGCCGTCTGACTGCCCGTGTCATACTCGCCCGTTCCGGGATGAAAAAACGCGCTATTGAACGCATCCTTCACGAGGGCTGCCTCGGCGCCATACAGCCTTGCGTCCGGCTCATGCCCCAGCAGGCGAGCAATGAGCGCCATGCTCAACAGGTCCTGGTAGTAGATCGCAGTCGCAGTCAGTCCCTTGCTCGTGAGCTGCGACACTCCAGGATCGCGCGGACCGATGTCGTACCAGTCGCCAAGCCCGTACCGCAGCATGTGCCCCTCGGCCCGCGAGCCAAGATAGGCAACGTAGCGCTGCATCGTGTCGTAGTGCCGCGCAAGTATTGCCTTGTCGCCATAAAAGCGGTACGCCGCAAGCGGGCTCAGTATCGATGCGCTACCCCACTCCGGAGTGTCGCGAAAATCTGTGCTCAGGCCCTGCTCGTCCACGAAGGCGACAAACTCCGGCGCGATCGCGGGCACGAGGCCGCTCGCGGTCTGCGAGTCGGCCATATCGTCGGCCATCTTCTCGTATAACTGCCGGACGTCGTAGTTGTACATGATGGAAGTGGCGGCCAGGTGCGTCTGCTCCAGCCAGCCGAGCTTCTCGCGGGTAGGGCAGTCGGTGAGCACGCTGAACATGTTGCTGAGGATCGCCTGATCGATCAGCCGATGGATCTGCAGGAAGAGCGGCTTCGATCGATCGAAGCTGCCCGTCACGGCCACTTCGTCGTGGAGGAAGCTGCCCCAGAGCGCGATCACCACCGGCGGGCGCGGACCTGGCCCGCTGCCTTCACGAGCCGCTTTGATCAACGAGACCTCTACATAGCGAAAGCCGTTGTAGCTGAACTGCGGATGCCAGCTCTCCGCGCCCTCACCCTTCAACGTGTAAGTGAAGGAGTTTTCGCGTCCAGGACCTGCGTCGTTGCTCGCCTGCGTTACGTGGCCTGAAGCATCGAGCAGTTCGCCCGGCAGCAGTTTGACCCGGCTACCGGCAGGGCCCCGCACCGCGATGCTCGGCCAGCCGGAGAAGTTCACGCCAAGATCGTAGACGACCCTGCCATCGGGGAAGCGGTGGGTGCGGACAGGCCGGAGGGTCTTTGCCACAGCAATCGCCGGCAGCAACTGCGCTACCAGTTCGCCACCCGGCCCGGCCATAGCAACGACCGGCTTCCAGCTCAGCGCTGAGAAGCCCGGCATATCCCAACCCGCGTGCTCCTGCCGCGCGTCATAGTCCTCGCCGCCATAGATGCTCGAAAAGGTGATCGGTCCCGCCGACGTCTTCCAGCTTTGATCTGTAACTACAGTGGTTTCTGATCCATCGCTGTAGTGCAAGGTCAGCTGCAGAATCAGCTTCGGCTGGCCAAAAGAGCCGCTGAACTTCGTATACCGTCCCGCCACCTGCGGCACATCGTACATACCATTACCCAGCATCACGCCCAGCGCGTTCAATCCCGGCCTGATCAGCGCCGTCACGTCATACATGTTGTAAAAGACGCGCTTGCGATAGTTCGTCCAGCCGGGATTCATCACGCTGGCTGTTACATTCTTTCCGTTGATGCGGAGTTCGTATTGCCCGAGGCCGCAGACTGCGACCACCGCCCTCGCGATCGGCTTTGCCGCGACAAACTCTCTGCGGAAGAGCGGCAGCGGTCGTATCTGCGCCGGAGTCGGCTGTCCACCATTGCGGCTCGCCGGCGGCGACTGGTCTCGTTCCGCACCGATCCATCCCGCCGTCCAACGCAAGGGTGAAAGCATGCCGCTGACCCAGCTCGCCGTGGCGCTCCAAGCGGAGGCGCGATGCTCCTGGTCCCACGTTTTCACCTTCCAGTAGTAGCGAGTCACAGGCTGAATAGGTCGCCCCGCAAAGACGATCTCCAGCTGGTCGGCACTCTCCACGCGGGCGCTGTCCCATACATCTCCCACATCGGTCAGAAGCAGGTCAGGCGAGGAGGCGACGAGCACCCGGTACGCTGTCTGGCTCAGGTCATGCGCGCCGGCGTCCATCGCCGCAAGCTGCCAGCTCAGGCGCGGGTGGTCCGCATCAACGCCGATGGGACCAGTGAGCGCCTCCGTCTCAAGATGGACCGGGCGCAGACTTCCCGCAGGTGTGCGCCCGCGCCCGGCTCTCTCGCCGAAGCAGGCCACGGAGCAGCACAAGAAAACCAGCAACCCGACCAGCGCGCGTCGTTCAAACCTCCTCTCGAAGTATGAGACAACACTGCATCCCCGCGATGACGGCACTTCGGGAGCAAGTGTGAGCATGCGCACATTCTACTCAGCCAAAGACCTTCAAAGGCGTGCAGCTTGACAGAGCGACGCGTCGCTCCTAGCATTCAGCGACTGTACCTGCCGCCATCAGCCTTCCCCCTTACTCCCCGAGCAGAAAGTCCCGATGACGCCTTCCATCCATCCACACCGCGCCGCAAAGCTTCGAGCGGCAGCACTCTTCATCCCGCTTCTCGCAGCGCCGTGTCTCTTTCCTGTCGCCGCCGCAGCACCGCCATTGCTCGCCCCCGCATCGCTGACCTGCGACAGTCAACGAAATCCCCTGGGCACCAGCGCTGATGCGCCACAGCTCTCGTGGCAGCTGAGGGATGCGCGACCGGGGGCGCGCCAAACGGCCTACCGCATCCTCGTCGCGTCGAGCAAAGCCCGTCTCGCATCCGCCAGGCCCGACGTGTGGGACAGCGGACGCGTCGAGTCCTCGCAATCCCTCAACGTGCAATACCGAGGCCCGGCGCTCAAGGGCCAGACCCGCTACTACTGGCTCGTCCGTACCTGGAACAGCTCTGGAGCCCCGTACCCCGCAAGCGCCGCAGCGTGGTGGGAGACAGGACTGAGCGCGCCGGAAGACTGGAAGGCCAGCTGGATCGGGGCCGAGACCGGTGAGCACCGGGCCGTGCGCGACTCAGCAGCGGACTGGGTGTGGGACGCGCCCGCGAACAGCCCGCACGACTCCCCCGCCGGGCTGCACGCCTTCCGCCTCGCCTTCGACCTGCCTGCCTCGCCAAAGTCGGTACTGCTCTTTCTCACCGCCGTCGACACCCCGTCGGCCTGGATCGATGGCCGGCAAGTGCTCAAGCAGGAGGCGAAGACGCCTTGGGGAAACATGCCCTGGGGCACCTATCGGCGTCTTGATATCGCTGCGCTCGTGCATCCGGGACCGAACACCCTTGCCATCGGAGCGACCCTCTTTGAGCCGACGCGCGGCGCGATGAGTGCCGTTCTCCTATGGCAGTCGCAGGATGGCGGATACCATCTGCTTCGCACCGGCGCGGCGGGATGGAGATCAAGCGCAAACCCCGCTCCCCGCTGGACGGAGACCGCCTTCGACGACAGCGCCTGGAGGGCCGCCGAGACGGTCGCTCCCGCCGGCGCCAACGCCTACGGACGGCCCTGGCCTGTCGACTCCGTCAACCAGCTCCGTCGTGCCTTCACGGTCGAAGGAAGGCCGCGCTCCGTCCGTCTCTACGCGACGGCGCTCGGCGCCTATCGCTTTCAGGTCAACGGACTGCGCGTCGGGGATCAGGTACTCTCGCCGGGGTGGACCGACTATCGGCAGCGCGTCTTCTACCAGACCTATGACCTGACCGGCATGGTCACCCCGGGCAGCAACATGATCGGCGCGGTGCTTGCGCCCGGATGGTACTCGACTCCGCTGCAGTGGCTGCGTCAGCCCTACAACTACGGCAACACTCCGCCGGCCTTGCGGGCGCAGCTTCGCATCGAGGCGGCCGACGGCTCCGTCACGTGGATCAATACCGACTCATCGTGGCAGTCGCATCCCTCACCGGTGCTCTCGGCCGAGATCTACGATGGAGAGAGCTACGATGCCCGCCTCGAGACTCCAGGCTGGGACACCTCTGCAGCTAAGGACGAGCATGGCTGGAGGCCGGTCGACGTAATCCGCCCACTCGAGCCGAAGATCCTTCCCCAGAGCTTTGAACCGATCCGCGTCGAGCGTACCCTCGAGCCCGTCTCCGTCACGACCCTTGCCGGACGCGCCACCATCTTCGACTTCGGCCAGAACCTCTCGGGAGTGGCTCGCCTCCACATCTCGGGCGTCGCAGGAACAGAGGTTCGCCTGCGCTTTGGAGAGGTGCTCAACAAGGACGGCAGCCTCTACACCGAAAACCTGCGCTCCGCCAAGGTTACCGACTCCTACACCCTCCGCGGCCGCCGCCTCAAGGGGAGCCGAACCGAAGACTTCGAACCCGACTTTACCTTCCACGGCTTTCGCTACATCGAGGTCACCGGAGCTCCTGGAAAGCTCAGCAAGTCCAGCCTGGAGGCGGTGGTCTTTCACACCGCCGCCCCGTTCTCAGCCCAGCTTCGCACCGGCAGCCCGATGATCAACAAGCTGTGGAGCAACATTGAATGGGGCCAGCGCTCGAACTTCATCGGAGTGCCCACTGACTGTCCGCAGCGCGACGAACGGCTGGGCTGGACCGCCGATGCACAGGTCTTCTGGCGCACCGCGTCCTACAACATGCAGATTGACTCCTTCTCGAGGAAGTATGCAGGCGACCTCAGCGGCACTGCCGGGGGCGACGGCATGTTTGGCATCTACGCGCCGGGCACACTGACTGCCTCGAACGCCGTCTCACCGGGCTGGAGCGATGCTGGAATCATCATTCCCTGGACGGCCTGGCTGCAGTATGGCGACACCCGTATCGTCGATGAGAACTGGAACGCGATGACCCGCTACTTGTCCGTCATCGAGCAGGCTAATCCCGATCACCTCTGGCGCAACCAGTCCGGCATCGGCTTTGGAGACTGGCTGGCGCCCGGAAACAAAACCTCGAACCTGCTGGTCGCGACCGCCTACTGGGCCTATGACGCGCAACTCATGGCGCAGATGGCCCACGCCCTTCATCACCAGGAGGAGGAGTCCCGCTACGAGGCCATGTTTGAGGCGATCCGAGCTGCGTTCCAGGCTCGCTACGTGCATCCAGACGGCTCGATCAGCGCAGGCACCATGGGCCGGCCCACTGGCGGTGACGCGGTCGAGCACGCCACGGCGATGGAGTCTGACGACCGCAAGGCCGGCCCGGGAACCCAGACCGGCTACGCCCTTGCGCTCTATATGAAGCTCGTTCCCGTCGAGCTTCGCGCCGCGGCAGGCGACCGCCTGGTAACGCTGATTCACGCCAATGACGATCGGCTCGCTACGGGATTTCTCGGCACTCCCTACGTCCTGCAGGTGCTGAGCGACATCGGGTACACCAACCTCGCCTACAAGCTGCTGCTGAACACCCGCTACCCCTCTTGGGGCTACCAGGTGGAGCACGGCGCTACCACCATGTGGGAGCGCTGGAACGGCGACCAGATGATGGACGACCCCGGCATGAACTCCTTCAACCACTATGCCTATGGAGCGGTCGCGGCCTGGATCTACGAGTATGCCGCCGGCATCGACGCCAGCAGCGACGATCCCGGCTTCCACCGTATTCACCTGAACCCGCACTTTGACCGCAGCCTCGGCAGCGTTGACTTCAGCTACGATTCACCCTACGGCGCCGTCTCCTCGCAGTGGACTGCGCCCGCGCACGGTCCGGTGCTGTGGACGGTGGTCATCCCCCCGAACACGGCGGCCTACCTGTCGATCTCCGAGGCTGAGGCCAGGCGTTACACGATGGACGGGCATCCGCTCAAGCCCACCGCCGGTACGCAGGAGTACGCGGTCGATTCGGGAAGACACCGCTTCAGCGTTGACTTCGGAACACACCCTGGTGCCGATTCCGGCAAAGCCCAGTGATAGGGCTTGCTCGCTCGAAGGAAAGCAGCGGCCGCCGTGCCTAAGCCCGGAGGGGTCTGAGGACGTTCCGGAACTTTTCTTCCTCTGATAACTGCCGCCGCTGCCGATGAGGTAAGCGATTCTCCTGACATCAGGGCACTGCGGCGGCGATTCTCCGCCTCAGCCGCTCTTCACTTGAATTGGCCAAACTTCAGGGACGGAAGTCACGCATGTTTTCGATCATCGGTATCATCGTCGTCTTCGGGGCCGTGATAGGCGGTTTCATGATGGAGAAGGGTCACCTCGCGGTGCTCATTCAGCCCTCCGAGATACTCACCATCGGCGGCGCAGCCATCGGTACGGTGCTCACCGCCAACCCCATGCACATCCTCAAGAAGATCATCGGGGGATTGATGGGAGTGCTCAAGGGCCCAAAGTTCACCCGGCAGCGTTACCTTGATTCGATGAAGATGATGTTCGACCTGCTGAGCAAGGCGCGCAAAGAGGGACCCGTCTCGATCGAGGGCGATGTAGAGGAGCCGGAGAAGAGCCCAATCCTCTCGAAGTATCCTGCCTTTCTTGCCGACCACCACGTACGCGACTTCGTCTGCGACACCATGCGCATGGCGATCACCGGCGGCGTGGCTCCCTTTGACGTCGACCAGATGATGGAGCTCGACATGGAGGTCCACCACCATAGCGCCGGCCAGCCCATTCAGGCACTCAGCACCATGGCCGACGCATTGCCCGGCCTCGGCATCGTGGCAGCGGTACTGGGAGTAGTGGTCACCATGGGCTCGCTCGGCGGTCCGCCGGAGGAGATCGGCCGCAAGGTCGCCGCTGCCCTGGTGGGCACCTTTCTCGGCATCCTGATGTGCTACGGCGTGGTCGGGCCTCTGGCCGCCAACATGACCAAGGAGGTCGACGAGGAGCACAGCTACTATCACGTGCTCCGGGTCGTGATGCTCGCCTTCATCAAGGGCACCTCGCCCATACAGGCCATCGAGCTGGGCCGGCGCGCCATCCCCGGTTACGTCCGCCCCAGCTTCTCCGAGGTTGAAAAGGCCTGCCGCGACAAGGGTGGCGAGGCCGCCGCCGCGGCTACGGTCGCAGCGTAAGAGTAGCCGCCGCCTGGACGTGCCGGGCGAGGCCGGGTCGCAGCGTTTGAGAGGAACCGATGGCAGACGAAGCGCCCATTATCGTCATCAGGAAGAAGGGCGGCCACGGCGGCCACCACGGCGGCGCCTGGAAGGTCGCCTATGCCGACTTCGTCACTGCCATGATGGCCCTTTTCATCGTTCTCTGGCTGATGAGCAGCTCAAAGCCCGTCAAGGATGCGGTCTCGGGCTACTTCAACGACCCCAAGGGGCTGGCGAAGGAGATCGGCTCCCAGGTCAAAGGTGCACCGGTCCCGGTGCCCGTCCCGGTCAAGAAGGACGACATGCAGAAGCTCAAAGCCGAGGTCGAGAAGTCGCTCAAGAGCATGGACAACTTCGACAAGTTCAAGAAGCAGATCGAGATCACAGTTACCCCCGAGGGGCTGCGTATCGAGCTGATGGAAGACCCCAAGGGCACCTTCTTCGAGACTGGCAGCGCGCGTCCCACGCCCGTTCTGCAGGAGCTGCTGCAGGTGCTCGCGGCCAAGATGGGCCAGCTGCCGAACAAGCTGTCGATGGAAGGGCACACCGACTCCCAGCCCTTTGCCGACGAGCGCGTCTACGGCAACTGGGAGCTGTCGACGGACCGCGCCAACATGGCACGCAGGCTGATGCAGAGCCATGGAGTACGGCCCAACCAGGTATCGCAGGTGCGCGGCTTCGCCGACCAGCGGCTGCGCAAGCCGGAGAGCCCGGGTGACGCCTCGAACCGCCGCATCTCACTCATCGTTCAGTACCTGGACACGGCTCCGGGTGGGGGCGCTACCCCCCCCTCCGCCTCCGCCGATCAGGGAGCAGCCGCTGCGGCAGCCACCGCTGATACGGTCACGGTCGCAGTTCCGGGTGCGGACCCGGCCAGGGCCGCAACTTCCCGCCCGCCCCCACACCCGGCCACAGCTTCCGCCCCGGCCGCAGCACCCGCACCTCCCCCTGCCCCAGCACAGAAAGCAGCGAGCTCCGGGCCGGCTTGACCACCCAGTTCACTCCGGTAAACGGGATGATTGAGCTTCCCCGGTCTGACTCCTGCGCCTCCGTCCAGTCTCCTCGGCTGCTGTCTGGACGCACCTAGGCACCTGCAGGCACCTGCTGGCCCTGCTATGCCGGACCGGTCTTTGATACGCCCGCTGCGCTGTGGTGCGCAGCTGTGCCGCTTTAAGGCAATCCTGAGGTTGAAACCGTTGGTAATGGGAGCTCTGCTACTGGCCGCAGTGGTCGACGCCGATAAGGGATTTGCCGGCTGTCTCCCAGTTCTTGAGCAGCGGTTTCGCGCCTGATGAACGTCTTGCTGGAGCCCTGCGGGCGGTGGCACTTCCACGATTTATGCCCTGCCACGTTGCAGGCGAGATTTTGCGGGCGAGATTAGCTGGCGACGTTCCGCGCCTGAGCTTAGCGGCTCTGGGCGGCGCGCAAAATACCCTGTCCCGGGCGGCGTCCCGAGGCGATTTCAACGAAGCGCAGTAGCTGGGCACGCTCCTGTTCGGTACGAAAGACGAAAGACAGCCCGGTCTGGCTGGCGGCAAAGTAGGTGATGCGGGCGTAGAGCTTCAAAGCATTCTCGCTGTGGTCCAGGGTCAGCATCCCCAGATCCCCGACCACCGCCGTACCGTTGAACTCCGCCTGCAGGCCCGAGCTGTTGATGTTGTTGCATCGGCCTCGCAGGGTGGCCTTGGCCACAACGAAGTCGACGGGGAAGTCGGTGGGAAAGCGGGGCGGACGGTAGTTGAACGTGTACATAGCCAGGTAATGGAGCCTTTCACGTTTAAGGTCGGCCTGGTTGGGCGCGGTGCTCCAGATCGGTTCGGGCAACACTATCGGCACTCTTGCTCAATGTTTCAACGCTTTTTCAAGAAAAACGTTTGAAGCGGTGCCAATTCGCTTCAGCGTGCCTTCCGGGTACGTTTCCGGGCAGGCAATACGTACGCAGAGGTTGGGACAGAACCAAGCCTGGTGCGGTGGGAGTTCAAGCTCCACCGACTAGGCGGGCCATGAGGGGATTACGAATGGAACATCAGATTTATGGGGATGACACCGGGCGGTTGCAAGCTGCAGTTGAATCTCCTTACCGGGACGCAGAAGCTTCAGGGCAACAAGCTATAGAGCAGGGCCGCGAGCACCTGACCCACCTCGATCAGCCGCCCCGTCTCGCAGCGCCGGCTTATGGCGATGCCGCTGAAGGGCGCTCTCGGGTGCTGCTCTGTGACCCTGACCAGCCGTTAACAAGATTTCTCGCCCGCAGGCTCGCCCCGGACTTTACTGTCGAGGTCGTTCACGATCAACATGCCGCACTGGATCTTCTCGGCCGCAGCCCCTTCGATCTCCTCCTGCTTGATTTGCCAGAGGCCACGGGCCTGGAGCTGCTGGCGGAGATCAATCGCGCTCACCCCATTCTGCCGATCCTGGTGATCACCGCCAGCAGAGTCCCCCTGGTGGCCGCGCTCGACGCTGGAGCGGATGACTATGTGGCCAAGCCCTTTCGCACGGCTGAGCTGTTGGCGCGGGTCAAGGCCTTGGTGCGCCGCGCCGGCCGTGCAGCCGCCACGCGGGTCGCGCTCCACGCCGCCGGCCTCGAGGCCGGAACAGGGGAGCTGGTCCTGCATCCCGAGGAGTGTACCGTCGAGCGCCGCGGCCGGCGCATCGATCTCACTCCGCGAGAGTTTTCGATCCTGGAATTGCTGATGCGCCACCGGGGAAGTCCCGTCTCCCGCGCCACCGTGATGGAGAGGGTCTGGAAGGCTCCCTTCAACCCTGCCAATAACATCGTTGACGTCTACATGAAGTACCTGAGGGACAAGATCGATGCCGAAGGGGAAGAAAAGCTGATTCGCACCATCCGAGGCGTCGGCTACGTACTCGGGCCGCCGGCGCGGGGCCCTGCAACCGCCGAGAGAGCGGCAACGAAGACTATTTCTACGCTCCCGGCCTCCTTCCAACACATCCTCGGAACCTCTTTGAAGGACAGCCGGCTGGGTAATCCGCTAGCCTCCGCCTTCCCCGGCAGTGAAGGCCTGCCCTGCTGAGCCCCCGGCTCTCAGCCAGCACACCGTCCCAGCCGAAAGCATGGGAAGACGTGGACAGCGGCGGCATCGCCAGGCCGGAGGATCTTTGAGCGAAGCGACCGCCATCAAGACCCCGGAGCAGGCTGGACGAGAGCCTGCTCCAACGCCATCGCGCCGCAGAGAAGATACGGTTCTCATCTCCGTACTGGTGGTAAGCCCCAACGAACGGCTCAGGAGCGTGCTGCGGGACCGGCTTCCCCCGCCTCGCTGGCTGGTCTCTGAGGTCTTCACCGGGGCCGAGGCCCTCGAGCATCTCGAGCGGCAGAGCAGCGACGTGCTGCTGCTCGATCCCATGCTGGGCGACCTCGAGCCGGTTGAGTTCAGCGGAATCGTTGGTTCGGAGTTTCCCGGGGTGCAGATTCTTACTCTGAACTCCCAGACCGGCCAGCTGCTGCTCGGCGTCGCCTCCCCGACCGCCATCGCCGCCCAGCTCTCAGAGCTGCTCTACCGGGATTTGCTGAGATCTTCGGCGTCCAGCGCTCCGGCTCTCTGGACCGGGCTTGCCTCACCTCCGCACTCCGGCGCTTGCAGTGCAACCAGCCCGCAGTCTCTGACGCAAGGTGGCGATCTTCGCGCGCCCTCCATGCAGGATCTCGCTCAGAACATGAATTCAGATGCAGGGTCAGAGGTCCACCCGGAAATACCGGATACGCAGCTGGGAGTCGCTGCTTCTGCCCATCGCTGGCAGTCCCGGGAGCTGGAACCGCGACCCCCCATCGACCCGCAGTCGGAGCCTGGCCGCTTCGCCACCCGGGCAGGTTTTAGCAGCCCACAGACGACCGACGGCGTCGTCTCCTCGACTTATGCTGCTTCGCGGTCACGAACCGGCATACGGGGAATGGTGGGCGACTCGGAGGCGATGCAGCGGATTTATGAGCTGGTTCACATGGTCTCCGGCCGCGATACCACCGTGGTCGTCACCGGGGAGAGTGGGACGGGCAAGGACCTGATCGCGCAGGCACTTCACCTGCTCAGCCCGCGCAGCCGCCAGCCGCTGATTGTCATCAACTGCGCTGCCATTCCGGAGCCGCTGCTCGAGGCCGAGCTCTTCGGATACGTCAAAGGATCCTTTACCGGTGCGACCCAGTCCCGTATCGGACGCATACACGCCGCGCACGGCGGAACCCTGTTTCTCGACGAGATCGGCGACATGCCGCTGGCGCTGCAGAGCAAGATCCTGCGCTTTCTCGAGCAGGGCGAGGTGCAGAGGCTGGGTGGCAACGACAACCTCAAGGTCGATGTGCGAGTGGTCGCGGCCACCAATGCCGACCTCAAGGGCGCAGTCGAGCGGCGTCTGTTTCGCGAGGACCTCTACTACCGTCTGATGGTCTTTCCCATTCACCTGCCGCCGCTGCGGGACCGTGGCAGCGACCTCGGCCGGCTTGCGGAGGCCTTCCTGCTCCGGTTCTCTCCCGGCTCGGTGCTGAGCCCGGGCGCGCTGGCGCGGCTCGAGGCCCACGGATGGGCCGGGAATGTGCGCGAGCTGCGCAACGTGATCGAGCGTGCGACGATCCTCGGCGACGACCAGCGCGAGATTGGCCCCGAACACATCGTTCTTTAGCCGGACAGCGATCTCTTCAGCCGCGCCGCTATTACGATGGAGCGGTCCCTTGGCGCCGCCGAGGCCGGCTTTGGCAGCCGTCGTGCATGGCAGGTAGGCAGATGCTGCCTAGCTCTCATGTTTTCCTCATTGATGGTCCTCAAGGCGGGCCCAACGCCGCTCATGCTCATGCCGGCAAGGCGCTTTCGCGGGTAAGTCTCTGGCCCAACCCGCCACTATCAGCTGCTAGGCAGGGACTTCCTGTCCCTCAGTCCGCGACTGCCGAGCATCCATCATCCAGTCACGCTGCACCGGATGGGCCTGCCGCTCATGCTGCCGGTCTCCCCTGTGCCGATAGCGCTCCTGGCATTCGCACCTCTGCCGTTGGCGGGCAGTCGCCGGCAGGCGCTCCGCTCCCCGCTCAGAATCTTGCAGAGGCCTTTGCGGACTTCATCTCGGCCTCCTCTCGCCTCGAGGGCAGCTATCGCGAGCTGCAGGGGAGGGTATCCGCGCTGTCCTCTGAGCTGGCCGACCGCAATGCCGCCCTCCGTTCCAGTCAGTGTGAGAACGAGCGAATGCGGCTCTCGCTCGAGCGGATCGTCGACTTCATGCCCTGCGGAGTGCTGGTAGTGGATCGGGCGGGCACGATCCTGACCGTCAATCCCGAGGCGCTCCGGCTGCTCGACGCGGCTGCGCCTGGACTTCCCCAAGGCGCCCCGAGACCCGGCCTTAACAATATAGGCGCCTGGGGCCATTTGGACCTCCGCAGCTTCTATGCCGAGGGGGCCGGAGATTCTCAACAGGAGTTCTGCATCGGGACAGCTAACGGCGGCAGTCCGGGCGCGGATGGCAGCCGGTGGCTTGAGGTTCGAAGCCGCTGCCTGGATGCAGAGACCACAGCCGCGGTCAAGGGGTCTACCCTGGGCCGCTTTGAAGCAGGGCCACCGCAGCGCAAACCCCGGAACGCATCCCAGAACATACCCAACAACCTGCCGCCGCAGCACCTCACACGGAACAGGCTACCAAGCGTGGCTGGGAACACTTCCAGGCCGGCATCTGCCCCGCCGTACGGGTCTGGCCAGATAGAAGAACAGCGCGCTGAGGAGACAGCAACGCCTGCCGCCGCGGCAACGAGCGGCCGCCAGACTATCCTCATCCTCCGCGATATTACCGCGGCCAAGCGTATGGAGGCCGACCGCGAACGCGCCCTGCGCGCCATGACCCTGGCCGAGATCACGACCATGCTCGCTCACGAGATTAGAAATCCTCTGACCAGCATGGAGCTGTTTGCCGGGCTATTGGCCGCAGACAGGGTGAGCAATCCGGAGTGGATATCCCATCTTCGGGCCGGCATTCGTTCGCTCTCGGGCACGGTCAACAACGTCCTCAGCTTTCATGGGGCCTGTGCGATGACCCTGTCCGAGGTCGATCTGCCGGCGGTGGTCCAGGCGAGCATCGATTTCGTCCGTCCTCTGGCGGATCAGAGCGGGATCTCGCTCGAGTGGCTGCGCGAGGCCTCCCTGAAAGCGCCCCTCAGCGCTGCCCAAGGCCCGTGCGCCGGCCCGGGCCACGAACATGCAACAGCCAGGCGCCCTTGGAAAAAGTCCGAGACCCGCATCATGGGGAGCGAGAGCGCCCTTCAGCAGGTGGTCTTGAACCTGCTCACGAACGCCATCCGCCACACTCCTCGAGGAGGCGCCGTCCGGGTCTCGATGAAGATTGTGGGGCGGCAGAAGAATTCCCGCCAGCATCTAGAGGACTCCCAGAAACAGCGTGTCCCGGCGCCGCTCAGGGGAGCGTCTTGGCCCGTACCGAGCCCGGTTCATCCGGTTGCTGTCCCCGGCCGGCGCAAGTTTGGCCGGTCGCTGCACCCGGCGCGGGTGCTGCTCGCCTTCGAGGACAACGGACGCGGCATGCCGGCCGAGGCCCTGTCGAGGATCTTCGAGCCTGGCTTTAGCGCGGGCGGCGACACGCCCGGTCTTGGCCTGACCGTCTGCAAGACCATCCTCGACCAGCACGGCGCCAGGATATCCGTTACTAGCCGTCCCGGCTCAGGGGCGACATTTGCACTGGAGTTTCCTCTCATATGACCCACTTCGACGAGCAATCGATCGCCACGACTCCCGCAGGTCCCATTAGCGGCCTCCTCCCCCGCTCTACCCCGGTCGCCCCGGACTCCGGGCTGGCTCAAGACAGCCCTGGCCGTCGAGACAGCGTTGTTACCTGCTGCGACGGAGCGCGGAAGGCGGCCGGCGCTGAGTCCCGCTCCGTGCTGGTAGTCGATGACGAGCCCGGCATACGCACGGCGCTGCTGGAAGGCTTCCGACGCGGCGGCTGGACGGCCGAGGGTGCGGCAGACGTTCGCGAGGCCATCGCGGTTCTAGCGGAGTCGCCCTTCAGCCTGGTAGTGACCGACATGCGCATGCCCGATGGCGATGGCATGGAGGTCCTGCGCGCGGCGCGGGAGTCTTCGCCCGGCACGGCCGTGATCCTGCTGACCGCCTTTGGCAGCGTGCCGGACGCTGTGCAGTCGATGCGCGGTGGGGCAGTCGACTACCTCACCAAGCCCATCTCCTTTGAACAGCTCGACGCGGCCGCGGCGCGGGTGATGCGCAGGAGCACGGAGCGGCCGGAGACAGCTGGAGAGGCAGCCGCTGGACCCGCTCTGCCAAGCTCCTCACCGGGGGCCAATGCACGTCCCCCGGCAGCCGTCTTGAAGACCGGGCCGGCCAGCGCTGGAGTATCGATCGTCGGGCGGGCGCCCGCTCTGATCCAGGCGCTCCGCCGGGCCCGCGCCGCGGCTGGCACCAGCGCCGACGTTCTGCTCGAGGCCGAGAGTGGGACCGGCAAGGAGCTGCTGGCGAGGTTTGTCCACGAACAGAGCGATCGGGCGCGCCGGCCCTTTATTGCAGTGAACTGCGCGGCGGTGCCGGAACACCTGCTCGAGAGCGAACTCTTCGGGCACGCCCGCGGGGCTTTTACCGGGGCGACCGCGGCCCGTGCAGGAAAGTTCGAGCTGGCCAATGGAGGCACCCTTCTGCTTGACGAGATTGGGGACATGCCGCTGCACCTGCAGCCGAAGCTGCTGCGCGCCCTCCAGGAGCGCGAGTTCGAGCGCCTGGGCGAGACCCGCCCGGTGCGCGTCGACATCCGGGTCATTGCAACCACCAACGCCTCGCTGATGCGCATGGTGGAGCAGGGCAGATTTCGCAGCGACCTCTTCTATCGACTGAACGTGATCCCCCTCAGCCTCCCGGCACTGCGCCAGCGCCGTGAGGACATTCCTCTGCTCGCCAGCTACTTCGCCGCCGAGTTTGCCCGCGAGGCCGGGCTGCCGATCGCGGAGCTCTCCCTTGACTTCATCGACCGGCTTGAAACGCATTCCTGGCCGGGCAACGTTCGCGAACTTGGCAACTTCATGCGCCGTGTGCTGTCGCTCAACCCCGGAGTGACGCTCCACCGGGGCTGCTTCGACCGGGAGTTTCCGGGCTGCACCGAGGTGCAAGACGAGAAATCCGGGTGGGGCAGCCTTCAGCACCCGAGCGGACCTCAGACTGAAGTCGAGAGAAAGCCTCAAAGTGGGCCCCGGGACCGGTACACAGATGCGCCGGGCTATGCCGCCCGCGACTCCTCCCGCGATCTTTCCCGCAGCTTCGAAGCGGGCACCGCTGGAACCCGCTTCCGCGAGATCGAGAGGCTCCACCTCGAACGGACCCTGGCCCTGGCCGATGGCAACCGTACCCATGCCGCGGAGATGCTGGGCATCAGCCTTCGCACCGTGCGTAACAAGATCAAGGAATACGGGCTTCCGCCCAGGAGGTATGCCTGAATGCCGGATATCGTCTCGACCCCGCTGATTTCGAGTCTGGAACGCTTCCTGTCTCTGACTACCGCGGCCCAGCAGAGGACCACGTCCAACATGGCCAACATCGACACACCCGGCTATCGCACGCGGGAGGTCGACTTCCAGACGGAGATGCGGCGCGCCGAGCGGGTAGCCGGCTTCCCCGCAGCCGAAGGCGAGAGCGCCGGCTGGACAGGCGCAGGCCTGACCCCGGTGGCCCGCGAGGTTCGCGGACTGCTCGAGCGGCCGGACGGCAACAACGTCAACCTCGACCGCGAGGGACTCATGCTGTCCGAATCGCAGTTGCAGTACCAGGTCGGAGTGCAGCTGGTAAAGCACGAGTTTCACCAGATATTCAGCGCCATCAGTGGAGGAAGTTAATCAATGGGACTCTTTGACATGCTGCAGATCAGCGGTTCCGCGCTCTCGGCCGAGCGCCAGAGGGCAGAGGTTGTAGCCGCCAACCTGGCCAACGCCGAGACCACGCACACCGACGCAGGCGGGCCGTTCCGGCGCCGGGAGGTAGTCTTCCACGCTCAGACCCAGCCCCGCTTCGGCATGCTGCTCGCGAGTACGGCCGGGCTGCACTCCCGTCCCCAGGGTGGAGTCAACGTCTCCGAGGTCGTCGACGACCCCACCCCGGCCGTCCGGCGCTACCAGCCGGGTCATCCGGACGCCGACAAGGAGGGCTATGTCTCTTACCCGGCCATCAATCCCCTCCTCGAGATGGTTGACCTGATGGGCTCAGTTCGCGCCTACCAGATGAACGCGTCGGCGGTAAGCGCAGCCAAGGGGATGATCCAGCAGTCCATCGACATCCTTAAGAGCTGATGTCTGCCAGGGGCCAGAGCGCAACCGGCGAGAAGAGCGCCGCAGATCTCCTCTTCCAACCGATGCCACTCCATAACTACTTCAGGAACGAGGCAATCCGATGAGCTCTTTAGTGTCTGGCTTGGGGGTACCTGGCCTGGGAATATCCAGCATGACGACCCCTGGTATGAATCTGCTCTATCCGGCGGCATCTCCTTTGGGTCCCGGCTCGCCGGGCCTGAGCGGCCCTGCCGGTGGAGTCGTCCTGCCCGATCCGATCGACGGTGCACCGGCCTTCGGCGATGTGCTCAAGAGTACCCTCGCCCAGGTGAATCAGCTGGAGGGCGGAGCCCACGCCCAGGTGAACAGCGTGCTCGCCGGAGGCGGCGGGGACATGAGCAGCGTCATGATCGCGGTCGAAAAGGCGGACGTCGCCTTTCAGCTGATGATGCAGGTACGCAACAAGATCGTCAGCGCCTACCAGGACGTCGAAAAGATGGCTTTCTAGACTTGCGCGGCCTTCACCTCGTGCACTCCGGGGGGCGCAACAGTCGGGCACCAGGCTGACAAAGCTTCGCGCCGCATCTGTCTCCCTCTGCAACACGCACGAAGCTCATCCCCGCCCCTGAACCTGCCTTTGAACTCGCTCAGAACTCGCACCTGAACTCGCCGCTCAGAACTCGCCGCTCAGAACTCGCCCCTGAACAAAGACCCGGGAAGGATCACCGCAGCAATGGACCAGACTATCGAGCAGCTGAAGCGCTTCTGGCAGGGCATGTCGTCCCGGCAGCGTACCTTCTCGTTTGTAAGCATCGCTCTCACCGTCGCGCTGCTCGCCTTCTTTGTGAGGATGATGGCGACGCCCGACTACAAGCCTCTGCTCTCCGGCCTTGAGCCGGCGGATACGGCCTCGATCGGCGCCGAGCTTGCCGCCAAGAATATCCCCTTTCTCGCCTCGGCCGACGGCCACTCGATCAGCGTCCCTGCGGACAAGATCGACGAGGCACGGCTCGAGGTCGCCTCCCACGACGCTCCGCACAGCGGCCGCATGGGCTTTGAACTCTTCGACAAGGTCTCGTGGGGGCAGACGGAGTTCGATGAGAAGGTGAACTACCAGCGCGCCCTCGAGGGCGAGCTTGAACGCACCATCGGAACCATGCGCGATGTGCGCAGCGCCCGGGTACATATCGTCATGGCCTCGGACTCCGTCTTCCTCGACCGGGAGCGCGGAGCCAAGGCCTCGGTCATGCTGCGCCTGAGGACCACGAGCTTGTCGCGCGACGATCTCTCCTCGATCTCGCGCCTGGTCTCGGGGGCGGTCGATAATCTGCGCGCGTCCGACGTAGCGATCATCGATGCGGATTCGAACCAGTCCCTCGGCCCCGACTCCGCATCAGGCGGTCTGGGCGACCCGGTCGATCAGGAGCTGACCCGCCGCGTGGTCGCAACCCTGGCCCCGGTGGTTGGAGCAGACCACATTCGCGCCAGCGTGAATGTAGACCTTGAGCCCGGCACCTCCGACGAGAGCCAGGAGAAGTACGACCCGGCCGTCAGCGTAACGCTCAACCATCAGGTATCTGAAGATCAGCTCGGCGCCGGTGCGGGGTTGAGCGGAGTGCCCGGCACGGCCAGCAACGTGCCCGCCGCGACCAAGCCTGCTCAGACCGTGACGGTGAGCAAGGACGGTGGCGAGACTTCGAAGACGGAGAGCAGCAACTTCGGGGTGAACAAGACGGTGCTCCGGACCCTCGAGCCGGCAGGCAGGGTGCGCCGGATCACCACCGCGGTGGTGGTCGACGATCGCCTTGAGCGGCATGTGGAGCATGGCAAGGTCAGCGAGATCCATCACAAACGTACCCCTGAAGAGCTGAAGCAGATCGAAGATCTGACCCAGGCCGTGGTCGGCCTCGACACCACCCGGGGTGACGTGCTCACGGTGCGCAACATGGCCTTTGAGTGGCCTGACCCGGTCGAGGCTCTGCCCGTTCCTACCCTCGAGAAGGTGCGAAAGGGGCTGACCGACTACTCTTTCGTCATCCGCGACGGAGCGATGATCCTGCTCTTCCTGCTCGCCTACCTGCTGATGCTGCGTCCCATGCAGAAGCGTGCCCTGGGAGCGGGACGGCAGCTGCTGGCTGACATCCGCTCCCTTGAGCCTGCGCCGATGGCGGCCTTTGCTCCGGAGCCCGATGGCAGCATCGCTCCGGGACCGCAGCGCGCGCTCGCGCTCAAGAAGCACCTCGTCGAGTTCGTGAAAACCGAGCCGGAGAACAGCACCAGCGCGATCCGCTCCTGGCTGCGTGAGGAGGCTCCATGAGCGAGGAAGCAGCCGCCGCGGCTCTCGATCTTCCGGGAATCCGCAAGGCGGCCATCCTGCTCGTCTCCCTCGGCGTCGACTCCGCGGCAGTGCTCTTCCGCCATCTCTCCGAAGAGGACCTGCAGCGGCTCGCCGAAGAGGTCTCGAGCATGGGTGCGGTCGCGCCCGAGGTCTCCCTCAAGGTGCTCGAGGAGTACCAGCGGATGACCTCCGCACAGGACTATGACGCCCAGGGGGGACACGAGTTCGCGCGCCGGCTGCTGGTCAAAGCCTTTGGCGAGGCGGGTGCCGAGACCCTGCTGGCGAGCCTTACCAAGGCGCACCAGCAGCGTGCCGGCCGGGTGGAGTCGCTGCAGAAGGCCGACCCGCAGCAGCTCGCGCGCTTCCTCGAGGAGGAGCATCCCCAGACCGTAGCCCTGATCCTGGGCCACTTGAACGATAAACAGGGCTCTGCGCTGCTGATGAACCTGCCCCATACCACCCGCGCCCAGGTGGTGCAGCGGCTGGCAAACCTGCGGCGCTTCTCCCCGGAGGTGGCCGAGAAGGTCTCGACCGCGCTTAACCTGCGTCTGAAGTCCGTCGCCGATCAGGGCCGCCGCAACTACTCCGGCTCGCAGAACGTGGCCGACCTGATGAATTGCATCGACTCCTCGGCCTCGTCGGAGATCCTGCACGCGATCGAGGTCAAGGATCCAGATCTGGCCATCGGTATACGCGACCTGATGTTTACCTTTGAAGACTTCATTGGCGTGGCCGACAACCAGATCAGGGAGCTGATGGGGCTGCTCGACAAGAAAGCGCTCTGCATCGCGCTCAAGGGCGCCAATGAGGAGATGCGCGATCACTTCTTCCGCACCATGTCCTCCCGCGCCGTCGAGATGATGCGCGAGGACATGGAGGCGCTCGGGCCAGTGCGCGGCAAGGACGTGATGCGGGCGCAGGCGGAGATCGTCTCGATCGCGCGCAAGCTCGAGTCCGAAGGAAAGATCATCCTGAAGGGCGATGGTGGCGACGAATATGTCTAGAGAGCGGCCGGAGCCAGCGGCGTCCGGAAATCTACAGGGCAGGCAGGGAGGGCTCATCGATACGCTGCGTTACGAGGACATACATGCCGCCGCCGCGGTCCGCGCGAAGGATGGCCCGACGGAACTCGATCTCGAGCACGAAAGACAGCAGATATGTGTGCTCACCGTCGCCGAACGGGACGAGATGCTGGCCGCCGCCCGGGGAGAGGGAGCGCGGGCGCGGGAGCGGGAGATCGGGCAGGAGCACAAGGACCGCTTCGAGGCTGAGGCGAAGAAGATCGCCGCCGCCCTCGAGGCCTTTCGTCGAGAGCGGGCCGGCTATTTTTCCCGGGTCGAGGGCGAGCTGGTCCGGCTGGCGCTGGCCATTGCCGCGAGGATCCTGCACCGCGAGGCCCAGATCGATCCGCTGCTGCTGGCGGCGCTGGTTCGAGTCGCGGTGAACCAGCTGCACGACGGCTCAAGGGTGACGGTGCGGGTTAGGCCGGGAGACGGGTTGAAGTGGCGGAACGCCTTTCTTCACCCCCAGAACGGGGCGGTAGTCGAGATCGTCGAGGATGCACACGTCGCCATGCACGACTGCGTGCTCGAGACCGACCTGGGCTCGGCCAACTTCAACATCGAGGGTCAGCTCAAAGAGGTGGAGCAGGGCTTCTTTGACCTGCTCGCCCTGAGGCCGGAGAAGTGAGCGCCGCCGAGGACCGGCAAGCCCGCCCCGGCGCCGGCGCAGCCGATGCTGCGGCCGCCCTGGCGCCCTTCTTTCAGAGGCTGGCGCGCGGCTCGACCCTGCGCTGGAAGGGTCGGGTCCTCCAGGTGGTTGGCAGCCTGATCGAGTCGGAGGGCCCCTTCTGCTCGGTCGGCGAGTTGTGCGAGATTACCAGCTCGACAGGCAGGAAATATCATGGCGAGGTGATTGGCTTCCGCGGCTCGACCATCCTCTCGATGGCGGTCGAGAACCCTCGCGGCATTCGCTTTGGCGACCGGATCGTGGCCTGGGGCACTCGGCCCTCGGTGCGCGTCGGACCGGGGATGCTGGGCCGCGTCGTCGATGCCACCGGGGAGCCGCTCGACGGGCTGGGCGAGTATCGCGGGGCACGCTCGCTCTGGGTGGATGGGACGGCACCGCTCCCGCTCGACCGCGTACCTATCCGCGAGCCGCTGGGCTGCGGTATCCGCGCGCTGGACGCCTTTGTCACCTGTGGACGGGGGCAGAGGCTCGGCATCTTCGGCGGCAGCGGTGTGGGTAAGAGCACCCTGCTCGGCATGATGGCCCGTGGCACGGGCGCCGACATGACAGTCCTCGCACTGGTCGGCGAGCGTGGCCGCGAGGTCGGCGAGTTCCTCGAGGTCCTCGGGGAGGCGGGACGGGCTCGCTCCGTCGTCGTGGTCTCAACCTCCGACCAGTCACCGCTGCTGCGGCTTCGCGCCGCGCTGACCGCGACTGCGGTGGCCGAGTACTTCGCCTCGACGGGAAGCCACGTGCTGCTGATGGTCGATTCGCTGACCCGCTTCGCCATGGCCCAGCGCGAGATTGGACTGTCGGCCGGCGAGCCGCCCACCTCGAAGGGCTACACTCCATCAGTCGTCAACCTGCTCGCGCGGCTGGTGGAGCGGGCCGGCAACTTCACCCTCGGCAGCATCACCGCGTTCTATACAGTGCTGATGGAGGGCGACGACCAGCAGGATCCAGTCGCCGATACGGTACGCTCCCTGCTCGATGGACACATCATCCTCGATCGCAGCCTCGCCATCCGCGGCCACTATCCCCCGATCGCGATCCTCGACAGCCTAAGCCGGCTGATGCCGAGCGTGGTCAGCGAACAGCATGGCAGCCAGGCGCGGGCCCTGCGCGCTCTGATGGCTGCCTACGCTCGTTCCGAGGACCTGATCCGGATTGGCGCCTATCAGAAGGGCGCTGACCCGCAGCTCGATCGTGCCGTCGAGGTGCTGCCCCGGCTGAATACATTCCTCAACCAGCGCCCCTCGGAGGCTCCTCCTCTGGCGGAGACCGTCCAGGCGCTGCTCGAGCTTCCCAGTTGACGCACAGGCGCGGTTTTCTGTTAAGACGCGGTGATCCATCGTAAGTTGAGCGGGTAAGCCGTCAGGGCTACGCTCATCGGCATTCGCAACTCCGGCCAGCCCGCAAAGATCAGTTTTGAAGAGCCAGACCCTGGAGGAGAGAAACCATGAGCTTCCGCTTCGAGTTAGCATCCGTACTTCGCATTCGGCAGAGCCTTGAGGACCATGAGGAGCGGGTGCTCGGACGGATCTCCTTTGAGATCGCGCAGAACGCTACAGCGATCGAGCAGAACGCAGATGAGCTCACCGCGGCCGGCCTGCTTGCAAGCCAACAGATTGCGAGTGCCTCACCGGCCGCCGAGCTGCACGACGCATACGCCCGCATAGCGGCACTGCGGGCACAGGGCATGGCGCTCGCGGAGCATCGCAGCAAGCTCATCCTACTGCGTATGGAGCAGATCAAGATCTACGAGATCGCCCACCGCAACCGCAGGATGCTGACGGACCTCTACGACCAGCGCCGCACTATCTATGACGCGAAGCTCGCCAGGCTTGAGCAGGCGGGGATGGATGATGCATTCAATGCACGTCTTCACCGCCGCTAGGCAGACTGTGCCTAGCCGAACCCGGCAAAGCCTGCCGGGTTTGCCCAGCAGCCCTGGGCGGGTGAAATTCGATCAGGGTCGGAGCTTCTTAACTTGTTGATTCCAGGTGTAAATTCAATAAACAAGTTCGCTCCCACCCATCCTCGCTTTGGCCCGGCACGTGCATTCATCCAGTCGTGCTTAACCTCGCTCCTTCCATCCAGATCGATATAACTCCACCGGCTCCGCCCGCCTTGGGCGTCGCGTCGATCAACGCTTCTGCATCATCCCCGGACGGGGCCGCCTCGCTTGGCTTTCAGGGCGTGTACGCGCAGGCCGCTCAGCCGATGCAGGTGGATCCAGTCAAGCCTCAGGAGCCGGGGCGCGCTGCGGCCGTCCAGAGTTCAACTCCTCCGTCCTCGTGCGCGTCACCAGTGGCCTCCCGCAAGCACGCCGAGCAGGGCCGGGTCGCAACAGGAGAGAAGCAGCAGGGCAGCGAAGCACCGGCATCAGTCGTCGTCACCCCGACTGCTCCCGTCGTTCCGGCTCCCGGAGTATCGGCTGTGTCGCCGGTCGTACCATCGGGTGACTCCACCAGCGCAGCAGCCGGGGCGACGGCAGCCGCAGGTCTTGATGCCGGGGGCAAAGGTCTCCTTGAGGCTCATGATGCTAGTCAGGCGGCCCCTGGGCTGCACTCGCCAGCCGCAGACGGGTCGAGCCAGTCCGGACCGGACCAGGACGCAGCCGGGCAGAACTTAAGCTCCGGGCTCGACTCGAGCGTCGAGGGCACCACCGGTGAGCCGCTGCTCCCGTTGAAGAGTCTGTCGAACCTTGACACGGTTCACGGAGCTATCGGAACAGGGACTCCGAGCAGCATGGACGGGGTAGGCCCGGAGGGACCGGGCTCGAACGCAACGGCCTCGAGCAAGGGCCATGGAAATGAGAAGGGCAGCAAAGACGGGAAGGACAGCAGCCATGGCCGGGGGGCCGAGCAGGGTCTCCCGGCGAGTGCGCTGGCTGCTGCTGACCGGCTGTTGAAGCACTCCCTGCACCCGGAGAGTGCTGCCGACTCCGGGACGGCACGAGGCGTCGTTCCGGCGCCGCTGGTCAGCGCCTCCGCAGCCCAGGGTGCGTTGCTTCGCGAGAGCGGCGGAAGCGGGCAGATCGGCACCGCAGCCGGTCAGCAGGCGAGCACAGGCAGAGACGCGGGCTCCAGCGAAGCCGCGACCTCGAGTGAAGCCGCGGGCGCCGGGGCAGATTCCGCAGCAGCCATGCAGGGAGTGCAGTCGGCGCGGCTGCTGCAGACATTGAACAGCTCGGAGATGCGGGTCGGCTTGCATTCGGCCGAGTTTGGAAGCATCTCCATCCAGGCGTCGCTTACCCGCGATCAGATGGCTGCCCAGATCTCCGTCGAACATGGCGGGCTGGGCAGGGTGCTCGCCAGCCATCTGCCGGAGATGGAGACGAATCTTGACCGCAATCATGGAATGAACGCCCACATCGGCGTTCAGAGCCACTCGCAGGGCAGCGGAGCGGGCCAGTCGAAGCGGGACGAAGGCAGGGGACAAGACGGGGCACGAGGTACCGGCCTTGAAGCCTCTTCCCGGCAAAGGGTCAGCCCGATTGGAACGAGCCAGATCGACAGCCAGTTCGGCGCTGGCGCCAGTTCGGCCGCGTCCGCATCGCGTCCGGACCCTGACCCTGGAACTGGCGACCACTCCAGCACCCCACAGAGCGGTCCTTTGAGCCTCGGCAGGTCGGTCCGAGGTGGGTTCCGCCCTGAAGTCCGGCTCGACATTCGCATATAGGGTCGGGTGCCCGGGTCCGGCGTCTGAGACATAGCTCCCACATCCGGCAAGGCAGTAGAAGTCATAGCAGTGGCAGCAGTTAGACGGCATACAGCTAGACCAAGTACAGCACGGCGCAATTGGCAATTGGAGGATAGACCCATGTCACACCATGTAGCAGCAAGCCTGACACTCCCAAATATCCTGCAGATGATCCAGCCGGCCATCCTGCCGGGCAAGAAGGCGGCGTCAGCGGCTGCCGCCGCCTCGGGAAGCGGCAGCCCGTCGACGACCACCACCTCAGGCGGACTGGATACGACCTTCCTCAACCTGCTGGTAAAAGAGCTGCAGAACCAGGACCCGACGGCTCCGATGGATTCGACCGCTATGGTGGGCCAGATGATCTCGCTCAACCAGCTGGACCAGCTGATCAGCATCAATCAGAAGTTCACGCCTGCCACCGGCACGTCCGCCGCGGCTGGCGCGATGACCGGCGCGACTGCAGTCAACGCCCCGGCACAGAATGCAGTCCGCGGCGCGGGCGCCCTTACTCCACCCGCCGGCAGCCTCGTCTCTGCGCCGGGACAGTCCTCCCCGCTCAGCCCGGACGCTCTGGCCGGCGGCGCAGCCTCTGCAGCCCAGCCGATCTTCGGCGGCTTCAGCGATCTTCCACCCATCTCCCTCGACAGCTCGCTCTACAGCACCGCTCTGAACCCCACAGGAGGAAAATAAATGTCGTCCTTTTCCGTACCCCTCTCCGGACTTACCGCGGCCCAGGACCAGCTCCAGTCGGTCTCAAACAACCTTGCCAACATCAATACGGATGGCTACAAGGACCAGACTGCGTCCTTCGGTGACATCTTCTTCCAGGCGGGGATCACCAACGGCAGCGGCGACCCGGTGCAGATCGGTGGCGGCACCAAGCTGGCCGCTACGACGGCCAACTTCAGCGATGGCAACCTGAACGCCACCGGAGTTCCGTCGAACATGGCCCTGCAGGGCAACGGATTTTTCGTTACCCGGGAGAACGACGGGCTGACAGACTACACAAGGGCCGGAGATTTCACGACGGACTCCTCCGGACGGCTGGTAACGTCGAACGGTCAGCTGGTGCTCGGCTATGGAGCGGTAAACGGGGTCGTCACCAACTCACCTGTTCTGCAGAGCATCTCTGTCAACCAGGATTCGATCGCTCCCGCCTCCGCCACGTCGAGCTTTAATATCACAGCCAACCTGATGTCGAGCGTGCCCGTCGGCACCAGCTCCTCGAGCACCTTCACCGCGTATGACTCTCTCGGAACACCCCACGCCTTCAGCGTGATCTACACCAACACCGGCACGAATACGTGGAGCTACAGCGTCAGCCTGCCGGCTGCCGATACCGGCGGACCGGGGGCGAACACGGTCGTCGCCAGCGGCAACATGACCTTCAGCAATACCGGCCAGCTCACCTCTCCGAACGGCACCATCGCCAACATCAATACTCCCCTGGCCGACGGCGCGGCACCGCTGAGCATGACATGGAACCTCGATGACAGCTCCGGAAATCCAACTATTACTCAGACCGCAAGCCCGAGTTCCACCACGGCTACGACTCAGAACGGGTACTCCAGCGGAACCCTGCTCAACTACTCGGTGCTGCCCGACGGCACCGTTGAAGGCAACTTCTCGAACAACAAGTCGCTGGCCCTTGGACGGGTCGCGATTGCCAGCTTCGCCAACGTGCAGGGGCTGGTGCAGGCAGGCAACAACAACTACCAGGAGACCGCCGCGTCGGGTCTTGAGATCGTTGGAGTTGCCGGCACGGGCGGAAGGGGGACCGTGATCGGGGGCAGCGTCGAGCAGTCTAATGTAGACATTGCGGGCGAGTTCGCGAAGATGATCGTCGCCCAGCAGGCTTACCAGGCCAACGCCAAGGCGGTGACTACCTTCGACCAGATCTCGCAGGCGACCATCGCGATGAAGACTTAGGCGGGCTCGGACGGAGCCTCCAGGTCTGGTCGCATGAGCCGGAGCTGGCGGGCCGGGCTGCGACACCGGTGGGCGAGCGGGTTTTAGGCCGGACCTTGGAATATTCCGCGCAGAAGGGTCTTCGCTGCATCTATCAACCGACCTCTCGCTGCCGCACCCGGCAGCGAGAGCGGTCAAAGCTAAGAAAGCTCTCATCCGGCGTCAGCGGCTGCACGCTATGGACCTGCTTCGCGTGCCCTCTGCCGGCGCTGGAGTGCGCGGCTTAGACGGAGACCCTCCCCTAGACGGGTCTTCGTAAGTGGTGTGTTTGGTGGGATCTGGTCTCCTTTGACAGGCCCGTTGACCTGTTTAGCCACACGCCGTGACCTCGGGACATGGTGCTCAAGAGGGCCCTTGAAGGCCCGTCCGCCCCACAGGCGCACTTCGGTCACCCGATTGCTACTACCTCTCTGACTAGACACCCGTCTCCCTACGTTCACGCCGTCTGACGCGAAGTTCTGCCCTGGGGCAGAGCCCGCGAACGGGAGGACGGCAAAAGATGGGAGAAGGAAGAGAGGCCCATGAGCACTGCACCGCGGATGGCCGAGTTCGCACAGGGTCCGCACCTCGTTGAGAGGGCGCCGGAGAACGATCCGGTAGACCGTCTCCCGTGGCTGCCGTGTACCTTGACTCTCGACCTTCCAGTCGTCCATTTCACCATCAGCGATCTACTGCAACTCACCGTCGGGGCGGTGGTCGAGACCGCCTGCCGCCAGACCAGCGATGTGCCTCTGCGGGTGAACGGCCGGCTGATGGGCTGGACAGAGTTCGAAGTTCTAGGCGAGAACCTCGCCGTACGCCTCACGGACCTGGCATGACACTGCGCGCGGGAGCGGCCTGGCTGGGCGAGAGGGCCCGTGATCTCTCGGCCACGGTCGAGAGTACTGGCTCGATCGCCGGGGGCGGGGGCTTGTGGGGCTCAGAGCCTCACCCGGAGGGCCGTCCCGCGTCAGCGAGTATAGGAGCAGGGAAGCGGTCCGCAGCATCTGGGGCGTCAACAGGCGCCGGCTCCTCGCGGCGTGTCCCGGCTGCCTATCCCGGTCTGGGCGGGCGATTGTGGGGCTGGTTGAAGGCGAGGCGGGGTGAGCAGGCGCGCTCTGGCCGGCTTCGCATCCGCGAAACCGCTTCGCTGGGGGAGAAGAGATTCGTTGCAGTGGTCGAGGTCGATGGCCGGTCCTTCCTCGTCGGTGGAGGCGCCACGGGCGTGGCGCTGCTCGCCCAGCTCCCTGCCGATGCCGGGACTTCGATCGAAGAGCGGCTGGGCCGGGAGTCGCCGATCGAGGCGCCGACGGTCGAAAAGATGCCGACAGAGGAGTCCGCGTATGAAGCGGCAGTCACATCTGGCCTGCGATACGGCCCGGCTGCGAGCCCGGCCTTGCGTCCAGTATCGAACGAGCGATCCAGATTCGGTGACATTCTGGGCTCGATGCTTCGCGTCGAAGATGGGTGGGAGGCATGACGGGGGCCTCGGGACTGCCTCTGGTTCTGAACCCGGTCAGCGGAGCTCCCGGGCTCGCCATCCCGGGGCTCGGTGGAGCGTCCGCTCCGTGGACCATCGTTGTCCTGCTCACCTTTCTGACCCTGCTGCCCTCTCTGCTGCTGTGCATGACTCCCTTTGCGCGGCTGCTGATCGTCTTTCACTTCCTGCGCCAGGCGCTCGGGCTGCAGAGCACGCCATCGAACCAGACCCTGATTGGGCTCTCGATGATTCTCACCTTCTTCCTCATGCAGCCGGTGGGCCTGGAGATCTATAACAGTGCGATCGTGCCGCTCCAGGCCGGACAGATAACGGCGCTGGACGCGGTGGCAAGAGGCGGGGGGCCGATGCGCGGCTTCATGCTGCAGTACGTGCGCGAGAAGGATGTTGCGCTGTTCCTCGATATAGCGAAGGAGCCCCGGCCGGAGCATAGCTCGGACCTGTCGCTGCGGGTGCTGCTGCCCGCCTATATCCTCTCCGAACTCAAGGCGGGCTTCCAGATCGGCGCGGTACTCTTCCTGCCCTTCCTCATCGTCGACATGGTCGTGGCTTCAATCACCACTTCGGTCGGCATGATGCAGCTGCCTCCGGTGGTGATCTCGACTCCTCTGAAGCTGCTGCTGTTCCTGATGGTCGACGGATGGCACCTGCTGATCGGGTCCCTGATGCGGAGCTTTCATTGATCAGCATGCACGGGTTCACGCAGCCGCAGCCGCTCCCGGCGGACGCTCCGGAGGGAGCGGCCCGATGGGTGTAGATGAGGTAGTCGTGCTCGGCCGCCTCATGCTCCAGGAGGTGGTCCTCTTGACCGCGCCCATCCTGCTGGTCGCGATTGCGGTCAGTCTGCTGGTGAATATCCTGCAGGTCTTGACCTCGCTGCAGGACCAGACCCTCTCGACGGTGCCGCGCCTGTTCGCCACCGGCGCCGCGCTCTTCCTGCTGATGCCGTGGATGTGGCGGCACCTGGCGAGCTACACCCTCCACCTGCTCTCGGACTTTCACCCCATCCTGCAGTAGACAGGCCGCTTGTAGCAGGCCGGCGTGCTGGTAGGGTGCTCCGCCGGCTTCACAGGAAAACGCAAGACCATGCCGACCGCCGATCTCTCGATTTCCGCCCTCTCGATCTCCGGAGTCCCTCTGCTGAAGGTGATCACGGCCCTCGCCTTCATCGGCGTGCGGATCTCGGGGCTGATGCTCTTTGCGCCGTTCTACGGGAGTTCGGCGATCCCTGTCCGCATCAAGGCGATTCTGGTCCTGGCGCTTACCTTCATGCTCTACCCCCTCGTGGGCCCCCGCCTGCCGGACGTGCCCATGGGCCAGTGGCCGCTGCTGGCGGCAAGCGAACTGCTCATCGGCGTAGCCATGGGCGTGGCCACGAACCTGGTCTTCGACGGAGTGCAGATGGCGGGTCAGGTTCTGAGCATCCAGATGGGCTACTCACTGGTGAACATTCTCGATCCGCAGACCCAGGTGGATTCGACGGTGGTTGCGCTCTTTCACCAGACCATCGCGATGTTGATCTTTCTGCGCCTCGACGTGCACTTGTCCCTGCTGCGGGCGATCGGAGGGAGCTTCAGCTACTTGCCGCCCGGCCCGTTGCACCTGAGCAGCGCCTTCACCCTGTCAGCGCTCAATGCAGGGGCCAGCGTCTTCGAGATCGGGGTGAGGATTGCGGCGCCGGTGCTGTCGGCGACCCTGCTGGCAGACGTGGTTCTGGGGCTTCTGGGCAAGGCCTCTCCTCAGCTTCCTCTCATGCTGCTCGGCCCGGCCATCAAGAGCATTTTGGGGCTGCTGATCCTGGTCGCCGCACTGAAGTACTGGCCTGACCTGTTTGAGCGCATGTTTCTCGACGCCATGGCGAACGCGGACCGCCTCCTGCACCTGGCCCGGTGAGCATGGTCTGGGGATTGCCTGCCAAGTCTGGGAAGGTCTAGAGAGCGATGGCAGAGGACAACAAGACAGAACAGGCAACCGAGAGGCAGCGCACCAAGGCGCGGGAGAAGGGTCAACTCGCACGATCGCGGGAGCTCTGTTCGGTGCTTGCAATGGCGGGGGTGGCCGGGGTCCTCGCAATGATGTCCCAGGGAGCTGTAACCCACTGGACGACCCTCTATCGCAACACACTTGACGTGGCAGCCACCGAAGGCATCGATCCAAACGGGCCGGTGCTGTTCTGGACCGCGGTTGAGGTCTTCCGGTGGGTTGTCCCTATCCTCTCCGCGGCCCTGCTGCTCTCGCTCGGCGCAGGCCTGGCGCAGGGTGGAGTGAACTTCGCACCGCAGGCGCTCGAGCTCAAGTTCGACCGGCTGAACCCGGCGCAGAAGCTGGGCCAGCTCTTCTCCCCCGTCGGGCTCAGCAATATCGGCAAGTCGCTGCTGCCGTTTTCTGCGATCCTCTGGGTCGCGGTGCGCGCGGTGCAGGGCCATTGGCTGGAGATCGTCCTCTCCTCGCACCTGGGGATCCGGATCTTTGCGACCTTCGTCGGCAGCATGGTGCTCGAGGTAGGTTGGAAGGCAGGCCTGATCCTGCTGGTCTGGTCGGGGGCCGACTACCTGCTGAACTGGCAGAAGATGGAGAGCGATCTCAAGATGACCAAGGAAGAGGTCAAGCAGGAGTACAAGGAGACCGACGGCAACCCCGCCGTCAAACAGCGCATACGCCAGCTGCGCCGGCGCCTGCGGCGTATGCAGTCGCTCAAGGCGGCGGAGACGGCGACGGTGATCATCACCAATCCAACCCACTTCGCCATAGCCCTGCGCTACGAGGCCGATATGGCCGCTCCGATGGTGGTGGCTAAAGGTCGCGACCTGCTTGCCGAGAAGATCAAGGAGATGGCGCGCGAACAGGGCATCATGCTGATGGAGAACCGCTCGCTCGCCCAGGCTCTCTACAAGAGTGTCGAGGTGGGGGACGTGATCCCGTCCGCCCTCTACCAGGCCGTGGCCGAGATTCTCGTGGTGGTCTTTCGTGCGCAGGCAGAGGTACGCCGCCAGGAGGCGGTGCGAAGGTCGAAGGACGCCTCCGGCAACCCGGTCGCCGATCCCTCGATCAACCCGTCCGTCAACCCTTCTGCAGAGCCCGGATACGCTTCGGGACGCCCCACCCGCGACACGCCCGGAACTTCCCCAGCCAGTCCCGGGGTCGCCGATTCAACCCTCCGTGACATGCCTCAGGCCGCAGACGACCCCGGCAGCGGAGCTCAAGCCATGGACAGCCGGGAGAGCCGTCTGCGCAACTACGGCGCGGCCGATGACCCGAGCAGCAGCGGAGAGGCTCTATGACGGGTACCGCTGTGAAGGGCGCCGGCACCACCGGCCAGGCTGTTCCCGGCAGCCCCGGCCAGCCAGCCGGCGGCGCCAGGCAGCCACCGGGTAAGGCGGGAGGCAAGGCCGGCGCTTCGGCCAACAAGCCAGCCTCCGGGCTGATGGGCATGCTGCGCGCGTCTGGCGAGTGGATCGTCCCGATCGCCGCGGTGACCATGGTCTTCGTCATGCTCGTGCCGCTGCCGAGCTTCCTGCTCGACCTGCTGCTTACCATGAGCATTACCGCGTCGGTGCTGGTGCTGCTGACCGCGATCCAGATCCTCAAGCCGGTACAGTTCTCCGTCTTTCCCAGCCTGCTGCTGCTGCTGACCCTGCTGCGTCTTTCGCTCGATCTGGCCAGCACCAGGCGTATCCTCCTGCACGGCAACGAGGGGTCGTCGGCTGCCGGGAAGGTCATTGAGGCCTTCGGGCAGTTCGTGGTGGGCGGCAACTACATCGTCGGCTTCGTGCTCTTTCTGGCCCTGATCGCCATTCAGTACCTGGTCGTCAGCCATGGAGCGGTGAGGACGGCGGAGGTGACGGCCCGCTTCACTCTGGACGCCATGCCCGGCAAGCAGATGGCGATCGATGCCGACCTCAACGCCGGGGTGATCAACGAACAGCAGGCCCGCCGGCGCAGGGAAAATGTGGCGCGGGAGGCGGAGTTCTGCGGAGCAATGGACGGTGCGGCGCGATTCTCGCAGCGCGACTCCCTGGCCACCATCCTGATCATGGTCATCAACATCGTGGCCGGGTTTCTCATCGGAGTCTTCCAGCAGGGCGTGCCCTTCGCCGAGGCGCTGAAGACCTACACCATCCTCACCGTCGGCGATGGACTGGTGACGATCCTGCCCTCGCTGCTGGTCTCGGTCGCGGGTGGAATCGTCGTGACAAGGGCCGCGTCCAAGGACTCGCTCGGCGTCAATGTCCGCAAGCAGCTCTTCAACAGCCCCCGCCTGCTGTGGATCGCGGGCGGCGTCCTCGCCGCGCTGGGCCTGATTCCCGGCCTGCCGAAGTTCTCCTTCTTCACCCTGGCCGGGGGACTGATGTTCGCCGCCTGGAAGATGAAGCCTGAGGTAGCTTTCGATGAGGCGGCGGAGGATGCGGCCGCGGCCGCCGCCAGCCTCCCCGGTGCCGGGCCGGGCGGCCTTGTGCCCGATCCGATGGAGGCCATCTTCAAGGTCGACGAGCTGATGCTCGAGGTCGGCGTCGGCCTGGTTCCGCTGGTCGATACCGCGCAGGGTGGACAGCTGCTGGCGCGGGTGAAGTCCTTGCGCAAGAACCTCGCCCAGCAGCTCGGCTTTCTGGTGCCCTCGATCCACATTACCGACAATCTCTCCCTCAGAGACCGGGAATATGTGATCTTCCTGCGCGGCGTCGAGATCGCCCGCTGGGAGCTGCGCCGCGGCTGCCTGCTCGCCATCAGCTCCAATCCGCTATCGCAGGACCTGCTCGGCGAGGATACGCGGGAGCCGGCCTTCGACTCCCCCGCGCGCTGGATCACGCCCGAGCAGCAGGGCCAGGCGATCGCGGCCGGCTACGCGGTCGCCGATCCGACCTCCGTGCTGGCCGCGCACCTCGGCGAGGTGGTTCGGCAGAATGCGCACGAGCTGCTCTCCCGCCACGAGACCAAGCGGCTGATCGACCGGCTCAGCGACTCCCATCCCAAGCTGGTCGACGAGCTGGTGCCGAAGCTGCTCTCGCTCGGCGAGGTGCAGAAGGTTCTGCAGCAGCTGCTGCGCGAACAGGTCTCGATCCGCGATCTTGGCACCATCCTCGAGGCGCTGGTCGATGCTGCGTCCATTAACAAGAACCCCATCGCGCTGGTCGAGGCGGCGCGTCACGCGCTCGGCCGGGCGCTGATCCGCCCGCTGCTGAACGCGCGCGGAGAGCTCAACGTCGTCACCCTCGACAGCAGCCTCGAGGAGGAGTGCATGCGCGGGTCGAACCTGGTGGCCGGTCAGGGAGGGTCGGTGGCCCTGCAGGTCTCCGTAGCGCGCCGGGTGCTCGATGGTCTGCGCGCCCTCTTCGGCGAGGGCATCAAGTCGGCGCCGCCGGTTCTGCTCTGCTCCTCACCGGGGCGCTACTACCTCAGGCGGGTGCTCGAGCCCTTTATTCCGAAGATCGTCGTCATCGCTCCGGGTGAGATTCCCGCGACCACCCTGGTGCAGTCGGTGGGGGTGGTGCGCTGAGCCGGGAGGCGGCTGCGGACGTGGGGGAAGATTGTGTTCCTGAATGGCGCACGGTACGCCTGTGCGGAGGATGTTTCGTGCCGGCGAAGGTTATCTGGGGTGCCGCGCGAGCCTGCATGCGGTTCAATCCTCAGCGACATAGTTGAAGGGGTGAGGCCGTGAGAGGTGAGGGAAAGCGGGACGCCCTCGGACTGAGCGCACGGGCGGCCTGAATCGGTTATGTCTCGGGCATTACCTCCGTATCCCGAGTGTCCGGCAGAACGGTGATAGAAGTGCTGCCATCCTCATCGGTGGCCGCACCGGCGGCGGCAGCGCAGACAAGGGGCTACAGGCATGATGGGAGCAGAGACAGCGTATGGTCTGGCGGCCGGGGAGGCCTCCGGGCTCGCCGGTCTGGAAGAGCGGAACAGGCAGGTCGAGCAGGAGCTAACCCAGGTCTACTACATCGCGGCGCGCATTCGCGAGCGGCTGCCGCAGCATGTCGAGATGGAGGACCTGGTCAACGCCGGGGTGATCGGACTGCTCGAGGCGTGGCGCAACTTCGATGCGACCAAGAATGCGCAGTTCAAGACCTTTGCCAAGTTCCGCATCCGGGGTGCGATTCTTGACAGCCTGCGTGAGCTGGACTGGGGTTCGCGGGCGGTCCGCAAACAGGGCCGGGAGATCGCCGCGGCCCAGGGCAAGCTCGAGGGGGAGCTGGGTCGTTCGCCGCTCGAAGAGGAGACCGCCAGGGAGCTGAAGATTCCCGTCGAGGAGCTGCGTGAGACGGTTCGCGAGCTCGATGGGCTCTACCTTGTCGGCCAGCAGGTGACGAGCGCGCATGACGGCGCCGAGACTCATGATCTGGTCGAGTCGGCGCCCTCGCGCGGCGGCGACGATCCATTTGAGCTGTGCCTGGAGGGCGAGCGCAAGGCGCATCTCGCCGAGGCCGTCGCCCGGCTGCCGGAGCGCGAGCAGCTGATCCTCTCGCTCTACTACCGGGAGGAGCTCACCATGAAGGAGATAGGCAAGGTGGTCGGTCTGGCGGTGTCGCGGGTCTCGCAGATCCACTCCGCCGCGATGGCGACGCTGCGAAGCGCGCTTAAGGAGCTGGAGTAGGTGCGGACTATGCGTGTGCGGGGAAGGTCGGCGATCCGAAGGAGATGACCGCGAGCAGTTCGCGCACGGAACCGGGAGCGCCGGAGCTTGCGCCTGATCGAATCGAGCACGCGGGACGGTGAGTTCGGCGGCGGACGACGGCGACTGATTCGTACAGATCCGGAGCGAGCTGCTCGAAGACCTACTGGGTAGGAAGGGGATGACATGGCAGGACAGCAGCATTCGACGACCCCCGGGCCGTCTGAGACGTCGGCGGCGCGGCCAGCCGCGGCGCGCAGCATTCAGCCCTGCAACTTCCGCTCCGCGGGCCGGCTTTCCAATGAGAACGCGCGTACCCTCACCGGGCTTCACGAGCAGTTTGCCCGCAACCTGGCCAACGCTCTGGACGTCCACCTCGGGACCGGGGTGGAGCTGCGGCTGCTCTCGCTCGAGCAGGTCGCTATCGAGACTTATATTGCGGGGCTGACCACCACCTCGCACGTCTTTCCCTGCGCCGTTCACTCGATGCAGGCCAGCTTCCTGATCGAGATGGAGATCGGCCTGATGCTCTCGATCATCGATGTGCTGCTGGGCGGCACTGGCGCTGCGGTCGAGCAGGCCCATGAGTTTACGGAGATCGACGAACAGATCCTCGACAGCACCTTGACCCTGATCACGCGAGAGCTCGAGCGCTCCTGGCAGCCGCTGGATACGGCCCTTGTTCCCGGCCACTCGGTAAAGCCGGCGGTAGCCCGCCAGCTCTTTCCTCCTAACGAGAAGCCTCTGCTGCTCACCTTCGAGCTCGGCCTCGCGGGTATCTCGGGCAGGCTCAAGATGGTCCTTCCGACCTCCTTATCGAGCATTTTGATCCGCCAGATCCGGACCGATCCTGCCAAGATGAAGGGCGGCCGGCGGCCACTGCAGCGGATCAACCTTCGGGAATGGATGATGGATTGCGAGGTAAGCGTGGCCGCCGACCTGCCGCGGGTGCGGGTACCGATATCGGAGCTGGTAGGTCTCAGGGCAGGCAGCGTGTTGAAACTGCGTGCACCGGTGCAGACCCCGGCGCGGCTGACGGTCGAGGACCGGGAGGTCTTCGAGGCGCTCCCGGTACGCAGCGGGGGCAACAAGGCCGCCCAGCTGCTCTCCCCGGTACCGGACATCAAGTAGCGTTAGACAGAGTGTGGAGGAAGCACGAACTATGAAGATCGCAACCCAGAGCCCGGCGCAGCAGCTGCTCTCGAGCGCCTTTTCGCAGGCCTTCGCGGGAGCGCTGACCGGCAAGCTCGGCAGTGCGTGGGAGATGCATCCGATCGACGCACTCGACACCTCGGCGGTGCGGGCGGATCTGGTACTGCTGCGTCTTGCCTTCTCCGGCACGGTTGAGGGGGCATGCTTCGTCGAGTTCGAGCGGGGGGAGGCTGCACGCCTGGCCTCACTGCTGCCGCGGAGCGCAGAAGAAGGCGCCGCGGGTTTCGTGGAAGGCTCGGGAGCAGAGGAAAAGTGGGACGGACATGCGCCGGCCCCGGCTGCGGAAGCCGCGTCTGCGGGCGCTACGGCTTCGGAGAGTACGACGGCGGAGACTACGACTGCGGAGACCACGACTGCGGAGACCACGACGGCTGAGACTGATGGCGCGGCGACGGCCGGCAATACGGCCCGAGACGATGCTGAACGCCAGGCCGGACCGCTCTCTGCGGCTTTAATTGACAGGCTGGCTGATCTGCTGAGATCTGCGGCGGGGGAGTTTGGCCGGCTGCTGGGCACGTCGCCGCTCCTGATCGAGGTCTCCGCCGTCGAAGCACGCTCCTCGGGCGCGACCGATACTGCCATGTTTGCTCTCTCGCCAGGGGGTGAAGGTGGGTTCACCATCCTGCTTCACGCTGACCCGCGCCTGGTGGAGAAGGTGGCTGCGCAATCCTCGGAGGCGAGGGCACGCAGGGCTTCGGAGCCGGCCGGGTCGTCGACCGGCAGCCAGGTCGAAGCCGCAAAGCACGCAGATGGACCGATCGCTCTCGATCCGCTTGAAACGGCTGCAAACCTGAAGCTGGTGATGGATGTCGAGCTGAACGTGACCCTCCGCTTTGGGCAGCGGCGTCTCTCCCTGCGCGAGGTGCTCGATCTCTCCAGCGGGTCTGTGATTGAACTCGACCGCCAGGTAGATGAGCCGGTCGAGCTTCTGCTCGACGGCAAGGTGATTGCGCGGGGAGAGGCAGTGGTGATCGACGGGTTTTACGGTTTGCGGGTTACGGAGGTGCCACGCTCGACTGCCTACGCGGACGCGGCCGGCAGGGCAGGGGTGAGGCGATGAACCAGCGTGGGGCAGGTCTGGCGGACGGAATGAACGGTCGCGTAACCTCCGGGAGCAGCGCAGGCGGGCTGTCGTGCGCTCCAGCCAGCCGCAACTTGAGCCAGAACTGGGCCCGGCGCAACTGGGGTCGTCTTACCTCTCGCGGTGGGGCCCCGCTCGCCGGGAGCCATGAAGAGCTGGTTTGCAGAATCGCATCCTGCCGGGCCACTTCGCTGGTGCCGCTTCCCGCCCGCCGGGGCTCCCGCAGCGGCCGCCAGCCTGGCATCCGCGTTGGCGGCGGCTGGTACTGCAGTTCGGCGTGCTTCGAGGCGGGAACGGAGTCGCTCCTGCTCGACCTGTCCTTCGCCGGCAGGCCGCTGACGCCCCAGGCGCGCGGCAGGGATTTGGAGCGCATGCCATTGAACCTGCTGCTCATAGCGCGGGGATGGCTGACCCACTCCCAGTCACTCGCCGCCCTCGAGGAGTATCGATCGATGGGAGGCACGATCGAGGATGCGATATTGCGGCTGGGTTACGCTAGCGAACAGCAGATCACCGCGGCGCGGGCGACACAGGCCGGATACCCGGTCTACTCGCTCCCTGAGAGGGAGCGTACGGCGCCGAGCCAACCCGCTCTCAGCTCCGTCCGGGAGATGGCTGCCATGCGTTCAGAGGCCTTGTCGGGCTGCTCCATCAGTGCCCTCGACACACAATACGATTCAAATCCTCAGGCCGGCGTCTTGTCGCCTGCTTTACCTCCCGGATCATTTGGGATCAGTATCCCGCGAGCTTTGACGGAGCAATATTCCATGCTTCCTCTGCACTACGCCCCTGCCAGCCGGCGGCTGCTGCTTGGCTTTGTGAAGAGGGTCGATCATGGGCTGCTCTACGCCATTGAAAAGATGGCTGACTGCACGACGGAGCCGTGCTTTCTGACTCCACGCGATCTGGAGGAGGGGCTGTCGCGCCGCAAGAGCCGGCCGGGCAATGAGGAGTTCCGTTTTGATCGGCCTGGACGCGCCTCCGGTATGGCCAAGATCGTTCGCAGCTATGCGGTGGAATCGGAGGCGGATGAGGTCCGCTTCGGCAAGGCCCGCGACTACCTTTGGGCGCGGCTGCAGAGCCCCCGCCGCGAGATCGATCTCCTGTTCCGCTACGCTGGCTGACACCTTCGCTTTGAATCGGTGCTGTACTGCCCGGCTTCGATGCCCTCTCCTGATGTAGACCGATACTTTCCCGACAAAGGCATGTTACGAATCAGGGGGACCGCGTCTCAGCGGGACGTTGAATCCGCCGGGTACTCTTTTGCCAAATTGTGTGACGAACTTGCCCTGAACGTTGAAAGGCGGGCCAGGAGTGGCGATATACGTCCCGCAGGTACGAAACCTTGATAAAGTCCCGGCTCGGAATACAGTGCTCGCCTCCTGACCTCTCTTCGGCCCCCACCGCGGTCGCGGCGGACCGTAGTGGTCAGTCTACCTACCCGGCTTGCTCCTCCTACAGCTCGGAGTTCAGCGATCTTTTCAGTGATGCTGAGAGCGGCTTCTCTGGCGTCTCCGGGTATGACACGGAAGTCCACGAATTCGATGCCGCTCTGCACGGGGAGACTTCCCGGAACCGGGGCAGGCAGATGAGCAGGCGCACGAGCAGCGTGATAGGCAGGGACAGAGGCAGGGAGCCGGGGATGGAAACTGGCAGGGAGCCGGCGGCATGGCGCAATATTCCGGTCCTCGCCTCTACCCTGGTGCAGATGCAGCTGCTGCTCGACGTTCCCTGTCACCTCGATGATGAAGCCGAAACAAGCTTTGGGTGCCCGTCGCATCCGTGTTTGGACAATCGGGTGATCGACCTCGCGGCGGTCTCCGCCCTGATACTCACGGATGTGGGAGCGACTCTTCAAATACTGAGGCTGTGCGGCAGGGAATTCGACTTTGCCGAAGACCGTCCTCGCTCTATCGAACACTGCATCGCAAGTCTCAACACGGAGACGTGGATCGGCGCAATCTTCGCAGAGCCGTTCACGCACGAGGCAAATTATGCGCTGGCGGTCAGCCTGTGGGAGCATTCGAGGACGATCGCCGGTATCGCCCGCCAGATAGCCTTCTCGATGCCGGGTGTGAACCCCGCAGAAGCCTACCTGGCCGGGCTGCTGCATGATCTCGGCAAGCTGCCTGCGGTTCTCGGGTGGAGCGGTATTGGGGATCTTGAGGCAGCGGACTTGGCAGAGCAGTGGTCTCTGCCGCTCTTCACCATCGATATGCTGGAGGGTGGAACCGGGCGGAAGGATACTGGTGAGTTCAGAGACACATTGAGTGCAGGAATGGCTGGCACGTCTGCTGGTCTCGCGGGTGGTCTCGCGAGTGGTCTGGGGGGCGGCATGGCTCCGCAGGTGACGAGACCGGAGCCGCCCTGGGCAGCGATCCTGTCGGCTGCCCACCAGATCGCCTCTCGTCCGTCTTCAGCGGATTCGGCGCACAACCTGCCGGCAGCAGCGAACCGGGTGTCTAGCCGCGGAAAGCAGCACGTGCGACCGGCTGCGCTTCAGGAGAGCGTCCGGCCTCGGCTGCTCGATGAGCTGCTGGCTGGAATAGCAAGACTGGCGGAGCGCCCCGGGACCTGGACGCAGTGCCGGCGATCGAAGGGGCCGGAGCTGATTCACTAGCTCGCGGTCTACCCGGGCCGAATCGTTTTATGGGATGACCTGACGGAAGTGCGAAGCCGGAGAGTGACTTACCGGGGAGTGACTTACCGGGGAGTGAAATATACCAGGATCGGGGCCTCTCATTCTTCTCTCATCCTTCTTCTTAGCCATTGGGGCTTCGATCGCTTTGCCGGGCACACTGTGCAGCTTCGAGGCTCTTTCAGACCGCGGTTATGCTGTCCAGCCGGCTCCCCATTTGGCCCTCCTCGTGCATGTACCGCGCCGAGGCTTGCCCCATGGACAGCGGATTCTACGCAGCGTGTACCGCCCTGAAGTCGCGGACCGAGGCGCTCGATACCATAGCCAACAATCTCGCGAACGCCAGCACTGCAGGCTATCGCGCGCGGCATAACGTCTTCTCGTCGATGCTCGCGACGGCGGGCGGCGCGCAACTCTCCGATCTGAACCAGACGACCAACAACTACGGCGTCCTCAGCAGCACCCGCCTCGATCTGTCGCAGGGCGCACTTCAAAAGACCGGCAACGATCTGGATGTAGCGATCAGCGGACCTGGATTCTTCGCGGTCCAGACTGCGGCTGGCGTCCGATACACGCGCAACGGCAACTTCCACTCCTCGTCCAAGGGTCAGCTTGTCACCGCCTCAGGCGACCCGGTGCTGGGGGATAAGGGACCGATCGCAATCGTGGGCACGCCCGTCTCGATCAGCCCTGACGGAACGATCTCGGCCAACGGCGCGGTCGCCGGTCACTTGAGGGTGGTCGAGTTCGCATCGACCTCCGACCTCACCAGCGTGGGAGAGAACTACTACTCGGCGCCCGCCCTCGCGGGGAAGCCGGCCACGGCTTCAACCCTCGAGCAGGGCGCACTCGAGACCTCCAATGTGAACCCGGTGATCAGCGTGGTCGAGATGATCAGCGCGCAGCGCGAGGCCGATACCATGCGCCACGTTCTTACCATGTTCGATTCGGAGATGGATAAGACCGCAGCCCAGGACCTGCCCCACATCGGTTAGATCCGGATCGCGGCCGCTAAGGCCGGTCCGGCAATTCAGTAGACGTTATTGGCTCAGAAGGGAACTGAACCCATGTTTCGTGCACTCTATACGGCGGCAAGCGGCATGACTGCGCAGCAGCTCAATCTCGACAATATCGCCAACAACCTGGCTAACTCGAGCACTGCCGGCTTCCAGCAGCGGCGGGTGCAGTTCTCTGACCTGCTCTACCAGAACGAGATCATGCCGGGTTCGGCGGCCACTTCTCAGACCACGGTGGCAGCGGGGCTGCAGGTGGGTCTTGGTACGCGGCCCGGGGCGACGGAGCTGATCCAGACGCAGGGTAATTTCTCAACCACCGGCAATCCCCTGGACCTCGCTATCGAGGGTGCGGGCTTCTTCCAGGTACTGCTGCCGAGCGGGGAGACGGGCTACACCCGCGCCGGCTCCTTCCACGTCGACGCGCAGGGCGCGATGGTGACTGCGGATGGGAATCCGCTGCAGCCGGGGGTGACGATTCCCGCCGATGCCACCAACGTGACCATCGGCAGCGACGGCACGGTCAGCGTGACCCAGCCGGGGCAGACGGCCTCCTCGCAGGTCGGCAGCATCCAGACGGCATTGTTTGTGAATCCCGGCGGGCTGAACAGTGTAGGCAACAACATCTATCTTGCGACCACGGCCTCGGGCGACGCAGTGGTCGGCTCGCCGGGCGGAGCCGAAGGGCTGGGAGCGCTGCAGCAGGGGATGCTCGAGCAGTCGAATGTGAGCGTGGTCGATGAGTTCGTGCAGATGATCCTCGCCCAGCGGTCTTATGAATCGAACTCCCGGGTCGTCAAGGCGGCCGACGAGATGTTGCAGCAGTTGAACCAGCTCACGCAGTAGGAGGCCCGAGTTGCCGTTATCGTCCTTGACTGGAAACCGGCTGTCACTGCGCACCCCGGACGTGCCTGCGCCGGCGGCCGCCCGCAACCTGATGGCAGCGTTGGGAAGTTGGCTGGTGACCGCCTCCCTGGCGGGAGCGATTACCTGTGCCGCGGCCTCGTTCGATCACCTGCCTGCTCCCCGGTTCCCGGTGAGCCGGGCGACAGTAGCTTTGGCACTGACGGGTGCAGGCAGCCCAACGGCGCCCTATCAGGTAGCCATGCTCTCCGATGTGATCGCCAACCGCGAGGACCCCACGCTGGTAGTACTCTCGATTTCGCCCTGGAACGGCTCCCGTACGAGAGTCGAGCTCGGCTGCCGGGCTGCTGTCGAGTGCCTGCCGTTCTACGTTCTGGTGACCTGGGCAGACCGGGCCTCGGCGGAGGCGGCAGTGGCGGAATTGGGTCGCTCCGCAGCCCTCCGGCAGCAAAGCCCCGTCCGGGAGCTTGACCCGGCGTCATCCCGGCTGCCGGATACAACGGCCGGGAACGCGACAACGGTTCTCCGTGCCGGCGCCCACGCTACCCTGGCCATCGATGCTGACGGGGTGCACATTCGTCTGGCGGTGGTGTGTCTCGAAGGCGGTCCGGCGGGCAGCAGGATTCGTGTGCGCAGCGCGGATGGGAGGCGACTCTACGTAGCTGAGGTACTGGATGGCGCCTCGCTGAAGGGAACACTGTGAACACACGTCTGACCCACATCGGGACGGGAGAACGAAGCGCCCTGGACGCGCCAGATTGGCGGCACTCGCCTCGGACGCGGCTGCGCGGCTCCTTCGTGCCGGCAGCCGCAGCATTTGCCCTGCTGCTGATCGCCGCTTCACCCTCGGCAGGGGCGAAGTCGCTGCTCTCGAAGGCGCCGGTCCGTACCCCGCAGCAGCTGCGGACGGACTATATTCAGCGACTGCAGCAGCTCAACGTTCCGTCGGACGAGTCCCACACCATGGGGAGCCTCTGGTCGCCGAGCAGCGCGCTGAGCGACTTGTCGACCGATTACAAGGCGCACCAGGTCAATGACACCATCACCATCCAGATCTCGGTGCAGACGACGGCGGCGCAGAGTGGGACGGTCAACAGCCAGCGGACGTTCTCGACTGATTCCAGCATCTCCGGGCTCGGCTACTCCCCGGTATCAACCAACCCGCTGATCAACGCCAAGTCTGCCAGCACGCTGAAGGGCCAGGGGGCGACGTCGACCGCCACCACCTTCTCGACCAGCCTTACCGGGCAGGTGATCGCCATGCTGCCAAACGGGAACATGGTCGTCGAGGCGGAGCGGCAGATTTATATGAACAACCAGCACGAGAATGTGATCGTGCGGGGAGTGGTGCGGCCCGGGGACATTACCCCTGCGAACACCGTGCCTTCAACCGCACTGTCCAACCTGGAGATCGAGATGAAGGGTAAGGGGATCATCTCCGACAGTGTTCGACCGCCAAACTTCCTTACGAGGGCTGTGCTATGGCTGTTCGGATTTTGAGGATTGCGGGGGCTCTGGCGCTGCTGCTGTTCGCGACCGCCGGTCTATCGCCGGCCCGTGCTGCCTCGTCCCCGGACCGGCGGGTGATGCTGCGGGATATCACCGAGATCGAGGGAGTTCGCGAGAACCAGCTGGTCGGCTACGGGCTGGTCACCGGACTGCGCGGAACCGGGGATCGCCAGCAGACTTTCTTTACGGTGCAGACGCTGGCCAACACACTGCAGCGAATGGGGGTACAGATCGCTCCCGGTGCGGTGGTCGTGAAAAACGTGGCTGCCGTCTTCGTTACGGCGTCTCTGCCGGCCTTTGCCCGCCCTGGCATGAAGATGGATATCACCATCTCCTCGATCGGCGATGCCAAGAGCATCGAGGGTGGAGTGCTGCTCTTAACGGCGATGCGCGCAGCCGACGGGCGGGTCTACGCGGTGGCGCAGGGACCGCTCACCCTGGGCGGCTACTCCGAGAGCGGCGGTGGAGGGAACTCAAAGGCGGTCAACCACCCGACCGTGGGCCGTATCCCTGAGGGAGCCACCATTGAACGCGAGTCGGCGGTCGACCTGAGCCGCTTCAAGACCGTCTCCCTCTTGCTGAGGAACTCTGACTTCACCGCAGCTCGGGATATTGCGGATGTGATCAACAAGGAATTCTCGCGGCCCATCGCCACGGCCCTTGACAGCCGCCGCATCGATGTCGATGTAGCGGCGAGCGGGATCGGCTCGGTACCGGTGCTGATCTCGAGGATGCAGAATCTATCAATCGACTTCCGCTCCCCGGCCAAGGTGATCATCGACGAGCGTACAGGGACCATCGTCATGGGTGGGGACGTGAAGCTCTCGCCGGTCTCGGTGTTTCACGGCAGCCTCACGATCCAGGTGGAGACGGCGCATCTTGTCTCCCAGCCGCTCCCCTTCAGCGCGGGCCGTACGGTGACCGTGCCTGACACCCAGATTGCAGTAAAGGATGGCCCCGCGCAGTCGATTCAGTTGGAAGAGGGTGCGGACGTGAATGAGCTGATCAAGGGGCTGCACGCCATCGGCGCGACGTCGCACGATATAGTGGCGATCCTGCAGGCGATCAAGGCGGCAGGTGGACTGCAGGCCGATCTGGAGGTGATCTAAGTGGCGGATTCGCTTGGAATCAGCACGGGCAACTCGGCCGGAAGTGCCATCGACCGGCAGGTGGATGGTCTACTGCGCCGCTACCAGTCAAGGTCGGACCTGGGCAAGAGCGCCGGGGTGTCTGCCGCCGCTTCTTTGACCGTTACTCCCCCTCTCCGGAGTGCGGGCAGTACCCCGACCGGTGCCGCCAGCCCGGCGGAGAACAACAAGATCGAGAAGTCGGCGCGGGACTTTGAATCCATCCTGCTGGGTACCTGGCTGCAGCAGGCCGAGCAGACTTTTGCTACCGTTCCGGGCGGGGATGGTGAGCAGGACGACGCTGATCCGGGCAGCGAACAGCTGCAGGGGATTGCGACCCAGGCGCTGGCCGGCTCTCTGACCGCCTCGGGCGGCATCGGGCTGGCCAGGATGATCTCCGGGCAGCTGCGTCGGGCCGCTCTCGATCAGCAGCAAGGTCAGCAAGGCCGCGCAGAAGCAGCTCCTGCTGTCGGGCCGGCGAACTCGGTGAACGCTCCGGTTGCCGTTCCAGTTACCGTTCCAGCTGTCATCCCAGCCGGCAATCCCGGCCATGCAGCGGCGGGCAGAGATGCACGGGAACCGGCGCTGGGAGGGGCTGGAGGGGCACCGCGGGCCGGGGCTGCTGGAGTACCTCGATTGAACAGAACCGGAGCACTGGCCGATAGAGGGCAGGTTCGAGGTGAGGTGTAGTCATGAGGATTGATCTGAATCTTAACGTTCTGAATCCCCTGAGCGATGACCAGCAGACCAGGGCAGTCGGCAGTGCGCCGGCAGACCACGGGAAGGCAGCTGCGCCCGTTGCTGTGCCGGTTAATGTAGAGAGTGGAGACACGGCCACCCTGTCCTCGCACTCGAGAGAGGTGAGTGCCCTGGCCGTCAAGGCTCTTGCAACTCCGCCAGTGCGCCAGGACAAGATAGATGCGCTGACACAGGCGCTGGGCAGCGGCAGCTACGAGCTGAATCCCGGCAAGATCGCCGATGCCATCGTCTCTGACCGGGTGCACTGATCTTGAAGCCTCGCCATGCCGACTCGCAGCGTTCGTCTGACCTGGACGCACGGCGGCCAGTGGCGCCGGAGCTGAGGGGACAGGCGGGCGTATCGACACCGCCGGGCATGCCAAGTGGAGCGGGTTGTCAGAACTTTCCTGAGACCATGGGTGCGCTTGAAGTCGAGCTGCGGACTGCCATGGCGGCCATCGCCGGCAATGCGCTGATTGATTTCGAGGAGAGTGTGAGGCGGCAGGAGGCACTTTGCATCCGCCTGACAGCGATGGCAGGTGCGGCGTTCAAGTTAATCCCCGGCCGTGGAATGGAACTGGGTCAGGACGATCTACGCAGGGCTGCAGAAGTTCTCGAGAGTACTAACCGGGATTACCGGGCTCTGTTGAGGCACTCCGGACGTTCGATCGAGCTTCTGAGTCTGCTCACGAACGGATATACAGGACACAGGAAGGAAGCTCGCAACGCCGGGTCGACCTACGGGACCTGGAACTGCGAGATGTGATCGTCCATGTCGGGATTAGACACCTCACTCTTTATCGGTGTGCAGGCTCTGGGCGCAGACGAAGGCGCCCTGCAGATCACCAACAACAACATCGCCAATGCCAACACTCCTGGCTACTCCCGTGAGGTCGTCAGTCTAAGCTCGGCGCCCGCAACCGATACCGGGCAGGGCGTGATGGGCAATGGGGTGGAGCTCAACGGTTACCAGAGCATCCGCGACGAGGTGCTGCAGACCCGGATCGCGCAGCAGACGCAGCAGAACGGCGAAGCCAACGCGCAGTTGAGCTCGCTCCAGCAGGTCCAGACTGCCTTTACCACCTCGACCCAGGACATTGGGACCGAGTTCTCTAACTTCTTTACCGGTCTCTCCGGCCTCGCGACAAATCCAGCGAACCCCTCGGCGCGTCAAGGGGTGCTCTCCTCGGCACAGAACCTGGTGAATGCGTTTCACACTGCCTCGGCGGGGATCACGGAACGGCAGACCGGCCTGAACGACAAGGTGACCCAGGACGTCACGCAGATCAACAACCTCAGTGCTCAGATTGCCTCCATAAGCCGGCAGATCGAGTCGGCCAAGGGCGCAGGGGAGAATACGGGAGCCTATCAGGACCAGCAGGATCAGCTGGTCTTGAGTCTTTCGAAGCTCACCAGTGTTTCAGTGACCCATACCGAGGGCACCGACACCCTCAGCATGGCTGACGGAACGCCGCTTGTCTCTGGCGGGCAGAGCTTTGCCCTGGGATCGACGACGGGCAGCGATGGATTTACGCACGTGCTCGACTCCTCGGGCCACGACATCACCTCGACGATGAGCGGAGGCGATCTTGGCGGCAATATCCAGGTACGCGATGTCGCCATGGCGGGCGTGCTTGCAAAGCTTGATACGCTGGCCAGCCAGTTCGCGGGTGCGGTGAATGCGGCGCAGGCCAAGGGATTTGACCAGAACGGCGCGGCCGGACAGAACCTCCTGACCGTGCCGGCGACGGTTCCTGGTTCGGCTGCCTCGATCAGCCTGGCTACGATGAACACGACGGCGATCGCCGCCAGCTCTGATGGAAGCCCGGGCAGCAACGGCAACCTGGTAAACCTGACAGCCGTGCAGACCGCGCTCTTGCCCTCCGGTCAAAACCCGACCGACGCCTACGCGAGTATCGTCTTCGAAGTTGGCACCTTGACGGCAAATGCCCAGGCGGACGCGACAGCCACTTCGTCGAGCCTGACCCAGCTGACCGACCAGCGCAACGCCGTCTCCGGGGTCTCAGTCGATGAAGAGTCGGCAAACCTGATCCGCTATCAGCAGGCCTACGAGGCAGCGGCCCGCGTGGTCACGACCGTGCAGGCGCTTATCGTGGCTACCATGTCCATGGGTACCGCGGCCGCCGCATAGCACCTGTGCTTGCGAAGCAGCAGGCTCTTTCCCGAGTGTGCGTAGCATCGTTCTGCATGGGCATGGAACAACCTCCACGTACATGTCTAAAGCAGCCCTATGAAGACCTTGTAGAACAGGTCTCGAGAACAGCCGATATAGCAGTGCGACAGGGACCGGGAAAAGCGAAGCGGAAGCTGCGGTTGCAAGCAGCAAGGGCTGCGGAGTGTTAGTAGCCGCTGCTGTTACAAGGCTTCCATGCAGCTATCCAATATGAGGGATGGAACGCGATGCGAGTGACGACGATCTTGCCCGACGTGCTCGACAGCCTGCAAAGCAGTGAACAGGCGCTGCAGAGTGCTGTGCTGCAGATCTCGACCGGGCGGCGGGTGAACCAGATCTCGGATGACCCTGCGGCCTCGGCGAGCATGATTCAGAGTCTCGCGTCCTCGGCCAACGTCGACCAGTTCACGCGTAATGTCACCTCAGTCGAGGCAGAGGCGCAGACCGCAGATTCCGCACTGAGTTCGGTGGTCAGCGAACTGACCCAGGCAGTCACATTCGGCACCCAGGGGTCGAACGGCGCCCTCACCCCAGCCAACCGCCAGGCAATCTCTGCGCAGGTGCAGGGTGTGCTCTCTGAGGTCGTCTCCCAGGCCAACCTGACTTACAACAACGCGTACGTCTTCTCGGGCACCGCGACGACCACCGTACCTTTCACGGCCGGTGGGACATCCGCGTCTGGCTACCAGTACAACGGGAACAGCGGAGTCAATACGGTGCAGATCGGCGATGCTCTTTCCACCCCGTCGAATGTACCCGGCGATCAGATCTTCAGCAAAGCCGGTGCGGATGTGCTGGGCTCTCTGAGCCAGCTGGTAACAGCTCTGCAGGGCGGGACGCCTGCTCAGATCGCGACCGCAACCCAGTCGGTGAGCACTGCAATAGATCATGTGAGCCAGCAGCGCGTGCTTTACGGAAGCATCAAGGGCCAGCTCGGCTCCCAGGAGAGCTACCTCTCGCAGGAGACGCTAACGCTGTCAACACAACAATCTGCCCTGGTGGGGGTGGATCTCTCCGTCGCTGCGACCAACCTGTCCCAGGCTGAGCTCAGCCACAATGCGGTGCTGGCTGCTACCGCAAAGGTACTTCCGAATACCCTGCTCGACTACCTAAAATGAGCCGGCAGAGCCTGCCCTGGTCGTAACCACGGGCGGCTCTGCCACAAACGCGATGCGTCCTGCCGAATGAGGGGCGCGGGCCGCACTGGTCCAGCCTGCTTCGCACAAAATGCTTTAACTATCTACCGGTCAAAATTTAGTTCGCGCCGGCTCGCCTGCTGGATGAATTCCGGCCTCCTCTACCCTGCGAGTTGACTCATCTCTCTCCTCAAGCCATTGCTTCACGGGACTGCAGCACTGTTCTGGTTCTGCGGTAGAGCTGTTCGATCCTCCACTTGCAGCGGTCTCTCCCACTCATCGCAAGTGCGCGATGAATGGGGCACCCGACTGGTTGAAACCGGTCTCCTCTACCTGCGAATTGCCTCATCTTTCTCCTAAAGCCATTGCTTCACTGGGCGGCAGCACCTGTTCTGGTTCTGCGATAGAGCTGTTCGATCCTCCCCTTGCAGCCGTCTCTCCCACTCATCGCAAGTGCGCGATGAATGGGGCACCCGGCGTGGGTAACGATGAGGAGCGGTAAACGAAAGTCTTTCTTAATCCAAAGCAATCGTAGCTCTGGACAGTTTGTTGTGAACGAAAGCCGCACTTCGCCGATACATTGGCTGTCCAAAAAGCCTGATCCCGATCTGAGGGAGCCGGCATCAAGGTCCAGCCTGGACACCGGGCGCGGGTCCAACTTGGCACATAAGGAGACTTACCATGTCGCTGACAATCCTCAACAACATCTCCGCGCTTACGGCGGAAAACTCGATGTCCAACACTCAGATGGGCCTGCAGAAGACGCTGACCCAGCTCTCAACCGGTATGAAGATCAACAGCGGCGCCGATGACTCCGCTGGGCTCTCGATTGCCAATTCACTGAATGCGAATATCGCCGCCCTGACCCAGTCCCAGCAGAATGCCAGCAATGGTGTAGGCATGCTGCAGACCGCCGATGGCGCGCTTTCGCAGGTCACGACCCTGCTCAATCGCGCTGTCACCCTGGCGACCGAAGGCTCGTCCAGCAACATCACCAACAGCCAGTTCACCGCTCTGAACACCGAGTTCACCTCCATCCTGTCGGAGATCAACCAGATCGGTGCGGCGACCAACTTCAATGGTCAGAACGTGTTCACTTCGAATGCGCCGACGACCTTCACCTCGACCCAGGCTTCGCTGACCACGGCGAGCACCTTGACGGCCGGCTCCGTAACGAGCATCACGGACTCGAAGACCGGCGGCGTGTTTGTCTTCACCGCACAGAGCGGAGACACGGTAAACACCCTGATCGCTGCAGTGGCCTCGGCGGCCACCTCCGGAACGCTGGCGCCTGGCACCACTGCGAGCATCGCCACCGGCGGCTTCCTGCAGGTCGGACCAAACACAGGCACCACCGGCATCACGGTCACGAGCACCGATGCTGTTCTCGGGCCCATGGTCTCCTCGGGCGGCAACAACAGCAACACGGTCTTCATCAGCGATGGAACCACCGCAGTCGGTTCCAACACGCAGATCCAGACCACCATCAACGCGCTCTCCGCAACCGCGCTGAGCCTTAACGCCAACGTTCTGACCAGCAACGCATCTTCCACGGCTGCCTTGACCGCGGTAAACGCCGCGATCGCGTCCGTATCCGCTAACCGCGGAACCATCGGCGCCTCTGTGAACAGGCTGACGGCTGCATCGAACGTGATGAGCAACCAGGTGCAGAACCTGCAGAGCGCCGCAAACAGCATCCTCAACGCCGACGTAGGCAAGACCGTCGCCAACATGACCCAGTTCAACATCCTGCAGTCCACCGGTATGGCTGCCCTTCAACAGGCGAACCAGGCACAGCAGGCAGTGCTGAAGCTGCTCCAGTAAACCGCGGGTAGAGGGAGGCGGAGTCGTAACTCTCCGCCTCCTTATACCGCTCCTCCCTCATCGTCCCTGCCACCTCCCATTGTGATCAGTACGCGGTTGAACGTCCTGGTGCAGTCGCTCGCAGGTGCTTGCAGACGTGCCCGATGTTCAATCAACCAGGTGAAATCTCATGAGCTCTGTATCAGCTCTCAATTCGGCTCTCGGTTCGACGACCAACAACACGAATATCAATATCAGCTCCGTGCTGGCAGCGGCAGCGGGCACTACGACTCCTGCGATCGACGTAAACGCAGCCGTCGCGGCGGCCCTCTATGCGGACCGCGCTCCCGAGCGTATCTGGCAGAGTGAGCAGACGACCTTCTCCAGCCAGACCAGTGCATTGACCAGCATGCAGACGGCCGCCACGACCCTGACGACGGACATGAATTCGATGAATTCCATCACCGGCCCGCTATCGGCGCGGGCGGTGTCCTCTTCCAATTCCGCCGACGTGACGGCGACGGCTGCCTCCGGAACTGTTCCCGGAAATCACACGGTAGCGATCACCAGCCTTGCTTCGACGGCGTCCTGGTACTCCGACACAGCTCAGAGCGCGACCGCGGCTCTGCCCGCGGAGTCGTTCACGATCAGCACCACCGCCGGCCCCACTGCTAGCTTCACCGTTGGCAGCGGTGTGAACACCTTGAATGACCTGGTTGCGACTATCAACACCAGCAGCCTCGGCCTCACTGCCTCGGTGGTGACGGATGCGTCGGGATCCAGGCTGGCCCTGGTGAGCAACGGGTCCGGCAGTGCCAACGATTTCAGCGTCACCTCTGCTCCGACGACTACAACTTCGTGGTCTTCGCCGGCGGTGGCGAGCAGCGGGGCAACGCTCGCTGCCAACACCTTCACTCTCACCAACGCCGGCGTGACAACTACGGTCAACATCACCGATGGAGAGACCCTGGGCCAGATCGCGTCGGGCATCAACAGTTCAAACCTGGGCGTGAACGCCAGCGTGGCGCACGACTCCAGCGGCTACCACCTGCAGGTTGTGAGTGGCGATGGAACGACACCTTTCACCATCAGCATGCCCAGCTTCGGCTTTTCACAGGCCGCGGCCGGAGCGAACGCTGCCCTCACGGTTGACGGTATCCCGATCACCAGCGCAACGAACACGGTCACAGGGGCAGTTCCCGGCGTCACCCTCCACCTGTTCAATCCGACTGGTAGCGGCAAGGTGAATCTATCGGTAGCTTCCGACACGGCCGCGGTATCTGCATCCATAAACGGTTTTGTGAGTGACTACAACACGGCGATCGGGCTGGTGAACGCGCAGTACTCCTACAACACCACTACGGGCTCGGAAGGTTCGCTGGCCGGCGATGCTACGGTTCGCTCCCTGCAGAGCACGCTGCTGGCGGCGCTGAGCTACTCAAATCCGAATGCGACCAGCTCCGTCTCGACGCTATCCTCGCTTGGTATTACCGTGAACAACGATGGCACCCTGGCGGTGGACAACACCACGTTGAACTCCGCCCTGACGACTAACCCGACCGATGTGCAGCAGTTCTTTCAAGGCGGCTCTTTGAACGGCTTTGCTAACAGCGTTTCGCTCCAGCTGAACGAACTGACGGCGCCTGCCACAGGAGCCTTCTCCGTGGACCTGACCAGTATCAGCAAGACCAGCCAGGACCTTACGACTCAGATCAACAACTTCGAATCGATCTACCTGGCCCAGCAGAAGACGACCTTGACCGCCATGTACAGCAAGGCCGAGATCGCTCTACAGCAACTGCCGTCCGAGATGGCGCAGATCCAGGCCGAACTTGGCAACAACGCAAAATAGGGGAGCTATGAGCAACTATCAGACCGAGCTGTCGTACCGCAAGACCGCAGTGGAGGGGGCCAGCGTTATCGGCCTTACGATTGCGCTGTACGACACGCTTGCCGGCGACCTCAGACGGGCGACCGACGCGCTGCGCCGGGACGACATCGAGACCCGCTGCCGCGAGGTCAATCATGCGCTCACGGTGCTGGCGCATCTCGAGAGCTGGATCCACGGCGCAAGCTCAGAAGATCTTGCCGGCAGTCTTGGGGTCTTTTACTCCTACCTGCGGGCGAAGATGGCAGAAGCCCAGGTCACCAAGTCTGCCGAGATCATGGAAGAGCAGATGCGGCTGGTGCTCGAGGTAAGAGCCGCGTGGCAGCAGCTCGAGGCCAGCATGACAGCAGAGAAGGGCCGCGCCGGCGTGGGCGAGCCCGTGGCCGCAGTGCTAGCGGCTCCGTCGATTGCCTCGCAGGAGCAGCCGTCTGCCTCTCGCTGGTCCGCTTAGGTTACTGCCCAGGGAAGTCCAGGCCGCTCGACGCACCCGTGATCTGCAGGCCGGCATCCGCAACGCTCCTCAGATCAGGTCCAGTCAAGCCTGAACACGTGCTCGTCGCGTGCCGATAGTCAAATCCTGGAATGCGATCTCGCTTGCTTCCCACCCATAGAGATGAGTGTTGCCTGATGATCCAGCTGACGCGACTTAACAACACGAAGCTGGGGGTGAACAGCGAGCTCATCAAGTTCATTGAGGCCTCACCAGACACGGTGATCACCATGACGACTGGCGAGAAGGTCGTGGTGAAGGAGAGCTTCGAGGAGATCAGCCGTAAGACGGCAGCCTTCAGACGCGCGATGTTGATCGACGGGCGTACCGGTGAAGGAGACTTCCGTGGATAAGAGCACAGTAGGCGGTATCTTTCTCGCTTTTGCAGGGATAGCGCTGGGCCTGATCATCGAGGGCGGCAAGGTGGGCCAGATGATCCAGCCGACGGCCGCGATGATCGTCTTCGGCGGCACGATTGGCGCGGTGCTGATCCAGTTTCCCCTCGAGGTGGTGATGGAGGCTGCCGGGCAGCTGCGTTTCGTCTTCACTCACAAGGCGGGGAGCTCGGCCGGCCTGGCTGAGTCGCTGCTTCGCTACGCACACAAGGCACGCAGGGACGGCATGCTGTCGCTCGACGAAGAGCTTGACGGGATCACCGATCCCTTCCTGAAGAAGACACTGATGCTTGCCATCGACGGCATGGAGCCGGATGAGCTGCGGGGCATCATGGACCTCGAGCTGAGCCTGAAGGCGGAGAAGGAAGATCAGATCCCGAGGGTGTTTGAGGCCGCGGGCGGCTTTGCGCCGACGATCGGAATCATCGGCGCCGTACTTGGCCTGATACAGGTGATGCAGAAGCTTGAAAACATCAACGAAGTAGGTAAGGGAATCGCGGTCGCGTTCGTGGCGACGGTTTACGGCGTGGGCTCGGCAAATATCCTCTTTTTGCCCTGGGCGGGCAAGCTCAAGATCAGAATGCGTGAGCGGCAGCTGGTGCGGGAGATGACGCTGGAAGCAGTTGTATCCATCCTTGAGGGGATCAATCCGCGGGTGCTCGAGGGAAAGATGAGTGGATATCTGAACAAGTCTCCCGAGGTCGAGAGAGAAAAGCTCGCCTACCAGTGAGACCTCGAGGCCGGAACACCCGGGCGACGGACCACGCCTCTCACGAGCGATGGCTGGTCTCTTACGCCGATTTCGTGACCCTGCTGTTCGCATTTTTTGTCGTGCTCTTTGCGTCTTCTCATCATGACCGCCAGTCGGTGACCAGCGTATCAAAGGCGATCAAGAGCGGGTTCAAAGAGATGAGCCATCTGCCCGATATGGAGCAGGAAAAGGTAATCACGGCTCTGAAGTCTCCCGGGGATGGCGTCTCTGCCATCCCGGTCACGAAGTTGCAGCCGCCTGCTCAGACCCTTCCGTCTTCGACTGCCCAGACAGCGGCAGCCGCGGTTGATATGGCCGCCTTGAAGAAGCAGTTGCAGCAGGCGCTGGGCAGCGAGATCGCTGACCATGAAGTGGTATTGCGGGAGACGCCGGAGGGCTTTGTCATCAGCCTGCGCGAGCTTGGATTTTTCAACAGCGGCGAAGCCAACCTGCTGCCGGGCGCGGCAGAGAAGATCAAGCGCATCGCTTCTATTCTCATGCAGCACGGTCTCAACCTTCGCGTCGAAGGTCACTCCGATGATGTTCCGATCCATACAGCCCTGTTCCGCTCCAACTGGGAGCTGTCGACTGGGCGTGCGATGGCGGTACTGCTATTGCTCGTCGATCAATCGGGCTTTGACCCTCACCGCATCTCCGTCGCTGGCTATGGACAGTACCGGCCGGTGGCCTCGAATGAATCTAACGAGGGCAGGCGGATGAACCGCCGCGTGGATATCGTCGTCGTCGGAACGTTGAATCCGCCGATACCGGCGCAGGCCCGCTCCGGACAATAAAGGCGTGCTCCGCCCTTCAAGCAGGTCCGTGGTCTTGCTGAGCGGCCAGGTCCCCGAAGTTGATGAGGGACAATCCTTCTGTGGCGGTCAATGTAGGGACCACCTCAAGTATCGCCCTCCGTTCGACCTCACGCGACTCGAGCAGCCGCGTGTTCGCGCTCCGCAGATCGCTATCGTTGTAGCCGGGGTGGCATACCAGCTCCCAGGTACCCTCCGGCATTGCCTGCAGCAGGCTGTGCAGAGTGGTCGCGTCAAGGCTCCCCGTGGCCAGCACTCCGACTGCGCCGCCAGTTGTCACGAGCCCGCTCTGCGCAGTGGCCCTGGTGAAGTACGCTCGCCGGGTTCGCAGCAGGTTGACCTGTGCGCGCCTGAAGAGCGGTGCACCGCTGGTTGCGGCGACACTCCACTCCGGCTCAAATGGATTGCGTATGGCGCGTACTCCACATTGCAGTGCAGCCCGCAGCAGAGGTCGCAGCACACGGGGGAACATGTGAGTGTGTTTGTGCGTGTCGAGGTGGGTGACGGGAATTCTCATTCTTTGCAGGCGGCGTATCTGGGCAATTGCCTCGGCCTCGATCTCGGATTCGCGGACGCGTCCTCTGACCAGGTCGAGCACAAATGACGCAAGGCTCTGACGAAAGGATGTAGACCGGGGAACGATGAGGCTCGGAACCTCGGACGCGGGCAGCAAGGGAACGCCGTCGACCAGGGTAATGTGGCAGCCGATGCCAAGCCGGGAGTATTCTCTCGCCTCTACGGCGGCTGCTTCACTGGTCGAGGCCGCGGCCATCAGTGTTGCCGAGCTCAGGGCTCCGGCGCCCGCGAGTGAAAAGATCGCACGGTTGACTCCCGCGGTGAGCCCCAGGTCATCCGCGTTGATGATCAGGCGCTTCACTGCGGCCAGTGTAACAACCAGATGCGCTGTTCCGTTCCATGGGCAGTCCGCCGAAGATCGCTGCAGTAATTCGTTGCGCCAAACTGTTAGAATTAGTCCTTCTCACAAGGGCGGTTAGCTCAGTTGGTTAGAGCGCCTGCCTTACAAGCAGGAAGTCGGGGGTTCGAGTCCCTCACTGCCCACCAACCCTTTCAAGTTCCAGCGACATCGCGCAGTGACCGCCAGGCAGTCACGCCTGTCAACCCGGCCAAGCGGGCGATCGCGACCTTCTTGCACGCTCATCAGCTTTCCCCGGTGCGCTTTCTCTGCTGCGCCTGGGGGAGCGGGGCATGATTCAGATCGCTTCGCGGTTGTGACGAAGCCAGACTGCTGCCGCGAGGAAGCCGGCGGCTACGGCAAGGCCGATCCACAGACCTGGGCTTAAGACCAGGCCGGCTGGGTCGATGTGCGACATCGCGCTCATCGACATTCCGCCGGCGGTAGACTCAGGGCCGCTCATCCGGCTTCTGAGCAGGCTGGCGAAGTGGGAGCTGTTGAAGGCGATGCGCTCGGCCACACTGATCGTTATGGGGGGCAGAAAAGCCCACAACAATGGCACCCGTTTTGCCCAGGCTGAGACCATCAGCAGCCAGCCGTAGAACGGCGCATACCAGAGCGAGTGGATCGCCACCAGGTGAAACAGCAGCATGAGAGCCATCTGCGGAAAGAAGGCATTTGCCCAGAAGGGCGCAGCACTCATGCCGTGGGCCAGCAGGGTGGCAGAGCTGATCAGCAGCATGATCCATTGCGTGACAATAATGAGCACGAAGGTGAACAGCGGCAGGACCACCAGCGGAATCATCGCCTTTGAAAGTACTGTCGTGAGATCAGAGACCGGCAGAGACTTCCAGAAGAGAACGCTGCGATCGCGGCGCTCTCCGTAGAGCGCGTCGAGACAGTAGAAGACGGCTACGATGGTGGTGACCGCCATGATCAGCATCGCTGAAAAGCCGAGCGATCCCAGGACCACCCTATTCAGTTGCCCCGCGTCGGAGTTGATGTCTGACTGCAGCGTGTGAGACAGCCGCAGTGTGCTGATCAGGAACCCGAACAGGACCAGCGCGGCTGCCGCCACAGGCGCGATGTAGAGCGAGCGGTTCTCCCAGAGCTCCCGTAAGACGGACCAATAGAGCAGCCGTCCCATCGGGATGATCACCGGCGCGTAGGTGTGGGTAGGAATCGAAGACGCAGATGCGGCGTTGGCGTGAGTATTCATTGAATAGCCCCCTGGGCGCCGGTGATGGCCACAAACAGATCGGTGACGCTCGGTGTACGTGCATCCCCCAGCGCGGCGACTTGTTGAGGATCCGCGTGGTCGAAGAGCAGAATGCTGCGTCCAAATACCTGGCGCTCGTGCATCGGCCTGAGCGTACGCGCAGCGGCGAGTTGCTCGGGGCGAACCGAGACTTCCACGTACCTCGACTCCAGCTCCTCAATAGTCGAGTAGAAGACTACGCGACCGTGGTTGATGAACATCACGTCGGTGAGCACGTGCTGTATCTCCTCCACCTGGTGAGTCGTCACGATGATGGTGCGGCTGGAGTCGAAGTAGTCATTCAGCAGCGAGTCGTAGAACTGCTTGCGGTACAGGATGTCGAGGCCAAGGGTCGGCTCGTCGAGCACCAGCAGTCGAGCATCGATCGCCATGATCAGGGCGAGGTGCAGCTGAGTCACCATACCTTTGGACAACTCTCGGACCTTGCTTTGAAGCTTGATAGCGGTCTTCATGAGAAAGCTCTCGGCCTTGGCGCGGTCGAAGCGCGGATGCACACCGCTCATGTAGTCCAGCGCCTGCGAGACTCGCAGCCATCGCGGCAGAACGGCTACATCGGCCACGAAGGATACATCGCGCATCAGCTGATCGCGCTGTGTCCAGGGATCTAGCCCGAGTACACTCAAGCTGCCCTGGTAGGGTATGAGACCAAGGATGGCGTTGAGAGCCGTCGTCTTGCCTGCGCCGTTTGGTCCGATCAGGCCCAGGATGCGACCTTCCTCCACGCGCAGGTCGAGCCTGTCCAGCGCTACTGTGCTACCAAAAGCCTTGTGCAGTCCGCGTGCTTCAATGCATGCCATGGCTCAGCGCTCCTCCCCTCTTACGTTTGAATTTGATGGAGCACTCCGCAGTCCAGCCAGCAGCTCCTCTGTCTTAAGGCCGAGCCGCTGGATAGTTGCGTAGACAACTGGCCATTGCTCGGAGAGAAACTTCTGGCGTTCGTCCGCAAACAGCTGATCGTGTGCGCCCGTCCTAATGAACATGCCCAGCCCCCGCCTCTTCTCCACCAACTGCTCGTCAACCAGCTGCTGATAACTCTTCAGAACTGTGAGGGGGTTCACGCGAAACTCCGCTGCTACGTTTCGTACCGAGGGTAGTGGATCGCCTTCCCTGAGTACTCCATCGAGGATCATGGCAATCACGCGGTCGCGAAGCTGACGGTAGATCGGCTGTGTGTCGTTCCATTCATGGTCCATCCCGTTGTTCCGAGTCTTCCTTGTGCTGAATCGCTAGAGATGCGTGAGGTGGGTTCCTTGACCAGGTTGTTGTCAGAGCGGTGTCGTCAGTGCGTTGCGTACAAGGTGTGATCGGTCTTCCAAGGGGTAGCTTGCTTAGATCCACTCAGTTTCCTCACCATGCTTGTAGTGATGTAGTAAAGCATAACACCACACCACATGCAACCTCTTCAAAGGTTAAGCTCAAAGCTTTAGCCTTCGGGCACGCTACGGGGGCAAGGCCAAGGCACGCCTCAAGCTCCCGCGCGCAACGTGCCGCTGGGCGAACAATCCGTGAGGTTTGATCGCTGCGGCGCTCCGGCGTGCGTACAATGAGGCGAGTTTGAAACCGGTCCCGAACCGTCGCCAACCGCGACGAGAGGAGGAAAGGGCCCGGACGTTCTACGAGTCGCTTCGATTTCCGCTGAGTACAGGCTCTCGTCTCGAGGAGGTACCAGCTGAAGTCGCAAGTAAAAGACCCGACCCTGGGTGACCTTTATCGTGTCTTGCAGCGCAGGAGGCGGGTAGTCGGCTCCGCGCTAGCAGCGTCACTGCTGCTTGCCATCCTGCTCTGCATCCTCGTAACCCGTAAGTACCAGGCTGCGGGGATCATCCAGCTGCAGAAGTCCGGCTACGACAGCCTGGGCCTTGATAGTGCTATAGGCGGCTCGAGCGGCGGTGCCTCGGACGCGCTCAGTCTCAACATCGATATACAGACTCAATCCAGCATCCTGCAATCAGAGACGCTCGCTTTGAGGGTCATCGAGCAGTTGAATCTCGAATCTGACAAGGATTTCAGGCCGCGCTTCTATCCGATCAGCTGGGCTCTAAGCCTGATCACTCCATCCGGTGCGAGCGATACACCCGGAGCAAGTCTTGAAGAGTCCCCCAACAGAAGTCAGCGGCTGATAGCCATCTTCGCCAAGAATCTCAGAGTGAAGTCGATCGCCGGCACGCGGCTGATCGAGGTGGATTACAGCAACTCGAACCCAAAGGTCGCGGCATCAGTGGTAAATGCATTGATCGAGCAGCTGATCGAGTTTACTTTTCAGGTTCGTTTCAAGGCGACTAATCAGGCTTCCAAATGGCTCGAGGCGCAGCTGGGGGACCTGCGCGATCAGAGTGAGCAGCTGCAGGCCAGGCTGGTCTCGATGCAGAAGAATACGGGGCTGTATGGAGCAGGCGGGGTCGATCCGCAGGGCAAACCGGTGATCTACAGTCCGGCGCTCGATCGGCTGCAGCAGGCGACCGCCTCTCTCTCGCAGGCCGAGGGCAACCGGATCTTGAAGGGTGCGGTGAACGAGATGGCGCGCACCAGGGACGCGGATCTTATCTCGCAGCTTAGCGGACCCATGGGCGCGTCCAGCCAGGGTGTGGCCAGTTCGCTCGGACTGATCCAGGCGCTGCGGGCGCAGGAGGCGGGAGCGCTCGCGCAGGAGAAGCAGGACTCTCTCCGCTACGGCCCGTTGTTTCCCAAGCTGATCGAAGAGCGGGCGTCGCTGGGGCGAATCCAAAAGTCGATTGAGGATGAGACGGCTCGAGTCGCCAGCCGCGCGGAGAATGACTACCGTATTTCGGAGCAGCAGGAGGCTGGGCTGCGAGTCATCTACCAGCAGGACAGGGCTGCGGCGGCCAAGCTGAACGACACCAGTATCGAGTACACGATCCTGCAGCGCGAGGCGGACCAGAGTCAGCAGTTATATCAAAGCCTGCTGAGTCGATTGAAAGAAGCTGGCGTGCTGGAGGGTCTGCACTCCTCCAACCTGACTGTTGTAACTCGCGCAAGGCCTCCCTCTAAGCCAAATTCGCCCAATGTACCGCTCTATCTGATGGCTGGACTCATCTTTGGATTGCTGGGTGGCCTTGGGGCCGCGTTCGGCTACGACTCGGTCGATAACCGCATTCATGGAGCGGATGAAATAGAGGCCATGGAGCTGCCTCTTCTGGGCCTGCTACCCAGGTTTGACCACGGGGGGCTGGAGGAGGAGATGCCGATGCTTGCGGCGTCTCACTCTCCTTACGCGGAAGCGATGCGCCGGCTTCGCTCTACATTGCTGCTGTCACGCAGCGGCGTTCCGCCTAAGGTGTTCCTGGTCACAAGCGCCGGGCTGGGCGAAGGAAAGAGCACCGTGGCGACCAACCTGGCTGTCGCCTTTGCCCAGACGGGGCAGAGGGTGCTGCTGGTCGAGACAGACATGCGCAGGCCCGTGTTGAGAAGCCGCTTGACTCTGCCCGTCGATACCGGATTGAGCCAATTGCTATCGGACAGTGGAGCGATAGATGCACCCGCAGCTCTGCCGGGAGTGAGCACATTGTTTGTAGTTGCTGCGGGCCCTGTGCCACCGTATCCCGCAGACTTGCTGGGCTCGGCGCGCTTCGGGGAGTTGGTGGCTGCATGGCGCGAGGAGTATGGAATCCTCATTCTTGATTCGCCGCCTTTGCTGCCAGTTGCCGACGCCCAGCTCGCAGGGAAATATGCTGACGCCACTCTGCTGGTGGCGAGGTCAGGAGTGACCACGAGGACGTCTCTGCAACGCGCCTACAACATACTCCTGCCGCACCTGGCGGCCGCGAAGATGGGTGTTGTATTCAATGCGGTGGCCACGCAATCGCCTGGTTACCTTGACTACTACGGCTATCGCCAGACCAGTTACTTCAACAAGGGAGATCGCTTATGAGAGTAGTTTTGTTGGGATTGATCGCGGCGCTCTTCGTCCCGGTATCACGCGCACAAAAGGAGAGCCTGCTCATCGGCCCGGGTGATCTTGTCGCGATCAATGTATTTCAGGAGCCGGAACTAGACCAGCATGGCCGGGTGACTGATGCTGGCGACTTGCCCTTGATTCTTGGGGGCAAGGTGGCGCTGGCAGGACTTACTCCGGAGGAGGCCGCACGGGCGGTCGAGCAGGTTCTGGTACGGGGACAGTTTCTGCTGAATGCAAGCGTTACGGTCACCATCGAACAGTATGCCACTCAGAACGTGAGCGTCCTTGGCCAGGTAAAGGCGCCTGGCACCTATCCGATAGGTACCAGCCGCAGCGTATTGGACGTGCTTGCACTGGCTGGGGGACTGACCGACTTAGCCGATCGGCGAATCACCATCGAGAGCCACTCCGATAGAAAGAGGTTCTATTACTATCTTTCAAACAGTGCCGATGAGGCGCTGCAGACCAGCCTCACCGTCTTCCCTGGAGACAAGATTATCGTACCCCGGGTTGACCTGGTCTATGTACTGGGAGACGTCGGCAGAGCAGGCGGCTTTCCTGAATCTACCAACGACTCTCGGTTGACGGTGCTCGAGGCTGTATCGCTCGCAGGAGGCACACCACCTAATGCTGTTCCCTCGCGCGCCAGGCTGATAAGAAAGCATGCGGATGGAACCTACGAGGAGATACATCTCCCGCTGAGCCAGATGCAGAAGGGCAAGAAGCCGGACATGCCGCTGCAGGCGAACGACATCATCTACGTGCCTTTCAGCTACGCGCGAAACATAGCTGTGGGTCTAGGTGGAGTGGTAGCCGCTACCAGTTCAGCTTCAATTTACCGCTTTTAGTGACTCCAATCGTATTACGTAACCGATGCCGGTCAAGCTTATTTGAGAAGAGCTCAACGGGGGGTTGAAGTATGAGCGGGTATCTTGAACGAGTCACCATCCGCAACCTGGCTTCTCCTTATGGCCTGGCGATCGCATCCTTATTTGTTTTTTTGTTGTGCTGGGCAGCTCCACCGACGTTGTTTCTGGACTTTGTTGGCGAGGCAGACATCCTGCACCTTAACTCGCTGGTGCTGCTGTTTTACGTCTCATGCGTCTCACTCTTTATCGCCGGGGTACGTGCGTCATCGCTTTTCCGCTATTCTCGTTCTGGCTACCTTCGGACGGTCACTGCCAGTGCACCTATAGGGTTTCTGCTCTTTCCTCTGGGTGTCTCGACGATGCTATGTGCCGGGTCGGTACTGGCCCTGAGCGGAAGCATTTCTAACCTGGCAAACCTGCTGCTGTCGCAACAAGGCGCCCTTATCAAGCTCGCGGGAGCGTCGGGACAGGCCGAGGAGGGAAGCTGGGGTTACATGATCACCCTGCACACAGGGGTACTGTGGTGGGCCTACGCCCGGTCGCGCAGCATGTCTCTGCCCGGGATTCTAGGCCGCATCTTCACCCTTTGCTTCTGCGGCGGCCTGGCCGTGGCCCTGGGAACAGCGGTCGCCAAGGTCGACCGAACTAACCTGATTCCGATCATCGCCGGACTCTTCATCCTTTATCTCTATTCCAAGGTGTCGCGACGTGACGATTCTCTAAGTAAGCTGCTGATGCTCTGCACCGCGCTCGCTGCGGCTGTACTGCTGAGCTTCTCAGCTGTGTCGTTCCTCCGTGGTGCGAGTAACGCGAGGCTACTCTTCGCCGGCATCTTCGGTTATACGGCTGTGTCTTATAACAGGATGGCTGCTGAGCTTACCGGTCTTCTACATTATTCCTTCGGCGGCCGGGGTATCTATCTTTCTAGTTTTCTAAGCTTCAACAATACGGTGAACCGGCTGGTGCCGATCAATGAGTGGATGGGTGGACCAACGTCACGCGCCGTCTACTTTTCGGAATTTCCCTCCATTGCCGCCAGCGGACTGAATCCCGGATTCAACTGGGCGGGAGCGTTCGGTTATATCTTTGCCGACCTAGGGTGGTGGACGCCGCTATATCTGTTTCTCATCGGCGTATTCATCGGTTGGCTCTGGCGCGCGTTCCGGGCAGGTACGGTGGCAGGTGTCGTGCTCTATCCGTGGGCCGCTTTCTCGATCCTTTTCTGGTTTGGGTGGAATGTTTTATTTGACCTGCGCTTTGCCGTGCTGCTGGTAGTCGTCGTCACATTGACGATCTATGAGAGCTGCCTGGCGCGCACTCTACTTGCAGACGACGTTGCGCTGTCCTCTCCTCGCATGGAAGTTCGAGCGGAAGTGTGCACGTGACCCGCGCCCGCTGCGTGGAACTCTTGAGGCGCATACGGCGTCATGAGCTCTCTGCAAACGCAGGGTGGATACTCGCCGGTCAGATGGTCAGCTTCGTCCTGCAGGCGGCGTTCTTCCTGATGCTTGCACGCTTTTTAGGCGTGTCTGAGTACGGCAGGTTCGCGGGGGCGCTGGCACTGGTTAGCATACTTATGCCTTACAGTCCGCTGGGCTCAGGCATGCTCTTCATGCGCTATGTCACGGGAGCCCGCTCAGAGGCGCCGGTCTACTGGGGGAACTGCCTCGCTGTTGTCGCCGCCGTGAGCGTGCTGATCGCTGCGGGCCTTTATCTGCTCGGCCCGGTGCTGCGCCTCTCCCACGATCCCTGCCTGGTGCTGGTACTAGTCGCCTCGAACTGCCTCTTCTCGCAGCTCGTTCTTTGCTCCAGCTCTGTCTTTCAAACCCTCGATCGCTTCCAGACTACGGCCACCCTTCGCACACTTCCTTACCTGCTTCGCCTGCTCGCCCTGTTAGCAGTTCGACCCTTTCTGCACCATGCGAGCGCTCTGCAGTGGTCGGTCGCGGTAATGGTTTCTTCCGGGCTGTCCGGCTTTGCCGCAATCGTCATGGTGCAACGCGCAATCGGACCTGCACGGGTGGACCTGGCGCTCCTGTGGCGGCGCCTGCGCGAGGGCAGCGGATATTCCTTCGCGGGATCAACCCAGTCGGCCTACAACGATATTGATAAGGCGATGCTGAGCCGTTATGGGTTGAACGAGCAGAACGGCATTTACACGCTTGCCTATCGCATCATCGACATCGCGTGCACGCCCGTGCAGGCGCTGGACGGCGCTGCACTCCCACGCTACTTCAACCTTAGCCTGTGCGGTTTTAGCTCAGTACTGCGCTTTGCCAGGAAGCTGTTGCCAGTCGCGGCCCTTACCGGCCTCGGTATGGGAATTAGCACCGTACTTGTCTCGTCGGTGGTGCCGCACCTGGTAGGCCGCGATTTTTCCGAAGTAGTTGTTGCCGTTCGCTGGCTGTGCCTGCTTCCCATGCTGCGCGGCATTCACCAGCTAGCCGGTGGGGCGATCACGAGCGCAGGCTTTCAGCGCTACCGCACCGCAGGTCAAGTGAGCGTGGCCGCGCTGAACGTGGGGCTGAATCTGCTGCTTATCCCTCGCTATGGATGGCGTGGGGCTGCGGCCACTTCGCTCTTGTCGGACGGGTTGCTCGGGGTGATCAACATCTTGATGCTCCTCTGGCTGCGCTACACACTCGTGACCGGCGCCGCCATGACAGCGAGCATGAGCGAGAGCACAGTATGAAGGAACAGATTCGAATCGCCGCCGTCATGGTCACATTTAACCCCGAGCTCGCGACCGTGACCAACGTTGCGCTCCTGCTGCAGCAGGTGGAGGAACTCATCGTAGTCGACAACGGCTCGACTCCAAGCTCGCTAACGATGCTGCGCGAGGCGCGCGACCATTATGCTTTCACGTTGATCGATAATGAGGCCAACATGGGCATTGCGGCCGCACTGAACCTCGGCGTCAGGCTTGCCTTGCAGAAGGGCTACCAGTGGGTGCTGCTGTTTGATCAGGACAGCACCGTGACCGACGGGTTTGCGGAAGCGATGCTTGAAGGCTACCGGGCTCACCCGTCCGGAGACACGGTTGCTATCTTCTGTCCCCATTATGTAGACCGAGTAAGCGGCGCACCAGTCGAGACCACCAGGCTGGACGGTCAGGGTGGTCCCATCGTGGCAATGACCTCTGGCAGCCTGATGCCCGCGTGGGTCTTCGGGCGGTGCGGCTGGTTTATGGAGGAGTTGTTCGTCGACCAGGTGGATGTGGAGTATTGCTTTCGTGTGCGTGCGGCAGGCTATGGCCTGGCTCGCTGTCCCCAGGCCCGGCTGGTGCATTCGGCCGGCAGTCCACGCATGCACAGGGTCTGGCCTCTGGGCAGGTTTCGCGCGACGCACCACAGCGCGCTGCGCCGCTACTACATAACCCGCAATCGTCTCTGGGTCGCAAGGCAGTATCGACGACTGCACCCTCGCTGGTGCACACGGATCCTGTGGACTATAGGTGCGGACACGATCAAACTTCTTTTGGTAGAGCACTCCCGGGTGGAGAAACTTTGGAGTACTCTAAGAGGAATTCGCGACGGGTGGAAGGCAACACTTGGCGAACGAATCGTTTCACAGTCTACAACTAAGTAGAAAAGCTTTGGCTCACCGCTGGTTATGTCCTGTTACTACATAGGGAAAGCATGCACCGGCGCGATCTAAGTCACTCGCACGCCTGTCCAACATCGTTACAACGAATGGCAGACGAGGACTTATGGATCGCAGACCTATTTTTATCAATGGGCGCTTTCTCACGCAGCTCATTACAGGAAGTCAGCGTTATGCGCACGAGATAGTAGCGTGCCTCGACGGGATGGTTGGTGCTTCACCCTCCGACTGGCCAGAGATCAAGATCCTTGTCCCCCCTCATAGCGGCACGTTTCCGCGCTACCAGCATTTGCAGATCATCGAGGTAGGCAAGCGAAAGGGTCGCCTGTGGGAGCAGGTCGAGTTGCCCTTCCATGCCCGCCGGGGCGTCCTCTTCACCCCCTGCGGAGGCGCGCCCCTGCTTCATCTGAGGAACGTGGTCACCATCCACGACGCCGGTGTTTATGCCACGCCTGATGGATATTCGAGTTCCTTCGGGCTGTGGTACCGGTTTTTGTACCGGGTGCTCTGCCATACCTCGCTCCAGGTGTTTACGGTCTCCCAGTCGTCGAGATCTGAGCTCATCAAGTATTGCGGAGCTAACCCTGCGCGGGTCTGCGTGACCTATCTCGGATCGGAGCACGCCAGCAGGCCCGAAGCTGACATGCGCATACTCAAGGAGTATGGCATCGAGCCATACCAATATGTCTTCACTGTAAGCTCACGCACGCCGAACAAGAATATCGACGGTCTGCTCCGTGCGTTCCAGTACTTCAGCGGTCCCAGCCTGGATTTGGTTGTAGCCGGCGTGAAAAATGTGAAGGTCTTTGGCGAGCCGTCTGACCTGCCGAGTTCGGTAATCGACGTCGGCTACGTCAGCGACGCTTCACTCCGCGCATTGTATAAATACGCGAAGTGCTTCGTCTTTCCCTCGCTCTACGAGGGCTTCGGGCTGCCCCCGCTTGAGGCGATGGCCGCCGGCTGTCCAACGGTCGTTTCGGAGAGAAGCTCGCTGGCGGAGATATTCGGGACCGTCGCCTTCCTGTGTGATCCGGATGACCCACGCGATATAGCCGAAAAGGTCGTGCAGGCCTGCGCTGCGACTGCGGAGTATCGGGAGCGCTGCATACATCTCGCGAAGCTCTTCCAATGGAACAGGTGTGCAAAGACCACCTGGAGGATGATTGCGGAGTTGTGCGATGAGGGTGAAGTTGTTCACAGCCCTGCGCGCAGGCTTGCCTGATGTTCCCGGCTCCAAACACGAAGTGCGGCGTTGACGTGCCGACGGGCGTCCCTGCCTGCGCGGAAGGCGATGCATGTGAGGCCCCGGCAGTGCGGGCGAGGAACGATGCACGCGAGGCAGTGTGCGCCATTCTTGTGACCTTTCGGCCCCCGCCGGAGGTCCTGATGAACATCCGGCAGGTACGCGAGCAGGTGCAGTCGCTGATCGTAGTGGACAACGGCTCTGGGCGATCAAGTGTCGCCATGCTGCGCGGCACGAGTGCGGAACAGCGCTTCCTGCTGATCGAGAACAAGGACAATCTGGGTATTGCGGCAGCTTTGAATATCGGTATCAAAGAGGCTGCCATCCAGGGGTACCGCTGGGTCATCCTCTTCGACCAGGACAGCAGGGCGACGCCGGGGTTCATAGACAAGATGTTCGCTGGAATGCGCGTGCTGCCGGATGGCGACAAGGTCGCGATATTCTGCCCGCGATATATCGACCGCGCATCGGGAAGGCCGATGCCCTCTACTACTCTGGCCGACGGCTCTCTCGCCGTGGCGCGCTCCTCAGGCAGCCTGATGCCCATGTGGGTCTTTGAGCGGTGCGGCTGGTTTATTGAGGAGATGGTGATCGACCAAGTCGACTATGAGTACTGCCTCCGTGTGCGGAGCTTTGGATACAGGATTATCGAGTGCGAGGCGGTCCTGCTGCATACCCTGGGCAAGCCCAAGGTGCACCGGCTGCTCGGCAGGCGTTTATTTGCGACCACCAATCACAGCGCCGCCCGGCGCTACTACCTGGTTCGAAACAGGGTTTGGCTCTCGCGAAAGCACCTGATGAGCAACCCGCGATGGTGTCTTGAGGCCGGCTTTGCAACGCTCAAGGAGTGCGCAAAAATCGCGTTGGTCGAGGACTACCGATGGTCGAAGCTCCGCTATACATTCCTTGGGGTTCGCGACGGGCTCATCGGCCGCATGGGCAAAACCGTAGAGCTATGACACAGATGGAGTGGGCAGGTTATGCAAGAGAGCGAGGCAGTTCATTCGCATACTCATGGTGAATACGCTATATCCGCCGCTCGTCTGCGGCGGGGCTGAAAGATCGGTGTCCCTGCTGGCTGAGGGTCTGGCTCGCGGCGGTGACGAGGTCTCCGTTATCTCGCTGCATCCCGGCCGCAGCACCATCATGGAAGAGCGGAATGGAGTCCGCGTCTACCGTGTGCCGCTCGCAAATGTATATTGGCCGTTCGGCCGTGGCGCCTCCCCGAACCTGATTATGAAGACTCTGTGGCACCTGCTGGACGTCTGGAACCGGCGAGCCGCGAGGGAGGTGGGACGCATCCTCGATATCGAGAGACCCGATATCGTACACACCAACACCATCTCCGGCTTCTCTATCTCGGTCTTCCGCGAGGTCAAGCGACGGAAGATCCGCCTCGTCCATACCCTGCGCGATTACTATATGTTGTGTGACAGGTATACGCTCTTTCGGGGGAAGAAGACCTGCGATGAGCGCTGCATCGGCTGCAGGTTGCTGAGCATGCGACGAGGGCCAGCTTCGCTGCTCGCCGATGCAGTCGTGGCCAATAGTGCCTACGTGTTGAAAATGCACGAGCGGCATGGCGCGTTTCGCGGGGTGCCCGGGTCGGTGATCTATAACATCTCGTCGCAATCGATCAAAGCGCTGAGTGTTGAGCTAAGCGACCGCGCGCAGGACGCTGGATGGCCGCCGCCTCCGGAGAATGTTGACGCCTCGAGCCGGGGGCACGGTCAGACGGGCAAAGACACTTTGATCTTCGGTTTCATCGGCCGAGTGGAGGCCGAGAAGGGAATAAGCGTCATCCTGGCTGCGACGAAGTTACTGACGCGAGGTAACTGGCGACTAAGGATTGCGGGCAGCGGACTCGACTCCTTTATTACGCCCTTGCGGCAGCAGTATGCCGACCGGCGCATCGAGTGGCTCGGGTTCACCGATTCGGCAGGATTCTATCCGTCTGTTGACGTCTGCCTGATCTCTTCAGTCTGGGCCGAGCCGCTGCCACGGACGTTGATCGAGTGCTTCGCCGCCGGTAAGAGCGCTATCTGTGCGCGGTCGGGCGGCATCATGGAGATTGCCTCGTTGGGCAAGGTAGTTGCATCCTATGAGGCCGAGGACGCACTGCAGCTGGCGAGCCTGATGGACGCAGCCATGTTGAACATTGGGCGCTGGCGCGGCGGCGGATGGCTGGACGAAGGCGCCTCGCGCGTGTTTTCGGAGGAGGTCGTGACACAACGTTACCGGGATGTTTATCGCGGCAAGCCCGTGAGCCCTCCGATTCTGCTCCCCGGCTACCAGGCTGTTATTGTCGAACAGGAACGTGCGGAGGAGATGGTTTGACTTACCTGGTCACCGGAGCTGCAGGGTTTATCGGCTTTCACACCTGCCAACGGCTACTGCAGCGGGGTGAGACCGTAGTAGGCGTGGACTCCGTGAACGACTATTACGATCCAACATTGAAAGAGGCGCGTTTAGCCAGGCTGCTGAGTGACCCGAAGTTTACCTTCTATCGCAAGGACATCGCTGATCGCTCCCACATGGAGGCTCTTGCCGCAGCACAACCCGAAATCAAACGTATCATCCACCTTGCCGCACAGGCTGGCGTGCGCTATTCCCTGACTAACCCCTACGCTTACACTCACTCCAACATCGATGGGCAGATCGTCATGCTCGAGATGGCGCGGCATCTCAGACACTGCGAACACTTTGTCTATGCAAGCTCCTCTTCGGTCTACGGTGCAAACAAGAAGCTGCCATTCGCGGTAGAAGACAGGGTAGATCATCCGGTGTCGCTTTACGCCGCTACGAAGAAGGCGTGCGAATTAATGGCACACTCTTACAGCCACTTATATGAGATACCGACTACCGGTCTGAGATTTTTCACGGTATATGGGCCCTGGGGTAGACCCGACATGTCGGCCTTCCTCTTTGTAAAGGCGATCCTGGCTAGGCAGCCTATCAAGGTATTTAATAACGGCGATATGCGCCGTGATTTTACCTATATCGAGGACATTACCAGCGGGATCATCGCGGTGGCAGACAGGCCGCCGAGCGGGGTAAATGTGGACGGACGCGACCCACCTTACAAGATATACAACATAGGCAATCATCGCTCTGAGCCGTTAATGCGCTTCATCGAAGTCATAGAACACGCAGTAGGACTAAAGGCAGAGATCGAGTTTGAGTCGATGCAGGCCGGAGATGTCAAGGAAACTTTCGCCGATATCGGGCCGCTGCAGCACGAGATAGGGTTCGAGCCGAGCACCCCAATAGACATCGGGATCCCTCGTTTTGTCAGGTGGTATCGCGAGTTCTACGGTGTTTGAGGCTTACTCGAGTGCGGGGCGGGAGCTGCGTGGCTGTCAGTCGGATCGCCCATCTTTGTGCGACTGCCGCCCAGTAACTCGAGCATCCGCAGGTAAACTCCATTAGTCCAGCCAAATCCGACTACGTTAGCTTTATAGCCTGCCGACACCTCGAAGTTGGCGGAGCCACTTACCACGTTGTACTTCTCGCGCACGGTGCCGTCCCTGCCGTAGTTCTGCTCAACTTCATGAACAAACTTGGCGCTGAGTCGCTGCGCGTCACCCTTGTACCCGTAATTAGCCAGCCCTTCTACAGTGAGCCAGTTCACAGGCGCCCATCCGTAGGGCAGGTCCCACTGCGTACCAGACTGGTAGCCGCTCATTGCGAGTCCTCCTTCATGCTCGAACAGCGGCAGGTGCTTCTCGATCGACTTTGCCTGTGCGACACCCGCCACGCCAGCCCAAAGGGGATAGAAGGCGGTGAGGTAGTCATAGCCTGACTGTTTGCCGCTGACATAGTTGTAGTCGTAAAACGATTCTTTGTCCCTGTTCCATAGATAGCGGCTGATAGCGGCTTTTCGGCTCTCCGCACGCTGGTTCCACAACAGAATGTCCTTGCTGCGCCCGAGGATCGAGGCGAAGTGGGCCATGTTGCGCTCGTATCTGTAAAGCAGACTGTTGAGGCACACGGGCGCGAACTGATCGGTCGATCCACTAAACGGGCCGAACCGAAATGTCGTGTCGAATCCTGACTCCCGCATTGCCCGGTCGCCATGATAGAAGGCGCTTGTAAGTCGATGGCCATCCACCACTGCGCGGGCACACACCTTTGACATTGTGATGTCGCAACTCGAGCGCGCCAGGGATGCAGCTTCGTCCTGCCCAGGTTGCTCCGATGAATTAAGCAGATAGGTGGTGTGTAACTGTGGATGCGCCAGCAGCCAGCGGATCACGTCGGAGTAGTAGGTACTGTCGTCCTCCATCTCAGGCACCGGCCCGTCCCCGATATCCGTGTAGCGCGCAAGCCCCGTGTGCCCTGCGAGATGTGGCGGGGTTGACCAGAGCCGGTAGTCGCGCTGCGCGTGCACATAGGCCTTCGCCAGCCAGACCTTTGCCTGTTGCCTGTTGCTTGAGTGTTCATAGACCTCTCTGATCATCGAGCTCAGGAGCGGCGGTTGGGAGCGCGTGAAGAAGTAAGTGCGATTGGCATTCAGCACCGCCCCGTAATTATCGATTTCAAAGAAGAAGTTTTCCACGATGCCACGCGCCAGCTCCACGCGATGGTCGGCAACCAGCCCGAGCAGGATGAAGTAGCTGTCCCATCCGTACATCTCGTTGAAGCGGCCACCTGGCACCACGTAGCGATCGGGCAGATAGAGCAGCCCCTGCTCCCGCAATTCTGAGACCTTGACGTCGCCCATGCTGCCTATGTGCCTAGGCAGGTGCTCGACTCGCACGCCGCACTGTCTCTGGATGGATTGGACAGCGGGCGGAGTGGCCATTCCCGCAGGCAGGTAGAGCAGCGGCGGCGTGGTCACCTTGATGTCGACCACCGATTTGCAGTCGGCCATGGAGCGGGTGAGCGAGTTCCATCCCTGATGAATGTACTGGAGGATTGGAAGGGGCGTGCCGGGGTTCGCGGCTGCAGGAGAGGTGCTTTGAGCGCAAGCCGTTGCAGTGCCTGGGCCGAGGCAGATGATGGCAACCCCGATGAGAACGCCGGCGCGCAGAAGAGGCCGTTGCTGCAGAGTCATAGATTCCTGGATAGGCAATTCGCTGGCCGTAGATATGCATGCCGGTCAGATGTAGTCTGCACGTGGTGGCGTACACAGAGCAAACTATAATCCTCGGGGATGACTGCCCGAATCATCGACGCGCACCAGCACTTCTGGCAGTACACGGCTGCCGAATATGAGTGGATCGACGAGCCGATGGCGGTACTGCGCCACGACTTTCTTCCCACCGATATCGAGCGGGAGATAGCCGCAGCCGGAGTGGATGCGGTGGTATCCGTGCAGGCCCGGCAGACCATAGAAGAGACACAGTGGCTGTTACGAATGTCGCAGCAGTTCCCCTTCATCGCGGGCGTTGTGGGCTGGCTTCCGCTTGCATCAAGCAGCATAGAGGCGGAGCTGGAGCGGCTTGCAGGTGACCGGAAGTTGCGCGGGGTGCGCCATGTCCTGCAGGGTGAGGACGACGAGTACATGCTGACGGCTGAGTTCAACCGCGGTCTTGGATTGTTGGACCGCTTCGGTTTGGCTTATGACCTGCTGATTCTAGGGCGGCAGCTTCCGGCAGCGATCAGGCTCGTCGATGCGCATCCGAGGCAGGTGTTTATTCTGGATCATGCTGCAAAGCCGCTCATTCGATCGCGGGTGTTCGAACCGTGGCGCACCTTGATAGGCGAGTTGGCCGAGCGGCCAAACGTCTATTGCAAGATTTCTGGCATGGTGACAGAGGACGACTGGGCTACCAGCTCGATAGCCAGCGTGGCGCCCTACATCGACGGGGTGCTGGAGGCGTTTGGCCCACGTCGGTCGATGTATGGCTCGGACTGGCCAGTGTGCCTCCTGGCGAGCACCTATTCCCGCTGGATGCAGACCGTTCGAGAAGCGCTCGGAGAGCTTTCCGAAGATGAGCAGTCATGGATATTCGGCAGGACGGCAGAGGAAGCCTATCGGCTGACCTCGGCAAAGGAAGATGGATGAGGGCATTGGCGATTAAGAGCCCGGGAACCGCGGGCTTGATCGAAGTACCGAAGCCCGAACCGCGCGAAGGCGAGCTGCTGCTGCGGGTGCGGTACGTCGGAATGTGCGGCAGCGACCTAAATTCATTCCGGGGCAAGAATCCGCTGGTCACGTTTCCCCGTATCCCCGGACACGAGATCGCGGCGACGATTGTCGAGTCCCGGAGCAGCGACGCGAAGTGGCAACCGGGCATGGATGTCACTTTGTCCCCTTACACGAGCTGCGGCGTCTGTGCCTCCTGCCGGCGGGGGCGGCCAAATGCTTGTCTCAACAATCAGACGCTCGGCGTTCAGCGGGATGGGGCCCTGACGGAGTTCATCTCGGTGCCGGCGGAGAAAGTTTACCCGGCGAACCTAGCTCTGAAGGAGCTTTGCATCGTGGAGCCGCTGACGGTTGGCTTTCATGCGGTCGCGCGCGGCCGCGTCGAGTCCAAAGATGTGGTGGCTGTCTTCGGCTGCGGCGGAGTAGGGCTGGGCGCGATCGCCGGGGGCAGCTTCCAGGGTGCAAGGGTGATAGCAATTGATGTCGACGATGCAAAGCTGGCGGTAGCACGTAAGGCGGGAGCCGCGGAGACGTTGAACTCGGCTTCGGTCGACCTTCATGAGGCACTGCAGGGTCTCACAGAGGGGCGCGGACCGGATGTGATCATCGAAGCGATTGGGCTTCCGGCGACGTTTCGCAGTGCAGTGGAGGAGGTAGCCTTCACCGGGCGGGTCGTCTACATCGGCTACGCGAAGGAGCCGGTAAGCTACGAGACTCGGCTCTTCGTCCAGAAGGAGCTGGACATCCTCGGCTCCCGCAACGCCCTGCCGGAGGATTTCCGAGATGTTATCAGGATGCTGGAGGAGAAGCGCTTCCCAGTAGAAGAGGCGGTCAGCGCAGTGGGATCGCTCGAAGAAGCGGGTGGCCTACTGAGCGACTGGAGCGAGCATCCAGGCCGCTATCAAAAGATCATGATCAAGGTCGACTGAAGGGTGGCGGGACTACTTTTGACTCAGGTTCACGTGAACTGAAGCCTGAGTCTGAGTCTTCCTGCTGGTAGGGCTCGTAGGGGCGCACTGGACAGGTGCTACTGCTTCGTCAGCTCATCGAGCAGAACTTTCGCTTTCGTCGCGAGAGTGTGGGCTCCGTCGAGATCGTCGACGTCGAGCGCTGCTTTGGCCTTCTGCAGGAAGGTCCGAATCTGGCCCGCCGTCTGCTGATCGGGTGTGCTGAGGGACCGCTTGAGAGTGTTCAGGCCGGTCTCGGTGCTGGCAATCAGGCTTACGGTGCTGCGGCGCGTGTCCTCACCCCCGCTGGTGTCGCCGGCGGAGAGCAGGCCGATGGAGCTGCTGGGTGCAGGGCTGACTGCTGGAGTGAGGTTGATGGCGGTCTGGGATCCGGGCGCCGGAGGGTCGGTAGTCGCGGGTGTTGCCTGTCCGGCAGCAGGGGCAGCTACAGCGGCTGATGCGCCGGACACGCCGGTGACTCCCTGACTGGCAGCGGTCGCGGGAGAGGTCTGAGCCGCGGTTGAGGGTGGGGTTCCGTTCGCAACCAAAGTGACTGGCTTTGGCTTGCGATGCAAGTGGCGCACCTTGGTAGGGGCCTTGGGGGCGTGCGCGGAGGCGTCTTCTGCGGCCGCAGGCAGGCTCGGCAGAGGAGGCGGAGACTGGGTCGAGAGTGGATTGCCGGCCGGTGGGGCTGTAGTCTGCGGTTTGGTGATGGAGGGAGCTTGTGCTGGTGCAAGCTGCGTGGTCGGAGCGTGGCGACAGCCACTGACTGGGAGCCCAAAAATGAACGCCACCAACCCGGCCATCCCGATCTGTCGGGCGGATTTCATCCCCTTGCATCCTTCACAAAAGAGGTACCAGCGGCAGCGAGGCTACGGAATCTGGAGTCGGAGGGATTACTCAGGGGAATCCGTAGCGTGAAAGTAGTACCTACACCCAAAGTAGATTCTACGTCAATTCGACCGCTATGCAGTTGAATTATTCGATAAGTCATGGCAAGGCCGATGCCGCTGCCTTCGCGCTTGGTGGTGAAGTACAGGTCGAAGATCTTCTGCAGGATGTCGTCCGGGATCCCGTCCCCATGGTCACGGACGCTGATCAGGGCGGAGCGGCCATCCTCGACGAGACGGACCTCAAGCGCGCCCCCCTCCCCCATGGCCTGGGCCCCGTTAAGTACAACATTCAAAAGAGCCTGCCGCATGAGATCCGGGTCGAGGTTCACCGGCACGGGCAGGTCGGGCACGGAGCTGGCAAGCTGAACGTTGTGAGTCGCCAGCTCTGCCGAAGCGAGAGCCAGTACGCTGGCGACGATGTTTCTGAGGTCCTGTTCCTGTAGCTGGAGGTCGACGGGCCGTGAAAAGTCAACCAGGGTCTGTACCACCCGATCCAGGCGCTGGATCTCGCTCTGGATGATCTCGAGATGTCCCATTGCGCGGGGGTTCGCGCCCTCCAGTTTGCTCTTGAGCAGTTCCAGGTGGACGACGATGGCGTTGATAGGATTTTTTACCTCATGTCCTACGCCGGAGGTGAGCCTTCCTATAGCGGCCATGCGGCGCGAGAGCTCCAGTTCGCTCTCGATCTCGCGCACCGACTCCAGGTCGTGCAGGGTGAGCAGGGCGCCCAGATTTTGACGATGCTGGGGCAGGCGGTCATCAAAGATGAAGTCGATCGAGACCTGAACGTTGCGCCCGGTCTCGGTGGTGATCTCTTCCTGCAGCATCGCTACGTTGGCCTCGAAGGCATGGCGCACGGTGCGGCCCAGGACGGTCGTGTCATCGAAGATTTCTGCGACACTGCGGCCTAAAATCTGTGCCCTGCTGATGCCCAGAAAGCGATCTACGGAGTCACTCACCAGCACGGCGTGGGCGTCAGGTGTGAAGAGCAGGATGCCGTCTTCAAGGTTCGACATGATCTGGTCGAGGTTCTCCTTTAATGCGGAGAAGACCTCTTCCACGTTGCGCATGCGGCGTCCCAGCCGCTCGATCTTGTTCGACACCTGAACGACTGCATCTGTAGAGGGACCGTAGTGGGGATCGCCGGCCTCGGCTGCCTCCGCCTGGAAGGTATCGAGCCGCTCGCTGATCTGGGCTAAAGGCTTCAATGCCAGGTTTGCGACGAACGGGGAGATGAGCAGCGAACTCAGCATGGCAATGCCAACCAGGGTGAGCGCAGTGAAGAACCACGGGCGAAAATCGTTGCGGAGGAACGTGGTACGGATGCCAATGCGCACCGTGACGAAGGGACGCGTCTTTCGTTCGAGGGCGAGCGAGACGTTGTATACGCGGGCTCGCCCAAAGACTACGGTCAGCAGGTGAATGAGATTCCGGTCCCGCAGCTCCGTATAGTCCCGGCGCACCGGCAGCATTTGGTCCTGGTTTACAGGATCAGTGCTGAGCAGGCAGCGCCCGTCCCAGTCCGCGATGGATATATCGAAGACAGTGGGGGAGTACTGAACGACGGAGTTCAGCAGGGTCTGGAGCCCGTCATCGTCGCGGAGCGATTTGGCCACAGCAGCGCGTAAGGCGACCGGATCGTTGCTATTGACGTTGGTGGCCAGCCCGCTCTCGATAGCGTTGCGGGTAGCAAAGAGAAGCTGGTGGGCGGCGATGTCGTTAGCTACGTAGGATTGCTCGATGTGCTGGTGCAGGGATTGAGCAAGGAAGATGCCGCTCAGCACCGCCACTACCAGGAAGACGAGCCCGGTGATGGCGACGACGAGTTTCGTCTTCAGGCGCATGGCCGGCAACCGCTAATCTGTCGAGGCGTCGACGTTAGAGACGCTACCATATTCCTTCAACTTGTTGTGCAGAGTCTTGAGGCTGATGCCGAGGATCTCGGCGGCGCGGGTCTTGTTGTTGTGGGTGAAGTCGAGGGTCTTGATAATGAGGCGGCGCTCGGCGGTGTCGACGGTGGTGCCGACATCGATCTGGATGCTGTTGCCGCCACCATCTACGGGCGGCCGTTCGCCGAATCCAGGCGGAAGGTGCTGCGCCTCGAGGTAGCCATCGTCGCCGAGGATCACGCCGCGCTCTATCGAGTTGCGCAGCTCCCGTACGTTGCCGGGCCAGTCATAGGCCATCAGCTTTGCCATCATGCCGTCGTCGACTCCCGCGATCTTCCTGCTGTGTTTGCGGTTCATATCGGCGAGAATGGCGTCGATGATGGCGGGGATATCGTCCTTGTGTTCGCGCAATGGGGGCAGGTGAATGTTGAAGACGTTGAGGCGATAGTAGAGATCTCCCCTCAGCTCACCCTTGGCGACTGCATCCTCGGGCACCTTGTTAGTTGCGGCTAGGACACGGACGTCCATGGGAGTCTCGACCTTGCTGCCGAGTCGCCGGAGCTTGCGATCCTCGAGTACGCGCAGCAGCTTGGCTTGGGTGCCGATCGGCATCTCTCCGATCTCGTCGAGCAGCAGGGTGCCCTCTTCCGCCAGTTCGAAGCAGCCGGCCCGCCGATCGACCGCGCCGGTGAAGGCGCCGCGTTCGTGGCCGAAGATCTCGCTCTCGATCAGGGTCTCAGGGATGGCGGCGCAATTTACCGCGACGAAGGGCTTGGATTTGCGAGGGCTGAGGTCGTGCAGGGTGCGGGCGACCAGCTCCTTTCCGGTGCCGCTCTCGCCCGTTATCAGCACGGAGACGTTGCTCGGCGCCACCCGCTCTATGAGGGCAAACATCTCGCGCATCTTCTTTGACGAGCCGACCAGGGAGCCAAGAGCGCCAGTATCGCGCAGCTTGCGGCGGGTGACTTCGAGCTCCAATTCGGTCTCGCGCTGCCGGCTTGCGTTGGCGAGGATGGTTCTCAACCTGGTAGGGTCGACCGGCTTCTGGATGAAGTCATAAGCGCCAAGCTTCATGGCCTCGACAGCGCGTTCGATGCTGCCCTGGGCGGTGAGAACCACCACGGACTGCCGGTCTGACTGCTCCGCAAGCCGATGCAGCAGCTGGATGCCGTCCATGCGAGGCATCTTGAGGTCAGTGACGATGATGCCAGGGCTGAATTCCTGTACCCGCTCGAGAGCCTCCATACCGTCGCGGGCTGTCTCGGTCCGGTAACCCCAGGCGGTGACCAGCTCTGCCAGGCCCATCAGTGCGTGATGCTCGTCCTCGACGATCAGTACTTTTTCCTGCGTTGCCATGGAGGGGTTTACCTTGTAGTTACCTCACAGTGCCTCCTTCGTTTTACCACGTTGTAACGCCGGTAGCAGGCTCGAGCGCATCCGGGCGGCATCTTCTAGTCGCGGTAGCCTCGCCAGAAGGGGGTGTTTTGCATCTGGCCGTCAGGCCCCCGCATCAAGTTCGCGTTGCTAAGAATCTCTGCTGGCGTATTCTTCTGAGGTACCGCGCTACACCGGAACGTGCTGCAGACCCAAGAGGTCCTGAGATTGTCGAACCCTGGAGAGGTGAGCAGGGCAGTGAATTCGCCGCGACAGGTTCTCTTTGCCAGCCTGATCGGCACCACCATCGAGTTCTTTGACTTTTATATTTATGCAACGGCTGCGGTGCTCGTGTTTCCACGCCTGTTCTTCCCAAAATCGGACCCCACCGCAGCTACCCTGGCCTCGCTAGCTACCTTTGGAATTGCGTTCCTGGCGAGACCGGTGGGCTCCGCTCTATTCGGTCACTTCGGAGATCGGGTGGGGCGGAAGACCACCCTGGTCCTGGCGCTTTCGACGATGGGTGTATCGACGGTTGCCATCGGAGCGCTGCCGACCTACCACTCGATCGGGGTTGCCGCTCCGGTGCTGCTGGCGCTGTGCCGCTTTGGCCAGGGCCTCGGCCTCGGCGGGGAGTGGGGTGGCGCGATCCTGCTCGCTGTCGAGAACGCGCCGCCGAACCGGCGCGCCTGGTACGGCATGTTCCCGCAGCTTGGCGCACCGCTGGGGTTCTTCCTCTCCGGAGGCGTCTTCCTGCTGCTATCCCGCCTGTTGAGCAATGATCAGTTCTTCCGTTATGGGTGGCGGCTGCCCTTCCTGTCGAGCGCAGTCCTGGTCCTTCTTGGCCTGTATGTGCGACTGACGATTACCGAGACGCCGGTCTTTCGCGAGGCGCGTGCTCGCGGCGAACAGGTCAGGATGCCGATGCTGTCGGTTGTCGTAAGGCATACGAGGGAGCTTGTCATGGGGATTACGATTTGCCTCTCGACCTTCGTGCTTTTTTACCTGATGACAGTCTTCGCTCTCTCATGGGGGACGAGCGCACTCGGCTATACGCGGGGCAAGTTCCTGCTGATGCAGCTCTTTGACATCTCCTTCTTTGCGATATCCATCCCGCTCTCGGCACTGCTTGCGGAGCGGGGACGCCGCCGGGTGATGTTGTCTGTAACGGTCGCAATCGGCCTGTTTGGGCTCTTCATGGCGCCTCTCTTTACCGCCGGCACCTCGGGTGCGCTGTTGATGATGGCTATCGGACTGTTGCTGATGGGATTCACCTATGGGCCGCTGGGTACCGTGATCTCCGAGCTCTTTCCTACAGCGGTTCGCTACACCGGCAGCTCGCTCGCGTTCAGTCTTGCGGGCATCCTGGGCGCCTCGCTCGCTCCTTATATCGCGACCTCGCTGGCGAAGAGATACGGGCTGCAGTACGTGGGTTATTACCTGACTACCTCGGCGGTGTTGACCCTCTTCGGGCTGCTGATGATCCGCGAGACCAGGGGTGAGGATCTCGCTCGCACCTCCTAGCCACCCCGGGAGTGCCCCGAGGACCTGCCGAGGCTGCCCAGCGGCGGAATGTAGTCCCCGCGCCTGCGGCTGTATCCTTGATTCATGCTTGATTACGAGATCACACCCTCCGCAGTCGCAGCAGAGCTCGACGAGCGCCCGTCGGACTTTGTCTTGCTCGACGTGCGGGAACCGTGGGAGCATGCGACCGCGCACATCGAGGGTAGCGTCCTGATTCCCATGGGCGAGGTACCCGCCCGCGCTTTTCAGGAGCTTGACCCGGAGGCACACATCGTCGCCCTCTGCCATCACGGAGTGCGTTCGATGAGTGTGACGGCGTGGCTGCGAGGTCAGGGCTTCGAGCGAGCCCAGTCCATGCAGGGCGGGATCGAAGCCTGGTCCACTCTGGTCGACGCAACGGTGCCGCGGTATTGATGCGGCGTCCAGGAGAGAGTGAGGCTGCTTTGCTTACCACTCATCCTTCACTGCGGCGATGAATGGGGCACCTGTGCATCGGGTGACACCCGCAGTGCACTGTTGACGTTGAGTGCTGCCTTGAATGGACACCGGCTTGAATCTTGTTTGGCTGGTAAGTTTGTGGAGAGGGCTCTATGACTGGTGTTGAGTACGCGCGGGCGAACTATCCTCGGTTTGTCGAAGAGCTCAAGGCTCTGCTCCGCATTCCGTCTATCTCGACGCTGCCGGAGCACAAGGCCGACGTCAGGCATGCGGCCGAGGTGCTGGCAGGTGAACTCGAGCGCATCGGCATGGAGAATGCGCGGCTGATCGAGGGCGGCGGGCATCCGCTGGTGTATGCGGACTGGCTGCACGCGGAGGGTAAGCCCACCTGCCTTGCGTACGGTCACTACGACGTTCAGCCGCCGGATCCGCTCGATGAGTGGCTCTCGCCGCCCTTTGACCCGGTCGAGCGCGAAGGCAACATCTATGCCCGCGGAGCGGTCGACGACAAGGGGCAGATGTACATCCACGTCAAGGCGCTCGAGTCGATGCTTGCCTCTGGTGACGGCCGCCTGCCGATCAATGTGCGGGTGATCCTCGAGGGAGAGGAGGAGGTGGGCGGTGAGTCGATTGCCAGATTCGTGAAGGAGCATCCGGAGGAGTTGAAGGCTGACTTTGCGCTGATCTCGGACACGGAGCTGTTTGCCCCTGAACTGCCGACCCTCTGCGTTGGCCTGCGCGGCATGATCTATACAGAAATTGAGGCGCGCGGAGGGAAGACGGACCTGCACTCCGGGATGTACGGCGGCGCTGCCCCGAACCCCTTCATCGCGCTCGCGCAGATCATTGCGCAGCTCAAGGATGCAGGCGGCAGCGTCCTAATCCCCGGCTTCTACAACGCCGTCCAATCCCCGAGCGCCGACGAACTCGCAGCGTGGAAAAAGCTCCCATTCGATGAGGAACATTACCGGGTGACGGAGGTGGGCTCCTCCGTTTTGACCGGCGAGGCAGGCTACTCGGTGCTCGAACGTACATGGGCCCGGCCCACCCTGGAGGTGCATGGGATGCCGGGCGGCTTCATCGGTGCCGGTGCGAAGACCGTGATCCCGGCCAAGGCGACCGCCAAGATATCGATGAGGCTGGTGCCGGACATGACTCCGGCCGAGACGTTCCGGCAATACAAGGAGTTTGTGCTGTCGCTGCAGCCAAAGGGTATCGAGCTTGATGTGCGGCTGATCCACTCCGGTGACGCGATCGTGATCGGAACGGATAACCCCTATGTCAAGGCTGCGGTAAAGGCTCTGCATGAGGTCTGGAAGAAAGATACGGTCTTCATCCGCTCGGGCGGATCGATTCCTATCGTCGGCGATTTTGAACGCGGGCTCAAGATTCCGAGCGTGATGATGGGCTTCGGCCTGCCGGACGATAACCTCCACGCACCCAACGAGAAGTTCCACATCGCGAACTTCTATCGGGGGATCGAGTCGGTGATCCTCTTCTTTGAAGAGGTAGGGAAGGGAAGCGGAGCGGCCGGGTGAGCATCGTCAGTGCGGATGAGGAGGCCTTTGTGCTGGCTGGGGGGCGCAGCAGCCGCATGGGCCGTGACAAGGCCTTGCTTGACCTTAACGGCGCTCCGCTGATCGAGCACGCTCTGGCCAAGCTGCGCAGTCTCGGATTTGAGCCGCGGATCGTAGGCTGCCGGCCGGACCTCGAGCGCTTTGCACCAGTGATCGAGGACCGTCGTCCGGGCTGCGGGCCGCTCGGCGGCATTGAAGCCGCTCTGGCCGTGAGCCGTGCCGAGCGAAATCTATTTCTTCCCGTTGACCTGCCTCTGCTGCCGGTCGCGTTTCTGGAGTGGATGCTCACGCGTGCGAGAACTACCGGAGCGGCACTGACCGTGCCCTCTCTTACAGGGCGCCCGCAGCCGTTATGTTCCGTCCTTTGCCGGGGTTTGCTGCCGCAAATCAGCGCGGCAATCGAGAAGGGCAGCTTCCGAGTGATGGACGCGCTCTCTGGGACGTCTCCAGCCAGTCAAGAGCGCGCCGAGATCGACCTCTTTGCCGTGGAGACGATCGCGCCTGCTCAGCGGGAGTGGTCGTACGAGCGGCCGCTGCACACCTGGTTTCAAAATCTAAATTGTCCGCAAGATCTTGACGGCTTGAGGGGCACTATCAGCGGCACGACCAAGGACGCCATCAGCGTCAGCTGCGAGAAACTGATCGAGCGATTGGCTCCTGAGCGCGGCCTGCCGTTGAGCAATAGCAATGGGCACGACCCGCAGGGTAAGCTGAGAGCAAGGAGCAATTCTTGAGCAGCGTCCCAGCTTCCGATCCGTCGAGAGTGCCCGACTCCCCGCCCTCCGCGCAGGCCTCCGCAAGCTCCACGGCACCACCCGCGCCCGAGATCGAGGTCGTGAAGCCGGCGGGGGACGCCAGCTCCCAGGCGCCGTATATCGCCTTTGAGCATGTTTCGAAGGCTTTCGGAAGCCTGACCGTGCTCGACGATGTCAGCTTCTTCGTCATGCCGGGCGAGACGCTCTGCATCCTGGGGCGTAGCGGCGTGGGCAAATCGGTGTCCCTGCAGCAGATCATGGGCTTTCTCAAGCCTGACTCGGGCAAGATCATGATTGCAGGCAACGATATTGTCGACTACACCGAAGACCAGCTGCAGTTGCTCCGGAAGAAGGTCACCATGGTCTTCCAGAGCGGCGCGCTGTTTGACTCGCTCAGTGTGGGCGAGAATGTGGCCTTTCCCCTGCGCGAGCGCGGCGAGTTGATGGAAGATCAGATCGAACAGGTCGTGAACGGCCTGCTGGACATGGTTGGAGTCGCAGGGATGGGCACGTTGTTGCCGTCCGACTTATCGACCGGAATGAAGCGGTCCGTAGCCATCGCGCGGGCACTTGCGGCGCAGCCTGAAGCGGTGCTCTATGACGAACCGACTACGATGGTCGATCCCCTGATGGGCCGCCTGCTTGGGGACCTGATCAAAAAGCTGCGCATCCAGCTGCATCTCACCAGTATCGTAGTGACCCACGATATGCGCTTTGCCGAGAAGCTGGCAGACCGCGTTCTCTTCCTGCATGAAGGCAAGGCCCGCTTCTTTGGCTCCGTGGACGAGCTGCGTGCTACAGAAGACCCCATCCTCCGCCAGTTCCTCGACCTGGATGCGCTGGTCCTGCCGCAGGTGTAGAGTTTCTTGCATACAATCCCGCTCTAAAGACACATCTCAGGAGTAGCAATGCCTGCGTCCGTCACCCGGGAAGCCTTCGTCGGCACCTGGAGTCTCACCGATTACCTGCTCATTCGCGCAGACGGAGTGATCCGAAAGCCGTGGGGCGAGGACGTGAGCGGTCTACTTATCTACTCGCCGGAGGGCTATATGAGCGCAAACCTGATGCCGGCCGTGCACAAAGACGGTGTGCAAGCGAAGGCTGCGCCTGCGCCCCCGGCGAAGTCGCACCGCTCCTCCCGTCACATTGCCTATGCGGGGCGATACACGCTTGAGAACGACAGCATCACCCACCATGTCGAGGTGAGTCTGTTTCCCAGCTGGATCGGCCTTCCGCAGGTGAGGTTTTACGAGATAGCTTCCGACAGGCTCGTGCTGCGAACTCCGCCGATCCCCCGATCCGGCAAACACCTGGTTGGAGAGCTGACCTGGAAGCGCATCTGCTCTTTCACCTGAGCGGGTAACCAGGCTGCGCTATCGGGCGCTACTAAGTGAATCAACGGAAGGTCGCGCTCTCCGCGGCGGTAGTTGTCTCTTTTGGCTGCCTGATATCTGCCGGTAGAAACGTGGGAGCAACTACCTGGCGTTGATACACTGACGGTGTGAAGATTGCACTGGCACAGATCAATCCCACGGTCGGAGACTTCGACGGCAACACGCGTAAGATTATTGAGTTTGCCAGGCGCGCGGAGAGTGCCGGTGCTGAGCTGGCAGTCTTCCCGGAGCTGGCAATTTGCGGCTACCCTCCCGCCGATCTGCTGGAAAAGCCATCATTTCTCTCGCGCGCGGCCCGTGCAGTAGAAGAGATCGCCGCCGCATCGGCCCATAGTCCGACTGCAATCCTCTGCGGCACGGTGACACCGGCCCCCGCCAGCACTGGACGTCACGCCTTCAACACGGCTGTGCTCATGCGCGGCGGGCGGGTCGTCTTCACTCAATCGAAGATGTTGCTGCCCTTCTACGACGTCTTCGATGAGCAGCGCTACTTCGCTCCGGCGGCCTCGCAACACCTCTTCCACTTCGGTGAAGATCAGCTGGCGATCACGATCTGCGAGGATGCGTGGAACGACAAGAGCTTCTGGGAGACGCGCCGGTACTCTACCGACCCGGTCGAGGAGCTCATGCACAGTGTTGTTGGCGCTACCTCGGCTGTCCACGCGGGAGCTGGATATACGGGTGCTTCTCCGGTGGAATCTGCGGGTACGCCGGTGGTGCTCAATATCGCGTGCTCTCCCTACTGGCGGGGCAAGCGCAGTGTCCGCTTCGACATGCTCTCTGCCATCGCGCGCCGGCATGGTGTGCCGGTACTGATGGTCAACCAGGTCGGAGGTAACGACAGCCTCATCTTCGACGGCACCAGCCTTGCCATCGGTTCGGACGGCAGAGTGATAGCCCTCGCCAATTCTTTTGAAGAGGACCTCGTTCTGATCGATACGCAGACCATGGTTGGTGACATCCATGCGATGGAGGATGACGAAGATGCCGCCATCTACCAGGCGCTGATGCTCGGCACCCGGGACTACGTGCGCAAGTGCGGCTTCTCGCGGGTGTTGATCGGCCTTAGCGGAGGGATAGACTCCGCACTGGTCGCCGCGATCGCCGCCGACGCCCTCGGGCCTGAGAACGTCACAGGCATAACCTTGCCGAGTCAATACTCCTCGGCAGGATCGATCGACGACAGCGCAACTCTCGCTGCTGCTCTCGGCATTCGCATCGAGACGATGAGCATCCATTCGTTGTTTACGGAGTACAACCGCGCTTTGGGGCCACTCTTCAGCGGACGTGAGCCTGACATCACCGAGGAGAACATCCAGTCGCGCATTCGCGGCAACCTTTTGATGGCGCTGTCGAACAAGTTCGGATCACTGGTGCTGACGACCGGCAACAAGTCGGAGATGTCAGTCGGCTACTGCACTCTATACGGCGACATGGTGGGCGCGCTCGCGGTGATCGGGGACGTATTCAAGACCCGGGTCTACAGCCTGGCGCGATACCGCAATCGAGACGGTGAAGTGATCCCGCGGGCCATACTCGAGAAGCCTCCATCTGCGGAGCTCAGGCCTGAACAGATGGACACGGACTCGCTGCCGGCATACGAGGTGCTCGATCCCATTCTCGAGGCTTATGTGGAGCATTACGAGACGCCTGAGGCGATTGCCTCGCAGAATGGCTTTGATCTGGAACTGGTGCGCTCTGTCGTCAAACTGGTGGAGCGCAGCGAGTACAAGCGCCAGCAGGCCGCAATCGTGCTCAAGGTGACCGAGAAGGCCTTTGGAATGGGTCGGCGCTTCCCAATCGCGGTAAAGGTCGAGGTGTAGGCCGGCGCGCCGCATCGTACATCGCACCCGCTGAGAAGCTGCGCTGAGAAAGTCGGGCACGGCAGTCGCGCAACATCGCCAGCGAAAGGCCGGCGCGGTAGACTCTAGCTTGCGCACCGGTGCAATGCTGGTTCAAACTCGGTGGCTCTTCGAAAGGATGTACATGCAACTTCGTACTTCGACACGTACTGCGGGGCTGGCGGTCGTCTGCTTTGCCGCGATAAGTCCCACGTTCCTCCTGGCGCAGGCAACGACAGGAACATCCCAGGCCCGGCAGTCGGCCCCAGCCGCCCAGGCAAGCCCGGCAGCACCGGTCATCACTCCCCTGGCGCCACCGCCCCCACCGCCGCCGATCACGCTTCCGACGCCGAATCCGGCGAATTTCACCGCAACCTCGCCGACGGCGGAGACGGTGAATGCGTTCCTCAAGGCATCCTGGGGCTTCGACCCCAACCGGGTGTGGCAGGTGGAGGCGATCCTCAAGACCACCGTCCCCGGCCTGAGCAAGGTAGTCGTCGCGGTGGCGGAGAAGGGTGCTCCGCAGGGCCCCGGCAACCTGCAGTTCTTTGTGCTGCCGGATGGCAAGCACCTGGTAGCTGACGACGTGCTCCCGTTTGGCTCGAATCCGTTTGAAGAGACCCGCAAGACGCTGGCCGCCCGTGCCGATGGCCCCTCGCGTGGAGCGGCCGGCAAGGACCTGCTCTTTGTCGAGTTCTCCGACTTTCAGTGCCCGCACTGCAAGGATGCACAGGCCACCGTCGACAAGCTTCTGCAGGAGTATCCAAACGCGCGGTTTGTCTACGAGAATATGCCGCTGGTCCAGATTCACACCGAGGCATACAAAGCGGCTTCCTATAGCGTCTGCGTCGATAAGGTTGCCGGCGATGCAGGGTTCTTCAAATTTGCCACGGAGGTCTTTGCCAACCAGCCCGGGCTGACGCCGGCGGCGTCAGATAAGACGCTGCGCGATGCGGCAACCAAGGCAGGGGCAGACGCTGACAAGGTAGCGGCCTGCTCCGCCACTGCAGCCACAAAGGCCGCGGTCGACGCCTCAATGAAGCTTGCAACAGACCTCGGAGTCGTCAGCACGCCAACGCTTTACGTCAACGGCCGCGCACTTCCGCTGGGCGGCCCTTACGAGCAGCTTAAGACGGTGATCGCCTACCAGTTGACGCTGGATGGAGTGAGGGCGCCTGAAGCGGCCAGCGCGTCGGCGTCGGCTGGCCCGTCCTCACCCTCGCAGTAAAGGGGTGAGAGGTGAACTGCGGTCAGAACCGCTAAGGTCGGCAGGCTACTCGGCCGACACTACTGATGCAGCGGCAGGATGATCATCTGACCGACCGCGTTGCCGTGCGACAGCCGGATGACATGCGTGGTGACGGTGATCACCAGGCGCGACACATCGTACTCTGTGGACCTCTTCGTGGCCGAGCCGAAGCCGGGAAGCTCACTTAGTCCCGGCAGGCCGCTTACCGCTCTCGCCTCCTGCCGGTTAAGATTGCTCACCAGCATCGCAGTCGAACCGTCCTTGACGGTGATCACGCCGCTCAGCTGACGCTCATCGAGCACCGGGATGTTGTCGAGCGACATTCCGCCGAGCGCCTCGATCTCGAGCTCGTACTTGAGTGTCACTTCCTTATCCAGCTGAACCCGTGGAGTCGCCTTAAGTGTGAGGCCGAGGTCCTCATACTGGATCTGCGGCAGGGTGCTCTGAGTGAGGTTGCCAAGGCTCGACGCGTTGATGCCGAGACTCGCCAGGGTAGACGAGAGACCGGCAGTATTAATGCCCGGAATCGTTCCCGACGTGCTGGTTACAGTCGAGGTGATAATGGGATACCGCACCCCTGTACGAAAGGTTGCGGGCTGATCGTTGAGCACGTGCTGGCTGAGGTCGTCGAGGTTGCGAACGTCTGAAGCGTTCAACGCAAGGTTTGCAGCCGCCTTTCCCGGCACGATTCCGGTCTCTGTCAGGCCGCCTCCGAATAGCACGAACGGCTGGCTCAAGATGGAGTTGCTGACCTGTCCCGAGGCGATGAGGATGGCAGCTATCTTCAGAATGTCCCCCGCGTTGGCCAAGCCGCTCGAGACGATCTGATTTACAAGGCTCTGATTCTGCGAGATCAGCTGGTTTACTTCGGAGTCGACGTTGAAGAAGGTCGTCTGTTGAGGTAGTTGTATGCCGATGTTCCGGGTACGCATGGTCGAGACTTCGAAGGCGCGTATCTGGAGCTCGATTTGGCTCTGCCCCTCCATCAGCTCAGAGAGCACGGTGTTGAGCGCGCGCATGCGGGCGGGCGGCGCGCGCAGTGTCATGTAGCCGCGCTGTTGCAGGACGGTGGCATACGGCGCATCGAAGATGTTGCGAGCGATGTTGCCCACATCGATGACGTCCGTCGGGTTCAGGCCGGGAAGGTAGATCGTCTCTTCTGCCAGCCGTTCATACTTGTCTCGATTCAGCTTGGTATCGGCTGCTATGAGTACGCGCCCGGGATCGAGCGGGACCATAAAAGTGCCTGTGACCAGCTCCACCATCTGTGCCGCGTGCGGGTAATCGACGTCCTCGGCATCGAGACGGCGGACCTGAGGCACAACCGACTCATCGATGACCGCGGTTAGGCCGTATGCCTCCACGACCTGCCGGAGCAGCGCCGGGGCGCCTGCCTTGACGTGGAAGCTTTGCCTGATCGGCCTGATCTGCAGCTCTATGGGGGCCGCGACGCTGACCGGTTCACCTTGCGGATCATCGAGCGCGTCGATGGCTTCACCCGCCAACTCCTTGAGGTGCTGTGCCACGATCGAGTTGCTGTGATCGAGGGTATAGGCCTCGGTCAGCTTCGTTCGTTCTACGTCCGCGTGTCCCGCGGCTCGGCTCTTCTCCGCCTGCTCAACGAGCAGTGTTACCAGGTGCTGCCGTGCGATCTCACTGGCTAAGACGTAGCGCTGGTTGTGAGGGTCGAGCTCGACGGAGCGGGCGAAGTACCTGACCGCACCTTCGACGTCCTGTTGGTCCAGAGCCTTGGCGCCTTTCAGGTACTGCTTCTCGGCCTCACGGCTGTGCGGCGAGCGAGCGTCAGGGGCCCCGGCTGGCGATGAGGCGGCCGTAGCGGCGCTTTCTGAAGGTGCGGCTGCTGCGGATTGCACAACGTCAGCAACAGGCCGGCCATAGACTGTTCGCGTCTCAGTTACGGTACCTGCGCTCTCCTCCTGCATGGCGTCAGAGGCATTGCCGGGGATTGCCTGGGCTCTCGCTACTAATCCATCGAGGAGGAGAGTTAAAAGGCCGGCTAACAGCAGTGCTGAGCTCCTGAAGCTGCGATTCACACTAATCATCTGCATCGCCGGCCGCTGCACCGGTCGTAGTCTGCAGCGTCGTGTAGTCGAGCAGGTCCTGCAGGGTAGTCGCACAGACCTCGGGCTCGCTCGTCAGCAGATCATCATAGGAGTAGTTGCCCGTGGCCACGGCGATGGTCGGCAGCTGGTTGGCTTTTGCGGCGGCGACATCAAAGGGCGTGTCCCCTACTACGCAGACAGTGGCATCCTCTCCCGCGATCGCACGAGCTAAGGCTGCGGCGTTCGCAATCATCTCCGATCGTGCCGCGTAGTTGTCGCTGAAGCCGCCAAACTTGAACCACTCCCGCAGGCCCGCCACCTCCACCTTGAGCCATCCGATGGTCTCAAGGTTGCCGGTCGCGACGCCGAGCTTGGCCCCTCGCTGCCGAAGATGCTGGAGCGTAGCTTCAACTCCAGGCATGACGCGCACGGCCATCGCGTCGCGCTGTGCAGCCACCGTGTCTCGCATGCGTTCGAGCACTGCTTCCAGAGTATTCTGCCACTCGGACTCGCTCAGCCGGGCTGCCAGGAAGGCATCGCGGAGAATGCCCGGATCGGTATTGCCGTGCAGTACTACTCCATCGAGCAGCAGCTCACGCCCCATCTCCTCTTTGACACTGCTGAAGAAGGAGTCGTAGTGGACGCGGTCGGTACTGCGCAGCAGGGTGCCGTCTATGTCAAAGAGGTATGCGTCCTGAGCGTCCCACTGAAACCCCTGCCGGATTGACACCCGTGCAGCCTCTTGGTTCTCGCTCGGAACCTGCGCGGCATCAGAAGACCTCTTCGTCGCCATCAAGGCTGGTCCGCCTGTTTCATAGCTCCCATTTTACGCGGGTGCTCTTGCTTCCGGCGAGGATGAGCACACATCGGCGCTGCTCTCAGCTGTTCTGCGAGAAGTTCTCTGCAGGCTTTATGAGGCGGGCCGGGAGCGAACGGAGAGCTTGCCATCGAATACAGGACGCTCGCTGCGTGCCGGACGCTTGAGGCCTTTTCGAATCTGTGCGGGATCGATGTCGAGCTCGGCGATCATCCGGCTCAGGGTATTGCGGTGGATACTCAGCTCTTTGGCAGCCTTGCACTGGTTGCCGCGATGGTGCGAGAGCACTTCAAGGATAAAGCGCTTTCTGAATTCGCGTACGGCTTCTTCGTAAGTAATGCCGCCGGTGTGCATCCGCGTAACCAGGCTATCTAATTCACGCTTCACAAATTCCTCTTTCGTTCCACGCCCGGCTGTTTGTCCGAGTCGTGTTGTTATCTGATTGCAGGTGCCGGGGAGTGCCTGCCGCATCAGGCTGCAGCCAATCGGGCCTGGTCTCGCGGATGATCTTTACACCGGTCCGGATTCGAGCACCGAGGTCCGATGGGGTTACTGCTGTCGTGCTATGCGCCAGCGACAAAAAATAAGGCGCCAGCCGAGAATCTCTGAACCAGGTGGTACCCGGAAAGAACGCCGCCAGCGCGATCATGCCGATAGTCACCAGCACACATCCTTTCACCAGGCCAAAGACTGCACCAAGCAGCCGATCTGCCAAGCCCAGTCCTACTGACTCTACCGACCAGCGAAGCAGCCTGGCCGCTACGGCCGCAATCACCATTACACCGAGCGCGATGACTAAGAAGCACGCCGCCGCGGCGATCTGCGGTTGGTGGATCCACTCCATCGCGAGCGGAAGCCATCGAGCATAGTTCCAACTTGCGACCAGCAGGCCCAGGATCACTCCGGCGAGCGAGAACATCTCGACCACAAAGCCTTTTCTCGCAGCCCCAACAGCTGAGATCACCAGGACTGCAGCGATCACCCAATCGACTACCGCCATTCAGGCCACGCCATTCCAGCTGCTCATCGACCTTGCATTCGCTACCATTCCACCATGGACTGTGACCCGCGGCCGCAGTCTATGCGACCTTGTCGACGGCGGAGTTCGCACTAGCCATCAATTGCTGGACAAGTTCTCTGCCGGTCAGCAGCCGGTACGCCTCCAGGTACTTCTCGCGCGTGGGTCTCACCACGTCCTCCGGCAATGCCGGAGCCGGAGCGCGCTTGTTCCAGCGGACGCGCTCGAGGTAATCGCGCACGAACTGCTTGTCAAACGAGAGTTGCGGACCCCCAGGCGCGTAGCCGTCACGCGGCCAAAATCGTGAGGAATCAGGCGTCAACACTTCATCCGCCAGGACGATGCCTCGAGCTGTCACTCCAAACTCGAACTTAGTATCTGCAAGGATTAGTCCGCAGGACTCAGCATGGCGGGCAGCCTGATCGTAGATTTGCAGGCTGAGTTCCCGCAGCCGCTCGGCGGCACTGCCGCCCACTCTCTCAACCATGGTATCGAAGGAGATGTTTTCGTCATGTTCGCCACCTGCACTCTTCGATGCAGGGGTAAACATGGGCTGGGGAAGTCGCTCGGATTCGCGAAGACCGGCAGGAAGCGGCAGGCCGCACACTGCTCCGTTGGCCTGGTAATCTTTCCAACCAGAGCCGGAGAGGTAGCCACGTACGACGCATTCCACAGGAAACATCTGTGCGCGAGAGACAAGCATGGAGCGTCCGCTCAAGTGCTCAGCGTAAGGCCGGAGCTCTTCCGGATAGCTTGCCACCTCGGCCGTGATCAGATGGTTTGGAACGATCGTCTGCAGGTAATCAAACCAGAAAAGCGAAAGCTGGGTGAGGACCTTGCCCTTGTCGGGAATACCTGTGGCGAGCACATGATCGAAGGCGGAGATGCGGTCGGTCGCGACCAGTAGCAGGCACTCGCCGACCGAGTACAGATCACGCACTTTGCCGCGTGCATGCAGATGCAAGTCGGCAAACTCGGTTTGAAGCAAGACTGGCAAGGGGTCGTGCCTTCCTGGAAGATTGTTGACGAAGAATGACGCTGAAGTTTCGATTGTCTGGTCAGCGCAGCGCTTTGTCAACGCGAGATTTTCACCACACATTCACGTGCATCGGTGTGCTCTCACTTGCAGAGGAGGACTGTCAAGAACGAAATGAGCGGAGAAAATTTTTCACCGGTTTCTTTCACAAATTTCCGGTTGCTGAGGATGCGTGCTGCTTTACTTCGCTGTCTCAGAACGTGACACTCGGCGCATCTACGGCTGCCGCTTCGGTCAGGCGTTTACCAGCCGCTCATCAGCGTCTCGTTCGCCGCGTCGGCCGAGGCCGCGCTCACCGCGGCGCTCGGCTGTGCGGTCCTGTGTGTGATCCGGCCCATTTAATCGCACGGAGACAATCTTGGACACACCGGGCTCCTGCATCGTGACTCCGTAGATCATGTCGGCGGCCTGCATCATGCGCTTCGAGTGCGTGACCATTACGAACTGGGTGTCCGCTGCCATGCCTTTGAGCATCTCCGCCAGGCGGCCTACGTTGGTCTCGTCGAGAGGCGCATCCACCTCGTCGAGTACGCAGAAGGGGCTGGGCTGGTACTGGAAGATTCCAACCAGCAGCGAAAGCGCGGTGAGCGCCTTTTCGCCGCCGGAGAGCAGCAGCACGTTCTGCAGTTTCTTGCCGGGTGGCTGCGCCACGATATCGATGCCGCTGTCATTCGAGTTCTCTTCATCCGTCAGTTTCATAAAGGCTTGGCCGCCGCCGAAGAGCCTGGCAAACGTAACGCTGAAGTTTTCATTGATGTGCGCGAAGGCCTTGTCGAACTTCGTGCGGGAGATGTCATCGATCTCCCTGATGGTCGACTGCGTGTTTTCGATAGAGTCGAGCAGGTCCTTGCGCTGCGTCTCCAGGAACTGGTGGCGCGAGGCCGTCTCCTGATACTCCTCCAGAGCCATCATGTTTACCGGACCCATGGCCTCGAGTCGCTGCTTCATCCCGCGGCAGGCCTCATCTTCCCCGGTAAGCGCCTCGGCGTCGAGCCGTGTAATCAGGGTGTCGGCACGCAGCGCTGCAGCCTCGATGCCAAGATCGTTCAGGCACGTCTCTTCCTGGTAGTGCAGATCGGATGCAAGCTTTGCTGCGTCAGCAGATCGCTGGCTTCGCGTCTCGCGCATTGCCTCGGTCTCGACACGCAGCGCCTTCAACTGACGCTCTGCATCGGCGAGCGCGGCGCGGAGTATGCTGCCTTCTTCGCTCCAGCGGGCAGCATCGGCGGCCGCCTGATCGCGGCTGGTGCTTAGCTGCTCCTGCTGAGCGGCGAGCTGCTCGTTCTCGCGGGCGCGTTGCGCCTGTTCGGCGCGGGCTGAGGCGACCTGTTGCTCGATCTGCTGGACACGGGCCTGCAGCTCTGAGTACATGCGATCAATGCGGCTGAAGGCGGCTTCGGCGCCGCGGCGTCGCTCTTCGAGACCGGCCAGTTCAGCCGCAACCGCTGCGGCCTCGGCCTGGGCAGCCTCGCGTGCCTGACGCAGCCCGTCGAGCGTGCCTGCAAGCTGATTCCACTCGGCCTCGGCAACCTGGTGCTGGGCGTCCAGCCGCTCGATCTCTTCAAGCTTTTGCCCGATGAAAGACTGCTTTGCCAGCCGCGCATCCTTGTTGCGCTCGCTCTGCAGGACCCAGTCGCTGAGGCGGCGCTCGACCCTCTGGGCCTCCGCCTCCATCTGCCGCAATGCGGCGCTGCCGTTGGCGCTCTCGCGCTCCGCGACGCGTCGAACTTCGCTCTTCGAGTCCATCTCACGGGTGAGCTCTGCCAGAGAGCGGGCGAGGGAAGCGGCCGCGGTCTCCGCCTCAGCCAGCTCCGCCTGTATCTTGTTTAACTGCTGCTCAGAATCGCGCAGCTCCCGCTTGAGCGCCAGAGGCCCTTCGGCGCTCGGCTTGCCGCCGGTCACGGTCACGTTGTGAAAACACTCGCCGGACGGAGCCAGGAAAAAAGCGTTCGGATTCTCAAGTGCAAGGGTACGCGCCGTATCTGCGTCGGGCGTGACGTAGCCCTCGCGCAGCTTGGGCAGGATCACCTCGAGAGAGGAGCCGAAGCCGTCGAGTACGCGTACGCAATCCTTCAGCCGCACGACATTCTGATCGCCTGGATGCGCAAGGTTGCCGCGCAGTTCGTCATAGCTGCCGCTGGCCGCTCCCGCGGCGAAGGAAAACTTTGCCTGGGAGTCATCGGGATGGACGAGGAAGGTTGCGCGTCCGTCTACATCGGTCTTGAGCAGCCGCATGCCCTCCTGGGCCGCGTCCCAGCTCTTGACCACGATGTAATTCAGCTCGTCGCGGAGAAATTCGTCTACCACGCTTTCGTACTGGCCGCTTACTTCGAGGAAGTCGGCGAGCGTGCCCACCGGTTTAAGGCCTCCAGCGAGCGAGTTCTGGCCGAACAGCTTTCTAACTGTGTCAGTGGAATAGCTGTGCTCACGGATAAGCGCCTCAAGAGAGTTGCGGCGTCCCGTCAAGGTAGCCGATTCAGCGCGCAGCCGATCTCCGCGGAGCTTGCTTGCGGCCTCCTGCTCGCGTTTTGCCGCGATGTCCCCGTGCAGGGTCTGGATCTCCGCCTCGAGGCGTCTCAGCGTCTCCGTCACCGATTCGAAGTGGAGCGAGGCCTGTCCCCGCTCTGAGCCGAGGGAGTCGAGGTCCCGCCTCGCAGCGGCCATCTCGGTCGCGAGGCGCTCCGCATCCCGCTCCAGCGAGGCGAGCGATTCTTCTGCCTGGGCTGCCTGGTTTCTCACCTGACCCGCCTGCTGCAGGACCAGCATGGCATGGCGCCGCGCGCTCTCGAGCCTCTGCTCTGCCACGCTGACCTGCTGCACGGCCTCTCGGGACTGCACCTGCCGGGCCTGGGCCTGGTGACGAAAACCCTCCGCCTCTGAAGCTGCTGTTTGGAGGAAGCTGCGATGCGAATCCCGCTCGACTGTGATGCTCTCTAGATGCAGGCGTGCCTGCTCGAGCTCTGCTCCAGCGGCAGTCATGCGCACCTCCAGCTCGGCGATGCGCTCGTGGTTTGCGCTCTGCCGCGAAACCGCACGCTCCAGTTCGACGGCGGCGCTGTTGGCCCGCGCAGAGGCCTGCTTTGCGCTTGCTTCGATCTGGTAGCCGCGCGTTGTTCCTTCGGAGTACTCGCTCTGCAGACCCTCGATGCGCGCGCTGCGCTCATCGATCCGGGTGGTGAGCGCCGCAATCTCCACCGCGAGGCCGGACTGCTCGGCATCCATCTGCGCGATTCGGCTGGCTAACACGACACGAAGCTTCACTCGCAGTTCATCCCGCAACGCGGCGTAGCGCTCCGCCTTCGCCGCCTGGCGCTTGAGGGACGCCATCTGGCGAGTGACCTCCTCAAAGATATCGTCCACCCGCTCAAGGTTTTGTTTTGCCTGCTCAAGGCGCAGCTCGGCCAGCCGCTTCTTGGTCTTGAAGCGGGTAATACCCGCGGCCTCTTCTATGATCGAGCGCCGCTCGTACGGCTTGGAGCTGAGCAGTTGCCCGATCCGCTCCTGCCCGATAATGGCGTAGGACTCAGGGCCGAGCCCGGTACCCATGAAGATGTCTTGAATGTCGCGCAAGCGGCAGAGCTTGCCATTCAGCAGGTACTCGCTGTCGCCGGTACGGAAGAGCCGCCGCGTTACGACGATCTCGCCTTGCTGCGGGGTGCGCTGAAACTTTCGCCGCCGGATTCTCAGTACCACTGCGTTCGCGTCTGTGCCCGATGGTGCGGTGTCGGCGGTCTGCGCCTGCTCTACCGCGGAGACCCCCTCAAGCATCACTCCGGGCTGAGTCTCCGCGATGATCTCCTCAACCTCCGTCGTCTTTTCTGCTCTGAGTTGTTCTTCGTCCCAGTCGCCATCCAGTTCGTCTTCTAGGACGATCTGCGGCTCCCCCAGCAGGGGGCCTGCAATGTAAGCGTCGGGATCTATCAGGGTGATCGAGACCTCAGCCATACCCAGTGCTTTGCGGTCCCGCGTGCCGGCGAAGATCACATCCTCCATCCGGCCGCCGCGGAGAGTCCTGGCGCTCTGCTCCCCTAGCACCCAGCTCACCCCATCAAGAATGTTGGACTTGCCGCACCCGTTCGGCCCCACCACGACGGCGATGCCCCGTCCGGGAACCTGCACCTCGGTGCGGTCACAAAACGACTTGAAGCCAAGGATCTGGATCTTTTTGAGCTTCAGTATGACGAGCCTCCCCTGACCGCCTCGGGCACTGGGCCTCTCTAGACTCTAGCCGCGTAGGAAACGGGGGTCAACAACCCGGCCCCAACATATTGTGGATAAGACGTCCATCGACCCTTGATTTAGTTCCGGTTCGGAGGTGAAGCGCGTTTAACACTGCTGATACGCGTGTCTCCTAGCCTTCGAGAGTCGCTGGCCCGCATATAAGAGAACATCCCAAGCGGCGGGCATCGTGCAAGTTACAGGCTTGAGTAATGTATGCTTTTCACCGATGGCGATGGTCGCCACATCGATGTTCAACCTCGCTATCAAGTTTATAGATGTGCGTCATCATTTCGGCTTTTGCCGCTCCGCGGGGCACACCCCAGCCCGTCTCCTTCCGTACTCATCCACTGCTACCCGTTTTGAGGAGGATTCCATGAAGTTGTCTACCAAGGCAGGTCCCGCCGGCTTTGCACTCCTGTCGCTGCCAGTGCTGTTAGCTCTACCCCAGCCTCTCTCTGCGCAGAGTGCGAAAGAGGCGTCCAATGCCAGGCTGCAGGAGTACGTGAAGTCCATCCAGCAGATTCCCGGCAGCGGACAGTCGCTGCTTTCAAGCGGAGCGCTGAACCTCTATCGCATCGCGGTGCGTCAGACGCAGAAACCTACTCTCAACGGAGTGGGCGACGACGATCGGCACTCCGACAGCCTTGTGCGGAGCGGCAATGCGACGATGGGCTTCTCCCTGTCGGGCGGCACCATGGATCTCACGCTCCGCGACGCTGCGATCCCGCTCTCGCCCGGAGTGGTTCCGGTCAGCGATCCGTCCAAGGATTTTCAGCTCTCGGCTGTAGCCGGTTTTACCCAGAGCGAGACATCGACCGCCTGGTGCGGCAACACGGTGGTCGTGGGTTACAACGACACGGGCGCCTTCCTCAGGAGCCTGCTCACGTTCCCCAATAACGGACTCACGCTTGACGGCGTGGGTTTTTCGACGGATCAGGGAAGGACTTTCAGCTCCCTCGATCTCGGTGCCGGCGGCGACGCTGACAACTTCCTCGCCGGCGATCCGGTTGTAGCCTGCTCGAGTCCAACCTCCTTTTACTATTCGACCCTGTTCGAGACGGCCACCGCACCTGACTCGATGGGAAATCGGAGCCCTCTTGCCGGGATCGCGGTCTTTAACAGCAACCATCTGCCATCCTCCGGCTCCATGCCGGCGATCGCAGTGATGAAGGACGGCAACACCCACGCAATCGACAAGGACTGGATGACAGTCGATCCCAAGAATCATGCGCATGTGTTCGTCACATATACCGACTTTGACAGTTCGATGACCTCAACGACTTGCGGAGACCAGTTCCGCACGGCGATCGAGATAGTCAGGTCGTACGACGTAGGCAAGACCTTTCAAAAGCCAGTAGTCGTGCATGAAGAGTGCGGGGACAGCGACTTCGTTCAAGGCAGCCAGGTGCTGGTAGATCCAAACGGCAAGATACAGGTCGCCTACGAATATTTCCCGAGCAACGGGCCGCGGCAGATCGAGATCCAGACCTCTATCAACAATGCGGGCAGCTTTGCTCCTCCCGTAGTAGTAAGTCCTCTCACTGCTACCGGCGATGGGCAGAGCCTCTTTCCCAACCTGGAGGGTGGATTCCGCACAAACGAGTTCCCCAGCCTGGCCACCGATCCCATCACGAAGGACCTTTACCTGGCGTGGACCGACGCGACAGGCAACGTGGTTCCGGACCTCTTCAGCTACAGCGGCTACTACGGCTACGGAAACATCGTGGTCAGCCGGTCCGACAATGGCGGCGGGACGTGGAGTTCGCCGCGTCTGGCAAGTCCAACGCCTGCCGGGTTTACCGGTCGTGGACGCGACCAGTTCATGCCCGGCATCGCAGTCGACCACAGCAGCCGGGTCGCGGTCTGCTACTACGACCGTCGGAACGACCCTACCAATCAACGTATCGATCGCTATTGCTCCAGCTCCAATACACAGGGGCAGAACGCGACCGATCAGCGCTTCACTGCTTTCTCCTTCACGCCGGTGACGAATGCAGATGGGATTACGGCGCCCAACTACATGGGCGACTACGACACTCTGGCCAGCGACAGTCTTTACATCAACTCTGGGTTTGTCGGTGGATTTCAGATCATCAGCGGCATCAACCCTGACGTCTACGCGGTCAAGTTCTAGTGCGGCGGCGGAGTAGGTAACGCAGCAGCATCAGGGGCGGCTCTTCCTTGAGGAGTCGCCCCATGACTCGTACGGCTGTCTCCAAACTGGCGGGCGCCAAGTGGTTTTGCAGATGCGAGCGGCCGAGAAATGGGGCTCACGAGGGTGTATCTCCTGATGGCTACGAGGAGCTCATCTGGCTGGTTACCCGCCGGTTCTGAGATTTGGTGAAATGACAGGCCAGGCATTATCCGCAAGCCGTGAGCGCCCGGTCAGGATACTCTAGCTCGCGGTAGCGGCAGCACGCTCCAGTACTGTCTCGTAGTATTTCTCATAAAGAGGGATGATCTGCGTCGAGCAGTAGCGCTGCTGCGCCGTCTTACGAGCCGCGCGGCCCATTGCAATCAGCCGGTCGGGTTGGAGTAGTAACTCGATAGCCCCATCGGCCATCGCATCTACTTCGCCGACAGGGAAGAGGCGTCCATTGACTCCGTCCTCGATCAACTCGGGCACGCCTCCGACTGCGGTTGCGATGGAGGGCACCCGGCAGGCCATGCCTTCGAGCGCAGCAAGCCCAAACGACTCCAACTCGCTCGGCATGATCATGAGATCGGCGAGCGGCAGCAGTTCATTCACGCTCTCCTGCTTTCCGAGGAAGACGACGCGGTCCTGTATTCCTTTGCTGTGCGCGAGCCACTCTGCCGCCGATCGATCCGGTCCGTCTCCTACCAGCAGCAGCCGTGCCGGCATGCGTTCGACCACTCGCGAGAACACCTCAACCACGTCGACGACCCGCTTCACCGGCCTGAAGTTTGACAGGTGCATCAGTATCTTTTCGTCCGGGCGAGCGAAGCGGGCACGCTGCCTGTCTCGATCGGCCATGTGCGGCGAATACACGTCGCAGTTGACAAAGTTTGGAATCACCTCGATCTCATTCTTCGTATCGAACTGTCGGATCGTCTCATCGCGCAGGTAGCTGGAAATAGCAGTCACGCCGTCGCTCTGTTCGATGGCAAAGCGCGTGATGGGCAGGTAGGAGCGATCGATACCGACGAGAGTTATGTCGGTCCCGTGGAGAGTAGTGACGAACGGTAAATGCCTGTTGCGAGTGGCCAGCATCTGGCGCGCCAGCAGTGCACTCACGGAATGGGGGATGGCGTAGTGCACGTGCAGCAGATCGAGGCTGTAGTATTCGGCTACCTCGGACATGCGCGTCGCCAGTGCAAGGTCATACGGCGGATACTCGAAGAGCGGATAGTTCGAGACTGGGACCTCATGATAAAAGATTCCGCTCTCACGCCCAGTGAGACGAAAGGGTTGGGAATAAGTGATGAAGTGGACCTGGTGCCCGGACGCAGCAAGCTCGATGCCCAACTCGGTTGCGACGACGCCGCTGCCGCCGTAGGTTGGGTAGCACGTAATGCCAATTTTCATAATTGAACCGTTTTGCCTTGACCTGTGGTCTCTTGGACGTTCAAGAAGGCGAGTTTGATGCAAGCATACTGAGGGACACAACAGGCGCGCCGGCGCTTCGCACCCGGAGGGAAGCGACTGTCAGCCAAGCAACGCAAGTATCTGATCCATGTGCATCCTTGAGTCGGAGGTGGTTCCTCCGGGCAGGCCCGGTCCGATCGCGATGGCCTGTGAATGCTCTTCGAACCACGCGAGGAAGCCCAGCTGGTCTGCTCCGGTGAGCCGGCGCATGTTCAGCCAGGTGTAGTAGGCGCCGAGATCCGCGTCGATCAACGAGCCTTCGGGATCTGTTCCCGTAGGCGGAGCCCCGCTTAACATGGCATTCATCGTCTCCGCTTGCTGGCGGGGAGCGTATCGCACGAGCAGCGTCTGCGGCTGGGCGCGGCGCACGCACTCCCGCGACGCCCATTGTACGAAGGTAGTGGCGAAGATCTGGGTTCCAGAGCCCTCGGTCATCAGACTTAATTTGAAGTGGTTGAGTATCTCTTCAACCCCTGGGGTCCCCAGGCCTATGTCTTCTGGTTTCATACGGGCCAGCAGACTTCGCAGCTCCTCCGGGCCCATTCCACCCGAATTGATCGCCTGCTGGATGCGTGCCAGCAATCTCGCGCGAGGCTGCTCCAGGCCCGCATATGAGACTTGCGTCAGGTTAGGGTTCGGCAGCGGAGTGGCGCCGTCAATGTACCAGTGATCGAACGTGGAAACCGGGGACGACTTCAAGTTGAGAGCGCTTCGTACTTCGCGCTGTTGAGCGGCAATCGACTGCTGCGTCGGCGCGGCTGGAAAGGGTGCAGCCGCGCGGCGGGACGCCTCGGACAGCAGGGTAGAGAATCCCTCGTCGGCCACGACGGAGTCGAAGTAGACGCCGGCCGGGCGCAGCTTGCGAAACAGAGGCTGGTCAAACCGAACTACCCCTGCCCCGATGACAACGATGCCTAGACGCGGCGATTCAGGAGCCTGGTCCGGAACACTCTTGTTTACCGCCGACGTATACGCGTCCGCGATCTCGCGGAAGCGATCCATCTGGTGCGTGCTCCAGAGGAAAGCAGTAAGCTGCTCCATGAACTGCGATGGGTTACCTACCCAATCCATCTCCGCCAACTGCGTCTTCAGTGGTAGCCCGCGGAAGCTTTCCAGTGCCGCGTCACGCTCGGCAGCCGAGAGACCTTGCAGATAAGTGAATTGCTTGTCCAGCTGTCGCCGCTCTGCTGGCAGCTTCCAGTCGTAGGCGATCAGCTCGCGCAGCAGGATTGGAACGAGCACCAGCGGCAGCTGCTGCAGTAGCGGAAGCTGTGCCAAAGCGACGGAGCGCGCCTGGGGCGGGTAGCCGGCAAAGGACGCCGCTGTGAGCTGTTGAGGCAGCATGGTCAGAGCACCTCGTGCAGTGGCTTGCCCTGCGCGAAGGCGGCGGAAAAGCCCATCAGCGATCCGATCGTAGGTACAAGATCGAGAGAATCGACGGGACGGTCAACCACCGCATTCTGCCGCACTCCTGGCCCGAGCGCCAGCATCCAGGTGGTACGCGAAAGGGCGTCCCCGGTGCGATGATGCTGAAATCCGTTGCCCGCCGGATTGGTATCGGAGTCGCGTCCAAAATCCGGCAGGATCATCATGGTGGTTCGGCCTTTGTACTCGGGATTGTCCTCGATCATCCTCCATATCTCTGCACAGAGCCGGTCGGAGCGGCGGATGCCATCAAGGTAGAGCGAAAACGCACCCGAGTGGGCTATGTCGATGTCGTGCAGTGTGATCCAGAGAAGACTGGGCGCGAGCTGTGTCATGATCTGCCGAGCCATGAAGACGGACAGCTCGTCGGGGCTGGCGAGGCTGCGCGCGTGGCTGGTGAAATCATCCACCGAGAGCTTCAGTATCTCCGCCGTCCGGTGAAGGTCGATCTCGCCTGAACCGATCTCGGGAGCGAACAGCGGGGTCTCATAGTTGTCGCGTAGAAGATGTTCATAGTCGAGGTTGGCGCCGCTCGACAGAGCCGACGCCAGCAGCCGCTTGGGCAGCAGTACCTCGGCCGCGAAGGCCGGTCCATAACCTCGGGTGTTGCTTCCTCCGATGCGGTTGAAGCCGTTGCTTGGGGCGATCACCCATGCGTCCTGCGCCGGCCTGTGCAGGTCACGACGGAAGTACTCGAAAACGGTGGGATTTTCAGGCGGCGTTGATGCGAAGTTGTTCAGCGTCTCATAAGCGCCCGTCGCGAGGGACGCGGTCGCGACATAGTGACCCAGGATTCCATGGTTCACCACCTGGGTGAAAAAAGTCCCTTGCGGAATGAGTTCGCTGAGCATATGGGGGATGTTTGCCTGACCCTCCGGTGCAAACGTCTCTTCATCGCGAGCTCCGCCTCCAAAGGTCACCACCACGACCTTAGGTCTGGTAGCAACGTTGAGCGCGCGCAGCGGCCTGAGAGAGCTCGCTGCGCCCAGCGCGGCCACACCCGCGACCGAGCGCAGGAATTCGCGCCGGTCTATGGAGCGAGAGGCGGCGATCTCCCGCAGCGTGCCGTCGGAGCTGACCGTCAGGCGGCTGCTTAGCTGGGCTTTAAGACGAATTTCATGACCTCCTGCAGCTTCGTATTCAAAGCCTGCTTGGACTCCTGCGAGTAAGTCTGTTGCAATGCAATTTCGGCCTGTGCCTCTTCGCGGCGACCTAGATGTGCATAGGCGCGGGAGAGCCTGTAATGTGCCTCCGCCCACTTGGGACGCAGCGCAATCGACTTCTGTAGATAGGCTGTACTTTCAATCCAGTGTAGACGTGCCTGCTCGAGAACGCCCAATTGGAAGTATGCCTCGGGATAAGTAGGGTCGGCAGCTATCGCTGACCGCAGCATGGTTGCAGCCTTTTCAAGGTCCTGTTTGTCCTGTGGTTCATGCAGGATGGCGACGGCCGCGTAGGTTGTCAGGATCGGATTGCCGGGATGCCGCTCGGCGTATTCATAGATCCCGCCGCAAGCTGCTCGTTCATCATCTGCGAGCAGGCTACAGCTGCGGCCGAGCAGGTCGGCTAGCTGTGCGTTTTCAGGGTCTGACTGCAGGAGGCCGGAGAAGACCTGGACGGCCGGCTTGTAATCGCCCTTAGCGTAATACGCGAAACCGGCTGCCATCTTGAAGTGACTGCTGCCAGGATAGAGGCGGTCGCCGTAGTTGGCTATCTCGATCGCTTCGGGCCATGTCCAGTGCCGCAGCAGCTCTGTAGTCAGCGCGTACAGGTTTGGGTCGCTGGGGTTGAGTCTGGCGGCGGCTTGAAAGTGCAGCAACGCCTGCTGGAAGCGGCCTGACTTTTCATCAGCATCGCCGGCGAGGGAGTGATATTGGTCGGTCATAGCCTCAGCCGGGATGGTCGCTAGAACGTCGCTTGCGCGGTCCTCCTTACCGGCCTGGTACAGGGCCAGTGCAAGGTTGTACTTCAAGGCGTTGTCCTGAGGAGCCAACTTGGCTGCGGCCGCAAACGCCTGGGCCGCCCCGTCGAAGTGAGCCGCAAGCAGCAGCGCCTGACCCAAATCGGATTGGGTCGGCAGGCTCGAGGGATCGAGCGAGGCCGCAGTCTGCAACTCGCGGATGGCTCCGGCCGTGTTCGAGAGCTTGAGGTATGCGGCCCCGAGGTTCGCGTGAGCCAGGGCGGCACGTGGCGCTATCAGGCATGCTCGTCGCAGGTATACCAGCGCGTGGGCCTCATCGCCGGATTCGGCGTAGAGGCTGCCGAGCGCCTCATTGGCTTCGTAAGATCCAGGGTGGCGGGCTGCCAGAGTCCGAAGAACCGGCTCCGCCTGCGCCAGATTACCGCTGTCGTAGGCGTCAAGTGCAGCGTGCAGAGCTTCTTCATCAGCGCGAGACATGGCGGCATGTGCAGACGCGGGACTCCCCGGTGTCTGGCCTGAAGCCGCACCTGCAATTGCAAACAGTGTCAGAAAGGGAAGGGAGCTGGCGAGGGTGGTGCGAAAGAGCAACCTGGGTGAGGTGAACATGGTGGAGTCCCGGTGGGCGCCGCATCTTGCGGACGCAGCGCCCAACCTGGAGTTTACGCTTTAGAAGTGGTACTTCAAAGCGAACTGGAAGAAGCGGGAGTCCGGCGTGTCGGCTGAGAAGCCACGCGACCCGGTGATCTGACCGCCGTTGGCATCGATTCCCCGGTCGTTGGGATTTCCATAAGCGGGAGTGTTGAGGAGGTTGAATACATCCGCACGGAACTGCAGGGCAGATTCGTGGAACACGTGGAAATCCTTGAACAGCGACATATCCACGCGATCATATCCAGGACCGTAGGTTTGGCTCCTGGGGTTACCGGCAAACGCCAGAGCAGCATTGCCAGACACGGTGCCAGGGATTTTGGTGCCGTCGCTGAAAGTCCCTCCAGGGTATGGAAGATTAGCGGACGAACCGGCCTCAGGATTTTGGAATGCGCAAGGGTTGTACCAGTGCTGGACCGTCTTTACTGTAGCGGGGCAACCGGCACCACCGCCACCTTTAAACGGATCTCCTATCTTGATAGCGTTTGCTCCCAGTCCCCCCGCTCCCGTGAAGGAGCTGGTTCCGATGCTGATCGGCTCCCCAGTCTGCGCACGGAAGGTGAGGCTGCTCGAGAATCCGCCAACAAGGAAGTCCATCATGGCGTTGTTGTTCAGGTACTTACGGCCGTGCCCAAACGGAAGCTCGGCATTGGCATTGAAGGTCACCCGGTGACGGACATCATAGCCGGAATTACCGTAGTCCGCCGCGAGTCCCAGTATGTTCAGGCTGCGGTAGCCGTTGTCATTGGCACTGCCCAGCGGCGTCGGTGCGTCGTCGAGGGAGTGGGACCAGGTGTAAGTAGCGAGGAAGTAAACGCCGTTTGTAAGCCGCTTTTCCAGCTTACTCTGCAGCGAGTTATAGTTTCCGGAACCGTCGTATGCGGTGTAGGTGATGCCACCGAAGTGGGGGTAAGGGCGATATGGATTGACCTGATCTCCGTTTGCATCCTTGTATCCGCCAAAGCCATTAGTTGTTGCCACTACCTGACCGTTCGGGTCAGGGAAGCTCTGCAGGTGGCGAGAGACCGCGCCGACGTACCCGACAGCGGCAACCATCGAGTTGCTTAAGCCGTACTCCACGGTGAGGTTGAACTGCTCACTGTAGGGCGTGCGGACCTTTGGTTCGCTGCCGCGCAGGTTAGGTTGTGACGCATGCTGGAGGAGGCCGGCAGAGATCGCGTTCGCGAACCCGGTCTCCAGAGTGATGCCGTTTGTGGGGCAAGCTCCGCCGGCGGCGCAGCTTCCTGAGTTGAAATTGGAGTCGAACTCAAAAGGGAAGTTTTCACCCAGGTTGGGGTAATATCCAGTGCTTTCGAGCCCGCCGAAGAAGACGCCGTAGCCTCCGTGGATCACGGCTTTGTCGGTAGCTTTAAATGCAAAACCCACCCGGGGCGCAACGTTGCTCTTTTGCGGCTCAACCAGATAACGGTTGCCGGTGTAAACGACGGTGATGTTGTCCGCTGCCAGCAGGCGAGTGAACGAAAAGGGAAGAGCGACACCGGACTTGCTCTTCGGGATCCGATACTCGGCCGTGCTGTGGCCGGCAGTCGGCGCACTGGTGGGGACCAGAGCTGCCTGATCGTCGTGACGCTCGAGGTAAGGAGTGGAGTAGTCGTACCGTGCACCGTAGTTCACGGTGAGGCGCTGATTCACCTTCCAGTCGTCTTGCGCGTAGCCAGACCGATTAAAGCGGACATCGTCCGATGTGAAAGTGTTCGAGATGGCCGCACTATTCATGTTGTCAGTAAGGAAGTCGGCAACACCGAATCCAGTGTTTGAGGTCCCCTGCTGCGAAGTGTAAGTACCGTTGAAATTGTAGGTGCCGCGCGGCTGAGTTGGCTGCGAAGTCGAGAAGCGAATGCGCTGGATGTTTACGCCCGCCTTGAAGTTGTGATTGCCATGCACCTTGGTGACGTTATCAAGTATCTGGTACACGTTTTCATATTCATTTGTTGCGTAAAACTGTGGCGAGCCGAACGAAGAGATACCTGAGACGTTGAAGTAAGGAAGGCCGGAGTTGTTGGCAGAGGTGGGAATGCCGCCCAAACCGAGACCTGATGCAAGCGTCGCATTGTTTGCATTCTCGTGAAGACCTGCGAAGTGGCCGTAGTTGTAGCCAAAGCGGAATTCGTTGGTCGTCGTGGGGTTGAACAGATGGGTCTCACTGCCGGCAAAGTTCTCGCCCAGCGAGGTCACCTGACCGGTGTCAGCAAAGCCGCCGCCGTCCAGAATGGGCCCAAATGGCGCCGGGTGCGAGATTGGTTCATGGTTATAGCTGTATCGGGCGAACGCCTGATCGCTGGAGGTAATATTCCAGTCTGTGCGGACGTCCCATTGAAAGGTGTTATTCAACGTATTCGTCTGGTCGGTGAAGTTGCTGTAAGTCTGCCCCGGAAGGCCCACGTTTGGTGCTGGGAAAAGAGAGAGAAGCTTTTCAGCGACAGGATCAAGCGTGACACCTGGCTGAAGATCCAGGCGGTTACCTGCTACAGGGGTTGTCCCGTTCGCCGCCGGGTTCGGGACATAGAGCTGGACAACGTTGTTGTTCAACTGATGATTGGTGCTCAGCAGGTCGCTAAAGTCGCCGGTACGCATCTTGAGAGTAGGAACAGTCAACCCGGAGTGGGTTTCTGCGAAGACGATGCGGTCTGCTTCGGTGTCGCCGAAGAAGAACAGCTTTTCCTTAAAGATCGGGAAGCCCAGCGTCGCGCCAAACTGGTTCTGGCGGTACTTGGCCACCGGGGAAGCGCCCTGGAAGAACTCGCGCACGTCAAACGCATCGTTGCGCAGATACTCCCACAGCGATCCGTGGAGCTGGTTGGTACCCGATTTGATACTGGCGTTGATGACGGCTCCGGCAGAGTGCCCAAACTCGGAGCTGTACGAGCCGGTCTGCACCTTGAACTCGGCAAGTGCATCTGGCGGAGGGCGCACCACGTAGCTCGCGCCGTTGAAGAAGTCGACGACGTTCACATTGTTGTCAACACCGTCCATGATGTAGTTGTTCTGCTCGGCGCGCTGACCGTTGGCGTTGAAGTCGCCGCCATTCTGACCGCGAGCACCGTTTGAGGGAGCCACGCCGGCGGCGAGCTGCGCGATGAAGACCCAGTTGCGGCCGTTAAGGGGCGTGTCGTTGATGGTTTGCGTCTCCATCACCTGGCCGGTTGAGCCCTCTTCTGTCTGCAGAAGCGCCGGCGCTGAGGTAACAGTGACCACCGTAGCCTCAGACCCCGCCTTCAGTTGGAGGTTCACTTCCACCCGGTCCTGCACGTGCACCTGGATGTTCTCCTGGATGGTCGGGGAGAAGCCAGCCGCAGCCGATTCGACCTTGTAGTTGCCGATCTTGATTGGCGAAAAGATGTAGACACCGCTGCCGTCTGTCTGGCTATGCAACACCAGACCGGTATCGACGTTCGTCAACGTCACCTGGGCGTTTGGTATGGCCGCTCCCGTGGTGTCGACGACTGAACCTGTGATTGCGCCCTCATCAGCCTGGGAAAATGCCTTCGAGGCACCGGCGATCAAAAGCCAAAGACACAGGGTCGCCTGCGCCAGCCTCAAAAGTCTCCGAAAGGTTTTGTTTCCAGTTCTATCGTTCATGTTTGTAACTCCCTGTGCTGCCCTTTGAATGTGGTCTGCAGATTTGAAACCACTGTTGCAACTAAACCGCTCTCATCCACGTCTGTCCCTACTTGGTAACAGAGAAATGTAAGCGCTTGCAACCGTAGAGCGCGCAGCACTCCGATGTCAAGAAGAATCTCGTCCCCCGTTAATCGAATGTACTGAGAAAACTATGCCCGTCCCAAGAAAAACCATAGGAATGCAGGGGATGCCGGCCACAAGGGTGGTCCACTCAGTACCATCGGCTGAATAAACGGCGCGTCAGGAGGCCAGATCCAGGCGCGGGGCACCGTTGAAGGCCGCGCGGGGAAGGGCCCGGCCCAGCCTGGTAGTAACCTAGTCCTCATCGAGGACGCTGGTGCTCGGACCAGGCTGATCTGACCGGCAGGAAGAGCATGGCAACAACAGCATGGCAACAACAGCATGAATATAGAAGAAGTAGCCCGTCGTGCGAAGGTCTCCACAGCCACTGTGTCCCGGACCATCAATGGATCCGATAAGGTAAGCCCTGCTACGGCTGCACGGGTTCACAAGGCGATCCTCGAGCTCAACTTCCACCCCAATACAAATGCCCGTGCCCTCGGAACGGGCCGCAGCAGCATGTTCGGCCTGATCATCTCCGACATTACCAACCCCTTCTTCCCGGAGTTGGTCAAGTCGTTTGAGGACATTGCGGTCGAGCATGGGCAGGAGGTGCTGGTTGCGAATACGAACTATGACCCGGTACGGATGCAGAGCTGTGTCAGCCGCATGCTTCAAAGGAAGGTGGACGGGGTAGCTATCATGACCTCGGAGATGGACGAGGCCCTGATCGGTGTTTTCAGCAAGCGGGGCATCCCCATGGTCTTCCTCGATGCCGGGCGCCCTGCTACCGGGATCAGTACCATTCGTGTGGACTACCAGGCCGGCGTCGATCGCGCCGTACAGCACCTGACCGAGCTCGGGCATCGCCGTATCGCGTTCATCACAGGGCCGCTCAAACTGGCGTCGGCGAGAACGCGCTACCATGCTTACAAGAGCAGCATGGCCTTGCATCGACTGGTCGTCAGACCGGGCTTTGTACAGGAGGGCAACCATCGTGTCGACGGGGGCCACGAGGCGATGAGCCGTATACTCGCCGCCGCGCCTGACCGCATTTCGGAGAGGTCTGGCGCCGATCGAGCGGCGGATCGGGCTAGTGATCGGACTGGAGACCGAGCCGCAGACCGGTCGTCTGAACGTTCTTCGGAACGCCCGACTGCGGTCATTGCCTCGAACGACCTCACCGCGATCGGAGCTTACGGAGCAATACACGCCCGCGGTCTGCGGGTGCCAGGCGACATCTCCGTCATAGGCTTTGACGACATCCAGCTCAGTGCCTTTATGGAGCCGCCCCTGACCACAGTGCACCTGCCGCGCGCACAAATTGCGGAGATTGCCTTTCAGGCGCTGTTTCAGCGTTACAAGAGCCCGAAGGGAGAACCAAAGAGAGGCTCAGAGAGTGTCATTCAGCCCCACCTTATCCTGCGAAAGTCCACCGGGCCTGCACGCACCTGAGCGAGAGACCCTGGGAGTCGAGACCTCCGGTTAGAGATCCTCGCGGCACAAGGCCGGCCCGATCAGGAGCGCCAAAAACTTAGCTGACTCACTAAGCTATCTCCGCCGCCGCGGCGGATAGCCGAAACTCTACAGTCTGCGATCCGAGGACAGGATGAGTAGCCTTCAGGCGGACCGTTCCGGCCTGCTCCTTCGCCCGTATCCAGATGGCACCCGTCCCCCCGATCAGGCCGAACGGATTCTCGCCAATGATCTCCGCCGGACCCTCGAGTTCAAAGACAATAGCCTCGCAGGCGAATGGTCGCACTCGTCCAAACTGATCATTCACTCGCAGGACCACGCGAGTCGTGTCGGCGCCATCCGCGACAAGCTCGATATCGTCAGGTACCAGGGCAAACTGTTGATCGACTCCATGTCCGGAGTAGCTCTTCGAGATAACCTGCTTGCCCGCGATGAAGCCGTCGATGCGCAGATCACCCCAGGCGCCTACATGCTCGCCAAGAGGAATCCTGAACGGAGGGTATTTAAGGTGGGGGAACTGCTGGCGATCAGGGTCGCCCTCTGCGACGAGGCGGAACCCTGCTTCCCCTCCACCGTCAACGAACAGCTTCAAGTGGTCGCAGTTGGAGGAGATCAGCGCATCCATGAAGCCAATGGATTCGTCGTTTCGCGCCCAGTGGAAGGCCGGCTCGACGACGATCTCCTCAGCCGGGTCGCACATCGACTTGTAAAAGCCGGCCGCAGGCTTTGGCGTACGGAAGATGTCCATCACGCCGTGGTAACAAATGCGGTCGCCAGATCCGAACCTGTCATGCGTGTTGTAGTCAAAGGCGCACCAGCCAATACCCCCGGCGTACTGCGGGTTTGAAGCAAGCTGGTCGTGCACACGCACGTGGCGGATCGTATGCTCCTGCAGCCGCTCCTTGCTGTCAATTGTTTTGGTCGGGAAGGTGTGCCCGACGAACTCCGTGTTCAGATAGCGGGGGTGGTTCGGCAGCTTCATCGGCCACCCGAAATCGTTCATGGTGAAGACGTCCTCGAGGAACTCCGATTCCTGGAAGTAGCGGATGCCACCCGTCTGCCGCGACTTGTCGAGTGCATGAGCAAGCGCGTTGGTGCGCACGTAGAAGTCGTGATTGTCGCGCGACTCGTTAATGCGAACGCCCCAAAGCACCACCGACGGATGGTTCCAGTCGCGCCGGACCATGCGCCGGACATTATCGATCGCGACCTCCTGCCAGGCCTTGTCGCCGATGTGCTGCCAGCCGGGTATTTCCTCAAGAACGAGCAGCCCGATCTCGTCGCAGCAATCGAGGAAGTGCCGCGACTGGGGATAATGCGATGTGCGGACGATATTGCAGTGCAGATCGTGGCGCAGGATCTTCGCGTCCTGCCGCTGCACACGTCCAGGCATCGCCTGCCCAACCCAGGGAAAGGTCTGGTGCCGGTCGAGCCCGCGCAGCTTGATGACTGTGCCGTTCAGCGAAAACCCCTTGTCGGTAAACATCGCCTCGCGGAAGCCGATACGCCGCATGTCTTCGTCGATCGCCCTGCCGTCCTCAAGCAACTGCACATGCACGGTGTAGAGGTTTGGATGATCCAGGTCCCAAAGGTCAATTTTGCCGAGCTTGTCAAGGGTAAGCACGTAAGAGCCGGGGAAAGGATCAGCTGGCTGCACTGCACCGGCTGCCTGGTCCGCGTCTTCCTCATGGTGGGTGCTGGCCGGGGGTGCATCAATCTTCTGCGTTGCAGACGCCACCAGCTTTCCTTCCCTGCGCAGTTCGGCGCGGAGAGACAGAACTCCCGGATCTGACTCTGTTGCGCGATCAAGGAAGCATTGCACGTCCACGGTGGGAGCGTCGCTCAAGACATTCTGCGGACGGGCGTAGATGTTCTCGAGAAAGGTCTGGGAAACCACTCGCAAGGCAACCTCACGATAGATACCGCCGAAGGTGAGATAATCCACCTCGCCCCCGAACGGCGGGATATCGGGCCGCTCCGTCGAGTCCACATCGACCGCGAGTACGTTCCTGCCGCCTTCGCTGAGGTGTTTCGTCAACTCAAAGGAGAACGGAGTATACCCGCCGCGATACTCTCCCAGCTTTGTACCGTTCAGGTAAACCGTGGATGCAGTCATTACCCCTTCGAAATCGACGAACACGCGCTTTCCACTGCTGGACGGGGGCAGCTTGAGGGGGCGGCGATAGAGCGAGACAAATTCGTAGCTTCGCTCGTCGAAGCTGTGCCATGGGACTTTCAAGTTGGTGTGAGGCACCACCACCCGGGTGAAAGCCGAGTCGTCGAAGTCCAAACCGTGACCCGCCTCTGAGGTCTTCGGACCGTAGCGCCAACCGCGATTGATCGGCAGGACCAGGCGAGTTCCCCGCGTCTTGTCTGTAGCAGCAGCATCGGCGAGGGTAGTGTGAGAGACGGCACTGGCAGCCACTATAACGCCGGATGACTGAAGAAACTTCCTACGATTCATGCTGCTCCCTTTACAAGTGCTCCACATTTATTGAGCAAGAGCTCAGAACTTCGGGCTCCTCGCTGCGCATTGTGAGGTCAACGCTCCAATGTACGCGCGTACACACTCAGATATATAAGCACATTCCGCGGCTGGCACGGGTTCTTCTATGGCGTACATAGAAGATCGCGGATGTATTGACGGCGCTAACGTATGTGGGTACATTTCGACAGGTCGAGGTAAAGATTTCCATGCGAGTGCCTTCCTTACTGCTGTCTCTGTCCCTTGCCGTGCCTGTGCTGTTTGCCGCATCAGCGAGGTCTGCTGAGATGCCGAAGATCGTGCAGCAGGACGGTCGATTCGCTCTATTGGTCGACGGTCAACCATACCTGATGCTCGGCGGACAGATAGGGAACTCGAGCGCCTGGCCCTCCTTACTGCCCCAGGTCTGGCCATCGTTGGAGGCGATGCACGCCAACACGGCTGAGGCGCCCGTCTACTGGGAGGTCATGGAGCCCACTCCGGGGAAATTTGACTTCACCAACGTCGACGCCCTTGTCACCGGCGCCCGCGAGCACCATCTGCATCTGATCCTGCTCTGGTTTGGAACCTGGAAGAATGGCAACGATCATTACGTTCCGGAGTGGATCAAGACCGATACGGTTCGCTACCCCCGGATGATCAACCCGCGGGGGGAGCCGATCGATGTACTCTCCGCAAATTCTCCGGCCAATCTGGCCGCGGATAAGCACGCCTTTGTCGAGTTGATGCGGCATCTGCGTACCATCGACGGCAAGGAGCACACTGTGCTCATGATCCAGGTCGAGAACGAATCGGGCGGAGTCGGCTCGGTGCGGGATTTCTCACTAGTCGCTGAGCAGCAGTTCGAGGGCAACGTGCCTGATGAACTCGTAAGCGCTCTGCACAAGACGCCCGGTACCTGGAAGCAGGTCTTTGCCGGCGATGCGGACGAGTACTTCCAGGCCTACTCGCAGGCGAAGTACATGAACGAGGTGGCGGCAGCCGGCAAGGCAGAGTTTCCGATACCGATGTATATGAATGTTTGGCTCTCCTACCCGCCCGCGGAACTGCCGGAGCGTCGCATTCCCAACCCCGGCATCGGCTACCCGAGTGGGGGAGCGGTGCAGAGGATGGTTCCGCTGTGGAAGGCCATGGCTCCCTCGATCGACGTGATAGCACCGGATATGTATAGTGACGACTCCACTTTCTTTCGCGAGACCCTCAATACTTATAGCCGCCCCGATAACGCCCTCATGATCCCCGAGTGTGGAGGGGGACTGAACTATGCGCGGTACTTCTTCTACGCGCTCGGCCACGGAGCCATCGGATTTTCGCCCTTCGGTGTAGACCGGATAGGCTGGGGAATGCCGGCTCCGGCAGCCGGAGCTCCCGCTTCTGCGGAGGATTCGCAGAGAGGCGGACATGGCGAGAACTTCGCCTTGATCGCGCCCATGGATCGAGTGATTGCGGAACTGAACTTCCACGGCAAGCTCAAGACGGCCGTCGAAGAGCCCGGATCTGCGCAACAGGAGATCGACTTCGGTCCGTGGCAGGCTACGGTGAGCTTCGGCTTCCCACAGCCCGACGGCCGGCGCCCCCCGGGGAGCACCGGCAACATCGGGCGTGCGCTCGTCGCCCAGCTCGGGCCGGACGAATTCCTCGTCACGGGCATGCAGGCTGCCGTAGCCTTCCACCAACCCGGCCACCTGCCGGGACTTCGCATGCAGATCCTGCGAGCCGAAGAGGGTACCTATCAGGATGGTGTGTGGCATCTGACACGGCTGCTTAATGGCGACCAGACGGACCGGGGTCTGCAGTTCCGGGATCGCCCGACCGTAGTCCGGGTCCGAGTCGGTCGCTTCTAAGGCCGACAGATGCCGGTGTAAGCCACTCGCTTTCAGTGTCAAGCCTGGTTCCGTGCCAACTCCGTTACTAATGAGTGTCGCGTCTGCGTGTTTGCGGGCCTAAAATGCGCCTTGGCCGAAGCAGACGTCAAAGTGAGCAATCTAGCTCAGTTCCCTTGCGCCGTTCCTGCTACCTTCGCCTGACTCCAATAGTTCAGATCGAACGCAGCGAAAACACTGTCTCCTGAGCCATGGAGAGCTGTATGCATTGTTTCAGGGGAGACGTACATGGGCGAATACAGGCTTAAATCAAGGTGGTTCCTCGCGACATTCATGGTTGCTCTGGTAGCGGGATGCGGCCAGGAGACCATCAATGTCCCAGACACCACCGCACCCTATGTGATCTCCACGGTACCTGCCCAGGCTGCATCGGGCGTGCCGCTGAACACCCCTATCAGTGCAACGTTCAGCGAAGCCGTTCAGGCTGGCACCATCAGCACTGCCAGCTTTACAGTTGCGAGCCCAACGGCAGCCCTCTCGGGCACCGTTGCCTTATCAGGGAATACTGCTACTTTCACTCCCAGCGGACCCCTGCTCTCTGACACCGTCTACATCGGGACGATCACGACCGCTGTCAAAGACCTCGCCGGCAATCCGATGGTCCAGAACTACGTCTGGCAGTTCGAGACCACGGAGATTCCCTCGATCAGCTCCACAACGCCGGCGAATGGTGCGACCGGTGTAGCAATCACCAGCACGGCGAGCGCGACCTTTGTCACCGATCCTGACAGCCCGAACGCTGCCATCAACTGCCCCACCCTGACTACGACCACCTTCACGATCTCCTCACCAGCAGGACCGGTGGCCGGTGCAGTGACCTGCTCGGGAGCTACTGCTCTCTTCACCCCCGCGGCGTTGCTCACCCCTAACACTACTTACACAGCGACAGTTACGACCGGGGCACACAACCTGGCCGGCAACGGCCTGGCAGCCCCCTACGTCTGGACGTTCACCACCGGTGCACAGCCCGCCGTCATCTCGACCACACCAGCCAACGGTGCTACCGGAGTTCCGACAGATCAGGTGATCAGCGCCACGTTCAGCGAATTGATGAACTGCGCGACCCTGTATACTCCCGCGACCTCCTTCACTGTCACCGGCCCCGGAGTGACTCCAGTTGCGGGTGTGGTGAACTGCGCCGGTAACGTGGCCACCTTCACGCCCTCAGCCCTTCTGGCCGCAAATACCCTCTATACCGCTGCCATTTCGGCCGCAGCCAGTGATCCGGCCGGAGAGCCGCTTGCTGGTAACTACACGTGGACCTTCAAGACTGCTCCCGCAATCACGCCGCCCACGGTCATCTCTACAGATCCGTTGAACAATGCTGTAGGTGTGCCGGTGAACCAGAAGTTGGCTGCCACCTTCAGCGAGGCGATGGACCCGGCGAGCATCAATGCAACGACGTTCACCCTGACTGGGCCGGGCGGAGTTGCGGTCACTGGTGTTGTCGCTTACGTCGCTAGCGGCTCGACGGCTACGTTCTCCCCCGCGGTGGCGCTCGCCCCAAACACCACCTATGTGGCGACGATAACCACGGGTGCGCAGGACCTTTCCACCCCACCAAACTCGCTGGCCGCGAACTACGTCTGGACCTTTACCACCGGTACCGCGCCCGACACCACACGGCCCATGGTAATCTCGACGATCCCCGCCGATGGGGACGGTGGCGTAGCGGTCAACCGCGCCATCAGCGCCACATTCAATAAGGCGATGGACCCCGCGACCCTCACCGCGGCGAGCTTCACCGTGACCGGCCCCGGATCGACGGCAGTTGCAGGGCTGGTCTCGTACTCAAGCTCGGGAGACACCGCGACGTTTACGCCGCTGGCCAGTCTGCCGTCGGCTACGCTCTTTACCGCGACTATCACCACCATGGCGGCAGACCTGTCGGGGAACGCCCTCGCTTCGAACTACGTCTGGACATTCACAACCGCTGCTGCATTCGATGTAACTCATCCCGCAATCGTGTCTACGAACCCCGTCGATGGAGCGTCTGCGGTACCGGTCACGGCTACCATTAACGCCACCTTCAGTAAGGCGATGGACCCGATGACCCTCACACCGTCTACCTTCCAGTTGTCCGGGCCGGGCGGAGTCCTGGTGGGAGGAAGGGTGGCCTACGACTCTATCAACTTCATCGCGACCTTCCTGCCGAACGCCGCGTTGGCCTACAACACGACATATGTGGCGAGCGTCTCGTCCTCGGCAACTGACCTGTCGGGTAACACGCTCGGACCCGGCTTTGTACCAAATCCGTGGAGCTTTACGACGGCAGCGATGCCCAGCCCGCCTGTTCAGCCGCCTCCGGCCATAACCCCTCCCATCCAGCTTGGCTCGATCGTGCTGTTTGCGGCATTTGGAGGAGACGCCGGCGTGACTAACCAGGGCACCCTCACAGCGATCAACGGAGATGTTGGCACCACGGGGGTCTCATCCCTGATCACCGGTCTGCACGATGCCGGTTCGGGCTGCAGCTACGGGGAGACGGCGGCGAACAAGGGCCTGGTGAACGGCACGATCTACACGGCGCCTCCACCCGCCGGCGGGTGCACTACAGAAGGAACGGCTGCCACCGCGAAGATCGCAGCGCAGGCTGAGCTCGACGCGCTGGCAGCATGGGCCGATCTGGTCGCCTTCCCCGGCGGCCTCGATGTATCGACCTGTGCCGGCTGCGGGGGCGGCTCACCCGGGGAACTCGGCGGCCGTACGCTCGGCCCAGGGATCTACCAGTCGGCAACGGGCAGTTACAGCATCCTGAACGGCGACCTGACACTCGACGCCAAAGGTGATCCAAATGCGTTCTGGGTCTTCCAGATGTCGACCTCGTTGACGGTGGGCACGCCGGGCAGCTTCCGCAACGTGATCCTGATCAACGGCGCTCAATCGAAAAACGTCTTCTGGCAGGCGGGCACCGCGGCGGCCATCAATGGCGTCACCGGAGGAGGGACCATGGTGGGAACCATCATCGCTCCCTCTGGGATCACCATCTCCATCTCCGGAGTCGGGCAAGTAACCACCCTCGATGGCCGGGCGATCGCGCTGCACGGGCCTGTCAGCTTTGTGAACACGGTCATCAATGTACCCGCTCCGTAGGTCAGTCATCGCAAGCGCACATCAGGGAGATCACATGAGGTCAGGGGCGCGGATGATCGGCACTACGGCGGTTGCTCTTCTGCTGTCGCCGCTCTGGCTTGCGGTGAGCTCTGCAAGCGGTCAGGCAGCAGCCGTCGGCGAGCGCGCGACAGATGCTGATATGGCGTTGGCTGAACTCGACCTGCGCCTTCCAATCCCAACGCCTGCTGCTTCGGCAGTCTTCGAAGGGGCGCAGGGGCTCACACCGTCTGTGAATCCCTCTTCACTGGGCCTGCTCGCGGAAGCAGGGGGCGAGCCAGCGCCGGGGGGCTCAACTCCAATGCTTCCTTACTCCAGGCAATGGCAAGGCACGACTCCCAGGGCGGAGCTCTTCCTCGGCTACTCCTATTTGCGCGCGGTACCCACCCTGGCCCCGCACAACCGGATGGTCTGGCTGAACGGCGGCAGTACCTCGATTGCGTTCAACTTCAACAGCTACCTCGGCCTCGTTGCCGACTTTGGTGGCTTCGTCGACTCCGAGTTGCGGCTTACCGGCGCGGGCGCGAATCCGCCCCGAGTCGCCGACTCAGGAGGCACCGCCTTCAGTTATCTTGGCGGTCCACGCCTCTCCTACCGCCGATTCACGAGGCTCACTCCGTTTGGTCAGGTACTCTTCGGAGCGATTCATGCGAGCAAGGTCACGCTCTCGGGCTGCTCGGGGCGGCTCTGCACGCCGCTTCCGACTGAAAACGCCTTCGCACTCACCGCCGGGGGCGGGCTCGACCTGCGCGTCCGTCCCCACCTCGCTGTGCGCCTCATTCAGGCCGAATACCTGATGACTCGCTTCGCCGACCTCACCACGGGCAAGAGGCAGGAACAGGATGACATTCGTCTCTCGACCGGCCTTGTATACAGGTTCGGCGGCAGCCCTCCACCGCCGATCATGACCTTCACCTGCGCCGCCAGCCCGGCCTCGGTTTACATCGGCGACCCCATCTCTGTAAGTGGAACGGCGCTGAACCTCAATCCCAGGAAGACACAGACTTACACGTGGTCGGCCGATGGTGGAAAGATCAGCGGCACCACGGCGACGGCGAATATCGATACCGGCACCGCCAGCCCGGGAACATACACCGCCAGGGGACACGTAAGCGAAGACATGCAGCCCGGCCGTAGCGCCGACTGCTCGGCGACCTACACGGTGATGGCGTTCGGGCCGCCGGAGCTGAGTTGCTCGGCTAACCCCTCCACGGTCGCCCCCGGCGATTCCTCGATGATTACCGCGTCAGCGACCACCCCACAGAATCGCCCCCTGACCTACAGCTACTCCGCTTCGCAGGGCACAATCACCGGGGCGACATCGACGGCCACGCTTAACACGAGTGCAGTGAGCCCCGGCGTTATCACCGTCACCTGCAATGTTGCCGATGATAAAGGGCACGCTGCAGCCGCGACCACTACCGTAACCGTTCAGCCCCCGCAGCCCCCACCGGCACCGTCAACCCAGAAGCTCTGCTCTATCGACTTCAAGCGTGACACACGCCGTCCCACACGAGTCGATAACGAGGCAAAGGCGTGCCTCGACGGCATCGCTCTCGACCTGCAGCGGTCCCCCGAGGCGAAGCTCGCCATCATCGGCAATGCAACGAGCAACGAGGGCGCCAGCGGCAAGAGCGCCGCCCAGCGTGCGGTGAATACGCGCGACTACCTGGTCACGGAAAAAGGAGTGGACGGCGCCCGTATTGCGGTCTATACGGCAGCGGGCAACAGCAAATCCGTGGACACGACGCTGATCCCAGCAGGCGCAGCTCTCGACCCGAGCGGCATCACCCCGGTCGACGACTCCGTAAAGCCGGTCGCCCGCAAGGCGCTGGCCAAACGCAGACATCATGCTGCGCACAGGACGCAAATCGCGAAGAAGAGCGGCGTCAAGAAGTAGATGGGGCCATAGTGAGGGACACGGGGAGCCTAGGCCTCGACGCGGTCCCATCCATTCCTGCGCTTAGTGGGCAGCGTCGCTGCAAGCGAGTCACGTTCCCCAGGCGATCTTGGCTGCGCGTCCTCGCCGTTGCTCCCTTTTACCTGTCTGAAAGCTCCCCCCTCAGAAAGGCAGTCCCGAAGCACGCTCCCTGCGTGACTCGCGATTTCGAAGTGAGTATAGTTCGGGAGGCGCACACCGCAGCAAGCCTGCATCGTATTGAGCAAAGCCCTGCCTCCGAACGTACAACACCTCTGGAGCAACCATGGTTCACGGTCTACCCTTCGCCGGCATCAGATCACTGCGCTCGCTCCCTCGCCTTCTGCTGATGTTCCTGCTCGCCGGCAGCGTGCTCGCGGCGCATGCTCAGCAAGCAAGCTTCACCCTGCTGGTCGACGTTGACCATCGCACCTCCACGAGCCTCGACGGGGAGTGGCATACCATCGTCGATCCTTACGGATCCGGACTCTACGGCTTCCATGGCGCCCTGCTGGACAAGGGCTACTTCATGAATATGCCGTCCGATTACCACGGCGGCCCGGAATACGACTTCGCGAAATCGCCCACGCTGAAGGTGCCGGGCGACTGGAATACGCAGCGTGAATCGCTCTTCTTTTATGAAGGCCCGCTGTGGTATCAACGCGACTTCGATTACCACCCCAAGCCTCACACACGCGTCTTCCTGCACATCGGTGCGGCCAACTACAAGTCCTACGTCTGGCTGAATACCAAGAAGGCCTGCGAACACGAGGGCGGCTTCACGCCCTTCGATTGTGAGGTCACGGGTCTGCTGCATGATGGGGCCAACTTCGCCGTCATCGCGGTCGACAACAGCCGCATGGCCGACGGCGTTCCCACCCTGCAGACGGACTGGTGGAACTACGGCGGACTGACACGCGACGTCTCCCTGGTCGAGGTGCCGGAGCAGTTCATCGATGACTACGACATCCATCTCAGACGCGGAACGACAGATCAGATAGAAGGCTACGTCCACGTTGACGGCGCTCCGGCCGGCAGCAGTGTCACCGTCAACATTCCCGATGCCAGGCTCACGACGCGAGTGACGACCGATGAGAGAGGCCGCGCCGCGATCCACATTCTTGGCGGCGGACTCAGCCTGTGGTCGCCTGACAATCCCAGGCTCTACAAGGTAGAGATCGAGGCTGGCAGCGATCGCCTGGAAGACGATATCGGCTTCCGTACGATCGAGGTGAGCGGGACCCGGATACTTCTAAACGGCAAGCCGATCTTCCTCCGCGGCGTCTCCGTGCATGCCGAGGCGCCCTATCGGACCGGCCGCGCCTGGAGCGAACAAGACGCGGAGACGCTGCTGGGCTGGGTGCGTGAGGTGGGCGGCAACTACGTTCGTCTGGCGCACTATCCGCATGATCAGCGCATGACGCGCCTCGCGGACCGCCTGGGAGTCCTGGTCTGGTCTGAGATTCCGGTCTATTGGGCTGTACAGTTCGACAAAGCCGATGTGCTTGCCAAGGCAAAGCAGCAGCTTGGCGAAATGATTCGCAGAGACCGCGACAAGGCATCGGTGATCCTGTGGTCCGTGGCGAACGAGACGCCCAACAACGCCAGCCGCACCGAGTTCCTCAAGACCCTGGTGGCAGCCGCGCACGAGCTCGACGCCACCAGACTGGTCACTGCGGCACTGCTGGTGCGTACGGAGGGTAATACGAAGATCGTCGATGATCCGCTGGGCGAAGCCCTCGACGTGATCGGGGCCAACGAGTACATCGGGTGGTACGAGCACAATCCAGAAGACGCGGATGTAACGGTCTGGAAGATCGCGTATGACAAACCGCTCATCATGAGTGAGTTTGGCGGAGAGGCCAAGGCGGGGATTCACGGGCCCGACACGCAGCGCTTCTCCGAGGAGTACCAGGCGAAACTCTATCGCCATCAGCTCGGCATGTTGAACCGGATTTCGCAGCTGAGGGGGATGAGCCCGTGGGTGCTGATGGATTTCCGTTCTCCGCGCCGGGCGACTCCAGGACTGCAGGATTACTTCAACCGCAAGGGTCTTATCTCCGATCAGGGCGAGAAGAAGAAGGCTTTCTTCGTGCTGCAGCAGGCATATAAAGACAAGACAATTGGCAAGCCGGACTAATGATCTCGGGCGAGAGTAGTGCTGAGGAAGGCGAGGTCAGTTCTTCAGGTAGATCTGATAGTGTGTGGCGGTCTCTGTGTCGTATACGTTACAGGAATGCCGGGACAGATGTTTGTTGCGGGCCGTCGCGGTCCGCGTCGCGCGAAGCTGCTTCAGCGGAATGTCCAGCATCGGCACCGGCGCTCGTCCGGTATAATCGGAGAAACTTCCAAGGCACTCCCGTCAGGTTCTCGCACGCTTCGGCGATGGGGCCTCTGGCGCACTCAAGAGCGAAACCCCGACTTACGTACAGACCAGGTAGAGGAAGCGTGGGGAACACTCAAGGATGAATGATTCTGTCCTGGTAACCGGCGGAGCCGGCTTTATAGGCTCGAACTTCGTACTCGACTGGATGAGCAGCGAGCCTGGTGCGTTATTAAACCTCGACAAGCTGACCTACGCCGGGAACCTGCGCAACCTGGCTACCCTTGAGGGCGAGCCTCGTCACATCTTCATTCGTGGGGACATCTGCGACGCCGAACTCATCGCTTCACTGCTTGCCAGATACCAGCCGCGAGCGGTAGTGAACTTCGCGGCGGAGAGCCACGTCGATCGCTCGATCAGCGGTCCGGAAGAGTTCGTGAAGACGAACGTCAACGGCACCTTTACCCTGCTTGAGCAATCGCGTCACTACTGGAGAACTCTGGCCGGGGACGATCAGCGGCGCTTCCGCTTCCTTCATGTCTCGACGGACGAGGTGTATGGAAGCCTGCGCCCGACCGACGCGGCTTTTACAGAGGAGACTCCTTACGCTCCTAACAGCCCCTACTCCGCGTCGAAGGCAGCGTCGGACCACCTGGTCCGAGCCTATTTCCATACATATGGTCTGCCCGTGCTGACGACCAACTGCTCGAACAACTACGGTCCTTATCAGTTTCCGGAGAAGCTGATTCCGCTCATGATCCTCAATGCCCTCGAGGGCAGGCCGCTGCCGGTCTATGGCGATGGAATGAATGTTCGAGACTGGCTATATGTCGGGGACCACTGTGCCGGAATCCGCATGGTGTTGGCGAAGGGGCGAGTAGGAGAGACCTACAACATAGGCGGCAGTAATGAGCGGAACAACCTTCAAGTGGTCTACGCGGTTTGCGACATCCTCGACGAGTTGCGCCCGGCCGGATCAAAGCGCCGCAGCCTGATCACCTACGTCACTGACCGGCCCGGTCATGACCGGCGCTACGCTATCGACGCCACCAAGATAAACGACGAACTTGGCTGGGCGCCTGAGCACCGCTTTGAAGAGGGCCTTCGCAGCACTGTCGAATGGTACCTGGCGAATATGGACTGGGTAGACGAAGTGCGCTCGGGAGCTTATCAAAACTGGCTTGAACTGAACTACCGGGGGCGCTGAAGGTTGACAACTGCGGCAGCTCATCCAGCGGCGACTCGGGAATCGACAGCCGCGAAGCCCTCCAGATCGACCAAGGGCATCATCCTGGCCGGCGGCTCAGGCACACGTCTCTATCCATTGACCAAGGTGGTCTCGAAGCAGTTGCTGCCGGTTTACGATAAGCCGCTCATCTACTACCCGCTGAGCACCTTGATGCTGGCCGGTGTTCGCGATGTACTCGTCATCTCGACTCCGGAGGACACGCCCCGCTTCAGCGCCATGCTTGGGGATGGACAGCAATGGGGTATGAACTTCCAGTTTGCCGTGCAGCCCAGCCCGGACGGGCTGGCGCAGGCCTTTATTATCGGCAAGGCATTCATCGGGGGTGACGCCTGCTCGCTGATTCTCGGCGACAACATCTTCTATGGCTATGCTCTCGGCGCGCAGTTAAGGCGGGCTGCTATCCAGGACCGCGGCGCCAGCGTATTCGCATACCGAGTGAGCGATCCGGAGCGCTACGGGGTGGTGGAGTTCGGCAGCGATGGGCGCGCTGTAAGCCTCGAAGAAAAGCCGCCCAAGCCCAGATCGAACTACGCGGTGACCGGTCTCTATTTTTACGATAATGATGTAGTGAACGTGGCTGCGGGACTGCGGCCCTCGCCGCGAGGGGAGCTCGAGATCACGGACGTGAATCGGCATTACCTCGAGCAGGGCACTCTCACCGTAGAACGGATGAGTCGCGGCGTGGCCTGGCTTGATACCGGGACGCACGACTCCCTGCTCGAAGCGGCGACGTTCATCCAGACCATCGAAAAGCGCCAAGGCTTGAAGGTCGCATGCCCGGAGGAGGTCGCCTATCGTATGGGCTTCATCAGCGGCAGCGACCTGGCGAGGCTGGCTGAGCCTCTGCGCAAGAGCGGCTACGGAGAGTACCTTCTGTCCCTGCTGCGTGAAGATGGAGAACTTTAAAAGCCGCCTTCGTCAGCTCGAGCTGCCCCATGGTCGATCATTTATACTCAGAACCTTGAGCGGTTTGTTCAGATGTGGAAGGGAATTGCGAGTGCAAAGTTCCAGGGGGCTTAGGCGCCCGGTTGTGGCAGCGGGTTCGCTGCTAGTGTTGGCAGGGTTGTTGGGATGCGGTAACCAGTATCGTCCCGTCATTGTGCCGGTGACACCTACGGGGCCCCCTCTGCAAGGCGGGGCGTTTGTCACGGTGATCTCTTCAATATCTCAAGGCTCGCCGGGCATTGGCACGATTCTGGACTTTGCCGGTGACAGCATCCTGGCACAGATCAACCTGGGCAGCACTCCCTTAGGCTTTTCGCAAAATCGTCAAGGTGGGCAGGCGCTTACCATCAACACTGACGGCACGCTAAACTCCTTTGCCATCAGCGGTTCAGTTCAGACCAAGAACGTGGGAACGACCTCGCTGCTTCCGGGCGTAGGACCCGGGAACGCTCTCAGCACCAGTGTCGGCGCGTACTACATTGTAGAGAGAAGAGCAGTGCCAAACGCGGTCGGGGTGCTGACTGGTAACCCTCCGGGGCCGCAGCAGGACATTCCGGTCCCCAGCGGGCTTGTAACCCTGGTCGGGCGGACCGGCACGCAGAGAATCTATGCACTGAGCCAGCTGGTCGAGGGTGACGCCTGCAACAACCCCGGTGTCGCCACCGCCGGAGTAGCATCGGGCATTGAGACCACGAGCAACACCATCTCATCGGCGCTGCCGGTCGGTGTCTGCCCGGTCTACGGCGTAGGCTCGGCCGATGGATTTCGTATCTTCGTTCTCAATCGCGGCAGTAACAACGTCACGGTCATCGACTCAGAGAAGAACGTGCTGGATACGGAGAATGGCGGCAAAAACACCACGATCCCCGTGGGTGGGGGTCCGGTCTATGCGGAGCTGTACGACCTCGCCAGCCAGCTCGTTACGGCTAACTACGATGGCAACAGCGTCAGCGTGATCGATGTGACCACAGACAACTTCGGCAACGACTCGCCGCAGTTCGGCACGGTGCACACTATTCCGGTTGGAAGCCATCCGAGCTCGGTGACCATACTGCAGGACGGAACACGCGCCTACGTCGCCAATTCTGGGGATGGCACGGTCAGCGTAGTCAACCTGAACAGCTATACGGTCGAGAAGACGATTCGGGTCGCCGGCACGCCGCGGCTGATCAGCTCGATCTACAGCACCCCTTTCGGCAAGGTTTACGTCAGTTCCCCTGACATTGCGTCTGTCACGGTGATTCGCACCGATACGGACGAGATTGAGACCACCATCCCGGTACAGGGAAACCTCATCGACCTGCGTGTCTCCCGCCAGAACATTGCAGCGAACACGCAAAGCATCAACGTGAGCTACCTGCCCGGTGCTGGTGTTCCGTGCGTCACGGGAACCGATTGCGCTGCCGCCGCCGGACCTGCTCCTTCTGCCGGTGCTGCTTCTCACTGAGTACTCTGCTCGTGGCGTGCCGCCAGTAGGCGCCCTGCGTGTCTCGCATCCGCTCCAAGAGCCCCCCTATGCTGAGTTATAGGGGGCGCGACGTCGCAGGGGTGGCGATGAGATCCCTTGTCCGTCCACTCTGATGCGGATATGCTGCACAGAAATCGTCGCAGCGCGCACACCCCGCAGAGGCGCCGCTACTTAGCTGCCGGAGAGGATGATGGGGGAGGTCGGCACGGGTGAGCCGCCAGCGCTTTCGACCGTCACTCCAAAGGCCTTGGCAGGCACTCCGATCGGGATCTGCGGCAAAATGACGCTGGCAGTGCCGTGCTCATCGGGACGGAAGGTTCCGGCAGGCATGGGAGGGTGCCCGTTCGCCGGGATGATCCACAGTTCGTAGGCTTTGAATGCAGGCAGCGGACGCATGTGGCTAGCTACAAAGACCAGTGCGCCGTGTGAGGGCATGTAACTGGTGCGGCCGGTGGGCGCCTGCGCGGTCTTGCCCTCGGTCAGCATGACGTGCTGGGCGGTCGGTGCAGTCAGAACTTCCATGACTTCCTGGGCACGCTCTGCTTGGAGTGCCAGCTTCGCCGCCTCTGCACGAGCCTGATCGCGGGAGGAGCGTAAGTCCGACACCTCTGAACCCAGGTAGAAGGCAGCGATCAGCATAGCGGCGGCTAGCATCCACGGTAGTACTGTAGTCCAGGACCTCCGGGACGAAGGTGCCGAGCTTCGACTCTCAGAAGGTAGTGTGCCCGCAGCAGAGAGAAGCCCGGTCGCAGCCGCGTCAGTTCCCGGCGAAGCGGTCGCCTGCTTGCTGGAGGTCATCCTCGGTTCGGCAGCGATGCGCTGCAGGAAGCGCTCGCGGGCACCCGCGGGAAGGCTGATCTGCTCCACACTCAGACCGATGAGGGCAATGTCGGACGTCACCTCTGAGGCAGAGGCGCGGCAGGCGTCGCATGCGGACAAGTGGGCCTTGATCGCGGCAGCCTCTTGCGCGCTAAGCGAACCCATGGCGTAGAAAGCCAGGTCTTCTTCCGGGATGTGCTGCCCGTCCATCACGCCTTCAACGCCTTCCTGATAGAGATAAGTGCGAGTCGAATCCGGGTCTTCACCGTGCCCAGCGGATCGCCCGTCTGCTGCGCGATCTCGGTATGACTCAACCCTTCAAAGAACGCAAGCTCAATCGACTTCCTCTGCTCGCTGGGCAGACCCTTCAACACCGTCCGTACCTTTTCGATCATCATGTTGCGTTCGCTTTCGCCGGCCAGGTCCAACGGTGAAGCGAGTACCACGTCTTCTACGGAGTCACCCGGACGGCGGCGGCGGAGGAAGTCAATAGATCGGTTTCGAGCCACCACCACCAGCCAGGCGCCGAGAGTGCCACGGCCGGAGACAAATGACTCCGGCGTACGCCAGATGCGAAGAAAGATCTCCTGGGTTACGTCTTCCGCGTGTCCGGGGTCGCGCAGTACGCGCATCGCCACGGAGTACACGATGCGTGAGTAGCGATCGAAGAGCTCTGCCATAGCACTGGAGTCGCCTTGACGGATGCGCATCAGCACTGCAGAATCCTCCCCGGCACGTGCAGCGAAGTCGGATGTTCTCTCCGAATTACTGCCTGAATAACGCACCGGCGGAGCTAACGGATTTTCGGAGTCTTCGTACATCTGGTTGATGTCACCATTCTAGGCTACACGTCAGTAACTCGGGAACGGGATGCCGCCATCAGCAATCGTTCGGGGTTACAGCCAACCGTGAGATGCGGCGGATGTGAGAATGGAAGCGGTGACATCCAGGGGCGACGCATGGCGGGGAAGATGAGGCTCGATAAAGCGCTGGTCGAGCGAGGGCTGCTTCAAACCCGCGAGCGCGCGCAGGCCATGATCCTCGCAGGACGTGTGCTGGTCGACGAACAGAAGGTCCAGAAGCCCGGAGTGGCCATCAATGACGGTGCGACCCTTCGCCTGCTGGGCAATGATCTGCGCTACGTCGGCCGCGGGGGGCTTAAGCTCGAGGCCGCCCTGGCGCATTGGAACATCGACCTTACCGGCAGGTTCGCGATGGATGTAGGAGCGTCTACCGGTGGTTTTACAGACTGCATGCTGCAGCATGGCGCCGCTCGCATCGTGGCCGTCGATACGGGTTACGGACAGATCGCGCACTCACTTCGCATCGACCCGCGCGTCGAACTGCGCGAGCGCACCAATGCGCGATACCTCGAGCCCGGTAGCCTGCCCCCCGGCATCAGCTTTCTCGCGATGGACGTATCTTTCATCTCGGCAACCCTCGTACTGCCGCCGGTAGTCGCTGCTATCCGGCACGGGGGCGCGGCAGCCGCCCCGCTCCGAGAGGCGGTCGTGCTGGTGAAGCCGCAGTTCGAGGCAGGGCGCGAGCACATCGGCAAGGGAGGTATCGTGCGTGACCCGGCTGCGCACCAGCTCGCCATCGATCGCGTTCGTGCCTGCGTCGAGAGACTAGGCGTGAGCTCAACCGGCCTGATCGATTCGCCGATCCTCGGCACCGAGGGCAATCATGAATTTCTGCTATTGTGCCGCTTCTAGGTACGGGCTGTGATCGCACGCCTCTCCAGTACACTGAAGGTCCATGAGAAGGATCGCTATCATCTCCAAACCGGGGAAAGAAGAGCTGAAGGTCGTCTTGCCGGAGCTCGTTCGCTGGCTTGGCGAGCGTGGATTCGAACCGATCCTCGATTCGACCAGCGGCGACTACACCCGTGCCGGACGAATCGTTCATCGCGCGCAGATGGCAGAGGAGTCCCCGGAGCTCGCGGTCGTGCTGGGTGGAGACGGCACGCTGCTGGCTGCGGCCCGCGTCTTCGCCAAGAGTGGCATCCCCATCATGAGCGTAAACCTGGGGTCGCTCGGCTTTCTCACCGAGGTGAGGCTTGCAGACCTCTACACTACTTTGAATGGGTGGTGTAGCAGTTGTTGCACCATCGAGACCCGTGCCATGCTGCACGCGGAGTTATTCCGTCACGATGAGCTGCATTGCGAGTACGAGGCGCTGAACGACGTAGTGATCGCGAAGGGCGCGATTGCCCGCATGGGCGACTTTACCGTGCTGCTCGACACTCAGCTCGCGGCGACGTTCCGTGCCGATGGTGTGATCGTGGCCACGCCCACCGGCTCGACCGCGTATTCGCTGGCCGCCGCCGGACCCATCCTCACCCCCAGTGTGGATGCCCTGGTCATCACCCCCATCTGTCCTCACCTGCTCACCCTGCGGCCAATGGTAGTGCGCGGCGATGCCAGGCTCGTCGTTCGTGTTGAGGGCATTCCAGATCAGACCTTCCTTACCGTCGATGGCCAGGAGGCGATCCAGGTACACGTAGGAGACGAACTGCACTGCCGGCGCTCCGATTACGGGGTCAAGCTGGTGCGCATGGGCGGCACCGAGTTCTTCGACGTGCTGCGCTCCAAGCTGAAGTGGGGCGAGCGCTAGAGGATTGCCTTGCTCCGCGGCTACTCCGCTGCTACGGGGTTGCTGAGCCTGCCAATGCCCTCGATCTCAATCGATACCACCTCGCCCGGACGCAGCCATCGCTTTGGGGTGCGGCCCATTCCTACTCCCGCAGGAGTCCCGGTGCTGATGATGTCCCCGGCTTCGAGCGGCACAATACTCGACAGGTATTCGATCAGGTCAGGCGCCTTGAAGATCAGCTCCCGCGTATTCGAGTGTTGCAGAGTCTCGCCATCGATGCTTAGCCGGATATCGAGTGCGTGAGGATCTGATATCTCGCTCCTGCTCACGATCGCGGGCCCGAGAGGCGCAAAGGTGTTGAAGCTCTTGCCGAGACTCCACTGTGATGTGGAGAGCTGAATGTCGCGCGCGCTCACGTCGTTCAGGATGGTGTAGCCGAAGACGTAATCCTGCCAGTCCGCGGCTGCGACCTTTACCGCACGCCTTCCAATCACGATTGCAAGCTCGGCCTCGTAGTCAGGCTCACGGGTCATGCCAGGAATGACGATCCGCTCGCCCGAGCCGATCAGCGCATTGGTGAACTTGGTGAAGACGGCCGGCACCGCGGGCAGCTCCATCTTCGACTCGATTGCATGATCGCGGTAGTTCAGTCCAACGCAGAGTATCTTGCCGGGGCGCTGGATCGGCGCCAGCAAATTGCCTTCGCTGAGTGATCGAAATGCGTTGGGCGGGGCCGTCTTCGAATGGTTTTCAGCCTCTGTCCACGCTCCCTCACCGGCGGCGATGAAGGCCAGCGCATCCCCGAAACCCCAGCGGTTCAGCAGGAAGACATCCTGGCCTGAGGGTGAAAGCAGGCCGGGAACTGCCTTGCCGTTCAGCGTATAAGTAATCAGCCGCATGGTGTCGAGCTCCGTGTTGTTTGATCCAGTGACTCTGTTCGAGTTCCGAGGATTGCAGGGTTCCGGCGTCAATCGTCCAGTGGTAAAGCCTCACCGCCGCGCCCGCTCGACCGGTACGCTGCCTCTACCAGAGCCATCGTCTGATAGGCGGATTCGAAGTGAGTTGGCAGCTCCGGCAGAGTTCCCTCAACAAAGGCCTGCAAAGAACCCATGCTGCCGATGAAGGCGTCTGGAAACCAGTTTCCTCGCACCGGAATCTGCTGCCATTCCCCGCGAACAGGCGCTGCGGCATCCGCGCGGCTGCGCTCGATGTAGTGAAGAGTATCCGGCTTTCCGGCCGGATAGTCGAGGTTCACGCCCATCACCATCCGCATGGCTCCTCCTGTGCCCTCCCACTGGACGAAGCTCTCCTGGTGCTGCTCGGAGACCTCATGGCTGTGGGTGGTCACGATGAAGGCACGCTTCCAATCCCCATAATCGAGAATGATCGAAGAGCGGGTTGCGGCGAGTTCTGGCGTCTGCGGATTTCTGACTGTCTTCGCATAGACGCCCTGCGGATTACCAAACCAGGACCGCATCAGATCGAGGTAGTGGATGCTGTGATAGAGGATCTCGAGCCGCGGAGCTGTCGAGAGGAACGTCCAGAGCTGCCAGGGCATATAGCAGCGCACCTGCACCTCCATATCATGGACCTCGCCCATCAGTCCTCTCCGGGCAATCGCCATCGCGGCAAGGTTGTTCGGTGCGAAGCGCAGCTGAAAGTTGACGGCCGCAGTCAAGCCCTTGCTGCGGCAGATATCGCGGATCGCTCGAGCCTCTTCGAGGGTCTCGCCCATGGGCTTCTGCATGAGTACTGCAGAGCCGTCGGGCAGGTGGGGCAGGATGTTGACGATCTGGGTCGCTGGCACGGCGACATCAAAGACCGTGTCGGCCGGTGCGAACTTCACCGCTTCAGAGACTGACTCGAAGCTGCGATCTATTCCTCTCGCCCGCGCAAGTTCAGTCGCCTTGCCCGGCAGCAGGTCTGCTACCGCGATGACCGGGAAGCCTGCCTTCGCATACGCCGGCAGGTGAGCGTCACGGATGATCCCGCCAGCTCCGATGATGACGATGGGGCGAGGAGATTTCGGGAGTGGGGGCGCGTCAATGGCGACGATCTCATCGAGCACAGATTGGATTGTTGAGGTGGTGGTACGCTCCATCGACTCTTTGACTCCTGTTACGCATTCTAGGTCACGGAGCGGCAAGATCCGTTTCCGTCGTTGAACATGGCTCCCAAGTCTCCTTGCAATGGCGCGATTACAATGATTTCTTGCGCGCACGCCTGGAGAAAGAGATGCATCGCAGGGGATCAAACGAGGGAAGAGGCAGAGCGGAGGGCAAGTTCCGCCTTGACGGCAGGTCGGCCATCATCACGGGAGGCGCATCGGGCATCGGCTATGCCATCGCCGCGGAGCTATCCGGCGCGGGGGCGACGATCCATATCGTTGATCGAGACGGCCCAGCGGCCAGTGCCGCAGCCGACTCCATTGCCGCAAGTAAAGTATTACCCGGAGGACCGGTCTACTCCTACGCCTGCGACGTCGCCGACGCAGTGCAGGTGGATCTGGTCTTTGGCGAACTGATTGCGCAGCACGGAGTGCACATCCTCGTAAACAACGCGGGCATCGCCGGCATCGGGCGTGTCGACACCACCACCTCGGAAGACTTCGAGCGGGTCTTCAACGTCAATGTGAAGAGCGTCTACCACTGCACCCGGGCCTGCATCGGTGCGATGGTGGCGCAGGGTGGCGGCGTCATCCTCAACATGGCCTCTATAGCTGCGTCGAGCGGGCTTGCTGACCGCTTCAGCTACTCCATGAGCAAGGGTGCCGTGCTCGCCATGACCTACTCGATAGCACGCGACTTCGTAGGGCAGGGAATCCGTTGTAACGCAATCTCCCCGGCGCGCGTGCACACCGGTTTCGTAGACAGCTACCTTCAGAAGAATTATCCCGGACGTGAGGCCGAGATGTTCGAGACGCTCTCAGCCGCGCAGCCCATCGGCCGCATGGCAGAGCCGCAGGAGGTCGCGGATCTCGCCCTCTACCTCTGCTCGGATGAGGCAGCCTTCGCTACGGGTACGGATTATCCGCTCGATGGCGGCTTCTTCAAGCTCCACGGTTGAGCGGCCAAGCAGGAGTTTCCGCGATCAGGTAAAGCGTTATCTCGGACTAGATTACTGGGCTGCCCAATCTGCTCTTTCAGCAGCGAACAGCTTCGCGAGACTATCTTTCCGTGCGGTAGATCAATTGTGGGCGCGTCGTGCTGCAGATGCTCCTGCGGAGCTCGTTCGGCAGCTGCAATCGTCGAAGGATTGGCTCAGTTTCTCTCAGCGCGACACGTAATCCATCAGAGGTTGGTCGGGTGACGCAGGGCGTTACGTTGCAATATAGCCATTGCGAGAACGCTCCCTCCTGCTGTGCTGGTCGTGGTGCAGATTATCGAGAGATCGTTTCACCCAGAAGAGAGACTTCTGTTACAAGTTCCTTACACTGTGGCGGCTGATGTGGCCCCGTCTCCTTTTTACCCAGGTCGTATTCTGCATAGTATGCGTATGCAAAGCGTCCTGAAGTTGCTGATCTTTGTGGCCCTCATCTTTACGTCTCAATTGAGTCCCTTCATGAAACTGCAGGCTGGAGGACAAGAACCAGTCATCCGGGAGAGTGGCCCCTCCGTGGACGCAGGAATCGAGGTCGCTGCGAGACCGTATCGGCCGTTTATCGAAGAACGGGGCGATCAACAGTTTGTAAATGTTGATTTGCTTCTCAGGAATCGAGACCTGAGAACGTACCGTCTGGTTGCTATCAAACTTGCCGCTTTCGACCGCCACGATCATCTCGAACTCGAACGCGAGCTGAACGAAAATGGAACTCCGCCAGGTCTCGACGTAGTCGGTAATCGCAACCTGGCACCCGACGCTTTGATCGATATCTTCCAGCCTCTGATGGCCTTCAGCTCCGATGTGGATCTGCACCGCATACACCTGGAGTTGTTCTTTATGGAGAAAGGACACTCCGTTCCGCCCGTGGTGATTACCGCAGACAAGATCATCTCGATCGACCTGCATCCGAGGAAATATACTCCTGCTGCCTTTTGCCTTCCGCTTCACGGACTCCTCCTTGTCCACGATGGACACGACTTTTATTCGCATCACCGGAGATATAACCTTGCCGCACGCTACGGTATCGATCCCGCGTCAGCCGTTTCGGCAAACCTCTATGCCTACGACCTGATGAAGGTTCCGGAAACTGGTGAACTCTTCCGCGGCGATCCTCATCGGAAAGAGAACTGGCTGACGTACGGTGAGCCCGTATTTGCCCCAGCCGAGGGAGTTGTAATCGAAGCAGTTTCCAATGTGCCCGAGAACACCTTTGGGAAGGACGGTGAAGCTCAGATCCCGCCGGACGCAGAGAAAATGGATCCCATGGGTCTTGGTAATCACGTGAAGATAAAGCACCGCGATGGCCGGGTAAGTTGGTTTCTGCATTTGCAACTGAATTCGAAGCTTGTCAGCACGGGCGATCATGTCCGAGCGGGACAGCAGGTCGGCAAAGTGGGATTCTCTGGAGACTCGCTCTTTCCACATTTGCATTACACCGTTACAGACGGGGCCGCCTATCCGTCTCAAGGCGTGCCGTCCTATTTCAAGCAATTTACGCGAGTGGTCGGAGAGCGTCGGATAACCGTGTCGCAAGGTCAAATAGATACGGGAGATTTGATTGAAACCCGATTCAGACAGGGCGAGTTCTGCGGGCGTTGAATTACCGGTGGAAGGTGCAGGGCGGCGAACGTCATGCTGCCAGAATAGATAGAGCGGCGCGATCTCGGTGGCGACTTCGCTAGCGGTTTCACCGAGTGAATCTCATGGTAAGACTCTTATGTCGAAAGCTCGTCCGCATGGTGGATCAATCAAGAGGCTGTTGCCTACGCTGGTACATGGCGCGGCGGTTATCGGGCCCACTCCACGCCCCCGGGAAAGGCGAACCGCTCCAGCGTCTCCGGAAATACCTCGATGCTGTAGCCCGGCCTGTGAGGCAGCATGTAGCGCCCGTTCACGATGCGTACCGGGTCGAGGAAATGTTCGTGCAGGTGGTCCACGTATTCCGTGACTCTGCCGGCCGTCGAGCCTGAGACGCAGACGTAATCGAAGGCTGAAAGATGCTGAACGTATTCGCAGAGCCCGACTCCGCCCGCGTGCGGGCATACCGGTATCCCGAACTTCGCCGCCATCAGGATAACGGCAACATTCTCGTTGACCCCGGCAAGCCGGCAGCTATCGATCTGGCAGACGTCAATCGCGTCCGCCTGCATGAGCTGCTTGAACATCACGCGGTTCTGGCAGTGCTCTCCGGTGGCGATCCTTATCGGGCGGACTTCGCGGCGGATGCGCGCATGGCCCAGGATGTCATCCGGGCTTGTCGGCTCCTCCATCCACCACGGGTCGAACTGCGCGAAGGCGCGGGTGCGCGCGATCGCCTCATCCACGTCCCAACGTTGATTGGCGTCCATCATCAACTTGTTAGTGGCGCCGATCTCCTCCCGCACGATTTGCGCCCTGTATAAATCGACGGCCTGATCTCCGCCAACCTTCAATTTAAAGTGCGTCCATCCCTCGGAGAGGGCCTGGCGACATAGCCGGCGAATCTTCTCTTCGCTGTAGCCGTACCATCCGACAGAGGTGGTGTAAGCCGGATAACCTTGTAGTTCCAGGTCCCTCATACGCTGCTGCCGCGTGTCGGCCTTATCGCGCAGCAGCGCGACTGCTTCGTCTGGCGTGAGCACGTCCGAGATGTACTGGAAATCGACCAGGCTTACGATCTGCTCCGGCGACATGTCCGCAAGGAGCCTCCACAGAGGCTTGCCTTCGACCTTGGCGTAGAGGTCCCAAACGGCATTGATCAGCGCCGCGGCGGCGAGATGAACGACACCTTTCTCCGGTCCCAGCCAACGTAACTGGGTGTCGCCCGAAAGCTCGCGCGAGAAGGCGGCAAAGTTGTCGGTGATTGATGAAAGGGTCCGGCCACGCACGTATCTGAAGAGGTATTCGAGTGCGGCGACGCATAGCTCGGTGCCGCGCCCGAGCGTGAACGTCAGTCCATGGCCTTCGAAGCCGGAGTCGGTCGACAAGATGCAGTATGCAGCGGAGTAGTCAGGGTCTTTGTTTGACCGCATCCGAGCCAATGTTGTGGCGGGAGGTAGGGAAGCGGAGATCGACGGCCCGCGCGCTGGTGATCCTGAGTTCCGGCATGCTTTTCTTCTCCTCGCGGCCGCCTCAATTCTAAAAGGAAGTCTGGATTCGATTGTGTGATGTGATCGATCTGCGCGGCCGCGGACCCACAATCCTCCGCAGTCAGCTTCCAGGGTCGACCTCGGTCACGCCGAACTGCAGGACCGCAGCGGTCCGGGAACCAAGGCACCAGCGCGCCTGTGGGGGAGCACTCGACGCTACTCAACAGCCTTGGAACTGCGACCGGAGGTCTTCCGTCTGTTCCTCTTTACTTTAGAGTTTTTATCTCTCCTCAGGCGCCAGGCGGTGATGAGGGCGCCTCTGAGTACGTCTTCGGTGGCTGCACTGAGGCGGATGTGGGTCATGCCCATCCGGCCCCAGCCCCCTGCTATAGGGAGGAAGATTGCTGGAGCCTCTTCTACAAAGGCGGTCTGCTGCTCAAGGTCGAGCATCAGGTTCCCCAAGCCTTTATCCTGTGAGGCCAGGGTGGCGAAGATGCGGCCTCCCACGCGGAAGTCAGGGGAGCCGATGTGGGAGCTCTCCTCAGCTCCTTCGAGGCTCAGCGCTATTCGACGAAAATCTGCTGCGTTCATGCCTGTGTACGGCTCAGCCGTGGGCGTTCTTCGCGCTATGTTCGTCCCATACATTCAGGCTGAAAGCGCGGGGATGAATGGGGCACCCGAGGCAGGCCGGCAAAGTCAGTCCGTGGGTTCTTCGCGTTTGTAGGGTGCTGCAAGGTACTTGCGAGCCTCGTTCAGAGCGCCCTGGGTGTTGTCGTTGGTCTGAACGGCCTGGCGATACTCCTGCACGGCGCGGTCCCTCTGGCCGGTCACGTCAAAGATCTTCCCGAGTTGAATGTGCGACCAGACCTCCGTCCACTTAGGCTCGCCGTCACCGCGCAGCCCGTCACGATAGGCGTTCGCCGAGGACTGATAGTTGCGCTGCAGGAACATCACCTCGCCGACGCGGTAGCTGGCAAGTGAGCTGTTCGGGTTGGCGGCCAGAGCCTTCTGATACTGCTCGAGTGCTCCATTGAAGTCGCCCTGCGCCACCAGCTGCTGCCCGCGCAGAATGTTCACATGCACCTGCATGTCCGGCGAGTTTTTCAAGAGCCAGTTATCTGGATCGACGGTAATGTGACGGGGACGCCCAAAGGTGTCGACGGTGTACTGCGAGTCGGTTCCGACTACGTTGATCCGCCTCGTCTCTGTCTTGCCGTCGGTCTCGATCCGCAGTTCGACCGGCATACTGAAGAGGTCAAGATCCTGACCGATCTGTCCGATGGTGCGAAAGCCCTTGTTGCTCCCCTGGCGGTAGACGGTGTACTTGTTGGCGAACTCCGGCGCACCGGTACCGTCCAGCCACTGGGCGAAGAAAGCCGTCAACTGCTGCTGCGAGACACCCTCGGCCACCTTTTGAAAGTCGCTGGAACGAACACTCTTATCCGTGTATTGGGAGAGCAGTCCGCGCAACACCGCCTTGAACTTATCGTCCCCCAGCTCCCAGCGAAGCATGTGAAAGACCATGCCGCCCTTTTCAAGGGTCATGGATTGGAAGTCGGCGGAAAACGGATCCAGCCGGCCCGCGTTGGTGAGCGGTATCGTGTCGTAGGCAAGCGCACCAGCGGAGATGTCCCGCACCGCGGCCTCGAGCGCCGTGGCTCCCGACGCGTCTTCGAGGTACATCAGCTCCCCATAGCGCGACATCCCATTGGTGATCCATGCATCATTCAGGGTGGACGGACTGACCTCACTTCCCCACCACTGGTGCGCGATGGTGTTGGCGAGCAGGCGGAAGTTGTTTTTATCCGCGATGCGCCCGCCCGCCATCGCCGCTATCTCCGGCGCCCAGAAGGCAGGCACCGTGTCGTCCGGCAGCTCAACGATATTGAGAGTGCTGCTCTCAGGCAGGCCGAAGGTGCTGGTGAAAAAGCCGAACTCCTTGTTGGCCGTATCAACCAGGTCGGCAGCGCTTGCCTTGTGCGCCTCCGTCGTATAAACCCGGATATTCCGGGCTCCGCCCTGTGAAACGGGCTCGAGGAACTTGCCGGCGATGATGGTCCCTGGGAAGCCGGGCTTATCCCAGTGAAACTCGAGATGTTGCGGGCCGGGACCGCCGGTGGGGGCTGGGCCCGTCATCCCGCTCGCGATCACACGGTAGCCCGCGGGAACGGTAACGCGGATGTTCGCAGTAAAGCGGTCGGTCAAGTAGCCGACCATCGGGAACCAGCGAGCCGGATAAAGCAGGTAGGTGATGGGATCGCCAATGGAGGCAACTTTGAGGTCCTCGACGGGACTCTCTTCCGTGCCGCTCAGGGTGCCGTCGTATTGGAAGGTATAAACGGCGGTCTGGCCCTTGTTCAGCGGCCGGGGAAGAGCGATACGAATGGTAGCGTCCTGCCCGCGCTCGCCGGTGAGCACGGCGTTAGTCTGATCGGTCACCCTGCTGACCCGGAGCGCGCCGTGCAGCTGGAAGACCGCAGTCGACACAGTGTCGACAGCGGTGACGCTAACCCTGGCTGTTGCTTTGAGCGTATGAGCCGCCGGGTCGAGATCGGCGTCGATCACATAGTTGGTCACCTGCAGGTTCTGCCGCTCCGCAGCCTGTAGTCGAACGCCGCCAAGCAGCAGTGCCGCCAGAGCCAGAGCGGCTAGCGCAACGGGGCTGAGTCCGCAAATACGCGTCGGGCAGGCGGAACTTTGCCCGATATTGGTACGGGAGCAACTTCGGGCGGGAAAGGTCGTCGTGCAGTTGCTCGGAACTCTCGTCGAGGCTTCAGGCATTTTCTATCAGCTCATCTAAGGCGTTGATTGTGTGGCGGTGTCCCATATGCGCGGTCTTTACTCTGCCGCGACACTCTGCTGGTGCGACTTGCGCTCGCTCAGTGCGGGCGCAAGGTGAGTACCTGCGAGTTCCAGTGCGATGTCAGCGACCCGGCCGATGGCCGTCTCCGTCCCGGGCAGGCGCAGGAGAGATGCCACCTCGCTGAGGTCAGATTGCATCGCCTCGCGTGCTATCTGATCCTGCAGAAGCGGCCGCATGCGTAAGACGATGTTAGAGGCGGTAAAGTTATCCTGAATCAGTTCCGGAACGATCTCGCGTCCGGCCACGAGGTTCACCATGGCAACAAAGGGCACTTTCACCACGCGGCTGGCGACCGCGTAGCTGAGCCTCGACAAACGATAGACGACCACAAACGGATTGCCGATCAGCGCCGCCTCGACCGTAGCTGTGCCGCTGGCCACGATGCTGGCGCGGGAGTGGAAGAGAGCCGCGCGCGCGTCTTTTACAAGAGTTACACGAAGGCTCGCAGCCCTGACCTCGTGCGCGACCTGCCTGACCTGGACCCCTGTAAGCGTAGGCGCCAGGGGCAGCAGGAACTCGAACTCGTCGCCAAGTGCCGCGGCGGCCTTAAGCATCTCAGGCAGGTTGAGCCGGATCTCCCTGGGCCGGCTTCCGGGCAGGAGGCCAATCCACTGCCGGGCAGCGTCGAGGTTGTATTCTGCAGCAAACTGCTGACGCGAGATCGTTGGAAGCTGCAGGTCGGCCAACGGGTGACCGACGAAATCCGCGGCCACGCCTCGGTCGCGGTAAAACGGCTCTTCAAACGGAAAGATGACCACCATGCGGTCGACGAAGCGCTGCACATGGCGGATGCGCCGCCTCTTCCACGCCCAGAGCTGCGGGCTGACGAAGAAGATCACCGGAACGCCGAGGCGGTGCAGTTCGCGCGCCAGCCGAAGGTTGACGTCGGGGAAATCAATCAGGATGGCGACATCGGGGCGCTGCCGCGGGTCGCCGCCTCCGCGAAGGCTGGCCTTGAGCCGTCTATACTCCCGGTAAATGCGCGGCATGTGGCGGAGCACCTCGGTGATGCCCATCACGGCGACATCTTCGGCGCGCACGATACGACGGAGACCGAGTCGCTCCATGCGCTGACCGCCCAATCCAAAGAAGGTCGCCTCGGGCGAATGGCTCCGGATGGCCTCGATCAGCAGCGCCCCATAATGCTCGCCGCTGGCTTCTCCGGCCGAGAGGAAGACGGCAGGCACTTTAGCTTGCCGCCAGGTTGGAAGCCTGAAACAACGGCCGGTCTGACACCGCGGGCCCGGCAAAGGCAAGCTCCTGGTCTTTATATTGCAGCTGGTAGAGCTTCCAGTAGAGGCCGTGCTCGGCAAGCAGCTCCTGGTGCGTGCCCATCTCGCGCAGCTGGCCCCTGTGCATGACGAGGATCGTCGAAGCGCGCTGCACGGTCGAGAGTCTATGGGCGATCACGACCGAAGTGCGGCCCTCGACCATGCGCTCCAGGGCGAGCCGGATGCGGAGCTCCGTATCCGTATCGACGCTTGAGGTCGCCTCATCGAGCACCAGGATACGAGGATTGTGGGCCAGGGCGCGTGCGAAGTTGATCAGCTGCTTCTGCCCTGTGGAGAGGCTGGTGCCCCGCTCCTGCAGCACTTCATCAAAGCCGAGGGGCAAGGCCCGGATGAAATCGGCTACATTGACGTCTTCCGCGGCCTGCTCCATGTTCGCATCGGTGATCCAGGAAGTGCCGAGACGAATATTCTGGGCGATGGTGCCGCTGAACAGGAACGGGTCCTGCAGCACGACGCCAAACCGCTGTCGCAGCCGGGTAAGGTCATGCCTCCTCACATCGACGCCGTCGATCAGGATGCTGCCGCGCTGAACGTCATAGAAGCGCATCATCAGGCTGATGATGGTAGTCTTGCCCGCCCCGGTGTGGCCGACGATAGCAGCAGTCTGGTTCGGCTCAATGGTGAAGGAGACACCGCGCAGAATCCACTCGACGTCGTGCTCCCCTGGGTCGGCGCCAGCTTCGCTGCTCTCAACGCGAGCGAGGGTCTCTGCGTTCAGCCGCTGATAGGTGAACCATACATCGCGGAACTCGATCCGGCCTGACGCGTCGCCTGACATTCGTGGGTCCACTGGATCGGCAGGGGAGACGATCTCCGCCGGGGTGTCGAGCAGCTTGAAGATGCGTTCGCTCGCGACCATGGCGGCCTGCAGAATGTTGTACTTCTCGCTCAAGTCCTGGATCGGCTGGAAGAAGCGCATTGCATACTGCATGAAGGCGACCAGCACACCGATGCTCACAGCGTTGCGCAGCACTCCGCTGCCTCCGCGCCAGATGATCAGCGCAATGGCAGTCGAGCTGAGCAGTTCGATCGCCGGGTAGTAGAGCGCGTAGGAGAGGATCGCGTCCTTGAACGCCGTCATATGCTGCCGGTTGACTGCCTCAAATTCCTGGTAGGAGCGCTCTTCGCGATTGAAGAGCTGCACCACCGTCATTCCGCTGACGTGCTCCTGGATATAGGAGTTGATACGCGCAATGGCAGTGCGGATGCGGCGGTAGGATTCCCGCACGTACTTACGGAAGACCACGGTAATCAACAGAATGAGCGGCAGCACTGAAAACGCGACAAGCGCCAGCCACCAGCTCATGCGCAGCATGATGACGACGATGAAGGCGAGAATGAAGACGTCTTCGAAGATGGCGAAGACGCCGGAGGTAAACATCTCGTTCAGCGCGTCGACGTCGCTGGTGAGGCGCGTGACGATGCGGCCTACGGGGTTGCTGTCGAAGTAGCCCACATGCATCCCTTGCAGATGTCGAAAGATCTGGCTGCGGAGGTCGAACATCACCTTCTGGCCCGTCCACTGCATGAGATAGGTCTGCAGGCCATCCATCGCGAAGCTGACCACCAGCGAGCCGAAGTAGAGCAGGGCAAGCTCCGAGATGCCCCGGGCCGGGTCATCGCTGAACCAGGAGGCAAAGGTCGAGAGCTGCCCTGCAGGCTTGGCGGTAAGGTAACGATCGACAGCCACTTTCACGAAGAAGGGACCGACGACATACGACCCTGCACGCAGCAGGATGGCGAAGAACGAAACCACTGATTGCCAGATATAGGGGCGTAGATAGCCGAACAGCCGGCGCATCAGCCGGCTGTCGTATGCCTTGCCGGTTACGGAGTCATCCTGGGAGACGGGGTCAGCAGCAGCCTTTGCCTCGGCCTTCGGTTTCGCCCCGCGAGGTTGACCGGCACCGTTGCGTTCAGCCGGATCGGATGCATTCTTAGAATCCATAGCGTCCTTTCTATTCTACGGTGCCGTTTACAACGCGGTCGTAGGAACGGATCAAACCCCAGGACGGAAGCAAAGAATGGCAAGATGAGATAGTCGTTTTAATGGGGGAAGCGCCGTGGACTCCGTGGGTCTTTACATCTCGGTGCCGTTTTGCCGTTCAAAATGTTCCTTTTGCAACTTCGCATCAGGGGTGTTCCCGGAGAGTTCTTTCGCGCCATACATCGGGCGGGTGATTGAGGACGTGCGTCTCATTCGCCCGCGAATCCGCGCTTTGGGCATGGAGATCGCGCACGGCGCCGACAGCGTCTACCTCGGTGGGGGCACACCGAGCATCCTGCCGCCATCACTCCTGCGCGCACTGTTGGCAGAGCTTCGCAATGCCTTTGAAGTGGCTCCGGATGCGGAGATCACAGTCGAATGCGCTCCGGGCCAGCTCGCCGACGAGGTGCTGGCAGCCCTGGTCGAGGCCGGGGTGAATCGCATCAGCTTTGGGGTGCAGACCTTTGTCGATCGGGAGGCCGCAGTCGCAGGACGCCTCCACAGCCGGGCTACAGCACTGTGCGATATCGAACGGGTCCGCCGGGCGGGAATCTCAGCGATCAACGTCGATCTGATCGCCGGTCTTCCGCTACAGACTGCCTCTTCATGGAGAGAAACGCTGGACACTCTGGCCTCGACCGAGGTATCGCACGCCAGCGTTTACATGTTTGAAGTGGACGAAGATTCGCGCCTTGGCGACGAGGTCCTCAGGGGAGGGCAGCGCTACCATGCGTCTGCCGTGCCCGACGACGACCGGATGGCCGATCTCTACTCCGAGGCGATTGACTCGCTGGCAGATTGCGGGCTCGTTCAGTACGAGATATCAAACTTCGCCCGGCCTGGTGCCCAATCTGTTCACAATAAGAAGTACTGGCTGCGTCAGCCCTACCTCGGATTTGGTGTCGATGCTCACTCCATGCTGCGCGGCCCTGCCGGCGACCTGCGGTTCGCGCAGACTGACGATCTCGAGAGGTTCCTGCGGGCCGATCCTCCTGCCGAACCCGGATGGCTTACACAAGATGAGATCGCAGAAGAGAGCTGGTTCCTCGGCCTGCGCCTCAACGAGGGGGTAGATGCAGCAAAACTCGATCCTCGGTACCGGTACCGATCTGATCAAGTGGTAGAAGAAGCTGCCAGCGATGGTTTGCTGGAGCGGGCCGGTGACCGCGTCCGCCTCACTGCTCGTGGCAGGCTGCTGTCCAATGAGGTCTTCCAGCGCTTTCTCATCCCCCCGTGCTTCTCACCTGCGAACCCCTCCGATCTGATCGCGGTACTCTAAAACAAAGAGCGAGATGGCTGCATGCCCAAGGGATGATCAAAATTCCACAGCGTGCGGGAGCCGGGGACAATCTGCAAACATCGAGGACCCAGATTGGCATATAACTTGATCGACTTGCGAAGCGATACCGTGACCAGGCCTACGGCGGCCATGCGTGCCGCAATGGCCTCGGCTGAAGTGGGTGATGACGTGTATGGCGAAGACCCGACGGTGAACAAGCTTGAGGCGCGGGCAGCCGAGTACTTCGGGCGGGAAGCGGCGCTGCTGGTGCCCACCGGGACGATGGGAAACCAGATCGCGATCCGTCTGCACACCGACCATGGGCAGGAGGTCATCTGCGAGTCGCGCGCGCATATCCACGAATGGGAGATGTCCATGGCTGCCGCCTTTTCTGGTGTGCAGTTGCGCACAGTCTATGGTGAACGCGGCATTCTGACCTGGGCAGACATCGAGCCTGCCATCTCGCCAAAGATCTACTACCGTGCGCAGACCGGCCTCATCTCGCTCGAGAATACGCATAACATGGCCGGTGGATCGGCTACCCCGATCGCGGTCTTTGAAGAGATCTGGGCTGGCGCCAAGGCTGCCGGCCTTCGAACCCACCTTGATGGGGCGCGAATCTTCAACGCTGCGCTCGCACTTAATACCTGCGTGTCGGAGTTGACGCGCGGCTTCGATACAGTCATGTTCTGCCTTTCGAAGGGCCTTTGCGCTCCGGTGGGGTCGCTGCTGGTGGGCAGCCGGACGTTGATGGATCGGGCGCGCATCTTTCGCAAGGCCCTTGGGGGCGGCATGCGGCAGGCCGGCATCCTTGCCGCTGCGGGGCTGATCGCCCTGAACGACATGCCAGGGCGGCTGGGAGAAGATCACGCCAACGCCAGGTTCCTCGCCGAGGTGGTAGCCGCTGTGCCGGCTATCGAGCTCGATCCCGCTACCGTTCAGACGAACATTGTGCTGTTCCGCTTGCGACGCGAGGCAAAGAGTGAGTCTGGTGAGGTGGTCGCAAAGCTTCGAGACCGTGGAGTACTCGCCGGCTCCGTCGGTGCCCGAGGCATCCGCCTGGTCACTCACCGCGATGTGGATCGCGCCGCCTGCGAACGGGCTGCTGTCGTCCTGTCCGAGACTCTGGGACTATTGCGCGTGTAGCCCGGCCCGATCTTGACGAAGAACCGCGCTCGACAACGCCGCCCCTCTTTTACAGCGCATGAACCGCTTGCGATCCTATAAAGTAAATTTCCTAGCCCGATTCGTCTTCGTGGGCTGTTGTGCCGGGAGAGCGCCGCAAGAGTTGCGAGCTCCTTCCTGAATAGCCGAAGAAACAGGAGTTGTATGCGCCGTCTCTTACCCGTTCTGATGTTTGTTGGCCTTTGGGCTGGCTTGTGTGCCGGGGCGGACATGCCCCGGCTCGATAAGGACCATGATGAGTACCACCTGATAGTCGATGGCAAGCCATACCTGATTGTCGGTGCACAGGTGCACAACTCCAGTGGATGGCCTGACACGATGGCTCCGCTCTGGCCTGCACTCAACAAACTATCGGCCAATACCGTCATGATCCCGGTCTACTGGGAGCAACTGGAGCCGCAGCCCGACACCTTTGACTACTCCGTGGTCGATGGCCTGCTGGCCGGCGCCCGCGAACATCACCTCCACCTTGCGCTGCTCTGGTTTGGGACGTGGAAGAACGGCGGCATGACCTACACTCCCTCATGGGTCAAGGACGACCCGAAGACTTATCCCCGCGTGCAGACCCGTGATGGGCTGATGGTCGAGGCGCTAAGCCCGCTCGGCCAGCACAGTTGGGAGCGCGATGGCGCAGCCCTGTCGAAGCTGATGTCGCACCTCAAGGAGGTCGACGGTGACCAGCACACTGTCATCCTCGTGCAGGTAGAGAATGAGGCCGGCGTGCTCGGCTCCGATCGTGACTACTCGCCGGAGGGGGATCGCGCATTCGCTCAGCGTGTGCCTGACGTCGTTCTGCGCTCACTCGGCCTTAAGACATCCGGCACATGGGAGCAGGTCTTCTCCGAGCGGGCGCCCGAGGCGTTCATGGCTTATCACACGGCGAAGTACTTCCAGCAGGTCGCGTCAGCCGGCAAGGCAGCCTATCCGCTGCCCTTCTATATAAATGTATGGCCGCGTGAACAGCCTGGACTGCTGCGTCCGGGCTACAGCTCGCCCAGCGGCGGTGCGGTCGCCTACCTGCTTCCGATGTGGAAGGCACTCGCGCCGGCAATCGATATTATCGGGGTCGATAACTACGATACGAATCCTGCGCCTTACTTTGGGCTCGCGGACCTCTACAGCCGGCCTGACAACCCGCTCTTTATCCCTGAAACCGGGGGTACAGTCGCCCATGCCAAGCACATGTTTGAGATCTTCGCGCGGCCCTCGGCCCTGGGCATCTCCTGCTTCGGATATAACGGCAGCGACTTGACCCAGACGGCCACTGTCAAGCCGCCCTATTCAGCTGTGGCCATCGACTACGCCCTGGTTGGACCCGCGGCCCAGATGCTGCTGCAGCTGCGCGACGCCCATCACCTGCAGGCTGCCATCGAGGAGGATGGTCTGGCAAATGTGCCCCTGCTGTTTGACCGGTACGATGCGGTCGCCCGCTTTGGACCAGTCAGAAGCGGGTACGGAGGCGATCGAGGGCAGGGGAACACCGACCTGAGCGGACGAGTGCTGATCGGCCAGATCGCACCGGACGAGTTCCTTGTTATCGGAGTGGACGCAAACGTGCTCTTCGCACCGAAGCTCGGCCACCGGGGAATGGCGTCGGTGGTCTCGGTCGAGGAGGGCTCGTTCGTTGACGGAATGTGGCAGCGTAAGCGGCTGTTGAACGGAGACGAGACCTACTTTGGCCTGGAACTTGGCCCCGAGGGCACCACCTTGCGGGTTAAGTTCACCCTTCCGCAATAGGGCATGAGCCTGCTCATTTTCGTTGAAGTGTACATGCAGGACCGCGCACGGGGTGCCGTCAACACGCCGGCGATCTGTCAGCATCGTCGGCCGCCTCGCCAGGTAAACTGAGACGTGCGCACCTTCACTTTGCGTGAGCAGATGCTGGTGCGAGCTCCCGCCGAGCGCTGCTTTCTTCTCTCTACCAGCGTAGCCATCGTCGAGCGGGGGCTGGGACTGCATCCTGTTCTCGGCCGTACCTCCGGGCTGGTCGTCGGCGGAGATACTGTCCGCTGGGAGGGACGAAAGTTTGGGCTGCCACAGTTCCATCTCAGCCTCATCGAATCCTTCCATCCGCCGGTGTTCTTTCGCGACCGGATGCTAGAGGGTCGATTCGCCACCTTTGAGCACGACCACCACTTCGACGACCAAGGCGACGGGACCGTGCTGCTCCGTGACGAACTTCGCTTTCGCATGCCATTGAGCTGGCCGGGAGCCCTCATCGGGAGATGGATTCTGGCGCCGCATATACGCAAGCTCATGCGGCGGCGGTTCAAGCTGCTCAAGAGGATCGCGGAGACCGAAGAGTGGCGGAACTACCTTCGAGCCTAGACGCGCTCGGAAAGCAGGGCAGGCGTTCCAACCGCATGCTGCCGCAAGCAGAATGCCGGATAGAGACCCGGGGGGGAAGCACTCTAGCGGGTATGCGTCTGCTCGGCCAGCAAGGATTCTATGGCAGGCAGAGCTATCGAGCGCGAGGGAATGGGGCGTGTAGCTGAAATGGTTCCCGGGCCTGGGCTGCAGCCTTTAAGTGTGTCGTTTGGCCTACGCGCCGCGTCTATACTTTAGAAGACATGCCAAAGTATTCGATTGTAGTGCCCTTCCACAACGAGCAGGAGAATGTAACTGCCCTCTATGACCGCCTGAAGGCCGTTATGGAGCAGATCGGCGACAGCTTTGAGCTCGTCTTTGTAGATGACGGCTCGAGCGACCGCACTTACAAGCTGCTGGAGGAGATAGCCGCGGTCGACAGCCGCGTCCTCGTAGTAAAGCTGCGGCGGAATTTTGGTCAGACCTCGGCCCTCGCGGCTGGCTTTGACCACTCGCAGGGGGAGTTTATCCTTGCCATGGACGGCGACCTGCAACACGACCCGACCGAAATCCCCGCCTTCGTCGAGAAGCTCGAAGAGGGCTACGACGTGGTCAGCGGCTGGCGTAGAGAGCGCATCGATAACATGGTCATGCGGCGGATCCCCTCCCGCTGTGCCAACTGGCTGATGGCGAAGCTCTCGGGAGTCGACATCCACGACTTCGGAACCACCTTCAAGGCTTATCGTCGCGAGGTCATCCACAATATCCCGCTGTATGGCGAGATGCATCGCTTTATTCCCGCATTGGCATCCTGGTACGGGGCGAGTATCTGCGAAATTCCAATCTCAAACATAACCCGCGAGAGAGGAAAGTCGCACTACGGCATCTCCCGGACGTTCCGCGTCTTCTTCGACCTGCTAACGATCCGCTTCCTGCTGAAGTACATGACCCGTCCGCTTCACTTCTTCGGAGCATTCGGGGCTCTCGGGCTTGTGGGCGGGGCGGGTGTTTCTATGTTCCTGCTGCTGCTCAAGCTGTTTACTCACCAGCACGTCATGGACCAGCATGGACCGCTGTTTGTCATCGCGGGAGTGCTGATCCTGGCCGGCATCCAGATGCTGGCGATCGGGTTGCTAGGGGAGCTGCAGGTGCGCCACTATCATCAGTCGTCGCACCGGGCGCCTTACGCGATCGACCGCCTCGTTCGGCTGCGTGCACCAGAAGAACCGAGCATGCTGCAGGAAGGCTGAGGTCTGTTTGGGTCTATATTCGCCGGGCATAGCGAACGTTCGCAATATATTCCCCGCAGACAGAACCAAACAGCGCATACTAACGTCCAACAGATTGGGTGGCGTGCGCTGCAACGGCTGGCTCCCGCTCTTATGGGTATGAGGTCTGCGGATGCATCGCTTATCAAAGAACGCTCTATCAAGCTCCCTGATCCTGGCTGCGACCCTCGCGTTAAGTCCGATTACAGCGTTCGCCGCGCCTCCGGCTGCGGCCCCACCCTCGCCTCAGCCCACCATCTCGCAAGCTCCTGACACTACTGCTTCCAAGCCGGACGACTCAACGTCAGCCACCCCAACCGCGACCAGCGGCGCCGATGCGCAGGCCAGCGCGGCGACTCCGCCGAGCACCGCTCAGGCCCCCTCGGGGATCAAGCCAGGCAGCATGGATGACGTGAATGCGGTAGGAAACCGCGACATCGGCGCCCGCGGGATGGGGAACTGGTACTCCACTGAGAGCGAGATCAGGATGGGCAAAGGCTATGCCCAGGAGATTGAGAAGAGCACCAAGTTCATCACCGACCCGGTAGTCACGGAGTACGTGAACCGGATCGGACAAAACCTCGTGAAGAACTCGGATGCCAAGGTCCCCTTCACCATAAAGGTCATCGACTCGGACGAGATCAATGCCATGGCTCTGCCGGGTGGATTTTTCTATGTGAACTCAGGGCTCATACTGAACGCCGATGAAGAGGCTGAGCTCGCCGGCGTGATGGCCCACGAGATCGCCCACGTTGCGGCCCATCACGCCGCCCGCGAACAGACTCGTGCCAACTACGCGCAGATCGCCAGCACTGCTTCGATGATCTTTATCCCCGGCTGGACGGGCTATGGCATCTATGAGGCATCCGGCATCGGCATTCCACTGGCCTTCCTGCACTTCTCCCGGGAGTTTGAGGCCCAGGCCGACTATCTCGGCGTGCAGTACATGTACCGTGCCGGCTACGATCCACAGGCTTTTGTGACGTTCTTCGAGAAGATACAAAATCTGGAAAAGCGGAAGCCGGGTGCGGTCTCGAAGGCCTTTGCGACTCACCCTCAGACTCCCGAGCGTATCGAGCACTCCCAGGAGGAGATTGCCCGCATCCTGCCGCCGCGCAACGAGTATGTTGTCACCACCTCAGAGTTCGACGACGTCAAGGCGCGACTGGCGCGTATCGAGAATAAGCGCCGGTTGACCGACAATAAGGACGGCAAGAAGCCAACGTTACGGCGCGCCAGCAGCACCAACGATCCAACGACTACCTCCTCGACGGCGCCGGATACGACAGACGACAAGCCTACCCTGCACCGGCGGGACGACTGAGCTAAGGTCTTGAACGCTGCAGCAAGAAGGGAGGCCACCTCATCGAGGTGGCCTCCCTTTTGGCGTCGGCCATGAAACCACGTACCACCGGACGAATCAGCACTTTTTGCAGCGAGCCATGATGCTGGCCTCGAGCCGGGTACGCAGCGTCTCTGGCAGCTCGTAAATATCGTTGCGGCGATAGATCTCGATCGTCATCCGCGTAGTATTCATCGTGATGAGGCAGTGTTCACAACCTCTCAGGTGTGAGTCGACCTCGGCGCGCAGTTCGGCATCGAGTTTCTGGTCCAGGCAGTCATCCAGTTTAGCCATGAATTCCGAGCAGGTCACGCTACACCTTCCCCATTTTTCTTGCGGAAATAGCGGCTGAGCCGCTCCCTCAGCTGCAGGCGCGCCCTCAGAAGCCGCGACTTCACCGCCGGTACACTCAGGCCCAGCGACTCCGCTGTCTCTTCTGTGGACAGCCCCTCTACATCTCGAAGCACGAAGACGGTGCGGAATCCCGGAGGCAGGCCCTGTACGGTCTTACGCAGGATTTCGGCGAGCTCCGATTTGCCATACATCTGTTCAGGATTTGGGCTCCAGTCGGCTAGATCGCGAGGCATCGAGCCCTCGTCCGTCTCCACGTCCTCGTCTATCGAAACCATGCGGCCGGTCTTGCGCTTGCGAAGCCGCATCAGCGATTCATTCACCGCGATGCGAACCAGCCAGGTGTAGAACTTCGAATTGCCCTGGAACTGATCCAGCTTCTGGTAAGCCTTTAGAAATGCGTCCTGCACAACATCTTCGGCATCCTCGCGGTTTTGCGTGATGTGTTGCGCGATGCGAAAGACCTGGCGATCGTACTGCTTCACCAGCTTCTCAAACGCCGCCACGTCGCCCGCCTTGGCGCGTTCGACGAGGGCAACGTCAGGATGCACCTCAACCGGCTCGCTCACGGCTAGAGATACATCCTGCCGTGAACTGTCCTCTGCAGCCCCCTGAGAAAGAATTCCCTGCATGGCTCGAACGTTGGAAGCCGAATCGCTAACCGCTATATCCATGGCTGGCTTACCGGCTCCTGCGGGTTTGATGGTTGATGGGGCAGATGGCTTCAAAAACTTGGCCTTTCTTTCGGGTGGCGGAAACCTGAGTGTTGCCGCCGCGCACGATACATCTTAAATGGGGGCGGCTTATAGTGCACGAGAGAGCCCTTCGGCCAATCGGGGAGACCACCGCCCGTTCATGCCGGGACAGCGCTATCGCGGGCCTGAATAACGCCCTGAAGGAACCTCCCGATAGGTCCCACAGTGCGCCTGTTGACGACCAAGAGAACAGGTGAGAAGCCTCGAGACGAACATCTGTCATGCACAAGATCGCTTTGAAGGGGCTTGCTCCAGATATTTCAACGAGAAGCGCAGCTCAATCTGGAGCGAGGGGGCTTTGCCGTAAAGCTCTCAGCCTGAGTCCAGGACTTGTCCCGTCTCGGCCGCGCTGATCGACGTTATTCGTGAAGACTGCCAGCTGCCGCGAGTACTCTCCCGGTTATGATGGTGGCGGTTGCATCCTGTGCCCTCTAACGACGAAAAGCCGAGCTTCTGGGCCACCTTGCCGGGCATACTGACCGGCGTAGCGGCAGTGATCACTGCCGGTGGAGCCCTCTTCCTCGGATTGCGCCAGACGGGCAGCCTGCCACCGCCGCAGCGGAACGGCACCGCATCCCAGGCCGTTGCTCCTCAGCCGTCCCAAGGTTCTGTGGGAAATGCGGCGCATGCAGAACATGATGCCGCGCAGCCCGTGACAGCGCAGCCGGTGGGTGGCGGCCCCCCAACGGCCGTGCGGATCACGAAAAAGGACGGTACGACCCTGTGGTCCTACGAAAGCAAGTTTTCGTGGGGAGATCAAACCTTGAACTTCGATTCAGGCCAGTCGATTCCTTTCGAAAAGATTCGCACCATCGATGTGCTCGGTCTTGACGATAATGGCAAGATCGACATCCAGGTGACGCTGTCGAACGGGGAAATCGTCCACGGCTCCTCTACGCAGTTCAGCTACGATCTATATGGAGCGAACGACCTGGGCGACATTCGCGTCTCTCGTAAAGAACTCAAGCAGGTGACCTTCCCGCACTGACCTGCTTTGCGCTCTTCGTGACGAACACGATCAAGCCAGGATCAAGACCCGATTCGCACTGCTGCATGGAGTGATTTATCTCGCCAGGGCACGAACAGAATGGGCCACGGCCCCGCACTGGGCCCCTTTCCGCGGCCCTGTCGCACACCCCTGCATCCGTGGACCGCTTCATCAGTAGTCGGGGCGAGGCTGCGCCAGCAGCTCTCTCACTGCCTCTTCGGCCCGGGTGCGAAGCTGTACCAGCTCCCCCGCACTCTTACGGTGAAGCGTTGTGTAGGGCATCTGGAGGCGGAAGTTCTTCCCGAGGACGCCCTCGTTACGTTCGAGAAAAGTCCAGTAGAGCGCGGTGAAGGGACACGAGCCCTCCCCAGTGCTCTTTCGCGGGTCGTACGTGCAGTGTCCGCAATAGTTCGACATGCGATTGATGTAGGCTGCTCCCGAGACGTAGGGCTTGGTCGCGGTCACTCCGCCATCCGCGTAGGTGGACATGCCAAGCACATTAGGCTCAACCACCCAGTCGTATGCATCCACGTACGCAAACCAGAACCAGTCGGTGAGCTCGCGTGGCGAGAAGCCGCACAATGTTGCCAGGTTTGAGAGCACCATCAGGCGGGTGATGTGGTGCGACCAGCCCTCGTCTATCACCTGTGCAACCACGGTGTCGACGCAGTGCAGGCCCGACGGCACACCCCAGTACACCGCTGGCAGGGGCAGCGAGGCGCCCAGCGCTGAAGGCCTCGCGCCCTCATATGGATCCAGACCCTGCGGATCGGGGGCATACCCATCGGAAGCTGCTGCGTCCGCTCCTTTCTTTGCCACCCTCGCCGTCCCCCGAGGCTGCTTGGCCGCACTGCGTGGCGCCTCTTTGGGCACGTCAAGCAGCCGGTAGCCGTCTGTCTGCCGATGCACGTGACGCATGAACTCTCGCCAGCCAAGGATCTGGCGGATAAAACCCTCCGCGCTCGGCAGTGGAATGCGCCCCGCTTCCAACTCACCCTCCACTTCCCGGATCAGATCCGCCGGCAGCAGTCTGCCCAGGTTGATCAAGGCGGAGGCGCGGCTGTGAAAAAGGTTTAGGTGGTCGTCTCGCATCGCGTCTTCGAAGGGGCCGAAGGTGGGCAGCAGATGGTGCAGCGAGAATCGCCACATCTCGTCGCAGTCAACCTGGGTTACAGGCAGGTCAAAACCGGCGCTGGTGCCGAAGTAATCGCCGTATCTGCGCTCCACCAGTTCAATGACCTCTTCGGTGAGCGCGTCGGGCAGGAACCGAGGCGGAACCGGGATAGGGGGCTGCCCCTTGTAAGCCTTGCGATTGTCGGCGTCAAAAGAGAACTGGCGGCCTACCGGGCCCCCGGCACCCATTAGAATCCCGGTCTGCTGCCGCATGTGGCGATAAAACCGGTCCATGACATAGCTGCGCCCAGGCTGATAAGAGCCGTAAACACGGGTGAAGTCGTCCGTAGTCGAAAGCCAGGTTGTATCGGGAACTTCATTGAGCTTGAGCCCGTCCCGAACAGCCTGGGCCAGGTCGAGGCGCAACTCTCTCTCGGCAGGCTCCATGGTCGTCAGGGGGGGCAGACCGCGCGCGCGCTGCAGCTCGACAAGCGCCTGGCCGTGGCTCTTCTCTGACAGGTGATAGAGCACGCTGACACCGCGGGCCGCCTGCTCCAGCGCAAAGTGGCGCATGTTCGAGATCAGCAGAATGAGTTTCTTTTTGTGATATGGCCGGCGAAGCGCCTTGGCGGTCGATTCCACGATGACAATGCCCGTCGACGCCGGCGGCTGCTCTGCCAGCGGGCCGGTGCGATCAGTAAAGCGGTCGTAGGGCACGTACACCCAGCGCCGCGCTGTGATGTCGGCCGGGGTAGGTTGGGCCGGTTCCATAAGGTCGATGAACTTGGACATGCACATCGTAGGATGTTTCCTGCAGGTGCACTCGTAAGTCTTTCGACCGTATTCTGCAGCCCTGTGAAGTTTAATGACGGCGGAAGACGGCCCCACGTGCTCTCGACCTGATGCGAGTAGCGCCTGAGTGATGGGGCGGCATACGTGTGCTGCTGCGCCTCGCGGCTGACCTACTCCTCGGAGTTCAGCTTCTGCTCCTGATAGTGGCCGATGTGCTGGTACACCTCATCAGGAAACTTGAGGTTCCGATACACATTGCCGCAATCCGGGTCTGCGGGATCTGGGAGGATCGGGAACTCCTGCTGCGACTGCCACTCTACGATTCGCTCCCGCTTCGGCGGATTGTAATCCCGGCCCTCAACCTGCCGCAGCATCAGCTTTGCCTGCTCGGCGGAAAAGTCGGGGTCCCTGGTCAACCAGCCGAGCACCTCTTCGTCTGACAGAAAATGGCGAGCAATCATCGCGAACACCAGCCGCCCATAGTGGCCGATGTCTTTAGACGCTTCCAGTGAGTCGAGCAGGTGGGCCATCATGGAGTCCTTGCGCAACTGCTCGATTCCCGCAGAGCTGGAGTGCCCGGTGGCGTCAACTACAGAACTGGTCCCCGCCTCGCCCTCTATCGGCTCATAGGTTCTCTCATGAGTACCAGAGCCGTATGGTTCTGAGCTCGACGAGGCCGTGGAGTCTGCTTGCTGAGTGGGCGTGCTGCCGCGTTGCTGCAGCTCAGCGAGCTTGGCCTCCGCCTGCTCGGCGCGTTGAAGAGCCGCGTGCAGTGCTTCGGTATTTTCCACTGAGTTCTGAGATTCGTTCAGGGTTGGCGTGTTTACCGTAGTCACAGTCACCTCCTTGCGGCGAAAGAGCATAGTTCGCTTTTTCTTCGCTTCTGGTTGGAGGCGCGCGACCGGTCAAAGGTTGTCGCGCTCGTCGACAGCCAGGCAGGAATTCAGGACGTCGATCTGTCCCTGCTGAGGTCGTCTTCGTGCGCGTCTATCTCAGCAGTTTGCTCAGGAACCAGCTTGCGAAGGAGAGTCAACAGTCGGATCGGATCGAAAAACTCGAGATGATGGTCCGCCTCACCGCTCGATTGAAAGCCGGGAGTCTCAATGACCACGATCGGCAGACTCTTGTCCAGCTTCTTTAACTGCCGAATCAGGTCATCGAGGTGGATATCGCTTACGCCTGCGTCCATCACGATTCCGTTCACCGCGGGAAATCTCTGGAGGGTCTCGATGGCCTCCGCACCGCTGTATGCGGTGATCACATTGATCTTGGCCGTCTCAATCACAAGCTTGCGGGTTGAGATGGTGCCGGGGAACTCTCGATCGACGACGAGGAAACAGGGCCTGATCATGAAGCGTCATTCTACCGCAAGACTGCCATGCGGTCTGCAAAAAGAGCTTAGATCCGCGGGTGCAGACGCGAAATGGCGACGGCATTCCGAACGTCGTCGGCCGATTCAGGCCAGCCGCACGCCTCCCCATAAGCTCTGGTGACATGCCCAGGTTCTAGATGCCTGACCCTCGGCTTTGCGCCTGTGTCGGTCGAAGCCCTCATCAACCTGGGGACAGATAGCTGCGCCACTGCGCCGACTCGGCGATCAGCTTGAGGACTCGGTTGCGCTCAAGGAGAAAATTTGTCATGTAACGGCGCAGAAAGATAGACTCCGCTAACCGGCCAATGATTGGCAGCGGCGCGGCAAAGTTGAATCGGTCTTTCATTTCCGTGACTGCTGTTGATTGTGCCGCGAAGTAGTGGTCATGCTGCATGTACTTGAACGCGCCATGAACCATCGTGTCTTGAAAATAAATTGGCGCGTTGAAGGCAGTGATCTTACTTGTCAGCTGTTGGCGCACACCGAGGTGCCTCGCGCTCCACGTTACACTTTGCCCCGCGCTGATCAGCCCCGTTGTAACTCCACTTATAGCCTTCTCTCGAGACCGGCCTGCTCCTGAGAGATGGACATCGATGCAGCGGGCCAGATCGAAGCAGCGCTCGATCGGCGCCTCGATCAGCGTGCGCGCCTCGATCAACACCATGCAACAAATCCTTCAGCTATGAAGCCCCCGACGGTTTGATTCGCGGACCTCATGTCACTTATCCTCTTCTACGATCGCCACGTCCCAGGGTGCCAGGCTCATCGTACTGCCTGTTCCGATGACACGCGAAGTGAGCAGGTCGTGCCCCATAGCATAAGTATAAGAGAAGCTCAATGAGAGATCGGAGTAGTTAAGGTAGTAGTGAATCCGCTTACCCGTCGGATTTACGCCGTGTTTTACTCGTACCGCAGGAGGTAGCGATTGATCGCTGCTTGCCAGTCCGCACTCACGCAGCAAACCAAGCACTACTGCACGCTGTAGCGTGTCGGAGAGCATAGTCCCCTCATAAGTGAGAGACCCCGAACCGAACTCGTTGCGCGTAATAGCCGGCCACCTGCCGAAGAAAGGGTGGTCATAATAGGCGAGCGGTTTGGCCGTAGTAAGTTGCAGGAACTCTGCCCAGGTACCGACCGTATTACCGGTTGATCCGACATGAAAAGGGTCGCCCTTGAGGGCGAGGGGCTGTTCAAGATTAGAGAACTCCTGATATGTGAACCCGGCGGCCTCTCGAAGCGGACCCGGAGCCCGCTCCCAGCGTACCGCGGAGTTTTCGTTGGTAAAGCCGCTCTTGAAGGTCATCAACACATGGCCGCCAGCGTGCACGTAGTTCGAAATCTTTTTGAGTAGCGCGTCATCCGCAACATAAAGAGCAGGCACGATGAGTAACTTGTACTGAGCGAAGTCCGCATCGTCCGGAAATACGAAATCCGCCCCGACATTCGCCAGGTACAGCGAGCGATGTAACTGGGTCAGAACGCCGTTGTAACTTCCCGCAGCCTTACCCGGAATCCATCCAGATCCGTCCTGCCGATCAAATGGCATAAAGTTGATGGCGTTGGATGAATCCACGCTATACAAGATTGCGACCTGGTTCTTGATCTGTAGATTGACAATCTCTGGACCTACCTTTTGCAACTCGTGTGCTATCAGGGAAACTTCGGCGTAAGCGCGGTTTGGCTCCAAATCATGGCTTAGAACACCCTTCCAGTAAGTCTCCTGCCCAGCGTGTATAGAATGCCAGTGCCAATACTCCACCATGTTTGCGCCAGACGATAAGTCGGTATAGACATCAAGCCGCAATTGGCCGTCATAAGGTGGGAACTGGCCAGCGGAATCCCAGCCGAGTGTCTGGGCATTGGTCTCCGTCACGAGGAAGTTCCGGTGCTTCAGCGAACGGGCGAAGTCACCCTGCATGGCCTGGAATGCGCCATCGAGGTGCTCCTGGGTACCGTGGTAGACGTTATTAGCGACCACATCCAGCGACTTCGCCACCTCGAACTCGTTGACGTCGAGCTTCATCATCGAACCATAATCCTGGGTGACAAATTGATCGGGCCGGCGCGACTTACGGATCAGTGCAGCCTGAAAGGCGAGATAATCCGTCACCCGCATCTGCTGCCATCGCGACCACTCCAGTTTGTAACTTGTACTGGTTGCATTGTCGCGGGTTGGCATATCGGCCCAGTCATTTACGTCTTCTCCCCAATAATTGAGGAACCACGCCTTGTTCAGCGCGTCGGTCGTGCCAAACTTGTTTTTCAGGTGATTGACAAAGCCGGCAAAGACGTCAGGGTTGGAGGCGCCGTTCGATCCGGTCTCGTTGTCTATCTGCCATCCGATGACCGCCGGATTGTTCTTATAGTGCTCTGCGAGGTTGGTGATCAGGCGCGCGGCGTAGCGGCGAAACTCCGGATTATCTGTATCCATGTTCTGCCGCATGCCATAACTCACCTGAGCGCCGCCTAGCGGCCGCGCATAGAATTCCGGATGAGCCTTGGCCATCCACGCAGGCATGGAGTAGGTCGGCGTGCCCATAATCACCTTGATCCCGGCCCTGCCCATGGCATCGACTACGCGGTCCATCCACGCGTATTCGAAGCGGCCGTCCGAAGGCTCCCACAGGCTCCAGGTCGATTCGCCCATGCGAACGACCGAGATGCCTGCCTCCTTCATCAGGGCAACATCTTTATCCAGGCGCCCGGGCTCAAGGTCCGCGGGCATGTACTCGTTGTAGTAGGCAGCGCCATAGAGCACATTTGGCAAAATGGCGCCGGGCGCGGGTGGCGCCGTCTGCGGGTCGGCGGTGCTCACGACCGAAATGCCGAGGGCAAGAGAAAGAAGCGAAAGTGCAAGACGACTGAGTCTGCGAAGCATGGGTTCCCTCCATTGCAGCAGGCGACCTGGGTTGCCGTCGGTGTCTGCCCTGCAAACCCGATCATCGTAGACAGTTGCGATAGATTCCGCCAGACGGCCGCCGTAGCCTGTTCCACGATCGACATTTTAGCGACGGCTGATCACACTCTGCTTCGGATACGAAACGACTCAGACGCTTAGCTCACCCCCGTTAGCCCGGCACCAGGAGGCTTTACTTTGCAGCGTGATCAGGATCTCTCGTTGCGATGTGCGGGTCGGAGTAGAGAGTCTTCAGCGCCTCGGCAGAGGCACCGGAGGCTGCCGAGGATGGTGCAAGCAAAAACCAGGCCCACCGTGAGCCGGCAAAGTACGAAGGCTCTGGAACGCCGCTGCTGAACGACACTCCAATCACCTTGTCTCCGCCCAGCTGAGTAAGGTAACCTCTGCCGCGCGTGTCAGGCCGGTTCATATCAAAGTTGACCGCGCCGGTATACAGCAGACCGGGGAAGTAGTCAGACGGTGCCCCGTTCGAATCAGGGCCATATCCACCCGGAGCGGCAGTCCAGACCCAGATCAGGTTGCCGAGGTGCTGCTGATTGACAAGGCGGTCAAAGAGCATGCGATAGAGGGCCGATGATCCGTGAATGCCGGGCCGGCCTCCCCACCAATGTTGCTTCCCATTGGCCTCAGGATAAGGGTCCCACAGCACCGCAATGCCTGCATCCTGCAGCTTTTTCAGCGAAACGGCCACGACGTCCACCTGGGCGGACCAGCGCTTGTTCAAGTCGGTGCCAGGCGTGAGCAGCTCATTCCATTCGAAGCTGGTCAGGGCGTGATCCTTCGCGTCGAGCAGTCCTTCTACGGGCGGCGGAGCGGTCCAGCGCAGGACGATGATGGCGTTCGCGGCATGCTGCCGCTTCGCCTCGGCGATGGCGGCGCTCGCACCTGCAGCGCGAACCGCCTCAGATTTCGCCAGGTCAGCAGTGCCCATGTCCGCCGCACCAACGTCAGCGCCCAGGTCCGCTCCAAAGATCGCGGGGTATTTGCCGGTAGACGCGAAGACCTGCTTCGTGGCTGCCGCTGCGGCGTCTACCGCCGGGGCTACCACGGGCTGCGCCCCCGGCGGAGTCGCCGAAGGCGCATCGGACGGCGGCATCGAAGCATTACTCTGAGTGTTCCATTGGCCGCTCAGAGGCGTACTCCCGCTCACGTCGTGCAATCGATTCAGCAGAGCCCTGGCCTGCGGGGTGGCGTTGTGGGAGACGGCCTCAGCGAAGTGCCGGCCCGAGGGGGAAGTGGGGACATACTTTGCCAGCGGCGGATCGCCCAGCGTGAGCAGGTTAGGCGCGTGGAAGTTAGCCTGCAGGAGCTCCGGCGGATTACCTTCGGCGCTGCCGCTCCACATCATGAAGTAGGCCCATCGCGGCTGCTTCGCGATCACCTCCAGGGTAGGCATCACGCCCACCTCGGCCAGGGCGACAGGCTTGTTGCCTGCGAGTGCGAGCATCTGGTCGTAGTAGTCCTGCTTGAACTCGCCGTAGATATCTATAGCGTAGATGTCTGCGAACTCATGGCCTGGGTCGTATCCCGCCAGCTCGCCTGCGTTGCCACCGGGGCTGTTCACATTCCAGACCCAGATCAGGTTGTTGAGGTGGTGGTAGTTCACATAGCGGTCATACAGCATGTGATAGAGCTGCGCGGAGCCATGCGGCCCGGGCCGCCCACCCCACCAGAACCAGTTTCCATTCATCTCGTGGAAGGGCCGGAACAGTACCGGAACGCCAGCGTCCTGAAGCTCCTTCAGGTAGCCGGCGATCACATCCGTCTGGGCCAGCCACCGGGCATTCAGCGCGGTGCCAGGGGTGAGCAGTTCGTTCCATTCGAAGTTGGTCAGGTGGCCCTGGACGCTGTCCCGGAAGGTGACCGGCTCATCTTCGGTGGGCTTGACGGCGTGCCAGCAGAGCGCGATCACTGCGCCCTTTCGATATTGCCGCTCCACCTCCTGAATCATGGAAGGCCGGCCCTCGGTCGAGTCTTTGTCCTCACCCCCTGAGAAGCCAAAGTCTTCGCCAAAGAGGGCCGGGTACTTACCAGTCAGGTCGTAGACGCGGTCGCTCCAGCGAGAGACGTGGTTAGGGAAGTTGTGCTGCCCGGTCAGGGTGTAGTGGCCGGAGATTTCATCGATCTCGCGCAGCAGTGCACGTGCCTCCGCTGTTGCATGAGGGTTGACCGGCCGCGCATCGGGGGCCGACAAGCTTGCCGCAAACCCAGTCCCGCCTGTGCCCTGTGCCTGGCCGGTAGCCTCGATCCCGGGTGCCTCAACTCCGCCGTAGCACCGGTGAGGCGCAGCGACAAGGAAGGTCGCCAAAATAGGAACAAGCCAACGTTTCATAGCGCACAGACTCCCGGACAGCCGCAGTCCTGCAGCATTCGACGAGAAGTATAAAGCTTCCGCCCGAGAGTGGGGCGTACCGGGCGGGCTCTGTCAATCTCGATCTATCGGGTGAGACTGCCCATTTCGCATCCCCTGCGATCCACCTGGCCATTGTCCCTGATCACGAACTTGTGGCTGCACTGCATCGCATCATTTCCGCCCTCGGAGCCTTTATAAACGTAGATAGTTCGCTTGGCCGCAGAATAGATCAGCAACTCAGAGCCTTGCACCTGAAACTGAAAGTCGCCGTCGGCGGCGTGGACGGCCCCGTTCCCACGGGCCCACCAGCCGATGACCAGCGCACATAGCAGCAACACGCCGGTGCGCAGCCATCCAGCCAGAGCGCCTCCACTGGCCGGAGACGCACCTGCCGCAGTCAGCGGAACGGCCAGCCTGCCTTGACCCGTCCTGTCATTTATCGGGTCTCTTTTCATCGTCATCACTCTTCCCCGTTCTCAGTCGCGCTATGAAGTGAACTCCAGCCTGAGCATCAGACGTACAGATCGGTGGATCCGTTCGCGTGCTCTCGTTCGGAATCAGGAATTTGCTGTGGAAGACGGAGGATTGCACGATCGTTTGCATGGTCAAGAACATCTAGAATCGATAGCATGGCCGATCAGATTTATCTCAGCCTCTGGTTTTCAAATTTCCGGCTTGACGGAGTACCCGGCGCACTGGTCTCGGTGTTGAGACAGTTCTCTGCAATAGGTTCTTCATCGCTCGTCTCAGCCGCGACCGTCTACCCTCTGTCCTGGAATGAATCGCCGGTCTACCAGCGCATCTACACCGGGGAAGACGCTGACAGCGCGGCTCCTGAGCTGGCCGTCTCTGAGGCCACCGAGCTGCTGCACGACGACTACGCATACGAATTTGAGGTGAAGTGGGACCTATGGGTGGTGGAGACTGGCTCAGGCCTCGATCCGCTCTGGAAGAAGGAGATGAGGGTGGTGCGCGTAGTGGGCTTCGGGCCAGAGTTCGATGAGGGCGCTTATGAACAAAATGGTCACGTCCGCATCGACTTCGGGGAAGACACACCCTTCCTGCATGAAGAGCTGGACCTCGATTACGAGGCGGCGGGCCACGTGAAGGAGAACGTACAGATGCTGGTCGACCTGACCAACTCCGTGCAGGAGAACTGCGCCATCTCAAGCCGCCTGCTGTGGTCCGAATCTGGCGAAACCCTCGCCCAGAAGCTCGTAGCCCGCCTGCAGCGTGTGAATTAGCACCATGAGAGGCGCAGGCGCATGAGCGGCACCATCAGCCGGCTGAGGACGGCCATCATCGTGCTGGCTACAGTGCTTGTGGCCGCGATCGTGATCTTTCTGGCGTTTGCAAGATATGAGCGCCGCCGCCTGGTCCGCGATCTTCCGGCGAAGCTGGGGCTGCAGATCCAGGAGTCTGCGGACAGCTTCACGCTCTCGAAGTCAGATAAGGGCCACACCATCTTCACCATCCATGCGTCGAAGGCGGTGCAGTATAAGGATGGCGGGCACGCAACGCTTCACGATGTAAGTATCAGCCTCTACGGGCCGCACGGCGATCGTGCTGACAGCATCCGAGGCGCCGAGTTCGACTACGACAAAAAGTCTGGGATCGCTACGGCCGCAGGTCAGGTCGAGATCGATTTCCAGCCGCCTGCGCCGGGTACTGCCGGTTCGAGCGCGGCTGCCGTCACGACCGAGGCAGGGAAGGCACCCAGTTCCTCCGGCGGCATCATTCACGTGAAGACGAGCGGCCTCGTCTTCGACAAGAACAGCGGCATGGCTACTACCCGCAACCTGGTGGAGTTCGAGACGCCTCAGGGCTCCGGGCACGCTACCGGAGCGAGCTACAACTCGCAGGAGGGCGTCCTGGTGCTCGAGAGTGCTGTGCAGCTGGACTCGAGCAGCAACGGCAAGCCCGTCTCGCTCAAGGCGGAGCACGCTCAGATCACGCGCGACAGCCGCCAAGCATTTCTGCTGAATGCAGTAGCCGAGTACGACGGCGAGCGTACCTCGTCCGACAGCGCGATTGTCTACTTCCGTCCCGACGGCTCGGCTGAGCACGTCGATGCCAAGGGCCACGTCGAAATCGCCGCCGGCGGAGGCCAGCAGTTGAAAGCCGAGACTGCCCAGATGCTCTTTGACCAGCACAGCCAGCCGCAGCACATCGATCTCGCCGGCGGCATCTTTCTGGTTGCCAACGATCAGGTGCACCACATGCACGGCGCGGCGGTCGAGGCCAAGCTGCAATACGGTGCGGGCTCCATCCTGCAGCATGTGCAATTGTTGAACGCAGTGAGCTTTGTGGATCAGCAGATCAGGCTTCCGGATGATCCCAACGGGTCAACCACACGCGAGGTGCGGGCGCAGCAGATCGAAATCGATTTCGCTCCAGGTTCCGGACCCGGTGAGGGCGAGCACTCGATCGCACAGCGCGTACTTGCGAGCGGCGGCGCGACGGTGGTGCTGCACACCATCAGTGCCAGACATCCCCAGCAGAACACGACCATCGGGGCCGAGACCCTGCTTGCAGAGCTGGCGAATGGGAATGCCATCACGTCGGTGAAAGGAAGCGGTCAGACTCGCATCGTTGACGTTGCCTCGGATGGTGCTACCCAGACCAGTACGGGCGACAATCTCGTCCTCAGCTTCCTGCCTGTGACCGGCCGCCGCGTCGGTGCGAGGAAGAGCGAGGTTGCACTACCGGCGACGGAGATTCAAAGCGCCCTCCAGCAGGGCAATGTGGTGATCACGCGGACGGCAGCATTTGGAGCAAAGCAGCCCTCCGAACCTGTTCGAATCACGGCCGGACGGGCAGAGTATCGCTCCGCTGACGAGCTTCTTCACCTCTCTGGAAATCCTCGCTTCACCGACGGTGCGCTGGATCTCAGCGGCGACCAGATCGACTACCAGCGGCTGACCGGCTCAGCCACGGCCACCGGCAACATCAAGGCAACGTATCTGCAAAGATCGGGTCAGCCCGCGGAGACAGCCAGCGCCGCAGGCCGAGGCTCCTTCGCGCTGGGTGGCCCGGGTCCAGCTCACATCGTGGCCGACAGCGCCACCATCAACCGTGCAGCGGGCAAGGACCAGGGGAGCGCTGCCGGAGACGCGATCTTCCGCGGTCATGCACGGCTCTGGCAGGGGTCGAACTCCATCGCTGCGCCTGTCATCCAGCTCTCCCGCTCCGGAGAATCGCTCAAAGCTCATGGCGATGCTCAATCCGCAGCTACCTCGGGGGGAGGCGTCACGGCCACCCTCATCAGCCCAGGCGGTCCGGAGCACAAGGCCTCGACTGACCATATCCACAGCCGCGAACTGCTCTATTCCGAGGTGGCCCGCGAGGCTACGTTCTCTGGATCCGTACTGGCTCAGGATGCCGGCGGAACTATCCGTTCTGATCAGGCAGTGGTCTTCCTTGTACCCGCAACCAGGTCTGCGGGGTCTTCATCTGTTCGCGGAACGTCAACCAGCCAGCTTCCGGAGCCTACGGGCGTCCAAACTCAATCCGCTGACGGAGGCAAACAAGATGGCGCCCACGCTACTGCTGCCGCGTCGACGGGAGGTCCGGAACCGCGGGATGGGGCAGCTTCAGATCGCCAGTCCCAGATCGACCATATTGTGGCTACCGGGCACGTCATCCTCGAGCAGCCGGGGCGCAGAGCCACGGGAGACAAGTTGATCTACGCCTCGCAAGACGGCACCTTCACGCTCACCGGCACTCCCGAGGTGGCGCCGCGGCTGATCGACGAAATCCACGGTACAGTCACCGGTGCGTCATTGATCTTTAACAGCCGCGATGACAGCGTGACCGTCAGCGGAGGTCAGTCACGCGCATCGACGGATACGCGAGTGCGCCGCTGATGCAGAAACTCTCCACCGACGAGATTGGGAAATCCTACAAGCGGCGTCAGGTCGTGCGCGGGGTAAGCATCGAGGTCTCGCAGGGCGAGGTAGTAGGGCTGCTCGGTCCGAACGGCGCGGGTAAGACGACCACCTTCTACATGATCGTTGGACTGATCCCCCCGGATACCGGACGGGTTATGGCCGATGCCGCCGACATTACTCGCGTCCCGATGTACATGCGAGCGCGGCAGTACGGTATAAGCTACCTGCCCCAGGAGCCGTCGATCTTTCGCAAGCTTACCGTCGAGGAGAACATGCTCGCCGTCCTCGAGTCGCAGTCGATCTCAGCAGAGACCCGTCGCGCCCGGACCGAGAAGCTGATCGACCAGCTTCATCTCGGCCACATTCGCAAGACTCGTGGATACGCACTGTCAGGAGGCGAGAGACGCAGGGTCGAGATCGCCCGGTGCCTCTGCATCCAGCCGTCGTTCATCCTGCTCGACGAGCCATTTTCGGGAATCGACCCGATTGCGGTTTCAGACTTGCAGGAGATCATCCTGGACCTGAAGGCCAGCGGCATCGGAGTGCTCATTACCGACCATAACGTGCCCGAGACGCTCTCCGTCACCGACCGCGCCTACATCATCAACGAGGGCAGAATCCTGGGAGCTGGGACCCCGGAGCAACTGGGAAGGGATCCCGAGGTTCGCCGCGTCTACCTGGGAGAGGGTTTCTCGCCCAGCTAGTCTTACGAAAGTCACGCATTGCCGAGTGGACAAGCACCCGGCAGAGGCGCTACACCTAAGATCAAGTATCCGGAAAGCATCCAAGCTCTCACAGTCCACGGCGATCAACTATGGCGTTTCTTCAACCCAAGCTGAACCTGAACGTCTCTCAGCGGCAGATACTCACCCCTGGTCTGATGCAGATGGTGAGCGTGCTCGCGCTGAACCAGCTCGAGTTGAAGGAGATGATCGACGCCGAGATCGTAGAGAATCCGGTCCTCGAAGAGCTTGACGAGCACGTGCCCCTGATCGACGACCTCGCCGGCCGAGAGGCACAGATGGAGCGCCCGGCCGAAGACCTCGCCACTGATGCGCTGCGCGACAAGAAAGATCCCTTCGACGAGATCGATTTTGGCTCCTACTTTCAGGATTACCTTGACCCCGGCTTCCGCGCGCCAAGCAACTTCGAGATAAGCGAGAAGCCCTCGTTTGAGCACTTCCTCTCTCAACCCAGCACACTGACGGACCACCTCAACTGGCAGCTGGGCTCCTTGAGCCTCCCTCCCGATCTGCGCGGCGCAGCAGAATACATCGTTGGAAACCTCAATGAGGACGGATATCTGACCTCGACGGACGAGGAGCTGCTGGCAGGCTACCTGCGGGAGAGGGGAGCGGCCAGTATTCCACTCCCTATCGAAGCACCTGGCGAGGTGAGCGCAGCGCTCCCCGGGGCGGGGCTGACGAACGGCCGGGCACATGTCTCACTGCTGAGGCAGGAGCCCGCCGGGGCGCAGAACGGCAGAGGAGAGACGATCGAATCCGCCCGCGCACTGCTGGCGGCTGCCCTGAAGACGGTCCAGAACCTTGACCCCATCGGCATCGCTACGCGGGACTTGCGAGAGTGCCTGCTGGTGCAGATTGAGGCGCAGCGTCGCGGCTTTGAGCTCACCGAGGGAGCCTCGATGAAGCGATCCGACAGCAGCCGGCTCCGCGGCTCCAATCAGGTGCGCGCAGAGGAGCCTCTGTCGCACCTCGACCTCGCGGCGGCGGCAGACGACCCGATGCCCCTTGATGGAACGCAGGGTGCGTCAGCTTATGAACTGGAACCCGATACAGGGATGCCGTCTCAATCGCTGCGAAGCGCAAGCAGCGGCAACACCAGTAGCGGGAACACCGGCCGCAGCAACATCCTCAGCGCAACGCGACGGGAGGCAACTGCGATCAGCTCCCGGGGCCAGATTTTCAGTACAGCTGCAGCCCTGGTCGACAAGCATCTTTCGCTGCTGCAGAAGCGGGACCTTCGAGAAGTAGCGCGCGCGGTCGGCAAGTCTCATGAGCACGTTCAGCTCGCCTTCGACTTTATACGCACTCTCGATCCAAGGCCCGGGCAGCGCTTCAGCAACTCCGAAGCCCGGCTGATTGAGCCTGACGTAGCTTTTGTTAAACGCGACGGTGAGTACATCGTGGTGATGAACGAGGAGCAGATGCCGACCCTGCGCCTCAACCAGGGCTACCGCCGGATGCTGACCCAGGAGGGCACTGAAAAAGATGTCAAGGAGTACGTCAAGGAGCGCTACCGCTCTGCGGTACAGTTGATGCGGAACATCGAGCAGCGAAAGAACACGATCCTGCGCACCTGCGAGGCGATCGTGCGCCGCCAGGGTGATTTCCTTGAGCGCGGCGTTGAGGCCATGAAGCCGATGATGATCAAGGATGTGGCCGAGGAGATCGGCGTTCATCCCTCGACCGTCAGCCGCGCTGTCTCCAATAAATACGTTCACACCCAGCAGGGCGTGTTTGAACTGCGCTTTTTCTTCTCAGAGGGCGTGAACGGTCCGGAAGGTGGAGGAACGCCGCTGGTCCTGCTCAAGCGGAAGGTGAAGAAACTGATCGAGGACGAAGACCCGCGCAAGCCTCTCACCGACGACCTGCTCGCGAGCATGCTCCAGCAGCAGGGGATCGATGTCACTCGCCGGACGGTCGCTAAATATCGCGAGGATCTCCGCATCCCCAGCACCCATCAGCGGCGGGTGAGGGATTGATTTAGAATTGCCCTCTCAACAGCGAAGCAGCCGCCCGGCGCCTTTGCTCTCCGGGTGGTCGAACCCAGGAGACGCCAATGCTCATTGAGTACACCGGCAGGCAGGTAGTCGTTACAAAGGCCCACCGCGCCTTAGGGGATGAGGCTGTTGAGCGCATCCGCAAGATACTCGGGAAGACTACGAAGGTATGCATCATCCTCACGGCCGAAAAGTACCGGCAGTGCGCAGAGGTGACGGTCAAGACCCGTCTGCAGACCATGGTCGGCTGTGCGGAGTCGAATATCAGCATGGAGCTCGCCTTACGTGAGGCCCTCGGCCGCACCGAGACTCAGGCAGTGAAGTACAAGGACAAGCAGCGTGCTCGCAAGCGTCTGCCCAAAGAAGAGAAGCATCACGAAGAGAGCGAACTCGCACGGTCGCGGCGTCCAGGCCGCAGTGCAGCGGCGATCGCTCTAAAGCCCGACGTCGCAAAGTCTGCAGTCAATGGACGAGGCCCATCCAAGCCCGTTCTGCCGGTGACAGTTCACTCATTCCCGGCACGCGTTCCGGTCTCCGAACCGCACGTCGTGCGATCGCTTGATTCCGTCGCGCTGCGGCCGATGACGCTTGAAGAGGCAGTCAAGGAAGCGGAGTTCCGGGATCGCGAGGTCTTCGTCTTCCGCGATCCCAAAGGCAGCCTGATGGTGCTGCATCGCAAGCGCGACGGCAAGATGGAGCTGATCGAAGCTCCCTCGTAACCTATCGACCCACGTCTGTAGGTCGATAGAGGCGCAGGCTCCCGACCCTGGCCTGCCGGTCAGCATGCGCAGGGCGATGCTACGATGGGCAATGTCGCGGAAGGCCAAGCTAAAGCCAAAGAGCAAAAGCAGCGAAGCCGCCCTGGCGGTCAAGGCCGTTCGGAAGAAACAGGACTTGGCGCAGCCTGCTACCGGCGCTGAACTCGTCATCCTCACTGGCTTCTCCGGCTCCGGCAAAGCCTCCGCTCTCAAAGCGTTCGAGGACCTGGGGTTCTACTGCGTAGATAACATGCCGCTCGAACTGCTCCCCCAGTTTGCTGACCTGGTCCGTCAGTCTACCGAGATTTCACGAGCTGCTCTGGTCGTCGATGTTCGCGAAGGGCAAGGGATCGAGCGCTTTCCCGCGATCCTGCGCGAGGTCAGGAAGACCCTCAAGACGACCGTGATCTTTTTAGAGGCCTCAGCGCCGGTGCTGGTGCGCCGCTTCTCTGAGACCCGCAGGCCGCATCCGCTCGGTCGCTCCGGTGGGCGCATTGAGACGGTCGTGCGCGCCATCAAGTCCGAACGCAAGGTACTCGAGCCGATCCGCAACGTTGCCGACCTCACGATCGACACGTCGAACTTCAACGTGCATGAGCTCCGCGCCTTCATCTTGAACAAGTTTGAGCGGGGGTCGACGGCCAAAAATCTGCTCATCTCCTCGGTAAGCTTCGGCTATAAGAACGGCGTGCCGCTCGAGGCAGACCTGGTCTTCGACGTCCGCTTTCTGCCCAACCCGCACTTCATTCCCGAGTTCCGCAAGCTCACCGGACAGCATCCGAAGGTCGCGGCTTATGTACGAAAGTTCCCGCAGACGCGCCAGTTTCTCGACCGCCTGACGGAGATGCTGCTCTTCCTGCTGCCCTTCTACATTCAGGAGGGGAAGAGTTACTTGACGGTCGCGTTCGGATGCACGGGCGGCCAGCACCGCTCCGTGATGATCGCCGAAGAGATACAAAAGCGGCTGAGCCGCGAGCACTACAAGGTCAAGACGATACACCGCGACATGCCGCGATCCTGAAGGAAAACGACTTTAGGAGTGCAGCTCTCTCGATCTGAGGCTGAGCCACAGAGTCACCCCGGCGAGCTGGACCAGCGAAGTCCACTCTACGAGAGTCGCAGCCAGAGACCCATGCTGAGAGTTCAACAGGAACGCACCCAGGAGAGCACAGAAGAGAAGGACTAGCGACCCAGACAGCGCTGTGCGGCCAAAGTTTGTACGTGCCCGCGGCAGGGCTGCCCTGACAGGAAGGTTCGACATCACGCGTGCAGTAAAGTCAGGCGGCAGCGTTACCGCGGGAGCGGCTTCAAGGGCCGATGCAATGCGCTCTTCATTGATCATCGTCTAACCTCCTGTAGAGCCTGCCGTTCAACGCGTTCTCGCAGCTTCTTCCGAGCGCGATGCAGGTGTGTGCGTACTGTACCTATTGGCATCTGGAGGGCCTGGGCGATCTGCTGGTAGCTGCGCTCCTCCTGATGGTAGAGCACCAGCACGCTTCGTTCAACCGCACTCAGACTTTGCAAGTGCGCTTCAACTATTGCGGCGAATTCACTGTCCTGAAGCTGCTCTTCGGCGTTGCGTGAGGGGTGCGGCAAGCGGTCGCCCCAACCCTCGTCTTCATCAGTGATCGAACGGAGCGGCTCGTCTTCACGGCTCCGCCGCTTCCACTCATCCTGCGCGACGTTGACTATGATGCGGTACAAGTAGGTGGATACGAGCGCCTCCCCCCGGAACGAGGGCAACGCGCGGTAGAGCCGCAGGAAGACCTCCTGTGCCAGATCTTCCAGATGCTCGCGACTGCCAATGAGCCTGAGCAGAGTGCGAAAGACCATTGGCCCATGCTGCTCAACGACCGCTTCAAAGGTGTCGTCCGGATGCACAAATGGTAAGACCTCGGCAAGCCTTCAAAGTTTCACATGCGCAGTGAAACTTTCACAACGGCTTCCGGTCTAACGCTGCCATTGAGGAGGATTTCTAATGCTACTTGGAGTAATGGACTCACCCTTTGTAGTGCCGGTCGCGGGTTGCGCGATGATTCTGGGGCTGGGCTGCTTCGGTATCTATAGTGAGGTTGAACAGAAGAGGATGCGCAGCCAGGAGCGCATGGCTCTGCTCTCCAAGGGCATGTCCATCGAGGACGTCCAAAAACTCTTGAGCACGCCTGAGTTCGACCAGGACTCACCCAAGGATCCCATGCGAGTCCTGGGGACGGCACGCCGCGCTGCAACCGTGCTGCTCTCGAGCGGCCTTGGCCTTGTCATCCTGGGCTTTTTGCTGGCTTCCATCCTGCACCTGCATACCCTTCTGGTGGTCTCGGCTGGGGGCATCGTCCCGATCGCCATCGGCGTCGGCTTTCTGATCGACTACCGGATGCAGATGCGTGAGCTGAACCGGTTCGGCATCGACCTGGGTGGTCATCCAGCTGGGAGGAGTTAGCGCGGCGTTTAGAATTTATGCCCGTTAGTAAAAAGCGTATGACGGGGCAGCGTATGCCGGCGGGCAGGCCCGCTACAATAGCACAGTGACTAAACCCCAACCCCGGGCTGGCGAATGAGACGGCTGCTACGCCTGCTCGGCTATGTTCGCCCTTACTGGTGGCAGAGTCTCGCCTCGGTTGTCCTTCTGGCGGGCGTGGGCCTGCTCGACCCCTTTCGCCTACTGCTGGTTGGCCCGTTCCTCGAGTATGTGCTGAACCCTGGTGCTCCGCCTCGCGACATCCTGCTCTTTGGAATGCGCTACCGCTTCAGCCTGCAGCAGCTCGTCCCCGCACACTTCCACAATCCCTGGACCATCGTCGCCTTCGCTCTGGTCGGCTCTACGGCTCTAAAGGGCATCTGCGATTACGCCGGCACTTACCTGGTGAATTATGCCGGCTTTGGAATGATCACCGACTTACGCGATGATCTCTACGAGGCCGTGCTTCGCCGCTCCGCGTCCTTCTTCATGAAGCATGCGACCGGCACCATACTCTCGACGCTCATCAACGACATTGAGCGCGTCCAGTTCGCCATGTCTTCGGTACTCGCAGAATTTCTGCAGCAGGTCTTCACCCTCGTCTTCACCACCGTCTTTGTAATTGTGCTCGGCGGCAAGCTGGCCTGGATATTGCTCGTATTCATCCCGGTGGTGATTGGTTCCGCGCGAAAGATCGGCGGCCAGGTGCGTCTGAAGACGCGTCACGGGCAGGACCGACTCGCCGAGATCCAGAACATCCTCTTCGAAACCATTACCGGCAATCGCATCGTTAAAGCCTTCAACACCGAGATATGGGAGCTGCTGCGCTTTCGCAAGGCGGCTCGCCGTCTCTTCCGCGCCAATCTTCGCTCGGTAAGAGCCCAGGCTATCAGCTCCCCGCTGATGGACCTGATAGGTGCAATAGCGATCGCGCTATTGATGTGGGTGGGGCGGGTCGAAATTCAGCATAAAGCGATGACTGCACCTATCTTTATTGCCTTCATTATTCTGGTCTTCAAGCTATATGACCCGGTGCGCAAGCTGGCCGGCTACTATAACAACTTCCAGCAGGCGCTCGGCGCATCTTCTTCCATCTTCGAGTTCATGGATGCGCAGGACGACGTCCGGGAGCGGAAGCATCCGGTCGACATCAAGAGCTTCAAACTAGGCGTTCGCTTTGAGGAAGTAGGCTTCTCCTACAGCGACGCCGATGGTGAGAAGCAGGTACTCTATGAGATCAACCTCGACATCCGGTGCGGTGAAGTCGTTGCCCTGGTCGGGCCCAGCGGAGCGGGCAAGTCGACGCTGATCAACCTCATTCCCCGGTTCTTTGATGCCACATCCGGCCGCATCCTCATCGACAACCAGGATGTTCGTGAGGTAAGCGTAGCCTCACTTCGCAGGCAGATAGGCCAGGTCACGCAGGAGACCATCCTCTTTAATGACAGCGTGCGCAACAACATCGCTTACGGGCAGCCGGATGTGCCCATGCAGCGCGTTGAAGCCGCGGCCCGGGCTGCTCTGGCACATGATTTCATCCTGCAATTGCCTGAGGGGTACAACACCATCATCGGGGAGAGAGGCTTCCGCCTCTCAGGTGGGGAACGGCAACGCCTTGCGATCGCACGCGCCTTGCTGAAGAACGCTCCTCTGCTGATCCTCGACGAGGCGACCTCGGCACTGGACTCTCACAGTGAATCGCTGGTTCAGGCAGCACTCGCGAACTTGATGGCGGGCCGTACTTCGGTCGTTATCGCTCACCGGCTCTCGACTGTGCGCCGTGCCGATCGTATTGTTGTGCTTGAGGGCGGTCGCATCACTGCGACTGGATCGCACGAGGAATTGCTGCAGATATCGCCAACCTACCAGCGCCTCTATCAGCTACAGTTCATGGACGCTCCAGATAACCACAGCGCCGAATCAGCGACTCATGAGTTATCCACCTGGCAGCTATAGTCCAAGTTCGGAAACCAGGCAATGTCTGGTATCAAAGGCAAACGCGATTACAAGACCAGGAGCGGTGCCGTTTAGTGGGAAGTAAGTACTGCCGTATCGAGACACAAAGCAAGATGAATGATTGGACCGCAAGTAGCCCTACTCAATCCGCGCAAATCTACTCCATGACCGGCTTTTCACGCGTGACTGGCCGCGCCTCCGACAGCCTTGGCTTTACTCTCACGCTCAAGAGCGTCAACCACCGGTACCTCGATCTGCAGATGCGTCTTCCACCAGGGCTCGACGCCCTCGAACTTCGCCTGCGTCGCGCACTCAAGGCGCAGTTGGTCCGCGGCCACATCGACCTCACTCTCACCCTTGACCGCAGCACCAGGTCGGCGGCCAAATATAATCGATCGCTGGTTGCTACTTACCTCACGGCCTTTCGCGCCGCGGGCGAGGAGCACGGCATCCTTCAGGAGCCCGAGCTGAATGCTATCCTTCGACTTCCCGGCATATTGTCTGAAGATCACAGCACTGCGGATGACGATCCGGCCGTACTAGAAGATGCGGTGCTGGGGCAGTTGCTGCCCGCCGTGGCAGCTCTCAAGCAGATGCGCGCTGAGGAGGGCGAAGCGCTGGTGCGGGAGGTGCAGGGATGTCTGGATCGCATCGAGGTTGCCGTTATCGAGACTTCATCGTTGCGCGCGGGCGTGCAGGGCGCCCACTTCGAGCGCCTTACAGAGCGCCTCTTCCATCTGCTCGCCGGCGCATTCGATGCAGACCGCGTGCTGCAGGAGGCTGCGTTGCTGGCCGAGCGCAGCGACGTACAGGAGGAGATCGCCCGGCTGCAAACTCACGTCACCCACTTTCGTTCGCTGCTCGAGGCGGGCGGCGAAATCGAAAAAAAGGCGGATTTCCTCACCCAGGAGCTCAATCGGGAGGCGAACACTCTGCTGGCCAAGACGGGCGGTGTGCCGGGAAGCGGCAGGCGGATTACCGAACTGGGCCTTCAGATCAAGTCCGACATAGAAAAGGTGCGCGAGCAGGTGCAAAATCTTGAATAATCCGGAGCGGGTACCCTGAGCGATCAACAAGGGGGAAGGGGCATTCTGTTCATCATTTCGGCTCCATCAGGGTCGGGCAAGTCGACGCTGGTCAACCAACTCCGCTCGCTCGTGCCAAACCTCGAGTTCTCCATCTCCTACACCACGCGTGCACCCCGCGGCTCTGAGCTCGAGGGCCGCGAATACTACTTCACCACCCGGGAAAAGTTCGAGAGCATGATGAACGCCAGGCAGTTCCTGGAGCATGCGCAGGTCTTCGGGAACTACTACGGCACGGCGCGACGATCCCTGATCGAGGCCGAGGAGCACGGCAAAGATCTGCTGCTCGACATCGATGTTCAAGGCGCCGCCCAGGTGCGTAAAGAGGTTCCCGAGGCGGTCAGCATTTTTGTGTTGCCCCCAAATCCCGAGACCCTGGGAAGGCGCCTGCGCAACCGCAGCCGTGCCGAAGGCGTCGTCTCGGAAGAGGTCATCGAGCGCCGCCTCGCAAAAGCGCGCCAGGAGATTGAGAAATTCCGCCAATACAGTTATATTCTCGTCAACGATGTCCTCGATCAGGCGGTGGAAGAGCTGTCTGCCATCGTCATCTCTGAGCGGGCCCGGCGCAGCGGAGACTGCAACGGGGCTGACGTCCGGAAGTTGATTGAACTCGCCGACAAGTGCCGCCAGGCAAATGCCATCGAACGCCTGCGGCCTGTACTGATTTCCTTTGGACTGCCCGATGGAGCAGCAGGGCGTACCTGACTCCGAGGGCGAGAAGAATCTAATCGCGAAACACAATCAACGAGACTCAGAGGAGAAGTCGATGAAGGTGGAAGATGGATTCGATAGCCACTATAGCTACGTCCTTGTGGCGGCCCGCCGCGCAAGGCAGCTGCAAATGGGCTCCCGCCCGCTGATTACAACAGGTTCAACCAAGCCATGCCGCGTGGCGCAGGATGAGATCGCTGCTGGCAAGGTCGGCTACGTGCTGCCAGAGACGCTGCACAAGCCTGAGGTAGAGGCTCCGATTATCCCGAAGTTCTTCGTCTCTTAACCAGCCTGCAAGCTACATTGAGGCGCGCCTAACTCTAGAGTTCAAGCGCGCCTCAGAGGCGTTTAGACTTCCTGGTCATGCTTCTCCAGTCCGGCGCTTACCATGCTCGTTTGTTATCTCAGTCATCGAGCCGATCGCTGACTGACCCAGAGAGTCTTCACTCATTCATCTGATTGAAGGTTGAGTAGAGCCTGTCTCCTACACCTGCGCTGTAGAGGTACTTAGCTCCAGCTACTTTCAACTCGTGTTCATCGCCAGCAAGTTCGGTCATCGCGGCGGCGATGAACTGATCCAGCGGCATGGGGCTCATGCCGTCAGGCCGCATCGCTGGCGGGTGGGTGACATCCAAATCGGTCTTGACCCACGGTGGGATCAGTTCAAGTACCTTCACGGTCGTATTGCGGAGCTGATGGCGCAGAGACATGCTGAAGCAATGCACAAACGCCTTGGTCGCGCAGTAGACCGGGAAGCGCGCCATAGGAACGAACGCCAGCCCTGAGGAGACGTTGACGATGGTCGCAGCAGGCTGCAGTCGCAGATGCGGTAAAAAGGCCTGCGTCATGCGCAGCACGCCGCTGATATTGGTGTTGATCTCCTCCTGCGCCGCCGTATCGTCGTAGCCGCCCTCCACCGCGAACTCATGCACTCTTTGCACGCCGGCGTTGTTGATAATCACGTTCAGAGCAGGGAATTGCCCGGCCATTTCCGCGGCGACCCGCGTGATGCTCTCCGCCTTCGAGGTGTCAAGGGTTACTGACTGCATTCCGGGGTTAGCGGCTGCGACTTTGCTCAGAACGGCCTCGCGCCTGCCCGCGATGATGACTTGGTTTCCGAGCTTGTGAAACGCCTCTGCAAGGCCCCGCCCGATTCCCGAACCGCCTCCTGTAATGAATACGGTATTGCCCGTGGTCTTCAATGTTCTTTCCCTCTGAGACTGGCTCCGGCTCCCACGCTTTGTAGAATCGTGCGCTGCCGGAGCCTCGTTGGGATTGGATGCAAGGCCTACGCCGGGTCGATCTCTGGAGCGACGGTCTCTTGCCTGCGATCACGCGCGGTAGTCGAGGACGTCCCTTTACGGCCCGCCTTTCCACAGCTTTACACGCGGGTTCCACCGGGTAAGCTCCCCGTCATATAAGCGTACAATCAGCCTATGAAGGTCACGGTTGGCGTCAGCGGGGGCATCGCCGCTTACAAGGCAGCAGAGCTGGTCCGAACACTCCAGAGGCAGGCTCTCGACGTACATGTCGTCATGACCGCCGGCGCGCAGAAGTTCATCCAACCGCTCACCTTGGCCGCGCTCACCGGTCACCGCGTGATCACCGATTTATGGGGACAGGATTCCGGGTCCCAAGATCTCACAGGCTCTCAGTCGAGCGGGCAGATCTCAAACATAGAACACATCGACGTGGCGCAGACTACCGACGCCCTCGTCGTAGCTCCAGCCACCGCAAACGTGCTCGCTAAGTTTGCCAACGGCATCGCCGACGACTTCCTGACAACCCTTTATCTCGCCACCAAGGCCCCGGTGGTGGTCGCACCCGCGATGAACATCAACATGTGGCAGCACCCCGCCACCCAGGCCAACATCGAGACATTGCAGTCCCGCGGAGTGCGCGTCGTCTCACCGGCAAACGGATACCTCGCCTGCGGGATGGAAGGCCAGGGCCGGCTCGCAGAAAACGAAGACATCCTGCGCGCTGTGCTGGAAGTCCTCAGCCACACCAATGATCTCGCGGGGGAAGTCGTGCTCGTAACCGCTGGTGGAACCCGCGAAGCGCTCGATCCGGTCCGCTTCATCGGCAACCGCTCCAGCGGAAAGATGGGCTACGCCATCGCGGAGGCGGCCCAGCGCCGCGGAGCGCGCGTGATCCTCGTCACCGCGCCCACCTCCCTGCGCCCTCCCTCCAACTGCGAAGTCGTACGCGTAATTACCGCCGACGAGATGCGCGCCGCCGTCCTCAGCCGCCTCGACATGGCGAGCATCGTCGTCAAGGCTGCCGCTGTTGCGGACTACCGCCCGCGTATCCGCGCCGAGCAGAAGATGAAGCGGACCGGCCCCATCGTACTCGAGTTCGAGCCGACCGAAGACATCCTCGCCGAAGTCGTACGCAAGCGAAAGCCCGGCACGCTGGTCATCGGTTTCGCGGCGGAGACGCAGGACCCTCTCCAGCACGGACGAGCCAAGCTGACCCGTAAGGGTGCAGATGCCATCGTGTTGAACGACGTTTCGCGCGAGGGCCTGGGCTTCGACTCCGACAACAATGCTGCCACCTTCCTCACCGAACAGACCGCCATCGAGTTGCCGGAGATGACCAAGCGGCAGCTTGCGGACCGCATCCTCGACGAGACAGTCTCATTGCGCCGTCCCCAATCGGTGCTCGACGAGGGCCTCTCCTTGCTCGCGACCGGTGCGGACCGCGCGAAGTCGCCCTTCGCGCCGCGAGACTAGGCCACTGCAAGCATGCCGCCGCAAAGTAGTCAGAACGCACAGAACTTTGATCCCGAACTTGAGCAAGCCATCCGCGCTCGCATCCAGTACTGTCGCGATCTTGGTGTCTATGACTTCTACCGCCGCGGCGAGCCAGTCCCAGCCGCAATGTCAAACCCCGTCCCAGACACTTTTGCAGACCCGCCCGCAACCCAGACGGAGGACTCAGACATCGCGGTAAGAAAGATCATGCCCGCCCCGCCCGCCGTCGGTCCCGCCGTTCCCGTGGCCGCTCGGGCCGATGCACTGCGCGTCATTCGCGAAGAGATAGGCGAATGCACCCGCTGCCCGCTCGCCTTCGCCGGCCGCAACAAGATCGTCTTCGGCGACGGCGACCCCGGCGCCCGCCTGATGTTCGTAGGCGAGGGTCCGGGCGCAGACGAAGACAAGACCGGCATCCCCTTCGTAGGCAAGGCGGGACAGCTGCTTAACAACATGATCAACGCTATGGGCCTGCAACGAGAACAGGTCTACATCGCCAACATCGTCAAATGCCGGCCGCCGTCCAACCGTGTTCCGGAGCCCGAAGAGGCACACACCTGCACGCAGTTCCTCTTCCGCCAGATCGACGTGGTCCGGCCCGAGGTCATCGTAGCGCTGGGCTCAACCGCTGTGACCTACCTGATGGGCGCGAAAAGCGCGCTCGGAGCGCTGCGCGGCCGTGTGCATCCCTGGCGCGACGCAAAGCTGATCGTCACCTACCATCCCGCGTTCCTGCTGCGCGACCCCAATCAGAAGAAGGCAGCATGGGCCGACCTGCAGATCGCCATGGCCGAATTAGGTTTGCAGTCGCCCACCCGCCCCACCCCTTGATCCGCCGATTGCTGGAAGAGCGGGTACCCCATGTCTCCTTTGAGACACGGGTTCGAGCTGGTGACGCTAGCCTCCAGACCATGACCCTTGCTGTTCATCAAAGATCCGAGATGAACCGAAGTGGACTCCGGCATGCCTCGATACTGCGACAAATCCTCCCGTAGTCCGAATCCTCGCTGGGTGGAGAAAACATCATTTTGATGCGTTGTGATGCTAAGCTTTACGCAAGGGAGCTAACCATGCGAACCACCCTTTCCCTCGATGAGGAAATTCTCAACGAAGCGAAGGAGCTCACCGGAATCCAGGAAAACGGCGCCCTGGTGCGTGCGGGGTTGAAGTCTCTGATTGAGTGAGAAGCAACCCGCAGGCTCATACGACTCGGCGGGACAGATCCAGACGCCGGTTACACCCCTCGGCGCCGGCACAAGGTAGATTGATCCTAGTCGACACGAGTGTCTGAATCGACATCCTGCGCAGCAATAGCGGCGATCTGTCGGATGTACTCGCCGCCGGAGGCGCCGTCGTTCATCCTTATGTGCTTGGGGAGCTTGCGCTCGGGTCTATCCGGAACCGGGCAGAATTGCTGAGCGTTCTAAAGAAGCTCCCTTCCGCGATAGTCGCGAGAAATGTCGACGTGCTTCTCGCGATCGAAAGGTGGTCCCTGTCGGCATCGAGCCTTGATTACGTCGACGTTCATCTCTTGTGCTCAGTCGCCCTCGATCCCTCATGCCGACTCTGGACGCATGATAAGAAGTTGCATGCAGCCGCCAGGCACCTCGGCCTGCCTGTTATGCACCACTAAGCAAGCACCGTAGCCTCTCATGCCTCTTTACTGCGATGTAGCGCTGCCGGTCCCGCTGGACCGCGCCTTCACCTACGCCCTCAAAGCCGGCCAAGAGCCGCCATCGGTCGGCTGCCGCGTGCTGGTACCGTTTCGTACCGAGAAGATGACCGGCATTGTCATCCGCCTGCATGACGCGGCCCCGCCCGTGACGGCCAAGGAAGTCGAGGCCGTGCTCGACCCCGAGTCTATCCTTTCAGCCGAACTGATGGAGCTCGCCGCCTGGATAAGCAAGTACTACCTCGCGCCCATCGGCGAAGTCTTCCGCTCCATGCTGCCGCTGATGGCGGAGGTGCGGCACCAGGTTCTCTACCGAATCAGCGACGCGGGCAAGGCCGTGCTTTACGCGAGCGCCGAGCAAGGCTCCTCCCGTCGCTCGCGCAAGACGCCGGCAGAGCAGGACGCCGAGTATGTCGTCCTCAATTACCTCGAGGCGGGCGATGCAGTCCGCTCTGCAACTCTCCGATCCGCAACCAAGGCCTCCGTACAGCTGCTGACGGGGATGCTCCGCAAGAAATGGATCGTTCGTGAGACGGTCGCCGCATCACACGATGCGCGCCGGCTCGTACGCCACGCCGTTCTCGTTCCCGATGCGCGCCTGCCCCGGCTGAACCCGAACCAGCAGGTCATCCTAGCCGAGCTGGCCGCTGCCGGTGGTTCGCTGCCGGTGATAGAGCTACGCCGCCTCGATCTGCCTGTATCTACCCTCGGCACCCTGGTTCGCCGTGAACTGGTGCGCATCGAGGAGCGTGCGGCAGAGTTTCATCTCTCCTCGATTCGCGAGCAGCCCCGCCATGTTCTCAATCCGGCACAGCAGGCAGCCCTGGATGCCATCGCCCGGTCGCTCTCTGCTCACGAGTTTAGCCCCACCCTGTTGCACGGGGTTACAGGATCGGGCAAGACGGCCGTCTACCTCGCAGCCATGCGGCAGGCTCTCGAGGCAGGCAGCTCGGCCATCCTGCTCGTGCCCGAGATAGGTCTGACGCCTGCAATGGCCGGGCAAATGCACTCCGCATTTGGCGACAATGTGGCCCTGCTCCACTCTCAGCTCACGCCTGCGGAGCGCGCCGAGCAGTGGCATCGCATCCGCGGCGGCGATGCACGGATCGTCGTCGGCACCCGCTCCGCTGTCTTTGCTCCGGTAGCCAATCTCGGCCTTATCATCGTCGACGAAGAGCACGACTCGTCCTACAAGCAGGAGGAGATGCCTCGCTACCACGCCCGCGACGTAGCCGTTATGCGGGCCAAGTTGAACGCGGCCGCCGTGGTCCTCGGCTCCGCCACGCCATCGCTCGAGTCGTGGCGCAACGCGGACACCGGCCGCTATGCGCTGATCGAGATTCACGAACGTGTAGCCAACCGGCCCCTTCCCCTCGTCGACCTCGTCGACATGCGTCTGGAGTTTCAGCAGACCGGTCAGGAGCAGCTCTTCTCCCGCGACCTGGTATCCGAGACCAAGGCCACGCTTGACCGTGGCGAACAGGCGGTGATCCTGATCAATCGTCGCGGCTACTCTTTTGTAGTCATCTGTCGTGCGTGCGGCGAAAAACTGGAGTGCGAAAACTGCGCCATCTCGCTCACCTTTCACAAGCCCATCGGCAGCGATGAGGCTCATTCCCCGGCCGGAACGCGGCTTGAGTGTCACTACTGCGGCTATAAGCGCACAGTACCCAGGCGCTGCCCGAAGTGCGACAGCGAACACCTACACTTCCTCGGCGCCGGTTCGCAGCAGGGAGAAGAGCGCCTCCAGGAGCTCTTCCCAACGGCGCACATCGGCCGGATGGACCGCGATACGGTTCGTGGGCGCCACGATATGGAGCGGCTGCTCAATCGGCTGCATTCAGGCGCGATCAATCTGCTGGTCGGCACGCAGATGATCGCCAAAGGCCACGACATCCACGGCGTGACCCTGGTCGGAGTCGTGGGGGCGGACTTTGCCCTCGGACTCCCTGACTTCCGTGCCGCTGAGCGCGTCTTCCAGCTGCTCACCCAGGTCTCGGGGCGGGCAGGGCGCGGCGAGCTTCCTGGCAAGGTCCTCGTCCAGACCTATCACCCGGAGCACTACGCCATCATGTATGCGGCCATGCACGACTTTCACGCCTTCGCGAAGAAAGAGCTGCAATACCGCAGGTGGATGCACTACCCGCCTTACGGCGTGCTCGCCAACCTTATCATCCACAGCCCTCGACTTGAGGAAGCGGCAGGTTGGGCGGCCGAGCTGGGTCGCTGGTTCTCGTCCAACCAGCTGGAGGGGGTGCGCGTCCTTGGCCCCGCCACCGCCCCGCTCAGCCGCCTGAAGCGGATCTACCGCTTTCACCTGGTACTCAAGGCGGACAAGCGCCAGGCGCTGGCTCGCGCACTGCGAGGAGCGTTGCTGCATGCAGAGTCAACAGGTATCCCACGGCGCAACCTGATCGTCGATGTGGATGCGATCAGCCTGATGTAGGGCTTCGCAGGCTGAAGCCCTCGAAACGGAAGTCTCCCGAGACGTCATCCGGAGACGAGAGCTGCTGCAAATAAGAGCTAGTCGATGAGGTGCAGCTCTTTACCAGGTTTGAATCGGACGGCTTTGCCGGGGACGATGTTGACCTCGGCGCCTGTGCGGGGATTGCGCCCGATGCCGGTCTTGCGAGGACGCACGTTGAACACTCCAAAGCCGCGAAGCTCGATGCGATCGCCGGCGCCCAGGGCGTTCTTGAGGCCGTTGAAGACCGTATCGACGGCCAACTCCACCTTGTTCCGCGGCAATCCTGTCCTCTGGATAACTCGTTGAATAATGTCCTGCTTGATCATAGGTATAGCCTTGGCCACCGGTCACGAAGACCGATGTAAGTTGATGCTAGAGTCGTTTAAATACTGTGTCAACGAGGCAAGCCTCGGCAGCAGGGTGTGACTTTTCGAGTTAAGATGCACTATCGCTCTCATTCTAGTTGCTGAACATTCGAAATGCGGAATGCGATGCCTCAGGTGACCAGGAACCCCAACCCGCAGGAGAGAAATTGTCTATCAAGAGCGACACCTGGATACGCGAACAGGCGATCAATCGAAACATGATCCAACCGTTTTGCGAGAAGCAGGTCAAGGAAGGCGTCATCTCCTACGGTCTATCGTCCTACGGATACGATCTGCGGGTCTCCGACGAATTCAAGATCTTTACCAACGTGAACAGTGCGATCATCGATCCCAAGCACTTTGACGAGCGCTCCTTCGTCAGCGTTCAGGCCGAGTCCGTAATCGTCCCTCCCAACTCCTTTGCTCTGGCGCGATCCATTGAATACTTCAAAATTCCCCGTGACGTTTTGACTATTTGTGTAGGAAAATCAACCTACGCGCGCTGCGGCATCATCGTGAACGTGACACCCTTCGAGCCGGAGTGGGAGGGATTCGTCACCCTGGAAATCTCCAACACCACTCCTCTGCCGGCGAGAGTCTATGCCAACGAGGGCCTTTGCCAGATCCTCTTTTTCCAGAGTGATCAGGTCTGCGAAGTCAGCTACGCTGACCGGAAGGGCAAGTACCAGCATCAGCAGGGAATTGTCCTGCCGAAGCTGTAGATGAAGCCCGAAGTTAAGGCACGGTCAAGAATGCGAATCGCACTGCTCGAGGCTGAGCCAATTCGGGCTACGGGCTTTCGCTCTGTCTTCAACAGCAAGCGGTCGATTGAGATCGTGCCTACCGATGTGGCCGGCTTTCTCGCCGACAAGACGATGTCGGTGGCGCTGCTCGGCTTGAAAAACTCGACCGAGTCCTTCGAGATCCTTGCCTCGATCAAGACAGCCCGCCCGCAGGTCAGGCTCATCCTCATGGGCCCGGACAGCAGTGACGAACTGATCATCAATGCCATAGCCGCAGGCGCCAAGGGCTACCTCGAGCACACCGCTACTCCCGAACTGGTGGAGCAGGCTATCGAGGTCGTCTCGAGCGGGTCCATCTGGGCTCCACGGCGCGTTCTTGCCCTGTTTGTAGACCGTGTCATACACTCCTCCGCGTCCCGTGCCTTGAGGCGGAACACGTCTCATTTCACCGAGCGCGAGAGGGAGGTCCTGAGGCTGCTGGTCTCCGCACGGTCCAACCGCGAGATCGCCGAAGACCTCCACATCGAGGAGCGCACCGTCAAGGCGCACGTGGCCAGGCTGATGCGCAAGGTCGGCGTCGATAACCGCATTGCGCTCTCCGTCCACGCCGTCACCAACGCTTTGCTGGTGAACGAACCCGGCCGTGACTGATCTGGTTACCATTGGTACGAAAGACCAACGCCTTTCGTGATCTTGTTGCAGGCCGTTCCCTGGAGCATAGTGTTCATAGAAACAACGCAGATCTGGGGAACGGGGCCACCGGTGTTAGGTGGTCCCTATTTTTTCTTAGTATCCCCGCCAGGGTCGATACTCCCTAAATCGTTTGCGCCAGACCTGTTACCGGCATCCAACCTGCAGTATCGCGACTGTCGCGACTGTCGCGTCTCTGCGTAGTTCCTGACGGTCGTGTACCATCGGTCTGTTCCCGTGTGATTCCACACTGAACGGCATGCAGTCTCAGGAGAGATAAGAAAGACATGAAGAAATTACTAGCAGTTGTGCTCCTCGCAGGTGCAGCACTTCCCGCGCTGGCGGCAAGCGACAAGGCTACCATCGACAAGCGCCTCGACAACGCAAAGACAGTCCTCGATCAGATCACCCAGACCCCGGACCACGGCGTTCCCGACAAGATCCTGCAGCAGGCGACCTGTGTCGGTGTCATTCCCGGGCTCAAGAAGGCCGCATTCGTGGTGGGCGGTGAATACGGGCAGGGGGTAGTCACCTGCCGCACCCCAAATGGCTGGAGCGCTCCTGCTTTCATCAAGTTGAGCGGTGGATCGTTTGGCTTTCAGATCGGCGGCGAGTCTACCGACCTGGTGCTGGTTGCGGTCAACGACAAGGGTTTCCAGGATTTGCTGAAGAGCAAGTTCAAGATCGGTGCCGATGCGGCCGCCGCGGCCGGGCCTGTGGGACGCAATTCTCAGGCTGCTACTGACTGGAAGCTGAGTGCGGAGTTGCTCACCTACTCTCGCAGCAAGGGGCTCTTCGCTGGAATTGATCTGAACGGCGCGGTCATCGAGCAAAACAACGAGGAGAGCGCGACCTTCTACGGCGAAGACCACACCTTCGAGCAGCTTCTGAAGGGAAGCATCGCCGTTCCCGACGACGCTGCGCCATTTGTAAGGACAGTGGCCAAGTACTTCACTGCCGTCCAACAGTGAAAAAGCATGCAAGTACAGGAAGGCAAAGGGCGGCTCCAGTTGGAGCCGCCCTTTGTGCTGGAGCTGGACTGACGTCGAACCTCGCAATCAGCCTGCTTCTCGGAGTCGACTCTTGAGCCGCCAGTATTTCGCGACAGACCCCCTCTACCCGTTTGCCGATGCGGTGCTTATAGACGGAAAAACCCTCTACACCTCGGGACGCATCGGGCTCGTCAAAGGTACCAGGACGGTCCCCGAATCGGTCGAAGAAGAGGCTCACCTCGTGATGCAGGACCTCGGGCACGTGCTCGGACTTGCAGGCATGACGCTCCAACATGTGGTGTCGCTGCAGGTATTTGCGAGCGACGTGGCGCTGTGGGAGCGGTTTAACGCTGTCTATCGGACCTACTTTACGGGACAGCTGCCGCCGCGTGCGTTTATCGGTTCGGGCACCCTGCTCTTCGGGGCTCGCTTTGAGCTTCAGGCGATCGCCGTCACGGACGCCGGACCCCTGAAAACCACTTGAGCCCAGCCCGGTTCAGCGTCTGGTATGCCATGGTTTGAGAAGGATAGTCTTCGTAACGGAAAAAGGTGAAGGGAGGATGGCTGTTCGCCTTCCTCCCTTTTGTTTGCTCCCGAACTCTAAAGGTTAGAACTCAAACTTGCCGGTGAGCTGGACGAGCCTGGGAGAGGCGTCTCCCCCGAGGAAGGCGCCCAGGATGGACGTCGGGGTGTTGACCGTCCCCTCGATGTAGCCGAAGTTGGACGTCGAGATGTTGCCGTCCGGCTGAGCGAGATTTGGGTGGTTGAAGAGGTTGAAGAACTGGGCGCCTACCTTGAGACTTCCAGACTCCCAGCGCGGCATCTTGAAAGTCTTCGAGACCGACAGGTCGGTGTCTGTATAGCTGGAGCCGTACATCGAGTTGCGGCGTCCCTGGCCAAAGTCGGTCGGCTCTGCAAAGTCGTTTACGAAGGAGCATGGATTGTTGGTGGCCGCAAGTGCGTGTACGACTCCACCACAGTGATTGTTTGCGATTTGCTTGATCTGTTGTGCGTAGACAGCGCCGCCATACTGGGCGAGTAAGGGGTTTCCACCGGAATCCAGCACCGAGGAAGTGACGGAGAACGGAAATCCGTCGTTGTGGAAGGCTGTGCCGGCTACCTCCCAGCCGCCGGTCAGGGCGTCAGGGCCGCGCCAGTGGGGGATCTTCATGATGTAGCTTGCGCTGACGTAGTGCCGCGTGTCGTAGTCCGAGTTGCTGTAGTTCTGGTGGAGAGCGCCAGGGTTGCTGGGGTTCACCGAGTTGGCGCTGAAGGAGTCAAAGCCGCCATTCGAAATCTCATCCAGTGAGTGGCTGTAGGAGTAGTTCAGCTGCATAGTCAGATACTTCCCGCGGTTTACCAGGGATGCGACCAGACCGTTGTAGTTCGAACTGGCTCCGCTGTAAACCTGGGTAGCTGTAGCGAAGTTTGGATTGGGGCTTCTAGGCAGTGACGGGAAGTTATTGTCAGATCCGGCGTAAAACGCGTTAGCCGAGTTATTCAGGACCGGCTCATGGTATCCGTGGTTGCCGACATATGAGAGCCAGAGAGCGGCAGCCTTGGTCACTTGCTGCTCAACGGAAAGGCTCCATTCCTCATAGGTGGGATAAGAGATGTGGGACGCTGCGTTGACGATGGACGGGACTGAGAAACCGGGTACTGAGCTGAGTGTTGAAGAACTAGCCCCGGATGCGTAGCCGGCGGTGAAAGCCTTGTTGGATGCCGCTGCTGCAGAAGCAGCGCTACCCGGCGCTGACGGAAACAAGGCGAGATTTGACCCACCGAATGCCGGACCGAGGAGCGAGAACTGAACGTTGCCCGGTGCGTTGTTCAGGAAGGAATCCGCGATCTGGGCGGGGAAGTTATCGGCGAACATGCCAAACCCGGCTCGAACGGTAAGGTTTGAGCCTGCCCCACGGGGCAGGAAGGCAAATCCAACCCGGGGCTCATAGCCAAACCTCTGCAGGTTGGAGAAGGCCTGGTGCTGTCCCGAGACAATCAGCTTGTTGTATGGGGTCGTCGGATCGGAACTGGCAGTGGCGAAGTCTGTCGAGAGGCGAGAGAAGCAATTGGTGACACAGATGGGGTTTGAGTTGTGCTCCATACGAAGGCCCGCGGTTATGGTCAGGTTTGGCATCGCCTTCCACTGGTCCTGCACATACCACCCCATGGTGTAGAGCGCGACGGGCTGACTGGTGCGCGTGGGGAAGCTCTCGACCCAGTAGTCCACGTAGCCGTTCTGGAAGGAGGAATTCGTGTCGAGAACTTCGGGCGATCCGGTGTACTGGGAAGGGCTGTAGTCTGAGACGTCGTCGCGGCGCATGGTCCAGCCAACCTTCAGGGTATGCTGTCCGCGGGTCCAGCTCAGATCGTCTTCAAACTCATAACCTTCCACGTTTCTGCCCTGGGGGAAGACGAAGTCGATCCCTCCCGGCCATCCGTTGGGCCCGTTCTGGCCAAGATTGCCGTCGGCGAATATGAGGGAGAAGGGGGACACCGCCTCAGCCTTTCGCGCCTGGGTATTGATGAAGATAGCCCGGTAGTAGATGTTGGAGAAGACGAACTGGTTTGTCAGGCTGGGGCTGAACGTGTGCGTCTCGTTCAACTGTCCCTGGTACTGCGGCTGTGGGCTGCCCGCGTTGAACAGTGGGCTGAGCACACTGGTGAAGGTAGCCTGAAGACCCTTGTCCATTTCGAAATGGCCGAAGAGGTGGTCGGAGTCTCTCAGCGTCTGGTCGACGCGCCCGGTCATCAGGTATTCGTGGGTGAAGTTCCCGGCCTGACCATTGAACCGCACCGTGCCGTAGCCACCGGTATTGTCGTCTGTCTCCGAGGTCGCAACCGCTGAACTGTACCCCGGCGCATTGTTATAGACCGCAAAGAGGGCGTTGTATTGCGGTATCTCCGCCTGTAGACCATTGGCGGTCAGATTTGCGATGGTGTTGGCCTCGTAAGCGGCGTCGGGAGCATAGACGTCGGCACGGCTGGGGAGGATGACGCGAAGGCCTTCATAATTGAAGAAGAAGAAGCTCTTGTCGCGCTTGATGGGTCCGCCGATCGAGGTGGCCCACTGGTTCACGTTGTCGAAGGGGCGCTTGGTTCCGTTCAGATTGTTGAAGTAGTCGTTGGCGTTCATGATGCGGCCGTTCCACCAGTACTCCGCGTTGCCATGGAACTTGTTACTGCCGGAGCGTGTGGTCTCGTTGATCTGCGCGCCGCCGAGTCCCCCGAAGGAGGCGTCGTAGGCATTGGAGATGACGGAGACGTCGGAGACGTCGTTGTTACCCAGCAGCAGGTTGGTGGCGCCGGAGTTGTTGACGTTCAGGAACGGGTCGTTCTCGTATCCGCCGTTGACGGTAAAGGTATTTGAAGTAGCAGGCAGGCCGAAGGCAGAGAAGTTGCCGTAGCCGCCCTGGGTGTTCATCACCGTTCCGGGGGGCGGTCTGCGCGACGAAGGTGAGGTCGTTGCCGGGGTTCGGCAGGTCCTGCACCTGCTGCATGGTAAAGACGGTGCTGAGGTCGGCGCTGTCAGTGTGAAGGGTGTTCGGCGCGGCACTGACCTCGACGGTCGCCGAAGCGGAGCCGACGGTGAGCTTCACGTCGCCAGAGGTGACGGTGCCCAGGGTTACACCCACGCTGAGGGTGGTCTTTTCAAAGCCGGGGGCGGAGACGGAGATATCATAGGCGCCGGGCTTCAGCAGGGGCACGCGGTAGGCCCCCGTATCGGTCGTCTGGATGGTGGTGATGGGACCCGTTTCCTTGCTGGTTACCACCACGGTGGCGCCAGAGACGGCAGACCCGGAGACATCGGTGACCGTGCCAGCAATATCACCGGACACGATGGACTGTGCCGGCAGAGACCCTGACGCGAAGAGGGTGAAGACAAGCGCGACGCACAAGGCCATCGCACATCGGAGGCTTGAAGCAGGCATGCGTTCGAAGTCACGGAGTCTCATGACCTGCGCATTGCAATTTCCTAGCCAAATGCCGAAGATGGTTCGATTTCTTAGCGTTACTCATTACAGGACACTTAATGAAGATCTTCGGAATGAAGCATTGACTGGAGCGCACTCTGCATGTACTGCCAAGCCGTGAGGCGGGTCAAGAAAATGGAAAACAGGATCTTATATGTGAAAATACGGATAAACCTCCGCATTTGTCAGCGAGGCGACAACGACAACGCCGCCCGGACACTATTTAGAATGGAGCCAATGCCGCTTGTAGGACAGGCCGTAGATCAATGAGGAGCCGCCTGGAATATGCTGCGGTCGTGGCACTGGTGAAGCTGCTGGGATGGCCGCCTCGCAACATTGCCCGCCAGCTTGGAGCAGCGGTGGGGTTTATAGCCCTGCGGTTCGTGCCCCGGCTGCGCAGAGTGGGGCTTCGCAACCTCCAGCTTGCCTTTCCCGATAAGCCGGAGGAGGAGCGGGAGCTGATTCTGAGCGGTCTTTACCGCAACCTCGGATGGCTGCTGGCCGAGTTTTGCCAGATGCCCCGCTATACGGTTGAAGAGGCGCGCTCCTTCGTTCGTTATGAGGGACTGCAGCACTACCTCACGGCCCGGGAGGCGGGTAAGGGCGTGCTAATCCTCACCGGTCACCTGGGCGCGTGGGAGCTGTCCAGCTTCTTCCACTCCCTCATGGGCTACCCCATGAGCATGGTGATACGGCGGCTCGATAACCCTGCCGTGGACGATCTGGTAAACGGGATCCGATGTCTGCATGGTAACCGGGTGCTGCACAAGAACGAGTTTGCGCGCGGCCTGCTTTCGGCCATGCGAGCAGGGGAGACGGTAGGCATCCTGATGGACACGAATATGACGCCGCCCCAGGGAGTGTTCGTGGATTTCTTTGGGCGCCCGGCGTGTACGGCTTCGGGGATGGCGCGGGTGGCGGGCAAGACGGGTGCAGCGGTGCTTCCGGGATTCATGCTGTGGGAGGCGCACGAAGGTAAGTACGTGCTTCACTTCGGCGAGCCGCTTAGGCTGATCAGCACCGGGGACGATGAGGCCGATGCGGTCGCCAACACTGCCTTGTTTACGCGGACCATTGAGGACTACATACGACGCTACCCGGAGCAGTGGCTTTGGGTGCATCGGCGTTGGAAGACGCGACCTGAGGGCGAGCGTGGGCTCTATGGCGCCGAGGTCTACACTTCTTAAATTGGCCTGCTGGCGGCTGCAGCCCTTTGCGGGACGCTGGAAGTTGCTGCAAGCGCGGTGCTGTGATGGTGGTTGACCGCTGTTTTCACGCGGGCGTGGGAGCGGATGCTGACTCTAAATCAACTTGCGATCGCTCTCGGTGCGGAGTTACGTGGCAGCTCGCACGGCAGCGTGGAGATTGGCTGCGTCGATGGAATCGAGGAGGCGGGGCCGGATGCGCTGGTCTTCGCTGAGGACGAGAGATCTTTTGGTGCGGCGCTTGGGTCGTCGGCCGGGGCGGTGCTGGCGGCTCCGGAGGTTGCCGCCGGCGCAAACCGGGCAGCCTCTACCGGCACGGACGGGCTGCCAGTGCTGCTGCACAGGCAGCCGCGGCTTGCGTTTGCACGCGCGGCGGCGCTGCTGCGAGGCCAAAGCGAGGCCGGGGGTGTCCACTCTGCGGCGGTGATTGCGTCTTCAGCGGTGCTGGGCGAGGGGGTTGGGGTGGGCGCTTACGCGGTGATCGGCGAGGGGTGCCGGATCGGCGCTGGGAGCATCGTCGGCAGCGGGGCGGTGCTGGGCGACGGCGTCTCGATGGGGCGGGATTGCCAAATCTATCCTCGGGTGGTGGTCTACCCGGGCGTAACGCTCGGCGAGCGGGTAGTGGTGCATGCGGGCGCGGTGCTGGGAGCAGACGGATTTGGCTACGTGCGCGACGCCGCGACGGGCGAGTATGTGCAGTTTCCGCAGCAGGGCACGCTGGTATTGGAGGACGACGTGGAGGTCGGCGCCAACACCACGATCGACCGGGGAGCGCTGCGGGAGACGCGCATCGGGCGAGGCACCAAGATAGATAACCTGGTGCATATCGGGCACAACGTGGTGGTGGGACGCAACGTTGTGATCGCTTCGCAGGTGGGAGTCTCGGGTTCGACGATCATTGGCGACGGCGCCGTGTTTGGCGGCCAGGTTGGCATCGGGGATCATGCGGAAGTTGGGCCTGGGGTGATCCTCGGCGGCCAGGCTGGAGTGTTGCCGCACAAGAGCCTGCAGGGCGCTGGGCAGCTCTTCTGGGGCACGCCGGCCAAGCCGGTGAAGACGTATCTGCGGGAGCTTGCGACGCTGGCGCGGCTGGTTCGGCGTCCGGGCAAGGCTGAGGAGAAGTAGCATGGCGGTCGTGGTGGTGGGCGGGCACTCGCGGAATGTGGGGAAGACATCGGTGGTGGCGGGGATCATCGCCGGACTGCGGGAGAGGCAGTGGACGGCCATGAAAATCACCCAGTTCGGGCATGGGTTCTGCACGGCGGACGGTGCCCCATGCGACTGCGCCACGGATGAACATACGATTGCGTTCAGCGCCGAGCGGGACCCTACGACGGGCACAGACAGCGCTCGGTACCTGGCTGCGGGAGCGGTGAAGTCGCTGTGGGTCAGGACCCGGCAGGGGAACCTGGCGGCCGCGATGCCGCGCATCCGGAAGGAGATCGAGGCTGCGGAGAACGCGATCATCGAGTCGAACTCGGTGATGCATTTCCTGCGGCCGGACCTCTATTTAACGGTCCTGGATCGGGGGACGGCGGACTTCAAGGCTTCGGCGCGGCTGTTCCTCGACAGGGCCGATGCGGTGTTATTGCATGCGGCGAAGCTGCGGCCACATTGGAACGGCGTCTCGTTGCTGCTGATTGAGGGTAAGCCGCAGTTTGGGATCGCTCCGCCGCACTATGTGACGGAGGAGATACTCGATTTTGTGCGGTCGCGGATTGGTCCCGGAGTGAGTCTCGAGGCCGCAACAACGGATGAGAGCCTGCTGCGTCCAGCGTCTGTCTCACCGGGGACAGCTGAGTAGACGGGTCTGGTGGTCCAAGCTACAGGATCGGCTACTTTGCCTTTTCTACTTCCTCGACCAGTCCACCCTCGCCGGGAGCGAGGAAGAGGTTGGTTTCGAGGCCGTGCTGGCGGGTGTAGAGGTCGTAGTATCTTCCGCCGAGCACGTAGAGGGAGTCGTGGGTGCCGCGTTCGATGATGCGACCGCCCTCTACGACCAGGATCTGGTCGGCGCGGCGGATGGTCGAAAGGCGGTGCGCGATGACGAAGGTGGTGCGGCCCTGCATCAGGAAGTTGAGCCCCTGCTGGATCATTGCCTCGGACTCGGAATCGAGGGAGCTGGTCGCCTCGTCGAGGATGAGGATGCGAGGGTCGGCGAGCACGGCGCGGGCAATTGAGAGGCGCTGGCGCTGGCCACCGGAGAGCTTGACTCCGCGCTCGCCGACGATGGTGTCGTAGGCGTCCGGAAAGCGCTCGGCGAACTCGTCGACGCGGGCGATCCTGCAGGACTCCAGGAACTGCTCTTCGGTAGCGTCGGGACGGGAGAACATCACGTTCTCGCGGATGGTTCCATCAAAGAGGAAGGACTCCTGCAGCACGACGCCGAGCTGGGCGCGGTAATCGTCGAGGCGGGCGGTGCAGAGGTCGACTCCATCGACCAGGATGCGCCCCGAGGTCGGCGCGTGGAAGGCGCAGATCAGGGAGATGATGGTCGATTTCCCCGACCCCGAGGAGCCGACCAGGGCGGTCACCGTTCCCGGACGGGCGTTGAAGGAGACCTCGTGCAACACCGGCTTCTCAGGTTCATAGGCGAAGTTGACGTCTTCAAAGACGACGTCGCCGGTGATCGCGCCGAAGGTGTATGTGCGGCCTGAGTCGGCGAATTCGTCCTTCTCATTGAGTATCTCCATGGTGCGGTCTAGGCCGGCGATGGCCTCGGTGAGCTGGGTGCCCACGTTCACGATCTGGAAGACGGGGGCCACCATGAAGGCGAGGTACATCGTGTACTGGACGTACTGACCGATGGTGAGTTGATGGGCGAGCACTTCGCGGCCGCCGAGGTAGATGACGAGGCCGCCAACGACTCCCAGGATAGTGGTCGCGGTGAAGGAGAGGGTGCTGATGGCGGTCAGCGACTTCATCACGTTGGCCAGCAACCTTGCGGCGCCCTCAGCGAAGACGGAGGCCTCGCGCGACTCCGCGTGATAGCCCTTGATGACGCGCACACCGCCGAGCGACTCGGTGAGCCGGCCGGTGACCTCGGCATTGATCTTGGCGCGTTCGCGGAAGATCGGCCGGATTACCTTCAAAGCCTTTTGCAGGAGGAAGACGAAGACCAGCAACACGCCCAGAACGATGGAGGTGATAAGGCGGCTGGTGCGGAAGAGCAGAATGGTTGCGAGCACCGAGACGAAGAGGCCGCCGACGAAGTCGACGAGGCCGGTTCCGATGAGGTTTCGTACCCCTTCAACATCGGTCATGATGCGGGAGACGAGCGTGCCGGTGCGGTTGGAGTCGTAGAAGCTGACCGGGAGCCTACCGATGTGCTGCTGCACCTGCATGCGCAGATCGGTGATGAGGCGCTGCGCCGCTTTCGACAGTAGCTGGGTGAGCGAGAACGAGGTTACGGCCTGGACGGCGGTCGCGAGAAAGACGATCGCGACCAGCATGGGGAGCTTGCTGCCGTTGTGCCTGCCGAGGATGTTGTCGATGAGATACTTCGTCGAGCCAGGCAGGGCAAGGCTGCAGACGCGGTTGATGACCATCAGCACCATGCCGCCGGCGAGCAGCCAACGGCGTGGACGGATGAGGGTCCAAATCTCGGGCAGCACTTTCTTCAGGTTGGGCTTGCGCTTTGGCGTGTCCGGGTCGCGGCCGCGCGCGCCGCCGCGGGAGCCTCGCTCCGCGTTCATCGACATCGGTGATCCGGTGCGCATGGTAGCCATCTTTTTCCGCCTAGACCCTGGCGCGCCGGGCTGCGATGAAGGAGCGTACACAGAGGGCGACGAAGACCAGCATCAGGAGGCACATGACGGCCTTAGCCTCGATCGCCGCCGGGTAGAGATAGTAGTGACCCTGCTGCATGAGGACGTAGTCAACGATGCCGCCCTTGAAGGTAAAGATGGCGCCGAGCAGACCGAGGGTGACGGCGATGTGCATGAAGAGCGCGCGCCGCTTGGAGTCGCCGGTATCCGCCACGAAGCCGAGCCCGGCGAGCAGCAGGCCGATCCACGTAGGGATGAGGGCGGTGTAGTGGGTCCTGCCGGTAGCTACAAAGCCGGCAATGCCAAGCAGGACGAGCGCCGCTCCGAACGCGATTGTGATCTTAGCCATAGTTGCTGATGCTTGTGCGCCCTGTGCCGGGCGCCATCTATCTAGGATAATGCATAGGCATAAGGCGGCACGAACGATCGGCGAAGCCTGGGAGCGCTGTAAAGTATTGAGGCCGTTCCTTTCGATGCGATGGGGCGTCGAGCAGGCTCAGGGAATGGCTATGAGGAAAGACGATGGACACGACGATGGTAACGACCGCGCTCGAGCTTCCGGGATATCGGATTGTGAGGAATCTGGGGATTGTGCGGGGCGATCGTGGTGCGGTCGCGGTCTGTGCTGGGGACGATGGGTGCGGGGCTGCAGTCGTTGGTGGGCGGAAATATCACGCTCTTCAGCCAGCTGTGCGAGAAGAGGCGAGAGGACGCGTTCGCCCAGATGATGGCGCATGCGGATGAGCATGGGGCGAACGCGATCATCTGCGCCCGCTATGACGCGAACGAGTTGATGCAGGGGATTACCGAGGTGCTTGCCTATGGCACTGCGGTGGTCGTCGAACGGGTGTAAGGTGCTGAGAGCCTCGGCTCCCTGGGAGCGTGTTTCTCCCACCTGACCCGCTGCTGAGACCTTCAGCTATCGAGGCTGCGATGTGTTCGTCTATCTCTGGATGCGCGCGGAGGCGCCCTCGGCGAGGGCCTTGACCTGTTCGAGGGTGGCCATGGTGGTGTCTCCCGGGAACGAGGTGAGCAGCGCACCGTGCGCCCAGCCGAGCTTAACTGCCTGTTGGGGCGACTCGCCGGCGAGCAGGCCGTAGAAGAAGCCGGCGGCGAATCCGTCTCCTCCTCCGACGCGGTCGAGGACATCGAGCTCGGCGGTGGGCGCGACGTGAGTCTCGCCGTTGACCCAGGCAACCGCACTCCAGCTATGGCGGTTGGTCGAGTGCACCTCCCGCAGGGTGGTGGCGACCGCCTTGACGTGGGGATGTTTGGCACGGACGCTGTCGATCATGGCGAAGAAGGCGGTGGGGTCGAGCTTCGACTTCGCGGCGACCTGTGGGCCGGGAATGCCGAGCCCCATCTGCAGGTCCTCTTCATTGCCGACGAGCACATCGACGTTCTCCACGATGCGTCCGATGACCTCGACGGCGCGATCGTTGCCGCCCTGCACCTTCCACAGCTTGGCGCGGAAGTTGAGATCGAAGGAGGTGACGGCGCCGGCGTCTTTTGCAGCCTTCATGCCCTCGACGGCGAGCTCTGCGCTGGTTGCAGACAGGGCGGCGAAGATGCCTCCAGAGTGGAACCAGCGCACCCCGCTGCCGAAGATGGTCTTCCAGTCCACGTCGCCCGGTTTGAGTTTGGAGGCGGCCTCGTTGCACCGGTTATAGAAGACGACGGGCGGCCGCATGCCCTGGCCGCGGTCGCTATAGACGGTGGCCATGTTGGGTCCGGAGACTCCGTCGTGGTCGAAGAATTTGTAGAAGGGCTTAACGCCCATGGCCTTGACACGCTCGGCGATCAGCTCGCCGATGGGGTAGCGGACCATCGCCGAGACGATGCCGGTGCGCATATCAAAGCAGTCGGAGAGATTTGCGGCGACGTTGAACTCGCCTCCGCTGACGTGGATCTGGCACTCGGTGGCCTTGCGGAAGGGGATCACGCCGGGGTCAAGACGATGGACCAGGGCACCGAGTGAGAGGAAATCCAATGCGGCGTTCTCGCGAAAGACCAGTCCGGAACCCATGCTCTTCTCCTGCTTTGCTGCTTGTAATTAGATAAGATACTGACCCTGTTACGTTTTGTTTGACGTGCAGCTGCGACCCTTCTCAGCCTGGCCTGTTAGTGAGCAGATCCCTCACGTCGTGGAGCAGCTGGCCGGGCGTCCATTCGTTCGTCGGGTACCAGCGGTATACCTTGCCGTCGGGTGCGATGACGAGGGTCGAGAGGGAGTGGGTCAGGGTCTTGTCCTGCTCGGGGGTGACGCCTACGACGAAAAAGTTGGTGATTTTGGGCAGGTCGGCCTTACTGGGGCTGGCGAAGTCCCAGTGCGCAAAATTCTCTGTTGTGAAGCGGCCAGTATAGGCGCCGCCATAGCTGCGCAGAACGGGCGGAGTATCGTAGTCCGGATCGAAGCTGATGCTCAGCAGGTGGGAGCGGGCGTAGAGTGCAGGATCTTTTTCCAGCGCCTTATCGATCTCCGCGAAGTTGCGGCTCATGCGCGAGCAATACTCTGGTAGAGGACACCTTGTGTAGATGAAGGTGATGAGCAGAACCTTGCCACGGAACTGGGAGAGGTGGATTTGCCGGCCACTCTGGTTGAGGAGCTTAAAGTCGGGTACGGGGTCGCCCGGCTTGAGTTCGTTATAGATGATGGTGGGCTTGTAGTCGGGCTGCGCCTGCGCGGTGACGACGACCTGATCGAGCCGATCATCGATGTCGTTGACCAGCAGTGTTGCAGTGATTTCATCGCCGGGATGCAGTTCGTTGACGATGCCGGGATCTTTGAGCTTGTAGGGCATCGTCATGGCTTCCATGAAGCCGGGGATTGCGTCGCTGTCGAGAGTGACTTCACCCTTGCTCTGATCGGTCGAGACGACCTTGCCCCGAACATGATATTGCTTGCCGGGGAGAATCGCGGCTTCGGTCGTGTGCTGGGGGCGGGAGCAGCCCGCGAGTGCGGTCAGGGCTGCGGTCAGAGCTATCATGACCGACAGCAACCGCACTTCTAAGGCCTTTAGATCGAACATTCTCACTGCTCAGTTTACACTCCTCTTCAGTGAATCTCTTTGACAGTATCGAGCCATCCGTGGGGGCGCGGGGCGCGTCAGCTGACGGGCTTGCGATGGTGCGTTCCGGTGCAGCCCGGGCTGAGCTGGCCTCCCGGATAGCCGACTGTCTGAAGGCTGGTGGCGTCGTGCTCACGGGCAATGCGCGGGCGGCGCGGGCCCTCAACCTGCAGTATTCGGCAATGCAGCGTCGGAACGGCTTGGGCGCGTGGGCGGCTCCGAATATCCGCGACTGGGCAGGGTGGATCAATTCGATGTGGGAGCAGATACTGCTGAGCGAAGAGGATGCGCCCCTGCTGCTCAGCCCGCTGCAGGAGCTTGAGGTGTGGACGGATGTTGCGCGGCAGCAAGGTGACGCGCGGCTGCTGGTCTCGGTCCAGGGAATGGCTGAGCTGGCGCAATCGGCTTATGCGCGAATGGGGGCTTACGAGGCTCACGGTGCGCGCGCGCGGCCGTGGGACCATGGCGGCTCGGTGGATGCGGAGGTTTTCCGTCGCTGGGCGACCGGCTTTGACGAGCTCTGCGCGCGACATCGCTGGATCAGCCGCAGCATGCTCGAAGTGCGGGCATCTGCGGCAATCTCGGCCGGAGTCGTTGAGGCTCCCGGCCAGGTTTTGATGACGGGCTTCGATCGCGTGCTGCCGGCGCAGCACCGGGTGCTCGATGCGCTTGCGCGGCGCGGTTGCCGGACAGCCTTATTGGAAACAGATGACCGGGTCGGGGCTGCTGATCCGGGTTCAACCGGCGCACCTGCCCTTACGCGGAGCGGGGACCAGGAGGCCCTCGCGTTGATCGAGGCGAAAGACCCTCGCGGCGAGATAGAGGCCGCCGCGCGCTGGGCCCGGGTCAGGATTGTTGAGGATCCGGGGTGCCGTATCGCAGTGCTGGTGCAGGATGCCGCGGCGGTACGCGGTGAGATCGAGCGGACATTTCGCCGCGTGCTGTTGCCCACCTCGTCGAGCATCGCTGCGCCTGCGGGTGTGGCGCCGTTTGAGTTCTCATTGGGCCGACCGCTATCTGCGGCGGCTTCCGTACGCGCTGCGTTGCTGCTGCTGCGATGGGTGGGCGAGCCGCTGCCACAGGAAGACCTCTCCTGGCTGCTGCTCTCGGGACTGCTTGGAGGCGGCTCTGCTGAGTGGCTTGCCATTGCCCAGGCAGATCGTGCAATGCGCGCAGTCAAGGGAAGACCACCCGAGATCGCTTTACACTGGTGGATCGAGCGCAGCGGAAGGCTGCCCATGGCAGAGGCTCAAGCTCTGCGGCAGCGTCTCATGGGCGTCGAGCGGGAGGCTACGGCTTCGGGTGCTGGAGGCCATGAAAGTGATCGCGCGCGGAAATCCAAATCCGGATCACAGCGGCGAGACAGCCCAAAGCTTTATTCGGACTGGGTGAATCTAGGTTTGAGGCTGCTCGATCTGGCAGGCTGGCCGGGGCGGGACCCCGAGGACAGCGTGCAATTCCAGGCACGCCGGAAGTGGGAGCAGACACTCGATTCTGTTGCGGCGCTCGCCTTTGATGGGCAGCCGGTCGAGTATGGCGATTTCGTCGAGAAGCTGACTCATGCTGCTGCGGGAACGATCTTCTCTCCTGAATCGCAGAGCGCGCCGATTCAGATCATGAGTCCGATGGAATCGGCGGGGCAACAGTTCGATGCCGTCTGGTTTATGGGCGCCGATGATCTGCATTGGCCGGGCGGAGCATCGCCTCACCCGCTGATCCCACTCAGAGTGCAGCGGGACGCGGGGATGCCTCACGCCAGCCCGGCCGCCGACTGGGAGCTCGCCGTGCGAGTGACCAGGCGAATCGCGAGATCTGCAGGGGAGTGCGTCTTCAGCTGCTCGAAGCAGATGACGGACGGAGCGGGCAAGCCCTCTCCTGTGCTCGCCGAGGCGGCTGGTCGAGAGCTCAGGCTGATGGCCGCCGATGAGTTCCTTTCAGCACTTGGAGTGGTCAGCGCCACCAGGCATGAGGTTGAGACGGTCGAGATCAGAGATGAATCTTTGATCCGCTGGCCTGAGGCACAGGTGGCAGGCGGCGCAAACATACTAAAGATGCAGGCCGCGTGCCCGTTCCAGGCTTTTGCCGATCGGCGGCTTGGAGCCGTCGAGGCGGATAAGGGGGAGCGCGGACTTACGCCCGAGGACCGCGGCGAAATACTGCACAGAGTTCTCGAGACGTTGTGGTCGGACACGGATGAGCCACCGTGGCGGTTACATACACGTGATGATCTGGGAAATGCCATGGCGACGGGACGTCTGGATGATATCGTGGAGCATCACGTGAGGTCGGTGCTGACCAAGAGACGAGACGGCGAAGATGCGTGGACGGTTGCATACTTCGCGAATGAACAACAGCGGCTGTGCCGTTTGTTGACTGAGTGGTTGCGCTTAGAGGCTGAGCAGCCGCCGTTTGCGGTTGAGGCACGCGAGAAGAAAGTAGATGGGGTCGACGTTGCCGGGCTGAGACTGAACCTGCGCATCGATCGCGTTAACCGGCTGCTCTCCGGCGAGCGGCTCCTGCTCGATTACAAGACCAGCGATGTGAGCACGACCGCCTGGCAGGGCGACCGCCCAGACGCGCCGCAGCTGCCGCTCTATGCCGCTTTCGGTGGCATTGAGCGGGTGAGTGGAGTGTTGTTTGCTCAGCTGCGGCCGCATGAGATGGCGTTCGTGGGACAGACCACTCACGCGCTCTCCAAGCTCGTAGCTGGGCCCAAAGGCCTTCCCTTATACGACGATGCGGTTCGAGAGCAATGGGCGGAGACGCTGCGGCAGCTAGCGCAGGGCTTTCTCGCGGGCGACGCCACAGTGACGCCCAAAAAGTATCCGCAGACCTGTCAATACTGCCCGCTGCCGAGCTTGTGCCGGGTCGCTGAGACGCAGGTGCCCCTTGACGCCCTGGAGATCGATGACCCTAAGTTTGATCGCGTGTTTGACTCGGGCGGTGAGTGATGGCCGAGGTTGCTGAGTTCCAGAGCACGGCGAAATCCCGCTTTGCAACGCCGCTTGCTGATGCGGATGCGCGCCTAAGAGCACTCGATGTCTCGAAGTCTTTCCTGGTCCAGGCTCCGGCGGGCTCAGGCAAGACCGAGTTGCTGACCAACCGCTTTCTGAAGCTGTTGTCGGTAGTGGACGAGCCGGAACAGGTGCTTGCGATCACGTTCACCCGCGGGGCGACAGCGGAGATGCGCAGCCGCATTCTGGATAAGCTGCGGCACGCGAGTATCGGCGCCGGCGTATCGTCCGATGGGACGAACACAGAGGAACAGAGTCCCGCCCGCGCGGCGATGGAGCGTTCAAGGGAGCGTGGATGGGCTCTGCTCGATCAGCCGCAGCGGCTTAATATTCAGACAATCGACTCCCTGTGCCTCTCGATCGCGCACCGCATGCCGATGCTGGCGCGGCTGGGGGGCAACCTGCAGCCGACGGAGAACGCCGGGCCGTTTTACGACCTCGCGGCGCAGCGAACATTCGAGCATCTCGGTGGTACTAACGCGGAGCTGCACTCGGCTCTCGCGGCGGTGCTCACTCTGCGCGACAACAACCTCGCAAATTGCGAGGAGCTGCTGGCCGAGATGTTGCGGCAGCGGGATCAGTGGGGGCACCTGTTTCTGTTTGGCGAAAATGTGGATTGGGACGGTGTGCGGGGGCGGCTGGAGGAGCCGTTTCAACGCGAGATCGGTGTGGTGCTCCAGAGGGCGCACCAGCTGTTGTCGCGGGACCCGGAGCTTGCGGCGGAGTTGATGGATCTCGCTCAGTTCGTGCGGCGGAACGGCGGCTTTGAAGACAGCTTCCAGGTGCTCGAGAGTCTAATGGAGTTGCCCGGTCCGACTCACGATTTTCTGGACCATTGGACCTGCCTTGGCCAGCTGTTGATCAACAAGGCAGAAGGCTGGCGAAAGAAACATAAGTCGGACCATGGTTTTCCCAACAGAGTAGCGGCGAGCGAAAAGGCGCGCCTGTCGCGGGTAGTGGAGACGCTGCAGACGATGCCCGGGGCGCTCGAGGCGCTGTGCTCCGTCCTGTCGCTGCCCACTCCGCACTACAGCGATGCACAGTGGCAGACGCTGCGCCATCTTTTCACGACGCTGCGATACGCGGTCGCGGAGTTGAAAGTGATCTTCGCGGAACGAAACGCTGTCGATTTTGCCGAGCTTGGGCTGGCGGCGGAGATGGTGCTGCGTACGCCGGATGCAGTGCCCGCCGGCGACGGCCTGTCCGATACAACGCCAGGAAGCGCGCAGTTGCCGACCGAGCAGGCGCTCGCCATTGGAGACCGGCTGCGCCATCTGCTGGTGGATGAATTTCAGGATACGTCGCGCCGTCAACACCAGCTGCTCATCGCCCTGCTGCGGGGGTGGGACAACTGCGATGGGCGAACCTGCTTCCTGGTGGGTGACCCGATGCAGTCGATCTACCTGTTCCGGCAGGCCGAGGTGGAGCTCTTTCACAAGGTGAGCCGCGAAGGGTTGAACTGCGACGGAGCGGTGGTGGAGCTCGAAAACCTGCAATTGCGAAGCAATTTCCGGAGTCACTCGGGCCTGGTCGAGCCACTCAACTCGTTTTTCGAGCAGGTCTTCGGCAGGGATGGGCGGGTTGCGTTCACCGGGTCGGTCGCCAGCCGGGGCGGCGGCGACATGGAGTCGGTGCATGTTCATCCGTATATTCTTCCCAGCACAGCAACGGTTGAGGAGAAGCACGCGGCGCGCCGGCTCGAGACGAAACAGGTTTTAAAGATCGTCGAGGAGCACTGGCCGCAGGTTGAGCAGGCGCGGCTGACGCCAGGTACGGGGTTCACCATCGGCGTACTGGTCCGCGCGAAGAGGCACGCGATCAGCATTGCGGCGGCGCTGCGTGCACGCGGCTACCACTTCCGTTCGGTCGACCTTGAGACGCTGGGCGAGCGGCAGGAGATCCTTGACCTGGTGGCGCTGACCCGTGCCCTGGCGCACCCCATGGACCGGATCGCGTGGCTGTCGATCCTTCGAGCACCATGGTGCGGGCTGGAACTGGGCGATCTTCACGCGCTCTGCGGAACGGACAGCAGGGAGACTGCGCATATACCGGTGCTGCAGCTGCTTCGAGGCGACTGCCCTGGTCTGAGCGAGGATGGTCGAGCGCGCGTCGCGGCTACGCGCGAGGTGCTGCTGGCTGCACTGGAGCCGCGTTACCGCAACTCCGCGACGCTCTCGTTTGCCTCCTGGATCGAGCGCACCTGGCACGGTCTGGGCGGGCATCGATGCGTCGATGCTGTTGGCCTCGAGAATGCAAATACGTTCTTCCGCATGCTCGACGAACTCGACGCGGGTGCAAATGGAGTGACGACAAGCTCCATCGATTCGCAACTTGCCCGGCTATTTGCGCAGCCCGACCCGGAGGCAGATGAGCGGGCCGGTATCAAGCTGATGACGATACACAAGTCGAAGGGGCTCGAGTTCGACGTGGTCATCGTGCCGGGCCTTGAGCGCGCTACCGGTAATGACCGGCACTCCCTGATCTGCTGGCTGCAGCGGTCCTTTGCGGCAGGCGGCGCTGGTCCTGATGGGGTGGAGGAGGTGCTGGTTGCGCCCATCAGCGAGAAGGGCACGGGAACCAGCCGGCTCTACAAATGGGTGCAGACGCAGAAGAGCAAGCGAGAGGTAGAGGAGCGGAGACGGCTGCTGTATGTGGCGTGCACGCGGGCCTCAAAGGAGCTTCATCTACTGGGAGCTGCTACTGCCAAGGCCGGAGTGATGAAACCGCTGGATGCGAAGAGCCTGCTTGCGACTGCGTGGGTCGCACTCGAACCGGTGTTTGCAGCCAAGGTGAGCTCCTGGCCTGTTGGGTCGAGAGCTGCTGATGGCGGTGCTGCAGTCCTCGTGATGCGAGATGCCGGTGACGGTGCCGAATTGCACGGCATCGATCTGGCCGCTGCCGCGGCAGGACCTGAGGCGGAGACTCAGGCGGCGGGAGGCGGGATGAGAATTCGTCGACTCCCGACCGGGCTGAACGCTGAGGTGGTGCTGCCCGATGTAACGGTACCTGTCACGTCTTCCGGCGTTGCGGGTGCAACGCGTGATGAGCCTGGAAAATTCAGCCGGCCGGAAGGGTCGCTGGCTGCGCGGGCGCTGGGTACGACCGTGCACGCGCTATTTGAGCGTGCGGCTCGGGAACTGGAGCGCGGAGCGACTGCGGCGGAGCTGCGGCGCGCGGTTGGCGGATGGAGGAAGCAGGCGCGCTCGCTGCTGCGCAATAACGGGCTTGTTGCGGAGGGTCGAGGTGCGGGGCAGATTGGGGAGACTTCTGCGAACGTGGCGGTCGATGCGGTACGGGCGGCGCTCGACGACGCTGCGGGGCTCTGGATATTAAGTCCGCATCGGGAGGCACGCTCTGAGACGGCCTGGACGGGCGTGGTGGACGGCGGGATTCGGACGCTGCGGGTCGACCGGATGTTTCGCGCGGGTTCGGAGCCGCTCAGCCTGGGAAATGATTGCCTGTGGATCGTTGACTACAAGACGGCGACACGTTCGGGGCCTGATCTTGCGGGGTTTTTGAAGGAGGAGCGGCTGAGGTATAAAGGGCAGCTTGAGATGTACGGGCGGATGCTGCGGCTGGCGCGGGGCAGTGGAGTCGAGCTTCGCCTCGCTCTCTATTATCCACGGATGCAGCAGCTGCTGCACTGGCCGCTTTAGTCGCTTGCCACATCATGTAACAGAAACAGCTACATGAATCAAACTCATGTCAGGAGACAAACTGTCGCTCTTACTTATATACCCCCCCGGTGCACGGGTGCCCGGCCTGCTATCGGCCGGGGGATGTTCCGGTGTGGGTGGCGCTCACGGCGCGGTGATGGCGGACGTCTGCTCCGCGGACCCAGAAGATCACGTCTTCGGCGATGTTGGTGGCGTGGTCTGCGACGCGTTCGAGGTTGCGGGCGATTACCAGCGCGTTCAGAGCCTGCGGGGTCAGCGCGGGCTGCTCCTTCATGAGCGTTGAGAGGGCGAAGAAGGACGCCTCGTTCATCCTGTCTACGTCATCGTCCATGGTGAGCACGGTGCGGGCGAGGTCGGCGTCGGCTTCTATAAAGGACTGCAGAGCTTTGCGCACCATCGCGGCGGCGAGCGAGGCCATGCGGGGAATATCGACGGGCAGGTCGGCGACGGGGAAGGCCTGCAGGTCGCGGACGCGCTCGGAGATGCTGGTGGCGGCGTCGCCGACGCGTTCAAGGTCGGCGTTGATCTTGATGACGGAGAGGATGAAGCGGAGATCGATGGCGGTGGGCTGCTCCATTGCGAGCAGGTCGAGAGCCATCTGGTCGACCTCGCGCTCGAAGCGGTTGATGGAGAGTTCGCCGCGGTCGACGAGGTCGCAGATGGAGAGGTCGCGCATGCGATAGGCCTCGATGGCGCGCTGAATGGCCTGCTCCACCATGCCGGCCATGACGAGGAGCTTTTCCTTGAGGTCGTCGAGACTCTGTTGAAACCGTAGTCGTACCATCATCCAAACCTCCCTGTGATGTAGTCTTCGGTACGCTTGTCGTGGGGGTTGGTGAAGATCTTGTGGGTGGAGTCGAACTCGACCATCTTGCCGTTGAGGAAGAAGCCGGTGTTTTCGGCGACGCGCGCCGCCTGCTGCATATTGTGGGTCACGATGACGATGGTGTATTGGGTCTTGAGCTGAAAGATGAGGTCCTCAATCTTGGCAGTCGAGACCGGGTCGAGGGCGGAGGCGGGCTCGTCCATCAGCAGCACCTCCGGGTCGACGGCGAGGGCGCGGGCGATGCACATGCGCTGCTGCTGTCCGCCGGAGAGGCTGGCGCCTGACTTTTTCTTAAGGTCGTCCTTGACCTCGTCCCAGAGCGCGGCACTCTGCAGCGAGCGCTGCACGGTCTCATCGAGGATGCGCCGGTTACTGAAGCCGTTGAGCCGCAGCCCGGACGCCACATTGTCGTAGATCGACATGGTAGGAAAGGGGTTTGGTCGCTGAAAGACCATGCCGACGCGGCGGCGGATCTCGACCGGAGATGCGTCGTTGTAGATGTCCATCTCGCCGATCTGGACGGAGCCGGTGACGCGGGCGATGGGGTTGGTCTCGTGCATGCGGTTCAGACAGCGCACGAAGGTAGACTTGCCGCAGCCGGAGGGACCGATGAGGGCGGTGGCGTGGTTGGCCGGGATGTTTAGGTTGATCTGCTGCAGCGTGTGGTTGGTGCCGTACCACGCGTTCAGATCTGAGACCTGGATGCTGACGCCCACTAGCTTGCTCCCTTCAAGACACCGCGTGTGGTAACGAACCGGACGAGGGAGACGGAGATCACGATCAGCACGATCAGCACCAGTGCGCCCGCCCATGCGAGGCGGTGCCATTCATCGTAGGGAGAGATGGCATAGATAAAGATCTGCAGCGGAAGCGCAGCGATCGGCTCATTGAGGTTGGAGCTCCAGAACTGGTTTCCGAATGCGGTGAAGAGCAGCGGCGCGGTCTCGCCCGCGACGCGGGCAAAGGCGAGCATGCATCCGGTGATGACGCCGGGAGACGCGGTTTTGAGGGTGATCGAGAGTACGGTGCGCCAGTTGGGCAGGCCGAGTCCGAGGGCCGCCTCGCGGATGCTGTGAGGGACCATGAGCAGCATCTCTTCGGTGGTGCGGGTGATGGTGGGGATCATCATGATGCCGAGGGCGACTCCGCCGGAGAGTGCGGAGTAGTGGCGGCCCTGGACGAGCAGGGCGTAGACGGCGATCCCGACGACGATGGAGGGCACTCCGTTGAGTACGTCGGCGGTAAAGCGGACCATGTGGGCCAGCTTTTTGCCGCGTCCGAATTCGGCGAGATAGATGCCGGAGGCGATGCCGATGGGCACCCCGATTGCGCTGCCGATGGCGAGCAGGATGCCGGAGCCGTAGATGGCGTTTGCCATGCCTCCACCCTCCTCGCCGACCGGCTTCGGTACCTGGGTGAAGAAGGCCACGTTGAGCGAACTCGCTCCCTTGTAGATGAGGTAGAGGAAGATGGCGACGAGCGGCGCAACGACGAGCAGGGTGCTCGTTACGGCGAGGATGGTCGCCAGGTGATTCATCATGGTGCGCCATGCACGGTTGGCTGCGCTTGTCTTCGGCTTATAGGTCATGTGTGTGTCTGCGGGTCACGGTCGAGTTAAGACTTGAAGTTTTCAATCCGAGATCGGGGAAGACAGGTTAGCTCACGCGTGCCGGAGCGCCGCGGGTGACCGCCCAGACGAGCACGCGGGCGAGCGCGTTGACGATGATAGTGACGATGAAGAGGACCAGGCCGATCTCGATGAGGGCGCTGAGGTAGAGGTCATCGGAGGCCTCGCTGAACTCGGAGGCAATGACGCTGGCCATGGTGTAGCCCGGGGCGAAGAGCGATCTGGCGATCTCGGGACGATTTCCAATGACCATGGTGACGGCCATGGTCTCGCCGAGGGCGCGGCCGAGGCCGAGGATGATGGAGCCGACGATGCCGATGCGAGCGTTGCGCAGCACGCCCATGCGGATCATCTCCCACCGGGTGGCGCCGAGGGCGAGTACGGCTTCGCGCTGCGAGTGGGGCACAGCCATCATGACCTCGCGGGTGAGCGAGGAGATGATGGGCAGCACCATGATGGCGAGGATGACGCCCGCAGCGAGCATGCCGATGCCGTAGTTGGGGCCGCTGAAGAGGGTGGTCCAGCCGAAGAGCTTTGTGAGGATCGGGTCGACGTGCTCGCGCAGCAGCGGCACGAGGACGAAGACCGCCCACAGTCCGTAGACGACGCTGGGGATAGCGGCGAGCAGCTCGGTGATAAAGGCGAGCGGGCCACGGAGAAAGCGTGGGCACATCTCCGTAAGGAAGACGGCGAGGCCGACAGCCAGGGGCACGGCGATGAGCAATGCGAGCAGGGAGGAGACGAGGGTGCCGTAGATGAAGGGAATTGCGCCGTAGTCACCGCTGACCGGGTCCCACGCCTGCCGGAAGAAGAAGCCAAGGCCGAACCGCGAGATGCTCAGGTGCGAGCGGGTGATGAGCTCCGTTGCGATCAGCAGCACGATGGCGAAGATGCTCATCGCGCAGATCGTCATCAGGCCGCCGAAGGCACGATCCGTACCGGTCGAACTGCCGCGTTTCAACAGGAAAGCGCGGATGGGAGAGAGGTCGGGAGTTAGCGCGGTGGTTGCGGCGAGCGATCCGGAGGAGTCCGGTTGTGAGGACACAGCGCGTTCCTGAATTTGAAATTTCACCGCTTCTCACGGTAATCGGGTTTCGTGAACAGAAGGTTAATCCCGTACAAATGTCGCGCTTCGCGGCAGATTGCCTGTGGAGAAAGGGACACGCTGCGCTTTCGCGTGTCCCCTTTGGCAAAGAGTTGGAGGTAAAGGTCTGACGGGGAGCTACTTCAACTGCGAGATGGTGACCCGGACCTTGTCGGCCACGCTTTTGGGAAGCGGAGCATAGTAAAGTGCGCTGACCTCGGACTGTCCGTGATCGAGCATCCACTGCAGGAAGTCCTTGATGACGTGAGCCTTGGCCGCGTCCTTAGGCTGAGTGGGGATGAGCAGCCAGGTGAAGCTCGAGATGGGATAGGCACCCTTGCCGGGGGCGTTGGTGATCGAGACGCGGTAGTCCGCAGGAATCTGCTTCATGCTTGCCGCTGCCTCGGTGACGCCCTCGATGCTGCCTTTGACCCATGCTCCGGCGGGGTTCTTGACGTAGCCGAAGGGGATCTTATTCTGCATGGCATAGATCAGCTCGACGTATCCGATGGTGCCGGGCATCTGGCGTACCAGGCCTGCGACGGCTTCGTTGCCCTTGCCGCCGATGCCGCGGGGCCATGAGACGGCCGTGTTCCTGCCGGGCCCGTTGCGCCAGTCGGCATTCACCTTGCTAAGGAAGTCGGTGAAGATGTAAGTCGTGCCGCTGCCCTCGGAGCGATGGACGACGATGATGTCCTGGGCCGGCAGGCTGACGCCGGGGTTGTCTTTAACGATGCGTGGATCGTTCCAGGTGCTGATCTTGCCAAGGTAGATATCGGCGAGGACGTCGCCCGAGAATTTGAGCTCGGCGTTGACTCCGGGCAGGTTGTAGATGGGGACGACGGCGCCCATCACGGTGGGGATGTGGATCAGCTTGACCGGTGACGCGGAGAGCTGTTCGTCGGTCATGGGGCCGTCGCTCGCCCCGAAATCGACTGTGCCGGTGGTGACCTGGCGGATGCCGCCGCCGCTGCCAATGGGCTGGTAGTTGATCTGCACGCCTGGGTGGGCGCCGCTGTATTCGATGAACCACTTGGAGTAGATGGGGTTGGGGAAGGTCGCTCCCGCACCGTTGATCTTTTGCGCAAATGCTGCTGACGTGGCGCACAGGAATAGCGCGGCGCCGGCGATGATGCTCTTTCTCACAGTTCCCCCAGATATATCCTCCGCATTTTCGGTTAGGAGTGTGAATGCGGGTTGAGCAGAGTGTGAATAAGACGTGAATCGGCGAAGTAAGCTAAGCGTCGGGACCCGTTCGGCTCAGTCGTGACTGGAGTTGAGGTCAGTCGTTCCGGGCGACTGGGGGCGCCTGGAGAGAGACGTTACTCGGCGGCTGACTCGGCGATCATGGAGGCGGGCCTCTTGTCGATCTGCTGTCCGTTCGGGCTTGAGCCGGGGAGATCGCTAGCCGGGGCGGCAGGCAGGGTGAAGAGGAAGGTTGCGCCGAGGCCGAGCTCGCTCTCGACCCGGATGGCGCCGCCGTGAGCGAGGACGATGTGCTTGGCGATGGCGAGTCCGAGTCCGGTGCCGCCGGAGTCGCGCGAGCGGGCTTTATCGATTCTGTAGAAGCGCTCGAAGATGCGGTCCTGGTGTTCGAACGCCATGCCTGGCCCGAAGTCGCGGACGTAGAACTCGACCGAGTTGCCCGCCGGGTAAGCTCCGACGCGGACCAGGTGGCCGGAGCGCCCATACTTCATCGCGTTTTCGATGAGGTTACCGAAGACCTGGTTGAGAGCATCTGCGTCGGCGAGTACGATCGCGTCGGTAAGCTCGCCGGCCTCAACAGTGACCTCCGACTCGAGGACCATGCCGGCCAGCGACTCAATGGCGTCGGTGACGAGGTCTGAGGCGCGGACGGGCAGAGGACGCACCCTGTATCCGCTGGCCTCGACGCTGGCCAGTGCGAGCAGGTCCTCGGTGAGCCGGTTCATGCGGTTCGAGTTTTTGAGGATGATGGCGAGAAACTCGCGCGACTCCTGCGGGGAGTAGGTGCCGTCAAGCAGGGTCTCGACATAGCCGGAGATCGAGGTGAGCGGGGTGCGCAGTTCATGCGATACATTGGCGACGAAGTCGCGGCGCATCTTCTCTCCGCGTTCGACCTCGGTGACGTCGTGCAGCACGGCGACGGCGCCGCCGCCGGGGGTCGGCGCCGCATTCACCTCAAAGAGCCTGCCGGGGGCCACGGAAGTGGCGCGGCCGGTGCAGACCTGGCGGTGGCGCAGGGCGGCCTCGACGCAGGCCAGCACCTCAGGATCGCGAATCGTGTGTACCAGAGGGCGGCCCTCGCGGACACCGGTAGGGAGAATCCGTCTGAGCACGGCGTTTGACCAGCTCACGTGCCCCTGCGGGTCGACGGCGACGACCGCCTCCTGCATGCTGTCGAGCAGAGCAGCGAGTGCGAGGCGGTTGGCATCGAGCGATTGAAAGCTGTGCTCGAGGCGAGCGGCGGCCATGTCGAGAGCCTGCGCGGCCTCGGTCACCTCTTCGAAGTCGACTTGCCTGCCCTTGCTCGCAAGTGTGGCGGGCGGTTCAGTCAGCCTCGCTGCTGCGGAGTCGTTGACAGGACTCCCGCGCTGGTCGATGCGGGCAGAGAGGTCTCCCGCGGCCAGTCTATGCGCGAAGGCGACGATGCGTTTGAGCCGGGCGGAGAAGCCGTAAGCGAGCCAGCCGGCAAGCGGTGTGGCGACCAGCAGCGCGAGCAGAAAGGCGAACAGCAGGTCGCGCATTGGGAGGTGGGGCGGCCCGCCGCCCTCGAGCAGCAGACCTATCGAGACGGCGAAGACGCCTATCACCGCGGCGAAGGCGAGGAGCAGCCGGGTAAAGACCTTTCCGCTCATGTCTTGTCCCTTCTCTGCGGCTCTGCGATGGACTCACTCGGATCAACCGGAAAGTTGAGGGAGCCGAGTGGCCAGCCTGCTGCAATTGCGCTGCGATTCGTCTTGTGAAGCCATCTTCGCTGACGGCTTTGCCCGATGCGCGGCGAGTACCGACGATGAAGCCGCACCGCAGGTCTATGCTGGACGTCACCGACCTACGTCAGACTTCGAGTGGACGCGGCAGCTCGAAGCGGTAGCCCGCACCACGTACCGTCTTCAGGTAGCGCGGGTTTTCCGGATCGGTCTCAATTTTCTCACGGATGCGGCGGACGTAGACGTCGACGGAGCGTGGGGTGACGAAGCGGGCGTCGCCCCAGACGGCATCGAGCAGGTGATCGCGGCTGAAGACACGGCCGGGGTGGCGGGCGAGGTAATCGAGGAGACGAAATTCGGTGGCGGTTGTGGTGGTGAGTTCGCCGCGCACCTTGAGCTGCATGGCGCTGGCGTCGATAACGATGTGTTCAAAGCTGGTGACGGAGGGAGTGAGCGGGCGCTCGAACCGGCGCAGGACCGCCTTAACGCGTGCAATGAGCTCGCGGGTAGAAAAGGGCTTGGTGATGTAATCGTCGGCACCGAGCTCGAGGCCGAGTACGCGGTCGTTCTCAGCGGCCCTTGCAGTCAGGAAGATGATAGGAACGGTGCTGAGGGCGGTGTGATTGCGGAGCCTGCGGCAGACGTCGAGACCGTCTCCGCCGGGAACCATGATGTCGAGCAGGAAGAGCGCGGGAGCCTGGCGCTCGGCGTCAGAGATGATGTTAGCCGGGGTGGGGAAGAGGCGAACGGGAAAGCCTGCCGCTTCAAGGTGGTGCTGGACGAGCCGGGAGATATCGGTGTCATCCTCTAGAACGAATACTGTCTGACTCAACCGGCGTTCCTCGGTCCGCGCTAACTCTTGATCTGTGGTTCCAGGCGCCGGGCTGTTGATGGTGAGAGGCATGACCTGCGGTCCAGACAGAGTCTGACGGATGGCACCAGCGTACTCCATCGGCATGGTGGAAATGCAAACAGAGTGTGAATGTTTGTCAGCTCGAACTGTTTGTCGCAGGAGAGCGCGGCAGAGCTGGTCGCATGGCTGCTTCCATTTGCGGGCTTCTTATAATGTTGATACGCATCATGACAGATAAGCGGGAGAACTCTTCAAAGCGAATCAATGTCCGTCCGGCGACAGCGGCGGATGTTCCGCTGATGCTTGCGCTCATACGTGAGCTTGCGCTCTATGAACGGGAGCCTGCCGCGGTGGTGGCCACCGAGGCCGACCTGTTGCGGGATGGCTTTGGGGACAGGTCTCTCTATGAGTGCCTGATCGGTGAGGCTGACGGGGAGGCCGCCGGGTTTGCGCTTTTCTTCTTGAACTATTCGACGTGGCGGGGGCGTGGGGGCATTCACCTGGAGGACCTGTTTGTGCGTCCGGAGTTTCGCGGCGCCGGTCTTGGAAGGGCGCTCATTGCAGGGGTTGCGGCGATTGCGGTTGAGAGGAGCCTTGATCGGCTGCAGTGGGAGGTTCTGGAATGGAACGAGCCGGCTATTCAGTTCTACCGCGGGCTCGGTGCGCACCTTCTGGATGATTGGCGAATCATGCGGGTCACGGGCGATGCGCTGGCGACGCTCGGCGCATTTGTGGGGGCGAGAAATCCGGGCGATGTAGATGCGGTCGGAGAAACGGGCCGTGGCGCGGCTAATGCTCCCGCTGCTGTTGCTGAGCCGCGAGCTGTGCCTGGCTCTCTGCAGGTTTCAGGCCCGGTGGGCATAGACGAAGTCGAGGTGGCGGGTTGACGAAGCGAATTCGCGTCGTCGGCGGAGGGCTCGCGGGGCCAGAGGCTGCGCTTACAGCCGCCAAGCTGGGCATCGAGGTCGATCTGTTCGAGATGCGGCCGGTGCGGACGACTCCGGCGCATGAGACTGCCGATTTTGGCGAGCTGGTCTGTTCAAATTCGTTGAAGTCGGAGAGCGAGAACACGGCGCCATGGCTGCTCAAGCAGGAGATGCGGCGCGCCGGTTGTGAGCTGCTGAAGCACGCGGATGCGAGTGCCGTACCGGCGGGACATGCGCTGGCAGTGGACCGGGTGGAGTTTTCGCGGCGCATCGCGGAGGCGATTGCTGCTGAGCCGCGCATCACGGTGCATCGCGAAGAGGTGACCTCGCTCAACCCTGGGGACGGCCTAACGATAATCGCCAGCGGGCCGCTCACCTCGGCTGCGCTTTCGGCGGCGATAGCGCGGCTGACGGGAAGCGAGCACCTGGCCTTTTACGACTCGATCAGCCCGATCGTTGAGGCGGAGTCGATCGATATGGAGCGTGTCTACTTCGCTGCGCGATACGACAAAGGGACGGCCGACTACATCAACTGCCCTATGACTGCGGCGGAGTACGACCTCTTTTACGACGCGCTGGTGAGTGCGGAGACGGTGGAGTCGAAGGAGTGGGAGCGGCTGAATTACTTTGAGAGCTGCCTGCCGATCGAGGAGCTGGCGCGGCGGGGGCGGGACACGCTGCGCTTCGGCCCGATGAAGCCGGTGGGGCTGCGCGATCCGCGGTCGGGGAGGATCCCTCACGCGGTGGTGCAGCTGCGCTGTGAAAATCTGCGGGCTGACTCTTACAACCTGGTCGGATTTCAGAACCACCTGAAGTATGGCGAGCAGGCGCGGATTCTGCGGCTGATACCAGGACTCGAGAGTGCAAACTTTCTGCGGTATGGGCAGATCCATCGCAACACTTACATCGATGCTCCGCGTGTGATCAGCGAGACGCTGTCTATGCGCGCGTACCCTGGCATCTTTTTCGCGGGCCAGATCTCCGGCGTTGAGGGTTATACGGAGTCGATCGCGACGGGCATGCTGGCGGGCTTGTATGCCGCGGCTGTTGCCGAGGGCCGCTCGCCGGCCTGCGTTCCCCGGGAGACAGCGCTCGGGTCGCTGGTGAACTACATCACGCGTTATGAGGGGAAGAGCTTCCAGCCGGCGAACATCACCTTTGATCTGCTGCAGCCGCTCGACGAGGAGACGCGCCGGAGGGTGCGCGACAAGAAGGAGCGGCGCCGCATGCAGTGCGAGCGAGCGCTTGCGGCGTTCGATGGCTGGTGGGCTGAGCAGGTCAGACCTCTCTCCGCTGTCTAGGTGCGGCTGGGGTCGCGTTCTTCTCGGGCTTTGCCCTTTGGCATTCGGACGTGATCTGGCGGTTGACCAGGGCTTCTGGGCGCCGGCTAGGCAGGCGCTCCTCTCCTGCTTTGTACCTACTAAAAGATTAGTTGACAAAAGACATCCCGTGGATCAAGCTACTAACACGTTAGGAGGTGGACCGATGATGATGGCCGCGAAGAAGAACGCCGGACAGACGCTGACGCCCCTTGAACTGGAGATCATGCAGGTGCTTTGGGAGTATGGACCGAGCACAGTGTCTGATGTGGTGCCGAGGCTGCGTGCGGAGCTTGCCTACACCACGGTGCAGACGATGTTGGGTGTGCTGCTGCGCAAGGGCAAGGTAAAGCGGACACAGGAGGGGCGCGCCTTTCGCTACTCCCCTGCTGTCAGCCGGGAGCGTGCCTCGGGCAACGCTGTCGAAGATCTCTTGAAGCGGTTATTTGGCGGCTCGCCCGAGGCGCTGGTCATGTCGATGGTGGAGGCGCGGCAGATCAGCCCGAAGGAGCTGAACCGGATCGCGAAGAGGCTTGGGGCCAAGGACCCAAAGCACGATGGCGGTGAAGAGCGCAGGAAGAGGGAGGACCAGCAATGACGCAGCTTCTAGTCGAATATTTCGCCAACTCGCTCTGGCAGGTGCCGCTGCTTGCGGTGGCGGCCCTGTTCCTGATCAGGATGGTGCGGCCGCACGTGCGGGTGGAGCATGGACTGTGGCTGGCCGTGCTGATGTTGGCGGTGCTGCTGCCCCTTCGCGGGCTCGCACCGGCTGGTACGGAGGCTACACCGCAGATCGCCGCCGAGAGTGTGAGCGGAATTGCGAGGCCGCTGGTTCAGATGAAGGAGGGCGGCAGTCTGATGCGTTCGCCTGTAGCTGCAGGCGAGCATGCGGTGGCTGGCACACGGCCGATGGGAAAGCCACCCTCGCATGTGTTCGCAGGGCTGCTTCGAGTGAGGCGTGTGCACCTGTCATCGGCGGGCTCGCGATGGGTCGCGATGCTTTACCTGGCTACGATCGGTCTGGGAGTGTTGCGGCTGGCGTGCGCGTACATCGCTGCTAGGAGGCTGGTACGCCAGGGCTGGCATGCGGATCTGTCGAGCGACACGACGGTCATGCTCGAACGATGCTGCAGGTACTACGGAGTGAGGCCGCCGCGCATCCTGTTCTCTGAGGACGCGCCAGGACCGATGATCGCGGGCGTGCTGCGACCGGTGCTGCTGCTGCCTGCGGACCTGGAGGAGTATAGCGGCGACGAGGTCGAGGCGGTGCTCTCTCATGAACTGGGCCATGTGCGCCGCAGGGACTACCTGGTGAATCTGATCTGCCAAATCTCAGCGCTGCCGATCTTCTACCATCCCGCAACGGGCGTGCTGCATCGCGGGCTGCGGCAGACGCGCGAGATGTTGTGCGACGACCTGGCGGCGGAGCGTATGCATTCGGCGCGCCGCTACTCCGACTCGCTGATGAGCCTCGCACAGAGGATGGTCCAATCCTATGTTGCACAAGGAGTGCAGGGCGTAGGGCTTTTCAACAACAAGAACAGGTTGGAGGAGCGGATCATGCGTCTGAGGGAGAGCGTTGAAGGTGGCGAGGCGGTGTCGAGCGAGATGATCGGAGCAAAAGGTAAGACTGCAGGAGCGGAACGAAGCGGCTGCTCAAATCTGAGCGCGTGGAGGCTGCGAAGTGCAGTGCGGTTGATGGGCGGAGGTGCGGTGATGGCGGGGGTGCTCGCTGCGGCGGCTCTCTTCCACGTTACGACCACGTTTGCCCGATCGCGAGACGTCTCGGACGCGGGCATCGTGACGAAGGGCAGGGCTGCGGCGCGTACTGCTGCGCGTGATGCGGATTCGCCCGGGTTTTCGACTGCGCAGCCCGCATCTGCTCCTGCTCCTGCGCGTGCGATGGCGGCAGCTGACGGTATGTCAAGAGCGCTGCTTGAAGGTGCTCCGCAGCTCGGGCCTGCGCCTCCCGGTGCATCGGATCTTGCGCCGGCGCCTGCGATCAACGGTGAATCGGGTGCACCGCATAGTGCTGATGATCGGCAGGGCAAGCATCTCGACGTGGTTGTTCCCCTGGCTGGTGAAGAGGAGGGCGGCGACGGGCAGGCAACGGCCATCATTGACGAGCAGTACCGGTCGTCGGAAGACTGGCGGCTGCTTCAGAAGATATTTGAAACTCTCAATGCAAAGCTGGCTGCCGAGGGCGGCACGTTCCACAATCCTGAGTTTCAGAGACAGATGGCAGACACGCTGCGCTCTCTGAACGAAGCTACTGCAAGGGCGGATGTCGGAGAGGCGCTGCGTGCGGTGGATGATCCGGCGACCAGGAAGAGGATGGAAGAGGCGGGCAAGATCATGAACAGCCCGGAGTTCAAGGAGCGCATGGAAGACGCGCAGAAGGCTGTCGACCCGGCGCGGATGAAGAAGAGCATGGAAGATGCAGAGCGGATGTTCAACAGCCCTGAATTTAAACAGCAAATGGATGACGCCCGGAGGCAGATCGACAACCCCGAGTTCAAGCAGCGGATGGCAGAGGCGGAGCGACAGGTTGCCGCGGTCACGGCTCGTATGAACAATCCAGAATTCAAGGCGCAGATGGCTGCACGGTCGAAGGCCTGGAAGGATGAGGGAGTGATCCGTGAGCTGCGGGACACGATGGGATTAGTGGACAACCCGGAGTTCGAGAGACACATGGAGGATGCTCGGCGGCTGGCTTCAGAGGCGAAGGCGGCTGCGGGTACGGCGGAGTTGAAGCGGCAGATGGGCGAGTTGCAGCGGGAGATCGATGCTGCTTCGCGGGCTGCGCGGGAGAGTGCTGACCAGCTCCGCGACCTGCCTTCGAAGTGATCTTTGCAGAGGCTTACGGTCAGCGGCCCTTATTGAGTGGAGCTGAGGCTGGGCCTATGGCGCACCTAGGGCAGGGCGGCTGAGCCGGCTAGAGGAAGCACTTCGACGGCCTCTACTACTAAATGCTTAGGAGATTTTCTGGTGTACTACTAAGTGTTTAGGAGTCGGGCGTTGCCAAGGCTTGCTGCGAGTGGTCAGCAGGTGCCTGTTTCCGCTTGAGGATGAGCGCGACACTGGCCACTACCAGTATTGTGCCGACGATGGTGCGGCGGGTGATGGGCTCTGCCAGCACGAAGTAGCCGAGCGCGACCGCCACCAGCGGGTTGATGTAGGCGTGGCTGGAGACGAGGGTTGCAGGCATTCTGCCGAGCAGCCACACGAAGGCGCTGAAGCCGATCAGCGAACCGGCGATGATGAGATAAGCCAGTGCGGCCGCGGCTTTCAGCGTGATATGCGGAAAGGGATGCAGCTCTCCGGTGATGGCGGAAAGGGCCAGCAGGACTGCGCCTCCCAGCATCATTTCTGCTCCGGCGGTGATGCCGCGAGAGGCTGGGAGGGGGAGGGAGCGGGTGAGCACGGCGCCGAGCGACCAGGCGGTGCTGCCGCCGAGGATGACGAGGCAGGGGAAGATTCCAAAGGTCTGGCGGCCGTCGCGGAGCATGAGTATGGTGACTCCGATGAAGCCGAGGGCGATGCCGATGAGCAGCTTCCAGTGGAAGGGCTGCTTGCGGAGGAGGAAGACTTCAAAGGCGATGGTGATGAGGGGCAGGGTGGCCTCGAGGACGGCGGCGATGCCTGAGGGGACGTATTGTTCGGCCCAGAAGAGCGCTCCGTAAGTGATTACGAACATGAGACATGCGACCAGAGCGAGGTTGCGCCATTGGGTGGGTGAGGGGGCAGGGCGGCCGCGCAGGCGCATGAACGCGTAGAGCAGGCAGCCGGCGACGAAGAAGCGGGTGCCGGCGGCGAACCAGGGTGGGACGAGGAGTACGGCGATGCGGATGAAGAGGAAGGTCGAGCCCCAGATTACGTAGATTGCGAAGAAGGCGAGGAGGGTCTTGGGGTCGGGCAGGGAGGAGCGGCGTGGGGTGTTTGCGCCCGTGGTTCGGCCGGCGGGCCCTGGTTTTTCGATGGCTGATCCGCTCATCGTTCCGCCGCTAACTTGCTCTTACTTTCAACCGTTGAATCGCTCATTGAGGGTTACTCTACCACGGGTTTCTGTGGTTACTTTATTTAAAAGTAACCGGCTCTCATCTATCGAGGGGTTAGCTTTTCGGGCCCAGTAACTGTTGAAGTGTGCCGCCGGGGGTTAGCTTTTTGGCCTCAGTAACCTGTATGATCCCTGTTTGAGGTTAAGGTGCCGACTTTGCCAGAGACTCCTGCTCCCTTCCAGCTGATTGCCGACCACGTGGTGCTCGATTTTGTGAATACGCAGGACGTTCGCGTCGGGCCGGGCGATGAGCTTGACGGTCTGCCGCGGTATCGGGACCTGCTGCGGTTTTCAGAGGAGTCGGGGCTGATCAGCCGGGAGGAGACCGATCTGCTGGTGCGCAAGGCGAGCGACTACAAGGGGGACCTGGCTTTGCTCGAGGGTCTGGCTCTGCGCGGTTCACTGGCGCAGGTTTTCAAGAAGATCATCGAGGCACGAGTTCTGGCCGCGCGAGGTGAGGAGGAGGCTGCGGAGCCGCACGAGGTGTTCGTGAACCTGGTGGCGGGGAAGGCGAAGGAGGCTTACTCGGCGCGGGTACTGGACTGGACCGGGGAGCTGAGTGCGCGGCGTCTTGAGTGGACGGTGGACAGGGTGCAGGCGCAGCTGCCGGTTTCGCGGCTGGCGCTTGCCGCTGTGGATCTTTTGACGAGCAGGGATGTGGACCAGGTGCGGACCTGCGCCGATCCGACTTGCGGGTGGCTGTTTATGGACCGCAGCAAGAACCATCGCCGGCGATGGTGTGACATGACGGTTTGCGGGAACCGGATGAAGGCTCGGCGTTTCAAGGCTCGTGAGTAGGCTGGGGCTTTAGGTCTTGCTCAGGGGATTATTTAGTCGACGAATCGTGAGCGTGTGTGTGAATCTCGTAGAATCTGAAGACATTCTAGGGCAGCAACTTCCGGTCTGGGTGCGCTTTAGTCACGTGGAGTAGAGACTCCGATTGATTTTGGTGGCTATTTCTCTGGATTTTGCCGGGATTACTGTAATTGATTGCTTAATGAAGGTTTATTCCCAAGATTCTGCTGCTAAATGCGGCTAAGTTCGAGGGTGTTTTCGCTTATCCGGGTGCTTGTGTAGTTCTATGGCCGGTTGGCCGTGCTTTATTGTTCGGGGTTCTGCTGCTAGTCTTTGGTCTTTTCGTTGCGGGCTTTTACTTTGAACCAGATGGGTGTGCCTTCGAAGCCGAAGTGTTCGCGGATCTGGTTTTCGAGGAAGCGTTCAAAGGAGAAGTGGAGCTTGATGGCGCGGTTGGCGAAGAGGACGAAGGTGGGCGGGGCTACTGCGGCCTGGGTCATGTAGTAGATGCGCAGTTTTTTTGCCATGGGCACGCTGGCGCGCTGGAAGTCGACCCGTTCGAGGAATCGGTTCATCTGGCCGGTTGTAACTCGTTTGCGGCGCGCTGCGGCGACGGTCTTGATTAACTGCAGGACGCGTCCGAGATTTCTACCTTCCGAGGCGGAGATGAAGACGATGGGGGCATAACTGAGGTACTTCAATGCGCCGCGGAGCTGTTCCTCATAGACGCGGCGATCGGCGGGCGGCTTGCCGTCGGTACGGCTGGTCGTAACTAGATCCCACTTATTAATGACGATGATGACGGAGCGGCCTGACTCGTGGGCGTAGCCGCCTATGGTTGCGTCGGCGGCGGTGACTCCCTCGACGGCGTCGATCATGAGCAGGGCGACGTCGGCGGCCTCGAGGTGGCGGCGGGCCATGACGACGGAGAGCTTCTCGGCCATCTGGGTGGTCTTGCCCTTTCGGCGGATGCCGGCGGTATCGATGATGCGGAGGCGCGCGCCCTCGTAGGTGATGAGCTCGTCGACGGCGTCGCGGGTGGTTCCGGCGATGGGTGAGACGATGGCGCGGGTGGTGCCGGTGAGGGCGTTGAGGAGGGTGGATTTGCCTACGTTGGGGCGGCCTATGATGGCTACTTTTGTCTCGTGGAGTTCGAATTCGCCGTGGGTGCGGTGGAGGCCTTTGGGGTGTGGTTCTTCTTCTGGGTTGGTTTGTTCCGGGTTGGTTTGTTCTGGGGCACCCGGGTTTGTCTCGGCTTTGGGGGGGGCGGTGGGCGGGGTTGCTTTCCCACTCATGCTGCGCATGAATGGGGCACCCGGGTTCATGCTGTCCGTGGATGGGGAACCGGGGCTCATGCTTCGCGTGGATGGGGTTCCCGGGCTCATGCTTCGCGTGGATGGGGTTCCCGGGTTCATGCTGCGCGTGGATGGGGTACCCGGGTTTAGTGTTTGACGTGATTCTTTTTTTTCGGCTTCGGGGTCTTCGGCTTCGGGGTCTTCTTCTTCGGGGGCTACGTGTTGGGGGCCGGTGTCTTCATTTCTTAGTTCGTCGAGGTCGTCTTCGTCTAAGTCGTCGGCTAAGTCGGCTAAGTCGTCTAAGTCGTTTTCGTCGAGTAATGCAGCGGCCTTTGGTATTTGCCCATCGTTTAGTTGTGACTTATCGGAATTTGCTGCAATTTCGGGGAATTTAAGGTGGGCGAAGACTTCGTCGAGCAGGTCGTCTATGCCGATGCTGTGTTCGGCGGAGACGGGGACGATGGTCTTGAAGCCGAGGGTGCGGTAGTTTTCGGCGGCGGCGGCCATGGCTTCGGTGTCGATCTTATTGACGGCGAGGACGAGCGGCTTTCCGGAGCGGAGGAGCT
>DASWVB010000017.1:0-108368 GCA_036401375.1 Acidisarcina sp.
GGTGACGGGCAGGATCGAGCGCGGCAAGATCAAGGTGGGCGAAGAGGCGGAGATCGTCGGCTTCCGCGACACGCGCAAGACGGTGGTGACGGGCGTCGAGATGTTCAAGAAGCAGCTCGACGAGGGCCTGGCGGGCGATAACGCGGGCCTGTTGCTGCGCGGCATTGCGAAGGAAGACGTGGAGCGCGGGCAGGTGCTGGCGAAGACGGGCTCGATCACGCCGCATACCCAGTTCAAGGGCGAGATCTACGTGCTGTCGAAGGAAGAGGGCGGCCGTCACACGCCGTTCTTTAACGGATATCGTCCGCAGTTTTACTTCCGGACGACGGATGTGACGGGATCGGCGAAGCTGCCGGAGGGTACGGAGATGGTGATGCCGGGTGACAATGTGCAGCTCGAGATCACGCTGCATACGCCGGTGGCGATGGAGAAGGGCCTGAGGTTTGCGATCCGCGAGGGTGGACGGACGGTCGGGGCCGGGACAATCTCGGAGATACTGAAGTAGTCAGATCCTGAAGTAGTCAGATCCTGAAGTAGTCAGATCTGAAGTAATTAAGTAGTAAACTGGCGAAATTCAAAGTAAATCCCGGGGAGCGCTACGGTGTTCTTCGGGGACGAAAGTAAAAGCGACCATGGTTGGACAAAGAATACGAATCCGGCTCAAGGCTTACGACTATCGCGTGCTCGATGTCTCGACGGGCGAGATCGTCGATACGGCCAAGCGTACCGGCGCGCAGGTGGCAGGTCCGATTCCGCTGCCCACCGTCAAGAACAAGTACTGCGTGCTGCGTTCGCCGCACGTCGACAAGAAGTCGCGTGAGGCCTTCGAGATCCGCACGCACAAGCGGCTGATCGATATTCTCGAACCGACCCAGCAGACGGTGGACGCGCTGATGAAGCTCGATCTTCCTGCGGGCGTCGATGTCGAGATCAAGGCGTTTGAGAAGTAATTAAGTAATCAACAGTAGAACCCCGGCAGTGCGCGGGCTGGCTGATCGAGCTATACGCCCGGCGCATGATGAGGAGGAGAGACGATGGCAGTCACTGGAATATTAGGCCGCAAGATCGGCATGACGCAGGTATTCGATGAGAAGGGTGACATTCACCCTATCACCGTGCTGCAGGCGGGCCCATGCGTGGTTGCGCAGCTGAAGACCCTGGCGAAGGACGGCTACGACGCGGCGCAGATCGGCCTGGTCGAGTTCGTCAAGGCGTCGAAGGTGAACAAGGCCCAGGCCGGCCACTTTGGCAGGAGCAACGTGGCGCCGGTACGGCTGCTGCGCGAGGTTCCAGTCGAGGCTGTAAAGGCTGCAGCCGAGGGCGAAGAGCCGGCGATCGCGGTCAAGGCCGGGGACCGGGTGCTGGTCGATATCTTCTCTGACGAGAAGTATGTCGATGTGATCGGCACCAGCAAGGGCCGCGGCTTTGCGGGCGTAGTTCGGCGGCATGGCTTTGGCGGCGGACCGAAGTCGCATGGACATATGTTCCAGGTGCAGGGCTCGATCGGCGCATCGTCCTTTCCGTCCCGCGTCTTTCCCGGGCAGCGGATGCCGGGCCACTTCGGCGTCGACCGGGTGACGGTACGCAACCTGCGCATTCGCGGCATCGATCTCGAAGAGAACCTGATCATGGTCGAGGGTGCGGTACCCGGCCCCCGCGACGGGTACGTGATGATCTCGAAGTCGAAGGCTCCTCCGCGCGAGCGCCGTGGATTTGGCGGCGCCGGTACGGTCGATCCGTTGAAGGCTTCGAAGAAGGCCTCCGCCAAGAAGAAGTAGGCCCGAAGCCGGTCCACTTGGCGGATTCAGAGGCCAGGCTCAGCGGGTGGCAGTCAGAAGATTTGAAGTACAGGTTTCGAAAGAGAAGACGATGGCAAACATTGACGTATTCGATCTCGGCGGACAGAAGGTCGGCTCCCTCGAGCTGGCCGATGAGATCTTCGCGCCGAGCGAGGTAAACAAGGCTCTGCTCTGGGAGGCGGTCAAGCACTATCGCGCCGCTCTGCGCCAGGGAACGGCGGCGACCAAGAACCGCAAGCTGGTCTCGGGAGCCGGCAAGAAGCTGTGGAAGCAGAAGGGTACGGGGCGGGCCCGCGTGGGCTCGATCCGCTCGCCGCTCTGGCGCCATGGTGGAACGGTTCACGGCCCGCAGCCGCGCTCCTATGACTACGCGTTTCCGCGCAAGAAGCTGCTGGGCGCCCTGCGCTCTGCGCTGGCTTCAAAGCTTGCGGACGGGAAGCTGACGGTGGTCGAGAGCCTGGAGCTGTCGGAGCCGAAGACGAAGCTCTATCGTGCGGCACTGAATACGCTCGAGGCCCATCGCACGACGCTGCTGGTCGAGAGTACCCAGGCGCTGAGCGAGAAGCTGATCCTCGGGGCACGCAATCTGAAGGATGTAGAAGTGGTGTTGAATACCGAGGTCCACCCCTACGATCTGCTGCGCAACGAGCGGGCCATCTTCTCCCGCTCCGCGATCGAGAAGCTGCAGGAGTCCTTGAAGAAGACCGTATCGAAGCGTCGTCTTGCTGCGGCCGCGACGGAGGTGGCGTAGATGTCGAGTGCCTATGATGTGATTCGCCGGCCGGTGATAACGGAGAAGGGTCTGACCGCGAAGGAGACGGAGGGTACCCTGGTCTTCGAGGTCGCGGCGAATGCGACCAAGACCGAGGTGAAGCAGGCCGTCGAGGTCCTCTTCAAGGTGAAGGTGGATGCGGTGCGCACGGCCAACTACCTGGGCAAGGAGCGGAGGCGGGGCAAGTTCACCGGGTTTCGCCCTGACTGGAAGAAGGCCTACGTACGGCTGAAGGCGGGCGAGAAGCTGCCTGAGTATGTCAACAACCTGTAGCAGTTTGTAGCTGGCGTTTGCGGTTTGGCAGTTGGGGTTTGCAGTAGCGCAGCAGCTTACTAACGACTTTGAAGATCATGCAGCCCGCGGCAGTAGGTGGCGGGCGAAGAGCTAGCGGCTAAAGCTGGCAGCTAGAGAGAAAAAGACGATGCCGATCAAGACATTTCGACCGATCACACCGACCCTGCGCTTCAAGACGACGCTGGTCAACGATGACCTGACGACGGACCGGCCGCACAAGCCGCTGCTGGCGGTGAAGCAGCGTACCGGCGGACGCGGCAACGGCGGCAACATGACCATGCGCCACCACGGCGGCGGCCACAAGCAGATGCTTCGGCTGATCGACTTCAAGCGCGAGAAGTATGGCGTTCCGGGCAAGGTCGCGACCATTGAGTACGATCCGAACCGCTCCTCGCGCATCGCGCTGATCCACTACGCGGACGGCGAGAAGCGCTACATCCTGCAGCCGGTCGGGCTGAAGGTGGGGCAGACGATCACCAGCGGCCCGGAGGCCGATATTCTGATCGGCAATGCGCTGCCGCTCAAGAATATTCCCGCCGGCACGACGGTTCATAACGTCGAGCTGCGGCCCGGCAAGGGTGCGCAGATGGTGCGTTCGGCCGGATCCTCAGCACAGCTGGTCGCGAAGGAAGGCGACTACGCGCTGCTCAAGCTGCCCTCTGGCGAGACTCGCAAGGTGCTGGTCGAGTGCATGGCGACGATCGGCCAGGTGGGCAACACGGACCACGAGAATGTCTCGATCGGCAAGGCGGGGCGCAACCGGTGGAAGGGCATCCGGCCCAGCAACCGCGGCGTCTCGATGAACCCGGTCGATCACCCGCATGGCGGCGGCGAGGGGAAGACCTCGGGCGGACGGCATCCCGTCACTCCCTGGGGCCAGCCGACGCGCGGCTACAAGACACGCAACAACAAGCGGACGGATGCATTCATCGTCAGCCGTCCCAAAAAGTAAGTTCTGATACCAGGATGTGAGAGCCGGCAGCTAGAGGCTGCTGGCCGGGAGCTACAGAGTTATGGCGCGTTCGACAAAAAAGGGTCCCTTCATCGACGGGCACCTGATGGTCAAGATTGAAGTGTTGAACCAGGCAAACGATAAGAAGGTCGTTCGCACCTGGTCGCGGCGCTCGACGATCCACCCGGATTTTGTAGGTCACACGATCGCGGTGCATAACGGGCGCAAGTTTGTGCCGGTGTATGTGACGGAGAACATGGTGGGACACAAGCTGGGCGAGTTCTCGGCGACGCGCACGTTCAAGGGACACTCGGCCAAGGCGGCTGAGTCTTCGGCCAAGCCGCGCGGCTAAGCCGCCGGACGGGGATCAGGCAAGGCAGTTGTAGACAAGTTTCAGGGTTGGGAAGGCAAGCAAATGCAACTGGACACACGGGAATTCCGGGCGGAAGCGCGCTTCCAGCGGGTCTCTCCGCAGAAGGCGCGGCTGGTGCTCGAGCTGATCAAGGGCCGCAAGGTGGAAGAGGCTCTGACGACGGTCGCCTTCACCAAGAAGGGTGTAGCGCCGCTGGTCGAGAAGGTGCTGCGTTCGGCGCTGCAGAACGCCAACTACCTGAGCCAGGAGCAGGGGCTGGACGTGGACGTCGATAACCTCTACGTGAAGACGGCGGTCGCGAACGACGGCCCGCGCATGAAGCGGATTCGCCCGGCGCCGATGGGGCGGGCGTTCCGGTATCAGCGGCGGCTATCGCACATTGTCATTTCAGTGGCGGAGCGGCTGCGCGGCGGAGTGGTCGAGACGGTGGGTGAGCCGGCGGAGTCGAGGCCGGCGAAGCGGGCGGCCAGGCGCGCTCCCGCGACCAAGGCTGCTGCCAAGAAGAAGACCAGCCTGAGGTCGGCGGCCAAGAACTGGGCCAAGAGCAAGACCGGTAAGTAGACGAGTAAGTAGACGGGACTTATAAGTCGAGATTGGGCTTGCAGGTCAGAGTCAAGAGCCAAGCCCGGCAGCGGCATGCGGGTCGCAGTAGAGAAGCGGTGGTTCGGTAGCATCAGCCAGGTATTTGCGGTAGAGGATTAAGAGGAAGCTTATGGGACAGAAAGTCCACCCTTACGGATTCAGGCTCGGTATCAACAAGCCGTGGAAGTCGCGCTGGTTTGTGGAGCGCGACTATGACAAGTTGCTCATCGAAGACATTCAGCTCAAGAAGGAGTTGAAGGAGAAGCTGAAGGCGGCGGGCGTGAGCTCGGTCGAGATCGAGCGTCCGGGCAACAAGCTGCGGCTGATCATCCGCACGGCACGGCCGGGCATCGTGATCGGCCGCAAGGGTGCGGAGATCGACAAGCTGAAGGGCGAGCTGCAGAAGCGGACCAACCGAGATGTGTTCATCGACATTCTCGAGGTGAACAAGCCGGAGCTCGATGCGCAGCTGGTCGCCGAGAACATTGCGCTGCAGCTGGAGAAGCGGGTCGGCTTCCGGCGGGCGATGCGCAAGTCGGTTGACTCGGCACTGCGCTTCGGCTGCAAGGGAATCAAGGTGCGTGTATCGGGCCGGCTGAACGGCAATGAGATCGCGCGTTCGGAGTGGTACCTGCAGGGCCGTCTGCCGCTGCACACCCTGCGCGCGGATATCGACTACGGATTCGCCGAGGCGCATACCACCTATGGGCTGATCGGGGTGAAGACCTGGATCTATCGCGGCGATATCTACGAGCAGAAGCGCAAGCCGCAGCAGGTGGGCACGACAGTATTCTAGTAGATCGCCGGTACCTCGAAAGTAACTGGAAAGAGTGCTGCGGTACGAGGAAGAAGCGCGGTACCTCGAAGTAGTAAGTAACTTCGCTAGGTCACCGAGGCCGGTAGTTGGTAGTTAGAAGTTGAGGGTTTCTGTCTATGTTGATGCCAAAGAAGGTGAAGTTTCGCAAGCAGCAGCGGGGCCGGATGAAGGGCAAGGCCTGGCGCGGCTCTACGCTGTCGTTCGGCGACTACGGCTTGAAGGTGCTGGAGTGCGGGTATATCACGGACCGCCAGATCGAGGCGAGCCGGGTGGCGATGACCCGCTTCATCAAGCGCGGCGGCAAGGTATGGCTGCGCCTGTTCCCCGACAAGCCTGTCACCAAGAAGCCGGCCGAGACCCGTATGGGCAAGGGTAAGGGCGCACCCGATCACTGGGTCGCGGTGGTGCGACCGGGCAAGGTGCTCTTCGAGATGGAGGGCGTGACACCCGAGATCGCGATGGAGGCGATGCGGCTGGCGTCGCACAAGCTTCCTCTGAAGACCAAGTTTGTCATGCGGCATGACCTGAAGTCGACGGTGGCTGCGAAGTAGACGTTCGGGGCGGGAGCCGGGCTCGGAGCCGGCGAGAGTTATCGAGATTTGAGATTTGAGATTTAAGTTTGAGATTCAAGATGAGAGATTCAAGATGAGAGATGAGAGCGATGGAGACTGAAAAGATTCGTAACCTGAGCGACCAGGAGCTGACCCTGCAGCAGAAGCAGGCAGCCGAGCAGCTCTTCCGGCTTCGCTTCCAGATGAAGCTGGGGCAGAACGAGGGCGTGAAGAAGCTGCGCGAGCTGCGGAAGGACATCGCCCGCATCCAGACCATCGAGCGCGAGCGCGCGCTGGGGCTGAGGGGTGCGACTGCCAAGGCCACGGAAGCTCTACCGGTGAAGGCGTCAAAGAAGATCAAGAAGGAGGCTCGCTAAGTGATGAGTGAAGCCAACGTAAGCCCCGTTCCTACGGGCGCCACAGCCCCCGGTGCCACAGCCCCTGGCAGTGGAGCGGCGCCGGCGAGCGACCCGAACTCCCGCCGCAACGAGAAGGTCGGCCTGGTGGTCTCGACCAAGATGCAGAAGACGATCGTGGTCGAGATCGAGATGCGCAAGGCGCATGCGAAGTACAAGCGGGTGATGAAGACCAACAAGAAATTCTATGCGCATGACGAGCAGAACTCGGCCCGGGTCGGCGATGTGGTCCGTATACGCGAGACCCGTCCGCTGAGCAAGCTGAAGCGCTGGCAGCTGGAAGAGATCGTGCGGCGTTCGGCTCTGGCGCAGGTGGAAGAGGCGGCGAAGGCAGCCAAGGTATTGGACGAACAGGCGATCGCGGCAGCGAAGTAGGAAGCGGCTGGCTTGCTCTGCGGATCACCGCGGGGCGAGAGGTAGCCGGTGCGGCAGGCGTGTTGGCTGGGCTGTTCCGGCGTAGTAGCTCGAAGGAGACAGACGATGGCAGTACAGATGAGAACGATGCTCCAGGTGGCCGATAACAGCGGCGCGCGCAAGCTGCAGGTTATCCTGCCGCTGGGCCGCTCGAGCGCGAAGAAGGCGGGCCTGGGCGATGTAGTTACCGCGGCGGTGAAGGAAGCTTCCCCGGACGGACAGGTCAAGAAGGGCAAGGTCGTCAAGGCGGTGATCGTCCGCACCCACAAGGAGTACCGGCGGCGCGACGGCACCTATATCCGCTTCGATGAGAATGCGGCAGTGCTGATCAACGATGCAGGGGAGCCGGTGGGGACGCGCGTCTTCGGGCCGGTAGCTCGCGAGCTGCGGGAGAAGAAATTTCTGAAGATTGTGTCGCTCGCGCCGGAAGTGATCTAGCTGGTAAGTGATCTGGCGGGTAAGTGATCTGGCCGGTTTTGAGTAAGTACGGTTTTGAGGTTAAGAGAGATCAGCTGCAAGTCGGGCAGCGAGTTAGAGCGGGAGTAGAGGCGATATGGCAGGTCTGAATATTCAACGGAACGACACCGTGCAGGTACTGACGGGCAGCGACCGCGGCAAGCAGGGCAGGGTGTTGCGAGTGATTCGAGACACCAACCGGGTGCTGGTCGAGCACGTGCGCATGGTCAAGAAGAACGTGCGGCCCAACCCGCAGAAAAACATCAAGGGCGGAATCGCCGAGCAGGAGGCGCCGCTCGATATCTCGAACGTGGCGCTGGTGTGCGGTACCTGCGGGCCTACGCGTGTGGGACACAAGTTCGAGGGCGATCACAAGGTGAGGGTGTGCGTGAAGTGTGGAACCACGCTTGCGCCGAAGGGCCGCAAGAGCAAGAAGAAGTAGCTGCAGGCCACATAGCGACGCTAAGTGGAACGATGTATTTCAGTCGAGCTTCGTAGCCTGGTTTCAAGTAGATTCGTTCGAGTTCAGGATCACGCAACGGTAGACGGGCCGAAGTCGAAGCCCAATCCGGGACCGTGAGGAGAGAGATCCAAGATGGCAGCAAGGTTCAGAGAGAAGTACTTCAAAGAGATCAAGCCCGCACTGCAGAAGGAGCTTGGCCTCAAGAACGCGATGGCGGTTCCGCGGCTTGAGAAGATCGTGTTGAACATGGGGCTGGGCGAGGCGACGCAGAACGTGAAGCTGCTCGACCCGCTGGTTGCGGACCTGGCGTTGATTGCGGGCCAGAAGCCGGTGACGACCAAGGCGAAGAAGTCGATCGCGGCCTTCAAGGTTCGCGAGGGGATGCCGATCGGGGCGATGGTGACCCTGCGGGGCGACAAGATGTACGAGTTTCTCGACCGGCTGATTTCCGTAGCGCTGCCGCGCGTTCGCGACTTCAAGGGTGTCTCGACCAAGAGCTTTGACGGGCGCGGCAACTACACGCTGGGCATGCGCGATCAGCTGATCTTCGCCGAGATCGACTACTCGCGCGTCGAGAAGCTGAAGGGGATGAACGTCACCATTGTCACGACTGCTGAGGACGACAACACTGCGCGGGCACTGTTGAAGCAGTTCGGGATGCCGTTCCGCGCGGCTTGATCAAAGCCGGCGTGGAGTTGAGACAGGGCGAGTCAGGGCCCTGTCGAGCTGGAAGCAGCTTGAAGTCAGAGTCGCTGAAATGAAAGTACCTTGATTCAAGTACCGGGAGTTAGAAGCTCCCATCAGGATTGAAGAGGAAATATGGCAACGACAGCAAAGCGAGTGAAGGACGCACGGAAGCCCAAGTTCAAGAGCCGGCAGCATAATCGTTGCAAGCGCTGCGGCCGCCCGAGGGCTTATATGAGAAAGTTCGGGCTGTGCCGTCTATGCTTCCGGCAGCTCGCGCTCTCGGGAGACATTCCCGGCGTCGTCAAGTCCAGCTGGTAGCGGTTGCAGCGGGAGCCTGGCTGAAGGCGAGCCTGGCTCAACCACACGATTTCGTGCCGGCCCAGTAAAGCCGCACCAAGACATTCCTGCTGGTTCTCTGCGGCATCGCGGAGCGAACGGGGGATGAAGGAGACAGAATGAGTTTGACCGATCCAGTGGCGGATTTTGTAACTCGCATCCGCAATTCCATACGCGCGCGCCACCAGAAGCTTGACGTACCAGCCTCGAAGCTAAAGACGGAGATAGCCCGCATCCTCAAGGAGGAGGGCTACATCGCGAACTACAAGGCGGCTGAGGAGGAGGGTCGCGCGGTACTTCGTGTCTACCTGAAGTACGGCTCGAACAACGAGGCCGCGATCCGCGACCTGGCGCGCATCTCGCGTCCGGGCTGCCGTGTCTACGTCGGCCGCGACGAGATCAAGCGGGTGCAGGGCGGGCTCGGCATCTCGATCCTGACTACGCCCAGGGGTGTGATGACGGGGCGGCAGGCGCGCCGCGAGGGCGTTGGCGGCGAGATCCTCTGCGAAGTCTGGTAGGCGCCGGCCGCACGGACGGTTGCGCTTCGCGCCATCTCTGCCGTTGGGTGCTCGAAGTTAAATGTAGCTGGATGTAAGTCAAGTGAGTTAGGAATTGTGCAGGTAGAGCTGTACCGGCTGCAGTGGAACGGCGCCACCCGGGTGTCGCGACTCGCAAGCCACTTAGAAGGACTTAGAGTATGTCGAGGATTGGGAAGAAACCGATAGCGCTGCCGGCGGGGGTGAAGTACTCCGTTGCAGGCAACACGGTGGTCGTTGAAGGCCCGAAGGGCAAGGTCGAGCAGTCGATTCCCTCGGGCATCAAGCTTGAGACCAGGGATGGCGGCATCCTGGCTACCCGCGATAACGATTCGCAGGCGGCCTTTCATGGACTGACGCGCGCACTGGTCGCGAACATGGTGCAGGGCGTTACGGCTGGATGGACCAAGGACCTCGACATCGTCGGCATCGGCTACCGCGCGGAGTTGAAGGGCAAGAACACGGTGGTCTTCACCCTGGGCTACTCGCATCCGATCGAGTTTCCTCTGCCGACCGGGATTACCGCTGCGATCGACGCGAAGCAGACGCGGATCACGGTGAGCGGCATCGACCGGCAGAAGGTGGGCCAGGTTGCGGCGGATATGCGGTCCCTGCGCAAGCCCGACCCTTACAAGAACAAGGGCGTGCGGTATGCGGATGAGAAGTTGAAGAAGAAGGTCGGCAAGACGGGCGCGAAGTAAGGTCTTCCAGGTCACTTGCTAGACCCGCAGGCTAATCGAGTTAGAAACCGAACGGGGCCGCAGGGCGGCTCCGCTACTAGGAAGGAAAGAACAGAATGATTCCGCAGAGGCAGAGAAACGTAATCCGGCAGCGCGTCCATGACCGCATCCGGCTGAAGATGGCGGGCACGGCGGCACGGCCGCGGCTGAACATCTACCGCTCGCTCAACCATCTCTACGCGCAGGTGATCGACGACCAGGCCGGGCAGACGCTGGTCTCCGCCTCGACGCTGGCAGGCAAGGTCAAGGTTGGCGGGAATGTGGCCGCTGCCAAAGAGGTAGGCAAGCTGATCGCCGAGCTCGCGCAGCAGAAGGGCATCAAGAAGGTAGTGTTCGATCGCGGAGGCTACCTCTATCACGGCCGCATCAAGGCACTGGCGGACGCGGCGCGCGAGGCGGGACTCGAGTTCTAAGCAGGTCATGCAACAGGTTTGGCGTGGCCTCGAGCCCGCCGGAAGGACCAGGGAACAGATGGCAATGATGAAAAAGAAGCTTGATGCGGGCAGCTACAACCTGAAGGACCAGGTGGTCGCCATCAACCGCGTCACCAAGGTCGTCAAGGGCGGCAAGAACATGTCGTTCGCCGCGCTGGTGGTGATCGGAGACCCGTCGGCCGGGGTCGTAGGCTATGGTTCGGGCAAGGCGAAGGAGGTTCCCCAGGCGATCCGCAAGGGCATCGAGTCGGCGAAGAAGAACCTGGTCCGCGTGAACCTGACGGACACCACGATTCCGCACCAGGTGCTGGGGCGCTTCGGCTCGGGTCACGTGCTGCTGAAGCCGGCGCCCGAGGGTACGGGGGTGATCGCGGGCGGAGCAGTGCGCGCGGTGATGACCTCGGTGGGCATTCAAAACGTGTTGACCAAGAGCCTCGGCACCGCCAACCCGCACAACGTGGTGAAGGCGACGTTCGATGCGCTGGTGCAGCTGCGCGACCGCGCTGAAGTGGCAGCGGCGCGCGGCAAGCAGATACAGGAGCTCTTCTAATGGCTGAGCACGCAACTACTGAGCACGCAAACATGGAGCAGGCGACCAAGGCAACGATCCGGATCGAGTACTTCCGGTCGAAGAACTCGACGCCCGAGAAGCATAAGCGTGTGGTCAAGGGACTCGGCTTCACGCGTCTGAACCAGGTGGTGGTGCGGGAGGATACGCCCTCGATTCGCGGGATGGTCAACACCATTCCTCACCTGGTGCGGATCGTCGAGGGTTGAGAGTCCACCACGTACGAGCAATCACGTAACAGCAGTAGCGCGAGTCGGCCTCAGACCGAGGCCGGCGTGGAGCGAAAGGAATAGAAGATGCCTACGAATCTATCGAACCTGAGGGCGCCGAAGAAGGCGAACAGCAACAAGAAGCGTGTCGGCCGGGGTATGGGGTCGGGCATGGGCAAGACCTCGACGCGCGGCCACAAGGGGCAGGGATCGCGGTCCGGATCGAGCCTGATGCGCGGCTTCGAGGGCGGACAGATGCCGCTGCATCGCCGGCTGCCGAAGCGCGGCTTCACCAACATCTTCCGCACCGAATACACGGTGCTGAACCTGGACCGCATCTCGGAGCTCGGCGAGACCGAGTTAACTCCGGAGCGTCTGCTCGCGCTGGGCTTCCTCAAGAAACGCAACGGCCTGCTCAAGGTGCTGGCAAACGGCGAGTTGACGAGCGCGGTGACCGTGCATGCGCACAAGTTTTCGAAGGCCGCACAGGAGAAGATCGAGAAGGCCGGCGGACGGGCCGTTCTGATCGCATAGGTCGCACCCGGCAGGCGCCGCCGTGTATCGTAGAGGGTACAGCGTTCGCCGCTCATTGGAGAGCCGGAAGTGCGCCCACATCGGCCGGCTGCGAAGAGCAGGACAGGGCCTGATCGACGCAACTCAGCAGCTGAAACACAGGACCAGCAATGTTTGAAAAGATCGCAAATATCTTCCGTGTCCCGGACCTGCGCAAGCGTGTGCTCTTCACGCTGGCGATCCTGGCCGTCTACCGCCTGGGTGCGCACATTCCGACTCCGGGAGTGAACAACAAGATCCTCGAGCAGTTCTTTGCGCAGCAGAGCGGCAGCGCGCTGGGTCTGGTCGATCTGTTCAGCGGCGGAAACCTGCGCAAGCTGACCATCTTCGCGCTCGGCATCATGCCCTACATCACGGCGTCGATTATCTTCCAGTTGCTGACGGTGGTCTATGAGCCGCTGGCGCGGCTGCAGAAGGAAGGCGAGATCGGCCGCCGGAAGATCACGCAGTGGACGCGCTATGTCACGGTCGTGCTGGCAGCCGTTCAGTCCGGCGCCATCGCGATCTCCCTGAACAGCGCCTCCGCCGGTTATGTGTTGAACCCCGGGCCTGGATTTGTGCTGATGACGATCCTCACCCTGACCACGGGAACTGCCTTCATCATGTGGCTGGGTGAGCAGATTACAGACCGGGGCATCGGTAACGGCATGAGCCTGCTGATCTTCTCAGGCATTGTGGTGGGGCTGCCGCGCGGTATCGGCGACCTGGTCGAGAAGGCGCGCACCTCGGCTTGGGGTACCTTCACTCCCATCGCGCTCGCAATCCTGATTGCGCTGATGATCGCGCTGGTCGGATTCATCGTCTTCGTCGAGCGCAGCGAGCGCCGTATTCCAGTGCAGTATGCGAAGAGGATTGTAGGCCGGCGGCTGATGGGCGGCCAGTCGACCCACCTGCCGCTGAAGGTCAACTCCGGCGGTGTGATGCCGGTGATCTTCGCGTCGTCGGTACTCTCGGCGCCCCTTTTGATCGCGAACGCAGGCTTTGTGCATAACAGCGCGCTGCTGACCCGCATCTTCGACTCGCTGCACGCCGGTGAGCCGTGGTATGAGCTGCTCTACATCGTGGCGATCGTCTTCTTCGCCTACTTCTACATCTCGATCGTCTTCCGGCCAGACGATATCGCCGATAACATGCGCAAGTATGGGGGCTTTATTCCCGGCATCCGGCCCGGCAGGCGCACCTCTGACTTCATCAACGATGTGCTCACCCGCATCACCCTGGTCGGAGCGTTCTACCTGATCCTGATCTCGCTGGTGCCGCAGATGCTGATGACCGGCATCCATCTGAACCATCTTCCGTTCATCGGCTCGGTCTTTGAACGTTTTCCGACGTGGGTCACGAACGGCCTGAATGTCAGCTTCTACTTCGGAGGCACTTCGCTGCTGATCGTGGTCGGTGTGGCGATGGACACGGTAAACCAGGTCGAGTCGCAGCTGATCATGCGCCATTATGAAGGGTTCTCGCCGCGCAGCGGGCGCATCCGGGGAAGGCGGGCCTGGTAGGTGGGCGTCCCGAGTGCGCAGCCCAGCTCGCGGGCTGAAGAGTTGACTCCGACAACGGGCGCGGCAGATGCCCAGGTGGTCGCCGGTCCAATCCTGCTGATCGGTGCGCCCGGGGCGGGCAAGGGTACCCAGGCCAAGGAGATCATGGCCGAGTGGGGCATTCCGCAGATCTCTACCGGCGACCTGCTGCGATGGAACAAGGAACAAGGGACTGAGCTGGGGCTGGCGGCCAAGCAGATCATGGCATCCGGCAAGCTGGTGCCCGATGAGCTGGTAAACCGGATGGTGGCAGACCGGCTCACTCAGCCGGATACGGTGAAGGGCTACCTGCTTGACGGCTTTCCCCGGACGCTTGGCCAGGCGGAGTGGCTTGACAGTACTCTAGGCGTGCAGGCGAACGTGCTGCCGGTAATTGCTGTAAATATCGTCGTGGACTATAATCATCTATTGCGCCGCATCACGGGCCGGCGCAGTTGCCCAGCCTGCGGAAGTATCTATAACGTCTACCTGCAGCCGCCCAGAGTCGATGAGCGCTGCGACCTGGACGGAACGCCTTTGGGACGGCGACAAGACGATACTCAAGAGGTCTTTGAAGAGCGGATGCGGACATTTGCGTCGCAGACGGCTCCGGTGGTTGAGCATTACCGTGCGCTTGGGCAGTTGCAGGAAGTAGACGGCGATCAGCCGGTGAGTGTAGTCACGGCCGCGATACTCGCGGGCATTTTGAAGTTTCGCAGTTCGAGCAAGTAAGCAAGGAAGCAAGTAGTAGATAGCAGGTAGCGGTTTTTCGCGCTGATGGCGCGATGCAAGGCAGTTCGAGGCAGTTCGGGGCAGGGGCAGGAATGGCGATCATGATCAAGACGACGCAGGAGATCGAGAAGATGCGTCGTGCCGGGAAGATCGTTCATGACGTGCTCGAGCATGTGCGCGAGCATGTGAAGGCGGGCGCGACCACTCTCGATCTCGAGAATGCTGCAGAGCAGAAGATCGCCGAGCTGGGAGCGGTTCCGGCGTTCAAGGGCTATCGCGGCTTTCCCTGCGTGCTCTGCACGTCGGTGAACGAGGAAGTAGTTCATGGGATTCCTTCCTCAGACCGGAAGCTGCGCGACGGTGATATTGTCTCGATCGATTGCGGAGTGGTGATCGACGGCTACTACGGCGACTCGGCCATTACGGTGCCGGTCGGTGCAAAGGTCTCGGAGAGCGCGAAGCGGCTGCTCGAGGTGACGCAGGAGTCGCTGGCGAGCGCGATCCGCGAGGTGAAGCCGGGCGCGACGCTTGGCGACATCGGGGCCGCGGTGCAGGAAGTAGTCGAGGCGGGCGGCTTCAGCGTCGTTCGGGATTTTGTAGGGCACGGGATCGGCACGCGGATGCATGAAGACCCGCAGGTGCCAAACTATGGACGCCGTGGACAGGGAACCAGGCTTCGCGAAGGCATGGTGATCGCGATCGAGCCGATGGTGAATGCGGGCCGGGCCGGTGTTCAAGTGCTGAATGACGGCTGGACGGCGGTGACGGAGGACGGCAGCTTGAGCGCCCACTTCGAGCATACGGTGGCGGTAACTGCGAAGGGTGCGGTGGTGCTTACGCAGTAGTTCCGGCAGGGTAGAGTTTCAAGCAACGCAGCCCGTGCGAAGGCAGGGCGGAATCAGGAAGATGGTTTGTCGAAGGAAGACGCAATAGAGGTTATGGCAGTGGTGGTCGAGACGCTGCCAAATGCAATGTTCAAGGTGGAGCTCGAGAATAAGCACCAGGTCCTGGCGCATGTCTCGGGGCGGATGCGCAAGAACTTCATTCGCATTCTGCCGGGCGATCGTGTGGCGGTCGAGTTAAGTCCTTATGACCTGACCCGGGGCCGCATCACCTACCGCTATAAGTGATCTATAGAGTTGTTGCTGGTCAGGAGTAGATAGTCATGAAGGTTCGTGCATCGGTCAAGAAGATTTGCGATAAGTGCAAGGTCATTCACCGCCACGGTGTGGTGCGGGTGATCTGCGAGGTAGCGAAACACAAGCAGCGCCAGGGCTAGACGGGCCTGACGTACGACGAAGCGGACACCCTCAATGAAAGTTGAGGTTTGGGGCGAGTTAGCCACTTAGGCTTGCGATGAACCCCAAGGCCCGCGGGAGACAGCTCTCCGGATCCTCGAGTAAGTGACCGGACGTGGCGGTCGATCGAGGCAGGGACAGCTCAACAGCTCCAGGCGGTGAAGCTGCCGGAGCGACAGGAAAAGGAATAACAGCATGGCACGTATAGCTGGAGTGGATCTGCCGCGCCACAAGCAGGCACGCATCGCGCTCACCTACATATTCGGGATCGGCAATCCGCGCGCGCTTCGCATCTTGGCGGCGGCCAAGGTCGATCCATACAAGAAGATCCAGGACCTCGGCGAAGATGAGGTCAACCGCGTGCGCACGGTGATCGAGGAAGAGGGCCAGGTCGAGGGCGACCTGCGCAAGGACGTCTCGATGCACATCAAGCGGCTGATCGACATTCAGTCTTACCGCGGCCTGCGTCACCGCCGCAACCTGCCCACCCGCGGACAGCGGACGCACACCAATGCACGCACCCGCAAGGGCCCGCGCAAGGGAACGGTCACTAATAAGAAGAAGGCGGTTGCGAAATAATGGCGAAGCCAGAGAAGCCGGCAGCCGGTGCGAAGGCCGGCAAGAACAAGAAGTTCAAGAAGCGCGAGCGCAAGAACGTACCTTACGGTCTGGTGTACGTTCAGGCGACGTTCAACAACACTATCGTCACCATCACCGATGGACAGGGCAACACGCTGTCGTGGAAGAGTTCTGGATCGCTCGGCTTTCGCGGCTCGCGGAAGGGCACTCCTTTTGCGGCACAGCAGGCGGCGATCAATGCAGCCAATGCGGCGCGCGATCACGGGCTGCGTTCGGTCGATGTGCGGGTGAGCGGACCGGGATCGGGGCGGGAATCGGCAGTACGCGCCCTGGCTGCGGCGGGACTCGATGTGCGCTCCATCCGCGACGTTACGCCGATTCCGCACAACGGCTGCCGTCCTCCGAAGCGTCGCCGCGTATAGGGTGCTGTGGTCTTGAAGGGGCGCGGCTTGAGCCGTGCCAGCTAGTGGGTAAGTAAAGGAAGCACGGACCGGGACGAAGGGGTTTTCCTACCTGTAAACCGGTCGGCCTCTGCAGTCAGATCGCGGCCTGGGTTAAGCCCAGACGCTGCGTAGAAGAGACAGGAGAACTTAAGTGGCACGTTATACGGGAGCAGTCTGCCGCCTTTGCCGTCGCGAAGGCATGAAGCTTTTTCTCAAGGGCACGAAGTGCCATTCGGATAAATGCCCGATCGAGAAGCGTAACTTTCCGCCGGGCCAGCATGGCCGCGATCGCAAGGCAAAGATTGTCGGTTACGGTCTGCAGCTTCGCGAGAAGCAGAAGGCGAAGCGCATCTACTTCGCCCTCGAGGGCCAGTTCCGCGCGTATTACGAGAAGGCCTCTGCCACGCCCGGAGTCACCGGCGAGTTGCTGCTGCAGCAGCTTGAGCGCCGGCTTGACAACGTGATCTACCGGCTGGGCTTCGCGTCCTCTCGCCGCCAGTCGCGCCAGATTGTGCGCCACGGGCACGTCGAGGTAAATGGCCGCAAGGTCAATATCCCTTCCTTCCAGGTCGGGGTTGGAGACGAGATCAAGGTGAAGGAGACGAGCAAGGGCATGAGCGTTCTCGAGACCTCGCGCGACTTTGCGAGCCACCAGGCTGCGCCGGCATGGCTGCAGGTTGACGGCACCGCCTTCACCGGCAAGGTGCTGACTCTGCCCAAGCGCGAAGATGTGAGGATGCCGATCAACGAGCAGCTGATCGTGGAGCTTTACAGCAAGTAAGCGGAATTTTGCAGCGAGTAGTAGTGGGTTTTCCGGTCTCGATTTGAGGGCCGGTAGTCCAGGCAGAAGGGCCGCAACTTACCGCGGCCTGACAATTCAACAGAACGAAGGAGAACAGGCACAGCCGTTGCAGAATGCTTCGCGACGTTTGCTGTGCAGGGAGATACCGATATGCTTTGGAGAGGATTCCAAAAACCGAAACGCCTCGCGGTCGATACCGACACGCTCACCGACAAGTATGGCAAGTTCAGCGCGCAGCCCTTTGAGCGCGGCTTCGGCACCACGATCGGCAACGCACTGCGGCGGACGCTGCTGTCGTCGATCGAGGGCGCGGCTGTAACTGCCGTCAAGATCGAAGGCGTGATGCACGAGTTCCAATCGATCACCGGTGTGGTCGAGGATGCGACCGACATTATTCTGAACCTGAAGCAGATCCCGTTCAAGCTGAGCGGGGAGGGCCCCAAGGCTCTTTACCTGCGTGCGGAGACGCCGGGCGTCGTGACGTCGGGCATGATCGAGGCGGACGGCGATGTCGAGATTCTCGACAAGGACGTCTATATCGCTACGGTCAGCGAGGGCGGCAAGCTCGATATGGAGATGCGCCTCAAGCGCGGCCGCGGATACATCTCGGCGGACAAGAACTTCGACTCTGACCTGGGTCTGGGCTTTATCCCGGTCGATTCCGTTCACTCGCCGGTGCGCAAGGTGAACTACGCGGTCGACGCGGCCCGTCTCGGACAGATCACGGACTATGACAAGCTCACGCTGGAGGTCTGGACGAACGGTTCGGTGCTTCCTGCGGATTCCATCGGACTCGCGGCCAAGCTGCTCAAGGACCACATGAGCATCTTCATCAACTTCGAGGAAGAGATCGAATCCTCGGGTCACATGGATGAGGGCCGGATGCAGTTGCGCAATGAGAACCTGAACCGCTCCGTTGAAGAGCTGGAGCTCTCAGTGCGCAGCTATAACTGCCTGAAGAATGCGAACATCCAGACTATCGGCGAGCTGGTACAGAAGACCGAGGCCGAGATGCTGAAGACCAAGAACTTCGGCCGCAAGTCGTTGAACGAGATCAAGGAAATCCTGGCGCAGATGGGCCTTTCCCTTGGCATGAAGATCGACGAGCACGGCAACGCGGTACCGGGCCCGACCAGCATCGCACCGGCTGCCACGCTCGCCAACTACGGCAACTATGAAGAGGACGACGAAGACGGTATGGACCTCGACGTTCCTCTGCAGACGGAGCCGGAGAATTTCTAGTCGACTTAGTCGATCTGTGATCTGAAGCCGGTAATTGAGTAAGTCAACAGTTAGCAAGTCAGTAAGTCGTAGACAGAAGTCCCTCGGTCAGCTTGCCGTGCAGCCAATACATTGCGCGGGCGAGCTCGACCAGGGGCGACGAGTTCAAGTGAGTTAGAGAGATTTCGCCATGCGCCATCGCAAAGCAGGATATAAACTCGGACGCAACACCAGCCACCGCCGCGCGCTGCTGCGCAACCTGGTCACCTCCATTCTCATGGAAGACCGGGTGGAGACGACGATTACCAAGGCGAAGGCCGCGCGCCCTCACGTGGAGAAGATGATCACCCTCGGCAAGAAGGGCGATCTGCACAGCCGCCGGCAGGCGCTCTCTTACCTGATGACGGGGGAGTGCGTTTCGCGGCTGTTTGACACGGTGGCGCCCCGTTACGGCGATCGCCAAGGCGGCTATCTGCGTATCATCCGTTCGGGATTTCAGAAGGGGGATGGCGCGGAAAAGGCGTACATCGAGCTGCTGGGAGCAGAGCAGATTCTCGATGAGAAGCGGCAGAAGCGTGCCGAGCTTCGCGCCAAGCGCCGCGAAGACATCGACAAGGCCATGGGCGAGCAGCCCAGAGGGGCCGAGTCCGGCGACGCCGACGTATCGGAGTAGCCCGCCGATGTAGCGGAGATGTTTGCCTGCCGGCTTGCCGCTACATACAGGCTGATTCAGACTGAGATGGAGAAGCGACTTCTCCGTTGAGTAGATTCCGCCCGTGAGCGGCGAGAATCTTGATGGTATCGGGTCTATCGCCCGTTGACCTGTCGCTTAAGCGTGCAACGCGGGAGAAGGAAACTCCCGCGCTGCTGAGTTCGGCTCCATGAGCCCACCGGGACTTAAGTTGGTATAGCTGCGATTCACCGGTGCCCGCCTCCGTTTCGTCCTGCAAAGTCATCGAAACTCCGCAACAAGCTGCCGTTTTCTCAAGATTTCGTTTGCGTGTGACTTCGCCGAAACCCGGACGGCCAGGCCCGAACCGGGAGTGGTCTTTGCCTGTTCAACAACTATCCATGTCATTGAGTCTGTCATTGAGTCTGCCGTTGGATAAGTTGTGCGCGTGGCGTCGTTGCTGCGAATTATCCTACCTTCCATTAGTCCTATATTCGTCCAAGATAAACGTCAGGGTGATGTTTCGTTCCACGAATTGAGTAATCTGCCGGGGCTTGATCGTATACATACAAGACATATGACGGCTCTTGCCATGACATTTGATACGACGGCCGAAACCGAGACGGCAAAGATTGCGCGGGGCTTACGTGAGAGGGATACGGAGCTTATTGCAGACCTGGTCGAGCGCTGTCAACCTCGACTGGTGCGCTACCTGCTATACCTCACCGGGAGCCGAGAGTATGCGCAGGACCTGGCGCAGGAGACCTGGATACGCGTGCTGCAACGGGGCAGCCAGTACAACGGGCAGCAGCGGTTCGATCCATGGCTATTTGCGATTGCGCGCAATCTGGCAATAGATTACCTCCGGAAAAAACAAAGAGCCGTGGCAACAGGATCCTTGCCGGACGATCGCGATGCGATGCTGCTGGTACCCTCTTCCGATCCTTCGCCATTCGAAGCCGCGGCCCGCAGCGAAGACGCTATGCGTCTGGCCCGCCGGCTGCAGATGCTGCCGGCGCTGTATCGCGAGGCTTTGCTGCTGAGGTTTCAAGAAGAGCTGTCTCTTGCGGAGATGGCCCAGGTCCTGGGCGCCCCTACTACAACGGTGACGTCCAGAATCTATCGCGGTCTTGCAGCACTGCGATCCGCATTTGAGGAGGACGACTCGCATGGAGGGTGACAACAAGTTTCGCGAGCTTATCGACAGGTCTTTTGTAGAAGAGGTTACAGGGGGCGAAAGACAGCTCATTGATGACCACATCCGCAACTGTGATGGCTGCAAGCGATACCTCGAGCTGACTGCGCGTACGATCCAGGGGTTTCGGGAATTCAGCTTTACGAGTGAACCGGATTCGGGTGTCCAGGTGAGTGAGATTCTTGCGCACCACTCCGAGACAATGCGCACGCACAACGTGCGAATGAAGGTCCGGGCTGCATTTGCTGCAGCGCTCTCGATGTCAGTCGTGGGATCGGCACTTGTCTACCAGGTGGCCAAGCTGCTGACGATGCCAATGCATTTCGACGTTGCTCAAGTGCAGGCAGTTGTTCTCGTCTTCTGGCTGCTGCCGTCTTTTTGCTCGGCCTTAGGTCTGTTTGCGGCGCGTGGTGAGAATAGAGGTATTGCATGACACAGCAATCGGCGGTGCTTTTAATTGCCTTCATGGCGGGGCTTGTAGTTGCGGCTGTGTTGTTGGGGACCTCAAGACGGAATGTTCTACCCAGGTCTGCAATGGTCATCGCAGGACTGGCGATCCCGATCTGGGTAGTCTACTTTGGGTCGAGCCGGGGCCGCGACTTACTTGCTTCCAAAGGATTTTTTAATTCCATGCCAGATGCACTTTGGTTTGGATTGACGTTTGGTGTCTTCACTGCTGCTTTTTTCCTTGCGCTCGGATATGTTTACGGGGACGCGAAGAGGCGTCAGATGCCTGCCTGGGCATGGGTCGTTGCGGCTTTCCTGATACCAAATTTTATTGGATTCATCCTCTATTTTGTGTTTCGAGGGTCTCTCCTTGAGCCTTGCAGCTCCTGCGGCAAGCCTGTTCGAGGGGGAGAAGCATTTTGCTCACATTGCGGATCCTCTCAGGGTTCGAGTAATAACCTTTCGTCGCGGAGGGCGGTATGAAACGTGAGCGCGCGTTGAAGGTAGTGCTGGTGTTAGTGGGCTTGATTTACAGCTTCTGGGGTTATCTCTTGTTCGATAACCTGCGGCATGCTAAGTGGCTCAGTGGGCATAGTGACGTCATGCCGATGTTCCTGAGCCTTAACACCGCGCTTGGGGTCTGCCTGTTGGTAGCCGCCAAGCATCCGGCCAGGCATCGCTTGATGATCGCTTATGGGGCGTGGTCAAGCCTTGCCCATGCGTTCACGATGACAATCATGTCGGCGCAGGCCGTGGCGCACGGGACGCACAGACAGGACAGCCCGCAGGACATCGTGATGTTTTGTGTGATTGGAGCCACGCTGCTTGCACTACTCCCGGCCAAACAACTATGGCCGGCCGGCGAACACTGTTGGCCGCAGGGCTAGCTTTTCGGACAGCTCCGAGATGGATACCTTTGTCCAGAAGATGCCGCCTTGGGATGGCTACTTTTTCGGGTTTGAAATGCTTCCGTTCTCTCCTCATACGTTTGCTTCGTTATCGTGACGAACGAAGTCTTTCTTCTTCTCAACTGGGGGCCGGACAAGACCGCCAACCGTGGAAGCGCACCGTCACGAGACCACGATCTCCTGAGGGTGCGCTTTTGTTTGGCCGACCTTCGGGCATATTCCTCTTCGTACAGCTTTCAGGTGCGAATTGTGGTGCGAATCGTCCGCCCTGCCTGATACCTTAGGTCTCTGCAATGAGCCCTCTCTTCCAGAAGAAGATGAAGTTCGGTCGCCGCAGTTCTCGCGCCCGGGCAGATACCGGTAAGGCGACTCTCCGTCTGCAGATTGTACTGGTCGCGGTGGCGATATTGCTGCGTGCCCTGTTCTGGGCGCTGCAGGTCCACTCCAGCATGCTGCTGCTGCTCGCGCTGACGCTGGTGCTGGGAAACGTGGCAAATGCGATCAGCCTCTTTGCCCAGCCCCGCTTTGCCGCGCTGCCCGGGTCGCGCAAATGGATCGCGAACCTGGGCCTGCTGGCGGTCGCCGGCGCGGTGGCTGCAGTCCTCGTTCAGCTACTGCTGTTTACCCTTCGCGGCGGCGCTCTGCGCAACTTTGCGTGGACGGGCACAGACGTGCGCGTCAGCGTGTTGATCACCGTCGTGATCAGCGTGGTGGCCTATGGTGCAGGCCAGTTTTTCACGGACACCAAGACGCGGCTGGAATCGCAGAACCGGGAGCTGCAGGGGCAGGTGCAGTTCGGACTGGTGCGCGAACAGGCTCAGGAGGCGGAGCTCGAGAGCGCGCAGGAGATCCAGATGCACCTGCTGCCGCGAGACACTCCGCAGGTGCCGGGCTTCAAGATCGCGTGCGCCTGGCAGCCCGCGAAATCGGTGAGCGGGGACTACTTTGACGTCTTCCCGCTGGGGGAGGGCCGGCTCGCCCTGGTGCTCGCCGATGTGTCGGGCAAGGGCATCGGCGCGGCCCTGCTGATGGCGAACCTGCAGGCCTCGGTGCGCGCCTTTGCGCAGGACGCGGTGTCCCCATCGGAGCTGTGTTCGCGATTGAACAAGGCACTCTGCAGCAACATCGCGCCGGGCAAGTTCGTCACCCTGTTCTACGGGATCGTCGACGCCTCGACGAAGGAGTTCTCCTATGAGAACGCCGGGCACTGCCTGCCTTTGATGGTTCGCGCCGATGGATCGATCCTCATGCCGGCAAGCTATAGCGGGGTGCTGGGCCTGTTTTCGCACTGGACGTATCAGGACAGCGCGCTGCAGTTTGAACCGGGCGACTCCCTGTTGATCGTGACGGACGGCGTGCTCGAGGCGGCTAACCAGAACGACGAGGAGTACGGCTACCAGCGGCTGATCGCGCTGGTGCAGCGCCAGCGAAGGGAGGCGGCGGCCACGGCGCACGACCTTCGCAAGGCGATCCTGGGGGATGTGTCGAGCTTCTGCAATGGGGTGTTTCAGGACGATGCTTCGCTGATCGTCGTTACTGTCGATTGACGGAGTCGAGTATCGATTGCTAAATGTCTGCCTCGGCCCCAGAGCACATTCCAAGATCGGTCATCGTCGGGGTCTTTCTTGATGACCGGTTCTCGTTTGAAAGAGATCTTCTCCCTAAAGACATACTGCGCTGACGAGCTCCGCGTCCCATGTCTCAAAGCTAGACGTGGGGCACCCTGGTTTGTTTGCGGGACCAGGAGTTCGGACTTTGGCTACTCGTAGATGACCGTTTGCCCGCTTCATAGTTCGCGACGGGGGGATAGTGGGGCGGTGGTGGAGAAGTGCGGATGCTTCGCATGAACCCACTCATCGCAGAGTGCGCGATGAATGGGGCACCCGGCTCCGCGCGTCCCATGTCTCAAAGCTAGACGTGGGGCACCCTGGTTTGTTTGCGGACCAGGAGCTCGGACTTTGGCTACTCGTAGATGACCGTTTGCCGCTTCATATCGCGACGCGGGGATAGTGGGGCGGTGGGTGGTGGTGGAGAAGTGCGGATGCTTCGCATGAACCCACTCATCGCAGAGTGCGCGATGAATGGGGCACCCGGCTCCGCGCGTCCCATTCTCAAAGCTAGACGTGGGGCACCCTGGTTTGTTTGCGGGACCAGGAGCTCGGACTGTGGCTACTCGTAGGTGACCGTTGCCCGCTTCATAGTTCGGGACGGGGGATAGTGGTGATGGGTGGTGGTGGAGAAGTGCGGATGCTTCGCATGAACTCACTCATCGCAGAGTGCGCGATGAATGGGGCACTCGGCTCCGCGCGTCCCACGTCTCAAAGCTAGACGTGGGGCACCCTGCTTTGTTTGCGGGACCAGGAGCTCGGACTTTGGCTACTCGTAGGTGACCGTTTGTCGCTTCATATCGCGACGCGGGGATAGTGGGGCAGTGGGTGGTGGTGGAGAAGTGCGGATGCTTCGCATGAACCCACTCATCGCAGAGTGCGCGATGAATGGGGCACCCGGCTTGAACCCACTCATCGCGGAGTGCGCGATGAAGGGCACCCGGCACCCGGCTTCGCAGCACCCTGGGTCGAGTGATTGGATGGGGAGGGAAGACGCTACAGATTTAGGGCGAAGACGGGGTCTTCGAAGGTGGAGGCGCCGACCTGGAAGGTCCTCTGCCCGATCTGGATGAAGCCGTTCCTGCGGTAGAAGGCGATAGCGCGCTTGTTGCCGGGGTGGACGCCCAGCAGGAGTCTTGCTGCGGAGTGCTGGCGTGCGGCAGCGATGGCCGCGTCCATCATGCGCTGGGCGGCGCCGCTGCCGTGGAATCGCGAGAAGAGGTAGATGCGCCTGAGCTCCAGGTCGCCGGCCTGGGCCAGGCCGGGGGGGAAGTCGGGGGCCGTGATCATGGCATAGCCGACGGGAGCAGCGGCGGGTGCGACTTCGGCGAGCCAGGCGCGTGCCTGAGGCTGTTCAAGGTAGGCGGTGTAGGCGGCGGGGAAGTGATACTTCGCGCAATGAGCGAGCAGGCTCTCGCCTGGAATGAAGCCGGCAAAGGCCTCGAGCAAGGTACCCGCGCCGATGAGCGCGAGAGTGGGCGCGTCGGCAGGGGTACATTCACGCAGCGTCACTGGATCGGGCAAATGTAATCTCCTGGCGAGCTCTGCTGCGCTTGCCGGTTGGGTGCTGCGACTCTGGCCTTCTTGGCCGCGGGTGCGAAGCGTTGGAGGCCGGGGTCAAGGGTGATCGGGACTTGTCCTCGACCGGGAAGACCCGCACGGAGCGGAATGCGGTCGCCAATCTAATCGCGTACGCAGGCCGCGCAGGTACACTCGCGCGCACCGTGCTGGGTCGAGGGCTATTCGACGTGGTAGTTGGGGGCTTCGCGGGTGATGATCACGTCGTGCACGTGGCTCTCGCGCAGTCCGGCGTTCGAGATGCGAACGAAGCGGGCGTTGCCCTGCAGCTCGGTGATGGTACCGCAGCCGAGATAGCCCATGCCGGAGCGGAGGCCGCCGACCAGCTGGTAGACCATCGACTCCAGCTGTCCGCGGTGGGGCACCCGGCCTTCGATGCCTTCGGGCACGAACTTGGCGAGGCGGTTCTCCCCATTGCGTTCGCGATTGACGACGCCCTCGGCGCGATTGAGGCCGGTGTCTTCAAGGTCGGTCGAACTTTGAAAGTAACGTTCGCCGGAGCCCTGCGACATGGCGGAGAGCGAGCCCATTCCGCGGTAGGTCTTGAAGGACCGGCCCTGAAAAAGGATCGTCTCGCCCGGGCTTTCGTCGACGCCGGCGAAGAGCGAGCCGATCATCACTGCATCGGCTCCCGCTGCGATAGCCTTGGTGATGTCGCCGGAATACTTAATGCCCCCGTCGGCGACCACTGGGGTGTTGGATTCGCCGGCGGCGCGGGCGCACTCCGCAATGGCGGTGATCTGGGGCATGCCTGCGCCGGTGACCATGCGGGTGGTGCAGATGGAGCCGGGTCCGATTCCGACCTTGATGGTGTCTGCGCCGGCCTTGATCAGCGCGCGCGCCCCCTCGAATGTGGCCACGTTGCCGGCGAGCAGAGCTACGTCGGGAAAGTGCCGCTTGACAAGGCTGACCGCCTCAAGCACGCGCGACGAGTGCCCGTGCGCGGAGTCGATCGAGAGCACGTCGCAGCGGTTGCGGATGAGCTCCCCGGCGCGCTCGAGGAAGTCGCCGGTGGCGCCGATGGCTGCGCCGACGCGCAGGCGGCCCTGTTCGTCCTTTGAGGCGTTTGGATATTTCAATTTCTTCTGGATGTCTTTGACGGTGATCAGGCCCTTCAACTCGTACTGGTCGTTGACCACCAGCAGCTTTTCGACCCGATGCTTGTGCAGGATCAGCTCGGCCTCTTCGAGGGTGGTGCCGACCGGCACGGTGATCAGGTGCTCCCTGGTCATGACGTCGTTGATGGGGATGTCGGTGCGGGTCTCGAAGCGCAGGTCGCGGTTGGTGAGGATTCCGACCAGGCGTTTTCCCTTGGTCACGGGCACGCCGGAGATCTTGTAGCGGCGCATGACGTCGAGCGCATCCGAGATGGGCTGGTCGGCGCTGATCGTCACCGGGTCGACGATCATGCCGCTCTCGGAGCGTTTGACCTTGTCCACTTCGGTTGCCTGCTGCTCAATAGTGAGGTTGCGATGGATGACGCCGAGCCCGCCCTGCTGGGCCATCGCGATCGCCATGCGCGACTCGGTGACGGTATCCATGGCCGCGCTGAGCAGGGGAGTATTGAGCAGGATGTATGGAGAAAGCCGAGTCTGGGTGCTGACCTGGGCCGGCACTACTTCGCTATAGGCGGGAACGAGAAGGACATCGTCAAAGGTAAGAGCTTCCGGTACGGGGAATTCAATCATGATGTGTGAAAGCCCGTTGCGCAGCGGGAAGAGCGGGAACTGGTGCTGGCAAGCGGCTTTGTGTAATTGTAGAGGCCCGGCACCGGCACCGCAAACGCGCGGCTGTCGCGGGGAAGCGGTGAGGCGGCAGGGCGCACGAAGTTCTTGACTATGGATGCGCTTGGTCAGGTAATCTTCTCTCCACGCGAGGGTGGCGGAGTGATGGTGCTCAATCCAAGACCGCATTCGAGGGTATTTGTTGTCCCCATGTTGAGCCTGCTGCTTGCGGCAGTGCTAAGCGGATGCGGCGGTTCCCCGCCAGGAGCGCCCCCCGTGATCGCGCCGCCGCCCGTCTATCCCGATGTAACGGGGGATTGGGAGTTTCTGGTTGAGTTTGCGACGCCTCCCAGTGCGCCGCCGAACCTGCCGATCGCTCTGCTCAGCGGAAGCCTCAGTTCCTCAGGAGGGAAGGTGACGGGGACTCTACGTTCAACCGGCTTTGCCTTCCCGCCGTGCGTCGGTCTGTCTACCGATCTTGCGGCAACGGGCACGATCAGCACTTCCGGTGATCTGACTCTGAACATTCCCGTCGCAGGGGGCATGGCTACGATCACCGGCAGCCTTCAAAACCTGAAGACCCCGGGGCTCTCGGGAACCTTTGTGGTCGCGGGTGGGACGTGCAGCCAGCCGTCGATGAACCTTGTTGCCCTGCAGTTCCCCAACCTATCGGGAACCTATACAGGGGTGCTGGTCCCGGTCACTCCCCCGGCAGCGGGTGCGGCCAGTTCGGGGAACGTCAGCGCTGTCCTGGTGGAGGCGGCTGAGCCGAATGCGGATGGGCAGTATCCGCTAACCGGCACCATCACGGCTACTGGAGCGTGTAGCGGGAGCTTCGCCTTTTCTCAGGGAATTGTCTACGGAGGGCAGGTGCAAAGCTTTCCGTCGACATCGATCACACCGCCCGACGGTGCAAGCTTTGTGGGCTTTGCCACGCCCATTCCGACGATCACTCTTATTGGGCTGCAGTTTCCTGGCTGCGCCTCGTTCTTCTCGGGTGGCGTGCTTACGCGGCAGTGACGCTGGCCTCTCCGGGTTTGAGTGCGGCACTGGTAGTCCAGCATGGCGGGAGAACTCATCGAATCCAGAGTGCATCCCATGCATTGCGCCGAGACAATCAGGTGCGCGGGGTGATGAGAGATGAAGTTGGCAAGCAGATCTGCACTCCTGCGGTGGTGTGCGACGGCAGCGGGAGCTTTTGCCACGGCGCTGGTTTTGATGGTGACGCAGTCGGGCTGCCTGGCGGTCGGCTATAGCAGCGGCTCGGGCTGGTTTGTGTGGCCCGGCGGGATCGGCCTGGTGGTGTTGATTCTGCTCGTGCTTCTTCTTATGCGGCGCCGCAGGTGAGTTATGTCGGGGGGAGGCTCAGGCCGCTTTCCGGGGCCTGCGTTGAGGCAGTCATTGGTTTTGCCAGCTGCTCTCGATGTTACGCGTCGGGATTTTGGAGCGCGTGGGGTGGTGGAGGAGTGCGGATGCTTCGCATTAACCCACTCATCGCGGAGCGATGAATGGGGCACCCGGCTTCTTGGTAGTCCTTGGGCGTGACAGGCGCTTGCGAGATGACGCGTCGGGATTGGAGCGCGCGGCTTTGGTGGAGGAGTGCGGATGCTTCGCATTACCCACTCATCGCGGAGCGATGAATGGGGCACCCGGCCTTAACCCACTCATCGCAGAGTGCGCGATGAATGGGGCACCCGGCCTTAACCCACTCATCGCAGAGTGCGCGATGAATGGGGCACCCGGCTTTGCCAGCTGCTCTCAATGTGACGCGTCGGGATTTTGGAGGGCGCGGCTTTGGTGGAGGAGTGCGGATGCTTCGCATTACCACTCATCGCGGAGCGATGAATGGGGCACCCGCGTTACCTGCCTATCGCAGAGTGCGCGATGAATGGGGCACCCGGCTGGCGTCAGCGTCGCCGAGAATCGTAAGCGTCAACATAGGTGATTGCGTTTTTTGGTCCGCACTGGCTGGAAACGGCGTCTACTATAAATGCGAGGTATTCATGACTGCTGATCTGAAGAGGCTATCCGACACCCTGCGCCGCGATACTCCGGAGGAGTCGCTGGTGAAGGAGCTGGTATCGAGGCGTTCGGAGCTGCTGGCCGATCTTCGCGATGGCCGGACATTCCAGATTCGAGACATGCAAGGGCGTCTGATTCGAATCGCTCCTGCCTGCACTCGATAGGTCAGCAAGCCTGGCGGAAGCGTACAGGTGAGGGGTTGAGGACGGCCGATGGTAGCGCTGCTCACCACCTACTTCATTGTTGCCTACATCCTGATCCCCGGAATCCTCTTCCGTTTCCCTGCCTCCCTTTTTGTAAAGCTTCGGCTCTTTCAGCTAACGCGCACCCAGGAGGCTACCTTCGGTGTGGCGGTTTCGCTGCTGCCGTTCGCCCTGGCGCTGCTTGCAGTCTGGCACGGCCCGGTGGCGCGCAGCTATCCGTTTCCACAGCGTGAAGGTACTGTTGCCGCCTACAAGGAAGACTATCGCCGCGTGGGTACTCTCGCGCTCTCTGCGGACCCGGCGCGGCTGCTCGAGGCGGATGCGGCAGGGCATGCGAGCCTCTACGCCCGCGCGCTGAACAGCAACGAGCATCGGCAGCTTCGATTCCTGACCTGGTATTACCTCTTCACCATGCTGGAGGGTGGAGCGTTCGGGCTGCTGGCGCGCAAGTATGGTGAGTGGTCGCATGTGCCGGCCTATAGCTGGTTTGCGCGCAAGATCATGCTGCCGCGCATCTCCGAGTGGCAGCTGCTGCTGACCGACTTCACCTTTCCGAGGCGGCCGAAGCGGGTAGTCTACGCCGACGTGCTCGCCGAAGATCACCTCTACCGGGGGCGGGTCGAGGATTACTTCCTGAACCTGTCAGGCGAACTCTCGGGGATATTGCTTAACAAGGTGGAGCGCTTTCGCCGCGATCAATATGAGGAGGCACGGAGGGCGCAGACGGCGGGAACGGCTCCGGGCAAGAGTCCTGACCCGGAGAGCTACTGGGCGCGCATCCCGGGCGCCAACTTCTACATACCCGCCAAGAAGATCGCGAACTTGAACGTGCGTTTTCCGTATGACGACGCCAGCCTGGAGCAGTTTCTGGGTCAGTACATCACTGACCACCTGGACCTTGGAGTGGCTACAAAGGTCGAGATCAGCGACGAGGACGACTCGGTGCCCGATTGAGCTGCGAGCTAGATGCCGATGCCGTAGTCGGCCGCAGTCACGCCCTCGGCGGAGTGGGCGTAGTAGTCGTAGGGGGTGCGATGGTTGAACTTGTAGCGGATGCGGAGCTCGCGTCCGATGTAGACGCCGAGGGCGGCAACACCGAGGGCCAGCGAGGTCCAGCCGATCACCCGGGCGGCGATGGAGCTGTCTTCCTCATGCGGCCGTACGAACCCTGACGGTGCAAAGGGCTGCGCTACAAAGGGTTGCGGTGCAAGAGGCTGGGGTACGAGGCGGAGCCGGTTCTTCCCAAGGCGGAGCAAGTGGTGCAACCCGAGCTGCTTCATGGGCCCATGATAGCGCAGGGATATATACGCCTGGGTAATAGAAAGGTCACAAGCCGGCAGGATTGTTGATCACGGCGAACTCGATTCCCGGAAAGGGATCGCTGCGCGGTCAGCAGGTAAGAAACCCAGTGTGATCAAGCATCGGCCGGGCTGGGCTATGGAACGGCTTCCAGCTGACGCAGGAATGCCAGCTTCTTATCGGGCGGCAGGAAGCTGGCTTCGAAGGAGTTCGCGGCCATCTCGCGGAGGTGCTCGGCGGTGAACTCAAAGGCGCGGTGGGCGAGCAGATATTCGTCGTCGATGTTGCTCTCGAACATGGCAGGATCGTCGGAGTTGAGGGTGATCATGAGCCCGGCGTCGAGGTAGCTGCGCACCGGGTGCTGCATCAGCTGGGGGCAGCAGCCGGTGCGCAGGTTTGAGGTGATGCAAATCTCGAGTGGAACCTGGCGCTCGGCGAGCAGTCCCATCAGCTCCGGATCGTCGATGGCCGAGAGGGCATGGCCGATCCGCTCGGCTCCGATGTTGAGCGAGCCCCAGATCGCTTCCGGGCCGATCGTCTCCCCTGCGTGCGCGGTGAGCCGCAGGCCGTTATCGCGTGCCTGGGCGTAGAGGTCCTTGAAGGGCTCGGCTCCGGTGTGGCGTTCGTCGCCTCCTACCCCGATCCCGATGATGCTGGGGTGGGTCTTGCGCAGCTCGGCGGCACGATGGAAGACTCGGGCTGCCTCTTCCACTCCAAACTGGCGGGCGGCGTCGAAGATCCAGTAGAGGCTGATGCCAAAGTCGCGCTCGCCGCGCTCGCGGCCCCGCTCCATGCCGGCGAAGAGCGGATCGAAGTCCATCTTCTTCCAGAAGTAGACCACTCCCACGGAGACGTAGACCTCGGCGTGCAGCACGCCCTGGGATGCAAGCTTACCCATCATGCGGTAGGTGATGAGCTCGTAGTCGCCGGCGTCGTGCAGGTGTCCGGCGACGGCTTTAAAGGCCATCATGAAGCCGGAGAAGTCGGTGTACCGGTAGAGTGCCTGTGCCGCAGGCAGGGAGAGCGGCTCATGCTGGCGCTGACTCAACTCGACGAGGGTTTCGGGGGTTACGGCGCCTTCCAGGTGCAGGTGGAGCTCGGCCTTCGGCAGACGGCGTACCCAGGCGGGGGAGACGCCGCCGTTCCTGGTACCGCGAAACGGCGCATTCCTCTGGGTTGGCTGGCTGGTAGTCATGGCTTGGGCGCGCTGAAGGCTGGGGCGGGGGAGCCTGCCGGACGTGGTGCGAACTCACTGCGATGGCGGCTGTAGAAGTAGTAGATCAGCAGACCAATGGCCAGCCAGACAAAGAATCGCAGCCAGGTCATGATCGGCAGTCCAGCCATCAACAGCACGCAGAAGCCGATGCTCAGGACAGGGACCAGCACTCCTCCGGGGGCACGGAAGCTGCGGCGGCGGTCCGGCTCTTTGTATCGCAAGATAAGCACCCCGATCGAGACCAGCACAAAGGCGAAGAGAGTCCCGATGTTGGATAGATCGGCGAGGGTGCCGATGTCCAGCAGTCCGGCGGGTATGCCCACCAGCAGGCCTGCCATCCAGGTCGAGACCGAGGGCGTACGGAAGCGGGGGTGCACGGTGCCGAACCATTTGGGGAACAGGCCATCGCGCGACATGGAGAACCAGACGCGAGCCTGCCCGAGCTGGAAGACGAGGATCGAGGAGATCATCCCCAGCATGGCGCCCATCAGCACCACCAGCCGCACCCAGTGCAGGTTATGTCCGCCCGGCTGCAGGGAGAGTTTTTTCAGGGCGTTGACCACCGGCGCAGCATCGTCGACCAGCGTGTCCCAGCGGACGATGCCGGTGAGCACGATCGCGACCGCGATGTAGAGCACGGTGCAGACCACCAGGGTAGCGATGATACCGATGGGCACGTCCCGCTGCGGGTTGCGACACTCTTCCGCGGCGGTCGATACCGAGTCAAACCCGATGTAGGTGAAGAAGATGATGCTGCCGCCGGTCAGCACGCCCGACCAGCCGTTGGGATAGAAGGGATGCCAGTTCGGCGTCTTGATGAAGTGTGCGGCGAAGAGGACGAAGAGCATGATCGCGCCAATCTTCAGCAGCACCATCATGTTGTTGGTACCGGCCGACTCGCGGATGCCGCGCACCAGGACGACCGTGATCAGCATGACGATCAGGAAGGCAGGGACGTTGAAGCCGAAGTGCCAGCCGGTGTCGTAGAGACTGTTTCCCGCGAGGTCCTGCAGGCCGGTCGGAAGGTAGGCGGGGGAGATCCATCGCGCGGTGGGGTGGATTCCAAACCAGTCAAAGAGGTCGACCAGATGGGCAGCAAAGCCAACGCACACGGCCATGTTCGAGACGGCGTATTCAAGGATCAGGTCCCAGCCGATGATCCAGGCGATCAGCTCTCCCATGGTGGCGTAGGTGTAGGTGTAGGCGCTGCCGGCGATGGGGATCATCGATGCCAGCTCGGCATAGCACAGTCCCGTAAAGCCGCAGACTATCGCGACCAGCAGCAGGGACACGGCGAGCGCGGGCCCCGCGCCAGGCCGGCCGCTGAGCGCCTTGTGATGAATCAGGAAGTCGAGCAGCGGAGCCTTGTAGATGGAGGAGGTGTCGAACTTTTCGCCGGAGATCGCGGTACCAATGACGGTGAAGATGCCCGAGCCGATCACCGCTCCGATGCCGAGCGCGGTGAGCGACCAGGGGCCGAGGGTCTTCTTCAGGCAGTGTTCCGGAAGCTCGGAATCGGAGATGAGCTTGTCGATCGATTTGGTGGCGAAGAGTTGATTCGGCAGTTGATCGCTCCGGGGTAAAGAGTGTCTGGCCAGTTCTCCTGCTGCATTGCTTATTTCGATGTGCGGATCTCTTGTGCTCCGCATGGGGCGGGCGGATCGAGCACAGACTGGGGGCTCTTGAATGTCGAATATAGCCCAGCGGCGCTGAGGATGAAAGCAGGAACGCTCCGCCGGGTAGGAGGAGCGTTCGTGGGTGTGTGCAGGCAGAGGTACGAGGATCGTAAGGCGGGAGCCTTTCGTTCGCTCACAGCTAACGAAAGCCTGGCCTACTTTCGTTTGGTCAGGCGCGGGGCGCCTATTTACGTTTGGCGGTGCCTCGGGTGAGGGTCTTGACCTTCTTTTTGTTGGAGCCTCGGGCGCCGGTACGTGCCGCTTTGGCGGGCGCCTTTTTGCGGGCTGCGCGCTTGATCTTCTTGCGCTCTTCTGTGTCTTCGATTGCCTTGGTGTTTGCCAATGAGTCTCTCTCTTCGCGTCTCTGAATTCTCAGCTTGCATCTCGCATGCAGCCAGTGGTAACAGTGTAGCCGCTTCGCGGATCGTTCGCGTCGAAGGCCTGCCAGGAAGGCAGGATCCTCGCTCTTAGTTTGAGGCTCGTACCTAGTGTGGCGAGCCCTAAGGTGGGGCACGTGGTTGATCTGGTGTTTGCGAACCCATGTCTCAGAGGCGAGACATGGGGCACCCTTGCAATCCTAGCGTTGGGGTTGATTGCTATCCCACTCATCGCGGTGGTGCTGCGATGAATGGGGCACCCGGCACCCCGGGTATGTTGCGAACCCATGTCTCAGAGGCGAGACATGGGGCACCCTCGCAGTCCTAGCGTTGGGGTTGATTGCTATCCCACTCATCGCGGTGGTGCTGCGATGAATGGGGCACCCGGCAGTTTTTTGTTTCGACACGAGAGCTACAAAGTGGGGAAGAGGTGAAATCTGGAGGGGCTAGAGGCGCTCTAGCTGGGCGTATTTTTCGACTAGCTTCTTCACTCCGAATTTTGTGAATTGCACGGTGACCTTGGCGAGGTCGCCGTCGCCCTCACGACGGAAGACTATGCCCTCGCCGTACTTGGGATGGCGGACCCGCTGCCCGTTGGTGAAGCCGGTTGCGCCTGCGGGGGCGGGAACCTCCATGCGGGGGCGCGCTCCCCCCGGCTTTGCTGCGCCGGCGCGGGAGGAGAAGAACTGCGCGATGTTGTCGAGGGAGTTGGGGCCGGGCTTGCCGCTGCCGTTGCCTTGACTCCCACCGTTGCGGGCTGCTGCTGCCGGGCGCTGGTCTTCATCTTCGTAGCTGTAGTGGCGGCTGCTCTCGAATCCGTCGTCGTATTTCGGTTTGTCGTTCTGCCTGGGGTAGCGCGAACCGCCGTTGTTTCCATAGCCGCGGCCATAGGCGCCGTAGGCGGCGTTGCGTGAGCTGCCGAGTTCTTCCAGCAGGTGAGCGGGAATCTCCTCGAGGAAGCGGGAGGGCAGGCTGGCCTCGGGCATGTCATTTCCGTAGCGGCGGCGATAGCGGGCGCGGGTGAGCACGAGCGCGTCCATGGCACGGGTCATGCCGACGTAGCAGAGGCGGCGCTCCTCCTCGATCTGGGTGGGGTCGATGAGGGTGCGGGAGCTGGGGAAGAGGCCCTCCTCCATGCCGGCGAGCAGGACGAGGGAAAACTCCAGACCCTTGGCCGCGTGCAGGGTCATCAGGGTCACGCGGGAGTCGGGATCGTATTTGTCGGTGTCGCTGACCAGGGCGGCGTGGTCGAGAAATTCGGAGAGGGTCTCGCCGCGGCTCTGCGCGTCCTGGGCGGCGTTGGCGAGTTCCTTGAGGTTTTCAATGCGGGAGGCGGCCTCGGGTGTGCCCTCAGCCTCGAGGGCGCGAATGTAGCCGCTGCGGTCGATGAGGAAGCGGATGAGTTCGGGGAGGGTGGCGGGGTCGCCGGGCTTGCGGAAGGGTTCGCGGCTCTCGGGGGGCAGCGCCGGCGCATCGCTCGTGCCGGCCGCCTCGCCAGCGGTCGCGCCCTCGCCGGCTCGCCGCGCGGTCGATCTCTCGAGTGGGGTTGGGCGGCGCTTCATGGCTGGCGCCGGATCCAGAAACGGATTGAAGCTGGTCGCATCGAGCGGCAGAATCTCTTCGGATTCGGGTTCGATGCTTTCTTCCTCGTCAGAGCCGGAGGTGGGATCGAAGGCGGAGCCATGGTCGAGGCTGAGCAGGCCCTGGCCATCTTCACCGAAGCTGGTGAAGTCGAAGCTGGTATCTTCGACGTCGGCGGTCACCTCCACCTCGGAGGCGAGATCGGCCTCGGTCTCGTCGGCGGGTTCGTCGGCTGCGGTCTGGCCGGACTCTGCCACTCCAGCGATCCCGCCATGGCTTGACTGGCCTATCAAATCCGGGCTGAGGGTGGGAGCCTGCTCAAGGTTCGCGGAGAGCTTGTCGGCGAAGCCGGGCCCAAGCAGGGCGCGCGCGTCCTCGATCATGCGCTGGAAGCTCTCTAGAGCAGTGCAGGCACGCTGTGGAAGCAGGCGGCTGGCGGTGGCTCTTTTGAGGGCGTCCCAGGTGGTTGCGCCGGTCTCGAGGGCGATCCGCTCAACGATCTCGAGGGTCGCCTTGCCGATGCCGCGCGGAGGCGTGTTGATGACGCGCTGCAGGGAGACGGAGTCGTTGGGGTTTTGGACAAACTTGAGGTAGCTGAGCAGGTCTTTGATTTCAGCGCGATCGTAGAAGGAGAAGCCGCCGACCATGGTGTACTTGAGGGCGTAGCGGCGCAGCGCCTCCTCAATCAGGCGGGACTGCGAGTTGGTGCGATAGAGGACGGCGGCGCGGGGCGCATCGTGATCTTCGCCGGCCTTGCGCAGGTATTTCTGGATGTAGTCGGCGATGAAGAGGGCCTCGTTTTCGCCGTCGGGGGCCTCGTAGTAGCCGATGTTCGCGCCGCCTTCACGGGCCGTCCAGAGGTCTTTGCCTTTGCGCTGGGTATTGCGGGCGACGACGGCTCCCGCGGCCTCGAGGATCATCTGCGTCGAGCGGTAGTTCTGCTCGAGGCGAATGGTCTTGACCTCGGGGAAGTCCTTTTCAAACTCGAGGATGTTGCGGATGTCGGCGCCGCGCCAGGAGTAGATGCTCTGGTCTTCATCGCCGACCACGCAGACATTTTGTTCGGGACCAGAGAGCAGCTTCATGAGCTCATATTGAGGGCGGTTGGTGTCCTGGTATTCGTCGATGAGCAGGTAGCGATAGCGGCGGTTGTAGCGTTCGCGGACCTCGCCGGATGCACGGAGAAGGTGCACCGCCTCGAGCAGCAGGTCGTCGAAGTCGAGAGCGTTGGCCTTGCGCAGCTCTTTGCGGTAGGCCTCGAAGATGTGAGCGACGCGTTCTCCGTTGGGGTCGGTGGATTGCAGGAAGAGCTCCTGCGGATCGAGCATGTGATTCTTGGCCCAGGAGATGCGCGAGAGCACGGTACGCGGGGTGAGCTGCTTGTCATCGATGCCGAGGCGGCGCATGACCTGTTTGACGACGGACTGCTGATCACTCTCGTCGTAGATGGCGAAGCTGCGGGTGAGGCCTTCCTTACTGTCTCCCGTGCCGGTGCGCAGGGCCTCGATGTCGCGGCGGAGCATGCGCACGCAGAAGGAGTGAAAGGTCGAGAGGAGAGGCTTTGCGAGGCTGCTGTGGCCGAGGAGTTTGTCGACGCGTTCGGCCATCTCGGCGGCGGCTTTGTTGGTGAAGGTGACAGCGAGGATGGAGTCTGGCGAGACTCCGCGCTGCTCGATGAGGTAGGCGATGCGGTGAGTGATGACGCGTGTCTTGCCTGAGCCGGCGCCGGCGAGGATGAGCACCGGCCCGTCGACGGCCTCGACGGCGATGCGCTGCTGGGGATTCAACTTGTCGAGTAGTTGCTGCAAGGTGCTTCTCTCGTGGACCTGTTCGGGTGGGCGTCACGATATGTGTGCTGGTGAGACGGCTCTCCTCATTCTAAATGCTTCGAAACGATTGAGCGGCCGGTCAGGAGGGCGACGGATGCGCCGTCAACAGCGGGCGTCTAGCAGGTGGCGGATTGCCGTTGTGAGAGTACTTCCAGGGATAGAAATGACGAAGGCAGCCGTGCGCCGCCGGTGCTGGTACGCGGCTGTTCCTACTCTCTGCGCGGGCCTATGATCTTCCAAATAGTTCTGCAAGGAAGGTGCGGATGCTGTGCGCTGAACGGGCATCGGCCTCCGCGTGATACTCCACGCCCGGAGGGTGCGGTGCTTGTTTATGGGTGAAGCCGTGTCTGGCGCCACCGTAGATATTCAGCTGCCAATCGGCACGCGCATGATTCATCTCTGCCACGAAAGCATTCACCTGTTCCATAGGTACGTGGGGATCGAGTGCGCCGTGGCAGACCAGGATCTTTGTCTCGACCGTCTCGGCTGGATTTGATGTTGCCAGAGTTCCATGGACGCTCACTACTCCCATGGTCTCAACGCCGCTCCTGGCCAGCTCAAGCACGGTCATTCCGCCGAAGCAGTAGCCCACGGCCGCGAGCCGTCCGTCGACCTGCGGATGTGATCGCAATACAGCGAGCCCGGCAGATGCGCGCTGGCATAGTTTGCGGGTGTCCTGGCGCAGTTCCATGATGCGCGCTATCACACGCTCGCGGTCGCCCGCCACTCCATCGCCGTAGAGGTCACATGCGAAGACGACATAGCCCCACTGGGCGAGACGCAACGCCTGACTCCTGGCATGTTCGTCGAGCCCGGCTCCGCCATGCACGACCATGACACCTGCGGACCTGGCACTCTGCGCCTCGGGCAGGGCAAACATGCCGGTTAGATTTACATCGCCGTCTCGATAGTGGATGTACTCGGTGGCTAGTTTCGTCGTCATCGTTCGTCTCCGTTGCTCGTGTTGTCGCGGCCGAGTTGGGTCTCGTGGGTCCGGCTATATGGCGGATTTTGGGAGCCTTATAGCATCCTCTTCGTCAGCGTGGGCCTTTAGTATTATACCACATCCAGTTGCTTTTTACAAGGGGAGTCGGAGACTTGGCAGACGCCGGGGCACCAATCGCGTTCTGGCTGACAGTGGTGCGGGTCGAGTGCACTCGACATACAGCTAGTGCAAAGCTGCGAGGCGCGGAGCGACGGATGCTCGCGAGAGATCAACTCCGGTAGATCTTGTGAAGCTCCGCGAAGTACCCCAGCGGCGTAGGGACGCTCTGTCCTTGCCGCGCACGCGACCAGGTGCAGACCTCTCTTGTGCAGTAGTATCGATAAAAATCATTTCAGGGAGACGAACTCGATGAAGCGAATGCTCGGCCTGATGTTCCTGCTGATCAACCTGGGTATAGCTCAAGCTCAGCCGGCCCAACTCGAGGGTGTCCCGATTCACAGCGCGACCGCGGTGGTCAACGGCATCCACGTGCACTACGTGCTTGCCGGGCATGGGCCGCTGGTGGTGCTGCTGCACGGCTATCCGGAGAGCTGGTATGACTGGCGGAAGATCATTCCGAAGCTTGCCGGGAGCTACACAGTGCTCGCGCCCGACATGCGCGGCCTGGGAGATAGCAGCCGTCCGGCGGACGGCGACTACACCAAGAAAGCCGTGGCCGAGGACATCTACCAGCTGGTGTTGAAGCTCGGCTATAAACAAGCGTTCATGGCCGGGCAGGACATGGGAGGGCCGGTCGTGATCGCCTATGCTGCGGCGCATCCGGAAGCCGTAAAGAAGGTGGTCTTCATCGAGTCGGGCGTTCCGGGCGAGGGTCTTGAAGCGGCGATGGATACGGCGCACGGCGGGTCCTGGCACTTCGGCTTCTTCGCTACGCCAGAGATACCGGAGATGCTGATTCGCGGGCGCGAGAGGGAGTTCTACACGGCCTGGGCGTTTCGCGGCCCGTTCGTGCAGCACAAGGACGTCTTCACCGACGCTGTGATCGGGGAGTACGTGCGTCACCAGGCTGCGCCCGGCGGGTTGACGGCCGGGTTCGGCTACTACCGCGCCTTTGCGCAGGACGCGAAGGACAACGCAGTGACTTTTGCGAGCAAGAGACTCAGCATGCCGGTGCTGGCGGTCGGGGCGGACAAGTCCTTTGGTGAATTCACAGCAAAGAACGCCCGCAATGTGGCCACGAATGTGGAGGCGGTGATGATCGAGGACTGCGGCCACTTCGTCAACGAGGAACAACCAGATAAGCTGGCGGAAGCGATGCTGGCGTTTTTTGCCAAGCCCTGAGAACCCGGAGAGACGATGAAGGTCCTGATCGTGCACGCGCATCACGAGCCGAAGAGTTTTTCGAGCGCGCTCTATCAACAGGCGGTCGAGACACTGAGCAGTGTGGGGCACGAGGTCGCGACCTCGGAGCTGTATGCGCTGGGCTTCGATCCGGTGTCGGACCGGCGCAACTTCACCACGGTGGCCGACCCGGACTACCTGAAGCAGCAGGTGGAGGAGAAGGTCGCGACCGAGCAGAATGGCTTCGCGCCAGCACTGGAGGCGGAGATCGCAAAGCTCGAGGCGTGCGACCTGCTGATCTTCAGCTTTCCCCTATGGTGGTTTGGACTGCCGGGCATCTTGAAGGGCTGGGTCGATCGGGTCTTCCCGATGCATCGGATTTATGGCAACGGCAAGTTCTACGAGAACGGACTCGGCAAGGCGCAGAAGCGCGCGATGGTCATCATGACCACCGGAGGCAGTCAGGAGGCCTACGGTGGATTTGGAGTGCAGCCGCCGCTGAGTTCGGTGCTGAGCCCGATCGAGCACGGCGTCTTCTGGTTTAACGGATTTCTGCCGCTCGATGCGTTCGTGGCTTACAGCGCGGCGCGGATTTCACAGGAGGAGCGTGCTGCGCTGCTGCAGCAGCTCGACCAGCGCCTGCGGGCGCTCGAGGGTGAGTCGCCGCGCCGGCTGGCGGCTATGGGCGAGTTCGCGGGCGGCTTTGGCCTCGACACTAAAAAGCGCTTCATGGCGGTTGCAAGCCGCAGGAAGGCGTTCGATGAGGGGTACAGGTCGCAGATACCGGCAGAGCGGGCGCGCCTTGCCGAGATGAGGAGGGAGGGGGTGCTGCTCAGCAGCTACATCGGCTTGCCGGACGCCGAGCCGTGGCACGTCTTCCTGCAGTTTCGCGAGAGCAGTGAAGAGCGAGTCCGGGAGCACCTTGATACGCTTCCGCTGCGCTCTTACCTGGACTTTTCAGTGACTGAACTCATGATGATGTGATGGTCCAGTGGCGCGCGGCTTATCGGTTGGACAGCGATCGGCTGGAGACGAAGCCTTGAGTCAGTGTTGAGGCTAATCTTCGTCGTCCTCGGAGGAGTCGGATCTGGAGTCGAACCTGGATGCCTTCTCCCTGGCAGCCTGCGCCTCTTTGAGGCGGCCGGTGTCGTAGAGGAAGTCCGCGTAGCCCTCCCAGCGGTTCGCTGAGTCTGGATTGACCTCGATGCCGTCGAGATGCACCTGTTCGGCCGCGGCGAACTCGCCCTTCTCCATCAGCACCACGGCCAGCGCCTGCCGCGCCATGCCGGAGTCGCGGAGCGCGAGCGCAGTGCGCAGGGAGGTCTCCGCCTCTTCAAGACGGCCGAGGGCCTCGAGTGCTGCCCCGAGCGAGAAGTGGGCGGCGAACTGGGCCGGCTCAAGCGCAAGCGCTCGCTCCAGAGGAGGAAGCGACTGCTGGAACTGCTGGAGCTTGAAGCGGGACCAGCCGAGGTTCCAGTTGGAGATGAAGTCGTCTGGATCGAGCGCGCCGTCTTCTTCAAGCCGGCGCACTACCTCGTCGTAGGCCTCGATGTCCATCAGCGCTTCGATCTGTTCGTGAAAGTCGAGTTCAAACATTTCTGATCTCTCACTTCAGCATAAACGGCTGGCTGCTCAGCTCGCAGCAACAATTGGGCATGCTCCGCACCGGCAATGCCGGCGCAGGTAGTCCCATGAATATATTCCGGAGGAGTGGCCGTCGTTCCAGTTGAAGCTGATGGCGTAGCGGCCTATCGGCGTCACCAGGTCGGGGCGCGGCGGCGCCTTGTACATGGGCAGCAGGTTGACCGGCTGAGGCTTCGGCTGTCCGGGTTCGCGGCCGTCGTTACCACGCTCCTCATGGCAGGTTGCGCAGGGGCAGGCGTCGCGCAGCCAGGGGAAGCTCCAGGAACTGTGGTGGCCGTCGCGCCAGTCGATCTCCATGCCTGTGCCTTCGGTCTTGTGAACCCGGACGCGGACCGGTTCGGTCGCCTCTGGAGGCAGGGCCGTCTGCTCGCTGGCCATGGCTGCGCTCGCCTCCGCAGCGTTGACGAACCGGATGCCCTCATGACTCATGTCCCTATTGTCTCGCAACCGGCTGCGGTGCGGCGATCTTTGCTCTGGCCTGGTGGTCGTATCGAATCTTCAACCCGAGGATGGCGAGCGAGAGCACGAGGGTGACCATGTTCGCCAGCAGCACGGGCAGGGAGTGAATCTCGTATCCGTAGATCAGCCAGAGTGACACTCCGAAGGAGAAGAGCAGGAACATGTAGAAGGAGATGTCTCGCGCGCTCTTGAGCCGCCAGATGCGAAGCAGCTGCGGAACCAGCGACACGGTGGTGCAGAATGCGGCGACCAGGCCGAGCGTGGTCACGACGCGGGGAGAGATCATGCGGCTCGCTCCAGAACAGTTGCAACAACGCTCATCGCTGCTGCCTCCAGAAGAAGTATGCGGCCATGCACAACCCGATCACAACCACGAGGGTCCGCATCAGCGTTGGATTGAGCCTGCGCGAGCAGCGTCCGCCGAGGTAGCCGCCCAGGGCCGCGGCGATCATCATGAGCAGGCAGTAGCGCCACACGATCTGTCGTCCAACGATGAAGGTGAGCACGGCGACGCCGTTGGCGACGGTCGTGGTGCAGACTTTGAGCGCGTTGATGTGGTTTATGTTCTGCACTCCAAAGAGAGCGAGCAGCGACATGACGAGGAAGCCGGCCCCGGCGCCGAAGTAGCCTATATAGAAGCAGACGAAGAGCATACCGGCAAAGAGCGGCAGCATGGCAGGCCTGGGCTGCGTAAGCGGGTCAGCGACTCGGCGGTTGCGCAGCCACCTGGAGATGGGGGAGCTGACGGCGAAGAGCAGCGCCGCCACCAGCAGCAGCCAGGGCACCAGCCTGAGAAAGGTGGTCTGGCCGGTGTGGAGCAGCACCACTCCGCCTGCCAGGCCGCCCAGCGCTGCGGCGATCAGCAGGGGAATGAGCAGACGAATGTTTGCCCGGAGGTCCTGCCGGTAGGCGGCGATCGAGGCGAGCTGGCCCGGCCAGAGGGCGACGGTGTTGGTAGCGTTCGCCTGGATCGGCAGCACGCCTATCCCGAGCAGCGCGGGAAAGGACAGGAAAGAGCCTCCGCCGGCCATGGCGTTGAGGGCACCACCGACCAGCGAGGCGAGCACCAGCCACAGACTGCGCCAGTCGTGGGCCACATTCATCTTCTTTCGATTCTACCGGGACGGAGCTCGATTGCCAGGGGCGTGCAGTTCTTCCGGCATCAAGCTGGCCTGCGGCCTTTCACCAGGCGGCCGGTATGTCGCGATGCGACTGGGGCGGTCACCGTGTCGCGGTCAGTCTGTGGCGGAGTGCCTGATCCCGGGAGTTGCGGCCAGCAGGGCCCGGGTATAGTCCTCGCGGGGGCGGCGGCAGACGTCATCGCTCGAGCCGATCTCGACCAGCCGGCCAGCGCGCATCACGGCGATGTTCGCTGAGAGATAACGCACCAGCGGCATGGAGTGCGAGATGAAGAGATAGGTGAGGCTAAAGTCGCGCTGCAGGTTGCGGAGCAGGTTGACGATCTGCGCGCCGACACTCACGTCGAGGGCGGAGACGGGTTCGTCGAGGATGAGCAGCTCCGGCCTGAGGGCGAGTGCGCGGGCGATGTTGATGCGCTGACGCTGGCCGCCGGAGAACTCGTGCGGATAGCGGAGGAGCGCCGAGTCGTCCAGTCCTACGGCGCGCAGCAGCTCGTGTGCGTGCAGGGCGCGGCGTTCGCGAGCGGAGCCGGTGGGCGGCGCGAGTCCGGCATCGTGGTTGTGGATCGATAGCGGCTCCGTAACGATGTCGCGTATGCGCATGCGCGGGTTGAGGGCAGCGAATGGGTCCTGGAAGACGGGCTGCATGCGTCTGCGCAAGAGCCTCATCTGGCGGGAGGAGGCGCTCACGATGGGAGTGCCGTCGAAGATGACCGAACCAGCGTCGGGCCTGATCAGGCCGAGGATCATCCGGGCTACGGTGCTCTTGCCCGAGCCCGACTCCCCTACGAGGCCCAGGGTCTCTCCGCGAACGATCTTGAAGCTCACGTCCTCGACCACAGGCCTGTTGCGCTCGCCGAACCCGGCAAAGCCGCCCCCGGCAGGGTAGCTCTTTGAAAGCCCGGAGACCTCGAGGAGGGCCATTTTCGGATGTTAGCATCTGCATGGGCCGGTAGAGCCAGAGCGTCTGGGCAGGCTGGTGCAATGGACTGCGGCGGCTGCAGAGCGGGTCGTCGCCGGCTTCACATCTTACAGCGCAGGGGAGCGGAAGAATGGCAGAGCGGCTCAGAGGCAAGACGGCGATCGTGACAGGAGCGAGTTCGGGGATCGGATGGGCAAGTGCGCTGGCGCTCGCCGCCAAGGGAGCCAACCTGGTAGTCACCGCGCGCCGCAAAGATCGTCTGGATGATCTTGTAAAGGCCATCGAGCAGGCCGGCGGCAGGGCCACCGCGGTCGCCGGCGACGCCCGTGAAGAGACTACGGCGATTGAGACCGTCGAGGCGGCCATGGAGAGCTTTGGAAGGCTCGACATCCTGATCAACAACGCCGGTCGCGGCTCGTACAAGAATCTGGTTGAGTTCACGGTAGACGAGTACGACGAGATGATGGACACCAACATGCGTTCCACCTTCGTCTTCACCCGCCATGCGGTGCCGGAGATGCTGGCGCAGCGCAGTGGAGTGCTGCTCACCGTGTCCTCTGTGGCGGGCATTCACGGCTTCGCGCGGGAGGCGATCTACTGCGCGACCAAGTTCGCCCAACGCGGCTTCATGCAGGCGCTGGACAACGAACTGCGGCCGTCGGGTATCCGTGTGGGGCTGATCCTTCCGGGGGGCGTCAAGACGGAGTTCGCTATCGGGACCGGCCGCACCGAGGAGGGTGTTGCGGCCAGCGGCATGATGGATCCTGAGGATGTTGCAGCTGCGGTTCTGCTCGCGTGTGTGCAGCCTGCGCACTCGAGGATCATCGAGATCCGCATGCGCCCGATGGAGGAGCCGCTCGCCTGAGGGCACCTCACGCACCGCTCAGAGCGCGGCTGAGTCAGACCGGCTGGTGTGCCTCTTCCCTCAGGCGCCGCCTTACCGACGCCGGCTTGACCAGCACCAGGAAGGCGAAGGCCGTCGAGAGACCAGCGCCGATGCTCGCGAAGGCCAGTGCTGAGGGAGCGAAGAGTTCCTCGCTCGATCGAATGGCGGCATGTTTCATGAGCAGGAAGCGGGAGTCGCTGTGTGCGAACTCCCGCTCGGCGGGCGATCGCGGGAGGTCCTCGGTAAAAAGATGCGCCTTTGCAGGAGGCGGGGTGACCACCGCCGGCAATGTCGAGGAGGGCTGGTAAGCGGGTCCGGCGCTTTGGGGCTCATTAGACCGGGTGTCCTGCGCGGCCGGGTCAGTTGCGTTGGTTGGCCCTGGCTGCGCCGGACCTGAGGCCGGATCTGAGGCCGGACCTGAGGCCGGACCCAGGGTTGCGCTGGCCTTTATCTCTGGAGCTACGGTCGGAATGAATGGCAGTGGAGGGATTGCGGCGAGCCGCCGGAGCTCGGCGATCTCGGAGACGTTGGCGGAGAGCTGCTGATGCAGGCTCTTCAGATCAGCGTGGATGGGTCCCTCACGCTCGTTGAGCGCCGCGACTCTTTGCGAGTTGTCAGACTGCAGCGGGTCCTGGGAGGCCTGCGGCATGGGGCGAGTCTCAGCGGCGCGCCGGCCATTGAGCTGCGCCAGTTGTTGCAGAAGTATCTGCACCTGCTCCCGCGCCTCGATCACGTCGGGATGGTTCTCGGTGTAGCGCTCTCGAAGGGAAGAGAGCCGGCTCTCGGCCGCGTCAATGCTCATCTGCACCGCCGCCCGTTCCGTATCGGTTGCGGGTGAGGCGAGCCTGGCATGCGCTGTGGCGGCCTCGAGCGACCTGGGAGTGCTCGCCACAGCCTGCCCGATCTTCTGCTTTTCAGCCTCGATCGCCGCCAGAGACTGGGTTTCGGAGCGGATCTGCGCCTGAATTTCCTGGTGCTTCTGCCAGGCGGCTATCCATTCGTTGGAGCGTTTGACGCGGAGGGCCTCGGCAGCGGCGACCTGGGCTGATTCGCCGGGCGGCGCCGGCTGCTCGTCAAGCTTCGCCTCGGCAGCGATCTCCGCGCTGGTCGCCGCCAGGGACGATGGCTGAGCCGGACTCACCGGCGCAGTGGTAGCGGCGGCGGATGAGATTGCCTCGGGATCGGCGGAGGAGGCCTGAAGAGGAGGTGCGGCCGGTCCGTCTGTGCCTGTGATCGGATCGAGACTTTCGCTGCTGGACGGCCTCTCCAGGGAATCGGCAGCCGGCCCGCTAACCTGCCGCGGCGGAGAGAGCACCTCGGAGATGGCATCGGCGATGGCGAGCGCTGTTCCACGATCATTGCCGGCGAAGTTGACCGAGATCGCCCCGACCGTGCTGCCGCTGTAGATGCTTTCGATGTAGAGGTCAGAGCGCAGACGCGAAGCAGTCCACGACGGGAACAGATTGGTGGCAAGCGCGGTGTAGGGGTGGTACTTGCGGTCAATCCCGTTTACCGCTTCGTCGGTGATCATGGAGCGCGCAAGCGCCGTCAGATCGTGTCCGGTGACGGCTCCTTCCGGAGAGGAAGCGGCGTGAACGACTGCGCCGGTGGCGGGAGCGTTGAAGGTGCCAAGCAGGTAGGCAGAGGCCGTGTACGTGTGGGAGTAGCGCAGACCGCACACGGCCACGGCAGCGGTGACCATGATCGTGATCAGGACAGCTATGACGACACGCGCCGGGCTGGTCGCGGATCTTTCGAGCGATTCCATACACAGCCTCGTGCCTGGTCCCAACAATCTGAATGAGTGCGGCAGCCCCATCACGTGGAGAGCCGCATGTACGATTTTTCCCCGACGCCTCTGCAACCGGGTCGTCCCGGCCGCGTATGACTTTTCTGCTGCTAACGTCCAGGTGCGGGCTTTCTGGAGCCAACGACTCCGCTACAGTCCGCGCCTTCCGCGATGTTGCACCATTGTAGGGCACTCCGGGAGGACTGGAACCAAATCCTTAACCAGGCAGGAACCTAGGGAATTACCACCATATCGCCGGGCAGCAGAGCAATATCCTCTTCGCTGTCCTCCCCCTTGAGCAGGCGATCGTAGTTCACCTTCATCTTCTGGCCGGTGTTCTGGCGCACGACGAAGATCTGTTTGTGGTGTGCGTACTCGGTGATGCCGCCTGACCTGGCGATGAGCTGCATGACGTTGATGCTGCCCAGCAGGGGGTAGGCCCCGGGATGGTGCACCTCGCCGGTGATGTAGACGATCCGGCTATGAATCTCCTGCACGACGACCGAGACCCGGGGATGCTTGACGATCTCCGTCACGCGCTCGGTGAGCAGCTTCTGCACCTGCTCCGGGGTAAGGCCGATCACCTTGATGGGATCGAGCAGCGGCATCGAGATGAATCCGTCGGGGCGGACGACCGCCCTGGTAGTCAGTTGAGGCTCATCCCACACGGTGATGCCCAGAACGTCGCCAGCGCCGACCTGGAACGCGCGGCTGTCGGCCGGTACCAGGGAGGAGTGCGGCTGAGCGGACTGAGACGTCCGGTCGGCGGAGGTGACATCGCTCGACCGGATGAGCGTTCTCTGGGCAACACAGGCGATGGGGCAGCTCGCCAGAAGTACGAGGGCCGGCAGACAGCTTTTCAGAATCATGAGATCACCGAAGCGGCAACTTCCTGGAAAGGAGGCGAAGCACTTCCGGGACGCGGCGCGTACAACGTTAGATGTAAAAAACCTGGAGTCCGCGCATTGTTGCGTGTCTCCCTCGTGATTTGCCTGCATTGCGAGGCGTGTTCAACCCACTGACTACGAATCCACCTCGTCTGGTGCGGCGTTGCTGCAGCCTATCTCTCATCGATTGTGGGAGGTAGTTGCGTTGTCGCCTCCTGCCGGCTGACGCGGCGCCTCGCCCTGCTTAGGTGATTGCGGAGGCGCTCGGGAGGGGGATTGCGCAGCGAATCCTCAACTCCGGCGCGATAGCCGCCCGTGTAGATGGAGTACAGGACGGCCAGCGCGCAGCCCACGCCGAGGGCGAAGCCGAAGAAGAAGCCGATCGCGGTCGTCCCTGCGAAGTTCATGCCCGAGCCTGGCCTTCCCGTGCGTCTATCCTATGCTTGAATCGGCAGGAGAGCCGCAGGGCGAGCAGCTGACAGTGAGCATCCCCGGGGAGGGCTGGCCGGGGGCTGACGCGGCGCCGAGTCTGCTACACTTACCGCAGTCGGGAGCGCTGATTGCGGCGTCTTGAGGCGTGAGTTTACGCGTCGATGCCAACAGTTCGGGGAGTGGCTCAGCCTGGTAGAGCACCTGGTTCGGGACCAGGGGGTCGGAGGTTCAAATCCTCTCTCCCCGACCATTTATTTTTGGAGAGCCTGGCGGCTGGCGATTGGGCGCGAGTACCTGCCCGTCGACCCTCTTTGTGCTACCAGTCCTGAATAAAACATGACTTCCTGCGGGGTTGAACTGCGCGGATTGGCCCTCCTCGTTGAGCCGGTCGCGTGCTGCGATCGGCGCCATTCTGAGGTATGCTGCGGAGTTGATCTTTTCGCGCGCGGGACAGGCGCGTTAGGATATCTCTCCGAGGGAAATCCCGCCGATGTATATTGTCTTTCGTTCTCGCCTGATGCTGCTGGTCGTGCTTGCTTGTTTGCTGTGTGCATGGAGGACGGCCGGGGCAGCCGGGCAGGCCGGTTCGCCGCCAGAGCCTGCTGCTTCGACGGCCAGTCCTACAGCCAGCCCGGCAGCCAGTCCGGCAGCCAGTCCGGCAGCCACTTCGGCGGCCGGTGCGGGGCAGCAAGCACCCTCGGGGCAGGCTGGTTCGGCCGCTCCCGACGCGGATGCCGTGAGCGCCAAGGCACACGGCATCCTGGACAACGGGGTGAGGGTGACGGGGCTCAGCGCGCCGGACGCGAAGCCGTGGCATATGAAGGCTACCTACCAGCTCTTCAACCCTCCCGCGCCGGCTGAGACCGGCTCCATGGAGGAGTGGTGGACCGGCCCCGACCAGTGGCGCCGCACCTATACGGAACCCAAGGACGTGACCTGGACGGAGTGGAGCGTGACCCGTGGAAGGCACTTCCAGAGCAGGGCGGACTTCCAGCATCACGATCTCGACCAGAGGGTGGCGTGGCCGGCGACGACTCCGCTGGTTCAGGCGAGGTACTTCAAGCCGGAGTTCCAGATGCAGTGGAAGCAGGTGAACGCAGGCGTTGCGCTGGACTGCGTATCGGTGGTGAGCCCGGCACGGTACACGGAGGGGGTTGACCCCGAGCTGCTCTTCCCGAGGCTGTGCTTTGACGCCGGATCGCGGCTGCGGTTCATGGGTACGGCGGACACTACCGTTGCCTTCAACAAGTACCAGCCCTTCCAGGGGCGTGCGGTCGCTTACAAGATCGACGAGATCGTGCTTGGGCAGAAGAAGGCCTCGATCGATATTGACCTGCTCGAGCCTCTCTCCGACCAGGCGATGGTGAAGCCGGATGCCAACGCGGTCAGCGAGCCCTATGCCATCTACCCTGTCGATCCGCAGCCGGTCCCGGTTTACCAGGTCGCGGCGGTGATTCCCTCCGCTTCGCTCGAGAACAACGATCGGGGGACGGTGCAGGTTCCTGTGATCCTTCTGAAGGATGGGCGGGTCAAGCTGAACGGCTCTCCCTCGGGCAACGGCGGTCTGGCGCGCGCTGCTGCGGACACGATCAAGATGTGGAGGTATGAGCCCTACGTGGTGGACGGCGAGGTGGTGGAGGCGTCGTTTTCGGTCTCCTACGAGTTCAACGGCAAGCGCTTTGTACCGCAGACGGCGAAGAGCAAGGAGGCCTCGAACAGCGGATTCGATCCGAGGCGCGATCCGGCGGCCGATCTTCGCCAGGCAGAGGTCGAGGCCGGGCAGGGCCATAAACGCATCCTGCTGGAGGTGGGCAGCGACTCATGCGACATGTGCGGCGTGATGGACAAGTTCTACTCCGATCACCCCGACGTGCAGAGTCTGCGCGACAGCAGCTACGTGACCCTCAAGGTCAACGTGAGCCCGGCGAACCAGAATGCAGAGTTCCTGAGCAGGTACCCCAAGGTTCCCTCCTACCCGGCCCTGCTTGTGCTGGACGCGGATGGCAAGCTGCTGCAGGCGGAGGATGCGACCGAGCTGGAGCGAGGGAACGGCTATAACCCGTCCAAGGTCCGGGCTTTCCTGGTCCAGTGGAAGCCGAGCTAGCTGGCCCTTGTTATCGGCGCCAAGGTCATCCAGCGGGGTGCTCTCCCGGTGCGTCGAGGGGCAAGTGGTAGGCTTTTTCCATGTGCGGCCGCTACTATCGCAGGTCTGACAAGCAGAGGCTCGCCGAGGCGTTCCGGCTGGGCGATCTGCCTGATGACTTCGTGCTGCCGGAGTGGGACTACAACGTCGCTCCTACGACCTTTCAGCCCGTGATCCGTGAACATCGCGAGACGCACGAACGTGAGCTGGTGCTGATGCGGTGGGGTCTTGTGCCTTACTTCACCAGGCAGCTCTCGGATGTGAAGGGCGTGTCGACGATCAACGCACGGGCGGAGAGTGTGGCCACCAATCCGACCTGGCGCGCCCCGTTTGCAAAGCGGCGGTGCCTGGTGCCGGCCGACGGCTTCTACGAGTGGAAGAAGCTCGATGTCAAGACCAAGCAGCCCTACTCGTTTACGCTGCGGCAGGGTGGGCCGTTCGCGTTTGCGGGGCTGTGGGATGCGTGGAAGGACGCTGCAGGCGAGTGGCTTCTCTCCTTCAGCATCGTGACGACGGAGGCGAATGAGCTGATGTCTCCAGTGCACGACCGTATGCCGGTGATCCTGCAACCGAAGGACTACAGCCGGTGGCTCAAGCGCGAACCGGACCGGCCGCCCATCGATCTGCTGCGGCCGTATGACTCCGAGGCGATGGAGGCCTCGGCCTGCAACCCGATGGTGGGCAACGTGAAGAACAACGGGCCGGAGTTGTTGAACAGCGCCTGAGCACCCGTGAATGCGGATTGGAACCCCGGACCATTCACGAGCCTGTAGACCTGCAAGGCAGAGCGAACGGAGCAGAACGCATGAAGCTGGATGAGATTCAAAAGGCGTTGCGCGAGCAGCGAATTGACGCGTGGCTCTTCTACGACCACCATCACCGCGACCCTATCGGAGAGCGTATTCTCGGCCTGGACCGGGAGGCGCTGGTCAGCCGCCGCTGGTACTACGTGGTTCCGGCCGACGGGGAGCCACGCAAGCTGGTGCACCGCATCGAGTCGGGCCGTCTGGATGCGGTGCCGGGGCGGGCTGCTGTTTATTCGTCCTGGCAGGAGCTTGAGGCCGGGCTGCGCGCCATGCTCGTGCCCTTCCAGCGCATCGCCATGCAGTACTCGCCGCGAAACGCAATCATGTATGTCTCCATGGTCGATGCGGGAACCGTGGAGCTGCTGCGCGAGATGGGCAAGCAGGTGGTCAGCTCCGCAGACCTGGTCAGCCGCTTCGAGGCAATCCTGAGCGAGGAGCAGATTGCCAGCCACTACGCGGCGCAACGAGCGATCGATGGAATCCTGGAGGAGGGTTTCCGGGAGATCGGGCGGCGCACCCGGCCGGCCGCCGCGGGTGCGACGACGCTGACCGAATACGATATGGTGCTCTGGTTTCAGGAGGCGATGGGAAGGGCCGGGCTTGTGTGGGAGCATCCCACGAACGTCTCCGTCAACCAGAACAGCGCCGACTCGCACTACGAGGCCACGGCTGGAGGATCGAAGCCGATCAGGGATGGAGACTTCCTGCTGATCGACATCTGGGGGCGCGAAGACCGGCCGGGAACATGCTTCTACGACATCACCTGGACCGGAGTGATCGGCCGCGCACCCAGCGACCGGGAGCAGCAGGTCTTTCAGACGGTAGCGAAGGCCCGCGATGCGGCGGTGAGCCTGGTAGAGTCGGCCTTTACGACGGGAGTCGAGATCGCAGGCTGGCAGGCCGACGACGCGGCGCGCAGCGTCATTCGCGACGCAGGATTCGGGGAGTACTTCACCCATCGCACCGGCCATAATATCGCCTCGGAGATCCATGGCAACGGAGCGCACCTCGACAACCTGGAGACCCATGACGAGCGCCTGCTGCTGCCCTTCACGTGCTTCTCGGTCGAGCCGGGGATTTATCTTCCCGAGTTCGGCATCCGCAGCGAGGTAAACATGATGACTTCAGCAAACGGGGCGGTGGTGACTGGTCGCGTCCAGCACGAGCTGCTGCGCATCTGAGGGCAGTCTTTGCACGCCCCTGACTGGTATATTCAATAAGAATGGCTACTGACGTCCGACTGCCCGCCAAGGTTGAAACGCGCTCAGGCGGATTCGTCTACGGCCCGCTGATACTGGGCTGGCTTGTGCCGGGCGCCGGTCATCTGCTGCAGCGCCGCTGGGGCAGGGCAGCGCTGCTGTTCCTCTCGATCACGTCCATGTTCGCTCTCGGGCTGATGATGCAGGGCAAGCTCTATGTGCCCAACACCTCCGACCTGCTGGAGATGATCGGCTTTGCTGGAGATCTCGGGGCAGGATTGCTCTACATCGGCGCAAGCCTGATGGACCTGGGGCATGTTCCGATCCAGGTGGCGACGGCGGATTACGGCACCCGTTTCGCGGTCGTCGCGGGGCTGCTGAACATCATGGCTGCGGTCGACGCGCATAACATCCGCACCGGGAGGAAGCCTTGAACCTGGCTCCCTCACACTTTGCCGCGGTGCTGCTCTTCGCCACCTTTGTTTCCGTCGTCTTCGGTATCACGCAGCGGTCGACTACCCGGGCCATGGTGCGTCACGGAGCCTTCTGCTTTGCCATGTTCCTGGCGGCGGTAGTGGCCGGCAGCTGGTTGATGTGGGCGATCAAGCACTGAGGGTGGCTCGATGACGGCCCTGGACTGTCAGAGTGCGTGGGCAGCACGGCGCTCCCAGACCACCGCATCGAAGGAATGTTTGTCGTGGAAGCCGAAGGCGCGGTAGAGGCTGACTGCGCCCGCATTCGCCTCCGTCACCGTCAGGGTAACCTCGTCGATGCCATGGGCGACCAGTTCTTCGGCGCAGGCCTGCAGCATCAGCGTAGCGAGTCCTCTTCCACGATATGTCTTCGACACGCATAGCTGGGTGACGTGCCCCACATCCTTGCGAATGCGCGAGCAGAGCAGCAGGCCGGCAAGCTGTTCTTGGCCCGGTGCGGTAATGACAAAGGATGAGGACGGATCGAAGATTCCACAGCCGGGAAAGCGCACGATATTGTGCAGAAAGCGCAGAGACCCTGCCACGGTGCGGTACTGGTCGTTGATCTCGGCGTCCAGATGGCCCTCGTAGGCTGCTGAGATCAGGCGCCCCGCAGAGGCGAAGTCGGTCTCGCGCCAGCGCCGCATCTCCAGTCCGGGCGCGAGGTTGCCGGGCAGCCGGGCCTCGGCCCCGGGGCGCGTTCCCTGGAGCGGGCCAAGCTCCATCTCCATGAAGAGCCGCCGATGGGTGGCAAAGCCGCCGGCAGCGAAGACCTGCTCATGGCTGCCGTGGGGGTGCAGCAGCAGCTGCGATTCGATCCGCGTAACGCCGGGCGAGTTCTGCAACAGCTCGATGAGGAAGTGGAGCAGACGGTTTTCGACGTCGACGGCCGAGGGCTCCTCATGGCGCACGATGCTGGCGAAGACGTCTCCGATGACGGCCTTGCTCTCCTCGTAGACACAGAAGACGTAGCCGGAGACGTCACCCTTATCGAGGGCTACGTATCCGGGCAGGACGCGGGAGTCGAGATATTGCAGCAGCAGCTCAGCGGAGGCGCGGTAGTCCCAGTGAAGACGCTCGGCCCAGACGAGACTCTCCTGCTCGAGGATGGGACGCAGCTGCCCAGCCGAGTAGTGGCGAAGGTCGAGTATTTCGAGCGGCAGAGTCGAGGTCACAGGCCACAAACCGTTCACGGACGAGCGGAGACGACATAGATAACCAGGTTTTGTGCCGGGTATGTAAAGAGCGGCTCGTAGCTGCGTCCCTGGAGCAACTGACGCAGATCACCAATATAAGACTCACGAACAATCAGAATGTGACGCTGGTCCGGCACCACGATTGGATGCGGCCGGCCGAGGCTGTCCACCTGGTCGTCGCCTTCATAGTTGAAGACCTGATTATTGCGGTAGAAGGAGAGTCCATACTCCATGTCTCGCCTGACCTTATAGACGGCGAGGGTCTCACCGGGGGGCAGGATGGCGGCGAGCTCGGCGGCCAGGGGTCGCGCGGAGTAGGTCTCGTTCAGCAGCATGACGGTGCGCTTGGTCTGGGGCGCGGGGCCGAGGCCAAAGAACGGTCCTACCCCGATCACAAACAGCAGCAGCACGACGGTGGGCGTCATGGTGGCGATGCGAAGCCGCCCCACCCCGAAGCGGACCACACTGAGCACGATGAGTGCTACGGTGGCAACGCCTACGATGCTTGCCGCGAGAATTGCCCGTGCCGGCGGCAATCCAACAGGGTATTGGATGTGCCTTGGCATCAGCAGAACCAGGGTGGCCATGATGCCAGCCAGAAGCGCGTGCAGGCCGAGCAGCCAGGGCCTCAAACCGCGGTTGCGCACGCGGTTGAGGTAGTCGCCGGTGAGAATGGTCAGTGGCGGAACGGCGGGCAGGATGTAGCCGGGAAGCTTTGATCGGGAGAGCGAGAAGAAGACGATGGGCAGCAGCGCCCAGAGCACCAGGAATTCCGGGAAGGCGTCTCCCGCGCGTCCATGGCCGACGTAGCGGTTGCGGGCGCGTCGCGCACTCCACTCTGCAAAGGAGTCGCGAATGCCGTCGATCAGGGCGGTCACTGAAAGCGCCGCCCAGGGCATCAGCGCCAGCAGGATGACGGGCAGGTAAAACCAGAAGGGCTCCCGATGCTGGTAGCGGTTGGTGGCGAAGCGCTGCAGGTTGTGTTCCAGGAAGAAGACGCGCAGGAACTCTGGATTGCGGTGCTGAACGGCGATGAACCAGGGCAGCACCATGGCGAGATAGAGCAGAATGCCGGGTACCCAGATACTTCGCTTGAGCAGAGACCACTCTCGCCGGAGCGCGGCAAAGCAGAAGATGATGAGGATCGCCATGAAGGGAGCGACGGGCCCCTTGGCGAGGGTCGCCGCCCCGACAAAGAAGTACAGATCGAAGAGCCAGAACTTGCTGCCCGTCTCGTACCAGGCGTACCAGCCGAGCATGCCTATACAGAAGGGTGCGGCGAGCTGCATGTCCGTCGATGCGCCGCGGGCGAAGGCGATGATGCCTACGCAGGACGCGGTAATCAGGGCCGCGTCGAGTTCGCCGCCCCGCCGGAAGCGGCGTATGTGCAGATAGATGAGGGTGACGAGGACGAAGGCGAAGCTGGCAGACGGCAGGCGCGCAGCCCAGTCGTGCACGCCAAACTCGCGGAAGGCGAACATCGCACGCCAGTAGTAGAGGGCCGGCTTTTCGAGCCAGGGCCTGCCATACAGGATGGGGGTGATGTAGTCGCGGCGGGCCAGCATCTCGCGCGCCACCTGGGCGTAGCGGGGCTCATCGGCGCCGACCAGCCCCATGGCGGCGCCGCCAAAGACGGGCACCAGCCCATAGAAGAGGAAGAACGCGGTGAAGGCGAAGAGGGTCAGCGCGTCCAGAGTAGTACAGATCACAGGAAAACGAGTCGTTACGCTCGTCTCTCGATCGCGAAACGTCCTGATTCTAGAAGCGATAGCCACGTGTCTTGATCTTCCCCGGGCACAGCAGGACGGCCGCCACTATTTGAAAACCGGCGGCCAACGCCCAAGGCTATCAGATCAGGAGGCTATTTAGGTCGGGGCTGCGGGCTGGATAATGATTCAGCGGTCCTCAGGGCAGCGGCGGCTCAGAGCCCTGCTCTTCGTCTGCCTGAGGCTTGTCAGGGGACGCTGAGGGAGGCTGCTTTCGCCGCTTCTTCTCACGCCCGAGCAGGTCGTCGATGCGCGACTTCACCTTGGTCGAGCGGTCGATGTGAAAGCTCAACTCCGGCACATGGCGGGTACCGAGCCGCTCGAGCAGGCCGTGGCGGATGTAGCCGCGCGCGTCACAGAGCCCGGCCACGGTGTCCTCTTCCTCAGCCGTGCCGCCGTCGATGGCGATGTAGACCAGTGCCGACTTGCCGCCGGGGTTCAGGATGACCTGGGTGACGTAGGCAAAGCTGATCCGAGGATCAGAGAGCTCGCCCTCGATCATGGAACTGATCTCATCCTTCAGCGTTCCGGCGACCCGATCCCGGTGGTACTGTCGTGCCCTTGGTTCCGGCATCTTCTCCCCTACTCCGCTTGCCTATTAGACTGCTGGTGAACGCTTGAGGATATCAGAGCGGCTGCCCGTGCCCGGTTTCAGGGTGGACGGGCATTTCGGCGGCGTCTTCTTGAGCCGCCTCCAGAAACTCCCACCAGCAATCCCCGACGGTCGCGCCCAGGTCGTTGGCGGTACGAAGAGCGGCGTCTTCGACCTGTCTCATCAATCCTGCGAGGTAGTCGCGCGAGCCTGAGATAGCGACGGCCCCTATGGTGGCTGTCTTCCAGGTGACTGCCTCGTCGAGCTCGGCGACCGAGATGTTGAAGCCGCGGCCGAGCTTCTCCTTGAGGCTGCGGACGACCTGGCGCCGGTCTTTGAGGGACTGGGCGTGCTCGATCCGGAGCTCAAGGGTAAGGGCGGCTACTGGCATGTGGTGAGTCTAGAGGAAGGGCTGGCTGGGGTGCTGGTGGAGGTGACTCCGAATAGAGAGGGGACGCCCGAGCAGGAGGCGGCCGCTAAGCCGCTGGCTTCCTTTTGACCGCTGCGGGTGAGGCCTCTCAGCGGCGCCGCTGGTCGTTGCGAGCGCCGCTGGCCTTCCTCAGGAAGAGCTAAGCTGCCTTCTTTACATCGGCCTCGAGGGCGGCCCACTCGGCCTCGTCGAGGTGGATGGCGGCAGAGGCGATGTTTTCATCCAGGTGCTCGACCGACGATGTGCCCGGAATCGGCAATATCACCGGAGAGCGGTGGAGGAGCCACGCTACTGCGAGCTGGGTGATGGTTGCGCCGTGGCGCCTGGCAGCGGAGTCGAGGGGTCCGCCCGGCTTGGTCAGCTTGCCGCCACCGACGGGGAACCAGGGGATGAAGCCAAGCTGGTGCTGCTCGCAGTATTGCAAGGTGGATTCGTGCTGGCGGTCGCCAATGTTGTACTGGTTCTGGACGCTCACTATGTCTGTGACTTTGCGCGCCTGGTCGATCTCGGGGGGAGAGACCTCCGACAATCCGATGTGCAGTATCTTGCCCTCGTCCTGCATCTTCCCGATCTCGCCCAGCGACTCCTCGACCGGCACCCTGGCGTCGATGCGATGCAGCTGCCAGAGGCTGATCTGCTCCTGTTTGAGGCGGCGCAGGCTCATCTCGACGCACTGCCGCAGGTACTCGGGCCGGCCGACCGGAGCCCACTGGTTTGGGCCGGAGCGGGTCAGGCCGCCCTTGGTCGCGATGACGAGGTCCCTGGGGTAGGGATGGAGGGCCTCCGCAATGAGGCGCTCGCTCACCTCCGGGCCGTAGGCGTCAGCCGTGTCGATGAAGTTGACGCCTGACTCGACAGCGTGGCGGAGGACCTTGATGGCCTCCTGTGGGTCCTTAGGCTCGCCCCAGATGCCGGCGCCGGTGATGCGCATGGCGCCGAAGCCGAGGCGGTTGATGGTCAGGGTCCGGCTCTTGCTGCCTTTCAGATTTGCGCCGAGGGTGAAGGTGCCGCTTTGGGCCGCGTTGCTTGTCTGTGTCGCCATGGTGGATTGGATGCAGCGGCGAGGGGCTTTGCTTCCTCCATTGTCTGACTCTTGACAGGCGGGACGTGGCTGTCACGTTGGAAGATGGCGGGGCCTGATGGGTCGAGGCGGCGACGGGGCTTCCAGGAATGTTCGGGGTTGCGGCGCGCGGGTGTACGCGGCGCGCTCGAGGCGCGGCTGTAGGTCGAGTGCCCCGTACTCCTGAGAGGGTGTGCGAGCGCCTGCTGGATGAGGCGCTTTCGACAGGCCGGCAGACAACAAGGTCGTGTTGAGGGGGAAGGGGCGGCCTTTTGTGAATCGCCCCACACTGCTAAAATCGGGAAGTATCATTCCCGCCAATGTGGGGCTATAGCTCAGCTGGGAGAGCGCCTCGTTCGCAACGAGGAGGTCAGCGGTTCGATCCCGCTTAGCTCCACCAAGACCATGCATGCTAAACATGTCCTTGCATCAGCAGACATTTTCTCCTTAGACAAAGAAGAACTGGAGGCTCCCAGTTTTTCAATCTCCGTGACTGTTGGTGCTCAAGGTTTCTCTATCTTAAGAGCAAGTTTCGGACTGTCCATGCAGCCGCCGTTCTCCGGTTTCAGTTCGCCAATTAATTTCACTCGATAATACAAAGTCGCTGGATATTCGGTTAGCGTCTTAATTGTGCAGGTCTGGCCTTCAGTCAAGTAGAAGTTTTTGTTCCCATTACTCTCTGTGCAAATGTCTTGCAAGTTCACGACGTGGATAATGTGATTGCCAAACTCCCCCCAGAAGAGGCTTTGGTTGGCCTTGGCGGGAATGGCGGGGACCGACGCTGTTCCGGATGAGCAGTCAACGTCATACTCCGTAGCCGCCACCGCCGACGCTTGCACTTCAGCAACGTTGACCGTGGGTTGGCCGGCGCTCGTGCTCGCGGCCGTCTCCCGGGCATGAGGCGAACCCTTGATCTTTACAATACAACCTGGAGGACAAGGGTTCATGTTTTCTACAAATATCTTTTCCGGAACAGTCTCAGGCTCGTCCGCCGTTATCTTATAGAAGTAGGTACCAGTCTGGACGCGGACTCTGCATCGGGTGACTGCGCCCGCCTTGATCTTGTACCATCGCTTGGCACAAGGTTTGTCGCCGACGAACACAACATAAAAGGGGTACTTTTGACCGGGCGAGAGCTTCCATTCCAGGTAATCTCCCTTGTGCAGCTCGACGTTTAAATTACCGGATGGGTCCACGACATATCGTTGCGTGCAGCGACCCAAAGACCCTGAGATCGCGGCACAAAGCGCGATGAGTAGCGACACATACCTTACTGAGTTCAGTCTCATTGAGTGCATCTCCGATAGCTTTACTTCTAAGCATTTAAGACGTGTTTAGGAGCATTCAGCAGAATGGGGTATCGTGGATCTTTGCGAAGAAGGCTGAGATCGTTAACACACTCAATCTGATATCGAGTAGCTCCCTTGGAAAAGCAGAGGGCTAGTGTCGCAAGGGCACTCTCTCTATGATTTAGAAGCTCTAGGATCCTGGCTTTATATAATTGAGAATCTATGTCGTCGGCATGAAGAGACTCAGCCTTCTTAATCAGAGTATCTATCTGTGAAAGCTTGATTGTCTTGACCCGGTAGAGCGCTAGAAGCATCCAGCCCGGACCGTTCGATGGGTTGGTGCGCAGGTTCTCTTCCTCGGTGGCCTCAGCTCGCAGGTAAGCAGATCGGGCTTTAACGCTGTCCTTGCTGCGTGCCTCGTAGCAGTCTCCGAGTTGAAGCCAATTTCTGCTGTCAACCGGACCTAGCTTTACTGCTTGTTCGCTGTACTGAAGAGCCTCAACATAGTTGCCTTGCGCCAGCAACACTTGCGACGTAGTGTTTGCAGCGTCGGCGTTCGGATGTAAAGCCATGCTCTTAGCCAGACTGTCGAGGGCCTGGTCGTACATGCCTAAGACGAACTGCAAATCCCCGATGTTATTCAAGGTGAGAGCACTATTCGGGAGGGCTATTCGAGCTCCTTGAAATGCTTGCAAAGCTTGACGATACTTTCCCTGCGAACCATAGTTAAAGCCCAAGGCAAAGTGTGCCAACCAGTAGTTTGGGCGTTCTTCTATGACTCTGAGGAGGGTTCTCTCGGCGTCATCCCAGCGATTGAGAGTGGAGTAGATTTCTGCCTGGTAGGTCAAAGTTTGCGGATTCGCTGGATCGAGCGATAGCGCCTCGCCAAGCGCTCGGAGAGCATTCTCACTCTGGCCCAGGGCCGCATACGCGGTTGCCAGAGCTACATGACCCTCGACGAGATTGTGATTCCATCTTAAGGAGGTGTGAGCGTTTTCCTGCGCGAGAGCTAACGCACCAGATTCTTTACGGGTTATAAACATTTGTGTGTAGGCGATTGCGAGGCGCGCGTAAGCGAGCGCGTAGCGTACGTCAAAGCCCACAGCTTCTTTGTATTTATCGATGGCGGCGTCTACGCCGGTGAAGTTGGGCTGCTTCATGAGCGCTTCGGCGGCCTGGAAGGCTGCCAGCGCCTCTGGACTCCGGGTGCCGGCTGAGGATCGTCTATCGTCCGGCTCGTAGCCCGTGATGTCGAGTAAGTCGGCCGCTGCACGCACTGCCCGTGCAGCCAGGGATAGTTGATCGTTCTGCGCCACATGGATCTCGGTCGTTCTGAGCGGGTGAGCGGTCGCGGGGTCGATCACCTGCAGCAGGAGGCTCAGGCTGTTGCCCACCGTGCTGCCCGAGGTGGCGAGCACGAGGTTGGCTCCGAGCGATTCGCGCACGTCGTTCAACTGGGCCGAGGTCGTCGGGTCAGTGGAACTGGCGTGGGCGATGACGGAGAGGTTGCGGTCATAGGCCTCGGCGCGCGCCAGTTCGTTGCCGATGGCGTCCATCACGGACAGCAGTGCGGGCTTAATGCGCAGGTCAGACGGCGGCGGCCAGCCGAGCAGCGCCACGAACCGCTTGTCTGGCAGTGGATGGAGGAAGTCGTAGATGCGCCGGCGCTTCCACAGGCCTCCGCCGGCCGCTGCGATCACCGTCGCTGCAGAGCCGATGGCGAAGCTGCGCCGGGTGAAGAGCGGAGGCCTGGCCAGCAGGGCTGAGGATGCAGAGCCGGAGTCGAGCAGCACCTGCATCCCGGCGAAGGCGCGGCAGCGGCGCTCGGGATCTTCAGCGAGGAAGTCCCGAACCGCGTGCACGTAGCCGGCCGGGAAGCTGGGGGAGCCGGGCGCCTTGCCGGTGACCGCCACGGCGTCGAGCAGGGTCAGCGAAGGCCGGTGATTGGGCGTCTCGGGCGGCCTTTTTCCGGTGAGGACCTGGTGCAGCAGCACGCCCAGCGCGAAGATGTCGGTGGCCTGTGACGGCGGGTGCCCGTGCAGCAGCTCCGGTGCGAGATATCCCGGCGTCCCGGCCACCATTCCGGGCTTGAGGAGGGTCGAATCGGCCTCGTGCAGCCGGGCCAGGCCGAAGTCCATGATCGACACGCAGAGCTTGCCGCCAGAGCGGTCGAGCATCACGTTATTGGGCTTGATATCGCGATGGATCACGCCCGCCGCGTGAATGGCGGCAATGCCGCAGACCATCTGGCGGAAGATCTGCAGAGCATCCTCGGCGGGGATGAGGCCCGGCTCGAGCAGACGGGTGGCAAGAGTCTGGCCGGCGAGCAGCTTCATAGTCAGAAACAGGAAGGGGGCAGGGGGCTCGTCGCAGCGGAAGATCTCGTAAATGGGGCAGAGGTTCGCGTGATTCACCCTTCTCGCGAGCAGCACCTCCTGTTCAAAGCGCTGTGAGGCGCTCGCCTCAACCGCAATCTCCGGCAGGATCATCTTCAGAGCGACATGGGTTCCCTGCAGCAGCTTGTCTTTGGCCTCGTAGACCTCGCCCATTCCGCCTCGGGCGATGAAGCGCACCACGGTGAAGCGGCCGGCGATGGTCTGCCCGGGGGTGAAGTGCGACCTGGACGAGGGACCTGCGGCAGGAGTGGTATCGCGCAAGGAGACGGTCGGGTCGGTGTTGTGAGTGGAGCCGTTCTGAGCACTCTCGATGTGGCCGTTGCCAGCAAGCGCCTGGTGTCTTTCCCTGAGCAGCAGGTCGTCGATCTGCCGCCGCAGCTCGGGCGCACCCAGACAGACGTGGTCGAGATAGGCGGATCTCTGCCCCGGCGCTAGTTCGAGCGCCTTGCTAAGCAGTTGCTCCATAGATTGCTGCTGAGTCCCCATCGATACCAACCCGGAGATCGAGATAGCCGCGGTGCGAGTGACGAGGCTCTGATGGAGACTGAGACTGTCTCGGCAGGCCGGGGCCCGATGACGCGTAGAAGTCGGCGAAGGAAGGTTATTGCTTACTGAAAATCTCGAAACGCCTATCTATATCGGCGTGACGGACTTTTGTAATGCTGCCAATGTTACACCGTTAATTTGGGTAATTCATTGTAAAACCGCAAGAATTACGTGGTTTCTTGTATTTGCCTGGCATTTTTCGCAGCTACCCGGCGAGCCCTGGCAGGTCAGGCCGCGGCCTTATTCAAGTTGCAGTCGTCGCGGGCTGAGATCTGTAGTCGACCCTGGTGAGTCGGCGTGCCCAGTTAGATTTTTGTGTACATAGCAGTAGAGAGTCGACCAGATCACCGTGCAGGTATGAGCCAGACACGAAGCGTGTTTAGTCAGCGGCAGGACAGCTCTTACGTCTGACGGAGGATCAGTTCTTGCGATCCGTGAGCATGCCGCCGGTAAGATCGCTGACGCGTTTGACTTCATTGCGCGCGCACCACTGTTCCAGGCTGCGGGCGATGCGCTCGACGGCGCGGGGATCGGCGTAGCTCGCCGTCCCAACCTGCACGGCGGTCGCGCCTGCGAGTAGAAACTCGACCGCGTCTTCTGCTGTCGTGATGCCACCCGTTCCGAGGATAGGAATCTGGACTGCCCTGGCGGCTTCGTAGACCATGCGCAGCGCGATCGGCTTGATGGCCGGGCCGGAGAGTCCGCCGGTGATGTTGGCGATCCGTGGGCGACGGGTCTTCACGTCGATGGCGAGCGAGACGAAGGTATTTACGAGCGAGAGCGCATCGGCGCCCGCGTCTGCGGCGGCGACCGCCATGGCGGCGATACTTGTCACGTTGGGGGAGAGCTTGACGATGAGGGGGCGGGTGGCCGCCTTCTTCGCCTGGCCGACGAGGTCGCTGAGCATCGCCGCATCGCTGCCAAAGACCATTCCGCCGTGTTGCACGTTGGGGCAGGAGACGTTTAACTCGTAGGCCGCGATGCCCTTTGCCTCGTTGAGGATGGCGATGACGGCGAGGTAATCCTCAACCGTATAGCCAAAGACATTGGCGATGACAGGGCAGCAGGGGATCGCGCGCAGCCGCGGCAGCCTTGTCTCGAGGAAGGCGCGTACCCCGATGTTCTGCAGGCCTATGGCGTTCATCATGCCGGCTGCAGTCTCGATGATGCGCGGCGCCTCATTGCCCGCCATCGGCTCGCGCGAGAGGCCCTTGGTTACCAGCGCTCCGATGGCGTTGAGCGAGACGATGTCTTCAAACTCGATGCCGTAGGCGAAGGTGCCGCTGGCGGCAATGACCGGGGTGCGCAGCCAGAAATCTGCTACGCGGACGGTCATGTCCGGCTTCAACGGGAGCTCACTGGGGCGGTTGACCGATGGCGGCTGGCCGCGGCGCAGGCGGGACCGGGGGCTGTGCCGGAGGCCGGCCGGAGGGCGCCGGTTGCGTGCCGTCTGGCAGCGGCCGCGCATCGCCCGTGGGCGGAGTTGAGACGGCGCCGGTGGTCCGAGTGCGCCGTGCGCCGTGAGCGGCCTTTGCGGCCGGGGGACGGGGGTATGTAACCGCGGCGACGGGCCGCAGCGCCTGGGTGAGTACGCTTCCGATCGAGGCGGAGGGCTGGTTGATACCGAGCAGCGAGGCGAGGGTGGCGGCGAGGTCAACCGGAGCCACACGACCGTGGTAGATGCCGGGGACAAACGGTGCTCCATAAAAGCCGAGCGGAACATGGCGGTCATAGGACCAGGGGCTGAAGTGGGTCGTCTGAGTGCCTCCGCTGAACGACTCCATCTGGTAGTCGGCAAAGATGGTCATGACGTACCAGCCCCCGTTGGCACTGTAGCTGTGAGCGAGCAGACGTCCCAGCTCGCTGTGCGGGAGATCGCCGCCGCCTGCCAGTTGGAGTCGTGTGTAGGAACGCACCAGGGTAGGACGCGGAGGCAGTCGCACCTCGGAGGACACCGGCTTGGCGTCGCTGCCGGCTGCAGAGCCCGGTGCGGGCGGCTCGGCTGAGAGCGAATCCACCGCGGCCGGAAGAGCTCGCTGCACTGCCTCTTCCGCCTCGGTCTCATTCACGCCAGTTCGCTCAAAGGCGGGGCGGTTCAGGGCAATGTAGGGGAGTTCCTGGTGCGAGAGCAGGTAGTCGACCTTCTCGCCGGGTGAGAACTTCAGGTTGATTGCATCGTTGAGGGCTGCGGTGAGCTTCGCCAGATCGATCGAGGCTGCGGGGACGCCGAGCTTCGCCGCCTCGGCTGGAATCGGCGCAATGCCATGATCTGCCGAGAGGGCGACCCAGACATTTGCCATGCCTCCTTCGACGTTCTTATCGAGCCAGGTAAAGAAGCTGTCGAAGTCTGTATCGAGTCCGTCGACCATCTGCCGCTCGGCGTTCGAATCCGGGCCCATCTGGTGGCCCATGATGTCGTTGGCGGAGAGACTGATGGTCAACAGGTCGGTCGTGGCGTGGCTTCCGAGCTGCTCGCCGGCGATCAATGCCTGGGCGAAGTCGAGCTCGTAGGAGTTCGCTGCCGGGGTGCTGCCGACGATGCTGTAGAAGCCCTTCCGTAGCGTCGCACTTTCGCTCGCCCCTGCAACCGCATCCTTTGACGCCTGGCCGGCGCGCGCCCCGCTGTTGAAGGCTGACGCCCAGGCCGGCAGCTGGGGCATGTAGTACGTCGAGCTCACCCACGCGCCTGAGGCCTGATCGATCCAGAAGGCACCATTGGCAGCGGAGCCGGCAGGCAGGATCGAAGCGCGGTCCTTGAACGAGATACCGAAGACCCTGGATTGACCCTGGGTCGCGAGCCGAAGCTCGTCGCCCACCGTGGATGCCAGCAGGTTGCGCGGCGAGGCCCCGATGGCAGCCTTCGCGCCAGTGCTTGCGGACGTCTCCGGTCCTCCGACCTGGCGATAGCGTTCATCTTCTACCGAGCTGACGGGACGGTCCTTGTTGCGATCCAGGTCCCACCACTCGTTGCTGGCGATGCCGTGACCGTCGGTATAGGCGCCAGTGCCGATGGTGGCGTGGCCCGGGGCGGTCTTGGTATTCGCGTAGTCGTAGTAGCAGTCGGGAAAGTAGGCGCCGCGATCGAGGAACAGACGAAAGCCACGACCCTTAAAATCTGCGCGGTAGCGGTCCAGGTAATCTCCGCGGAACTGGTCGATCACGAGGATGACTACCAGCCTGGGGTGGGCGTTATAGGCGCTGTAGCTTATCGGCTGATCCGCGGGCTTTGCCGGATGCCTGGCGGCAGCGATGGCTGACGGCACTTGCAGGGCAAGGGCAGCGCCAGCCAGCAGCATGGTGAAGAGGGGGACGGAGCTGCGCTTGGGCATGAACATGGCGACCATTTACTATCGCAGACTTCAGGTCTGATTCATGTTAACAGCGGTCAATGTCACGGGTGGTCCATGAGAGCGGATGAGGTCCTTCCCACGCGCTGCCAGGGCCGCTTGGCGCGGGCGCGCTGCCGGACTACGGCTCTGCGTGCTGGAGCTGCGCAAAGGGCAGAGAGTGACCGAGCCGCCGGAGGAGCTGGGAGGGCGAGAGCAGTCGTTGAACCTCGCCCACGTATTGGCTAACGCGCTGTCATGGGCCGCTCGTTTGCTACCCATGGCGGAGAGTGCGCTCTTCCAGGCTGAACAGGGAGTCCAGGTCCTCCGATGTGCTGATCGAGCAGGGCGGGCAACTTTGCCATCAGGGTCTCAAGCCCCTCGCTGCCAACCAGTCGACCGGCCTGCGAAGTCTGCTCCGCCCAGAGCAGTCTCCCGTTCACGTCATAACAGTGCAGCGTAACCTTGACCCACTTTGTGAGCGGCCGCTCGACCACAACGAAGAGGACATACGTCGCTCCGGCGTCCTGCGCCATAGACTCGACCACCGCGAGGGAGGCTTCGCCCTGCGAATAGGTCTTGTCTCCGGCCTCATCCCTGGCGAGTGAGACGGCGCGAGCCCTCAGATGGTCGAGGATCCTGTCGCTGATGTTGTGAAAGAGCTCAGGAGTGCTGTGGTTGATATGCGATGGAGCCCGTAGGAAGAAGGGATACACCAGCGGCGGAGCGGTGGGGCGGATCGGCTCCAACGTCTGTGCGGCGAGGCTGGTTCCCATCAGCGCCGCCCCAAGCAGTAGCGGGGCAAAACAGTATGAACAGGAAGCGGGTGTAAGCCAGTTCATCGCAACACTCCTCTAACTCGTCTGCAGTTGTGTGAAGTTCCACAGAACTCGCGAGCCTGGGCGATGTCCCGACAAAGTAAATTCAAGAATGAAGCCGGCCGCTACGAAGGCCTCGCTACATCATGAGCCGAAATCCTGACGCTGAGCTTGTCGGCGATGGCAGAAAGTTTAAAGCCCGTGCCAATTTGGGAATTGGCACGCGCTGCCTGACTTCTACGGCTGCTGCTGCAGAATCCGGATCATCGACCACCGAAGGCGACGACCAGCCGGTCGGGAAAGGGACCCTCGTAGAGGATCGGCCGGAAGCGCCCGCGTGCGCGCCTCACGTTCGGCAGCAGCACGATATGCCGCACCAGCTCCGGCAGCTGGACGGAGTTGATCATTGCTCCGTAACAGGTGTGCATTCCAGCGCCGAAGTGCAGGTAGCGTTCGATCGGGCGGTCAGAGCGGAAGCGCCATGGCTGGGGAAAGGCGTCCGGATCGAACATGGCGGAAATGGTCATCAGTAAGACCGTGCTGCCATCGGCCTGGGAGTGCCGCAACAACGCGGGAGCCTGGGGGTTGAAGCGCATGGCCTCGTAGACGCACTGCCGCAGAGTGGAAGGGTCCGCCAGATGCGCCGCGCGCCAGGTCTGCTCGAGGGCGTCGGGCTTCGAGAGCAGCACCTGGATAGCGTTGGTGCTGGCGGTGGTGGTGGTGTCGATGGCTCCGACGATGATGCCCGTGATGTTGCGACGAATGCCCTCGGCGTCGAGGGTGCCTGCGCGCACCAGGCGGCTAAGGATGTCGTCGCCGGGTGCGCCCTCGCTCTGCCGCTGGGCTATGAGCGCGGTGAGGTAATCGCTCAGTTGCCGGGCAGAGACGGCGGCCGCACGCCGCACCAGCGGGGCGTCGGCACGGTTGAGGAAGACGTCCCAGAAGAGGGAGCGAATCCAGTGCATGAGGATGTGTTCGCTGGGGCCCGGGACGCCGAAGTACTCCGCTACGACACGGGCCGCAGAGACCCGCGCGTAGGAGCCGGAGACGTCGATTCGCCCGTAGGGCTGGGCTGCCGCGACGAGCGTTTCGGCAGTCCTGCTGACGATCTGGCGCACCCATTCGAGATCGGTGGGCTTGACGATGCTGCGGATGGCCGCGTTTTCGCGGTCATACTGCGAGGAGCGATCCATTCCGAGGACGAAGGGCCCGCTGATGCGGTCCATCTTGGCGGCGTTCATCTCGGCTATGGTGAACTGCTGGTCGGCGTGCAGGGTCTTCACCACGGCATCGTAGGTCGAGACTACGGTCAGCTTGCCGATCCGCACAACCGGCTTGATGCGGAGCAGCCTGCCAGCTGCCCTCAGCAGCAGCGGGTTTGCAGTGAAGCGCTGGAACCAGCGTGACAGCCGGTCGCGCCAGCGCACTCCTGTGGAGGCGGAGGTGTCGGCCGCCTTGTACCTTGGGACGCGCTGCTCGCGATAGACGCGAAGCGCCATCTGCCCCGCGGGCGTCGCCTGCACTGCGCGGACGGTCATCTGCATCGGGGCTGGCGACTCTTCAAAGGTTGGAAAGGGTGCACCGTACTCCGGCGGCAGCGTGATCGGCGCCGTACCGGCAGCGAAGACCATGTCCGCGGCTGAAAGCTTGTCGCCAACGAGGCAGGTATGGCCGGCGGTGAGGCGGCTGGACATGTTGTCGAAGGAGGAGAGGATCAGCGTACGAGCCTGCTCCACTGACTCGGGGGTGATCTTGAGCACCTTGCGCATCGCCCTGGCCTGCACCGGGTAGAAAAAGCGGATGAAGGCGCGCTCCCACCAGGGCGCGCGCGTAGCCATCAGCGGCCCTGTGACCTGCCGGTTGGGAAGCATGTTGGCGTAGGCGTAGAGCCTGATCGTGAGCGCGAGTTCGGTCAGGATGGAGTGGACGAGTACCTCGGCGTCGGCTCGTTCCGCTGGATCGGAGGGAAAGAGCTTGTCGTCGTCGCGCGCGCGGGCATCGATGTAGGTGAGGAACTCGCCGATCTGGAGGTTTGCGTCGGGGGTCTGCACTACAGGCACATTGATCGTGTTGCCCGCCGCCCTCGTGTAGGGAACGTTCCAGACCGGTGCGTGGCAGGACTCCTGATAGTCGATGCCCTGGCGCTCGAGCACCCATCGTGCGAGTTCGCAGAAGGGGCTGATGCGGACCGAAGTCAGCTGATAAGGGGATGGCAAATGTACCCTCCAAACGGGTGCAAGCCACTCTAGCAGGTTCTTTGTTTTGGGGGTGTTGCGGATGATCACAGGCCAGGGCGAGGGGTTGACCACGCAGGGCAAAGCGCGGGTGATCCTTGAAATCCGACAAGTTGTAGCCAGCCCATTCCTCTGCCCGAGGCGCTGCCCCGGTTGCCGGCCTCTTGTAAGCTAGACGGGATGCTTGATCTGGGATTTGTCAGGACCAATCTGGAGCTGGTGGAGGAGAAGCTGCGTTCGCGCGGGCAGGACCCGGCAGCGGTGCTCGGCGACTTCAAACGTGTGGATGAAGAGCGCCGCGAGCGGATTACCCGGCTGGAGACGGTGAAGGCGCAGCGGAATTCGATCTCCGAGAGCATAGGCAGATTGAAGAAGTCCGGCGGCGATGCGACGGCCGTCATGGAGGAGGTGCGGACCCTCAAGGCAGAGATCGAGTCGGGGCAGGAGGCTGCCGACGCGCTGGATCACAGGCTGGAGGCGATCCTCGCGAGCATTCCGAACCTGCCGCACGAGTCGGTACCCGCCGGCCGCTCCGAGCATGACAACGTGGTGGCGAAGCAGTGGGGCGAGCCGCGCGCCTTCGACTTCAAGCCCAAAGCGCATTGGGAGCTGGGCGAGGCGCTTGGCATCCTCGACCTTGAACGCGCCGCGAAGCTCTCCGGCGCACGCTTTGCAGTCTACTGGGACGGAGGCGCGAGGCTGGAGCGAGCGCTGAGCAACTTCATGCTCGACCTGCATACCCGGGAACACGGCTACACCGAGGTGCTGCCGCCCTTCATGGTCAACAGCAAGTCGCTTTACGGTACGGGCCAGCTGCCGAAGTTTGCCCAGGACCTCTTTCGCTGCCAGGGCGAGGAAGGCGACGGATCTCAACCGGGCGAGTACCGTGATAACGATCACTGGCTGATTCCGACTGCCGAGGTCCCCGTCACGAATCTCTACCGTGACGAGGTGCTCGAGGAGAGCATGCTTCCCGTTTCGTTGACGGCCTATACTCCATGCTTCCGGTCCGAGGCTGGTTCCTATGGCAAGGATGTACGCGGAATCATTCGGCAGCATCAGTTCCAGAAGGTGGAGCTGGTGAAGTTTACCCGGCCGGAGGAGAGTTATGCGGAGCACGAGAGGTTGACGGCGCACGCGGAGGCAGTTCTCGAGAGGCTGGAGCTGCCCTATCGGCGAATGCTCCTCTGCAGTGGGGACATGGGATTTTCATCGGCGAAAACGTATGATCTCGAGGTGTGGCTGCCTGGGCAGGGACTCTATCGGGAGATATCTTCGTGCTCCAACTTCGAGGCGTTCCAGGCGCGGCGAGCGAACATCCGCTACCGTCCGCAAGGCAAGAGCAGGACCGAGTTTCTGCATACGCTGAACGGCAGCGCGCTGGCAGTGGGCCGTACATGGGTCGCGATCGTCGAGAACTATCAGCAGGCGAATGGAACGGTGCGTGTGCCGGAGGCCCTGCTGCCATACATGGGCGGCCAGACAATCATCCAATCACGCAGAATGTAGCGGCAATGATGGCCCTGCGGCTGCAGAGGCAGCATCGGCAGTGCAGTGTTGTAGTCGAGGCCGGTAAAGACGATGAAGGATCTACTGCGGAGTTACCTTTTCTGGACCTATGAGCGCGGCAGCTTTCACTATGACGTGATGGTGACGCTGATTCTTATCTTCCTGTTCCTGTCGCCGCGGCTGCTGAACTTCCGTGACCGTCCTCCGGCGCGCAACCTGGTCGCGAGCGAGGTGCTGGTGAAGACGGACGGGCCGCGCCACTTCATCTACCAGATTGGGCAGGAGCAGGTTGACCGGACCAACGATCCGGCCGAGCTCGAGGAGTCGCTGCAGCGGTCGATCGCGCCCATCTCCGGCGACGTTGTGATCGATCGATATGAGACGGTGAAGGACCAGCGTGGGAGGCTGCAGAGCTATCGGGTCTGGGCGCATCGCTAGTTCGGCAGGGCGGTAGAAGCGCAGGGAACAGGATGCAGGAAGCAGGAAGAGTGTACGGGCAGCAGGGTAGGAGCAGATTGAGGAGTTCAGCCACATTGAAAACGAGTTCTATTCGTAAGGGGACTTCGGTCAGAGTATTCAGCGTTTGCCTAGTTCTGATTTTGTCTGGGTGGAGCGGCATTGGCCATGCGGCTGGCCCGGACCTGGACAAGGCGCTGAGTCAGATCGATGCTGCGGCGGCGAAGTTCCAGAGCGCCCAGGCATCGTTCGTCTGGGACCAGTACGAGAAGGTGGTTGAGGAGCATGACACGCAGTCGGGAACTATCTACTTCGACCGGAAGGGTACAGCCGGCGGGGGAACCATACCCTCGACCTGGATGGCTGCCCACATCAGCAAGCCCGACGAGAAGGAGGTCGTCTACAAGAACGGCGAGCTGCAATTCTTTCAGCCGAAGATCGACCAGATCACCATCTTCACGGCGGGCGTGAACCGGACGCAGTACGAGAGCTTCCTCACCCTCGGCTTCGGCGGCAGCGGTCGCGACCTTGCCGCCAACTGGGAGGTCACCTGGCAGGGAACCGAGACGATCGCCGGCACGCCGACGGCGAAGCTTGACCTGGTGCCGAAGCAGGACAGCGTCAAAAAGATGTTTGAGCATGTCACGATCTGGGTCGATACCTCGCGGGCGATCTCGCTCAAGCAGCAGTTCTTTGAGCCCTCCGGCGATGTTCGGACGGCGACCTACTCGGACATCCGGTACAACAGCAGGGTTCCCGGCTCTGCATTCGAGATCAAGACGAGCAGCAAGACGCAATTCGTGCGGAAATAGCTCGCTCAGCCAGAGCCATTCATGCCGCCGCTCCGTTCCCGAGGGTCTTTCGCGGGTCAGACGCGAGTAATGGGCGCTCGCCTTGTACCGAGCTGCTCGAGGCCGATCGCAGCGAACACGATGACAACGGGAAAGAGTTCGAGGGTGTAGCGGGTCTCTGGAGCCTCGACGGTCGCGAGCAGCAGGCAGCGCAGCAGCGCGAATGCGAGCATTGCTCCGGAAAGACGCGGCCAGCGAACGAATCCTGCGAGCGCGGCGACAAAATAAGCCAGGTTGAGGGCCGCGTAAGCTGCGGCGAAGAGCGTCTCCCCTCGATGCTCCCGGTACTGCCACCAGCGCAGCTCGATGGGCAGGTTTTCGGTGCGGGGACGCAAGGCCATGTCGGCCACCCGCAGCAGGGGCAGCTGGATGTAGTAGCGCAGCCGATGGCCTCGGATGCGTTGAGCGGCCAGATCCGCGAAGCGGGCGTCGAGCTCGGGTGTCACGGTCGAGAGCTGGTTGTAGTCCTCAATGAGGCGCCACGTCGCCTGCCGCTGCTGGGGGCTGTCGCAGGCGCGCAGGGGCAGGGTCGATGGGTCTATGAGGTCAGTGTTCGCGTTCCAGTAGACCTCGTAGGTTGAGGCGAAATCCACTGTCCATGTCTTCGTCCAGCGGTTGAAGCCAGGGGTCGTCGACTCGCCGGGATCGTTGGCGTAGCGGGGCGCGAGCGGCTCGAAGACGTGGAAGGTGCGTTCGTTCCTGATGGTCCAGGGGACGAAGGGCAAGAGCGCCAGCGCCGCCCCCAGCAAGGCATAGCGCAAGGCGCGCGGCCAGCCCCAGCGCCGGCCGCCGTAGATGACGAGGGCGGGGAAGACAGCGAGACCGAGCAGGGCTCCATCGGGCCGCAGGAGGGTTGCGTAGCTCACCGCGAAGGCGAGCAGGAGCAGATTGGCCACGCCGAGCCGGTCGATCAGATTTGCCAGGCTATAAAACGCGAGAGCCACGCAGAAGATCGACAGCGTCTCGGCCATAGGGCTGGCAACGAAGTTGGATGTGAAGGGGCAGAGCGCGGCGAGCCACAGCGCGACAATTCCGGCGCGCGGTCCACAGAGACGTTTGACCAGGGATGCAATGAGCAGGCAGGTGGCCAGGTCGATGACGAGCTGTGCATACATGATGGCGTTGTAGTGCTCCATGCCGAAGGTCTTGAAGCACAGCGCCACGAAGAGCGGGTAGCCCGGAAGGCGGATCAGTGTAGGGTGCAGCCCTGCCGGGGATGGCTGGCCAGCGACGCCTCCGTTTGCGATCTGGGCCGCGTCGCCGGAGAGCCCATAGACGTGATGGAGGATGAGGTTTTTGGCGATGTCCCCGTAGACCATCGGATCGCCCTCGAGCACCGGGCAGGCATGTACGAACCAGAGCCGAAGACCGGCGCCAAGCACGAGTGCGAGCAGCACCATGGTCCAGCGAGGGGCAGCCGCTCGGCTCATGAAAGTGAATATACAGCGAGGCTGTTCCGTAAAGGTTCCCTGGGTGTGGGGCGGCGTTACCTCTGCCGGAGAACTTACCGCATCGTGAGGTGGAAATCCTGTAATCTCGAAGACGACTATGATCCGCCAGGTATTCTCCGATCCCGACCTGAAGCGCTGGAAGCGCCTCAGGCGCGTTCTCGACGCAGTCGCGATCCTCTCGACGCTGGTGCTGGTCGTCTTTTTCTTCAGCGTGATCAAGCGGCAGACGCTTCCTGAGCTGCTGCTACCCCAGCAGAAGCGCAACTACAAGGCCGTCAAGCCTGAGCTCAAGCTGAAGGGTCAGCGACCCTCGCGGCGCAGGACTAACCGCAAGCCGTCTGACATTCCGCTGAACAGCGATGAAGGCTTGCGGGCCGCCTTCTACGTTGGCTACGACGAATCCAGCTACTCCTCGCTGAAGCAGCATATCCATCAGATCGATCTGCTCTTCCCCGAGTGGCTGCACGTAACCACGCCGGACGGAACGCTGCAGGGTGCAGAATCCGACTACCCCGCGCACACCTTCAACGTGATCGGCCCCGCGGGGATGCACAGCGTCGATCCCCAGGGAAAAGTGCAGCGCGTGATCGATGCCGCGAAGGAAGACACGGAGCTCTTTCCTCACCTGAATAACTACAACGTGCCGATGCAGAGGTGGAACGGCCCGATGATCGGGCACATGCTGAAGGACCCGGCGGCGCGCGCGAAGCTGGAGTCGCAGCTGTTGCAGTTTCTCGGCGCGAACCCGAACTACCATGGCATCTCGCTCGACTTCGAGGAGGTTCCGGACGACGCTGAAGATGCATACCTGGCCTTTATCACGGAGCTGTATGGGCGGTTCCATCCCAGGAACCTGCGGCTCTATGTCAACACCGAAGTAGGCGCCGAGACGGATGAGCTGAAGGTGCTGGCAGCCAACAGCGACGGCATCATCCTGATGAACTACGACGAGCACGAGACCGGCAGCGGCCCGGGACCGATCGCGTCGGAGGGCTGGTTTGAGGGCAATCTGCGGCGGGTGATGAAGACGGTCCCGAAGCAGAAGCTGATCTGTGCGATCGGCAACTATGGATATGACTGGATGATGCCGCTGCCGGAACCGGGCAAACGCCAGAGCGGCAAGGTGAAGCCGATCGCCGTCGATGAACTCTCGGTGCAGGAGGCGTGGCAGCGCGCTGCCGATGCAGAGGCCGATGTTCACCTCGAAGGCGACGAGTTGAACGCGCACTTCGCCTTTGACGATGAGGACGAGCATGAACGGCACGAGGTCTGGTTTCTCGATGGTGTGACGGCTCTGAACGAGCTGCGCGCCGCGCGTCAGATGGGTCTGCGGACGTTTGCGTTGTGGCGGCTTGGCTCAGAGGACAGTTCGCTGTGGTCGGTGTGGGACCATCCGAGCGCAACCGACGCGCCGAATGCGCTGCGCCACGTCGAACCCGGCAATGACGTCGACACCGAGGGCACAGGAGACATCCTGCACGTGCTCGCGAAGCCACAGACGGGCGAGCGCACCCTCAACATGGATTCCGACAACTTCACCATCACCGATGAGCAGATGGATGTCTATCCGCATGCTTACACGGTGCAGCAGTATGGGTATGACCCGAAGAAGCTGGCGCTGACATTTGACGATGGCCCCGATCCGAAGTGGACGCCGAAGATCCTCGACATCCTCAAGAGTAAGAACGCCAAGGCCGCATTTATGGTGATCGGCGAGCAGGCCCAGGACAATGTCGGGCTGTTGAAGCGTTACGTCGCCGAGGGTCACGAGATTGGCAATCATACCTTTACTCACCCTGACATCAGCGAAATCTCACCCCGCCAGGTCGAGCTGCAGTTGAACCTTACAGAGCGCCTGTTTGCCAGCAAGCTGGGCGTGCAGCCGCTCTACTTCAGGCCGCCGTACTCGATCGACCAGGAGCCCGATACCAACGACCAGGCCGCGCCCGCCGACGCCATCCAGCAGATGGGCTACACCATCATCGGCGACAAGATCGACACCTATGACTGGGACGAACATCCTCCCAAGAAGCCGCAGGAGCTGATCGACGCGGTGCTCGAGCAGCTCGACATGATGAAGGACAAGCCGTGGTTCCAGGGCAGCATCATCCTCATGCACGATGGCGGGGGAGACCGTTCGGCGACCGTGGCAGCGCTCCCGGGGTTGATCGACACGCTGCGCGCACGCGGGTACCAGATCGTGCCGGTCTCGGAGCTGATGGGCAAGACGACGGCCGAGGTCATGCCCCAGCTTTCGCCCAAGCTGCGATGGCAGGCACGCATCGACTCGGTGGCGTTTTTCATCTTTGCTTTCTTCTACAAGTTTGGCGTCTGGGTCTTCTTCACCGGCGACGTGCTGATGAGCGGACGGCTGATCATCGTCGGCATCCTTGCGATCATCGACCGGTTGCGGAAGCGGCCCACTCCCGGCACAGGGCTCTTTGAGCCGCTGGTGGCAGTGCTGATTCCCGCCTACAACGAAGAGAAGGTGATCGTGAGGACGGTCCGTTCCGTTCTCAACTCCGACTACAAGAACCTGCGCATCATCGTGATCGACGACGGCTCAAAGGACTCGACCTTTGAGATCGCACGGCAGGCCTTTTCCGCCGAGATTGCAGAGGGTCGGGTAACCGTGCTGACCAAGGTGAATGCCGGGAAGGCCGAGGCCCTCAACTACGCTATTGAACGGCTCGACGAGGAGATATACATCGGCATCGACGCGGATACAATCATCGCGCAGGACGCGGTCTCGAAGCTGGTCTGTCACTTCGCCGATCCTGAGATAGGAGCGGTTGCGGGGAACGCCAAGGTGGGCAACCGCGTCAACCTGTGGACGCGCTGGCAGGCCCTCGAGTACATCACCAGCCAGAACTTCGAGCGGCGTGCGATGGACCTCTTCAATGTGGTGATGGTGGTGCCGGGCGCGATCGGCGGCTGGCGTACGGATGCGGTGCGCAAGGGCGGCTGCTATCCGGTCAACACGGTGGCAGAAGACGCCGACCTCACCATGAACCTGCTCGAACAGGGTTATAAAGTTGTCTACGAAGACGCGGCGCTCGCCTTCACCGAGGCACCCATCGATGCGAAGGGGCTGATGCGGCAGCGCTTCCGCTGGTCTTTCGGCATACTGCAGGCCGTCTTCAAACACCGCGGAGCGTTTCTACGCAACAAGGCGATGGGTCTCTTTGCGCTGCCGAATATTCTTGTCTTCCAGATACTGCTGCCGCTGGTATCGCCCTTCATCGACTTGATCTTCCTAGGTGGAGTGGTGCACTACCTGCTCGACCGCCACTTCCATCCCGACACGGCGAGCGCTGCCAACTTCGAGAAGCTGCTGACTTACTTTCTGGCCTTCCTGGTCATCGATTTCGTTACATCGAGCCTGGCTTTTTCACTGGAGCGGCGCCATCCGGCTAACCGTGGCGATGGCTGGCTGCTCTTCCACATCTGGCTGCAGAGGTTCGCGTATAGACAGGTCTTTTCGCTGGTACTGCTGAAGACGATCAAGCGCGCGATCGATGGCCGCCCCTTCAACTGGGACAAGCTTGAACGGACTGCGCAGATGTCCCGTCACACGGAGCGAATTGCTGCCGGCCTCTGATCTGCCGAGGATCGAGACGCCAGCGTGCATGCGCCAGTAGAAGCGGTGTTTCACCGGCAAGGCAGGCTGCATTTAAACTAGCTGCATCATGGCTACCGCGCCCGTCACCAGCACCTTGATCCTGCCTCGCGCTCCCCAGGGCGAGTTTCGCAACGAGCCCTTTACCGACTTCAAGCTCAGCAGCAATGCGCATGCGATGAAGGCAGCGCTGACCCGCATCGGCGATCAGCTCGGTCATGAATACCAGTTGATCATTGGAGGCGAGCGCCACCGGACACCGGGCAAGATCGAGTCGAGAAATCCGGCACGCCCGGAGCAGGTTGTCGGCATCCACCAGAAGGCCGGTGCCGAACACGCCGAGCTTGCCATCGAGGCCGCCCTGAAGGCCTTTGAAAGCTGGAAGTGGGAGCCCGCCCAGCAGCGCTCAGCCCTCCTGCTGACGGCAGCAGACGTCATTCGCCAGCGCCACTTCGATTTCTGCGCCTGGCTGGTCTACGAGGTCGGCAAGAACTGGTCCGAGGCCGATGCCGATGTGGGTGAGACGATAGACTTCCTCGAGTTCTACGCGCGCGAGGCGCTGCGGCTATCGAGGTCGACCACTCCCATCCAGTACCCCGGCGAGCGCAACGAACTGCACTACATTCCGCTGGGCGCTGGCGCTGTCATCCCGCCGTGGAACTTTCCTTTTGCCATCATGGCCGGCATGACGGCGGCGGCTATCGTGGCCGGCAACACCGTGGTTCTGAAGCCCTCGAGCGACTCACCGACCATCGCTGCGCGCTTCGTTGAGGTGCTCGAGGAGGCGGGCATGCCGCCAGGCGTGGTGAACCTCTGTCCCGGCTCCGGCGCCACCTTTGGCAACGCCATCGTCGAGCACCCGAAGACGCGCTTCATCGCCTTTACCGGCTCGAAGGAGGTAGGTCTCGACATCCATGCCAAGGCTGCGGTCGCGCGCCCGGGGCAGATATGGATCAAGCGGACCATCCTCGAGATGGGCGGAAAGGACTCGATCATCGTCAGCGCCGATGCGGACCTCGACGCGGCGGCGGAGGCGGTCGTCGCCTCGGCCTTCGGCTTCAACGGGCAGAAGTGTTCTGCCTGCTCGCGCGCCATCATCGAGTCGCAGGTGTATGAGGCCTTTGTAGACATGGTGCGTGAGCGCGTCGCGGCAATCGAGGTAGGCGACCCGGTAGAGAACAAGAGCATGGGACCGGTGGTGAACGGGGCCGCCAGAAAGTCGATCCTCGATTACATCGCCGTGGGAAGATCGGAGGGTCGCCTGGTGGCCGGCGGCAGCGCTATCGAGACGCCGGAGGGCGGCTACTTCATCGAGCCGACTGTCTTCGCTGACATCGCGCCTGGCGCGCGCATCTCGCAGGAGGAGATATTCGGACCGGTGCTGGCTCTCATTGAGGCACGCGACTTCGAGGATGCGCTGGCGATCGCCAACAACACGGAGTTCGGACTTACCGGCGCGATCTTTTCCTCGTCCCGAGAGAAGCTTGACCGGGCCAGCCGCGAGTTCTTTGTCGGCAACCTTTATCTCAATCGCAAGTGCACGGGGGCGATGGTCGGGGCGCATCCCTTCGGCGGCTTTAACATGTCAGGGACCGATTCGAAGGCGGGCGGTCCGGACTATGTCGGCCTCTTTCTCCAGGCGAAGTCGATCGCCGAGAGGCTTGGCGAGAGGCTTGAGTAGTGGCGCGTATCCTGTGCGTGGATGATGACCCGGCTGCGCTGTCGTTGAAGTGCCAGATACTCGAGAGAGCCGGTCATGCGGCCACGCCTTGCACCACCGTCGAGGAGGCGGTGGGCGAGCTCTCGGCCTCCGGCTACGACGCAGTGGTAACGGACTGGCGGCTCGGGGAAGAGAGCGGCAGGACCATCGTCGAGGCGGCAAAGCTCACCTCGAGCACGCCGGTTGTGGTGGTTTCGGGCTTTGTGTCAGAGGCCTTCCAGGCGGCTGAACCGCTGGCCGACCTCTACCTCGACAAGCCTTTCGATCCGCAGGAGCTGGTGAAGATCATTCACACCCTGCTGGACTAATCCTGCGGCGGAACATCTATGCGGCGCGGCTGAACTGGAAGATATCTGCGGCCCACAATTTCATAGTTGCCGGAGAGGACGCGGGCGATCGCGTCGGAGTAGGCAATGTGTTCCTCGGCGAGGATGCTCGCGGAGAGTGAGGCTTCGTCATCGGTGTCGAGCACCGGCACGGTGCGTTGCAGCACGATGACTCCATGATCGAGCTGCTCGTCGACGAAGTGGACCGTGCATCCTGCGACTTTCGCTCCGTATTCCAGCGCCTGGCGTTGTGCGTCGAGGCCTGCGAAGGCAGGAAGCAGTGAGGGATGTATGTTCAGGATGCGCTGCGGGAAGGCCTGCACAAAGTCCGGGGACAACAGGCGCATGTAGCCCGCCAGGCAGACGAGGTCTACCTTGTGCTCGCGCAGGCACGCGACAATGTCGCGGTCGTGCTCGGCCCTGGCCCGGCCCTTGGACTCGATGACCAGCGCTTCGATGCCGCGTTCGGCTGCCGCTGCGAGGCCCGGCGCCCCGGCGCGATTCGAGATTACGATCTCGATGCGCGCGCCGGGGACTCGGCCTCGGGCGATGCTCTCAGCGATGGCGATGAAGTTTGATCCGCGCCCGGAGAGCAGAATGCCGATGCGTTGCATTACAGTGAACTTCCTTTTGTAATGTTCGGCCCGCGATGCGCCATGTTGCTGGCGTCAGTCGCGTGACAGATGTCGAGGGTCGCTCACCCGCTCGATTGCAGCCACGCTAGGCGTAGATGACCTTGCGCTCGCCTTTTACGATGCGGCCGATGACGTAGAACTTCTCACCGGCGCGATCGAGCATTGTCTTGGCGCGCTTGAACTTCTCGGCCGGGACGACGGCGATCAGTCCTATGCCGTTGTTGAAGGTGCGCAACATTTCGTCGATCGGCACGTTGCCGATCTGCTGCATGTGTTCAAAGATGGGCAGGGTCGGCCAGCTGCCGAGGTCGACCTGCGCGGAGAGTCCCTTGGGCAGAATGCGCGGGAGGTTTTCCGTGATGCCGCCGCCGGTGATGTGCGCCATGCCGACGGTGAGCGCCTTGCCTGCGGCGTCGGGCGCGGTGAGCTTCTTGATGATGGGCAGGTAGCTGCGGTGTATCTTCATCAGCGCCGCCCCGGCCTTGTCTTTGAGCTCGTTGACGTACTGCTCGGTCTTATACCCGGCCACATCGAAGAGCAGCTTGCGGGCCAGCGAATAGCCGTTCGTATGCAGGCCGGTCGAGGGAAATCCGAGCAGCACGTCGCCGGTCTCGATGGCCTCGCCGGTGACGACCCTGGAGCGGTCGACGACGCCGACGATGAAGCCGGCGAGGTCGTATTCGCCATCGGCGTAGAAGCCTGGCATCTGGGCCGTCTCCCCGCCGATCAGCGCGCAGCCGCTCGCACGGCATGCATCGGCGATTCCGCTGACAACCTTCTCGGTGATCTCGGGGTCGAGCATTCCGGTGGCGAGGTAGTCGAGGAAGAAGAGCGGCGTTGCGCCCTGCACCGCGATGTCGTTGACGCAGTGGTTGACGAGGTCGCCGCCGACGGTGTGGTGCACATTCATCTCGAAGGCCAGCTTGAGCTTGGTGCCGACTCCATCGGCGCTCGAGACGAGCACCGGGTCGGGGTAGCGCGCGGTGTCGAGCTTGAAGAGGCCGCCAAAGCCGCCGATCTCGCTCAGCACATTTTTGTTGAAGGTCTTCTGGGCGAGGTATTTGATGCGCTGCTTAGCGCGGTCGCCGCGGGTGATGTCGACACCCGCATCGGCGTAGGTGATGGGCTTCCTGGCTGGTTTGGCTTTGTTCTCGGGCAAGGGGTCGTTCCGTCGTGGCAGACATCGGGAGTGCTTAGTCTAGCAGAAGGCTGCTTAGGTCAGCGCCAAGGAGTAAAATCAGCAGTTAAGAGATGAGTCGCTCCGCATTATCAAAGATGTCTTGCAGATGTTGTTCGCTCCGTTTTCCATTTAGTGCTTGTCGAATGAACGTTTTAATGTCTGACTCGCGCAATATCAAGATTAAGCCTTTGCTCTGCTGGAAAACTCTCCTCACGTGGTCGTTTGCGTGATGGGAAAGGGGCTCTTGAGCGCGACAGACTAAAATCAGAAAAAGTCCGACCTGGTCGTTCATGTAATAGAGAGCTTGGTGAAAATCATCGGACTTTAGATCAGCATAATTCTTGCACTCCCATAGAATCTGCGTCGCTGCATATTTCTCCCTTACTATTGACCAAAACCCCGCAGGAGCTCTATTCGAAGCGATCCAGTCCCGAATGGTGGTTCCATCAGCATTTCTCACTTTAGCCTGTACATTGCTCAGTGACCTGAAGAAGCATAGCTTTATGACGTCGCCGATTATTGATTCAAACTCGGACGCAGTTGCCTTACCGACCGGTAGTGTCGCTAGATTCGTAGAAAGCTCTTCGAGCTTGGCTCGATAGGTAATGGTTGAGAACGACTCCGGCACCTCGGCGATGAGCCCAGATGTTCTTAAGGCAACCTCTTCTCCGAGAGATGTAATGACGCGGGGCTGAAGCTTAAGCCCATCTTGGTAGGACGGATGAACCACGACAATAGAGTCGTAGAGCAGTGCGAAACCTCCAGGGTTTCCAGATTCTGATGACTTGAACCGCACAAGCCCGTTTGCCTGCTTTACGCCCCAAAATCCACAGTTGTATAGAAGTTGTATGAAGAGTTCTGGCGCGGTGAAGTTGTAGATCCAGGAGGAGCAACTCTGCTTGACTTCTTCATCCACTAACAACTTCTTGACGAAGTCGTCAATACTCGTGACGGTGTACTCAGTTCCGAGGCCATGGAAGCGAGTAAGGATGATGTTGAGCTGCGGATAATTGTCCGCATATTCGTCTGCCAACTCCTTGAGTCGATTTTCCGAAAATGATTGTTGCGCATCATCAAGATCGGTCAGATCAACTTGTTGCCTTTGGTGAGACTGAGCGATTGCGAGCGCGGTCGAGGTATAAAGAAGGACGTCTCTTGGGCGGTATTGACAATAGGAAAAGACCCTTTCTTGGCTCTGCGATTCATCGCCAGCGAAAAAAGCCTTCCATGTTGATCCATCAAGCGCAAACTTCGCAATCAGTCCCTCATTTAGTCGTTTCTCGACTATTTCTCTGAGTAACTCCCGGGTCCAATCAAGAGACACCAATGAAGTCTCCAGGCGTGAAAATTCGCTATCAAGCGCGCGAACTCGATCAAACACGTTTTCCCTTAGAAAAACCATTGGCCGCACTGCAGGTGTAATGGCTCGTATCTCGTTGCACGCGTGCATCAGAGCCATAACTAAAGTGACCGCTTTGTTCGACTCGTCCCACTCGTCGTCTAGGCGATCAATCAGGACGACCTGCCTCATCCTAGACTCATTAGCGTACTCGTCTGTGATTTCCACAGCGAGTTTATCTGGCTTGTTACGAAACCTCAGCCACTCTTTGGGATTTTCCTGTTCAAGATAGCTGAAGCCCTCCTCAATGAGATGCAGTAGGCGTAAGTCGAACTCGTAGTTTTCGATCATATTACGCTCGCGGGTCAGCTCGCTGGAGCCCGAACTTCGGAATGTAAACAAACCTTGTTTCTTCCATTCGAGAACTGTCTCGTCGAGGATTGCGCGAACAAAGCTCGAGACCAGAGTGTTAAAAGGCTTTTGCTTCACACGCTGGTCCCAATTGAAAGAGACGAATGCGTCGGCTGACGATAAGAGTTTGGGAATTAGAATAAGGGTGTTCTTTGGGAATTTGTTCCTCAGGAAAAAAGTGATCGCCGTTTTACCAGTTCCCCGACGCCCGATAAAAAAGTCTTGCCACCGTCAAGGTCTTGAGCCGTAAGGATCGCGGGGGTCTCGACGAAGAGTTTGGGGTTGGTGCGGATCAAATCGTGCTCAGCGAACGATTGTCCGAGCTTTGCTCTGGCGAAGGCCTGCCTTGAAACTGGCGGCGCGTTTGTCAGCTGACCTTTTCCCACGTCGTGTGTCCCGCCCCCAGCAGAGTCGTTACAATTTATATATGAACGCTAACATAACGTATGTTTCCTGATCTTTGGGATCAAAGCTGTGGCTTTGGCTTCGCTGCCAAGGTGGCGATAGACAGTGCACACCTCGAGCAGGGAACAGTTTAGTGCCGGACGCTGCACACGATGTACATAATTGGAGGCCTAGCCATAATCCGTGGGCGGTGGCGCTTACGGTTACGCTGGCTACTTTCATGGAGGTGCTGGACACCTCGATTGCCAACGTGGCGCTGCCGCATATGGCGGGGACGCTGGGGGCGAGTCCCGAGGAGGCTACGTGGGTGCTGACCAGCTACCTGGTGGCGAGCGCGATCGTGCTGCCCATCTCCGGCTGGCTGGCGACGCGGTTCGGGCGCAAGCGTTTTTACATGACTTGCGTGGCCATCTTCACCGTGTGCTCGCTGCTCTGCGGACTGGCCACCACGCTGCCTCTGCTGATCATCGCGCGGGTGCTGCAGGGGCTTGGCGGAGGCGGCCTAGCGCCGAGCGAACAGGCCATCCTCGCCGACAGCTTTCCGGTGGCGAAGCGTGGACAGGCCTTCGCACTCTATGGAATGGCGGTGGTCGTTGCGCCGGCGATTGGACCTACCCTGGGCGGATGGATCACCGATAACTTCAACTGGCACTGGATCTTTTTCATCAACCTGCCTATCGGCCTGCTGTCGCTCTACCTGAGCAACCGCATGGTCGAGGACCCGCCTTATTTGAAGGCCATGCAGGCCAGGCCGGGCAAGATCGACAGCATGGGCCTGGGACTGATCGCAATCGGCGTCGGGTGTCTCGAATTTGTGCTCGACAAGGGGCAGGAGAAGGACTGGTTTGGCGATCCGAAGATCACCGGGACGGCGATTGTGGCGGCGGTGCTGCTCTCGATCTTCGTCTGGTGGGAGTGGCGGCACCCGGACCCGATCGTCGACCTGCGGCTGCTGAAGAACCGCAACTTCGGCACTGCAGTCTTCCTGCAGTTCATCCTCGGGATCGTGCTCTTCAGCACTACGGTGCTGATACCGCAGTTTCTGCAGACGCTGCTTGGCTACACCGCCCAGCTATCGGGCATGGTGCTGTCGCCCGCGGGCCTGATGATGATGGTGCTGATGCCGGTCGCCGGCAAGCTGGTGGGCAAGATGGATGCGCGGCTGCTGGTCTCGATGGGCTACGCGGTTACCGCGATCATGATCTACAACCTGACTCGACTCGACCTGGGAGTCAGCTTTAATACGATCATGTTGTGGCGGATGTTACAGGTGATCGGGCTACCCTTCGTATTTATTCCTATCAGTACTTTGAATTATGTAGGCGTTCCGCGAAACAAGAGCAACCAGATATCGAGCTTTAGTAACTTTGCACGCAATATGGGTGGGAGTGTGGGGACTGCGATGTTGACTACCTTCCTCGTGCGCACGGCGCAGACCCATCAGAACGCCTTAGCCGTGAATACGGGAAGCGGTTTTGCCTATCGCAACTACATCGACGTGACCAAGCGGGCGCTGGTGGCGAGTGGGATGGGGTCGGACGCTGCTGGAACGATGGCGGTGGGCCGCGCTTATACGGTGATGGTAAGGCAGGCTTCCATGTTGAGTTACGCGAATGCGTTCTGGGTGCTGAGTGTGTTGATCGCCTGCCTGGTTCCTCTACCCTTTATCATGCGACGGCCTCCGCGGGCGGCGAAGGTGCCGGAGGATGCTGCGGCGCACTGAGTGCGTGTGAGCGTATCGCCGCGCCGCATCTGGGCCCGCCGAGTCAATCGATAAGTCGAAGCTATCTATGCCCGGCTTCACTAAAGCCGAACACGCAGCTACAGGCCGATCGTGGCGTTATTACGCTTGAGGATCGCCTCTGCTTCGGCGGCTCGATCGCTGGTGCGGACGGTGACGACGGCTGCGCCGGGTTGCAGTTTGCGGGCCAGTGCGCCGGCCTGCTCGCTGCCTACGCCCGCCGCCTGAAGGGCGCGGGTCAGGTCGCTGCCCTCCGAGGCGCCGACGTTCTCGTCTCCGGTCTCGTAGTCGGGCTCAAAGGCGGGTGAGGGGCGATTGGCCGGTTCGTAGTTGATATCAACCGGCTCGGCGATCCTGCGGGCTGCGGGCTGCCCCGGGGTCAGGATCGCGTCCTCATGCTGACTGCCGTCAGGCTGATGTTCGATGGCTGACCGTGACGGACCTTCGCGGTAGGCTGTGCCGATGGTGTCGGCATGGAACTCAACCTCGCGCAGTTCGATGACGGCGCGGTCGGCGTCGTGGCGGTCGCGGAAGATTCCTATCACAATCGCGGCCGAAGTTGTCTCGGCTGCTGCGGTCTGCGTCACTGGGTTCTCACCTCGCTCGATGCGATTGTAAAGTGCAGGGCGGCTCCGCGGACGTTTGGCGCTGAGCTTTCAAGCCGTCGTGGTCGCCACATCGGTTGTCACAACGATCGATGAATGCGGTTCGCCCGCGTTGGTTGCGGCGTCAGGAAACAGGACTTCTCCGTTGACTACGACCGAGTGGCGCCTGAACGTTTGATCGTTGCGGACGGGGTAGTCATTGCGGAAGTGTGCGCCGCGGCTTTCTTCCCGGGCCAGGGCGGAGCCGACGATCAGGGATGCGATAGCGTGCAAGTTGGCTAATTCCAGGTGCGCCCGGTGGAGCTTTACGGCTTGGATCGGGGGGATCTGCCCGGCTATCTCCTCAAGCTCTGCCCTGGCGGCGCGCAGGTTGGCTGCATCGCGCAGCAGGCCAGCCTTGCGCCACATCAGCTTGCGCAGGGCGGGCTGGAGCGACGGATCAAGGCTAGTATTGACAGGCGGCAGACCCGATAGCGTCTCGCCGTCCTGCGGGGCAGCGGGACTGAGCGGCGGCTCTTCGCGCATGGAGAGGGCGGCGCGCGCACCGAAGACGAGGCCTTCCAGTAAAGAGTTGCTGGCCAGGCGGTTGGCGCCGTGAACGCCGGTGCAGGCTGCTTCCCCGGCTGCGTAGAGGCGGCGGATCGAGGCGCGGGCATCGACCCCGGTGCGCACTCCGCCCATGAGGTAGTGCGCGGCCGGCCGCACGGGGATCAGGTCGCGGCTCAGGTCGAGGTTGTGCAGGCGGAGGAAGGCAGTGATGCCTGGAAAGCGCTGCGCGAGGTCGATGCCCTTGACGTGGCGCATGTCGAGGTAGACAGGCAGCGAGCCGTCGGGCAGGGCGAGGCTTGCGACGGGCGACTTTGAACCGTTCGCAGCCGACTGTGTAGATCCATTCAAAGCGGCGTAATCCGGGGTAGAGTAGCCCGCGCCGCTCGCCTCGTCTGACGAGGTGGGGACCGAGGTCAGCTCCGCACTCGGAGGCATGCCCTCGCGGGTGATGGCGCGGGCGACCACGTCGCGAGGCGCGAGTTCGAGCAAGGGGTGGTAGCGCTGCATGAAGCGCTCGCCGCGTGCGTTGCGCAGGTAAGCACCCTCGCCGCGGAGTGCCTCCGACAGCAGGAAGCGCGGCACACCAGGCAGGCTCAGGGCGGTGGGATGAAACTGGTAGAACTCCATATCGGAGATCTCGGCGCCGGCACGAAATGCGGCGGCGATGCCGTCCCCGGTCGCTACAGCGGGGTTGGTGGTGTCGCTATAGACCTGCCCTGCTCCTCCGCTGGCAAGCAGCACTGCGCGGGCGCGAATCTGCTGGAGTTCGCCGCCGGAGTTCAGGACGATGAGGCCGGTCACCTCGCGGGCTTGCTCCCCGGAGTCGCTGCCGTCGTCTGAATCTTGAACAATGAGGTCGACGCACGTGGTCCACTCGAGCAGAGTGACATTCCTGAGGGTCTTTGCATGGGCCAACAAGGCCCGGCCGATCTCTGCGCCGGTGGCGTCGCCATGAGCATGCAGGATGCGGGAGCGGCTGTGCGCTCCCTCGCGGGTGAGCATCAGTTCACCGTTGTGCCGGTCAAATCCCGTGCCCCACAGCAGCAACTCCTCGACGCGCAGCGGCCCCTCCTCGACGAGGATTGCGGCAGCCGCTTCATCGACGAGCCCATCGCCAGCCTGTATCGTGTCTTCGAGGTGGAGCGAGATGTCTTCGTCGCCGCCCATGGCTACGGCGATCCCGCCCTGCGCGTAATGGGTGTTCGACTCGTCGAGCGCTTCCTTGGTGATGACGAGTACGCGCCCCGCTTCGGCGAGGGTGATCGCCGCCCGCAATCCGGCGATGCCTGCTCCCACGATCAGGAAATCGGTTTCGAGCGAAATGCCCATCTTCTTCAGCCTACACCTCCGGCAACCGCCTCTTAGATGGGCTCGGAGAGCGCCTGGAACCATACTTTGGATAGCGGAATATCGCACTGCTGTTATGCAGCGATAAAGATGGCCGGGGGCTGCGCAGGAAGGAGTTTCGGGGCCGGGCTGGCTTCTATCGGCGCGCGTGCCGTGTAAGTAGCGCCCGCGCATCCGGCGAGTCCGCAAAGCTCGACGGAGGGCGCACGAGAGAGATGAAGACCGGCCGGCGCTTGAGATACGATTGACGCACTGTGCCCGCCATTCTCGTAAAGAGCAGCTCTGCTGAGTACAAAGTAGTGGTTGGTGAGGGGCTGCTGCAGTCGCTCAGCAGGCGCATCCGCAAGCTGAGCAAGGGTGAGAATCGACGCATCTTCGTGCTCACTTCGCCCGAGATATGGGCGCTCTGGTCAGGGCCGTTTCTCGCGTCTTTTGCCGGGCAGCAGCAGCCCTCCATCCTGTTTCTCGCGCCGGGTGAGCAGCACAAACGGCTTGCAGGCCTGGAGCAGCTGGCAGAGCAGATGGCGAGGGAGGGTGCCGATCGCAGTTCGCTGCTGATCGCGTTTGGCGGGGGCATCGTTGGCGATGCGGGCGGATTTCTCGCGGCTATCTACATGCGCGGCATCGACTACATCCAGGTGCCGAGCACATTTCTGGCGCAGGTCGATTCTTCTGTCGGGGGCAAGACCGGGGTTAATCTCGAGGCGGGTAAAAACCTGATTGGCAGCTTTCATCATCCGCTGGTGGTGCTTGCTGACACCACGCTGCTGGCGACGCTGCCGGACCGGGAGCTGCGTGCGGGTTTGTTCGAGAGCGTCAAGGCCGGGATCATTCGCGATGCGAAGCTGTTCGAGTTCCTGGAGCGCAATGCGGCGGCGATTCTTACGCGGGACCAGAAAGCTCTCGGGCGGGTGATCGCTGCTTCGATCCGCATGAAGGCGGAGGTGGTCGCGATCGATGAGCGGGAGAGCGGCTTGCGGATGATCCTCAACTTTGGACACACGCTCGGTCACGCCATCGAAGCGGCCACTGGATACAGGGTGCTGCTGCATGGGGAGGCGGTCGGGTGGGGCATGCTGGCCGCCACGCACCTCGGGCTGCAGCGCGGAACCATCTCCGAGGTTGAGGCTGACCGGATCACGGACGCGATCTTCGCCTACGGACCGCTGCCCGCCTTTCGACTCACCGGATCGATCAAGGCGGGAGCGGAGCGGCTGCTCGAAGCTGCCGGCCGGGACAAGAAAAACCGTGCCGGGGTGCGGCGGTTCGTGCTGCCGACGGGCATTGGCAGCTGCGTGGTGGTTGAGGATGTAGCGGACGAGGAGCTCTACTCGACGGCCGAGTGGCTGTTGAGGGCGGCGGATGGATCTGCGGTGATGAAGGCGGAGGAGAAGACCTCTGCCGCGAGCGACGAGCGCACTGGGAGGCGGGCAGGCGAGTGACAGCAGCTCCACAACCTGAGTCGGAAGGAAGTAGTTCCGGGCAGAGAGGCGTACCTGACGAAGCCTCTCAGCAGCCCTCGCTGGACGAGATGAGCGGGCGCGGCGCCAAGCCTGCGGGCACCCATGATGAAGAGGGCGCCGCGCTCGCCGTGCAGAGCATGTTCGACAGCATCGCGCCGCGCTACGACCTGCTCAACCACGTGCTCTCGTTCAACATCGACCGACTGTGGTGGCGGCGCACGGCGAGGCGCTTCAAGGCGGTGCTGGCGAGGCCAGAGGCTGTGGCGGTCGATGTCTGCTGCGGGACCGGGGACATGACGATGGCGCTGCTGCGCCTGCGCCCCCGGGCCACAACAGAGGGGCTTGCGCAGCCGGTGATCGCAGTGGATTTTTCCCACCGTATGCTGGTGCGCGGGGATGCCAAGATGCGCGCTTACGGCGGCATAGCTATCGAGGCGGACGCGCTCCATTTGCCGCTGCGTTCCGGTTCGGTCGATCTGCTTACGACGGCTTTCGGATTTCGCAACCTCGCCAATTACGGTGCCGGACTCGCGGAGTTCCATCGCGTGCTCGGCAGCGGCGGCGAGCTTGGCATCCTTGACTTTAGCGAGCCCGGGGGATGGCTGGGCCGGCTCTATGCGTTCTACTTCCGGCGAGTGCTGCCGGCCATCGGATCGCGCATCTCCGGCGTCTCGGGCCCCTACGCCTATCTGCCCACATCGGTCGAGCGCTTTCCGCCCCCCGCAGAGATGATCGAAAGGCTGAGGGCGGCCGGGTTTCGCGACGTATCCTGGACGCCATACAGCTTTGGGATAGCCGGCCTCTATCGCGCAGTCAAGGGATGAGCCGGGTGGCCTCAAGCGCGACAGAGTTGTAGGCTAGGAGGACTGCCTGTTGACGGCCCGGGGAAGTTGCATGCGACTGTGAACGAGACATCCGGCACGACGAAGAGCGGCCCCGCTATCGAGCTGGGGAGCCGGTCCGGCAGTGTGCCGACCATGCTCGCCGACGACGGCGCCGGCCGCAAACGGTCGCAGGCCGTCTCGTCCCCATTTCCCAATGCGCGGCTCAGCTCGGAGACGCTGAGCGCCGAGAAGCGTGCTGCTGCGTGGATGTCGGTCTTCGCGGCCTGTGCCATGACCGCTCTGAAGCTGGTCACCGGCCTGCTCACTGGCTCGCTCGGCATGCTCTCCGACTCCGCCCACTCGGGGCTCGACCTGGTCGGATCGGGGTTGACCCTGCTCTCGGTGCGCGTCTCAGACAAGCCCGCCGATGAAGATCACACCTACGGCCACGGAAAGATCGAAAATGTCTCTGCGTTCTTCGAGACGTTCCTCATGCTGGCCTCCTGCGTCTGGATCACTTATGAGGCGGTGCTGCGCATCTTTTATCATCCGGTGGCGATCAGACTTGGCATCTGGCCTTTCGTGGTTGCGCTTATCTCGATGTCGGTGGATTACTGGCGTTCGCACAAGCTGAGCGTCGTGGCCAAGCTCTCCGGCAGTGCGGCTCTGGAGGCGGATGCACTTCATTTCGCGTCCGATATCTGGGCCAGCTTCGCGGTCTTCGTCGGGCTGCTAGCGGCGTGGTCCGGCAGGCAGCTTCACATCGGCTGGCTGAGCTATGCAGATCCAGCGGCGGCTATCGTGATCTCGATCATGATCTTCCGCTTCAGCTGGAAGCTCGCTTCAAAGACCATCGAAGACCTGGTTGACGCTGTGCCCGTCGAAACGCGGCAGCGGATGCTCGCGGAGGTGAGCCATACCCATGGGGTGCTGGCGGTGGACCAGGCGCGGGTGCGGCGAGCGGGAACGTCCTACTTCGCCGATCTGACGCTGTCGCTATCGCGGCAGCTTACCTTTTCGAGCACCGAGGATCTGGTTCGCGAGGCCACCGAGGCGGTGCAGCGGGTGCTGCCGAATGCGGATGTAATCATCCACACGGTACCACGGCCCAGCCTGGCTGAGAGTGTCTTCGACAAGGTGCGCGCGGTGGCATCGCGCAACAACATCCTGCTGCACGACGTCAGTATCCAGTCCTTCGATGGGCATTTGCATGTGGAGCAGCATATCGAGGTGCCTGAGGACATGCCGCTGCGTGCGGCACACTCCTTTGTGCGGCGCATAGAGGATGAGATACGCGCGGAGCTGCCGCAGGTGGAGTCGGTGCTCACCCACATCGAGAGCGAACCGGCGACCATCGAACAGCATGTCAGCGTCGAACGCGACCGCAACATCGAGGCCTGCCTCAGGAGTGCCGGAGCGCACCTGCCTGAGATCATCGATATTCACGAGGTAGTCGTCGGCCGGACCGGCGAGCACCTGCAGCTCTCCTGCCACTGCACCCTGCCGGACACGCTGAAGATGCAGCGGGTGCACGAGGTGATTACGGCTCTCGAGGCGCGGCTGAAGGTTGAGTGTCCCGAGGTGCACCGGGTGCTCATTCACCCTGAGCCGCAGAGCGACAACCGTCACGATCTGAGCGCTAGCGCGGTTAGCGAGAGCAGCACCGAGGGCGCGTGAAGGGGTGCGGCTGAGAGCGTGTGAAGGGGTGCGTCAGATGGCGTGACAGAGGGCGTGTCAGAGGGGCGTGACAGAGGGGCGTGACAAGGCATGCATTCGAGGGTGCAGGCGTGCGCGGTGTCTGAGCCGCGCCTGCAGCATAGAGTCTCAGCGCGTCAGCACATGTTTGGGCGCACGCTCACTAGCTAAACCAGGGAGAAAATCATGATTGCAAGCTCCGCCTGGAAGGGCGAGTCAAAGTTTGAAGCGTCGTCCGAGAGTGGCCATCGGGTGATGTTCGACACCGGTCCGGCTCATGCAGAGGGTCCCAGTCCGATGGAGGCGGTGTTGATGGCGCTCTGTGGATGTACCTCCGTCGACGTGGTATCGATCCTCCAGAAGAAGCGCGAGCCTGTCGCAAGCCTGATCGTCTCTGCCACGGCGGAGCAGGCGGCCGAGGCGCCGCGTGTCTTCACTCGCATCCACCTGGTATACCGGGTCGGAGGCGCGGTCTCGACGAAGGCCATGGAGGATGCGGTCTTACTGTCGAAGGAGAAGTACTGCTCGGTCTCAAAGATGCTGGAAAGGTCAGCGACCATCGAGTATTCGATCGAGTATGAGGATAGGGCGCCGGCCGCCTTCACGGAGCGCTCGTCCGAATAACTTCGATTTACGCGCTCGCCGTTGTATTATGGAAAGAACAAATAAGAACGCGCGCTACATACTTCTTCCTCCAGTGAAGCCATAGCTCAGCAACTCCGTTAGTGTCACGGCCGGCTGCCGTCCTGCACGGGTTGAAGTCCACCTTGGTATGGCAGCAAATCTGAGTGTTGACCTCGTGAGTCTCTGATTCCGAGATATATGCGGCTCGGTCCGGCGTACACAGTCGTTCGCCGCCGACGCGCTGAAACTGGTGCATAACACCCTGGTCATCAGGCGGGTAAGACCCTACATGGATGAGGTGAATATGCAGAGGAATAGCACTGTTCAAACCCCTGTGTCCGCAGACGCTTTGCACCACCTGAGCGTAATTGGCATGCTGCCTCCGATCGAACTAACGGTGGTGATTCCGACGTTCAACGAGCGGCAGAATGTGCCGATCCTGATCGAGAAGCTGGAGCACGCGCTGGCGGGCATCGAGTGGGAGGCGATCTATGTCGACGACCATTCTCCTGACGGCACCTCGGATGTAGTTCGCGAGATTGCGCGGACCAACCGGCGCGTGCGGTCCATCGAGCGGATCGGTCGCCGTGGGCTGGCCTCGGCCTGCATCGAGGGGATGATGGCCTCGCCTGCCCCTTACATCGCGGTGATGGATGCGGACCTGCAGCACGACGAGACCGTGTTGCCGGATATGCTGCGCAAGATCGAGGCAGAGAAGCTGGACGTAGTGATCGCCAGCCGCAGGGTGGCCGGCGGCAGCATGGGTGAGTTTGCCAAGGAGCGCGTCAAGCTCAGCGATATGGGCACCAAGATGAGCCGCATCGTCTGCCGCTGCGACGTGAGCGATGCGATGAGCGGCTTCTTCATCGTGGAGGCGAACTTCTTCCGGGCGCTGGTGCCGCACCTTACCGCATCGGGATTCAAAATACTGGTTGACCTGCTCGCATCGAGTCCCACGATCCCGAGGGCAGGCGAGGTTCCGTACCGGTTTCGCAACCGTGAGTTAGGTGAGAGCAAGCTGGACGTCAACGTGCAGCTTGAATATCTCTTCCTCATCGTGGACAAGCTGATCGGTAAGTGGGTACCTACTCGCTTTGTCCTGTTTACGCTGGTCGGTGCGCTGGGATTTCTGGTGCACCTGGCGGTCCTCGCACCGCTCTATCTCAATCACCGCCGCCACTTTCCGCAGGCACAGGCTATCGCTACCTTTGTCGCGATGACGTTTAACTTCATGCTTAATAACGTGGTGACCTTCCGCGACCGCAAGCTGCGCGGTAAACGGCTTGTGACGGGCCTGCTGAAGTTCTACGCGGCGTGCTCGCTCGGTGCGGTCGTCAACGTCACCTTTGCGGACATGCTCATACACCAGAACCTACCCTGGTATCTCGCCGGAGCGGCGGGAACGGGCATCAGCTCCGTATGGAACTACGGTGTGAACACGGTGCTCACATGGCGCCGGAGCCGCAAGTAGCGTACCGAGGGTGGGGTTCTGCAGCCGTGATTTTGAGTAAAACAGCCACAGTTGTCAGCGGAGGCTTGTGCGGATGGAAGTTGTAAAGCCAAACCAGGGCGCAGCACCTGGTCTGTTGCCGAGGTCGCCGCAACTTCGCCTGTTGGTCCTCATAGTGCTTGCGCTCACGGCGGCCTTCTCCACCTACATCGCGGTCAAGAGAGCAGTCAGCGATAAGACTTACATGAACGGCAGGTCCCAGGCTGGCGGGGTCGACTTTCAATGGAGTGGAGCGCACATTCTCGCGCTGCACCAGGATCCGTGGAAGACTTATATCGACGGCGATCCGAAGGACCAGATCATCCTCGGGCAGCAGCCGAACTACCTGCCGGAGTTTTACCTCATGCTTGGGCCGCTCGGCCGGATGCCGTTTCCGGAGGCCCGCGCGTGGTGGTGCTTCCTGAACCTGGTCTTCCTCGCCGGCAACGTACTCGTGCTGCGCGCGATGTTTCACCTCGATCGGGACCACACGCTGCTGCTGGCTTTCCTCGTACTCAGCTCGCTGCCCTTCCGCGTCACGATGGCCAATGGCCAGCACGCCATTTTTATCCTGCTGATGCTGAGTATCACCTTTTACGCTACTAACCGCTGGGTGAAGGGGATGGCTCTCGGCGTAAGCTTCGGCAAGTACAGCTTCTCGCCGCTGATGGTGATGGTCCTGCTGGTGAAGAAGCGGCTGGACGTGCTGCTGATCTCCCTGATTCTGCCTGTTGTCGGTCTGCTGATTGCGTGGCACATCCTCGGCGGCAATCTCAAGACGCTCGCCTTCGAGCCGATTGCGACTTCCAAGATCGCCATGGGGCCGGGATCGGGGGACATCATGACGCCGCTCGAGATCTTCATGCGCAATCACGGAGTGGCAGCCGGGCCGACCTACTCGGTGCCGGCGCTGCTGGGACTTGTGGCGGCGGTGGGCGTGGCGTTCTGGATCGGCCGCAACAGGCGACTCGACGAGCGCATGCAGTTCGTTGTCGCTATCGTGATGACGCTCCTTTGCTTCAAGCATGTGCTGTACGACTTCGTGGTGCTGGTGGCGCCGCTGGCCGCTGCCATGGCCGCACCCCGGTCGCGGGCGCGCATTATCGTGCTGGTGTGCATCTTCCACTTCTGGGTGCTGAGTTCGCCCATCAATCACTTTTACCCGAAGCGCGTCTACGCCCTTGAGGTCATGATCTATTCGGTGGTGCTGCTCATACTGGGCATCGCCACTTCGCGGCTCTTCCCCGGGCCTGAGATCGAGGGTGCTGCAGCTCTCGCGTCCCCTGCCCGCGTCACTGATCCGGTGCAGGTCTAGTCCGCGGGGCAATGGGAGAGCCAGCAGACAGCAGCCTGGAATCTCCCTGGTTGAGGCCCGGAGTGGTCCGCTCTAGAACCCGACTACGTTGTAGCCGCAGTCGACGTAGAGGACTTCGCCGGTGGTACCGGTCGAGAGGTCAGAGGCGAGGAAGAGGGCGGTGTTGCCCACCTCTGCCGTCTTGACATTGCGATGGAGCGGAGCGCGGTCGGAGTGGTGCTTCAGCATCTCGCTCAAGGAGCCGATTCCTCGCGCAGCGAGCGTCATGACGGGTCCCGCAGAGATGGCATTGACGCGAATCTGCCGCGGGCCAAGCTCATTTGCTAGGTAGCGGACGGTGGCCTCAAGTGCCGCCTTGGCCACGCCCATGACTTTATAGTGCGGCACGACTTTTTCAGCGCCGTAGTAGGTCATGGTGAGGATGCTGCCACCCTCCGTCATCAGCGGCGCGGCTGCCCGGCTGAGCGCGATCAGGGAGTAGACGCTGACATCGTGAGCGATGCGGAAGCCCTCGCGGCTGGTCTCGAGAAAGGGGTTCTTGAGCTCCTCGGCGGGCGCAAAGGCGACGCTGTGGACGAGGATGTCGAGCTTGCCGTAGCGCTCCTTGAGCCTTGTGAAGACGGCGTCGATCTCGGCGTCATTCGAGACATCGCACTGGAAGGCTTCCGCTCCGGGCAGCTCCGCGATGAGGCCCTCGGCCTCCTGCCTCAGCCGGTCGTTCTGATAGCTGATGGCCAGGCTTGCGCGGGCCTCTTGCAGCTTCTGGGCAATCGCCCAGGCGATGCTCCGTTTATTGGCCAGGCCGAAGACTACCGCAGTGCGTCCTTCTAGACTTACCATTTCGACCACTCCTTCTAAAACGCTGGATCGCTAATTGCCGGCCGCATGCATCTGCTCGACGGAGGCAGATCGCCCACTGTGGGCCTGCGCGGCAAGTGGAAGAATATCAGCCGCCGAGGTCGACCAGTTCTACTTCCCCGATGGGCCGCCCGAGGAAGCGTGCTCCGAGGGTGCGGAACTTCGAGACCGAGTCGGTGGCGAAGAAGCGCATTGTGGCCCCGGCCCCGCCGGGCAGCGAATGCGCCGGCGACCGAGGGACCTTCAGGGCAGAGGCGACGCGCGTAGCCGTAGCCTCGGCGGAGTCGATCACGCGGATCGGCCCGTGATGCAGCTCCCCGGTCAGTTGGGTCAGAGCGCGTTCGATGGGCCCCCGAAGCAGCGGGTAATGGGTGCAGCCGAGGACCAGGGTATCGGGCGCCAGCAGATTGTCCCGCGAAGCGGCGAGCAGGTCCGAGAGGTAGATGCGCAGCACCTCTGCGGTGACGGGGTGATCGATCCAGCCCTCTTCCACAAGAGGGACGAGCAGTGGACAGGCCTGCTCGAGAGCGCGAAGACCGACTGCCCTGCTGGCGTGATCATAGGCATGGCTCTGGACGGTCGCGTCGGTGGCGATGACCAGGACATCGCCCGTCTTCGAAGTAGCCCTGGCCTCAGCAGCGCCGGTCTCGATCACCCCCAGCACCGGCACGCGTCCCGCCGCGTCCCGTATCTCGTCGATCGCGAGGGCGCTGGCGGTGTTGCAGGCGATGACCAGGAACTCGGCACCCTGCTCCACGAGAAACCGGGTGCTCGATACGGCGTAACGGGCGATGGTGGCGCGTGACTTTGAGCCGTAGGGCAGCCGGGCTGTGTCGCCTACGTACAGGAAGTCTGCCGCAGGCAGCAGGGGCAGCATGGCCCTGAGCACGGTGAGGCCTCCAACGCCCGAGTCGAAGACGCCAATCCGTTGGCGCGAGGAGTCGAGCTGCGGAGTGGTCAGCGGATGCACGATCTGCAAGCTCAAGGGCGCACTCCGGGAGCGGAAGCGAGGTAGACGCGCATCAGGTCCGCGTGGCCTGCGAGCGTCTCCTGCGGTCGTCCTCCGACCAGGAAGCGGACCTGCTCAATTGCGGGCAGGTTGGCGTGCAGGGTAGCAAGAACGGAAAGCAGGCTGAGGGTCTCGGGCTCTATGCCGGAGTTGTGGTTCGCTGCAAAAGACGGGGAGAGATCTACTACCGCCAGTTCACCCTGACTGCCCTGGGGCGGGGTCTGATCAGGCATACCGTCTGCGGCGTAAGCTCCGCCGGGCTCCAGCGGAACGGGAGAGCTGCCTGGAGTCTGCACTTTCTGAGTCAAGGGAGCCTCCGGTGCAGGCGGCCTGCTCAATTCGCTGGACGGGCCGGGTGTAACGAACCTGGGCAGCGGGCTCAAGGTAACGCGCGCAACCGCCTGGCCGGGAGCGACAGGGTGGTGCGATTGCGGCCGCGCGTATTCGGCGAAGAGAGCGTTGAGGATGGCAGCGGCCTGCTGCGCTTCGCCTGCAGGCAAAGGGCGACTCACAGCGACGGGCGTCAGGGAGCCGTTGCCATCATCGGCCAGAACGAGGGTGATGGGCTGCTCGATGTTGTGGCTACTGGATGCGCGGCTGTCGCTTGCGCTGAACGCAGCGCTGCCAACGGCGTGTTGATGCAGGTAGAGCGCGAATCCGGCAGCGACACTGCCGCCGATGAGCAGCAGCCTCGTCAGTACGCTCAGCCCATATTTGCGGCGCCGCTGCATGGTCATGGCTTGCCTAAGATGGACTTGCCGGCGGGGTAGAGAGGTTCGAGCGCAGATTCCATCGGCTCCGGTGCAGCTTCGACGTTGCGCTGCGAATGCCCTTCGCTGCGATACTCGCCTCGCCACGCCATCAGTGCTGCCTCGAGTGCATGCAGAAAGCTGGCCTGGTAGCCGGAGTCTGAGATCAGCGCACCCTTGCTCATCATCGCAGGAGTCAGCGGAGCCAGCTCAACGGCTACGGCGGGACAATCGAAGCTGTCCAGAGGCTGAAGGGAGGTGCGGCCGAGGGTGGTCGGTATCTCCGCACGCGTAAACGCCTCGTTGATGGCCGAGGCGAGGCGCAGACGCTGCTGGCCAGGGTTCGGGCCCGCCAGCCGAGTCGAACCCCCGCGATCTGCCGACGTTCTGCGGTCCAAAGCACTAGCGGCCTGACTGGCGCTTGTCTGCTTTGCCGCGGCGGAGACAGGCTGAACGCTCAGAGATGAGGTGAAGAGATGCACGCCGGTGCCCGCAGATGTGGCGTGGAGGATGATGCAGGCGTCCGCCCCGGACCGGTTGGCGAGCTGGGCGCGGTTGGCGTTCGAGACGGTTGCGTCCGAATCCCGCGTCACCACCACGGGAATGGAGTCGTTGACGAGCGCCGCGTGCAGTCGCGCGGCCAGAGAGAGAGTCAGGTCTTTTTCAAGCAGCCGATCAGAGAGTCGCGCGCCCGCGTCAGCGCCCCCGTGAGCGGGATCGATGAGCACCAGGAAAGACTGCTGCTGGTCATTGACCGAGTTGCCACGGCCCGGCCGGTCGACCTTCAGGAGGTGAGCAGCTCCTGTCCGATGCGCGCGCTCACCGGCTGCGAATGCCTGCTGTGCCCGCACTCGCTGCAGAGCGCAGCATGTGCTCATCAACAGGAGGGCGGTGACGGGCGTGCGCAATTTCATAGAGTAGGTGTGAATACGTCTTTGGGCGGCCGGCCTGGTCCAGCGTCAATCGAGGGCATAGATGGCGAGGCCGCTGAGCAGCTTGGGAAAGAAGTCGGTGGATTTCTGCGGCATTACCTCGCCGGCAAACGCAATCTCGCGCAGCTGGTTCATGGTGACTGGATTCATCAGGAAGGCCACGTCAGCCTCACCACGGGTCACCTGGCCGGCAGCATCGGCGGCATCCCGCAGGTAGCGGAGGTGGGTCTGCTCCCGGATCTGCTCGGGCGTGATGCCGAGCAACTGCTCGAGGACCAGCGAGTGCAGCTGCACGACATCCAGCAGCCTCTGGCGCTCGGGAATGTGGCGCAGAGCCTCCGCGATCGGCAGCGGCCGGCCGGTGAGCAGGAAGCGTCCGCCTGCGGTTACGGCTACAAGGGCGGACCCGCCGGCGCCCGCGGACGCCAGACGATCCATCATGCCGCGAGCGTTACCGTCCGGCAACTCCTCGATGTCAAAGTATGGCTGGGCGCGAGCGAGGAATGAAGAGGACGAGAAATCCTTTAACCCGAAGACGACGCGGTGGGTTGGCAGGATGACTAGCCCGTCCGAATCCATGTTGACGAAGGTCATCATGAGGGCGGCCTCGGGGTAGGCGGGCTGGGGCAGCGCGGCGGCCTTGCGCTCGGTCTGCGCGGGGGAGGATGGCGCGTGTTCTCGCGAATAGTTCAGAGCCGTCTCATAACGGTGATGGCCATCGGCGATGATCAGCTTCTTGTCAGCCATCTCGCTGATCAGAATGTTGATGGTATTTGGATCGCTGATCTTCGATACGCGGTGCAGCACACCATAGTCGTCGGTCACCTCGATGTCAGGGGTCGCGGTTGAGTAGAGAACGCTCTCGACGCTTTGTCCCGGGTCTGAATAGAGCATGAAAATCTGGCCAAAATGCGCGTGCGTTGCCCTGAGCAGGTTCAGCCGGTCGTTCTTCGGCTTGGAGAGCGTCTGCTCGTGACGGAAGACGACTCCCTGGCTGTAGTCATAGAGCTCGCCGAGCGCGATGAAGCCGCGCCGCTCGAGGACCACGTCCTCGGAGCCGGGGACCTTGAAGCGCTGCGAATAGGCGAAGACGCAGGGTTCGTTCTCGCGCACCAGCACGCCGCTCTCCCGCCAGGCCGCGAAGTCGCGTGCGGCGCGGGTGTAAACCGTTTCGGTATGCTCTCCGTCAAACAACTCCGGCAGACCGAGGATGATGCGCACCAGGTTGTAGGGGCTGCGCTGGTAGTAGGCCTGCTGCATGGAGGGAGAAATCTTGTCGTACGGCTGGGTGACGACGTCCTCAATGCGGACTAGAGCGGGGTTATAGCGGAGTGCGCGAAAGGGATAAATACGAGCCATTGCGGGTCTATAAACTCCAGGAGTCTGGCAGGAAGATTCGCGCTGCTGTGAGTGCGCCGGGTGTACGGAATGCCTGCCCGATTGTATCCCACCGCAACGTCGCACCCTTTGCCGGGAGGTCCGATCGGCCCAGTTCCACACACGGGGTTTGCGCTATGGAAAGGTGTCAAGTGAGCAAAAGAGGAATGGGCGGATGAGCGTGCATGAGCGTCGCCGCCCGGGGGCAGCAGCATCATCTTTTCATGTGGCGAATCTTCAGCCGGGCTCGCGGCCGGGAGCGCACTATGAGCTGTTTCACAGCGTGCTAGCATTCTCCCACAGAGGCCAGGCGTGACGACGCGCGTTTTCCATCGCGGAAGCGAAGCTTGCCCGGAGATCGGGTGCGGCCCCCGCTCGTTGCAACAATGGCGCGGCGCGAGACGCTCGTCCAGAGCGATCGTTCGTACAGCTCTCCTGCGGCTCTTGCCTGGGCTTGCCCTCGCCCTGTGCTGCTGCCGCGCGCCGATAGCTACGGCGCAGGATGAACCGCTGAACCAGGTGCATGTGCAACCGCCCCCGCCTGCTGCGAAGGATGCTGCCAAGGACGCGCCAGCACAGCCGGCTCCGGTAGAGGGGCCAAAGGCGCTCCGTGCCCGGCCCGGTGAGCGCATCAGGGTCGATGTCAACCTGGTCCTGGTTCCTGTCACGGTCACCGACCCGCTGAACCGGCTGGTGACCGGGCTCGACAAGGAGAACTTCTTCCTTTACGAAAACAACCTGCAGGAGAAGATCAAGACGTTTTCGTGCGAGGACGCTCCGGTGTCGATCGGGGTGATCTTCGACCTCAGCGGCAGCATGTCCAACAAGATCATCCGGGCGCGCGATTCGATCACGCAGTTTCTTAAGACGGCTAATCCCCAGGACGAGTTCTTCGTGGTCGGCTTTAACGATCGGCCTGAACTGATCGAGGACTTCACCTCTTCGGTGGACGATATCGATGCCCGGCTGGCGACGGTGCAGGCGGGCCACCGCACGGCACTGCTGGACGCGATCTACTTCGGCCTCTTCAAGATGAAGCAGGCCCAGTACCAGCGCAAGGCCATCCTTATCGTGTCGGACGGGGGTGATAATCGCAGCCGTTACACGGAGAACGAGGTGCGTTCGGTGGTTCGCGAGTCGGACGTGCAGATCTATTCGATCGGCGTCTTTGACAGCATGGCGGCGACGGAGGAGGAGCGGCAGGGGCCGATGCTGCTGAACGACATCAGCGCCGAGACGGGCGGCCGCATGTTCCAGGTCGACGACGTGGCAGACATGGCCGATATTGCGACCAAGATCAGCGCGGAGTTGAGGAACCAGTACGTTCTCGGCTACCGCCCCGACAGCCCGAAGCGGGATGGAAAATGGCGTAAATTAAAGGTGAAGCTGGTGCCGCCTCCAGGGCTGCCTCCTCTCACAGTTCACGCGCGTAACGGATACTATGCACCTTTGCAGTAGATGCGGGCGTTGCCGGAATATCGTAGCGACCTGCCTTATTCTGGCTGTGGCAGCTATGGCTGCAAGCCGGCCTGCTGCCGCTGAGCCCAACGGGCAGGCAGGCACTGGGCAGACGGGGGCTGGGCAGGCGCCAGTTTCCGCGCGAGAGACTCAACCGTCGCTGACGGTGGATCGCGACCCGGTGCCATCGCCGGACCCTGACAACTCTCCCTCTTCGCCTGCATCTGAGACTGGCGCCGGGCCTGGTGCCGGGCCCGGTGCCGGGCACTCGGGCGGGCCGGATATTACGCGCGGAGCGCATGGGTACGTGCTCAGGCGGGACGTGGAGGAGGTGGTGCTGAATGCCACCGTGCTCGACGATAACAACCACCTCGTGACGACGCTCGACAAGTCCGCCTTCTCCGTCACAGAGGACGGAGTGCCCCAGACCATTGCGTCCTTCCAGCACGAGGACATCCCCGTATCGATGGGCATTCTCATCGACAACTCGGGATCGATGCGACAGAAGCGGCAGGCGGTGAATAGCTCCGCGCTGGACCTGGTCAAGGCTTCGAATGCGCAGGACGAGGCCTTCATCGTGAACTTCTCCGACGAGGCCTTCATCGATCAGGACTTCACGTCGGACATCAACAAGCTGCGCGACGGCCTGTCGCATATTGACTCCAAGGGAGGGACGGCACTCTACGACGCAGTAGCCGCCGCTGCCGACCAGTTAACGAAGAACGCGAAGCGCTCCAAGCAGGTGCTGCTGATCATCACGGATGGCGAAGACAACGCGTCCACCCTCAGCCTCGAGCAGACGATCCAGCGCATCCAGGCGCTGCAGGGGCCGGTGGTCTATTCCATCGGACTGCTCTTCAAGGACGACGGAGGCGGCGGGCGTGAGGCCCATCGTGCCCGGCAGGCGTTGACCCTGCTCTCGCGGGAGACGGGAGGGGTTGCGTTCTTTCCCAAGTCGCTCGACGATGTCGACGCAGTCGCGGCGGAGGTGGCTCGCGATATCCGCAACCAGTACACGATCGGCTACCACTCGACCAAGCCGGCCAGCCAGGGCGGCTACAGGCTGGTGCGGGTGGACGCGCATGCCAGGGGTATGCGGCACCTGATCGTTCGCACGCGCACCGGCTACTACCCTCGAAGCGCTGCCGACTCGAAGCAGACCGCCACTGCCGGTACGGCGCAGTAGCTTTGTATTCTTATAGACGTGAGATTACGTGATCGGAAGGATGTGACCGAGTGCGGGCGCTCCGGCTTGCCGGCGTCGCTCGGGAGTGCCGGTAACTTCGTCCCATCATGTTTGATGAAGAGGAGGCAGTGCAGATCAGGCGCTCATCAGCTCCTGCAGCCGCTCCGGCTCCTCGCCCAGCCACTTGATGTTCTGCGCGGTGCCATCGAAGACCGACGAGGTCTTGAACGGCTCGAACTTGCCTCGCATGGCTGCATCTTTCGTCCTCGCCAGCAGTGAACTGACCTGATCCTCGCTCATCGGCTGGAACGTGCGCACAGCCTCGAACGCCTGGTCGACCATGGCCAGGCTGTCCATTCCGTTTATCACTACGGAAGTCGGCAGGTTCAGCGCGTAGTGCAGGCACTCGATGGGAGTGACAGTCTTCGAGCGCAGGATGATGCCGTTGGCCATGCTCTTCATCCCGAGAACGCCGATGCCCTTGGTAACAAGCTCGGGCACAACCAGCCTTTCGAAGCTGCGGAAGTGCGCGTCCATGACGTTGAGCGGCATCTGTACGGTGTCGAACTTGAAGCCGTTCTCCTCTGCCACCTCGAGCATGTAGAGGTGAATGCGGGGATCCTTGTGACCGGTAAATCCAATGTAGCGGATCTTGCCGGCCTGCCGTGCCTCGAGCAGGGCGGCGTGGGCGCCGTCCTCACCATCGAAGATGCGGTTGGGGTCCTCAAAGCGGAGGATCTCATGATGCTGTACCAGGTCGATGTGGCCGGTGCGCAGACGACGCAGGGACTGGTCAAGCTGCTTCGCTGCTTCCTTCTTCGAGCGGCCGTCGATCTTGGTCATCAGGAAGACCTTTTCCCGATAGCCGTCCTCGAGAGCCTTGCCCATGCGGGTCTCACTCAATCCGCCGTTGTAGTCCCAGGAGTTGTCCATGAAGTTGATCCCGCGGTCGATGGCGGTGCGCACGATCCTGTGGGCATCTTCTTCTTCGACATGTTTAAGCGAGAGGTGCCAGCCGCCCAGGCCAATGGCGGAGACCCTCTCCCCGGTGCTGCCAAGTGTGCGGTAGATCATCTCTGGATGGGTGGCCTGGTTCGACATAGCTTCTCCTCGCGCCTGCTCTCCGGCTCTAACCGTTAGGATGCGGAGAGGTGCGTTGGAAGTAGTTCAGTCGATCGCGCCGCTGGGCTCGCCTGTGGGTGCGTCGAGCTCATCGAGGAAGGCATCCTTGATGAGTTCAAGGGCCTCTGCACGGTTCAAGCCTTCGGCCTGCTCGAGCGCGTTGGCGATGTGGGCGGCCAGGTCGGCCAGCACCACTCCCCACTGCTCAGGCTGCTTCCACGCGCCGGCACGCAGGCTGACGTGCTGGTCCTGCTGCGCGATCCAGACGCGCAGCAGTTCAAAGGATTGCGGGTCCTGGCGAGCGGCAGGGGGAATCGTGAGCTGGTCCTTGTTTGACATGGGGCGCCAAGGAAATTGTCTCGCAACCGGCAGCTTGACGCCAGCAGTCCGGCTGCACGGATGCCGATCCGACGCTGGGGACCTGCTCTCACCCAAGCCACGATGATCAAAGGCGGTTCGCCGACCGGTCAGAGTTGTTTACACCTGCGGCCCGCGCTTCATAGAGTTTGGCGTCGATCAGGAAGCGGAACCAGAAGGTCTGGAGGACCCAGAAGATGAAGCCCTCTGTACCGTCGAGGAAGCCGAGGCGAAGCACGAAGCGGTAGAAGAAGAGGCCGAAGGGCCGCACAAACAGGGGGCTGTTGTTGTAGAGCCTCCGCACGAAGCGCTTGCGTTCGATGGCGTTGCCAAGCGCCCGGCCCGGCACACGGTGCGAGGAAGCAGCCGTCGCCTGCACCTCCAGGACCTCGGCATCTGACCAGCGGTTATGGCGCGCCGTCCACTCCGACAGTGACATTCTGACGTCGTCGACCATGAGGCCGGAGAGCTGCCTCGAGCCGCCCGCGGTGAGGTAGAAGTGCTGATCGTAGTGGCGCTGCTCGCAGCGGCCCACTCCATTACGGAAGAGCCGCAGGTGCCAGGTTGGCGACATGCCTCCGTGGCGCAGGATGCGTCCGAGGAAGCGCAGATTGCGTGCCAGCAGGAAGCCGCTCTCCGGGGGCGTGTCGGGCAACGCAAGGATGCTGGCTATCAGCTCCGGCTCGAGCACCTCGTCGGCGTCCAGGTGCAGCTGCCATGCGTATTTCAGCGGTAGAGTATCGATGGCCCAGTTCCGCTGCTCCCCATAGCTGCTGAATGCATGCTGCACGACGGTCGCGCCGGCTGCTCGCGCTATGCCGGCGGTGTCGTCACGGCTGAACGAGTCGACCACGTGAACATCGTCCGAGACCTCGAGAGCGGCGCGCAGGGTGGCGGGAAGGGAATCGCACGAATTGTAAGTGAGGATGATGACGGAAGGCTTCAACGTGCCTTTATTCTCAACTGCGCGCTGCGGGGAGGGCAAGCTGTGCGCCGGAGGCGCCCGAACCGGCAACGCGGCAGTGCTGGCCCGGCAGTGCTGACCGGGCAGTGCTAGCCCTCGATGGGCAGCTGGTCGCGATACTTCACGAGCAGTCCGAGCAGGCTGCGGGCGCCCCAGTAGCGCGGGAGGTAGCGGCCTGGCGAGGAGATGCAGCGAAAGAGCCATCCAAGTCTCAGCTTGTCGGCCCACATGGGGATGAAGACCTGGTCTCCACTCATGAAGGCGATGGCCGCTCCAACGCAGTGAATGCTGGGCTGGTAGTCGAGGCTTCGCTTGAGGTAGAGCCCAAGCCGCTCCTGGTTTCCTCCCCCGATGGTGATCACGATGTGCTTTGGCCGGCGGACGCTGAGGCGCTCCAGCAGAACGGTGTCGACGATGGCGCCGGGGTAGAACGGCGCGATATAGACATCCTCGTCGGTGACCGCGATGCCCTGCTCACGAAGCCAGTGAAGATTGGTTCGCGCGCTATTTTTGCTGGCCATGATCCAGAAGCAGCCTCCCGGAACGAGCAACTCCGGCTGGCGCGCCAGTTCGCTGAAGTATTCAAGCCCGGACAGGCGGCGTATCTTATCGCGCTCGAGCAGGTTCCAGATGAGCACCATCATCGCGCTGTCCGTGATGGCTACATCGGAGTTGAGCAGGGCCTCACGGTACTCCGCATCGCGGGGCAGGTTCTTCAGCGCCGGGGCGGCTGGAACCACCAGCAGCCCGCCATTTTTCATCATGGTGATGGCTTCATGCACATCGCCCGTGAAGAACCGGATACCAAGTATCTGGCGGAACCGTCCGAGGCGGGGAGTGACCAGGGCGGTCATAGCCTTGAGCTTGCCATGACCTGCGTCTCGATCCACTCATAGGTCTTCTTCATCCCGTCCCTGAGGCGGATGGAGGGCTGCCAGCCGAGATAGTTCATGATCTTGGTATTGTCGCTGTTCCGTCCATTCACTCCCTTTGGCGCGTCGAGGTTGTACTTTCTTCTTACGCGGATGCCGGCGATGTCTTCGACCACATCGACGAGCTGGTTGATGGTCACCAGCTCATCACTGCCGAGGTTGATGGGCTCGTGGATATCGCTCTCGAAGATCGAGAGAATGCCATGGGTGCAATCGTCGATGTACATGAAGCTGCGAGTCTGGTTGCCGTCGCCCCATATCTCGATCTCGTGGCGTCCGGAGGCGGCGGCCTCAAGGATCTTGCGGCAGATCGCAGCCGGCGCCTTTTCTCTGCCGCCGGTCCAGGTGCCCCAGGGTCCGTAGACATTGTGGAAGCGGGCGACCCGGCACTGCAGGCCGAAGTCTTCCTCGAAGTGGCGGCACATCCGCTCGCTGAAGAGCTTCTCCCATCCGTAGCCGTCCTCCGGCATCGCCGGGTAGGCGTCCTCTTCCTTCAGCGGCACAACGGCTGCGCTCGACTGCTTCTCGGCGTTGTAGACGCAGGCTGAGGAGGAGTAGAAGAATCGCTCCACACCCGAGTCCCGGGCCGCCATAAGCATGTGCGTATTGGTCAGAACGCTGAGCATGCAGCGGGCCCTGTTGGCCTCGATGAAGCCCATACCACCCATGTCCGCGGCCAGCTGGAATACCGCGTCCATGTCTTCGCAGGCGGCGTAGCAGTTCGGTCTCTCCATGAGATCGAGGACCAGGTTCTCTACACCATCAAATCTCTGATGCCATTCTTCCAGGGGCTTCAAATCGACAACACGGATGTTCCGCGCCCCGTTCGCCAGCAGACTCTTGACCAGATGGCCACCAATGAATCCGCCTCCCCCGCAGACTACGGCGTTCAGGCCCTTGATTTCCATCCGTTCCCTTCCTCCTTGCAACCCATCGACGCCTTACAGGGCCGGCTGATCGTGCCGTGCTCTCACGTCCGTATTTGCCCTGCCTTGCGGTTTGGCAGGCGCGCAGCCGGCAGCTCCCTCTTACTCGACCTTACCGCAATCTTTGCAGAGCTCGCGCATTCACACCTTTTGCAATCTTGCCCGGTTCATACGGAGGCTGCCTGCGGCAGGCTCTCGCGGAAGTAGCTGAGCGAACGAGTCAATCCCTCTCGCAGCCCGATGCGGGGCTCCCAGCCGAGGATGGCGCGCGCCAGCGTGATATCCGGCTGCCGGCGGACCGGGTCGTCCTCGGGCAGCTCCCGGTGTACGAGCTTGCTGCGGGATTCGGTCACGTCGATGACCACGGTCGCACACTGCAGGATGGTGTATTCCTCCGGATTGCCGATGTTGACCGGCCCATGCTCCTCCGACATCGACAGCCGGTAGATACCCTCGATCAGATCGTCCACGTAGCAGAAGCTGCGGGTCTGTTCCCCCTCGCCATATACGGTCAGAGGGTCTCCCCGGAGGGCCTGGACCATAAAGTTCGAGATGACCCGGCCATCCGCAGGACGCAGCCGCGGCCCATAAGTATTAAAGATGCGCACAATGTGGGTGTTCACGTCCTTGTAGCGCAGGTAGGCCATCACCAGAGCCTCGGCGAAGCGCTTCGACTCGTCATAGACGGAGCGCGGGCCTATGGGATTTACGTTGCCCCAGTAGGACTCCGGCTGCGGGTGCACGGTCGGATCGCCATAGCACTCGGAGGTTGACGCCTGCAGAAATCCTGCCCCGTAGCGGTGAGCTATGTCGAGGGCATTCTTCGTCCCCTCCGAACCGACGAGGAGGGTCTCAATCCCGATCTTCAGGTATTCGGGCGGGCTGGCCGGTGAGGCCAGGTTGAAGACATAATCCACCCGGCCGGGATCAAACGGCTGGCAGATATCGCGCTCGAGGAAGGTAAAGCGGCTGTCCCGCCTGAGGTGCTCGATGTTGGCGAGCGACCCCGAGGAGAGGTTATCGACTCCGATTACCCTGTGGCCCTCCCCCAGAAGGCGGTCAGTAAGGTGGGAACCAAGGAACCCCGCAGCTCCAGTCACCAGCATATCCATCAGTGTGCTTCTCCAATCGTTGAAGGTGCGGTCAGCGAAGCAGGAATGGAGGCCTCGAGGAGAGGCCGCGCAGCTTCAAAGGCCAGGCGTATGCCCTGTTGGAGTGAAGTCTTCGCCTTCCAGCCCAGCTGCTCGATCTTTCCCGAATCCAGAAGCTTGCGAGGCGTACCGTCCGGCTTGCCGGCGTCAAACACGATGCGCCCGTCAAACTCCAGAATCTCGCAGATGAGGGATGCAAGCTCCCCGATCGAAAGGTCGCATCCCGCCCCGATGTTGATCATTGGCGCGGATCCGGATCTCAACAGGCTGTCATACGCCTCATCGGCAAGATCCATGAGGAAGACACAGGCCTCGCCCAGGTCATCGCTGTAAAGAAACTCGCGCCGCGGGGTTCCGGTGCCCCACACCACCAGCTCGCTCCTGCCCTCAATCTTTGCCTCAAAGACCTTTCGAATCAACGCGGGCAGAACGTGTGAGGTCTCCAGGTTGTAGTTGTCCGCAGGCCCATAGAGGTTGGTCGGCATCGCCGCCAGGTAGCGGGTGTCGTACTGCGCGTTGTAGGACCTGCACATCTCAATGCCGGCTATCTTTGCGATCGCATACGCCCGGTTGGTGGGCTCGAGCGGCCCGCTCAACAGGTAGTCTTCCTTGATCGGCTGCGGGCACATGCGAGGATAGATGCAACTTGAGCCCAGAAAGAGGAGCCGGTTCACTCCGGCGTCGCGGCTCGCTTCGATGACATTCATCTGTATTGCAAGGTTTTCGCGAAGAAAGTCGCCGGGGAAGGAGTCATTGGCGAGGATGCCGCCCACCCTGGCGGCGGCCAGGAAGACGTACTCCGGCCTCTGCTCCGAGAAAAATGCCGAAACATCGTCCTCCCGGGTCAAATCCAGTTCGGAGCGGGTCCGCAGCAGCAGATTGGTGTGGCCGCTGCGCCTCAGACTGCGACAGATGGCAGAGCCGACGAGGCCACGGTGTCCGGCGATGTAGATCCGGCTATTCGGTTCCATACCCCTGCCTTCCTGAGCGACTTGCGAGCTGAATGGCTGTGGCTACATCTCGTGCTGAGCGGCTACCGCGTAGCCATGGATCTTAACCAGTGCCTCACGCTCTGCGATCCGCAAATCTTCACGAATCATCTCTTCTACCAGGGCGGCGAAGCTGGTACGGGGGACCCAGCCGAGCTCGTTGCGGGCCTTGGAGGCGTCGCCGAGCAGGGTCTCTACCTCGGCGGGGCGGAAGTACCTTGGGTCGATATTGACGACTTCGCGGCCGTCGGCGTCCACTCCGACCTCGTGTATGCCCTTCCCGCGCCACTCCAGCTCAAGATCGACGTGGCGGGCGGCGAGGGTGACGAAGTCGCGGACGCTGTACTGCTCGCCGGTGGCGATTACGTAATCGCGGGGAGTCGCCTGCTGCAGCATCAGCCACTGCATCTCGACGTAGTCGCGCGCGTGGCCCCAGTCCCTGCGGGAATCGATGTTTCCCAGGTAGAGCTTGTCCTGCAGCCCGAGCTTGATGCGGGCCAGACCGCGGGTGATCTTGCGGGTGACAAAGGTCTCCCCGCGGAGGGGGGATTCATGGTTGAAGAGGATGCCGTTGCAGGCGTAGATGCCGTAGGATTCGCGGTAGTTCACCGTGATCCAGTAGGCGTAGAGCTTGGCCACCCCGTAGGGGGAGCGTGGGTAGAACGGCGTCCGCTCTGTTTGTGGGGTCTCCTGCACGAGGCCGTAGAGCTCTGAGGTCGACGCCTGGTAAAACTTCGTACGGTCGCCGAGTCCGAGGATGCGGATCGCCTCCAGCAGCCGCAGGGTACCCAGCGCGTCAGAGTTGGCTGTGTACTCCGGCTGCTCGAACGAGACGCGTACGTGACTTTGTGCGGCCAGGTTGTAGATCTCGTCCGGCTGCACCTCCTGCACGACGTGGATAAGGCTTGAGGCGTCTGTCAGGTCGCCGTAGTGCAGGATCAGGCGCCGCCCGCTCTCGTGGGGATCCTCATACAGGTGGTCGATCCGGTTGGTATTCAGGAGCGAGGTGCGCCGCTTGATGCCGTGGACCTCGTACCCCTTTTCCAGCAGAAGTGCTGCGAGGTAGGCGCCGTCCTGTCCGGTTACGCCGGTTATGAGTGCTTTTTTCAAGGTGAGGCGTCGGCTGGATGAAGATGTGCCTCCTCTACTTATAACCGTCAGGGGCGGTAACTTCAAGGCGAGCGCG
>DASWVB010000018.1:0-1835 GCA_036401375.1 Acidisarcina sp.
TGTTCGCCGTCAGCACCCTTGAGACAAAATGAAGGACTTCACGAAGGAAGGATTTCTGGTTCATCGTAGCCGAAAGGAGCGAAGATGAAGCAGAAATCCGGACCGGGCAAAGCGCCGGCAGAACAAGTACTGAAGGACATCCGGCGCCAGACGCGTCGGCAATACTCTGCGGAAGAGAAGATCCGCATCGTGCTGGAGGGGCTGCGTGGCGAGGAGAACATCTCCGAGCTGTGTCGCCGGGAAGGTATCGCCGCCTCGATGTATTACGGCTGGTCCAAGGAGTTCCTGGAGGCCGGCAAACGCCGATTGGCCGGTGACACTGCGCGGGCCGCAACACCTGGCGAGGTGAAAGATCTTCGTCGCGAGGCCACCGCATTGAAGGAGGTCGTGGCCGATCTAACCCTAGAGAACCGTCTGCTTAAAAAAAGTATGAGCGGGGATGGGGAGGACGAGGCATGAGATATCCTGCATCCGAGAAGGCCGAGATCATCAAGCTGGTCGAGCAATCACACCTGCCGGCGAAGCGCACGCTGGACAAGCTCGGCATTCCCCGCGCCACGTTCTATCGCTGGTATGATCGCTACCGTGAAGGCGGCATCGAGGCGCTAGCCGACCACCGGTCACGGCCAGATCGCGTCTGGAATCGTATTCCGGACGATGTCCGCGGCCAGATCATCGACTTGGCGCTGGAGCTTCCGGAACTATCTCCGCGCGAGCTGGCGGTGCGGTTCACCGACGAGCGGAAGTATTTTGTCTCTGAAGCTTCGGTCTATCGGCTGCTAAAGGCGCATGACCTGATCACCAGCCCGGCCCATGTGGTGATCAAGGCCGCGAACGAGTTCAAGGACAAGACCACCGCTATCAACCAGCTCTGGCAGACGGACTTCACCTACCTCAAGATCACTGGCTGGGGCTGGTACTACCTATCGACGGTGCTGGACGACTTCTCGCGTTACATCGTGGCCTGGAGGCTTGGGCCCACCATGTGCGCCTCGGACGTCACGGCCACGCTGGACCAGGCACTGGCGGCATCGGGCCTCGACGGTGCCACCGTCGTGCAGCGGCCGCGGCTGCTCAGCGATAATGGCGCGTCTTATGTTGCAGGCGACCTGGCCGACTGGCTCGGAGACAAGGGCATGCGGCATGTGCGGGGAGCCCCATATCACCCGCAAACACAGGGCAAGATCGAGCGCTGGCACCAGACCTTGAAGAACCGCATTCTGCTGGAAAACTATTATTTACCCGGAGAACTCGAACGACACATCGGAGCCTTCGTCGAGCACTACAATCACGTCCGCTATCATGAAAGCATCGATAACGTCACACCTGCAGACGCCTACTTCGGCAGAGCGCAGACGATCCTGGCAGAACGCAGACGCATCAAACTTGCCACCATCGCAAACCGTCGCTTGCAGCACCGACTGCAGGCCGCTTAAACTCTAACCCAGATGTGCCAGAGCCTCTCTTCTCGAAACGCCTGATCAGTCTCAAATTGCCTGACGACGGACACCGAGTATTCATTGACTTTGGCTACTTGCGACCGCTCCTGCAGTCCGGAGCATCAATGCTGCGCTTCCGCCGAAGTCACTACTCGCCCCATTTGTTGATTTCGCCGAGTTCGATCCGCTAGTGGATTGGAAAATCCGGCCACGAGTTTGACAAGATCCGCTTGCCGATTGACGCCCGTCTTAGAAAATAAGCGCTGCAAATGGGTTTTCGCGGTTGATTCAGCGATGCCTAATGCCCTCGCGGTCTCTGGTACGCCTCCGACTTCAACGATGCCAAGTAACACACGCAGTTCGGTCGGCGTCAAACCATACGCGTGGCGGATAATC
>DASWVB010000019.1:0-140386 GCA_036401375.1 Acidisarcina sp.
CTTCCGAAGGCAAGTAGACACCGAGACTCTCGATGACCGTATTATGAGCAGTCGAGAGATCAGACATTGAAACTTGCTGTCCACCCTTCAAAATCTTGGACGCTATCATACGGGAGAGTCTTAGACAGACACAAGGAGAGACTCCCGCGCGATCAGGAATGCATTTATTACAGGATCATCCGCCGGCCTGGGAGCACAGTTCGGGCGACTCTTCGCGAGAGACAAGGTATCTCTCGTACTCGTGGCCTGCAGAAAAGAGCCTCTTAACCGACTCAAAGCGAGCTCGAAACTAGTTTCAAAGTCAAGGTAGACATCATACCGTGGATCTGACCTGGCCTAAGTCGGTGAACCATGTGCTCGACTCATTGAACCGGACGAAATTGAATATAGTACCTGGTGAACGACGCGGGATTCGGAGTTTGGAAGTTTCCAGCGTCTCTTTAAAGATAAGCCTCGCCCAGATAGACCTGAACGCGCGCTCTTTGACCGAGCTGGAACATCGGTTGCTTCCCCCGATGATCGAAAATAGAAGCGGAAGAATACTAAATGCTGGGTCGACAGCAGGAGATCAGCCCGGCCCTATTATGGCTGTCTACTTCGCCACCAAGGCGTACGTAAACTCCTTTTCAGAGGCCTTCAGCTACGAACTCAAGGGTACCGGGATCACGGTCACTGAGTTTTCGGCGACCGGCCTTACGCAATTCCAGTCGTAGCCCAAATCAAGAACAAGGAATTGTTCTAGAGGAACGCGATGCCTGCTGATCTGGTCGCGCGACAAGCTTACAAAGCCATGATGAAGGGGTTTGAAAGGACCACTCATGGAGTGAAAAACTAGATTGGTTCCCAAATCAACAGACTGGCGCCCTGATCGGCCCCTCTAAAGAGCGTAGCTAAGTTGAACTTACCGGGATGAGACTTGTCGGTCTAGCTTGCCTACAGCTCTGAACGATGCACTCAACCGTTCTTCCAGTCGACTAGTTCGCTCAAGACCAGCATTCCGTCATGCGAACTGCCGGCCACTGCAGCGCCGGCATGACCCAGCGGCACGACGTTACTCACCCCGCGCGCTGCGACCCGATCTCGCAAGGACTGGCGGCGATCGTCAGGGAAGATGCCGACGGTGGCGACCCCTGGATGCAGGAAGCGCAAGCACTCGTCGAGATCCGAAACCGGACGCACGACAATGAGCCGGCACATGGGATGATCCTTAATCCCAAAGTCGTGGGGAGCGATCACAACGCCTGAGCGGTAGGCACCGGCCACCTGGTGAAAGCGAACAGTGGCATCGAGAAACACTCCACGTTCCATGCGTTTGAGCAGAGCGCGATGGCTATTGAGCAGCGGGTGGCTTAGTTGCGCATCCCAGCGGGCGAGAGCTCGCTCAACTGCCTCGGCATAGCGCTCGGCGTCTTCCACACTGCCCTCAACGTAATGGACGAGTGAAGCGATGCAAGCCTTCTGGTTCTCGATCATGGAATCGCAGACTGCCCGCGCCGCGACGTCGTCGAGATCGCCATCCCGCAACGCGTCTCGCCCTATAAAGCTGACGCTGTAGCGCGGATTGAAATAAATGACCTTGGTAAAACCTGCCCGCCGGCGCACCGACGCAATGGAGTCCGGCGAGCCCCACACAACAATCCTGTCGAAGGCGCCTGGAGAAAAGAGGGTCCTCTCAGAGTTCTCGTCCCCGCCCTGCCAGTACACCATCGAGAGGTGCTGCGTGATGGGATGGAGTGGTGCAGCGGTCGCCGCAATCAACGCTACCAGGCCGCCAGCCAGGATCGCGCCGGACGGCAACTTGAGGGCACACGGCGATTTCGTCCAGACTGCCCGCAGCAGTGAGAGGACCGGGACCAGCGGCGAATTGCCTGCCGTAATGTGAAGTTGGCGCGTGGGCATCGCCCTCACAAGAACTTTTTGGGAGGAGAAATCTTTCTTGAACGCGTCCGGCAGCATGTCCGCACTGACGACGTGGACGGGTCCAGGAATGCGAGTGACCGGCATCTCGACCCATTCATCTAGCAGGCGCCGGCCCGGCACCCCATGCTGCGAAAGCTCGGAGTCAACCGATGCTGTGGCATTCTCCGGAGCGAAAAGGAAAGCTAAAGCGAGGTAAGCAATGTCGCCGAACGCGTCGGGATGTTCCGAGATTGTTCGATCGATATCACGCACCCGAGAGACTAACTCGGTCTCGCGCTGGATTGCTGTCGATACCAGCCTTAGCCACTCAAGCACGCTGTCATAAGGTAGCGAATAGAGTTCGAACGTGAGTCTATCAATGTCTGTCTCGACAAGCTCCTTTGCCTCGACGCTGGGCATGACGGTGTAGATCCACCGCCCGGTCGCGAGCATGCTCTGCCGGTCGATCTCGCGATGTCGCAAGACTTGCGCGTTGCCTGCTGCAACGTAGGTCTGATATGCGTCAGCACATCCCCGGCACTGGTCGAGAGCGGCAAACGCCCGGCTGATCGAGTCCCGGTCAACGTCGGGCGGATCGATAAGGCGTCCTTTCACGAGCAGCGGGCAGCGCACGACGCCCTCATTTGAGAGTATGAACCAGCCTCGTTGATCAAGCAGCTGACTCAGGATTGGCCCGCCCGCCCTGGTTGTGCTTGCGGACGCCGAGTTTACGTCGCTCGTCGCCTGCTCCCTGCTCACGCTCTTCATATAACTCGCTATCACGCGTTTACGGTGGCCATGATGCCGCCGCAGCCTTTCACTTCTGCGCCAGAGGCGCGACTCACCGACAACAGCGTCTCCCCACCAAGTCCACACGGGCACGGGTTGCGAGTCCGATGCACATTGTCTCCGGTGATGAGGAAGCCGGGGTAGGAGACAGCAAACGGATCCATCAAGCCCAAGGTACCAGTCACATCATCTCCATCCACCAGGTCGAGCGCGTCGTCGAGGATGATCGTCTCGAGATAAGGCGGCACGTGAAAGCGGCCCTGTTCGCACTTGAGCATGACTGCGCCGATCTCCGTCATCGAATACCCGTCGATGACGAATTGCTTCTTTACACCGATGGCGCTCTCTATGAGCTCGAGCAGGGCGGGTTCGCTGAGCGCCTCACCAGCGAAGCTCTTCCAGCCACCGCCGTAGCCTACAATCGATCCCGGCGGCAGGACAATTCGTTTGCCACCGGCGAGGATCCGGTCGCAGAACTCCTTGACCGAATGCGGCGCGCCAAACACCATGATCCGCTGTCCATCGTCGATCGCGGCCACTGTCGCCCGCACCATTCGGCCGTAGTTCTCTACCTTGCGCCGTACCGTGGCGTCCAGGAAGATGTCCGTCCGCGCTTGTTCGGCTAGACTTGACTGCCCTCGCGTAAGGGCGCGAATGGCACTCGCGGAGATCTCTGCTGGGTAGAGGAAATGCGCCTTGCGCACGCGTCTGGCGAGCTCTTGACCGACCACCTGGGTGCCTTGCCTGCCGCCGCTGAAGTTGAGGAAGATGCCATCGAAGCCCCGAAAGCCCAGCCGCTTGAATACCTGTCTGAAGCGCGCAGGAGAGAGCGTACGCCCTGCGAACGCTGCGAGCAATGCCTTCAGCGGTCCCACCGCTCCACGGCGTGCGAGCAGTAAAGGCGCATAGTGCAGCGGCCCCTCGCGGAACAGCCACCATCCGTACGCGTCGCGCGGCACAAACGAGAGGTTCCCACTCGTACCCGAGCTGTAGACGGCATAGATGCCGCGACCTTCTAGGCTAGCAAGCCAATCGTCTACTGTCCCGTGTTCATCTACAGACACCTTTACATCGTCATGAAAGATTTTCCTTAGCCATCGATCCATGCCGCGAAGGTCCCCCTGGTCAAGCAGCGACTGAGGGTATGACTTGAAGATTGCGTCGGGCAGAAGCATCGAGTTGGCCAAGTGGTCAAACGACGCGTCATCGTTCACTCCCGAGCGATCGGCAATCTGCCGATAAAACGGAATGCAGCTGCGGTAGTGACGGTGATTGCGGAGTAAGGCATCCCGCCGCGACCGTTGTGCATGCTCCGCATTGAAGGGTGCGCCAGCCGCCCACCGCATGGCCTGCTGCAGAAGCTCTTCGTGATGCGGATGCAGGCCGGACCTCGTGGACATGGGTGCGAATACCTTCTCACCAAACTTCTCAAAGGTCAATCAAACACGCTTTAGCCGGCCAGGCGGGCAAGCCGCAGCAGTAGCCGACGCGCACATCAGCTTCCGCGCGGTCGATAGAAACTATAATGACCCGCACGTGCCGAGGAAGGCATGAGCTCACGTCATTAGAGGTCAGAGCAGCTATGACTCAAGGCGTTCGTGCTGTGGTCACTGGAGGAGGCGGTTTTCTCGGCTCGAAGATCGCTTCGATGCTGCTGGCCGAGGGCTGCTCCGTTCGTAGCTTTTCGCGAAATGAATATCCGGAACTCAAGGAGCGGGGCGTCGTGTGTCAAAGAGGCGATCTGGCTGACCACCAGGCAGTCTTTGAAGCAGTTCGTGATACGGATGTGGTCTTTCACGTGGCGGCCAAGGCGGGAATATGGGGTGACTACTCCGACTACCATGCTGCTAATGTTGTCGGGACCCACAACGTGATCGAGGCATGCTTGCGCAATCGGGTTCCGAAGCTCGTGTACACGAGCACGCCCAGCGTGGCCTTCGGTCGACACGGCGTCCGCAATGCCACGGAAAAGGAACCCCTCCCAAAGAAGTATCTAGCACACTACCTCACAACAAAGGCTGCTGCCGAGCGGCTTGTGATCGAGGCAAACAGCAGCACTCTTGGCACGGTGGCGCTGCGGCCTCATCTGATTTGGGGACCTGGCGACACGCAGCTTTTCCCTCGTCTCGCGGCCAGGCAGCTTGCTAAACGGCTGGTCCTCGTCGGCTCGGGCGATAATCTTGTTGATTCCACATATATCGATAATGCCGCGCGCGCCCACCTCGATGCCGCAAAAAGGCTCAAGCCAGGTAACGCCGTGGCTGGACGAGCGTATTTCATCTCTCAGGGAGATCCTCGGCCTGTCCGGAATTTGCTGAACGCCATCCTCGCGACTGCCGGCCTGCCTCCTGTGACTCGGTCGGTTCCCTTACCCATTGCATACACTGCCGCCTGGCTTTTCGAGGCTAGCTACAGACTGCTTCGCCTTGCCAACGAGCCGCCGGTTACACGTCTATCTGTGCTCGAGATGGGCCGCGATCACTACTTCGATATCTCGGCTGCGCGACGAGACTTGGGCTACCACCCCGCCATCACCATAGAAGAGGGACTTGAGCGGATGCGATCCAGCTTCGCAAACGATCGCGCAGACAAGGGAGGGTGCTCCTCGGAAGCTGTCGGTAAGCGATAGCCCGAAAGCGCCGAGCAGGCTCAGATCCGCGGAAGTGCACCGTTTCGTTAGAAAACGTGAGGCGTAAGCGGCAGGTGAAGGGTGCTCGCAATCGCAAGATTTGGAAATGTGGTGGCTGGTTGCCCCCCAGGGATTCGAACCCCGATACTCTGCTCCAGAGGCAGATGTCCTACCATTGAACGAGGGGGCAAAATGAGAACGGGCGCGGCGCGAGCAGGTGCGGTCTGCGTCCATCTTTCATACTAAGTGCTGCCAGAATATCGGTCAATCTTCCCAATCCGTCGGTAGTGGCTCAGTTTGAAATTAGATTTCAAACTGAGCCACTACCAATCCGTCCTGCTGGAGCGTCGCCTTACTGCTCGCGCAGAATCTCCAGGGGCTTCTGACCGAGGATGCGAAAGCTTGCTATCCAGCCGGTAATTACTGCGAGAGCCGCTGTGCCAACTACGGCGAGGAAAGTCGCTGGCCACTCGACATAATACGTCACATTTAGCTGATGCATAAGCACACGAGCGAGCAGGTTGGCGAAGATAGCTCCCACCAGCCCGGCCAGCAGGCCCAGCACTACAAACTCCACGCTGAAAACTCTGGCCACATACCCGCGGGTAGCGCCAAGGGTCTTGAGCACCACCACCTCGCGTATCCGCCGAAAGCGGGTACTCGCCACGCTCGACGCGAGAATGACCGCGCCCGACAGCATGGAAAACCCAGCCAAAAACCGCACTACAATTGTGATCTGGCCGACGAAGCCCTCCAGTGTCTCCAGAATGTCAGCGATATTGATCACCGTAACTGTAGGGTATGCAGCAAAAACGGCGCGCTGCATCGTCGCAACCTTCGCCGTATCGATGTGAACTGCGCCGTACCAGACTACCGGCAGTCCCTGGAGCGGACCGGGGGGCAGGATGAATTCGCTTCGGCCGTAGATATGCTGCCCGTCATTCTTGTAGGTCGCTACCACGGTGACAGGGATAGTTCGATCGCCCGCATCGAAGACCACCTTTGAACCCACGTGCAGCTGCAGGCGCTGGGCCGCATGTTCTGCGACCGCAAGCGACGAGGCGTCAGTCGACTTCCACCATTGACCCGTTACCAGCTTCGATCCCGCCGGCAGTTCGTCCGACCAGGTTAGAGTCACGGACTGCAGCAGCCGGCGAGGAAAGTTCCTTACCTTCAAGTGATCGGCCGCTACTCCATCGACCGAGGCGATCCTGCTGGAGATGATCGGCAGGGTGTCAAGCTTGCCCCGAATCCCCTGCTGGCGAGCAAGCAGCGTCTGCAGACCAGCGATCTCCTGTGTACTTATGTCGATGAGGAAGACGTTTGGAGTCGAGGGATCAGCGTCGGTCTTCATCTCGCGAACCACCCCGCGCTGCAGCAGAAACACCGCGAGTATGAGCATTACGCCGAGTCCCAGCGCCGCAAGCACGGCGGAGGACTGATTGCCGGGACGGTATAAGTTCGCCAGCGCATGACGTGTCGCAGACGGCAGACGAAGACGAGTGCGGGCCAGGAACATCCTGAGGACTTGAAGCAACAGCGCCGACAGCCCCAGCGTCACCAGTAGAGCGGAGCATAGCCCTGCCGCAAACCATCTGCCTACCGCCCCTGAGTCCGAGAGACCGGTCGCAATGCCTCCCAACGCGGCAACGATGACAAGCATCGAGAGCCACTGGAGTTTGCTCTCCCGCACCTTTTCTCTGATGCGTTCAAGCCAGGCTCCCCTCGCACCGGCTGCTTCCTCGACCTCGCGACGAAGCACCAGGCTTGGGCGCACCTTGCGAATCTCGAGTAGCGGCGGCAGGCAAAAGAGCAGTGTCGTGAGAACTCCCGTTCCCAGACCTCCGACTGCTGAACGAAGCGGCAGATGCAGCGGGGGACGCATTGGCAGCAGCTTGCCCAGTACCAGCGGAAACACCCACTCCACACCCAGCCCGAGCACCACTCCAAGCAGGCCGCCAATTAGTCCAAGCAGCAGCGTCTGAAACAAGTAGATGCGCAGAATGTCAGACGAGCGCGCGCCGATCGATTTCATGATCGCGAGTATCTCGATGCGTTGCTGCAGATGCGCGCGCATCGCCATCGCGACACCGATCGCTCCGAGCACCATTGCGACCAGGCAGATCAGGCTTAGCAGCCCGGTCGAACGGTTCAGCCCCTCAGTCAAAGCAGGGCTAGTCTCCCGAAAGTCGGTCACTTGGGCATCCGGCAGTATCTTCTCTAGGCGCGCGCGTGCAGTTGCTATGTCATCGCGCTGGGAGTTCAACTTGAAGAGCATCCGCTCGCCCGACCGGCTGCCCCTCTGCAGCAGCCCCGAGCGCTCAAGGCCCTGCCGGGAGATGAGCACCCGAGGTCCGAGGCCCATCTGTGAACTCATCCGGTCCGGCTCGCGCAGCACTGTCGCCGCAATGCGATACGTCTGGTTGCCCACCTTCAGCATATCCCCAACATGCAGATGAAGTCGGATCAATAGGTCCTCCCCCACGACTACGGTCGAGTCGGTTAGGACGCGTTTAAGGTCAGTGGTCTGCGTGTTCTCCGCGGTGCTTAGTTCTACCGCACCATAGAGCGGATAAACTGCCGGATCGATCGCCTTGAGCGAGACCAGCAGCGGTACAGGATCGTTCGTCGCCGAGGCCATCGAGACCATCTCGGTTACTACCGTGCGCTGCGTACCGGTCGCGGTGAGCGCCCGCAGCTGCCGCTCCTCTTCATCGGTCGGCTGACGAAACATGCGGGCCGACAGGTCAGCCGACATGATCGTTCGAGCCTCTGCAAGCAGCGTCTTCTGAAAAGACTCGCTGAAGCCCCGCACGCCAATCAACGCTGCCACTCCGATGGCGACCGACAAGATTACGAAGGCAAACTTCGCGCGCGAATTGCGCAGCTCTCGCACCGCGATCTTTGCCGCAGACGACCAGGATAGCGAACCCCTTTTCACCTCGACCGGCAGTGGCGGCGCCGAGGGTGGCGGCGAAACTACAACGCCGGTCGCCATTTAAACCTGCGCCTTGATCGAATCAGAGACCACCAGTCCGTCGCGCAGCAGAATAGTGCGATCGGCGCGATCAGCAATCTGCTGGTCATGCGTAACCAGCACCAGCGTGTTCTTCACTCCGCGGTTTCTGTCAACCAATAAGTCGAGCACGTGCTGCCCGTTAACGGAATCTAGATTTCCTGTAGGCTCATCCGCCAGCACAATTGGCGGCTCGACTACGAACGCTCTCGCCAGCGCTACCCTCTGCTGTTCGCCGCCCGACAGCTGCACGGGATAGTGGTGCATGCGATCGCCCAGCCCAACACTCTCAAGCAGCATCCGGGCCCGTGCCTTACCATCTCCTCTGCTGTTCAACTCGTGCGGCAAGAGCACATTCTCAAATGCGGTCAGCGTGGGAATCAACTGGTAAGACTGGAAGACGAAGCCGATCTTACGGCCACGCACCTGCGCCAGTGCGTCCTCGGGCATTCCCCCGATCGACGTGCCATCGATGAAGACCTCTCCCTCTGTGGGAGCATCAAGTCCCGCGAGCAACCCGAGCAGGGTACTCTTCCCGCTGCCCGACGCGCCCATGATGGCCACGAACTGGCCCGCAGGCACGTGCAGATCGATGCCCTTCAAGATATCTACAGTCCGCGCTCCGTTGCGGATCGATTTTTTCAGCCGCCGAACTTCAATCATGTTCCCTCATCGTCACCGGCTGCACGACATTGCTTCCTGACGAGCCGAATCAACTCGCGCAGAGGAGAGGTAAGACCAAGCGCCATCCGCGCTTTGCTAAAGTTAAAGTTGTGAATCGCCGCTGTCTTGCCCTTCTTATCCTAGCGCTTGCCGGCTGCCATTCGGCCCCGATTTCGACTCCATCGAACTCCGCGGGTCCGGCTGAGACTGCCGCTTCACCGGTTTCTCCTGCCGTCGGAGCCGCTACTAACACCACGGCCGCCGAAGCTGAGATGCCCGACAGGCGTCCCGTCATTGTGGCGTTCGGCGACAGTCTTACGGCTGGCTTTGGAGCGGACCCCGGCCAGAGCTACCCCGACTTTTTGCAGCGTGAGCTGGAGGCTCGCGGCTACCACTACCATGTGATCAACGCGGGTGTAAGCGGCAACACTACTAAAGACGGACTGGAGAGGCTGAAGGAAGTGCTGGCGCTCCATCCGAGTGTTGCCATCGTCGCGTTCGGTGGCAACGACGGTCTGCGCGGACTACCCATCAGCGAGAGCCGTAACAATCTTGATCAGATCATTGCGGCGTTGAGGCGCGCCCACGTCCAGGTAGTTTTAGGGGGTATCACTCTGCCTCCCAACTATGGCGCCGACTACATCGCCCAGTTCAACCAGACCTACACCATTGAGGCGCGCAAGTACCACGTGCCCCTGCTTCCTTTCCTGCTCATCCACGTCTACGACGTACCCGGTTCGATGCAGGAGGATGGCATTCACGCGACCTCACAGGGCAATCACCAGGTCGCGCTTAACCTGTTGCCCCTGGTGACGCCTCTGTTGAAGAAGTAGCGGAATAGCGCAACCCAAACATGAAGCAACCTGAAGATTAGAAGCCGACGACACTTAGGTCGCGGAAACCCCATGCCTGATCGGGCTTTATCCAAGCACTACTACTGGTTGGAACAGAGTTCCGGCAACCCGCTTGGAAATAGCCAGTAAGTCGTGCTGGTCAGCGAACACCTTCACCAGGGGAGCACCCGAAAACTCTGGAAGATTGACAGCACCGCCGTTGCGAAGCCGTCCCGCTGAGAACGAATCGGCAGTCACAGAAGGCAAGGTAGGCAGCAGCTCCCGCGGGTGCCGCATGTGCTGCTCTAGCTCTCCTACACCGCTAAGCGCTTCGATCTGTGCGAGGCTCAGTGCCTCATCGATTGCGAAAGGCCCGGCCGCGGTTCTGCGCAGACTCGCCAGATGCGCTCCGCAGCCGAGTATTTCTCCCAGATCATGAGCCACAGAGCGAACATAGCCCCCAGCAGAGACCCTGATTGAAAACTCGGCTACGTTACCCTCGAGGCTTAGCAGATCAAACTGATCGATGTTGATGCGAACTGCTTTCATGACGACGGCCTTGCCCTCACGCGCCATTTTGTAAGCTGGCTTGCCGTCGATCTTCTTGGCCGAGAAGACGGGCGGCGTCTGCTCTACCTCACCGTGAAAGCCAGATGATGCGGCGCGTACTTGCTCCAACGTGAGGACGGGATGGCACGAAGCCGAAGTAGGTGCGCCGTCAGCATCGTAAGTGTCGGTCGAGTAGCCGAAGCAGATTGTTCCCGTGTAAGACTTGGGCAGTTTCCCAAAGAACTGAAGCAGCCGTGTGTACTTTCCAAGCAGCAACGGCAGAACGCCGGTGGCCATCGGATCGAGAGTGCCCAAGTGACCGATAGACGATTCACCAAGCAGCTGGCGGACGCGGCTCACTACGTCATGTGAGGTAATCCCTTTCGGCTTATCGACAACAACCAGACCATTCACACCTCTCACTATAAGGTGTTCGGTGCGAGGGCGGGTTCGCCTGCTCGCAAGAGGTCGAGAGCAGGCGAAAGGCCGAACGCAACGGTCTGTTAAAAGTTGACCTGACCCCGGTCCCTCACCAGGGACAGAAACTCGCTGCGCGTCTTCTGTTCACGAAAGACGCCCACCATGGCCGACGTTACCGTCGAGGAGTTCTGCTTCTCAACACCGCGCATCATCATGCACAGGTGGCGAGCCTCGATCACCACACCTACACCGAGAGGCGAGACGGCCTCCATGATGCAGTCCGCAATCTCCCGAGTCAGCCGCTCCTGCACCTGCAGTCGCCGCGCAAAGACCTCCACGAGCCTCGGAATTTTGCTCAGCCCGATCACCTTTCCGTCGGGAATGTAGGCCACATGCACCTTGCCGAAGAATGGCAGCAGGTGATGCTCGCAAAGCGAAAACATCTCGATATCTTTGACGATCACCATCTCGTCGTAGTTGACGTCGAAGAGGGCTCCTCCGAGTATCTCGGCCGGGTCCTCCCGATACCCCTTTGTTAGAAAGGTCATGGATTTTGCGACCCGCCGGGGGGTCTGCTCCAATCCCTCGCGCGTTGAGTCAGGATCGAAACGTCCCACCAGTTCGCGATAGAGTTCCTCCGTCGTGTAGCTCGACAGAGCGGCTTCGTTCTTTACTTCTATGGCTGTACCTGCCATGACTTGCCTCTTCCTCACCACTCATGCGTCGCGGCAGCAGATTTGCGCCGTAGCGATGTTGTCTAAGCAGTGCACGATTAGCCGCCCATACATTCGAAGGAGTTATTCCGGGTCTCCTCGATGCGCACGCCTATCAGCTCAGCACTTCCTATAGCAGCCTTCAAAAGACCATAAATCCTGATGCTTAGATTTTCAGTAGTGGGCACCAGATCCGCGAACTCCGCACATAGATTAAGGTTCTCATGATCGAACCGCTCCAGTACTTCTTTTTGAACGCAGCGATCGAGGTCGACCATATTGCACACCATGCCCGTGACCCCGTCGACCTGGCCACCCACCGTCACCTCGACAACATAGTTGTGGCCGTGACCATGCGGATTGTTGCACTTCCCGAACATCGCAGCGTTTTGCTCTTCAGTGAATGCCTCGCTGTGCAGGCGATGCGAAGCGCTGATGGTGTATCGCCGTGAGAAGTACGCCCTCATGCTGCCGCCTCGTCACTCGCCATAGTAGTCGGCAAAGAGATCCGCCATCTCGTAGACCCGCACGCGGTGCAGCCTCGCACCAGCCAGTCTGCCATCCGCAAATCCCGGCGCTAGCCTCCTCCAGATTGCGATAGCTATGTTTTCTGCGGTAGGCATCATGTCTCTAAACTCCGGTACTTCAAGGTTCAGATGCCGGTGATCATATGTCTGCAGTACCTCGCGCTCGATCATCTCTTTTAACTCCCTCAGGTCTACAACGAAGCCGGAGGTGGCATCCACTTCGCCAGCAATAGTAACTTCGAGAGTGTAGTTGTGCCCATGTCCGTTCCGGTTGGAACACTTTCCGAAGACGCGTTGATTCTCCTCGGCGGTCCATCCATCAACCCAGTAGTAGTGCGAGGATGAAAAATCAGCGCGGCGCGTAAGTAAGATCATCTCCTACTATCATACTGAGCTTGTCCTGCTTGGATACCGGAGTACGCTCTTTGCCAGCTTGCGTCCTGGCTTGCGTCAAGCCGGGTATATGCGGTTCTTCCAGGTTACGCGGCGTTTGATGGTGTGCTGAAACCAGCTGCGAATTAGGAGAAACGAAAATAGGGGCAGCCCAATCGTTGATAACGCACAATCGGCCGCCGAGAAGTTCGACCGTGCCGCACGTCGATAAACACGCCAGATAGTTCGCAGCCACAGCAGGGCAAAAGCCACTCGCGCCACTGGCTGGAAAAAGTACAGCATAAGCAGCGGCAGTGCAGTCAGGAGGATCACATCCAGAAGACGCCAGGCCGCCAGCAACAGCCCATTGCCAAAGAGCAGCGCCAGGTTCTTCGTCCAGCCCTCAATCATCGCACCAAAGCTGCGATACATCCTGGTGCTCAGTGCCTCCGGAGCGTAGCGGAATCTGAGGCCCAGCTTGCGCCGCTTGACCAGCCGCGCCATCGCTACATCTTCGAGCAGTGAATCCGCGACTGCCTGATGACCTCCTACTTCAAAGTATGCGGCGCGCTTCACCAGCAGGAACTGCCCGTTCGCTGCCGCGAGCCGGTTTGCCGGGTCCGAGACCTTCTCCGGTGGATAGGCAAGCGCCAGTTCACTGAAGACCAGCGGCATCAATGCCCGCTGCCAGAATCCACTCACCAGCTGCCGGGGCGAGTAGGAGAGCATCGCCACACCCGCCTTGTTCGCCTCACGAACTCCGCGCTGCAGGTCGCCAGGCTCATGGACCGTGTCGGCATCAGTAAAGAGCAGCCACTCGCCGGTCGACGCCCCGGCGCCTGCCCATGCCGCATTCGCCTTTCCCGTCCACCCCTTTCGCAGGGGCGGAGCATCAACTACCGTGACCCCGGACAATGCACTCGCGATCGAGCGGGTTGCGTCGCTTGACCCATCGTCTATGACGATCAGTTCCCAGTCCACTCCAAGCTGGAGGCTCACATCCGACTGCCTCACCAGCGACTCGAGGCAGGCCGCAATGCACTCCTCCTCGTTACGGGCTGGAACGATGACGGAAAGCAACATGCCTGCGGGTTTCGGGAACTCGGTCGAATGCACTACTGCTCCAGCGCTGAAGGAGATCGAAAAAGGCCAAGCTCTCGGCCTGCTCGCATCAACAACTTAAGATCAACACCTGCTTAGTATTATAGAAAGGTCTTGATCAGGCGCCCTTTGGACACGAAGTCGACCATACGCACCGTGCCGATGCTCAGCGCTTGGCCTGTGTTGCTGTCCCTCTTGGCCCTCAACGGCTGTGATCGCGGCTCCCGGCCCGAGCAGATTGGCCTTCCTGCACCCGATTTCGTGATCCGAGATGGCTCCCAGACGATCCAGCTCAGCAGCTACCGGGGCCGGGTCGTGCTGCTCAATTTTTGGGCGAGCTGGTGCCAGCCCTGTATCGATGAGCTCCCTTCCCTCATTGAACTGCAGCACCGCATGCCGCGCCTGGTCGTGCTCACTGTGGATGAGGACGAGGATGAGTCTGCATACCACCAGTTCCTCGCCGACAACCACGTCGACCTGCTCTCCGTTCGTGACGCCCTTCAAGCAAGCAATAAGCTTTATGGCACCTATCGATTTCCCGAGAGTTTTCTCATCGACCCGCACGGCGTAGTGCGCAGAAAGTTCATAGGCGCGCAGGATTGGACGAGCCCGGAGATACAGGTTTACGTTCAGAGCCTCTGAGATGCGCTCTGCCGTGGCACAGCACTCGCCGAGGACCAGATGGAGAGGCCCGTCATACAGTTCGCGTCGCCCTGATATGATCTGCCCATGACCACCGTCGAAGTACTCTTTCGCTACTCCCTGCACCCCACGGAAGCAGCCATGTCTGCACTGGGGAATCTGCGCGAGGTTTATGGCATTCGACGCGTGGTGGTGCGCGAGACAGAGCAGACCATCCGGGTCGAGTACGACGCGACCCGGCTGAGCGTGCCGGCGGTGGCCAAGCTCCTGCGCAGCTCGGGCCTCGCAATCTCAGAGGAGATCCCACTGATCTCACCCGCCCAGGCGGCAACAGAAGCAGCACCGGCCGTTCTTACCCCGCCCAGGTAAACTTCGGCCTCACACTTGTTCCACTCCGCACAATCACTTCGTCACGAGGAAGCACCCGCACTCCCGGCCTATCGTCCAGCCGCACCAATCGCGCAGCGTTATATTCGCTTCCGAATGGTGCGGCGACGTTTCTGCGCGTGACGATGCTTCTTGCGCGTCTCGGTACCGCGGTTTTTATAACATCAACATCTTCGACCAACGAAATCCTCAAGTCTCGCAATCCATAGTCGAACGCAAACCGTAGTCACTCCAACTGAGCGGCTACCGATCGTGATCTTTCGCATACCTACGCCCTCCGGGCAGGTCGCGCGCCGTTCCCTCACCGCGTCAACTTGTTTGAAGGAGAGCCACATGTTAAAGCCGAAACAGCTCATCGGACTCAGCTTGAGCCTGATGATGGCATCGCCCACGGGGGCCTTTGCATCGAGCCACCGGGAAGCGCCCATAACCGCATTGGATCAGAAGGCCGACATTACGGACTTCTATTCCTTTGTAAGCTACGACCACCCCGATCGCGTCACGTTCATCATGAACGTCGATCCCTTCCTCGAGCCGAGCAACGGACCTAACTACTTCCCCTTCGATCCCAACATCCTCTACGAGATCAAGATTGACAATAACCAGGATGCTCTGGCGGAAGTAACCTTCCAGTTCCGGTTCACCACACAGATCCGCACTCCACAGTCCTTCACCGCGTACGGCGGCGCCGGCAAGGGCCTCGTCGCACCTAAGAACTCCCCTGCCCCGATAGCTCCCGGCTTCCCCATCGTTCCGCCAGCCATTACTTCGCTCGACGGGCCTGGCTCGGCAGGAATCAATGTGCTGCAAACCTATAGTGTGACCATGATCAAGGGCGGCCAGGCAATAAGCATCACCAAGCCGGATTCAACAGACCTGATCGCTGTTCCCACGAACGTCGGTCCGCGCACAATGCCCAACTACGCCGCTCTGGCTCAGCAGGGCGTTTACCACGGGCTGCAGGGAGCCGGAGTGCAGGACGTCAGCGTCTTCGCCGGTACTGTCGCCGATCCGTTCTTTATTGATCTGGGAGCCGCTTTCGACACTTTCAACTTCCGCAAGGCCGCTGGCGGGGGCGTGCTCACCGACGTCGAAGATGCCAACGACCTCAAGAACCTGGCACCCAACTCCGTGTCCGGCTTCAATGTCAATACCATCGCTATCGAGGTGCCGATCAGCATGCTCACCAGCGATGGAGCCGTTCACCCCGCAACCGACCCGAAGGCTACCATCGGCTCATGGGCAACTACCTCGAGGCCTCAAACAACCGTGCGCCGCTCTCCCGATCCGGCTATGAACACTGGAAGCTTTTACCAGATCCAGCGGCTTGGCAATCCCCTCGTCAACGAGTTGGTTATCGGTACTGGATCGAAAGATCGCTGGAGCATGGAGCAGCCGGTCAATGACATGCAGTTTGCGAGCTTTGATCTCGACCCGAACCTGGCGCGAGCTTTCAATGCGTTGTATGGCATCAAGGTACCCACTCCACCACGCGTAGACCTGCTTCCCCTCGTCGTCTATGCTCCTCCTATCGCCGCGGCTGGCACCCCAGTGGGCCCAATCGCAGACCTGCTCCGCCTCAATACGGGAGTAGCTCCAACTCCCATCGTAAGACGCAGCCGTCTTGGTCTGCTTGTTGGTGACGGTGCCGGCTTCCCTAATGGACGGAGGCTCACTGACGACGTCGTTGACATCGCGGCACGCGTGGTTGGCGGTGGAGTCCTCAGCCCTGGCTTCAACGTCTTCCCCAACAACCGGATCGGCGACGGAGTGAACGCGACTGACGTGCCCACTCAGGAGACGTTCCCTTACGTGCACTACGCGTACAGTGGACGCGATAGCCGCCACATCGACCCCAGCGAAGATGGCTGCGGTTATCAGCGCACCGGGAATACCTTCCCGCCGCCGGGCGATCAGGGTGGAACCACAGTCTGCCCTGTCCTGTAACCCTGCCCCATAACCCGCTTGAACCAGGGACTCTTCGCAAGCCGTCGCTCAGCGAAGAGTCCCCTGGCTTCAACACCATGCCGTCCGCGCTCGACGAGGTTTGTTCATGAAAGTGTTTCTGCCCACCGTGGTCATGACCGGGGTGCTGGTCTGCTCGACCTCTCTCGCCCAGCTGTCTGCCTCAGGGGGGATCGAGCAGCAGTCAGTGACCCCCTTGCAGGTACTAAGCCCGGCACAGCAGCGCATCGATGTAGCCAGGCGCCACATCAGCGCTGACCCCAAGCGATTGCAGTCCTACAACGACCTCGCGACGGCGTACCTGAGCCGGGCGCGAGAGTCGGCAGATCCCCGCTTCCTCAAGGACGCTCAGCAGACGCTCGACCAGAGCCTGGCCATCGACGGGGGCGACTTCAGTCTGCAGAAAACCCAAGTCGCCATCATGCTCGCCCGCCACCAGTTCACGCAGGCGAAGGTACGAGCGGCCGAACTCAATCGCCGCACACCCGATGACGTCATGACCTACGGCTACCTCGCAGAAGCGGACTTGGCCCTCGGCGACTACCCCGAAGCCGAAAAGTCAATCCAGTGGATGATGAACATGCTTCCTAACAACCGGCCCGCACTGCTGCTGGGAGCCCGGCTGCGCGCCATTTACGGCGACCCGGAGGGCGCCTTGGAGTTCCTCAACCTCGCCTTCAGCCAGGTCCCCGCCGCTGAGACCGAGGAGCTCGCCTACATCGCCAATCAGATCGCTAGCGTGCAAATCGATGCCGGTAAAGCCGATGCCGCGCAACCCGTCCTCGAGCGCGCCGAGAAGCTCTTCCCCTACTACTGGTCCACCACCGAGAATCTCGCCCGCGTTCGCATCGCTCAACATCGTCCCAAGGATGCAGTGACACTGCTGACCAGCGCCGCCCAGATCGACCCTGATCCGCACGAACTCTTCCTGCTGGCCGAAGCCCAGACGGCGGCCGGCCAGTCCCCGCAGGCAAGTACCAGCTACGCGGTGTTCGAGAGCCGCGCCGGCAACTCGGCTATCCACTACGAGGATGCCGCCTGCGATCTCGTGCTCCTCAAGGCGCGTTCGAGCGCGACTGTCCGGCAGGCGCTAACCCTTGCTGAATCTGAGCGGAAGACCCGCCACGATGTTTCCACCCTCGACGCCTACGCCTGGGCACTCCACCAGAACGGAAGGTCCGCGGAGGCGGAAGCAGTGATCCAGAAGGCCATCGCACTCGGGGCTCAGAGTGCACAAATCTTCAACCACGCCGGCCACATCGCCCGCCAACTGCAGCACTTGACCGAGGCGAGCAGATACTTCGAGCTCTCGATGCGAGCCGAGCCGACTTCGGACTACGCTTCCGACTCCCGCGACGCAATCGGCCTGCCCGCCAATCCTGCAGGCAGATCAAAAGCCACCGCGGAACCCACCGCGAGCATGCCGCCCTCGAGTGTAGATATAAAGCCGATCACCGAATCGGCCGCAGCACCCCTCGCCGGTTCGCCAGCGTTTCCGCCCGCCTTTTCTGCCGTGCCTCTGACGCTGCTCGTACCCCAGGCGACCGGCACAGATCGCATGATCCGCAAGGCGCAGGCCACCCTCGCTTCCAACCCGAAAGACGCCAGCAGCTACGCTGCGCTCGGCGCGGCCTACCTCCAGCGTGCCCGCGAGACAGGCGATGTGAACGACTACCAGCTTGCAGAAGAGTCCATCACCCGGTCACTTGATCTCGATTCTGCGGACTTCTCAGCCGTCGCGCCCCTGCAGACCATGGCAGAGGTCTGCATGGGTGAGCATCGCTTTGACGACGCCCTCACCTATGCCCAGAAGGCGCTGGCCCTCGGCTCGGGCGACCAGTCGCCCTTCGCGATTATTGGCGATGCAGACGCGGACAAGGGAGAATACGACCGCGCCGAAGCAGACTACGCCCGTCTTGCGATCGGCAGCTCCGAAGCTGTGGCACGCACCGCTTACGCCAGAGACAGCCGCGTCTCCTACCTCAAGTTCATCTCCGGCGACACATCCGGCGCACTCCGGCTGATGAAAGTTGCGGTCTCTGAGGGTGTCGCGGCCGAACTGCCCCGGGAAAACCTGGCCTGGCTTTACTATGAGCTGGGTGAATACGCGACCCAGGCAGGGGACATCGCAAGTGCCGATTCCGCCTATCTCGCCGCGCTTGGGACCCACCCGGGAGACTACCGCGCGCTCGCCGCACTCGCCAGATTACGCAGCAACGAGGGGCGGTACCAGGAGGCGGTAGTCCTCTATGAGAAGGCGATCGCCGTCGTCCCTATGCCCATCTTCGTCGCGGAACTGGGCGACCTTTATGCGAAGATGGGCAACGAGACCGAGGCGAGAAAGCAATATCAGCTGGTCGAATACATCGGCTTGCTGGGTCACATCAACCAGGTCCTTCACAATCGCGACCTGGCCCTCTTCTACGCAGATCACGACATCAAGCTTGACGTGGCTCTGGAGCTGGCGCACAAGGAGTTTGAAGTCCGCCACGATATCTATACCTGGGACGCTCTCGCCTGGGCCCTCTTTAAGAACGGACGATTCGGCGAGGCAGCGAAGGCAAGCGAAAGGGCACTTCAGAGCGGGACACGCGACCCACTTCTTCTCTATCATGCAGGCATGATCGCGGAGAAGCTGGGCAAGTCCGACGAGGCCCGGAAAGAACTTAAAGAAGCGCTGGTGATCAATCCCCACTTTCACATGATCTACGCGGATCGGGCCCAACAGCAGCTCTCCCTGCTGGAGTCCCGGGCGTCCAGCGGTCCCGCCGAGGAGAGCCATGCCCCGTAGACGCGCTCGCATACTGCTCCTGTTGATGTTGACTCTGCTGCTTTCGAAGGCGGCATCCGCGCACCCCATGGGCAACTTTAGCGTCAATCATTACTCGAAGATCAGCCTTGAGCAGCAAGCCATCCGCATCGAATACCTCATCGACCTCGCAGAGATTCCCACTTATCAGGAGCTTCAGCAGGGCAACATCAAAGCGGATGCCGCTGACGCCGTAGTGACCCGTTACATCGCCTCACGGGGCGCTGAACTCGGACGCGGCCTCACTCTCACACTGGACGGCCGTCAACTTCCGTTGCGGCTCCAGGCGAGCCAGGTCATCTTTCCTCCCGGAGCCGGCGGTCTGCCGACCATGAAGATGGGCTTCGTCTTCGAGGCCTCCTATCCAGCCGAGGCAAACCGCAAGGCTGCGTCACTGCGCTACTCCGACGCCAATTATGAGGGTCACACGGGATGGAAGGAGATCATCGCCGTTGCCCCCGCCGGGTCCTTGCTCAGCAGCTCGGTTCCGGCTGCTGATCGCAGCGCGGAGCTCAGCAACTATCCCACAGACTTGCTCAGCAGCCCGCCTCAGGTGCTCGACGCCACACTGCAAGCGACTCTGCCTGCCATCGCGAACGCTCCACTCGTGGGTGGCGCCGGAACCAAGGCAGCAACACGCAACCTTGGTCCCGGTGCGGGGGGCGCGGCCATGGATCCTGCAAAGCAGCAGGACCGCTCCCTCGCTGCCAGAACAACGGCAGCAAACTCTGTGGCGCGTCTCGCCAAGCCTGTCTCGGACAGAGCGATCATCCAGCCATCGATACACACTGCCCAGCCGTATGACAGCGCAGCGACCCGGGCTGCCCAATCGAGCTTCTCCGCAATGCATCTAAAAGCGAATGAGCAACTCACGCCGCGGAGCAGGTTCACCGAATTGATCACCGAGCAGAACCTGAGCCCCTGGTTCCTGTTCACGGCAGCGTTCATCGCCATGGGCCTTGGAGCCCTGCACGCGCTGGAGCCGGGACACGGCAAGACCATCGTAGGCGCCTACCTCGTTGGCTCCCGCGGCACCGCCCGTCACGCCGTTCTGCTCGGCCTGATCGTGACCCTCTCGCATACCGCGGGAGTCTTTGCCCTCGGGGTCATTACGCTCTACGCCTCGCACTACATCGTGCCCGAACAGCTATACCCCTGGCTGGGTGTTTTCTCGGGCATCACAATCGCGGCGCTCGGCTGTTACATGCTCCTGCGCCGCCTGGCTGGCACCGCCGTCGACCACTCCCATGCGCCCGGCGCGACCCACACGCACTGGTACTCGAAGGCCACCACGGATGAGGCCTTAGAAGACACAGAGGGCGCGCTCCAGGCGAAGACCGCGGGACCCGTAAGCCTGACTCAACTCTTCACGCTCGGCATCACTGGCGGAATCATCCCCTGCCCGGCGGCTCTCATCGTGCTGCTCAGCGCGTTTGCCCTTCACCGCGTTGGACTGGGCTTCTTCCTGATCGTGGCCTTTAGCCTCGGCCTCGCCGCCGTGCTCATCGGCTTTGGAATGCTCATGGTCTCAGCGCGCCGCTTCATGACGCGCCTGCAGGTCGATGGGCCTCTGACCAAGCGCTGGCTACCCGCTGCATCAGCATGCTTCATCACCATCCTGGGGATGGTCCTGGCCTTTCAGGCCTTCGCTGCCACCCGCTTTAACGTGCATATGCTTTCGAAGGAGAAGCTCGGACCGCTGCTCTTCGTCACTGGCCTGGGATTAATCCTTGGCATGCGCCACTCTACTGACGCGGATCATGTCGTTGCCATTTCGACCATCGTGACCCGCCAGCGCGGTATTCGCAATGCTGCCTTCATTGGCTCCGTCTGGGGATTGGGACACACCATCACAATCTTTGTCGTCGGGGCGCTGATCATCCTCTTCGGAGTGGAGATTCCGCCGCGGGTTGGGCTCTCAATGGAGTTCTGCGTCGCCATAATGCTCGTCCTGCTGGGAGTGCTCAACCTGACCGGAGTAATGCAAAAACTCACCACCCGGTGGACGAGGACGCCACTCCCGGGGACACCCGCCCTGACGGATCGGACTGGCCTTGAAGCCACCTTAAGCGACCAGAGTGCAGCTGCAAAGGTGTCGAGTGCTTACGCGACGGAGAGCACATTGACCACAAGGCTGCTGGATCGCACCGTCGGGCGCTTTGGCTTCTACCAGTTCGTGCGGCCGCTGGTGATTGGCCTCGTCCACGGACTGGCCGGCTCAGCAGCGGTTGCGCTCCTGGTCCTCTCGACCATTCACAGCCCCCTCTGGGCGACCTTCTACCTGCTCATCTTCGGCGCTGGAACCATGCTCGGTATGATGTGCATGACGGCCGCAATGGCCGTGCCGCTCTCCTATGCCGGCGACCGGTTTAGTCGACTGAGCCGCTATATGGGCGTCGCTTCGGGAATGGTGAGCCTCTGCTTCGGCTCGTTTCTCGTCTACCAGCTAGGCTACGTGGGAGGCCTCTTCACCAGTCATCCCGAGTGGACCCCGCGATGACATCTCCCGGCAGGAGCCACGTGAGTCGCTGGCCGGGCCGATCTGCTAATGAAGCCAGCAAGTCAGTCCAGCCGAGGATTACCAGGCGACGAGACGGCTTCCGGCGTGCCTCCATAGGTCTTCAGCTTAAGCAACTTCCCGTACGGCTTGCTTGCCCACTGCTCAGCCGCACTTCGAATCTCCTTCGTCACCGCGGAGTTTTTCGACTCATCATCAGGAACAAATAGTCTGCTGCCGGTCGGGTCCTTGGAATAGACCGCAAGTGAACGCTCGATCGCTTCCTTTGCTCCGGAATCGAGTTCAAGGCCAAAATGCCCTGCCACAAGCGCGATAGTGTCCGCTCTCAGATCGACGTAGTCAACCACCATCATCTGCTGGTCGAAGCTGTCCAAGGCAGCCTGCATGAAGCGGCCAAGCACACGCGCGCAGAACTCCTCATCTGATCCGCTGACTGCATCAAATCCCTCGAAGCCGAGACCTATCCGCTCCGGATGCTCCTTCCACTGCATCCACCCCGGCGGCGTCGCCAGGCACGAGACCATCACCTGCTCCGGATTGCGAATCACGATCACCATCGGCACATCCGGCCAGAGCCTACGGAACTGCGCGATATCGAGCACATTCCAACTCGTCAGCTTGAAAATGGCAGGCGGCGGCGGTGTTCCATGCCCGCAGAATACGTCTACAATCCCCCGCAATGCTCCCGCATCAGCGGAGCGCTCCAACGCCGTAATGGCCTGGTTCACCGGCTCCGCCTCGGAGATGACCATTGCTTGGCCGGTGCTGCGCAACGCATTCGACACAAGCGTCGAGCCACAACGCGAGATATGGAATACAAATCCAGCCGGCCGCCGAGCACCTGCGGGCTGTGGAACGGGCGTCCGTCGCCGCTCCACAGCCCGCTGGCTCGCCTGAGACCGCCGCACCGCTTGGCGGTAGAACGGCTCCTCGAGCGAACGCTCGCCGAAGAACTGCCAGGTCACCATTCCCTTCTTTGAATCGTAGTCGATCGGCAGCCAGCCAGTCATGTCCGCGTTCAAAGCTGGCGCTCGGCTCGCCTGCCTCCGTCCGGCCACAAAGAGCAGGTTCATCTCCTCGAGATCCCGGCAGAAGGCCACCTTCTCCTCATCAGCCAGGTCAGTTGGCAGGTCGGATGGGCGGAAGACCTCATGCTCCAGCACAAACTGGCAGCTGGTGTCGAGCTTGAGCGGCAAAGTCAAGGAGACCTCCCGCCACATCAGCCGTATCGATTCCGCATCGCGGTCAATGCCCAGCACGATGCCGGAGCGCTTCCTCAGACGCGTTTCGAGCTCGATGGAAGAAGGCCCGGCGCGTGGTTGAAGCAGGCGATTGGTTGTGAGATTATCCCGCCCACGGGTAAAAAGCCGGGCCACCTCACCGAACGCGCTCTCCGGCTGCATGTTCTCGGGCAGTTGCTTTAGAAGCTCCATAGACTGCTGAATCGCCGCCTGCTTTACAGTCGGATCCCAGGAGAAACCCGCCGGCAGCGCTTTGCGCAGCCCAGGCATGCCCTGCGCAGCGCTGGCCAGTGCTACGCTGAGCAGATCAAGCTGCGTGAGCACCTGGAAGCCAACCGTGATATGGCAGGATACTGTTCGCAGTTCGCCCTGCGCGGCGTGTTGATGCCCCCGCGGCAGATAGAGCAGGTCGCCTGCCCGGAGCATGAAGTCTTCGGTGAGATTGGCGTCCTCCGGAGCAGAGGGGTTGGGGAGCCGGTACCTCTTCTGGTATGCCTTCGATTCGCCGCGAAGCTGCGGCAGGTTCTCGAGCGGGTCGGGATAAACCGAATCGAAGAGCTGCCAGCGCTTTTGCCCAGCAATCTGCAAGACCAGCACGTCGTGCGTATCGACGTGCTTGCCCAGCGCTTTGCCGTCTCCAGGGGTCAGATACATATTCATGTTGACCGTGCAGCTGAAGCGCTGCTCCAGCGCCGCCCTGGTGCGTGCCAATGCCGGGGAGAAACGCTGGATCGCATTGATGCGCAGGGAGGAGCCCTGGCGAACAGCCCGCACGGTTCCTTCGACGCCGCCGGCAGTTTGAGGACGTCCTCCTCCGCTTAGGACCTCTATATTGCCCCGTCGACGGGCGGCTGCATGCAAAACGTAATCAAGATCGCTGTCCCGCAGCAGGCTGGAGTAGTAGTTTGCGTCCTGTCGATGGAGCAGCAGAGGCTTTTGTCCCCAATGCTCCGCCAGAAAGAACTCAAGGCTCACGGGGGCAAGCAGCCAGTCCAACACATTCAGCTCAGATTCAGGGGCTCTCATGTTTTAATCAGCTAAGTCCATGAGGTGCACTTGCAGATATGCGGATCATCCCCGAGGCCGCCTCGACTGTCAAGTTCAGAGCCTGCAATTTAGCATCGGCCGCAACGCACATTTTCTTTTAGCCCTCGATCCGCATCGCAACTCCTTCTCAGGCCGGATTTTACGGGCGCAAACCGGCGCCCGCAACCCGGCCGGCTAGCTATTGCGGCCTTGACACCGGAGGGCATTGACGTTAAGTTTCTGCGGTATAAGAAAGCACTCTCCGTTCGTTGGATTCTATCCTCCCACCCGCATCAACAGCTGTGATCTACAGGCGGTGCCAAGATGTTCAAGAGGCTGAGTTTCCTTCAACCGGAGAGCGCCACGCCGCAGTTCCAGCGTCCGATTCTCGACGATGGCGACGGACGCAGACCTCCTCCGAACAATCCCGGCTATGACTCCGACGCAACCGACGCAATAGGAAACGACGCTACCACCGATGCTGCCGACTATGACGGCCCCTGGAACGACGGGACCGACAACGACGCCTTCAGCTTCCTCCCGGACAGCACCGGCGCGGATGGCACAATCGATTCTGATTGCTCCGACAGCTGCGATAGCTGTGATAGCTGCTGCTCGTGCGGGGAGGGCTTTACTGAAAATCCGAGACCCTGCAGCTGCAGTTGCGGTGGATGCAGCTGCGGCGGATGCGACTCGTACTACGAGTGACCCAGCGAACTGCCGGGTGAGGTGGATGATGAGCGATGAACTGAAGTGCAGTCGAAGGCAGATGCTACTCGGAGCGATGGCTACTCTCGCAGTCAGCAGTCTTCCCGTGCTGGAGGCGCAGGCGCAGATACAGGTCACCAGGTGGCCAACCCAGGGTATCGGGTCCTCAGACCCTCGATTCAAAGCTCTGCTCGATGCCCACTTCCCTGGATATGACAGCTCTCCGGCCCTCAGCGCCCTGTTGCCGCATACCAGGATCTTCCAGAACATAACCGGAAAGCATGTCCGTGCACTTGCGGTCGACTGGGAGATTCCGTCCAAAAAGGGCGCCACGCACAGCCACACTTCTCACTACCTGTCACAGAGCCGCCGCAAGCTCGACACCCGCCCGGGCTTCGCTCACGCGGGCCGGGCACTGAGCGGCAGGCGAACCGTCCTTCGCGCCGGCGACTACTTCGTCATCACCCCCTTGTTCCTGTATTCCAGTCTCGCCTACAACATGCTCAGCAAGGGAGGACACCTTGAAAGCCTTGCTGGGCAGGTACTGTCGTCTAGACGTAAGTTCGCTAAACACCTGCTGCATACTCCGTCCGGGATGACCAGCAGTGCGACCATACGATCGATGATCTTTCCCCATGCACAGCTTTCGACCACGGCTACAGATCAGCTCGATGCAAGTCTGCAGCGACGCTTTTTCGCGCGCAGCCGCGCTGAGAAGGATGAGGCAGCCTTCATCCTGCAGCTGCTGCAGCAGGGTCAGAAAAGGCCTGAGATTCGGAACGCCCTTCGTACCCACGTCCAGCAGGCGATACCAAAGCCCACCACCGGGCACCCAAGAGTCTACGCGAAGGCCAGGCAGGCGTATGCGCGCAGACTGCTGAAAGTCATCAAGACACATCCTCTGCCGGTTGCGCAGAAGATGCTGCAGGCAATTGTCAACGTGCCCGAGATGAAGGTGAACGTCGCGACCGTAAAACTCTGACGGTGCACTGGAGAGTCATCATGACAGCGAGCAATCACCGCACCTTCCGGCGTGTAGTATTGGCGGCTCTGGTATGCCTCGGCATGCAAACGGTGCTCGCCGGTGAGCACTCCGCGGCTCAGGCCGCTCCTGAGACGGGCCTGACGATCGTACCGGCTACATCGCCCGAGTTTGAGACGCTGCTCGACCGCTACTATCCCGGACTCTCAGCGATGCAGGGCTTCAGCACAGCAAAACCTTACATGGCGATCCTCGAAAACACCTCAGGAGTTCCGGTGAGGGCCTTCAGCCTCCGGTTTGATTGCATCGCCAGGCCGAGACTGCCGAGCGAGCCTGAATACGTCAAATTCGTCTTCGATCCACTCTCCGAATACCCCGGAGTCGATCGAAACGGGAAGGTCTTCGCACCCAAAGAGGTGCGGCTGCTCGCGCCCGGGTTCCTGATGGAGTCTCCAGCCGCGTACCTCCAGTTCCCCTCTCGCTTCACGTGGGCGCTGCCCAGGATTGCGCGCTACCAGTTGAATAGCGCGGAGGGTGAGACCACGCCGTACACCAGCATCTCGGTCGATGCAGTGATCCTCAGTACTCACCACATGCGTGGACCCAACCAGAGCAAGCTCTTCCAGAAGTATCAGGCAATACAGGATGCGCGGCGCTCCGAGTGGAAGAAGACTCAGAGCATCCTCGCCAGCGAGGGTGACCCAGACGAGGTAGCGAAGCAGTTGAAGGCTGATGAAGCCATGGGGCTCTCGAGCCGGCAGAGCCCGACCCAGGATCCTGCCACATTCTATAAGCAGCAGTATCTGCTCGCGCAGGGGTCTGAAGCCTCAAGGCTGAAACGGCTCGTCCAGAAGAGGGGTACCGGCTACGCACGGCATCACGTGAAGGTGCTCCTGCAGCAACCGGTGGAGCAGAACATCGTCGACTGATGATCAAAGGTGAATAGTTGCTGATGCGACAGGAGCGGCTCCATGTTGACTTTGAGGTCCAATGCCAAGATGTGTTTCCCCGCGAGCTGCGGCAGCCGTAGTCAGCCTGGGAACGGATCCAAAAATAGGGGCTTTCTCAAGTTCGTGCTGGTTGCAAGCGGAGTGCTTGCTTCCCTGGCGCCTCAGCTCCACGGCCAGAGCCTCGCCGTCTACAATAGCGCGCAGCCACTGTCCGATGGCGATACTGTCTACATCGAGAGCACGTTTGGCTCGGGATCGACCGACCCGACCACGTTCTATACGCCGTCCATGCCTGCGCTCGGTGTTGCCTACGACCAGAAGGGTGGCCCCTGCGGCCAGATCGACTACACCATCAACATTTCCTACGATGGCTACCACTTTCATGAATCGAACTTCAACCCGCAGACCCACAAGCTGGAACTCTTCCCCACGTCCACCGATTTTGACGAGACCGAGATGCCCACCATCAGCGGAACGGTCAATTGCGACCAGCAGATCCATCCCGTACAGTGGAACGATAGCCTGCAATTCCACTACGGAGGCGATCTCGTCATTCAGTGGCATCTGGACGCCGATGCCAGTGTGAACGGCACCTTCGGCCTCACCCTCTACGGTACCAACCCCTCAAACCAGGACTTTGACGACGGTATGAGCTACCTCGCCAGCCAGTCTGTTCCTGACCTCCCCATTAACTGGCTTGAACGGCTCTTTTCGCTGGAATCAGCAGCCAACGGCTGGAGCAAACATCTTCCAGCAGGCCAGTACCATCAGTTCAATGCGGTCGACACAGGCGCGAACGTGAACAGCGGCAACCCGAACGATACCTGCGGCTGCCCCGAGGGAGTAGGCGTCGGACAGATAGACGAACACACCAGGAACAACTCCAATGGACACCTCGTTCCCGCGCAGATCGGCCCCGACATGTTCTGGGACTGGTTTGCCAACGTCGGGGAGGGTCTCTCCAATCACCTTGCGCCCTTCGAGAATTCGGGTATATCGCATTGGAACACCGATACGAACCTGGCTGCTGCCAATGGCCTTCCAAATGTTCCGCCTCAAAATGTTACCAACCTGCCCAGCGGGTGTGCGCTCTACGATACCAATCACGCGCAGTGGGCCTATGAGATGGACGGCTACAACTCGGGGCACAACGCCCGGTTCACCAAGGTCTCGCGCAACAGCACCACGGGGGTCTGGAGTTGGTCGGTAGCGCATACGTACTTCCGGGATCTATGCAATCGCACCGCCTACTGATTCGCCGTATTCCCGTAAACCAGACCACTGCCTCGCGCTATCGGTTACTGCTGGCCGTAGCATTATCGATCATTGCTTCATCCGTAGTCCTTGCAGGTCCTGCGGACGGCCAGTCCTCAGGTGCGTTGTACCTTGTCGCGGCAACGCCGGATGCATCCGTTCCCGGCTACCCGGCGAGACTGTACCAGGTTGCCGCCGGTAAGCTCTCCATCATCCGCACTATACTGCCGGCTGCACCCGGCACTGCTGCTGTTATCAACGGTCCGCGCGCAATCTACATCATCCCTGAGTCTGTAACAGCATCGGCCATCGGCATCGTCGACAAGATCGAGCCGGGCCGCGCGCACACTCTATCGGTGAGCCGGCAGCAGGGTAACCCGGTACTTGTCATGGGGACGGATGCGGTCTCGGCGTCTGACGACATCCTGGTTTTCCCGGTCATCACGGCAAAGCCGCAGCCCACCCTCTCTGATCTGCATTACCTGTTACTGCACACCTCGAGAGACGAAGCATCTTCGACCGCTGCGACGGCTGCGGAGGCTTACACGGGGGCATTCACAAGCATGGGACCGGCCGGTCCCTACGACTGGTTTCTTCCTCTCACGGCACGGAACGGTCCCCAGTTCCTGCTGCAGTTCATGAAGCAGGATGTTCTCGCCCTGGCGCCATCCGCGCCAGACCTTGCTCCAGCATCCCAGGCGCATCGATTCGCGCTTGGAGCCAATGAGGAATACCTCATCGCGAGTCCGGAATATACGGGCAGTGACGCAACCAGGATCATGGCGGTTCGGGAGTCGAAGTTCGATGTATTCGATCGCACTGCGAAAAAGTGGCGGTCATAACCGTCGAGGGGAACTCCTCCAAGCCCAAGCTCCTTGGACGATGGATCAGCTGGTCCGTGATTCAGTCGGGCGGTGACGCTCTGAGCCCCGGTCGTGGCAATGAACGACTGGCCGACACGAAGGATCTTCCAGACGTAGCGGCTGCATACCAGGCTGCGGACGGCGCTCCCGGTGATCCCGATTACTTGCATCAGCCCGGCAAGTTGATCCTGGAAGACCCGCGGGATGACTGGCACTTTGACATCGTTACCGGGCAGGAGGACAGCGAGGTGCTCTATGCCGACGCGGCAACGATGCTCTACAGGATCAACGATGCAATCTACCAGGTGGACCTGCAGGGCGGCACGCCGGGGGGCCTGCCAAGATTAATCGTCAAGGACGTCGATGTGCCCGAGGTTCATTGGGCTTCTTCGCGCCTGCCCGGTGAGTCGCGCTGCGCAAGCAGCCTGGCCTCCACATGTCCGATCAGCGCAATAGCGCTCTCCAGATGCGCCTCCGTATCGGAAACCGTCTTCACATGCTGCAGCCAGAGTTCATGAAGCCTGGCATGGCCGGGCAGCTGCTCGCGTACCACCTTGTAAAATGCCTGGGTCCATTCACGCTCGGCGCGGAAGTAAGCGAAGATTGCCTTCGCTACGATCTCCTCAATCCTAGATATGTTTAGCAGATTTTCTTCGGGGGATCGCTGCGACCTCTGGATGCGACTGGCAACCACGCGCAACATCTTCTTGAGAGCCCGAGCCACTTCGGCGGCCTCCTGCGCTTCCAGGGCGCGCGGACCCTCCGCGTACTCCTGCTTTGCCCGCCGGCGCATCCGCTCGGCCATGCCATCCGGATCCCAAAGAATGGACGACACAGCAAAGTTGTTCAAAGTGAAGTTGTCGTTGTTGATGCTGCGGTGTTGCATCTTCCGTTGGAACTGAACCGGGCTCCCAAATATAACGTCGAGAGTCATCTCGTCCGCGACGATTACCCTGGATGGCTGGTGAAAGCGCGTAATCGCAAGGATGTCGTAATCGCTGTCGACGTCCGCCGCGCCCGAGACTCGAGACCCAAACAGCAGCAGGGCGAGCAGGCTGTTACCCGCATCCAGGTGCTCTCTCACAGCTCGTGCGATGCGGTCCGATCTGCTCTTGTCCAACTCTGTCCTCAGCCGAACGCCGCTTTGAACGCTCTCAGGTTCGGCTTCGCTATCCCATCTCAGAAAACTTGCCCCGTCAGCGGGCGCAGGTTCGTTTGCAGTGCTACTATCCACTTTATTCAGAGTAGCGGCCCATCTGAATGACTTTAGAACCGAAGTTTATGCCCCGGCCACTCGACGTGCTACTTCAATCAAGCTGCGGTCTTTCTCGGAGTCTGCACCAACTCTGGATGCCGGCGGACGAGCCGCAGATTGTAGCGATCTCTGGCAGCTTTGTTGTACATCCTGCCGGTGAGCAAACCGGCGTCCGCAAGCCAATCTCCATGGCCTGCTGCGGCACAGGCAGCAGCCCTCAAGCTGCGGAGACACCAGCCCTGGGGGAAATGCTGGAGCGCTACAGTGCTGCCTGCCTTCCCCTAGGGCCGGCTATCGAGGCCTCCGCCGAGGAGCTCGGCGCAGCGGCTATAGATCTGGAAAGCCTGCCCCGGTGCAGCGCCACAGAGCTGCGGCACCCGAAATGCCCTCTCGTGCTGCCAAGCCCTACAGCCCGGATGCGGTGGACGCGTGGCCTCAATCTTCATTCCGGCACGAACGTCTGTTTACCCCTGGTGATGACTCATACCCACCTGCATACCCGGCCTGCTGAGCGATTCTGGCTGCAATGCACCAGCGGATGCGCGGCTCACGTCACCTTAGAAGGAGCGCTCGCCTCCGCCATCCGCGAGTTGATCGAAAGAGATGCCCTCTCCATCATTTGGCTGCAGAAGATGGCGTTACCGCATATCGAAGTCGACGTGCTTTCCAAGGCACTTGAACCCTATTGGCAGCAGTATCAGCGATCGTCGGACCGTCTCGAATACCGCTTCTATGACGCTACAACTGACCTGGACGTACCGGTCGTTTATGCGATCAGACTATCGTCCATCGATAAGGACGTGAGCACCCTGGTCGCGTGCGCAGCAGCAGCCACCATGGAGGAGGCATTGATCAAAGCGATGCGCGACCTGACAGTTAGCCGCTACGGCTTTCGCGTTCGTCGCGAATATCCTCCGTCATGGCATGACTTTCATGCTGTGCATCATGGCGCGGCGTTCATGGCCGCGGCCGAGCGCAGAGGCGCCTTCGACTTCCTTTTGAACACGCCAAAAAGGGTAGCCCTGAGCAGCTTCGATTCTAGGGCTCAGGAACATATAAGAGAGCTCCCGCCGCTTCTTGATCGGCTGCGGAAGGCAGGCATGCACGCCTACGCCGCCGACCTGACTACCGCAGAGGCTCAAAGCCATGGCATGCGGGTGGTGCGCGTAGTCATCCCCGATCTTCAACCCATCTCCTTCAGCTACGCTGCACGGTTTCTGGGGAATCCGCGCCTCTACGAACTGCCTCGAACGATGGGCCTGCCCTCCCATGCTGAAGAGGACTTGAATCCCTGGCCGCAGCCCTTTTATTGACATCAGGCGACAGCAGGGAGATAACGGGGACTGAGACTGAGATGGACGACCGAGCCCTAAGCAGATTTGCAATCATTGCTGTCGGAGGATTTGGCGAGGCGGTGGCTAAAGACTTCCTTGCCAGGAACTCAGGGGCGGTCCAGATCGCAGCAACGGACCTCGCGCTCGGCAGTCTGCCTCTCAACGTTCAGGCGCTGGCGCTCGCCGCAGGCAATCCGTCGATCGCGGTGGCGGACACCCTCGACAACATTGCCCGGACACTCCGTGTCTCCCTCCTCGCGCTAACCGCCGACGCCCACGGGGTGGTCATAGCGCACTATAACTGGGAAGAGCCAGGCGCATGCCCTGTGTGTCACGCCTATCGAACACTCGCGAACTCGCATGCTCCTGAAGGCGAGGCTTTACTACGCCAATACTTTGCCGAGCATCCAGACGACTGCCCGGCAGGTTTCCTTCAACCCTTCGTTTTAATGGGTTCAGAATGGCTTACACAGGGTTGCATACAATCCGCATACGGAGTGAACCGGGGGATGACTCGACGTTGCAGCTTTGAAGCCGCAGAGATCAATGAAGAGGCTATCCTGCCGGTAAATCACTGTCCGCGCTGCAGCGCTCCTGAGCCTCACCCTGACAGGATGCGCCAGGAGCTCGCCTACCTCTGGCAGTCGTCGCCCGATGTCGAGCGGGAGAGTCATTGAGCCCTCTAAGACCCCGTTTTCTAATTGAGGAGATCGTCTTTGCGGCGGAGGATCGGCTCGTCTCCGCGGGCGTGGTACGCGACTGGCTCTACCCCGACCACGTCACCCGCGAACTAGTGGAGGCTGTGTCGGCCCGCTGCGACGGGCAGCGCAGCGCGCGCCAGATAGCTGATGAGCTGCCAGGCGCAGAGCGGCAAAACGTGAACGCAGTGCTCTCCTACCTGCATCGTATGCACCTGCTTGAGGCGCAGACGTTAGAGCCGCCTAATGAGGCGAGCTCGCAAGCTCCCGCTGAAACGAAAGCCTTCCTCCGCCGCTTTGCCGTTCAGCGCCGCGCCGAATCAACTCTGGAAGGCCTGCTGGCACGCCTCTCTCGAACGAGAGTTGTAGTCATGGGACACAGCTCCACTGCAATTGAGCAGCGCGCCATGATCGATGCGGTATCTGCCACAGGATTCAAATCAGTGACACTCGAGCCTTACTCCTCCGTCAGCATCCCGCAAATGATGACCGGGGCTGAGGACGTCGCAGTGGTTCTAGTAATGCGCGCCGGGGAGCAACCACACTATCATCCTGTTCCGGACTACGTCCGCGTCATGCCAGTCATGCTGCACGCGAGTACAGCAGTGACCGATGTCGGTCCGCTTGTCTCTTCTTCTGAATTCTGCATGGAGTGCTGGTGCTCCAGCGTTGAGACTCCGGCCGATGACTTGCAGCTGAACGGGGAGCGCAGTTCCTCCGCGTGGAGAGCTATCGCTGGCATTGTTGCAATCGACCTGCTTTGGAGCGTGCTTGGCCTCTCCGAACGCGCATCCCTGGGACGGGGCCGCCGCATTGATGAGAGGTCGGGTCGGTCAGAAGACCTCTTATCGCTCATCACTGAACGCTGTGGAAGCTGCCGTACCGCTCCGCAGGACCCGAGCGATTTACCTGCGCCTGTGGCAGCTCTTGAAGCCTCCATCCGCCGCGTCGCACGCCTTGCTCTCGGCCATGTGGCGAGCGAAAGGTACATCCGAATTGTGCGCGGAGATCCTTATTCCGCAAAAAGTCTCAGCGAGTCAGTATCTGTCCGAATGCAGCACTCTAACGGGGTCGATGGAGGGCAGCACTCGCTGGCTGGCAAGATCGACATCAACCTGCTGTCGCGGTTGCTGAGAGGGTCGCTGGAACAAGAAAACACCGAGCCACCCCAGCAACTGCCCGCCACCCGGAGAAGGCACGCAACCGCGGGGAACCTCGGCTCGGTAGAACTCTTCATCGTAGCTCGACAGATTGATGGCCTCGAGCCGGGGTACTACTTATGGCAAGGCCATACCAGCACCCTAGCCAGGCTCGAAAAGCGTTCTGGGGCCTCCCCGGTCGAAGCCGCGATGCGACGCATTCTCTGCCAGCAGAGTGGCACTCTGCCCCTCTGCCTTATCATCTGGTACGGAGCCGTATGGCGCCTGCGCCGTAAGTATTCCACCCTTGCCTACCGTCTTTTGCAGTTTGATGCAGGAGTTGCCCAACTTCAGCTTGCGTTGGTGGCGCGCGCCCTCGGCTTGCGCACCAGGGCACGGTGCTCCTGGCCCGACGATCTCATCGAACGCGAACTTAACTTCCGTGTCATGGACGAACAGGTAACAGGCGTGACTGCAGTGTGGCCTGCGACTGATCAGTCCGGAGCCGAGATGTTGGCACAGTCATGCGATTACTTCCAGCTGCCGAGCTCTGGCGTAACGTCAAGGCAAGCTTCAGTGATCTTCCGCGAAGACAACCTTCTCGCCGGCATTTACGATGCTTGCCGCCGCTCCGAGTCCTCTCTGCAGTCCAACACCAACGGCCAGCTCGAGGCTTTCGTACCAGCTGCCTCCTCAGCTCAGCACGCCACTCTGGCGGAGTGGGACCACCTTATTCCTGTCCTCAAACGGCGGCGCTCGCATCGGCGGTTCGCGTCGAAAGCCGTCACTCGTGAAGACCTCATGACCATCCTCGGTTCCGGATCGGACCTTCCCTCTACCATCTTTCCTCGGCTGACGACCAACGCCGTTCGCCTCATGTTGCTGGTCCGACAAGCAGGCGACTTTGCTCCGGGTGCATACGAGTACCACGCAGCCAGCGGTGTATTAGGACTCAGGAGCACCCCCAAGCGCGATCTGACAGCGGACGACCTCTATCTGCATCGCGAATTCGGCAGCGCGCCTGCTGCCATCTGGACGGTTGCCAAGCTCGCCCTCTCGTGCCAGGAGTACGGCCCCGAGGGGTATCGCGCCTGCCTCGTTCGCGCCGGAGCGATGATCAACAGGGTCTGGCTTGAGGCCGTGGATAGGGGCCTAGTCGCCTGCCCGGTAGCGGGGCTGGTGACAACTCAAGCGGCGAAATTCTTCCAGCTGCACTGCGAGAGCGCGGTTCCCCTGCTTGCCCTTCCGCTCGGGTATCCGGCCTAGACCCATGGTGATTCCCGGGCGCACTATGGGAGAGGCTCAGTCTCGCAGAAGAATACTGATAGACGGCTTGCCACGCACCGGCACAACTACCCTTGCGCGCATCTTCGCGATCCATCCGGATACGTGCGTTATCATCGAGCCGTTTCATCCCAGGCGGTACGAGGGCCGGCACCATCAGGCCGCCCTCGCTGCACGCGAACCCAATGGCTCCTTAGACTTTGCCTGGGACCAGTGGAACGTCATCAAGCACGTGTGGGAGGCCGATACAGGTTGGCCGTTCGGGTCCAGGCCCGAGCTGCAAGTTGAGCTCTGGCGCAGCGCGACTCTCGTCATTGCAGCAAACCGGCGCAACCTGGTAAAGCGCTATGTCTCCGCTGAGATCAGTCGCACTCTGCGTTTCTGGATCGGAACGCGGCAGGAGTTCCAACAGAGGCTCAGCCGCGTCTCCCTGCTGCCGCTCGACCCTCAACAAGCCATCGCAGCGATACGCCGCGACCGCGAAGCGCTGCAACGCCGCGACGAGTTTCTACGCTCCGAGCGCATCGGTAACGTAGGTTTCTCCTTCGAAGAGTTCTTCCGCGCTTCGATGAAGGAGCAGTTCCAGAAGATAAACGAGCTCTACATTGAAAGCGGACTCCGCCCGTTGCCACGAACGTACCTGGTGCGTCACGCAACCAGATGGCTTGACCCCGCAGAATACCAGTGGTCCTCCGACGCGGTCTACTCTGCCATTCCACACATCTCCGCGTTCTCAGCAGCATTGGCGAATGAGGAAGGAGGCACTCTCTTCACGGACTAAGAGATACGCCGAAGCAGCGGGAGATCAGCCGCCGTAGGCGCTGACCGCGTCACCCTCGCTGCTGTAGACCTGGAAAAGGCTCAAGATTCCGACCATCTTGAAGGTTTTCTCTGCGAAGGAGGAAGGGTTTACCAGCTTGGCATCGCCCCCACTCTTCTTCGCCTGCCTCAGTGCATTCACGACAGCGCCGATGCCGCAGGAATCAATGACCGGCATGGCCGAGAGATCCAGAACCAGCTGAATGTGACCCTCGGCGATGGCAGAGTCGACGGCCTGGTTGAAGTCATTGACCGCGGGACCGTATTTCAACGGGCCTTTGAGCTTGAGAAAGCATATCGTGCCCTTCTGCCGTATATCGATATCCATGTGTTCCCTTTTTGAACAGAATTCCCTTTGCACCAAATAAAGAGCATCCAGGCTTGCGACCAGCTTACAATAGCAGCCAATCTATGCACATGTGGCGGCCTGTTGAATGGAAGCAGAGCGGGGCAGCTTGGATCGGCTGAACGGCCTGGACCTCTATAACTTTGCCGCTTCGCTACTGGCTTCGCCTGAGGTAGGCGAGCGCGCCTCGCTGCTGGCTGAGGCAGTTTGCCTTCTCGTTCCCCAAAGCGCCTGCATCCTCTACAGGCGGCCTTCTGACGGCACAAACTCTTCATGGATTGCTCTGGCGACGGCCGGCGAGGTCGCCATGGAGTCGGCTGAAGTCCCCGGCGATAGCAGGCTGCTGGCCTCGCTCATCGACGCCCGTGAACCCCTCGTCTACCAGGCCGGCGAACTTGATCGCGAAGACTACGCCCACCTGCACGTCTTGCGCACCCTGCGCTCCATAGGCTATGTACCCCTGATCGCGGAGGACGAAGTCCGCGGCGCATTTGAGATCGTCGCCTTCCAGCATGCACTTGCCCACGCTGAGCTCCGCTCCATCGAAAGCCTTGCCGGGCTCGCCGCAGTCGCCATCAGTTCCGCGGACGACCTCCACCAGCAGCGCCAGGACCTGCTTGACTCGATCCACCGTCTTACCCAGCTCTACGATCTCGAGAAATCCCTGAACGCCACCCTCGAGCTCGACGCGCTCATCGGACTCATCCCTGAGAAGGTGGCGGTGATGCTTCCCTGCCAGGCTATTCACCTCTGGATGTTTGATGGAGGCACGCTCCGGCTGATGTCGCGCTTTGGATATGACGACACCGTGGCGACCGGCGCGACCGAGTCCCCGGGGGAGGGCTATGTCGCAGATATGGCCGAAGAGGGCGATCCGCTGCTCATCACCGACCCGGAGGATCCGCGTCTCACCTCGCGCAATGCCTCGCTCACGGGCGGCGATGCCCAGCCGATTACCACAGCCCTGCTCGTTCCCCTGCTGCAGGATGGCAGCGAGGTGGGCGTGATCGAGGCGGTCAACAGAGCTGACAACCAGGCATTCGACGACGATGATCTCTTCTTTCTGAGCACCATGTCTGAGACAGTCAGCAGTGCACTCAAGAACGCGAGCCTGCTCTTGGCCGAGCGCAAGCTCGAGATCCTCGAAACCCTCGTCCAGGTCAGCTCCGAGATCACCTCTACCCTGCGTCTCGACCGCCTGCTGCAGATCATCGTCAACAGCCCCCAATCGGTGCTGCCGTTCGAACGATGCTCAGTGGCTCTCGATAATCGCGGCAAGCTGCAGCTCAAGGCGATCTCCGGAATGGAGACGATCCGGGCGGGGGACGCCTCAGTGGACCGGCTTAGAGAACTGGTCCAGTGGCTCTCCACCCACTTCGAGCAACTGCTTGTGCGGCAGCACGGGGCAGTCGCGGAACACGAAGACGCGACCATCAGCTCTGCCATCGGAAGATACTTTGAAGAGAGCGGGTATCGCTCCCTCTTTGCATTGCCCCTTACCGACGACCAGGGCCGAGTCGGCCTTTTGCTCTACGAGAGCAGCGATCCCGACTTCCTCGAGATCGCGCAGATCGAGATGATCAAGGTACTTGCCGGTCAGACCACGGTGGCGATGCGCAACGCATTGCTCTATCGTGAGGTACCGCTAATCAGCCTCATCGAGCCGTTCATGCATCGCAAGCAGGCTTTTCTGCGCAGCGATCCCAGGCGTCGATGGACCACCCTGGCCGCCGCAGCCGCTGCACTCGCTTTTCTCTTCTTCTTCCCGCTGCCGCTGCGCGTGAGCGGAAATGCGGTGGTGGCTCCGCTGCACGTCGTCACCGTGGCGGCGCCGGTCGAGGGTAACGTCGAGGAGGTCTTCGCCCGCGAAGGCCAGCGCGTCCTTCGAGGCGACGTCGTCGGCACCTTGAGCGACGCCACCTGGCGTACAGAACTCACCTCCGCGCAGACGCGGTATCAGGCACAGATGCTTACGATGCAGAGCGATCTAGCGAGGCAGTCCCCGTTGGCAGGCCGGGAGAGTGCTCAGTCTGAGTATCTGCGCGCAGAGATGGACCGGGCCCAACTTCGCGTGCAGAGTGCGCAGCTCCGCTCACCTATAGATGGAATCGTGGTCACCCCCAACCTAGGAAACGCCGCGGGCGAACACCTCCTGGCCGGAGCTGCCTTTGCCCAGGTGCTCGACATCAGCAACGCCATGATCAACGTAGCCGTGGACCAGGAGGACGCGCCTCTGCTCAGGTCGGGCCAGAGCGTCTCGATCAAGCTCAACAGCTTCCCTGCCCGTACTCTCCACGGAAGAGTCAGCATCGTGAGTCCACAGGCCCAGACCTCGGAGGGCAAGAGGGTCTTCTTTGCACGCGTCCCGCTGCCCAATGGGAACGCCTCTCTGCGCGACGGGATGGATGGGCGAGCCAAGATCTATGTGGGCTTTCGGCCCGCCGGATACGTGCTGCTGCGTCATGCCGCCCTCCTGGTCTGGCAAACTCTATGGAACTGGATTGGCTGGTGAGCACCTTGGAGAATCTTCAAAACTCGCGCCGGGCCCAAATGGCGAGCGCTGCCGAACACATGCTGCGGACCACTGCCCGGCTCGAATTCCCCTCACATGAACGTGCGATCTATCGAGCATCAGGCGCAGCGGTGCTGGCTTTTTTGATCGGCTCATTTACGATGATCCTGACAGGCTGCGAGGGTCGAGGCAGCGCAGCCAGCAGCAGCGCTGTCGACAGCAGCGCGGTCCAGGCTGCTCCCGCTGCACTCGAGGAGCCTCACGCGTCAGTCGCAGCGCCCGCGGTAGGCGTCCCAGCACCGGCCGTTGCAGCGGCCAATCCCCAGAGTTACACCACAATCGGCCCGCTTGTAGTCGAGCGGCAGGCGGATGTACTGGCGGAGAGGGATGGATACGTGACCAGCGTACGTGCCGAACTTGGCGAGCGCGTACACAAGGGCCAGATTCTGGCGCTGCTTGACGACCGTTCTGACCAGGCAGCCTACGCAGCCAAGGCCGCTCATGTGGAGTCTCTCAAAGCGCAGGTGCGCGAGTGGGAGGCCGAGCAGAAGGGCAATGAGGCTGACCTGCGCCGCGCCGACGCAATGTTCTCTGAGAAGATCATCAGCCAGGAAGACGAAGAACACGTCAAATACAAGCTCGAGGAAACCATCGCTGAGGTCGGCCGCTACAAGGCAGAGGCTGCCGCGGGCGAATCGGAGCTGCGCGCTCTTTCCATCAACATCGAGCAGTCGCGCATCGTCTCACCGCAGGGTGGAGTGGTCGGCCGCCGCTCCATACGCGAGGCGCAGGAGGTGAAAAAAGGAGATCCCCTGTTCTGGATCACTGCCGAAGGGCCCCTCCATGTCGTCTTTACGGTACCGGAAGCGGTGATGGCAGCCTTTCCTGACGGAGCCGGCCTGGCACTGACCACCGCCGTCTACCCCACCCTCGAGCAGCGCGCTACGATCATTCACGTGAGCCCGGTCGTTGATCCTGCCAGCGGCAGCATCGAGGTCATCGCGCTGCTGGTGCATCCCTCCCCATTGCTAAAGCCAGGAATGTCGATGAAAGTGCGGCTTGAACAGCGATGAACCTCAGTGAAGCTCTTGACGCGGCGTTACCAGAGCTGCCTAAGACGCGTTCGGCGGACGGTAAGCGCCCGCCCCGGCTCGATCCAGACCTCATCATCCGTGAAGACATACTGGACGGATTGCCCAGCATCTCCGTCCTTAAGCGTAGTTCGGATACCTTCGTTCGGCTGACTCCCACCCAGTGGGAGCTGGTGCAACTCTTTGACGGGGTGCGGACCTATGAGGAGATTGCCTCCGCCTCTGAAACGCGGAACGCGTCGATCATCCCCGTTAGTGAGGTACGCGACTTTGCTCGCAGCCTGGAGGAGTGCAACCTCTGGTACCAGAGCCCGCAGGACAAGAACCTTGCGCTTCGCGAGAAGCTTGCCGTACATCGCAACCGCCGCACTCGCAGCAAATTCAGCATCGCTAACATCGCCTTCTCTGCCTGGGATCCCGACAAGTACCTGACCGCACTGGACCGCAGAGTCGGAAAATACATCTACAGCCCCTGGTTTACCACCTTTGCCGTGCTGCTGTTCCTCTTCCAGGTCAGCGTCTTCATTGCCAAGTGGAGCGTCATCGGGCCCGACGTGCCTCTCTATTACAACTTCACTCAGAAGAGCTTGAGCGATCTTGTTGAGTTCTGGCTGCTCTTCTTTGTACTGGGCTTCCTGCACGAGAGTGCGCACGGCCTAACCTGCAAGCACTTCGGCGGCGAGGTGCACAGCATGGGCTTTCTGTTTCTCTATCTGACTCCAGCATTCTATTGCGATGTGACCGAGGTGTGGATCTCTGCCACGCGCGTGCAGCGCCTGGCCACCATCATTGCCGGTATTTGGATTGAACTGGTCCTCTGCGGCATCGCTACGCTGGTGTGGACTAACACGCACGCGGGCGAAGGGATACACGACTTCTGCTACAAAATTATCCTGCTCACCGGGATCGCCGTCGTAGTCATCAACCTGAACCCCCTGATAAAGCTTGACGGCTACTACTTCTTGACCGAGTGGATACGCATTCCCGACCTCAAAGAGCGCTCAACCGGCTTTCTGATGGCCTGGCTGCAGCGCAGCATATTCCGCATGCCGGCTGAGATTCCCCTGGTGTCACGCAAACGAATCCCGCTCTTCGTGTGCTACGCAATTCTCTCCGGTATTTACAGCTACCTGCTGCTCTACGCCTTTCTCCGCTTCAGCTACAACGTCTTTTACCACTGGTTTGCGGAGCTGGCCTTCCTGCCTGCAGGAGCTCTGGCTTTCATCATGTTCCGGTCACGCCTGCGCTCCTTGAAGATGTTCCTCCTAAGCTGGTATCGCACCCACATCCACGGCGGCATACTGCGCCCCACACCGTTCAAGATAAGCCTCGTAGTCTCCCTGGCGCTCCTCCTGCTGCTTCCTATCTGGCGTGATCGTGAGAGCGTCTACTTCATCATCGAACCCATCCGCAGCGCGGTCGTGCACGCGGGTCTGACGGGTAGAGTAGCGGCCGTGTTTGTGCGCGAGGGGCAGGCAGTAGCCACCGGTCAAGTGCTGGCTCGACTGGACAGCCCAGAGCAGGCCAGTTGGTCTGGTGCCGATACCGCACAGCTCTCCCAATCGAGGGCTCAACTTATGGAGGCGGAGGTACGCCACTCGGGCTTGGGGGATGCTTCCACCACGGAGCGTGGCGCTGAACTCCAGAGCTCTATTTCGAGCCTGGAACGAGAGAAAGCGGCTGTCAGGGCGCCCTTTGCAGGAGTGATCCTGACCAGCGATCCCGAAGCCCTGAAGAGTAGCGATGTGGCCGCCGGCGACGAACTACTAACCATGGCCGACAGCTCCCACCTGATCGCCCGGATATTCCTGCCGGCCCCCGAGATGGCCCACATCCATACCGGGTTCGACGTTGCGCTCATGGTACCGTCTACGTTCTCAGAAGTGCGGCTGCAGCTTGGCTCCATCGAAGCAGCCGCAGATACCTTGCCGGCAGGCGTGATCCAGAGTCAGCAGTTCAAGGGTATCGAGCTGCCGTCGTTCTACAGCAGCCGCGTGCCGCTTGACCCTGCTATAGCAGGACAATGGGGTTTGAGGCCGGGAATGAGCGGGGTAGGCAAGGTGTTTGGCCCGCGAAGAAGCCTGGCGGAGAGAATCGTCGCGATCACAAGAAATTTCCTGCATACACACGTCTGGTAGCTTCCCACGGACGTGATCGACACTTCTGTGTCACTTGCAAGCTTTACTCTCTTGCGGAGCGCGTGGTCATCAGCTTCGTGGTGGCCAGCTTGGTAGTCGCCTGCTTGGTGGTGGCGAGCCTAGTCACCGCCAGCTTCTTGCCGGCCATCAGCCGGAGCCCTTCAGCAGCCTTCACTTTAAGTAGCCCACCGGATGTTCTTGCAACGCCAGCCGTGGAAGCTTCCCCAGTCTGCTCGCGGGTAGTGCGCGTACTTACAATCGACTTCTTTTTGATAGACATCATGGTGACTCGCTAGACCGCAGTAGGGAGAAGCATTATTCGCCTCTGTGAAATAACCTTCCCCAAGTGTCGCCACCGTGGTAAGTCCGGGCGACGACACTGGAGAACAAGGCTTTGTGCATCAAGCCCTCGTTGAAGTTGACGCAACTTCAGACACGAGGAGAAAGTTTACAAGGTGTCGGTGAATCGTCACTGCTGAACCGAAGGTGCTGGTGTAAATAGTCACGCAATGCGTGCGAGAGGAGAAAATTCTGTCTTTTGGCTCAGAGACAGGGCAGAATGCGTGGCCATTCAACCAAAGGTGGCGAAGAACTACTGCATTTTCTTCGTCGACTGGAGCTTGACCTGCTTCAGCGTGCGCATCGTGGTCTTCATGTCGCCACCGCTCACTTTGCCTGCTGCGGACTTGGTCTTGGTGGTGGTCTTGGGGGCCTTGGTGGACTTGCCGACGAGTGACTTCTTTTCAATAGCCATGATCTTGTGCCTCGGAGAGTTGAAATTTGACTGCCTTACGACAGGAGTTATAGCAATCGGTCTGCCAAACCTCCGGCACTCCGACTTGCCTGCTGATCCCTCGCTTTTCGCCTAATTTGAGAGGCGTTAGCTTCTGTTGCGTGTCTCAAAACTCCACGTTACGCCCGGAATGGGTAAAGATTGACCGTAACGGGTTAAAAAATAACCCCTACAGCTCTACAGCGAATATTTGCGGCAGAGATACTTCATCCGCTGCGAGTCAAGATGAAGCAGCCTTGCAGCAGCGGCCTTGCCACCATTCGACCGGCGAAGCGCTGTCTCGAGCAGCGTCACCTCCAGTTGGCGCACCTCATCGTCAAATCGAACCCCGCTTTCGGGCAGCAGGATCGCCTCTTGTGCCGCCACGCTGTGCGCCAGCAGGTGCTCCGGCAGATGCTCCAGGCCGATGGTCTCGTCATGAGCCATGATCACCAGCCGCTGGATCAGGTTTTCGAGCTCGCGAACGTTCCCCGGCCACGCGTGATCCTCGAGCGCCGCCATCGCCGCAGGGCTCAGCCGGCGAGGTTTGAGCCCATTGGCAACGGAGTGCTCACGAAGGAAATGACCCGCCAGCAGAGCAATGTCACCGGTACGCTCCCGCAAGGGCGGCAGATGGATGGGAACCACATGGATCCGGTAGTAGAGATCCTCGCGAAACTTGCCGGTGCGAGTCATCTCCTCCAGCGGCTCGTTGGTCGCACAGATCAGCCGAAAATCGATTTTGCGCGTCTGCCTGCTACCCAGCCGCTGCAGCACGTGGTCCTCAAGCACCCGCAGGAGCTTGGTTTGCAGTGGCAGGCTGAGGGTCGCGATCTCGTCCAGAAAGAGGGTTCCACCATCGGCCTGCTCGATCTGTCCGGGCTTGGCGTCGACGGCACCTGTAAAAGCTCCGCGCTCGTGGCCAAACAACTCGGATTCTATGAGGTTCTCCGGCAGCGCTGCGCAGTTCAAACTAACAAAGGGCTTGTTCCGCCGGCTGCTCAAGGCGACGAGCGCCCGCGCGACTAGCTCCTTGCCTGTCCCACTCTCGCCGCGGACGATCACACTGATGCGACTGTCGGCCACCTGCGCCACCGCATCGTAGACCCGACGCATGGCGTCGCTTCCGCCAATCAGCTCCTGGAAGGTACTACGCTGCATCACCTGCTGACGCATGCGCTCCGCGTCGACCTCGGCAGCCCGGGCATCGAGCGTCGTCTTGAGCACCAGGCGCAGTTCTGCGAGATCAATGGGGCTGTGAAAGTGCGCGTCCACGCCTGCCGTCAACGCCAGCTTCTCGACTGCCCTCGCCCTCGATCGGCTAAGGGAGATGAGCACGATACCGGGATCGAGCGCCCGCACCTCCTCTACGACCTTGAGGCCGGCGTGCGCCTCGCCACCCTCTGTGTCGATGTCGATCAGCACTGCGCTTGCCTGCTCCTCGCGCACACGGACGCTGATGTCGGCGTAGTGATCCTGGTGCAGCAGCGTGTACCACGGGTTCAGCTCATGCTCGATGTCCGAGAGGAAACTATCGTCGGCCGTGATTACGCAGACAGCCGCAGTTCGAGCACTAGCTGACGCTTCGGTTGGCGCAGAGGGCATGAGGCATTCTAGTGCGGCTCGTGCGTTGCGGGCGGACAAAAAACTGCACGAAACAACTTAGCCTGCCCGCCTTCCGAGAAGCTGCATGCCTTGCGAGCCACTGGTCGCGCTTCAGTACAGACGGGAACGCCTCCGTTCTTTCGGAGGCGTTCGCGCGGGCGGCATCTGGAGCCTGATAGTCAGCTGACCTTGATGATGATGATTAGAAAGGTGAAGAGCGCGAGAGACTCGATAAACGCGAGGCCGAGGATAAGAAACAAGAATATGCCCGGCCGGGCGCCAGGGTTGCGAGCCAGTGCCTCGGCTGAGGAGGCCGTGGCACGGCCCTGTCCAAGACCGCAAAGCCCCGAGGCAATTGCCATCCCGATCCCAGCCCCGATTGGCACCCAGCTTGGCGCGCCACTCCCACCGCTCTGCGCAAAGGCCGGAGTGGCCATCAGCAGTACGGACATCGTCATCAACAGATATTGCAGTTTACGCATGGTTCTCCTGCTTCCGTAGGAATTGCTGTCAGTGGGTGGTTGAGGCTCACCGTGCTGGCCCCCTCACGCTGTACAGCGGCTCTCCCGGAGTGGAAGCGGTCTCCGGAGAAAGATGTGTTGCGCCTCGGCGCGTTTAGAGCTGCTCTCTCGATCGAGCATCGCCGCCCCACTGGGCCGATCCTTGCTCAGTGGGCCGGATGAGGTTCCCCAACCTTCTCTTCGTGCTTCTCATGCTCCTCATGCGTGGTCGCGATAGAGAGATAGATGATCGCAAGCAGCATGAAAACATAAGCCTGGATCGAAGCAACAACCAGGTGAAGCCCAAGGAACAGTATGGGAGCGCCGATCGGCAACAGCGAAAAGAAGACCAGGGCAAGCATGTCGCTGGCGTACATGTTCGCGTAAAGACGTATTGTCAGCGAGACGATCCGGGAGAGATGAGAGATGATCTCGACGGGAAACAGCAGGGGCGAAAGCCACCACACAGGTCCCATGAAGTGCTTGATATACCCAATGATCCCCTGCGCCTTGAACCCGAAGAAGTTGTAGTAAATAAAGGTGAGCAGCGCGATTGCCAGCGGGACCACTGGGCTGGCCGTTGGGGTGTCGATGCCGGGCAGCAGCCCCAGCAGGTTGCATAGAAACACAAAGAGCGCAATCGTAGTTACGAAGGGTAGATGGGTCTCGTATCCGTGGTCCATGATCGCTGACGCCTGCCCGGTGACGAAGTTGTTGATGCTCTCGGCAGCCCACTGCACGGGTCCGGGCCGCTCCACATTCAGGGTTGCGCGAACCGTCAGGAAGAACAGGATCAGGAGCGCCGCAACAAAGAGCTCGAGCGTATACGTCTCTGTGATCGGAGCCAACGGGTCAGCAGGCTGAATGTGCAGGCGCAGCAACAACGCCGTAACCGGAGCGCCAAAGAGGTGATTGATTGCGGCGTGCAGCAGAATTAATAGCGCCTTCATGGTTCCCTTTGAGATGAGGTTTGCGGCTCACAGGATCAGCATCTTCAGCGCCTCTATGCTGAGACTGAGGATCGCGAGGCAGAGGCCAGCTGCCAGTACCAGGATCGAGCCGTAACCTGAGCCTGCGAAACACTTTAGACTACCATAGAGCACCCCGCCGGCAATCAGCAGGCGCACGAAAAACATGGTCAGAACGAGGCCCGTCGAGTGCGGGGACTGCTGGTTGTCCATGCGCGCGGTCAGCACCGCGACCAGCCGCTGCCACTCAAAGAGGCTGGCAAGCGAGACCAGCCCGCCGGTCAGCAGCAGCATCGCCATTCGCCATCCAGACCTGAACCAGAGAAGCAGGAAGAGAACCACCGTCAGGACAGCCACAGTTCGCATGGCACGGCGGAGCGTCAGCCTCAGGTCCGCGTCTGTGAAAGGCTGAAGAACTCTTTCCTCTGTTCCCACCAGTGGTTCCAGGCGCCTCACGGCGCTTCATCCGATGGGCGGTCGAGAGCCTTGTCCGAGCTGACCGCCTGCCGCACCGCCTCGACCAGCCCCGCTATGCAGCCGAGGATCAGCCCCGGGATGTAGATCCAGCTCCTATGAAGCCAGCGGTCGAGCCCCACACCGGCGATCCACCCTATGAAGACGGCTACCGGCATCACCAGCGCAATCTGCAGGAGCTTTTCAGCCTTCACCAGCGACTGCAGTCCACTCCCGCCCTCTTGTTTCTGGCCGGGATGTGGCGCGTTGAAGGGCATGGGATACTTGCGACAGGCCTTTCATTGACGACCTGAGGCCTAGACTCCCCTCCCCTTATACAGCAGGGCGGTCACCGAGCGCAGAACCCTTCTAGACAGGTCGGTCGGCTTTAGCGGTACGCTTAGAGTTGAACCGGTAGAGCGCAAGCGCGAACATGACACCTGTAACCACGCCGAGAGCAACGCCCTCTGCGACGCTGTGCAGCACTACGCCAAGGCCCGCACCGACCCCGGCTCCCATGCCTAGTCCGGGACCTATACTGCGCTTTAACGCACTCTGAACCATCTAACCCCGCAATCGTTGCTTCGACCGTAGGCCGCGCAGACGGGGTGACGAATGCGCTTTCTCGTCGGAGGACGGCAGGAAAGCTATACTGACACCTATCCATCCGCAATGGAAGAGGCGTAGAAGTGTTTGAATCTGAGTTTGAGCGAAGCCAGTTCGCTCTGCGGCAGGAGAAGTTGAATCAGATCGGCGCCCTGGGACAGCCTGCCTACCCAAGCTCATTCCCCGCGACTCACACCATCCCGGAAATCTGCAGCCGATACGGCGCTAGTCCTACGGGAGCGCTTGAGTCTGAACGAATCCAGGTTGCTGTTGCGGGACGCATCATGGCGATCCGGGGACAGGGCAAGGCCGGATTTGCGCACCTGCAGCAGGGAGGGCAGCACCTGCAGATTTATGTGCGACTGGATGCCGTAGGTGAAGAGGCGTTTCAGATCTACAAGCTGCTCGATCTGGGCGACCACATTGGTGTGACGGGCTACCTCTTCCACACGCGTACCGGCGAACTCAGTATTCATGTCGAGACGCTCACCTTCCTGGCCAAGGCCATGCTGGCGCTCCCCGAGAAATATCATGGCCTCACCGACGTCGAGTTGCGCTACCGCCAGCGCTACGTCGATCTATTCATGAACACCGATGTCCGCGAAGTCTTCATAAAGCGCGCGGGCGTGCTCAAGGCTCTACGCAAGTACTTCGACGAACGAGGCTACATCGAGGTTGAGACTCCGATGATGCAGCCGATCGCCGGCGGAGCAGCGGCTCAGCCCTTCACCACTCACCACAACGCCCTCGACCTCAACCTGTACCTGCGCATAGCTCCAGAGCTATACCTCAAGCGCCTCGTTGTAGGTGGCTTTGATCGTGTCTACGAGATCAATCGCAATTTTAGGAACGAGGGCACTTCGACCAGGCATAACCCCGAATTCACGATGCTTGAGTTCTACCAGGCCTACTCCAATTACAAAGAGCTGATGCAGCTGACGGAAGAACTAATAGCTTATGTAGCTATCCAAGTGAACGGAACCACCGTGACCAAGGTCAACGATATCGAAGTCGACTTATCAAGCTGGCAAAGATACTCAATGCGCGAGGCGATTACGAAGTTCTGGCCCGAAGCTGCAGGCACCGCTCCCGTAACCTCAGATTTCCTGGAGGGCGAGGCAGTTGTGGGCCTGGCGCATAGGCTTCGCGTCGCGGGCGTGACTCTTGACCTCCAAAGGGGCGAACCGCGCGGGAAGACCATCGCTACCATCTTCGAAGCGCTCGCTGAGCAGCACCTCATCCAGCCCACGATCATCTATGACTTCCCCCTTGCCGTCTCACCACTCTCGAAGGTCAAGCCGGACGAGCCGGATTGGGTAGAGCGTTTCGAGTTCTACATTGGAGGATTTGAGCTGGGAAATGCGTTCAGCGAGTTGAATGATCCTGCCGAGCAGCGCCGCCGCTTTGAGGCGCAGATTGCGCAGCGAGCAGGCGGAGACGGCGAGGCTCATCGCATGGACGAGGATTACGTCCGAGCCCTTGCCTATGGAATGCCACCCACGGCGGGAGAGGGTATCGGCATCGATCGCCTCATTATGGTGCTCACGGGCGCCAGGTCGATCCGTGACGTCATACTGTTCCCGCTGCTCCGCCCCCTGCCAGTCAACGCCGACTGATACTTACTTCCCTCAAACCCTTTAACAGGTGCCAGGCTACTGAAAATGAAATACGTCGGCGCACTTCTACTAAGTGGAGTAGTAGGCCTGGCTAGTAGCGCCCGATGTCAACCGGAGCAGGCGCTGCAGGCCGGTCAGTTCGTCTCTCACCTCACCATCCGGATGGATGACGGAAGCAGACTGTCTACCTCACAGTGGCCTGCACACCCTGTGCTGCTTGACTTCTGGGCGTCTTGGTGCTCGGTGTGCATCGATGCTTTTCCGCGCCTGTCCCGTTTGCACTCGGAATACGGCAATCGGCTGCAGATCATCTCGATCAACATCGACGACCTGGGAACGCTTCCCAGAGCTCGAATCGTACTCAGGGAGCATCCTTTCAAAGTCCCTGAAGCAAACCTGGGCGGCGGTCTCGCTAATCCAATTTTGCGGCGCTTCCAATGGGTGAACCACGGCAGCCTGCCAATGTATGTGCTGCTCGGGAGCGACCGGATGATCCTCTACTCCGGCTGGGGTGGCCAGGATCAAACTGAATTGATCAGAGCGGTGCGGGCTGCGCTTCCAAGTAAATAGACGATGATGATGTTCTCTTTCAGCGGAGTGTGTGATTAGCCTTCCGAGGTTCAAGCCCGATACGAATCCGCGCGATGTTATATTCTGACCATGGCGGCGGGCTCCCTGCCACCACGGCAAGCTGATTGACACCGACCGGAAAGGATCTCCTTGCTGGCTACAAGCCTCACGAGCCACTGCCCTGACTTGCTGAGCGGCTTCCGGCTGAATCGCACGCTGCTCGTCGTCCTGATCTACCTCAGCGTCTTCTATGGATACCTTTCGATGGAAAGTTACCAGATGGACTTCCGCGCCTTCTATGTCGCGGCGGAGGCAGAGCGCGCGGGCCTGGACCCTTATAAGAACAATGTCACCAATGGCGCCCGGTTTGCTGACAGCGACGATCCGGCCGTCATCAGTCGCTATCTTTATCCTCCTACCGCGCTCTTTTACTTCCGCCCACTCGCGCTGCTCCCGTATAACGTCGCCAAGCTGCTCTACTCCGCTGTGATACTGGCGATCACCGTCTCGATCCTGCTGTTCCTGCAGCACCTCTATGGCGTACCCGACTTGTGGGTGGTCGCGCTTTTCCTGAGCTTCCCGGTACTCGGCAGCTTTGATCGAGGTCAGATCGACCTCGTCGTACTCGCCTGCCTTCTGCTCGCCTTCTTCCTGTCCGACGGCTGGCTCGCCGGCATCTTCCTCGGCTCGGCGATCGCCATAAAACTGCTACCGGTGCTGGCTGTAGGATGGTTCTTCGCCCATCGGCGCTATCGGACCTCGGCGTGGGCCGTTGCTGTCGCGGCCCTGCTCGCCGCCCTCGCAGCGCGCCTCTGGGGCCTCGCAATCTACCGTGAATTCCTTGTAAACCTGTTCCACCCTTCCACGACCCTGCTGGCCGGCGTCCCCAGGCAATCCTTCTTTTACCGCGTCCTGGTAGCCCCCGAGGGCACCTACTACATAGGTCACAGTTACGCAGCCGGCACACTGAACCCGCTGATTTACGCGGGCCGTCTGGCGCTGCCAGTAGGTGTGCTCCTCTTCGCCGCCTATTGCCTTTGGGCCTTGCGAATGCGCTTTACTCCGCACCTCAGCTACTTCGGATACATCTTCATGGCCCAGCTCTTGAATCGCCTCCTGTGGGTCATGGGCCTCGTACTCTACTTCCCGGCATGTATGGCGCTGATAGGCAGTGCAAAACATAAAGACCGAACAGGAATGATCCTGCTCGCGCCGCTCTTCCTGCCGCGGGGCCTGGTACCGCTCCGCTTCGTGGGCTGTGTACTCGCTTTTGGATGGGTGGCCTGGCAGCAGCACCAGCAACAGCTGAAACCGGCACTCGCGACGACCGCCTAGCGAACAAAATCGCCGTGCCAAGCTGCACGATACAATCCATGCTTCCAAAGCAACTCACTGTGGCCCGTAAGGTCTGGAGTTGGACCGCGGAACTCACCTAAGCACTCGTTGTGTCAATAAAAAGGCGAGGCTTCAAACATTGCCTTGAACTGCCGTTAAGCGGCGCCTATGACTATTTGTCTGGCGCTCTGCTCCCTCGCTCGTAGGTTCCGTCATAGCGCAGCACGATCCCATTCGCCTTGCCGTGCGAGTCGGTTTCGAAGCGGATTTGAAGGTCTACTTCCTTCGCGAAGAATTCTCTTGCGCCCTCGGCGTAAAGCGCGAAGTCTGGAACTCCCGGGGCCTGGGTGTAAAGCTGTTCGCCCCGCCGCGTGATCTGGACGGAGAAACCCGGATTGAGGGTGTAAACGCCGACATACCCATCGAGCAGATTAGGGTCAATGGCGACTTCATGGTGCTCTGTGGGAGCGGCAGCCAACGGTTGCTTCGCGTCCAGCAGGTGGAAGCCGAGGTCGTCCACCCCAGTGTTGGTGTTGGCGTTTGAGAACGCGACTACGCCAATACCGTATGCTGGATCGAAACCCAGGTAAGATCTGAAGCCGCCGGTACTCCCATTGTGCCAGAAGATAGCCTGTCCATCGCGGGTCGACAGCTGCCAGCCGATGGCGATCCTTGCATCGGGCGCGCCGGTGGGGCGGCTGTCCTTGACCATGGAGGCCATGGCAGCTGCAAGAGGCGTCTTGGTAAAGCCTAGCTCCGCGGAGAGCAACTTTAGCATGTCCTGGACAGTAGAATGCAGCGCCCCTGCCGCTGCCAAGGTCGGAATGTCCCAATAGCTTGTCGGCTTCATTGCCGAGTCGTGCCCGGTTGCTTCCCGGGCTTTCATCTCCGAGGTCAGCTTGATACGTGTATCGCTCATGCCTAGCGGCTCGCAGACACGGCTAAAAACCAGTGTTTCGTAATCGGTGCCGGCGCGCCGGGCCAGCGCAAACCCGAGCAGGCCTACTCCGAGATTAGAGTACTCGTACTGCTCCCCAGGATCGCGGGTGAGCTGGTAACCGGATAGAAACTGGAACATACTCTTCGCCGTGTAATCCGCGTATGGATTTAAAGCATCTTTAGGCGCGAAGTTAGAAGGCATCCGCGGAAGGCCCGATGTGTGGGTTGCAAGGTCCAGCAAGGTGATCTTCTTGCCATTTCGTTCCGGCATCCTGACCTCGGGCGGCAAGTATTGCGCTACCGGGTCTGAAAGGCGGACCTCTCCCTTCTGCACCATATCTGCCAGGATGATCGAGGTGAAAATTTTCGTCACTGAGCCAATCTCGAACTCCGTATGCCCTGTCACAGGTCTCCCCGCGTCTTCGGCGCTCCCGGAAGTGATGACACGGGCGCTCAGTTTATCAATCAAACCCACTGCGATCCCGACGCTCTGATGCGCAACGTAAATGCGGTCGTCAAGAATTCGCTTTATCTCACGATCAGTCGGAATAGCTTGAGAGTTGGCCAGATTGCCAAGCGAAAGCAAGAGCACAACTGCGTGGCGGATTTGCATGGGCTCGCCTCGGACGAATGGGAGAAGGGTACAGCGATCTCATCCGTTTCTGCAAAGCGGCTTGAACCAGGCCGGTCTCATGTCCGGGTTAAGTCCCCAAAAAATGAGGAACGTAGGCTTCCGGATTTGCTGAAAGGTGCGACTCGGCTTGCTTGTAAGCAAACTGCTAACTAGACCCAAGGCCGCGCTCGTGGGCGCAAGGATGAGAACTCCGACTAAACCCGATAGACTCGTAGAGGCGACGCCGTCGCTACAGCGTCACCCACAACTCACTCAGGCCCAGAGAAGCGCGTTGCCTATCCTTCACGAAGATCGTCTGTTTCCCAGCGAACCTGAAATTCGGGCGATTGCAAGGCGGCTCTACGCCTCCATAAGAAATTTGCCGATCATCAGCCCGCACGGCCATACCGAGGCTGGGTGGTTCGCTGAAAACCTGCCCTTTCCTGACCCCACGCGCCTGCTGATCCTCCCAGACCACTACATCTACCGCATGCTTTACAGCCAGGGCATTTCGATGAAAGAGCTCGGCATCAGGCAGGAGAACTTCAGCGGGTCGCGGCGTACATGGCAGATCTTTGCCGATAATTACTACCTCTTTCGCGGCACGCCCACCCGCATCTGGCTCGACTACGTCTTTCAAGAGGTCTTCGGCCTTGATCATCGTCTATCCAGCCATAACGCGGACCACTATTTCGACGTTATCTCGGAGAAGCTCCAGTCTTCCGAGTTCCTGCCCCGCACTCTTTACGAGCGCTTCAACATAGAAGTGCTCGCGACGACGGACTCGCCTCTTGATTTGCTCGCGCATCACAAGACTCTCCTCGAATCAGGGTGGGCCGGCAGGGTCCTCCCGACATTTCGCCCCGATGCCGTCGTCGACCCTGCCTTCGCCGGCTTTGAGCAGAACATCGCCCGCCTCGGCGAGCTCACCGGTGAAGATACGACACAATGGCGCGGATACCTTGCAGCGCTCGCCGCGACTCGGTTGAGGTTCAAGCAACTGGGCTGCACCGCGACCGATCACGGGCATCCCACCGCCAACACCGCCGACCTGGATAAAGCCGCAGCCGCATCCCTCTTCGTGCAGATACTGCAGGGCAGTGCAAGCACCACGCAGCAGGAGCTCTTCCGCGCCCAGATGCTCACCGAAATGGCGCGCATGAGCCTCGATGACGGGCTGGTGATGCAGATTCATCCAGGTAGCTCGCGCAACCACAATCGTCAGGTATACGAGGAGTTCGGGCGTGACGTCGGTGCCGACATTCCCACGCCCACCAACTACGTCTACGGTCTCAAGCCGCTGCTTAGTCGCTTCGGCAACGAGTCCGGGCTCTCGATCATCCTTTTCACTCTCGACGAATCGACCTACAGCCGCGAACTTGCGCCGCTCGCCGGGCACTACCCCTGTCTCCGTCTAGGCCCGCCGTGGTGGTTCCACGACAGCCCTGAGGGCATGACTCGCTTTCGCGAACTGGCTACCGAGACAGCCGGCTTCTACAACACCGTGGGATTCAACGACGACACGCGCGCATTTTTGTCGATCCCGGCGCGGCACGATGTTGCCCGCCGCATGGATTCAGGCTTCCTCGCAAAGCTTGTGCTCGAACATCGGCTTGATGAAGACGAAGCCTTTGAACTTGCAGGCGAGCTCACCTGCGGATTGGTTCGACGTGCCTACAAACTCTGACTGCGCTCGAGCACCCGCCGCCGCGGCTGGAGTCGCCATCGCGCGCATCGCCGCATGCCAACCGCAACCCGGTTCCCTGCGATGAGCCTCTACTTGAGCATGGGCGGCCCCAACTTCGAGCTGTCTTCAGCGGATCTACAGGGCGGCCTGACGGAGGCGCTGACCAGGCTGGGCGAACGAGGCCGCGTGCTCGTCGTACCTCCCGATCAGACGCGCTTTCACTCCCGCGCAGGCGAGTTGACGCAGTACGCCTATGCATACTACAGAGAACGGATGTGGGCGGTACTGCCTGCGCTCGGCACCCACGCTGCGATGTCACCCGCGCAACTGACGCGCATGTTCGGCGAAATACCTCACGAACTCTTACGTGAACATAACTGGCGCACCGGCATCGAAACTATCGGCGAAGTGCCCGCAGAGGTCATTGAGCAACTATCCGAGGGCAAGCTCAGCTACGCCTATCCGGCTCAGGTGAACACCTTGATTTCGCGCGGCGGAGCGGACCTCATACTCTCGATAGGACAGGTCGTGCCGCACGAGGTTATTGGCATGGCTAACTACAACAAGAACATTCTCGTTGGCACCGGCGGACGCGAAGGTATCAACCGAAGCCACTACCTCGGAGCCGTCTACGGTATGGAGCGCATCATGGGACGCGCAGACAACCCGGTTCGTCAAATGCTCAACTACGCGGCTAACCACTTCCTGGGCCACCTGCCAATCGTCTACGTGCTCACCGTCGTCAGCCGGACGGTGGAGGGACACCTCGCAGTGCGCGGCCTCTTCGTCGGCGATGATGTGGAGTGCTTTCACCTCGCCTCGAATCTCAGCTTGCAAGTAAACTTTGAAGTGCTCGAACGGCCCCTGCGTAAGGTTGTGGTTTACCTCGATGCTCACGAGTTTCGCAGCACCTGGTTAGGGAACAAGGCCATTTACCGGACCCGCATGGCTCTTAGTGACGGCGCCGAGCTGATCATCTTAGCACCGGGGCTCAAAGAGTTCGGAGAGGATCCAGCCATCGATCGACTGATCCGCAAGTATGGCTACAAGGGAACGCCTGCAACTCTAGCTGCCGTCGACGAACATGCAGATCTCGGCGACGACCTAAGCGCGGCCGCGCATCTCATCCACGGCTCCGCTGAGGGGCGGTTCAACATCACCTACTGCCCGGGTTCGCTGACCCGCCAGGAAATCGAGGGCGTCGGGTTCGAATACGCCGACCTCAATGCCATGATCACGCGCTATGACCCAGCCCATTTGCAGCATGGGTATAACGTCGTAGATGGTGAGGAGGTGTTTTACATTTCCAACCCCGGCCTCGGCCTTTGGGCGCAGCGCGAAAGACTCGACACATGATGCGCCCGTTCTTCCAATGGAGAGAAAGAGATGAGCAGCGTACTGGAGTTAGGAAAATATTCTATCGGCGTAGGAGACCGTTTCGCGCACCAGGCGAAGGCACAATTGCAAGCGTGCATTATGGCGGCCAGTCAAGGTGTCGAAGTAATCCCCGTTTGGAACAAGTCAAATCGCGAACACACCATCATTGGATCCCATCCCTCCGAGACTCGGGCCGCGGCGGACGCTGCCGTAAAGGCGCTCGACTGGAAGCAGCCCTACTTCTGCGATGCAGATCATATCAATCTTGAAACCGTGGAGCGGTTCATCAGCTCATGCGACTTTTACACCATCGATGTGGCGGACCTGATCGGCAGGCCAGCCGACAGCCCGTCCATTCACGCCTTCCTCAAGAGACACAGTGAGCTACAGGGCAAGGTAAAGATCGAGGGCATCGGGGAGAGCTTTGACATCACTTCTGAGTTCCTCAGACAAGTCGCTGGCAAATATCTCGCAGCGGTACAGCATGCGGCTACCATCTACAGGAAGATTGAAGATGAAAAGGGAAAGGGCACCTTCGTCACTGAGATTTCGATGGATGAGACCGACTCGCCACAGACTCCCATTGAGCTGCTCATCATACTCGCGGCCATAGCGGACGAGGGCATCCCCATTCAGACCATCGCGCCAAAATTCAGCGGGAGATTCAACAAGGGGGTCGATTACGTCGGCGACGTGAGCCTCTTCTCGAAGGAGTTCTCGGCCGATATCGCGGCCATCGGCTACGCAATAAAGCAATACGGCATGCCATCTGGACTCAAGCTTAGCGTGCACTCGGGCAGCGACAAGTTCTCAATTTACAGACCCATCCACGAGACCATCAAAGCGACCGGCGCGGGCGTTCACGTCAAAACGGCGGGCACCAACTGGCTCGAAGAGCTCGTCGGACTTGCAGAGGCGGGCGGCCCCGGTCTTGAACTAGCCAAGGAGATCTACGCCGCGGCTTATTCGCATCGTGAGGAGTTATGCGCGCCCTATGCGACAGTGATCGACATCGACCCGGCAAGGCTCCCCTCTCCTGAAGAGGTGGCGCGTTGGACGTCGCGGCAATATACATCGGTACTGCGGCACGACCAGAAGTCCCCAGCGTATAACAGCAGCTTCCGTCAGCTCCTGCACGTTGGCTTTAAAGTTGCAGCGCAGATGGGCATCGAATACCTCGACCTGCTCGATGCCAACCAGGCCATCATCGCAAAGAATGTGACGGAGAATTTGTTCGAGCGTCACCTCGCACCCATCTTCCTTGGCCAATCAAGCTCGCAGACATTACGAGAGGAACACTCCGCAGAATGAGCACGCCTTCGCTTCAACTCGACCACAAAGTAGCCGTAGTCATCGGTGGAACTTCAGGCATAGGCCGCGCCCTCAGCCTCGGACTAGCCGATGCGGGTGCCGACGTGATCGCAACCGCACGTCGTAAGGATCAGATCGAAGAAGTAGCAGTCGAGATTGAGTCTCGAGGCAGGCTCACAGCCCGTATTGCGTCCGACGTCGGAGACCGGGCCTCTATTCAGGGCGTGCTTGACAGGACGCTGGAGGAGTTCGGTAAGGTTGACATTCTCATTAACTGTGCGGGCAAGATCAAGCGTGCGCCAACGCTCACCTTTTCTGAAGATGAATGGCAAAGCATCCTCGACACCAACCTGACTGGCACATTTCGAGCCTGCCAGATCTTTGGTAAGCAAATGCTTGACCGCGGCTACGGACGCATCATCAACATCGCCTCGTTGAACAGCTTCGTCGCGCTATCAGAGGTCGCCGCCTACGCTGCCAGCAAAGCCGCAGTCGCTTCGCTTACTAAATCGCTCGCCGTTGAGTGGTCTCGACACGGGGTCAACGTAAATGCGATAGCCCCGGGTGTTTTCCGAACAGCCCTGAATGCGGAGTTGCTGGACAGAACACCCCGAGGTAAGGAGTTACTGATGCGCACCCCCATGGGCCGCTTTGGCAGGACCGAAGAGGTCGTCGGGGCGGCTGTCTACCTCGCCTCCGACGCAGCATCTTTTGTCACTGGGCAGGTCTTGGTGGTGGACGGTGGCTTCCTCGCTAGCGGGGTCAACCAGTAAGCGTAAACTTACTGCTCCTCGAGAGGGACCCAAATTGACACAGCGCGCCCGATTCCCTGCCGGTCAAACACTGCTCATCGACGCAGACGACACGCTTTGGGAGAACAACATCTACTTCGAGCGCGCCATTGCCTCGTTCATCTCCTACCTCGATCATCACGAGTACACGGCAGACGAGGTACGCATGAAACTGAATGCAGTGGAGCGAGAAAGCATCCTCGCACAAGGCTACGGACTCACCAGCTTTCGCCACTCCCTTATCACCTGCTCCGAGCGCCTCAGCGTCGCACCGATGACTGTAGACCGGCACGAGCGTATTGCCGGTTTTGCGGCGTCCATAGCCGAAGCAGAAATTGAATTGCTCCGTGGCGTGCGCGAAACGTTGCCGCTGCTCTCGGCGAGGCACAAGCTGATCTTGATGACCAAGGGAGATGAGGGCGAACAGGCAGACAAGTTCCAACGCTCTGGAGTCACCGGATACTTCAGCGGGGTCGAGATTCCTGCGGAAAAAGATCTAGTCGCCTACACGTCGGTCTGCGTGAAACATCATCTTCTGCCAGCAACGACCTGGATGATCGGCAACAGCCCCAGATCAGACGTCAACCCCGCATTGGCAGCTGGCCTGAATGCCGTTTTCGTAAGGCATCCTCACACCTGGGTGCTGGAACATGAGGAGATCTCGCCCGCTCCTGAGGGACAGCACCTGATCCAGGTAGACTCCTTCGCCGAACTCGCCAACTACTTCTAACCTTGTCCTAGTGCGCTCTGGAAGTAGCTGCGTGGAAGGCCGGGTTCTTCCCTATGCTTATCAAGTTGGAGAAGATGCGAAAAGAACCTGGCACACCCTCAGGCATCTGACGAAAAAAAGCGTAAGCCGTATAGACATAGGCACCGTCGCCGTAGTGGGCATAAAGCAAACCACCCTCTTGCGGCTCCTGGCTGGCATCGTGCATCTCCGTCAGCGCGACGAAGTGTGGATCCCAGGATCGCATGAAGCCATGCCCGCGCTCTTCCACCCAGCCATTGAAATCCGCACTCGTTATCTTGTTGGGCCAGGACAGGATCGGGTCTTGGGGGACAAGGATAGTTACAGGTTTGTCCTCTTCGACAACTCGCGCCGGATCGCCCCCAAAACTCAAAGGATAAGGAGCAAAGTTGTGGTCGTAATCTCCCGCTTGATACTGGACGATCACCACTCCTCCTTGCTTTACATAGTCGAGCAAGCGATCCTTGGCTGTCTTTAACTCAGGCCGCGCGCCGTAAGCCCGAATTCCGATTACGATGGCATCGTAGCCGGAAAGATCAACTCCGGCCAAATCCTGAGCCGAAAGCTGCACCGGGCGAAGGCCAAGATTCTCCAGCGAACGCGGCACATCGTCACCCGTACCCATGATGTAAGCGAGCTTTAATCCCGGCGCTAGCTTCACATCAACTCCGGCGGTGCGATAACTCGCACGACGGTAGTAGGGGTAAGGGCGCAACCCAGGGTAGCCCGCCATCTGAAAACCTTCGCGATACTGCCTGCCATTGCACTCGGCCACCGCATTGATGACATAAGGCTCTGGCTCCGCTGATTTGGGAGTGACCTCAAATCCGATCACGTTCTCGTCGCCGCTTCTTGACATCTCGAAGCTGCCTAAAGAAGGTAGCGCGCTCCATCCATGAGGGAGCTCAAGGTGTACTGCTCCCCTTGCGGCGCTCTTGACACTGCTATGAACCGTTACATTCAGGTGGAAGGTAGTGCTCCCCAGTGGCACGATCCCAGCCTGCGGATCGACAGTCACAGAGATTGCGGGCGCTACCAGCAGAGGATCTAAACCGGCCGCCTGACTAGTGGACAGCCTCGCGGCCTGTACCGTGGTCGTTATGTGCGCCTCTACTCCATGGTAGGAATACTGCAACTCCGCAGTCAACGGATATGGAGTTTCCGGCTCGTTTAGGTAACGCAAATCCCTGATGTCGTAGTAAGGCTGCTCAACGCTAGGACGATCGAAGTAGGGGCGCGTTAGCTCAGCGGATTCTGGCACCGTTACTGTTACGTTTCTATCGATGCTCGCGCTCGCGCTTAGGTCTTGAACCTCTGCTCTGCCGGCCGGTGGAACGAATTTCCACTCTGGCCCTGCGAAAGATCTCAGGTCCGTCCCATTTACTGTTACATTCTCACGGCCCTCGTTGACGACATGCAGATCGACGCCGAATCTCTGTCCAGCAATCACGGTCGAAGGCTGCATACCCGTGACGGATGCACCATTGCCGCTCCCATCTGTAACCGTGGCAAGCATACTTACGCCAAGCGCCTCACCCAGAGCATCATTGAACTGCCGCTGCTTCACCAGCAACTCATGAGTCATGTTGTACTTCACGTCCCCGCTAAGGCTACTCCGGGCTAGTTCAGCGAGCAGTGACTCTGTCTGAGTAAGACCCGACGCTAGAAGAGACGCGATCTTTGAAGGATTCGCTGCATCGAACTCGACAGTTGCCTCTTCGACAACAGTATTCAAGTTGGCCAGGCGAGCGCGCCATTGACTCCGCTCCCCCACAGGCGCGTAGTCCGCGATACCGGCAAGCGAGACGTCAATGCCGGCGAAGAAGCCTTCCTCATGCGGAGGCAGGATGGCGCCGACACGAGACGCATAGAGATGGTAAGGGCTGAAGACTGGCCGAACCGGCGGGATCGCCAGGCCGCCATTTTGGGATTTCTGCCGGCCCAGACCCTCACGACTTATGTTGAAGTAGGATTGCCGAAGCAAGGGGTCATACTCGCCGGAAGGAACGGAAACCGTCTCCGACGGAATGCCCGCAATGTACGTGTCATCAACGTAGTTGCGGAAGCGGACCGGCTCCCAGTGTCCCGTCGCCGAGTCATAGATTCCCTTTTCACCGGTTCGCGCCGATGGAACCCGCGCATAGACCTTCAGTGGCGCCCATGGTAGCAGTCCCGCCTTGATCTGGTCGGGGAACATCTTCGGATCGGCAGCCGCCTTAAATACCTCCTGCGCAATGGCACCGGAGACCTGATGCTGGCCGTGCCCATCAGAGACGTTGCCGGCAAAGCTTGAAGTCACAACCAGCGGCCGCGTCATGCGAACCACACGAACCGCATCGTAGAGCACACGATCATGGCCCCACAGTTTCATGGACTCTTCAATTGTCTTTGAGAAGCCGAAATCTGCGACCCTCGTAAAGTACTGATGTACGCCGTAGTATTCGTCAGCTGCGAGCAACTCCTCTGTGCGAACCAGTCCAAGCTGGTCCCAGAAGTCGGAGGACATGGCATTCTGGCCCCCCTCACCGCGGTTGAGGGTGAGTAACGTGGTGTCTACGCCCTGACCGCGACTCTCGTACGTCAGCGTCCCGCCGTCTTCGTCATCCGGATGCGCAACAATGGCAATCAGGCTCGCGCGGGTATGGAGTTTGCGCAAGCTCTGCCTAACGGCGGCGGCTCCGCGATCAATGTCGAGAGGCGTCGCTTGTGGAGAGGCGCCTGACATCTCTGACTGAGCGAAGGCGCGCGAGTACGCGCCGCCAGCAGACAACAACGCGAGCACCAGAGCGAACCTAAGTGTGCATCGCGAGAGCGATTCACAGCTATGCGAAAACACTCTCCTAGGCAACGCTCACACTCCCCCTCGCCACCTTCACCGTCGTGATCAATTGGCCCGCGTGCCTCTGCGTATGGTCCGCGATGTGCACAATGATTCCTCCAATGGAGGTGGCGGTCTGCTCTCTTCCCACACTGCGGGATACGTCGAGATCACACGTGGCAAGAGCATGCAGCCGGCGGATAGCCTTCTCGCGAGCCATATTCCATCCCGCAAGCAGCTCTTCCATCCCCTTGCCGCCGCTCATTTCAGTACCTAGCTCGGCTAATTGCATCTCGGTCAGATTCTTTCCCTCGGCATAGGTGAGCAGGCGATCAAGACTTCCGGCAAGATGACGTAGATGAAATGAGACGGGCTCAATCCCGCATGGCCGTGCATCTATTTGCTCTCTTGCCAGCCCTTCACACCAGTTTTGGACGTCCTCGTCTGCCAGTTCGACGGCGTGCACAGCCGCTCGCACGACGACGGGCAAAATCGCGTGGGTTCCCCTGAGCCAGGGCTCTGGTAGATCTCCGATGCGAACACGCAGCATTGGCCTACAGACCCTTGAGAGCGCGAAACTCCCGCACCACGTCCGCGGGATCGCGATGCTGCCCATCGACCGCGTTGTTCATTGCCTGCATCTCTCCCGCGGTCACCTTGCCGCCAAGATCTGCCATCGCTCCTCGCATCTGAGGCCAGCGTTTCAGCGCAGCCTCCCGCACCAGCGGAACAGCCTGGTATGGAGGAAAATAGTGGCGATCATCTGCGAGCACGGCTAGCCTGAATGCCTGGATCGGCCCATCCGTCGAGTTGCCGGCGACGATATCTACCTGGTGAGCATTCAGAGCGCGGTACAGCAAGCCGAGGTCCATCACCCGCGGCGCACCCGCAAATTTTAGATTGTAAGCAGCACTCAACCCGCGCAGACCATCCGGCCTCTCCTCAAACTCGTAGCCAACACCCAGCCGCCAGTTCTCGGCCACCGTGGTTGCTTCGCTTAGCTTACCAAGCCCCAGTCGTTTAGCGTCATCCCCGCGCACCACCATGGCAAATGTATTTTCGAATCCGAGGGGAGCGGTGACCTCAACATTAAAGCGTTCGCGGTAAAGCCTTCTAACAGTGGCCAGTGCGGCAGCGGAGTCTTTCTCCACTGGCTGCTTGAGGATGGCCGTCAGCGCCGTTCCCGTGTACTCCACGTAGGCATCGATCCGCCCGGAGATCAGCGCCTGGTGACTGATATAGCTGCCCGCCAGGTAGAATCGACGCTCCACCTTCATCCCCGTTTTGAACTCGATGTGCTGCGCCAGCAATTCTCCCAGCACCACCTGCTCGGTGAAGTTCTTGGCGCCTATCACGGGATGATCCGGGCGCGGCGGCGCACACGCCTCGAGGCTGATGAGGATCGCTGCAGCAGCAAGCGCCATAAAGACTTTCATCTGCGCCCCGGGATTCGGACCCAGCGTTCCAGGAGGCCGAGTAAGCCGTCAGCCGCCAGAGCGAGACCGGCAGCCGGTAACGCGCCGGCGAGCACCAGTCGGTTGTCGACCGATGCCACGCCTCTGAATATGAACTCGCCCAGCCCGCCCGCACCCACGGCGGCCGCGATCGTAGCTACTCCAACACAGGTCACCGTCGCTGTACGAAGCCCAGCGAGTATGAAGCCTGCTGCAAGCGGAAGCTCCACCATGCGAAGACGCTGAAACCCGGTCATCCCGAGCGCCTCTGCGACCTCAATGATCCTGGGGTCCACTCCCTGGATGCCAGCGTAGGTGTTGCGGATGATTGGCAGCAGCGCGTAGGCCGTCAGCGCCGCAATTCCGATACGCGCCGCGCGCTCGCCCAACCACGGCAGAGGCAGCAGAAAACCAAACAGCGCAAGGCTCGGAATGGTTTGAATGATGTTTGCGAGCCCGAGCACCGGTCTGGCCCACCGCGTAAAGCGAGTCAGCAATATGCCCGTAGGTATGCCGATAGACCCTGCGATCAGCATGGCCGCCCCGGTCAGCCACAAGTGCTCCAGGGTGAGCGTCTCGATCTCGGACGCATGCTGCGCAAGAAATCCGCTCATCATCCCTCTACCTGCTTTGGAGTCTCTGCCGAACCGCGATGCACAGCACGGACATAAGCCTTCACCGCAGGAATCGTCGAACTCGCGAATGTGTTGCCGGGTAGATCAGCTACCACCCTGCCCTCTTCCAGCAGCACTATGCGTGTGGCGAGATAGAGCGCCTCATCAAGGTCATGAGTGACGAGCAGCACGGTCTTACGCAGGCGGTTGAGCAGGGCACGAAGCATGTGCTGCATCTCAGCACGGGTGAGCGGGTCGAGCGCCCCGAAGGGCTCGTCCATCAGCAGAATGGGCGGATCGGCGGCCAGTGCCCGGGCCAGTCCCACTCTCTGACGCTGTCCGCCCGAGAGTTGATGAGGATACCTGCCCGAAAACACGTCCGCATCCATCCCTACCATCGAGAGCAACTCTCTGCCGCGCGCGGCGATATCGCCGCCTGGCTGCCCGGATATCTCCGGAACGACTCCAACGTTTCTCTGAACTGTGAAATGAGGGAACAGCCCGGTCTCCTGGATGACATATCCGATGCGACGCCGCAGCGCGATTGGCTCCTCGTTCAACGTTGCGCTGCCCCTTACGTAAACAGATCCGCTGGTCGGTAACACCATGCGGTTCACGGTGCGCAGCAGGGTCGTCTTCCCACTGCCGCTGCGGCCCAGCAACGCAGTGGTCGTGCCGGCGTCGATGCTCAGGCTGATGTGATCGAGCAGCACACGTCCGCCGCCAGCCACAAAGCTTACATCTCGAAACTCGATCGCCGCTTCCGGCATCCAGTAAGCACCTGCTTTGAAGATAGAGAAGCCGGGCACCTGGCCCGGCTTCTAGTCCAACTTGGCTTCCGTTCGGGCATAGAGCATCAATGCTCGACCTCGATCGCCTCGGGCGAGGGCTCAGCAGCCTCGGGCTGCGCCGCGCCCTTCACTCGCACGACAGTGATCTTCGAGAAGCCTTCCTTGAAGCTCGGGGGCCGCAGACGTTCGTTCATCTTCTGCATGATCTCATCGTTGACGGTGCGTTCGCGCCGGCGATTCCGCTCCATGCAGACCTCGAAGGGTACGTCGAAGAAGACCGCCTGCACGTCGTAACCGAAGCTCTTGGCCATCTTGATCCACTGCCGGCGCTCGTGCGGTGAGAGATTCGTGGCGTCAACGTAATTCCAGGGCATCTTCGCTATCAGGCGCGCCCGCAGCAACGAACGCAGCGTCGAGAATACAAGGCCCTGGTAGCGCTGCTCCGTGATGTCATCGAACAAGATATTGCGAAGCAGGTCGCTCGACAGCGGCGTCACACCCCGGCGTTTGAACCACGTTGTCTTGCCTGAGCCGGGCAGCCCGATAGTGAGCACCACAAAGCCGCGGTGGCTGCGCGCGGCCGAGGGTTCGGGAGGAGGGGTCGAAAGCAGCTCCGGCTGGGTCTCGACCACCAGCTTGCCGTCAGACTCACCCTCTGCCGCAATCGGAGAGGCAGCAACAGTTGCCCCAGGCGAGGGCGAAATCTGGACTGAAGCGGCCTCTGCCGCCATGCCCAGCTGTGGCAGTCGTGCTGCGGCGCCATGCGTTCCAGCTGCGGATCCGCCTTCCCCTCGAGGACGCCTGTGCCGGCCATCGCGTCGGCCCTCCGGACGTGGAGCCCGGGGAGCGTGAGAGCCAGACTCGCCTTGATTGGCGGTCCGATCTCTGGTCAGAGGCTCGGGCGAGGCCGCCTGCGCATGAAGTTCAGCCTGATCAACATCCGCTGAGGCATGCTTTACCTCGTGCCTGCCGCGCGCCTCTTGGTCGCGCTCGTACGACTCAGGGGCTGGCGCATCGGGCGAAGCGGCAGGCGCGCTCAATGTGCCCTGCGCACTTCCTTGCAACGCTGACGGCAATGACTCGGGATACTCGGGTCGAAGCGGCCTGCGTTGGTCCGCTGGTAGTTCCTGACCTATCTTGCCGGTGGACTCGGAGACATTCGGTTCACGCTTGGGACGTCTTCTCATTAGCGAGCGCATCCAGTCGCGCATAGTGGTGATGTAACACAGTCAGTGGGCAGTCGCAAAGTTCCGATTGTCTCCGGCCCCTGTTGGCGAACCTGATAGGCCAACCTGTCAGATCCAACATCCAGCCGCTTCTGTTTTCGCTTTGAGGGACTCGGATGTCGATGCTAGCATCGTTTGTTTGGTACTTTCGCCTGCCGCTGGCACTCTAACCCTTGAGCCAGCGCAAATTTATGCGGAACGTCTGTTCCGCCAGCAATTCTCAACCGGTTTTTGCACGATCTTCGAGGAGAGAACATCAATGGCAGTTAAGGTTGGCATCAATGGTTTCGGTCGCATCGGCCGCAACGTGCTTCGCGCCTCACTGAAGAACTCCGACATAGACTTCGTCGCCGTCAATGATCTTACCGATCCCAAGACGCTGGCTCATCTTCTCAAATACGACTCCATATTGGGTAATTTGAAGAGCGAAATCGTAGCCGGCCCTGACTTCATCTCGGTTGACGGCAAGCAGATCAAAGTCTTCGCGGAACGGGACCCTGCCAAGCTTGACTGGGCCTCGGTTGGGGCGCAGATCATCGTTGAGTCGACCGGCCACTTCACAGACGCGGCCAAGGCCAAGGCCCACCTGGGAACGACCGTCAAGAAGGTCATTATCTCCGCACCGGCCAGCAATGAAGACATCACCATCGTGCTCGGCGTCAACGAAACCAAGTACGACGCCTCGAAGCACAATATCCTCTCAAACGCCTCTTGCACCACCAATTGCCTCGCACCCGTCGCCAAGGTGCTGCAGGACACCTTCGGCATCGCCTCCGGCATCATGACCACTATCCACAGCTACACAAACGACCAGGTGATCCTCGATTTCCCGCACAAGGACCTCCGCCGCGCCCGCGCGGCCGCCATCAACATGATTCCCAGCTCAACGGGAGCTGCCAAGGCGCTCAAGCTCGTGATTCCCGAGCTTGCCGGCAAGCTGGACGGGTTCGCGATCCGCGTCCCAACGCCGAACGTCTCCGTGGTAGACCTCTCCTTCGTTGCAGAGAAGCCGATCACCGTGGAATCTATCAACGCGGCGATGAAAGCAGCAGCCGACGGGCCGCTGAAGCGCTACCTTGGCTACACCACTGAGGAGCTGGTTTCCAGCGACTTCAAAGGTAACCCGCTCTCGTCGATCTTTGACTCACCGCTGACAAAGGTTGTGGGCAACATGGGCAAGGTCATTAGCTGGTACGACAACGAGTGGGGCTATTCCAACCGCGTTGTGGACATGATCAGCTTCCTCGTCGAGAAGGGCCTCTAGGGCGAACCCCTCCTTGTGCCCGGTCTGCGGACCGGGCACCATAGCGGCGCAGACATCGATCTAACGGCCGGGTCGCCACAACGTACGGTCGGCCGCCTAAACAGCATTCAAGGCTCCTGGAGTTCCCTCTCATGCCAAAACTCTCCATTCGCGACCTCGACCTCGAGCACAAACACGTCTTCATGCGGGTGGATTTCAATGTTCCCCTGAGCGACGATGGCACCGAGATCCTCGACGACAATCGCATTCGCGCGACCCTGCCCTCGATCGAGTATGCGCTCCGGCACAAGGCCAAGCTCATCATCGCCTCGCACCTCGGTCGCCCCAAGGGCAAAGTAAATTCCAAATACAGTCTGCGGCCCATCGCGGACCGGCTGCGCACCCTGCTGGACCGTGAGATAGGTGACAGTTACAACGTCGGCTTCTCGCCCGATTGCGTTGGCGAAGTGGCCTCAGAGCTCGCCCGCCAGCTCGAGTCCGGCCAGGTTCTCCTGCTCGAGAACCTGCGCTTCCATCCTGAAGAGGAGGCTAACGATCCCGCCTTCGCCGAAAAGCTCGCCTCCATGTGCGAACTCTACGTGAACGACGCCTTTGGATCCGCCCACCGCGCACATGCGTCTACCGAGGGCATCACTCACTTTGTCAAACAGTCCGCAGCCGGCCTGCTGATGGATAAGGAGTTGGCGTACCTCGGCAAAGCGCTTGAATCCCCTGAACGCCCGTTTGTCGCGATCCTCGGCGGGGCCAAAGTCTCGGACAAGATCGAGGTCATAGAAAACCTGCTCGGCAAGGTAGACGCACTGCTCATCGGTGGCGGCATGGCCTACACTTTCCTCAAAGCGAAAGGACAGGAGGTAGGCAAATCCCTGCTCGAGGTCGACAAGATCGATGTCGCGCGCGAGGCTCTTGCCAGGGCAGAAGCGAAGGGCGTCAGATTCCTGCTGCCTGTCGATCACGTGTTGGCAGACAAGTTCGCTCCCGACGCGGCAACCCAGAGCTTCGAGGGGGACGGACCATTCCCGGCCGAGTGGATGGGGCTCGATATCGGCCCGAAGACCATCGAGTTATTTTCAACCGAGATTTCAGGAGCGCAGACCATCCTCTGGAACGGCCCGATGGGTGTCTTCGAGATGCCGGCGTTCTCCGCCGGGACCTTTAAGGTAGCCGAGGCGATCGCCAATGCCGGGGTAGTCTCGATCGTCGGCGGAGGTGACTCCGTCTCAGCCGTAACCCAGGCCGGAGTAGCCGAAAAGATCACCCACATCTCCACCGGCGGCGGCGCGTCCCTCGAGTTTCTGGAGGGCAAGAAACTGCCCGGCGTAGAGGCTCTGACCAACAAATAGCTGCGGATAGACGCAATGCAAGTGTCGTGTAGGCCGCCTGCAAAACTAGACTCGGACGAGGAACCAACCACACATGGCACGTAAACCACTGATCTGCGCGAATTGGAAGATGTACAAGACGCCCGCGGAGGCGCAGAACTTCGTCAGGGCATTCCTGCCGCTGGTCACCGGGCACGACCGCGACGAAATCGCGCTCTTTCCCTCGATCACCTCGCTCAGCGTAGTCATCGCTGCGGTCAGCGGCTCAAATGTCGCAGCAGGCGCGCAAAACATGCACTTTGCTGAAGAGGGCGCCTACACTGGCGAGACCTCAGCCAGCCAAGTTGCAGCTATCGGCGCCACCCACGTGCTGATCGGCCATTCAGAGCGCAGACAGTACTTTAACGAGACCGATGAGACGGTGAACCTCAAGCTGAAGACCGCCCTCAAGCATCACCTCGTCCCTGTGGTGTGCGTCGGAGAGGTGCTGGCAGAGCGCGAGGCCGGCGAGACCGATAACGTTCTGATACGCCAGACCCGCGGCGCACTTGTGGGCATCGGCGAAGAAGAGGCCGCACCCATCGTCATCGCTTACGAGCCTGTATGGGCGATCGGCACTGGCAGGGTCGCCACTCCCGAGATTGCCGTCGATGCGCATCGCGTCATCCGCGCCGAGATCTCACGATGCCTCGGGCACGGTGTCGCGGAGTCCGTGCGCATCCTCTACGGCGGCAGTGTAAAGTGCGAAAACTGCACGCAGTTGCTGGGTCAGGAAGAGATCGACGGGGCACTCGTGGGCGGCGCAAGCCTCAATCCAGAGATCTTTGCCCAGATCGTGAAATACTGACCCCACCTGCCCGGCGAGTCAACAGATCCCGTACTTCGCACGCATCTTTTCACGCTGAAGTCCTGACCCAACTGCGGACGCAGAACTGCGCCGACGCTGCAGGTGGCGCGCAGACATCCAGGCTCCGCTTCGTGTGAAGTGTTAGAATCCGGAACTTTACTGGGGTCCCGCAGGTTTTAAGTACGAGCGACTCTATCGCGAAGTAGGTTTATGAAAGCGAGGAACTGGCCTCGCCGAAACGTCTGTCGTAAATGGAACAGTAGAACCGCATATGCCGCAGACTCCACTTTTGCCGTCGGAAGAAGCTTGATGTCCCTTGTCAGATACTAGGGCGCCGCTACAGGGTGGCGGCGCTGATCTCATCTTTTTCATAGCTTCAGTTTACTCCTTCAGGCCATCCTTCGTCGCCCGCCTGCAGTGCCGCAGTCGCTCATCAAATCACCCAGGTGCCGACCTGTGCAACAGCGGCCGGACCGGCCGAAGACTCGCCCCTGGAGCTCCCACGGAGTAAGCGCCCATCCCTCAGTTCGGCGGGACTGTGAGTGACTCGCACTGATTTCGCTCGATCGTTAAGAAGGGTCCAGATCTGCGCTGATAAGCTTGGAAAGGAGTGCCGCGGGGCCGCTCGGCCTCTGAGAGTGCTCACGTAAGCAAGCCTAGAGGACCGACATGACCGTACCATCAGCACAGCAGCTTAAAGATGCCATGCGAGCGACGTGGATGGCAGGGGATTTCGGCGTAGTCGCCAAGACGATCTCAGCTGGCGCGGAGCAGTTCGTAGCAAGCCTCGCCATACCGCCCGGTCGGCGCGTCCTCGACGTCGCATGCGGCACAGGCAACTGCGCGATTCCGCTGGCCCGCGACGGCGCCATCGTCACCGGCATTGACATCGCGCCCAACCTGCTGGTGCAGGCTCGCGAACGCGCCTCAGCCGAAAACCTCACCATTCACTTCGACGAAGGCGATGCCGAGGAGCTCCCCTACCCCGAGGCCTCCTTCGACGCCATTGTCAGCATGTTTGGAGCGATGTTTGCGCCCAACCCCGAGTTGGTAGCAGCAGAGTTTGCCCGCGTGCTCAAGCCCGGAGGCCTGCTGGCGATGGCCAACTGGAACCCGGCCAGCTTCTCAGGACAGATGTTCGTAGTGGGGGCGCGTCACGCAACTCCTCCGCCCAACATCGCGCCGCCGGTCCTTTGGGGAGAGGAGAGCACGGTCCGGGAGCGCCTCGCGCATTCCTTCACCGACATCCAGACAGAGGTCACCCCGATCGTCTTCAATCTGCCCACAAGCCCGGCCGGCGCAGTGGAGTTCTTCCGTAAGTACTTCGGCCCGACCCGGGTTGCATTCAGCCGGCTCGACGAGGCCGGCCAGGCCGCATTCGCCACCGACCTCGAGGCGCTTTGGAACGGCGCCAACACCGCGTCCAACCCCCAGAGCCATACAACCGTCGAAAACGAATACCTCAAAGTTGTGGCCACGCGCATCTAGACGACCGCTCTTGAGAAGACATCTCGTAGAGTTCCGCCGTTCGGTCCTGTAATTCGACAACGTGCATCTTTGTGCCGCTGCCGGAAGAGGTAGTAGACAGACGTACTCTGGAAGCCTACTTCAGCCGAGCCATGACATCATCCAGAACTTCCCTGCCGGGCCGCGTACGCTCCTGAGGCAGGGTAGCGAGCGGCTCGTCGACAAGATTGAGCAGATCGGTGAAGCTCGGCTTCTTCGTATCGATGTAGAAGATGCCGGTAAGCACTTCCTGGCGCTCGTGTGCTTCCATCAGGGCTGTCATCGCAGCGATTCGGCTAGTAGGGTCATAACCCTCATGCAGCTTGCGCAGACGCAGGTGCGAGCCATCGTGCATCTCGACGTCGCGAGTGGTGCCGGGATCGTATTCGACGTCGATCTCTTCAAAGTAAGGCACAAAACCCGCCTCCGAGATAAGCTCCTCGTGCTCCACCATGTACTTGTAGCTCTTGGTCGAGCCCTCGTGATCGTTAAACGTAACGCACGGGGAGATCACGTCTAACATCACCGTACCCTTATGCGCGATGGCGGCCTTGAGCATGGTGAGCAGCTGCTTCTTGTCTCCCGAGAAGGAGCGCCCGACCAAGGTTGCCCCGAGCTGCACAGCGAGGGCGCAGGTGTCGATCGCCGGCAGGTCGTTTATCACCCCTGTCTTGAGCTTCGAACCAGCGTCTGCAGTCGCCGAGAACTGGCCCTTGGTCAGCCCGTATACCCCGTTGTCCTCAATGATGTAGATCATCGGCAGGTTGCGGCGCATCAGGTGAACGAACTGCCCCATTCCGATCGAAGCTGTGTCTCCGTCGCCGCTGACCCCGAGGCCCAGCATGGTGCGGTTGGCAAGGAGCGCGCCAGTAGCCACCGAGGGCATGCGACCATGCACACTGTTGAAGCTGTGCGAACGGCTCAGAAAGTAAGCCGGGGTCTTCGAGGAGCATCCAATGCCCGAAAGCTTCATCACCCGCTCCGGCTGCACGCCCATCTCGTACATTGCATCGATAATCCGCTCAGAGATGGCATTGTGGCCGCATCCTGCGCAGAGAGTCGTCTTGCCACCCCGATAGTCCAGCACCTGCAGCCCAAGACGATTCGACTTCGGAGCCTTGGGAGCCGGCGCATTCGTCAGAGTCGTAGTCGCCATTGCTTTAGATTCCTTCCTGCAGCACGAGCTCATCCGTCACCGAGCGTGCATCAATCGGCAGGCCGTTAAAATGCCTCACGCTGCGCAACTTGGTTACCTCAGACGCGGGTAGATCAAGCTTCAGCAAATCGAGCATCTGCGCATCACGGTTCTGCTCGATGACGTAGACGCGCTCATGGGAAGCAACGAAGTCATGCACCTCGCGCGAGAACGGGTACGCCCGAAGCCGCATGTAATCGGTGTCAACGCCGTATTCCTTCATCATCTGATCGCGGCTTTCGGTCACCGCAAAGTCGGAGCTGCCATAGGCGATCAGGCCAATACGTGACCGGCCGTTCTGCACCATCTGGGGCGCAGGCACAAACCCGCGGGCGGCGTCGAACTTGCGCTTGAGCCGCTCCATAAGGCTTTGATAGTCGTCGGGCCGTTCGGTGTACTGAGCTCTTTCGTTGTGGCCTGTTCCGCGAGTGAAGTAAGCTGCCTTCGGATGCAGCGTCCCCGGCAGCGTGCGGTAGGGAATGCCGTCCCCGTCCACGTCCTTGTAGCGCGCAAAGCCGTCAAGACGGTCGAGGTCCGCTGCAGTCAACACCTTGCCGCGGCTGATCGGCTTCTCGGGGTATTGGAAGGGCTCCGACATCCAGTTGTTCATGCCGAGGTCGAGATCCGACAGCACAAAGATCGGCGTCTGCAGCTGCTCGGCAAGATCGAAGGCGGCAATGCCGAATTCGAAGCACTCTTTGACACTGCCGGGCAGCAGAAGAACGTGCCGCGTATCGCCATGCGACAGGAAGGCCGCGGAGAGAACATCAGCTTGCGCTGTGCGTGTCGGCAGACCTGTTGAGGGTCCCACGCGCTGCACGTCAAAGATCACTCCGGGCAGTTCGGCAAAGTATCCAAGGCCGGCGAACTCGGCCATCAGCGAAAGTCCCGGTCCCGACGTTGCCGTCATCGATCTCGCGCCCGCCCATCCGGCGCCAAGCACCATGCCGATTGCAGCGAGTTCGTCCTCCGCCTGCACCACTGCGAAGCTGGCCTTGCCATCGGGCTCGATTCGATAAGCCTTCAGATAGTCAATCAACTGCTCGACCACAGAGGAAGACGGCGTGATCGGATACCAGGTCACAACCGTGACGCCGGCGAAGAGCGCGCCCAACGCCGCTGCCGCGTTGCCGTCGATGATGATCTTGCCCTGCGTCGCATTCATGCGCTCCAGCACGAAGGGATCCTGCTTGACCAGCGACTCCGCCGCATAGTCGTAGCCCGCCTTGACCGCGCTCCAATTGAGGTCGGCAGCGCGCTGCTTCTTCGCGAACTGGCGGCGCAGGGCTGCTTCTACCGCCTTCATGTCCATGCCTGTCAGCTGCGCGACCACTCCCACGTACACCATGTTCCGCACCAGCTTGCGCAGCTTGGCCTCGGGACAGACAGCGGCCGTGATCTTATCGAAGGGCACCGGATAGCAGACAACATCATCGCGGTACTGCCCGAGGTTCTGCGCCTCGTCGTAAATGGCCACACCGCCTGAGGGTAGCGAGATCATGTCGTCTTTCGCGGTCTCGGGATTCATCGCAATGAGGACATCGATGTCCTTCTTTCGCGCGACGTACCCCTGCTTCGAGGCCCGAATGGTGTACCAGGTCGGCAGCCCCGCGATGTTCGACGGAAAAAGGTTCTTTCCGCTCACCGGGATGCCCATGCCGAAGAGCGTCTTCAAAAGCACGAGATTTGCGGATTGCGAACCGGAGCCGTTGACCGTGGCCACCTGGATGCTAAAGTCGTTGACCACCCGCCTGTGCGGTGATGCGGCTGCTGGGTAGTCTTCCGAGACCGGCTCGATGGTGGAGCCGTGCACGATATCACCTGTCGCCATGTGGCGGTCTTCCCTTCCATTTCACAGCGATTGAGAATCGCGGCTTAGTCGATTATAGTGAACGAGCTGCGGTCCGCTAACGTGCCATCAGGCCAATGGAAGTGATGGCCTGTTGAGCGGTGATATTCGCTTCTAAACGGGATGCGAACCCGCCTGCTACTCTCGTTAACGAACCCTTTCGGCTGACAGCCTGATTGAGATGCCGACCTTGAGCCTGGCTTACTCAGGCCATTTTCCTCAATTGCGCAGATCAGCCATGAGCTCGGCTACTTCATCGCGCTCCGGCCCGGTCAGCGGCAATAGCGGCAGGCGCGGCTTGCCGCCGTAGTAGCCGTTCAGATCGCAGGCAAATTTGACACCCGCTATGCCGAGCTCGCCGGCAACACGCCGCGAAGCGGCAACCAGGCGCTGCTGTTTCTCTTCAGCCAGCGCCGGATCATTTTCCTTCCACGCCGTGTACGCCTCGATGCAGGCCTGCGGTGCGCATGCGCCCATCGCGAGCACCGCTCCACTTGCACCTGCTTCAAGTGATCTCACAAGGTGGCTTGCCGATCCGGCGAGCACCTGAAACTTGACTTGGCGCGTCCGCGTCTTCACTGCCGGGCGAGGAGGAGCGACTGCCAGTGCCGTTGCTCCAGACCCTAGCTCGCCTGCGGAGACGAAGGTGGACGCGCCGCTTGAAGGGGATGTTTCCGCTAGCATCCGGCTGGTGACCGCTTCAAAAATTTGCGTGACCGCGACAGACCGTAGCGGCGCAGAGCTGGTCGCTTCAACAATTGCCGAGATCCGGACTACGCTGCCGCTGGAGTCCTTTAACCCGATGACATTCGGGTGAAAGGCCAGCTCCGCAATCACCTCAATAGGCAGATCGTAATGGGTGAACTTAGGAATGTTGTAGAGGATGACAGGCAACGCGGAACTGTCCGCTACCGTCCGGAAGTAGGTGAGCATCTGCTCAGATCGCGCTTGAGGAACGTAATAGCCCGGCGTTCGAACGAGTATCGCGTCGTAACTTTCTTTCGCAGCCCATTCCGCCAGACGAATTGTCTCGAGTGCGCTCTCGCGAGCTACTCCAGCGATGAGGACCTTGTCTGGGAAGGCCGCTGTACGCGCGACGTGCAGGACCTCGCGCGATTCTTCATCCGATAGCATAACTGCTTCACCGGTCGACCCGAGGATCACGATCCCCGCCGCTGGTGTGTGCGAATAGCGATCGATGTTGTGCTCCAGCTTGCGCAGATAGAGCCGGCCGTCAGGGTAGAAGGGCGTCGTTACCGCCGGGAAGATTCCTTCAAGCAACATGCACTCATTCTATGGTGCGCGTCATCCATCCCTCAGGCCAGCACGTTACCCGTTTCGCGGACATGTAATTGCTGCAATGCCTGCACGCGGATCACGTTGTGCTGGATAGCCTGAATGCCCTCGGCGGCGGCACGCGCAGCCGCCACGGTGGTGATCGTAGGGATCCGCTGCAGCACCGCGGCACGGCGTATCGCCTTCTCATCGAAAAATGGATCCTGCCCATGCGGCGTATTCACAATGAGCTGAATGCGGTCGCCCTTGATCAAATCCACAATATTCGGGCGCCCCTCCTTGACCTTGTAGACGCGTTCGACGACCAGACCAGCCCGCTCAAGGATGTTGGCTGTACCTTCCGTCGCGACCAGGCGAAAGCCAAGCTCTACATATTGCATCGCGAGCGGCAGCAGGTGCGCCTTGTCCCGATCGTTCACGCTGAAGAAGACCGTGCCCTTCACCGGAAGGTGCATTCCCGCCGCAATCTGTGCCTTGGCGAACGCTTCGCCGAAGTTGTCCGCTACACCCATCACCTCGCCGGTCGACTTCATCTCGGGACCAAGCACGGTGTCGACACCGGGGAACTTGCTCCACGGAAAGACCGGCGATTTCACGAAGTAGTGCGGGCCTGTCTCAAGGTCTGTTCCCGCTGCAAGCTGCTGGGGCATAAGTTCCCGCAAGGTGCGGCCGGTCATCAGGCGCGCCGCCATCTTTGCCAACGGAACACCGGTTGCCTTCGAAACGTACGGGACGGTGCGTGAAGCTCGAGGGTTCACCTCTATGACGTAGACGCTGTCAGCCTCGCCAGGCGCACGGCTGCGCTGGATCGCAAACTGCAGATTGACAAGTCCAACGACTCCAACTGCAAGAGCCAGCTTCCGGGTGTAGGTCCGGATCGTCTCAAGCACCTGCTGCGAAAGATCTACCGAGGGCAGCACGCAGGACGAGTCGCCGGAGTGGATGCCTGCTTCCTCGATATGCTGCATGATGCCGGCGATGATCACGTCCGTCCCGTCGCAGAGCGCGTCGACATCAACTTCCACTGCGTCTTCGAGGAAGTGGTCGACGAGGATTGGCCGCTCCTGAGAGTACTCAACCGCCTCTCCCATGTAGCGCGAAACGGCTTCCGCATCGTAGGCGATGACCATTGCGCGACCGCCCAGCACGTACGAGGGTCGAACGAGCACGGGATAGCCAACGCGCTCAGCACCGGCCAGGGCCTCCTCTACACTCGTAGCAATGACGCCGGGCGGCTGCGGAATATCAAGATCCACCAGCAGTTTCCCGAAACGCTTGCGGTCTTCCGCTAGATCGATCGACTCGGGAGACGTCCCGAGGATCGGCACACCGGCAGCTTTGAGCGGCAGCGCTAAATTCAACGGAGTCTGCCCCCCAAACTGAACGATCATTCCAATCTCTGCGCCGCCAGCCGACTCGTGTTCATAGATGGCGAGCACGTCTTCAAGCGTGAGCGGCTCAAAGTAGAGCCGGTCGCTGGTGTCGTAGTCGGTCGAGACAGTCTCCGGGTTGCAGTTCACCATGATCGTCTCGTAGTCGTCCTCCTTCAAGGCAAAGGCAGCATGGCAGCAGCAGTAGTCAAATTCAATTCCCTGCCCGATGCGATTAGGCCCGCTGCCGAGAATGATGATCTTGCGTCTGCTCGTTGGAGCAGCCTCGTCCTCTTCGTCGTAGGTCGAGTAGAGGTAGGGAGTCATACTCTCGAACTCGGCCGCGCACGTGTCCACCAGCTTGAAGACCGGCCTCAGGCCCTGAGCGTAGCGGAGTTCGCGAACCGCGATCACGCCAGCCGACCCTGGCAGTGACATGACGCCGGCGATTCGCTCGTCCGATACGCCCATGCGCTTTACCTTACGTAACAGCTCCCGTGGCATATCTTCGATGGAGTGGCCCGCGACCTTGCCGATGGTATCGGTGATCTCCTTGATCTGGTAGAGGAACCACGGATCCATCCCCGTCATGCGCGCCACTTCCCTTACCGAGAGGCCGCGGCGAAAGGCGAAACGGATGTAGTTGAGGCGCTCAGGTTGCGCAGTGACGAGGCGTTGCGTGAGGCGGCGCGGCTCAAGATCCTCCGAGTCAAGTTTCTTGCCGGTATCAAGCGAGCGCACCGCCTTCATCAGCGCCTCTTTAAAGGTGCGGCCGATTGCCATCACTTCCCCTACCGACTTCATCTGCGGGCTGAGGTTTTCATCGGCTCCGGGGAACTTCTCGAACTGCCACTTCGGAATCTTGACGACTACATAGTCAATGCTTGGCTCGAAGCAGGCTGGAGTCTTGCGCGTGATGTCGTTGGGAATTTCGTCGAGAGTGTAGCCGACAGCCAGCTTCGCTGCGATCTTTGCAATAGGAAAGCCGGTGGCTTTGGAAGCCAATGCGGACGAGCGAGAGACGCGCGGGTTCATCTCGATCACCGTCATGCGTCCCGTGATCGGGTTCACGGCGAACTGAACGTTTGACCCGCCGGTCTCGACGCCGATCTCGCGGATGACCCGGATCGCCGCATCGCGCATCGCCTGGTATTCGCGATCCGTCAGTGTTTGAGCGGGTGCTACAGTGATCGAGTCGCCCGTGTGCACGCCCATCGGATCCATATTCTCGATCGAACAGATGATGATGACGTTGTCTGCAAGGTCGCGCATCACCTCAAGTTCGTATTCCTTCCAACCGAGCACCGACTCTTCAATCAGGCATTCGTGCACCGGCGAGAGGTCGAGCCCACGGGCAAGTATCTCCATCAACTCTTCGCGGTTATAAGCGATGCCGCCGCCAGAGCCGCCCAAGGTGAAGGACGGGCGGATCACGACGGGGAAGCCAATCTTGCCTGCGAAGTCGAGGCCGTCCCGCAGATTGTTCACCAGCGAGGAGCGGGGCATGTCGAGGCCGATGCGGTTCATCGCGTCCTTGAAGAGCAGCCGGTCTTCCGCCTTCTTGATCGCGTCTAGCTTGGCGCCGATCAACTCGACGTGGTATTTGTCGAGAATGCCCGCATCAGCAAGATCGACGGCAAGGTTCAGCGCCGTCTGTCCGCCTACCGTTGGCAGCAGAGCGAAGACTCCGGTCCTGCCCTCGTCCTTGAGCATCTGCGACTCCACGCGGATGATCTCTTCGACATACTGCATGGTGAGCGGCTCGATGTAAGTGCGGTCGGCGAGCTCCGGATCGGTCATGATGGTTGCGGGGTTTGAGTTCACCAGCACAACTTCATACCCTTCAGAGCGCAGCGCCTTACAGGCTTGTGTGCCAGAGTAGTCGAACTCAGCGGACTGCCCAATTACGATCGGTCCCGAGCCGATGACAAGGATCTTCGTTATGTCATTTCTGCGTGGCATTTAATCTCTAGTTGAAGCCTTGGCACACTACTTCTATTCGGATGAAGGGCAATCCGGAGTCGAGATCTGCGGAAACCTCACTGCCTAAGTTCCACATATTCAGGAGCGCCGTTAGCAGGACCTTCACCGCTTCCACTCTTCCATCATCTTGCGGAAGTCGTGGAAGAGGTAGTTCGAATCGTGCGGCCCGGGGCTCGCCTCCGGGTGATATTGCACACTAAAGAGCGGCAGGTTGCGGTGCCGCAGGCCTTCCAGGGTATTGTCATTAAGATCGATGTGGGTGAGGTCGACTTCGCTCCGTTGCAGGGAGTCAGGATCTACCGCGAAGTTATGGTTATGCGCGGTGATCTCAACCTTGCCGGACTCGCTGTTTTGCACCGGATGATTGCCGCCGTGATGTCCAAACTTTAACTTGTAAGTCTTACCGCCGAGCGCGAGGCCGATGAGCTGGTGCCCCAGGCAGATGCCAAAAATCGGCTTCTTTCCCGCGAGCCGGCGGATGTTTTCATGCGCGTAAGTGAGCGGCTCGGGATCGCCTGGCCCATTCGATAGAAAAATGCCGTCGGGGTTCAGGGCAAGCACGTCTTCAGCGGAAGTATGCGCCGGGACCACCGTCACGCGGCAGGCCTCGCGGGTGAGCATTCGCAGAATGTTGTGCTTGATCCCGTAGTCGTAAGCCACCACGTGCAGATCGGGCGGCGAAATATCTACGGCCGAGCCGCCTGAGAGTAAAGGGTCTTGGTTGTGGTTGCGCGGGTCGTTGCAGTCCCACTCATAAATTGCCTTTGTCGAGACGCCACTTGCGAGGTCCAGGCCATCCATCCTGGGAATGGCGCGTGCCTTGGCTACTAGCAGATCGGGGTCTGTCTCGATCGAGGAGATCACTCCTCGCATGACGCCGTGGGTCCGCAGGTGGCGAACTACTGCCCGCGTGTCGATCTCGCTGATGACCGGCACGTTGTAGCGCTCCAGATACTCGTCGGCGACCTGCTGCGATCTCCAGTTAGAGCTGATAGGCGAGAACTCGCGCGTGACCAGCCCCTCGATGTAGGGCTTCGCAGCCTCATTATCGGCGGTGTTGGTTCCGTAGTTGCCTATCTGGGGGTTGGTGAGGACAACGATTTGCCCTGCGTAGGATGGATCGGTAAAGATCTCCTGATAGCCGCTCAGCGATGTATTGAATACCACCTCGCCGTAACATTCACCTTTGGCGCCGTAGCCCTCACCGCGGAAGATGCGCCCGTCTTCGAGCGCAAGGATCGCCTGCATCGCTTCTCCACTGTCTGGATTCAATCGATTTTAGCAGAGGAATGCCACGCCGCCAGGGCTAACTCACACCCGCAGCTACAAGCTTTTATCGGGATGATGCGCAGCGGGCTCTAACCAGACGCTTCAACGGACCACGCCCGCGTCGTCCTCCGGCCAGTAGACAAAAGCCGCTTTGCCGTAGATATAGCTTCTCTCTACGGGACCGAAGTCGCGGCTATCGCTTGAGATGATTCGGTGGTCGCCCATCATGTAGTATTCGCCCGCCGGAATCACGGTCTCTTCGATCGAGCGCGCGTCTTCGAACTCACCAGGCACGTACGGCTCCGCAATCTGCTCACCGTTCACGTAAACGGACCCCTTCTCGATGCGAAGGTCATCGCCGGGCAGAGCGATAACACGCTTTATATAGCTCTTTGAGGGGTCGCGCGGGTAGTTGAAGACCACCACGTCGCCCCGCTTGATGTTCGTGAAGCGATAGACGAACTTATTAATGACGAGCCGGTCCTGATCGCGAAGCTGAGGTTGCATGCTCGTGCCCTCGACCTTCACAGGCTGGTAGAGGAAAGTGATGATGAAGAACGAGACTACGACGGCAACGAATATGTCCCGAAACCAGGTCAGCATACGGGGGGGTATAGTGTCTGCGCCTCCGCCGTGCAACGGCTCTGAAGTTGTCTTTCCGGAAGTAGCCGGCGGCTCTGCACTGCCACCTTCGAGAGCGTCGACAGTACGCAAACCGGGACGATCGTCTGACATTTGTCCCTCTTCGTTCAAGTATCGCGCGCGCATTTTGGATGCGCCGCGAGCGGCGTTCGGTGCGGGCACTTAGCCGCCCAACGCGCAACTCTGCCTCGCGCCTTGCTCAGTTCTGGCAGGATGAGCCGACCGGGCAAAGAATTCGCCGGGGATTCGGCTTTGCCATCGGCTGGCGCTGCGCCGCCGGCACCAGCACCTGCTGCGGCGCTGCGTCCGAAAGATTCGAATCCTGCAGAATCAACGGCCTCTGCAGCACCATCTCCACCTGCGATCCGGTGAGGATTTCGATATCGTTGCCGTGGGTAAACAGGGAGACCGCGGCCCCGACCAATGCGCCGCCTACCGCACCTGCGCCCGCACCAGCAAAGGGGTGATTCTCAACGGCACCTACGATCACGCCCGGACTGACACCCACCTCAGCCCCTTTGCCCGCAGCCTTGATGACGTCGCCGGTCCCCCCGGTTTGCTCCACTGTTCCCTCACCACCGCCGATGACCTTAGGCCCCTTCGAGCCCGGGATCCCACTCATCATGCCCGGTATCTCTACCACCGAGCCATTGGGAAAGATCATGGAGGTAAAGTGCATATTCAACTTTGCGTGACCCTTGATGCGGATATGGCGCTCTACACTGTCAACCGTGCCCTGCACGTACATTCCGGAGGGAATGAGCACGCGATTGCCGACGATGACCGGAAACGCACTCATCAGGTAGACTCCGTCCCCGGGCTTCGCCGACTTGGTGTTAATCGGGCTTTGCAGCGTCAGCAGAACTTTTGTGCCCGCAGGAACGGTGTAGGTCTTCGGTGCAGGGGACGCGGGCTGGGCGGGAGCCTGATCTACAGCATCCTGGCTCGCGGTGGGTCCGGAAGGGGAGGTAACTGTCGCGTCCGCCCGGGGAGTCGTAGGAGCCTGGACCCCAGGCGCAGAGGCCGCGGGTGACTGGACTGCGGGCGCAGTGGACGCGGGCGCCTCGATGGCGACGGGCGTCTCCGGCGCACCGCCGGGCTCCTGGGCTGTCGCGACAGCTGACACCGCCGCGAACCCCAGGGTTGCCGCGATCATCAAGCCTCGAGAGTCCAAGAGGCTCCGGAAGCCTGGCCACGAAGCAGAAGCGGGCGAAGCGATCGTCTCCGACGGCGTTATTGTCTTCCCTGACATGAATGACCTCAAAGGCGAAATACACTGCAGCTCAGAACTCAACCATTTAATAGACTGACGCGGGGGGCGGCGGATAGCCCATTCTGCCATTCAGCGCTGGTGTAACTTCGACATTATGCGCCCTATCTCTATTCCGGAGTCTGCTGCCGACCAGAGAAAGCAGTTTGCCAGGGCTTACGCGGTGTTGGAGACAGGAATCACGGAGCGCGGCTTTCCCGGCGCCAGCTTCGGCGTCATCTCAAAGGGCCGGCTTCTGGCGGTGGACGGAATAGGGCATTTTACCTACGGTAGCGAGTCGAACTGCGGCCGCGCTATCGAATCTGTGGAGCCGTTGCACCGCCCGGTAACTCCCTTCACCGTCTACGACGTTGCCAGCCTCACGAAGGTGCTCGCGACCACCGCTATGGCCATGCTGCTTCATGACCGGGGCATTCTCGACCTGGACGAGCCGGTCGGAGACATTTTGCCGGGCTTCGTAGCAGGAATGGACCCGGGCAGTGGAAAGAACAAGGTGACTCTGAAGATGCTGCTGGCGCACTCCTCGGGGCTGCCGGGTTATGCGCGCCTCTTCGAAGCTCACCCAACGCCCCAGCAGATGTTGCGCGCCTGCCTGCGCATGCCTCTTGAAGCCTTGCCGGGTGCCCGGGCAGAGTACTCCGACATAGGCTTTATCCTGCTCGGCGCGGCCATCGAGGTGCTTAGCGGGCAAAAGCTCGCCTCCCTCTGCATGCGGGAGATATTTGAGCCGCTCGGGATGACGCAGACCCGCTTTTGCCCTCCAGTCAATCTCCGCGATGCTATTCCGCCGACGGAGTGCGATACTACGTTCCGGCAACGGGTCGTTCAAGGCGAAGTTCACGACGAAAACTGCTATGCACTGGGAGGTTCGGCCGGGCACGCTGGCCTGTTTTCCAGTGCCCGCGACGTGCTTCGCTATGCCGAATGCATCCTGGGCGGCGGCAAGACAGCCCTTGAGCGGCGGTCGGACACGGGGCCGTCAGACACGGAGCAGGGCGGCCTGTCTGCCAACATCGCCGGGACAGCTCGCCTGCAATTGTTCGGTTCGCAGATCTTCCGCCCGCAAACCGTGGAGCTATTCGCCACACGACAGATCACGCCCGCTGGAACCTCGCGCGCCCTTGGCTGGGATACTCCCACGAAACCATCGTCATCCGGCAAATTCTTCAGTCCAGGTTCTGTTGGTCATCTGGGGTACACGGGTACTTCGGTTTGGATAGATCGCGACCGCGAGCTGGCCGTTGTCTTGCTGACCAACCGCACCTGGCCCGGCCGAAACCGGCCTGCTGCTTCCTGGGAGGCGATCCGCCGGATACGCCCACAATTCCATGACATGGTTTGTGGCGCTCTGTAGGTATCTTTCGTAACCCAATTTAGCGTCTCAATACCTGCCACAAGCGTGGTACCGTTGGGCAGCGGCGGCTAACAGCCTGCGGTAGAATCAGATACGTACGAGTGGAGAACAACCTTTATGGCCACGATGACACAACCTCCGACAGAGTCCAAACAGCCGCCACAGAGATCGCGCACCACAGAGCCCACCGATGGCCACCTCCAATTTCTAACCACTGAGAGCCCGAACGACGCCTCCCAGGGGTTTGACAAGAAGTCAGCCCTCGAGATCGCCCGGATCATCAACCATGAAGATTCCAAGGTAGCCGCAGCCGTCAAAAAGTCGCTGCCTGAGATCGCGTTGGTTATTGACTCTGTAGCGCGCAGCCTCCGGGATGGGGGAAGGCTGATCTACATCGGCGCGGGGTCCAGCGGGCGCATCGCGGCACTCGACGCCTGCGAGTGCCCCTCCTACTTCTCAACAGCACCTCAATCGGTGCAATACATCATGGCTGGAGGCCCCAAAGCTCTCGCCTCGGCGGTTGAAGTAAACGAGGATTCAGAAGAACTGGGGCAGCGCGACATCGCAAGGCGCCGCCCTACCCGTAAGGACATGGTGATCGGCCTGTCCTCCAGCGGACGCACTCCTTATGTAGTAGCGGCAGTAGCGTACGCGCGTGCCCGAGGGGCAAAGACAGCCTGTATCACCTGCAATTACGGCACTCCACTGTCAGCTTCAGCCGACATCACCATAGTTGCTGAGGTCGGGCCTGAGGTCATCTCGGGAAGCACCCGGCAGAAGGCCGCCACCGCCCAGAAGATGATCACCAACATGATCACGACCGGCGCGATGACTCGGCTGGGGTACGTTTACGAGAATCTGATGGTTAACGTGCACATGCAGAACTCGAAGCTGGTGGAGCGCGGGATCAGCACCCTGATGCGGGCCTGCGGGATCGATCGGGAGATCGCCGTTGAGACCATCAAGTCGGCGGGGCGCAGTGTGCCGGTTGCTCTGGTGATGCTCAAGGCCAAGGTGGACAAGCCGGAGGCGGTTAGAAGACTGGCGAAATCCGACGGAAACGTCCGGCTGGCCATCGAGGACACCACGCTCGAGTTGTAGCTCACTTTCGTGGTTTGTTCTCCGGGTGCGTACCGTCCTGCCGAAGGTCGCTTTCCCGTGCATAAGGACCCGTCCGAACTTTATGCCCTCGGCCCGTTTGCCGTCCGTTACTGGCATGGTTCTTTGCCACGCAGACGCCAGGTCAGGGTTCCACATCCAGGACGTATATTCTGAGTACTGTGCGCCTCTCCGGCGGAGCATAGGGGATCGGCAAATTCACACATGGACAAGTTCGTAATCCGCGGCGGCAACCCGCTGCTTGGAACGATCCGCGTCAGCGGAGCAAAGAACTCGGCGCTGCCCTGCATGGCGGCCGCCATACTCACCGAGGACGATGTAATCCTCGAAAACGTACCCCAGGTCAGAGATATTGAGACCGAGCGCAAGCTGCTCGTGTCGATGGGAGCCGAGGTTGAGCTGGGCTACGGCCGGGCGCAACACCGAACCACCATCAGCTGCCGCCTCCTCTCCGATCCCGTCGCCAAATACGAGATTGTGAAGACGATGCGCGCTTCTTCACTGGTGTTGGGCCCGCTGATTGCCCGCACTGGAATGGCACGCGTCGCGATGCCGGGGGGTTGCGCCATCGGGGGACGCCCCATCGACCTGCACATCAAGGGGCTTGAGAGCATGGGCGCCGTCATCACCTACGAACATGGGTACATCGAGGCGCGCGCCGATCGACTGCGGGGAGCGCACATCGTGTTCGATAAGATCACCGTCACGGGTACAGAAGACCTGTTGATGGCTGCGGTGCTGGCTGAGGGAGATACGCTGATGGAGAATTGTGCTCGCGAGCCGGAGGTGTCCGACCTCGCCGCGATGCTGACTGCAATGGGCGCCAAGATCGAGGGCGCCGGCACATCGACCATCCGCGTCAGTGGAGTAGCAAAGCTGCACGGAGCAAGGCACCGCATCAACCCTGACCGCATTGAAGCGGGAACATTCTTGATAGCCGGTGCAATCACGGGAGGCGACCTGTGCGTGGCAAACTGTAACCCGTCGCACCTCGGAGCCGTGATCGCAAAGCTCACAGAGAGCGGAGCGCGCGTCGACCACATCGGGGCCGACTCCTTGCGCGTCCGCAGCGAAGGTAACCTTCGCGCCACCAACGTCTCGACCGAGGAGTATCCCGGCTTTCCAACCGACATGCAGGCCCAGTACATGGCTCTCGCTACCCAGTCGGAGGGCAGCTCAACGGTCACTGAAAACATCTTCGAGAACCGCTTCATGCACGTGCAGGAGCTGATACGGATGGGCGCGAACATCAAGGTGGAAGGGCGCACGGCTACGGTGCGAGGAAGGACGCAGCTCTCGGCTGCGGCGGTCATGTGTTCTGACCTGCGGGCCTCCGCATCGCTCGTGCTGGCTGCGATGGTTGCCGAGGGCGAGAGCATTCTCGACCGCGTCTACCACGTGGACCGGGGCTACGAACATCTTGAAGAAAAGTTGCGCGGAGTCGGTGCGCAGATTCGCCGCATGGGTAACGTCTTCGGGTCGAAGAACGAAGACACTTAACGCCTGACCTAAGGCTCTCACGTAGGTTTGGATGGGATTCTGCTAAGTGAATCACCCTCACTCGGTTGCTGCAGCGATCGCTCGTTTGCCTTGTTTCGCAACAAAGAAAGCGGCGCCTGCCTCGGCACATCCCGCGGAGTTCTTTGCATCTAAGGTGCAGGAGGTCTCCAGATGCCCATTGAGGATCGCGCCTTACGCGATCAGTTACTCGAACTCCTCCGCGGCGGCAGCGCCCATGCGAATCCAAGCGCAGCCCTTGATGATTTTCCGGTTGAATTGCGCGGCAAGAGGCCTGACGGAGTTGCGCATAGCGGATGGCAGCAACTCGAGCACATGCGCTTCACATTGCACGATCTGCTCAACTTCTGCACCGACTCCAACTACCTCGAACCGAAATGGCCCGACGACTACTGGACTGACTCCGAGGAGCCCCCCGAGCCCGACTCATGGGACAAGACAGTCGCAGCCTTCAAGGCCGACATGAAAGCCTTTGAGGACCTGGTGAACGATCCGGCGGGTAACATATACGCTGAGATTCCCTGGGGTCAGGGTCAGACGCTTTTTCGTGAGATCCTGCTAGTAGCAGACCACAACAGCTACCACATCGGACAGATCATCATGCTGCGGCGCTCGCTCGGGGCCTGGAAGGGTGCAAACTAGGGTCGCAATTGCAGACGATAGTCAGCACTTCCAACCGCGGAGCCCTTCAGAAGACGTTATCTCCAGCTCACGGCCAGCTGCCAGCGCAGGTTCCGCATCATTGTTTTGGCGAGAACCGTTCGGAACTCCGCCAACTCACTCACGATCGGAGCGTTCTCCTCACCGAGAACGTGCGGCTTTTCGAGCAGGTAGTCGTGCAGAGTCAAGATCGTCTCGAGTCCGTCCTGAGGATCAAACCACTGCGGAGGAGGCAAAGTCTTGGCCCACTCCGGATCGCCGGCGCCCTCATCGAGCAGCAGGGCCATCGAGTTATGATCGGCAGAGAAGAACTCAAGCAGCGGTCGCGCGCCTAGCTTGCCGGCCAGCTTCTCCAGCGCATCTTCATTGCGCGCTAACGCCCTTCCGTTGACGAAGATGTCAAATCCGGGATCTTCACCCTCCACGACGATGTACATGGAAGCGCTCATTTCCCATCATCTTAACCCACACTTAAGAACTTTCAATATCGCTTTGTGTCGCCTGTAGCACGAAAGGACAACGACAAGGGGTGCTCTCTGTCGTCCCAAAGCAGAATCCCCGCACACCCAAGCACAGCAAGCACCCCCGCGAAGAAAGTAGAGGGCAGCCGCCGGTGAAGCAGAAGTGCGCCCTCGAATACAGCCACGAGGGGCTGGATCCACTCCACCGCGGCCGCCTGGTAGGACTCGCCGACTTGCAGCAGCCGGTAAAAGAGCGGCAGAGCTAGGGCGCTGCCAAGCAGGCTCAGGGCTGCGAGCGCGATGAGGGAGTCCTGTGTCCAGTCCGTCGGGCGCCCCTGCTCGGCGACCACGCTGACTGCCAACAAGAGCAGGGAAGCTGCGCAGAGCTGTGTGCCGGCGGAGAGCAGAGGGCTGACGGTCCGCAGATGAGTGCGGGCAAAGCCCATGGATGCGGTCACGCTTAGAATGGCCGATCCTGCGGCCATGGTTGGACCAAGGCGCGCCAGCGAGAGCGAAAATGAGCCCGCCATGGCGAGTACCACGCCCGCGAATCCTCCCAGGGTGGCGTAGAAGGCCATTCGGGAGATGGGACTGCCGTGGTCAGCGCTCGACGCCAGCGCCAGCGCTATAGGGGAGATCGAAAAGAGCACTGCAATGGCGCCTGCCGGCACCCCGTTGCCGGCGTAGAAGAAGAGCACGAAGGGCAGGGCTATCATGGTTGCGCCCAGTCCCAGCATCCCAGCCAGTTCCCTGGCGTTTGGCGGCGGGACCTTCTTTATGAAGCTGATCAGGAGTAGAAGAGCTCCAGCAATGCCGTAGCGAATGGCGGCAAGACGAAACGGAGGACAGTGACCCTCGATCTCGCTCGACGCGATCCAGGTGCTGCCCCATACCGCGCAAACCAGGGTGAAGGCACCCAGACGACCGGTTTTACTCATGGCGCCGCCCTCCGGCGATAGCAATTCGGCTGAAGAACGCTTTCGATGCCGCTGTGCTCGCGCCTTGCTCAAGTTTAGATGTGGCTGATGCATGCGCCGATTGGCGGGTGTCTCAAGGTTCTATGAGGTTGATCCGGTGCGCCAGGTTGAAGTCTCGACTAGTCAGCCCACCAGCGTCATGAGAAGAGAGCCGCAGCACGACCTTTGTGTAGCGAATGTCAAAATCTGGATGGTGGTTGGCCTCTTCCGCCGCGGTGGCAATCCGGTTCACAAACGTCATCGCTCTTGCAAAGTCCGGGAAGGTAAATTCACGCAGAATGGCAAGACCGTCCAGGCTCCAGCCCGAGCAGGAGCGCAGTCTCTCCTCGATCTGATCGGAGCTGAGAACCGCCACCGCGCCCCCTCCCCTAAAAAGCTCACCCTTTCTCGCCGAATTCGAACGGAGAAAACCGCTTTGCATGGTCCGTTATCTCCGACCTGAGGTCTGCCCAGAGCTGGTCGGGCAGACTCAGGTAAGCCTCGACCACATCCGGATCGAACTGGGTTCCTTTGCAGCGCGAGATCTCAATGCGCGCCGCGGTAAAGGTGTTCGCCTTCCTGTAGGGCCGGTCCGAGGTCATCGCGTCGAGCGTGTCGGCGACCGCGAAGATGCGCGCACCGAGAGGGATTTCCTCCCCTTTCAACCCGCGTGGATAGCCGCTCCCATCGTAGTGCTCCTGGTGGCTGTAGACAATTTCGGACGCCTCGCGCAGGAAGGGGATCTTGCGCAGCATCTGGTAGCCGCGCGCGCAGTGTTCCTGCATCGTGAACTGTTCCGGGACATCCAGTCGCCCGGGCTTCAGAAGGATCGCGTCGGGTATGGCCATCTTGCCAATGTCATGCAGGAATGCGCCTCGAGCCATGATCCGGATCGCAGGAGGATCCAGGCGCATAGCCCGCGCGAGGGCGATGGTGAAGGCGGTCACCCGTTTTGAATGGCCCTCCGTCTCCGCGTCCTTCAGGTCCAGTGCATCCCCTAGCGCCTCCAGGGTGATGTCGTAGGATCGCTCGAGGTCGGCCATGGCCTGTCGCAGCATATCGGTGCGAGCCGCCACCAGCTTCTCCAGGTTGTGCTGGTAGAGGGCGTTCTGCAGCACGAGGCGGCGGTAGTCGAGCGCCCGCCTCAGCGTGGTGAGCAGCTGCTCCCGCTCAAAGGGCTTCAGCAGGATGTCGTATGCCCCCTTGCGCATGGCAGAGATGGCCACCCCGACATCGTGAATGGCGGTGACCATCACCATTGGCGTATCAGGCTGTATCTGGCGCATGCGCTCCAGCAGCGATAAGCCGTCCAGGTCGCTCATCCGGATATCCGAGAGAACAACGTCGTAGTCCGGATCGTTCTCGATTCGTTCGAGCGCCTCCGCCCCGTTTTTGGCATAGACGGGAGAGTAGTCGACCTGCTCCAGCATGCCTGCAATCACGTGCCTGACCTCAGGCTCGTCATCCACCACCAGTATCCGTTCTGAAGCCATGCCCCCTCTTGAAAAGAACCTTATGCCAGTCGTTCAATGGAACCAATACCACGCTACACGATTTCCCTTACTCAGAGACGTCTCTGGTTGCACACAGGGCTAGACAGGCCTGGCAGGGTCGTGCTCGATCGAGCCTCATACGGCGGACCACCACAAGCTGCTACGCAACTCCTTTAGAAATGGTTCAAGCAGGTCGCCCTCAATGGCCCATCAGCCCTTGAAGGGGCCTACGGAGGTGCACGCCGCATTGCTGATAAAGCTTCACTCCTCCTGCTAAAGCAGGGATTGCTGCCGCCGATAGTGAGAATGGGGAGTTTGGTTCTTTTTGACCACCCAGGGCCCCGGCACGGCCGGCAAAAAATTGATCCTTTAGGCGTAAGGAGAAGCAGGATGACCCGCGAATCAGATTCGAAGCTCACGGTTTTGCACCCCGATGCGCTCTTCACCACACTCTCCTCGGCGAGCACTCACCCCGGCGGCGATTTTTGAAGGCGCAGAAGGGTGCCACTCCAGCAGCTTCGTTGAACACCTGCAGACTTGGGTACCTGGCGGCCGCCGTAGCGTTGGTCGCAGCGGTTCTGTTCGCCTGCCCAGGCGTCCTGACCAGGTTCTCCCCGCCGAACGTGGCGCATGACTTCGGATATGAATGGAACACCCAGCTGCTCGCCCTGCACATCGTGTCTAACTCGTTGATCGGCATCTCCTACTTCGTTATATCCACCATCCTCGCGTACGTGGTTCATCACCACCGCAGGCAGGTTCCTTTCAGCGGAACCCTGATCGCATCCTGTATCTTCATCGGAGCAGCGGCCTTCACTCACCTGATGGACACCGTTTTGCTGTGGCATCCACTCTTCTGGCTCGCCGGAGAGGTCAAGCTGATCGCCGCACTTGCCGCAGTCTCAACCGCCATAGCCATGCTGATCTTCGTTCCACAGTTTGATTCCGCTCTGACGGAGATAGGGCAGTCCCGCCTGAATGAGCGACGCTTCCTGGCGGCGTCGAACAGCAGTCTTGACTCCTTTTTCATCTTCGAAAGCGTACGAGACGAGGCAGGCAAGATCTACGACTTCCGCTTCGCTTTTGTCAATGAGAACGGCGCTGCTCTGTGTTCGAGCACGGCTAAGGACCTGATCGGAAAACTTCTGTGTGAGACCTTCCCCGTGTATCGCTCGGCAGGCTTCTTCGAGAAGTACAAGAAGGTAGTGGAAACAGGTGTATCACTGATCGATGAGTCTCCGGTGGCCCAGGCGGGTATCAAAGCTACCTGGCTGCATCTGCACGTCGTCAAGCTCAACGACGGGGTCGCGGTGACCAGCAGCAACATCAGTGAGCGCATCTGGTTCCTCAATATGATTGAGGCGCTGCCCAGCGCCGTCGCCATGACCGATGAGGATGGCAAGATGGAGATGGTGAACGCGGAGATGGAGCATGTCTTCGGCTACCCGCGTTCCGAGCTGCTGGGCAAATCCATCGATCTGCTGATGCCAGAGCGCTTCCGTAATGGACTGGTGCAGGAGGAGCGGGAGACAAAGGCACGCCGGAACTTGATCGACGAGGACTTGGATCAGTTCTACGGCCTGCGCAAGGATGGCACCGAGTTCCCCATCCTGATTCGCTTGAATCGAGTCGAGATGACCGGCGGCAAAAAGGTGGTTTCAGCCATCACCGATGTCTCTGAAGACCGCGAGAAGAAGATGAGCATCCAGGCTGCCCTCAAGGAAAAGGATGTGCTCCTCGGTGAGATCCACCACCGGGTCAAGAACAACCTGCAGATCGTACACAGCCTGCTCGACCTCCAGTCCGCCCAGATCCAGGATCCACTTGTCGTAGCCATGCTGCAGGACAGCCAGCACCGCATCCGATCGATGGCGCTGATCCATCAGACGCTCTATCAGTCGAAGGACTTCGCCAACGTCGACTTCGGCATGTTCCTCGAGTCGCTGGCCCCCAACCTGCTCGAGTCCTATCTCAAGGATTCGGCGCGTATCGCCCTTTCCATCCATGCGCCAGACATGCACCTGCCAATCAACGCGGCGATCCCATGTGGACTGCTGGTGAACGAACTCATCTCCAACTGCCTTAAGCATGCCTTTCCCAACGGCCGCAGGGGAAAGATCGACATCCGATTTGTGCACGATGAGGGCGGCCAGGCGCAACTTTCGGTGGTCGACGATGGGGTTGGCATTCCTGACGGGCTTGACATGATGGAGACGGCAAGCCTCGGGTTGCAACTTGTCTTCCTGCTGACTGAGCAGCTTGGCGGCAAGATGACGGTCCATCGCTCCGGCCCGACCGGCTTCGTGCTGCGGTTCCCCGTCAAAGAGGCAAAGCCGCATCAGGTAGAGGATGCCACCATCACCCATCTTCCTGAGTTTGCTGATGCCGCCTGCTGAAGTCCTCCCTTGCGGTGAGAGCGCCACAAAGGAAAGCTTCAGCCTGGCCCGAAGGTGATGCTATGACTGCACCTGTCCCGCGCGCTCCAGCTGCACTGCGATCATTTACGTAAAGTGTTCGCGTGGTGCGAGCGGCACCTCCCCAGCACCAGTAGCCCTTTCAGGCGGGCCAGGGCGGGAGCCTCAGCACCAGAGGCTGTTACCGGAGGCCAGGCCGAGGGCGAGCAGCAGTCGAGACTCCCGGTCACGGGCCTGCTGGTCCTCCTGTGCGCGTTCGAGTGCCATCTGGATAGTGGCATGGAGCTCACGCTCCGCGAACGGCTTCATCATGTAGCCGTAGGGCTTGGTTGAACGTGCGCGCTGCAGCGTCTCTTCACCCGCAAACGCAGTGAGGTAGATCACCGGCAGACAACGATCGGCTGGCATCTGCCTGGCAGTCTCTATTCCGTCCATCTCCCCGTCGATGTGAATGTCCATCAGCACCACGTCGGGGGACCGCTCGGAGACGACGCGCAGCGCCTCCTCTCCTGAGCTGCAGACTCCTACTACCTTGTAACCCAGTTTGACGAGCTGCTGTTTCAGGTGCAGTCCGACGATCCGCTCATCCTCGACGACGAGGATGCGCGTCTCCGCCGTCCTGTCGATACAATGCAGGATCGGGTTGGCGGGCGCTAGAATTCCCTCTTCCTTACCAACACACTCCTCAGGCATATCGGCTTCCATTAACTCAGCCGATGAAGACAGCAGCATGGCCCCGCGGGCATGGGTCCTTGACGAATATTCGGAGCTGGACATGTTAAGAATCCTTTAACTTCTGCCCTTCTCATCGACTCAAAGCCAAGCTTTGTTTAGCGGCGCTCGAAGAATTCTGCTGTGGATCAGCGGGAGTGTAGGAAGGCAGGGCAGGTGTCTCTGGTCTCGTCTGAGCGTGCTCCCGGAGGTACTGTGCTCGGCGGCCTTCTTTCCCGCTTTTCGACTGCTTCTATCAAGTAAGCAGGGCGAGGCGCCGATAGAAGCCTACAGAGTCAATGCCGGCACATGCAGGTACTATCGCGAGCCTTCCCTCCGCGCTAGCGAAAAGGATGGATCCATGAACGGGAAGTCGATTCTGATCATCGAGGATGATCCAGTGATCCGCCTCGGCCTGCACGTCAGTCTGAGGGCAAATCACTACAAGACTTACCTGGCAGACGACGCCATCGTAAGCATTGCCGAGGCACGGAAGCACCTGCCCGACCTGATCATCCTCGATCTCGGTCTGCCCGCCGGTGATGGCTTCGTGGTGATGGACCGCCTGAAGCAGTTCCCCGCGCTGGCTGTCATCCCGGTGATTGTTGTCTCAGGGCGTGATCCTCGGATTGCGCAACGTCAGTCGCTCGATTCTGGAGCGAGCGCTTTTCTGCAGAAGCCGATCGATAACCAGGTTCTCTTGTCGGTGATCCGGCGGCTGCTGCCGCGGGACAAGCCTACAGAGACCTGGCGTCAGGACACCGCGACCGCATGAAAGAACTCTGTTGTGCAGCCCACATTGGTTGAGCGAGGCATAGCCGCAAGGCATCAGCATTCCAAAAGGCCAGCTCGCTCGCGCTCATATCCAAACTAGCAGCCGTAAAGCTTCACAAGGAGTAAACATGAAGACGATCACGCGATGGTTCTACAAGCTGTTTCAGGATTGGGAGCTACCCGCCAAAACTGGCTACGACGATTTTATGCCCAGCTGAAGTTCGATGAAAGCCGGCGGTGACGCTGATATGGCGCACCTGGCAGGATTGGATCAGTTGACGCGTCCAGCCTCTCAGTCTATCTCTCGCCTGCAAGCTGGCGCGCTCGTTCCGTTGCGCGCATGACCGCCTTGATCAAGGTCACCCGCAATCCACCCTCTTCAAGCTCGAGGATCCCATCAATGGTGCAGCCGGCCGGCGTCGTCACTGCGTCCTTGAGCAGGGCGGGATGGTAGCCGGTCTCAAGCACCATCCTGGCCGCTCCATAGGCCGTCTGGGCTGCCAGCAGGGTAGCCACATCCCGCGGCAATCCCACCTTTACCCCCGCCTCTGCCAGCGCTTCGAGGATGATGTACACGTACGCAGGACCACTACCCGACAGTCCGGTTACGGCGTCCATATGTTTCTCCTCGACCACCACCGTTCGCCCAACGGTGGCGAAGATGCGCTCCGCCAACTCCATCTGATCGTCGCTTACGAAACGTCCCCGGCATAGCGCGGCGATGCCGGCCCCCAGCTGTGAGGGCGTGTTCGGCATCGCACGAATGACAGCCAGGTCCCTTTGGGCAGATTGTTCGATTGCCGAGGTCTTCACCGAAGCGGCGAAGGAGAGCAGAACCTTGTCAGCCGTCAGGGAAGGACGAATCTCTTCAACCAGGGCGGCCAACTGGAACGGCTTGACCCCCAGCAGGACAAGGTCGGCTCGGCTGGCGGCAGCAAGGTTGTCAGTCGACACAGCAATGCCCCACTGGGCTGACAACGCCTCAGTGCGCTCGCTGTGTTTGATCGTAGCCTCGAGTTGCGCCGCAGTGAACAACTCCTCTCTGAGGAAGGCCTGGATGAGAATACCGCCCATCTTGCCCGCGCCGAGCACGGCAACGCGCATCCTCGACGGATCTGATGTCTTTTCGGTCTGGTTCATCTTTCCTTCTCTGGCCGCCAAGGTCGCTCTCATCCTGACAGGCTGGCTAAGCTTCGCGCAATGCGTCTCTCAGGCAAAGCTCCTGTCAGACCCCCGAGCTACATCCATTCACCCTCTAAAATAGACAGTGATCAATGACTCTTCTGGGCTGCGATCCAGTCAGTTACCCGGGACTCGAGCACGTCAAGTGGGAGCACACCAGAGTCTACGATCTGATCGTGGAAGGCGCTTAGGCTGAACTTCGGCCCCAGCTCTTGCTGCGCCTTTGCGCGAAGCTCGAGAATCTTGAGCTGGCCAATCTTGTAACCGAGAGCCTGTCCCGGCCACGCGATGTAGCGGTCGACCTCCGACTGCACACTGGCCTCATCGAGGCCGGAGTGAACATGGAAGTAATCGACCATCTGCTGACGTGTCCAATGTTTGGAGTGCACGCCGGTATCAACCACCAGGCGGATGGCGCGAAAGATGTCCGCTTCGAGACGGCCAAAGTCGCTATAAGGGTCCTTGTACAGGCCGGCATCTTTTCCGAGATGCTCGGCATAGAGCCCCCAGCCCTCGGTATAGGCCGTGTAGAAGATGTGCTTGCGGAACTCGGGCAGGCCTTCAACCTCCTGCGCGATCGATATCTGGAGGTGATGGCCGGGCAGCCCTTCGTGATACGCGATCGACTCAGTAAACGGGGTGGAGCGCGATTCGAAGTGGTAGGTGTTGATAAAGATCTTGCCGGGACGCTTGCCGTCTGGCGATCCGCTCTCATAGTAGGCAGGAGCCTGGTCTTTTTCGATGAAGTCGGGGACTGGCACCACATCGAGACTTGCCTTCGGCAGCCTGCCAAAGAGCTCCGGAAGCTTGGGCCGCATCTGATCCAGGTGTGCACGATATAGGGCAAGGAGCTCCTCACGCGACTTGGGATGGAACTTCGGGTCACTAGCTACCGCCTTGCGAAGGGCGGCCACATCGGCAAAACCGAGCCTCGTCGCAATGACGAGCATCTCCGCCTCATCGCGCTTGACCTCGTCCAGTCCGATCTGGTGAATCTGATCGGCCGTCAGACCCGTAGTCGTGCTCTGGCGAATGCGGAAGGCGTAGTACTTCTGCCCATTGGGCTCAGCCCAGACACCCGGCTCAGGCCGGCCAAAAGGGATGTACTGCGACTGCAGGAAGCGTGCAAAACGCACGTACGCCGGCAACAACTGTGTCGAGATAGCCGCGAGAGCATCCTTCCTGATACGCTGTTGCTCGGCCGCGGTGATGCTGGCAGGAAATTTCTTCAGCGGCAGCGCGAAGGGACTGTCCTCCGGCTTCTGCGCCGCCAGGGTGTTCACCTGCGCCAGCACCTTTTCAAGCAGGTAGCGTGGCGGAGTATGGTGGTCCCCGACGCCGATGCTCATGTTGGTCATGATCTGGTCAAACGCGCCGGGAATCTTGCCGAGACGGGTGATGTAGTCGTCGTAGTCCTTGCTGGATTCGTAACTGAGCTGCGGGAAGAGGCGTGGCAGCGAAGAGTGCAGGCCGGTGAACTGGTTCACAGGAACCTGCCAGGGCTTGTACTCTGCACTCTCCTGCTGCTCGACCAGTTCGCGCACCAGCAGATCGCGGCTGAGAATCTCCTGTTCACTCAACCCGGTCGTGTCGACACCGCCGAGCCGGTCGATGTATCCGCGGCCGCGCTCCAGACCCTCGTTGTAGGCCTTCACGGAGTAGTCCGTGAGCTGATCGTTGTATCGCTTGTCGCCGAGCGTCGAGGCGAATTCCGGATCATGGCGCAGCTGCGACTGCCAGTATTCCTCGAAGATGCTGTTGAGTGTCTTGCGCCGGTCAGCGATCGTATCCGCGGCATAGCTGGTTGCGGGATGGGATAGCAGCATCGGGAGCAGGAACGAGATCGCCAGAGCTCCAGCGTGGATTCGTATCGATCGGGGCAGTCTCATAGAAAGCACGCAGTAGCCGCATTCGAATGCAAGCTCACCGTATGCCGCAGTGTATCCGATCTCGGCCCTCGCTCTCCTAACCGCGAGATCGGATCATCGCATTTGGTCTGTGCCGACAGCCGCGGGATTCAACGAGGATGCTGAATGCCTGTTGATCGATCGACGAATCAAGCTGCGGAGGTTAGGTGACTCGAGTGGCTCAGCCCCCTGCGGCCGCTCGAGTGAGCGCCCATCGACGAAGTAGAAGCACAGGATGGGCCAGATGCAGATGGAAAATCAAGAGGGGGAGATGTGGGGCCCGACAGGGCAAACAGCGCTAGCTCGAGCCGAGTATCCGGTACAGGGTAGAGCGGCTTATCCCCAGCATGGAGGCCGCGCGCAGCTTGTTGCCGCGGGTACGCTCGAGGGTGCGCTCGATATGGCGTGCGATAACCCGGTCCAGGTTGAAGTCGTTTTCCGACAGCTGCGCCTCAGGAGTAGCCGGCCCGGGGAGCGGTGGCAGATCGATCGAGCGAATCCACTGACTCTCGGTCTGCAGTGCGGCCGAGCTGATCACACTCTCCAGTTCACGCACGTTCCCCGGCCAGGAGTAGCGCACCAGCGGTGGCAGCGTGTCAGGCGCCAGGCCCCGAATCGGCTTACGGAAGGTCTGAGAAAAACGCTGTGCAAGAAACTGCGCAAGCAGGGGAATGTCTTCGCGACGCTCACGCAGAGGAGGCAGCATGAAGCGTATCGCCGTCAGGCGAGAGCAGAGGTCGCCGCGGATGCCTCCTGCCGCGGCCATACGCCGCAAGGAGCTGTTGGAGGAGACCACCACCTGATGCGGAGGGGTGCTGGCGCCCCGGGCGGAGCGCTCATGCTGGTCATCGAACCAGAGTAGGAATTCGAAGAGCTGCGCCTGCTGCCTGGGCTCGAGGTCATCGACGCGATCGAGAAAGAGCATGCCGCCACGAGCCTGATCAGCCAGCGCCGGGCACCAGGGGAGAGCAAGCGTAGCGTGGCTTTCCGCCAGGAACAGGGACGCCAGACAGGGAACGAATGGCTCTCTCGAAAAGGGGCCGAGGGCGTGCAGCGTGCGTGCAGCGAGGGTCTTGCCCGTGCCGTCTTCTCCCTCAAGGGTCGCGATGCGCAGATGGGGGGCGGTGAGCTGAATCTGCGAAAAGAAGCGACGCATCGCGGGACTGCGCCCCGCCATACCGTGAAATGAGCTTACCGGCAGGGAGAGTCTGTCGCCGGGCGCTCCGGCGCCGACGGAGAAGCGTGCAGGCTTTTCATCGCTCATCGCGGCGGACTTGAGAGGCTGGCTCGCCGGCGGCCGATTCTGTCCGAAGGGCGCTGTGGGCGAGATTCTTCCACTGAGAGTGGGCCGCCCTGGCACTTCGTCTCTCGCTGCTCCGCCCGGAGCAAAGGCCTGGGGAGATGACACCGCGTTATCCCCTGCCGCACTCTGCTCGGTGTCCCAGACTGGAGAAGCCGGATTACCTGGAATGTACTTCGTATTCATGGATGACGAAGCGCCTCGACGAGCCGCGTCGCCACGCACAGGCTTGGAGCGCCCGATGCTGAGGTCGACTGCAAACTCTACCGGGGTTATCGGCAGGGTGAACTGAAAGATGACAGGCCGGCAGGGGTGCCGGAGCCCGTGTGCTCGCCTCGATGAGCTTCAACGCGAGGCAAGGCCGGGCTCAACAGCTCAGGAGGGCTTGCGTACTCGCGAAGAGACTACGTCGGAGGCAATGACGCCGTCACGGATGTGCACCACTCGATGAGCGTATTCAGCAATATCGGGCTCGTGGGTAACCAGCACAATGGTGTTGCCCCTGGCGTGGAGGTCATCGAAGAGCGCCATGATCTCGTCACCCGTCTTCGAGTCGAGATTACCAGTTGGCTCGTCGGCCAGGATGATTGAGGGCCGGTTCACCAGGGCGCGCGCGATCGCCACCCGCTGCCGCTGGCCGCCGGAGAGTTCATTGGGCTTGTGGTTCATCCGCTCTTCAAGGTTCACCGCACGAAGTGACGCACGGGCGCGCTCCAGCCGCTCCTCTGCGGGAGTACCGTTATAGATTAGCGGCAGCTCAACATTGTGCAGCGCCGATGCACGGGCCAGCAGGTTAAAGGTCTGGAAGACGAAGCCGATCTCGCGGTTGCGGATGCGGGCAAGTTCGTCATCGTTGAGCGCGCTCACCAGGTGCCCGTTCAGCCGGTAAGTACCCTTGCTGGGGGAGTCGAGGCAGCCTATCAGGTTCATCAGCGTCGATTTGCCCGAACCGGACGGGCCCATGATGGCTACGTATTCGTTGTGCTTGATGCTAAGCGAGACCCCGCGCAGCGCATGTACCTGCTGCTCCGAACCCATGTCGTAGGTCTTCCACAGGTCCTCGACCACAATGACGTCGCCTTGAGGTACGGCTCTGGATGAGATCACATCTACTTCGCTTGCAGTCTGGAACTCCATGCTCCCACTCCCTGCCGTTGATGCCATGTCTCCGTCCCCGGAACTGCTTCATTCTGCCGCTGCCGTTCGTCCTGCGCAGCGTTGAAGAGAGTTCACACTACACCACTTGAGCAGCGAATACCTGTAGGTACGTAAGCCTTCTAAATTCAGTTCCAGCCGCCCCTGAGGCAGAAATCCTGACCTCTAGACGAACCTGCCAAGCCAAACACCTTGAGCTAGACCGTCCACAGGCTTCAGCTGTCTAGGTGGCTGCAGCATCTTTGGCCAGGGTCTCAGCCGTCTCTCTCTTGACGGGAGAGCCACTCTTGAGATTTCGCAGCACCTTGTAGGGTCCGATCACGAGTTCGTCCCCTTCCTGCAGCCCGCTCACGACCTGAATGTCGGTGGTCGCCGTGATTCCGGTGCTGACCGGAACGAAGACCGCCCGCAGCTTGCCTTTATCTGTGCGCACTACATAGACACCCTGCTGAGGCGCCGCGGGCGCGGTGCTTGCATTCACCACGTGTGCCTCTCCCGTGGCGGAATCCGGGCTGTACATGGTCAAGGCCTGGATTGGGATGGAGAGCGCCTTCTCCTGATGCGCGGTGGTTATCTTTGCCGTGGTTGACAGCCCAGGCCGCAGTTCATCCGAAGGCGTATCAAGTGTGACCACGACTTTGAAGTCTTTGGCTTCCTCGGTGCCGCTGGTGCTCTGGCTGGTAGCCACGCCGGAGGAGCGGAGCAGCGCCTGGTCCCCGACTAGAGTCACGTGACCCTTGAACGACTTGCCCGGTATGGCGTCCACGGTCACGTCGACGGGTTGACCCAGGGCCACGTTGACAATGTCCGTCTCGTCGATCTTGACCTCTGCCGTGATCACGGACATGTCGGCCAGCGTCATAAGGGTCGAGCCTTCAGTGTTCTGAATGCCCTCGACCACCGTCTCACCCTCGCGCATGGGTTCATTAGTGACGATGCCGTCAAAGGGCGCGGTGGCAATGGTGCGATTGAGCAGGTCGGTGTCGTAGCGTAAAGTGGCGACTGCGGTCTTCATGTGGCCACGGGCGGAGTCGGTGTTTGCACGAGCCTGGGCGACAGCGGCATTCGTCTGGGCGACGGTGGCGACAGCAAGATCGTAGGCTGCCTTTTTGGCGTCGAAGTCCTGCTTCGCGATGAGCTGTTCCTTGTAGAGACTCTGAGCCCGGTCAAAGTCGAACTGCTTTTGCTCAAGATCGGCTTTGGCGTGCTCTACATTAGCTTCGGCGGTCTTCTCTGCCGCTATAAAAGACGCGATGTCGGTCTTGGCAGCCCCCAGAGTGGCCTGCTGACCCTCCACGTTCGCACCCTGCTGCACGTTCTCGATGGTGGCAACGACCTGGCCCTTCTTGACGTGGTCGCCCTCCTTCACAAAGAAGTGAGTGACTCGGCCCATGGCGGTCGCGCCCAGGTTCACATACGTCTTGGGCTTGATCTGACCGGTCCCGCTCACCTGCGTGACCAGGTCCTGGCGAACGACCTTGCCGGTTACGACCTTGGTGTAGCCGGACTGAGCCCGCACCACGGTGAAGCCTACAATGGCCGCAGCAACGATGATGACGCCTACGATTAGAAGTATCTTCTTCCAGTTCATCTGGCCTTGGTCTCGCTCATTGGTATTTTGTCACTCGATCAGCGTGCACCACTGATTACGCATGACCTGTAAGAATAGTTCCAGCGGATAGAGGCGGAAGCAGCCCGCCCGTGACGGGACGCGTGCAAATACCCAACCCCAGCTCTTCCCCGAGTCAACTCTGCACGCGGGCCAAAGCCATGGCCACCGGGAACACCGTCGATCTGCTGGAGCCCTGGGGTAAACACCCATATGATAACAGCTGTCCGCCCAGCGAAAACGAATATGAATTGATCAATGGACGAGGCTTGGTCCGGCAGGGGATACTTGTTTGATCCTGGAGTTGTACGAGCCCGCCGGGAAGATTAAAATCAGTGGTGGTTTTGGATATGCCACGAGCTTCAGGGGTACCCCGTCCGCCTATGTTGAAGTACCACAAGTCGCTCATGGCTCCCGCCCTGTTGGTAACAGGTCTTCTACTCCTGTGTGGCGGCCCCTGCATCGGTGGCGCACAGACGCCGGCAGCCTCGCCTGCAGCGGGAGCTCAACAGCCCTCTGTCCCGGCAGCTCAGAACAGCGCTCCAGCGAATTCGGCTACTCCCCCAGACCAGGTCAACCCTTCCGGCGGCTCAGCTGACGATGCAGATCCCCTCAAGCGAAAGCTTTCCGACAAGGAGAGGTTCAATCAGCAGAAGGAAGTTCGCCAGGAGTTGAAGGGGCCTTACAAGAAGTGGGTGAACGAGGATGTTCACTGGATCATCACCGACGAAGAGCTGAAGGCGTTCAGAAGTCTTTCGAACGATGAGGAGCGCGACAACTTCATTGAGAACTTCTGGCTCCGGCGCAATCCCAATCCGGACTCTCCGGACAACGAGTTCCGCGAAGAGCACTACCGCCGCATCCAGTATGCCAATGAGCGCTTCGCTGCCGGAAAGGCAGGATGGCGGACCGACCGCGGCCACATCTACATCGCGTTTGGCAAGCCCGACAGCGTCGAAACGCACCCCAGTGGCGGAACCTATGAACGGCCCATCGAAGAGGGCGGCGGCTCGACGTCCACCTTCCCGTTCGAGGTCTGGAACTACCGGCACATCGACGGTATCGGGGACAATATAGATATCGAGTTTGTCGACACCTGCATGTGCGGCGACTACCACATGACCATGGATCGTGGGGAGAAGGATGCGCTGCTGCACGTGCCCGGCGCCGGTCAGACCCTCTATGAACAGCAAGGCAGGGCAAAACAGTCCGACCGCTTCAACGGCGGTATGGAGCACCTGGGGGATGGTCCCCTGGCGAACACACGTCAGAGCAAACAATTTGACCGGCTGGAGCAGTTCACTAAGCTGCAGGCTGCGCCGGAGATCAAGTTCAAGGACCTCGAGGCCTTCCTCGTCAACCACACGGTTCTCACCGGCCCTCCGTTCCCGTTCGATGTGCGCACCGACTTTGTCAAAGTCACCGACGATACGGTGCTGATGCCGCTGACCCTGCAGATCAAGACGCGCGACATCACCTTCAACGCCAAGGACGGAGTTTCGAAGGGTACAGTGAATATCCTCGGCCGGGTGACCACCATCGCTGGTCGCGTGGTTCAGACCTTCGAAGAGCCGGTAGGAGTCGAGATTCCGAGCGAACTGTTGCCCAGGAGCCTGGACATAATGCAGCTCTATTGGAAGGCTATTCCGCTCAGACCAGGGCGCTACCGCATCGATATCGCTATCAAGGATGTAAACAACGAAGACCATAAGGGGACGTGGGCCCGCTCCGTCATCGTTCCCAAGTACGACGAGGACAAGCTCTCCGCCTCTTCGCTCATCCTCGCTGACAAAATGGAGCGGGTTCCGTCGAAGGAGATAGGAACCGGCAACTTCATAATCGGGAACACTAAGCTTCGTCCGAGGGTCACGATCAGCCCAGCTACCCCGGCTTCGTTCAAGCGGAGCGGCAACCTGAACTTTTGGATGCAGGTCTACAATTTAAATTTTGATGAGAAGACCAAGCAGAACTCCGCAGTCGTTCAGTACCAGGTGATGGATACCGCTACTAGCAAGGTACTGATCGATCAGGCTGAAAACAGCAAGACGCTGGGCGCCAACAGCGATCAGCTCACACTCGAGAAGAGTTTTTCTCTTGCAAGTCTGCAGCCGGGCAAGTATGAACTGAAGATCATTGTTACTGATAACGTTTCGAAGCAGGCCATCAGCCCGGCCGCACAGTTTACGGTTGAATAGCTACCTAGAAACGAGGCGAAAGCCTGGGAGGAGCAGCCGCAAGAGCTGCCGATCCGATTCCAAAGCACAGTTCAGCTTTTCGGGTAATCAGGCCAGGGAATGCGCGGCAACTAAAAAAGTGACCGGAATCTCGCTAAAAATCGGGGCGGCGTGTTTGCTGCTGGTATCGGCATTCACATTTCCGGTGCTCGCTGCCGAAGTTCCCTCGGTTATCAGCGGGGTGGTGCGCGACGCCCGCGGCAACCCCCAGGTAGGCACTCTGGTCGAGCTGCTGCTGCCGAACACCGCAATTGCAGCAAGCGCATTCACGGATGAGCGGGGGCGTTACATTCTTGGCCGTGTCGCACCCGGTACGTATGGGCTAAAAGCAACGGGCACACTTTTTCTGCCCACTCTGCGCCAGAACCTTCACGTGAATCCGCATACCCGCACCGTAGTCAACCTCACCCTGAGCACGCTCTACGAGGCCTTCCAGTGGCTTCCAGCTACCCGCCGCCCGAGTGATGAGCCGCAGGACGACTGGGCGTGGACGCTGCGCTCTTCCGCCAACCGCCCGCTGCTCCGTCTGCTCGATGAGGGTCCCCTTGTTGTAGTCAGCGACTCCGGTACAGATGCCCGCAAAGCGCGAGTCGTGCTCAATGGAGGAGCCAACAAGTTTGGCGACGGCGGCATACACCACGCCTTTGAGCTGGAGCGAGCCGAGAATCAGAACGGACGCCTGATCCTGAGGGCGGACCTGAGCGCAACCGATCATGGCACCCTCGCCTCCGCCTCGACTCTCGCCGGATACGAAGAGCAGCTCACTCCCGAGAGTACCTTCCGCACAGTAGTGGCCTTCGAAAACATGCCCGGGCTCGAGGGGACGGCAAGCCAGCACGGACTGCAGTCGCTCGTGATCCGCAGTGCAGAGACTCTTCGCATTGCCCAGCTCGAGTTGGAGGCGGGTAACGACTTCGAGTTCATACGCATGGGTCGCGACCAGGCGGCAAGCCATCCTTTCGCGGGCATATCGTGGAATGGCGGCGACAACACCGTCTCATACCGGATCACGACGGCCCTGGGGGTCGAACGTGCAGAGGAGCTTGACCTTGACGCTTCGGTAGCTCCCCGAGTCTCCGAGTCAAATGGCAATATGCAATTGGAGCGGGGCCTGCACCAGGCTCTAACCTACCAGCATGACAACAAGCAGGAGAGCGTAAAGGTTGTCTACTACCGTGACCACGTGGTACACCCGGTCGTCGACGGCGGAGGAAGTCTCTCGCCCGCAGATCTGCAGAGCGGAGACGTGGTTTACGACCCTCTGACTGGATTGATGAAAGCGGCCGGGGAAGCTTATTCCGCCCAGGGCATGCAGGTCGAGGTCAAGCAACGGCTCGGTGGAGATACCTGGCTGTCACTTGGGGTCGCTGACGGTGATGCGCTTTCAATTCCCGATTCCATTGGTGCGGACACCTTAGTTGACGAGCTTGCGCAGCTAACCCCGCGACGCGCACAGATGTACTCAGTCGCGGTGAGCGGTCGTCTTACTCATTCCGGAACCCACTGGCGCGGCTCTTATCGATGGCAGCCCGGCGACACGGTGACTGCTGTGGCGCCTTTTGATTCCGATACACGCGACGCCTACCTCAGCCTTTACCTTCGGCAGCCGATCCGCCTAGGGCGCATGCTGCCCAATGGTACAGAGGCGTTGATTGACATGCGTAACCTGCTGGCGCAAGGCTACAGGCCGTTTATCACGGCAGACGGCAGCACGCTCTACTTTGCGCAGGCAGATCGCTCCATTCGTGGCGGGCTCTCCTTTACCTTCTGATTTCCGGACGCCTGCGGCGAGTGCCGGGCCGGGATCTGGAGCTTTCCGTGTGATATATTCTCTTTGGAGCGCCCTGATCGCCTCACCCGATGAGGCAGAGCGAGACGCAACCTCCCGCCGGAACATACCAAGGACGCGTAGCTCAACTGGCAGAGCATTCGACTCTTAATCGACAGGTTGGTGGTTCGATTCCACCCGCGTCCACCATCATTCCTGCCTCCCGCCCTGAATAGCCGTCTTCGCTCCCTTCAGAGCTCCTCGCGCTTACCGTCGGGGTCTCCGCACCGTTTCCACCGTGCTGATACACAACGCGCAGCTCGATGGTCCTAGTACATGCGAATCATGCCTGAAGGCCCAATCTCAATATCCATGACAAGCAGTGATGACTCCCTAAGTAGCGAGATTAATCCGCTTGGACGACGACTCAAAGCAGACAGGCTCATGGCGAACCTAACGACATGACTATAGGGGTAAAGCGGTGACTAGTTGAGCCGACCCGCTTTGATGCACATCAATCCATGCATGGGAGAAAGAGCCATGATGGTTCCGTTCAAAGGCAGCTATGCGTTAGTTACGGGTGCTTCTAAAGGCCTTGGAAGCGCCTATGCCAGAGCCCTCGCTGAGCGCGGCGCCAACCTTGTACTGGTTGCTCGTTCGCTCGAAGCCATGCAAGATTTGGCACAGGAGCTTCGGCTGAAGCATCGTGTCCGCATCGAGACTATTCAGGCGGACCTGACGGACCTGTCAGCGACTGATCAGATTGCAAAACATCTCAGTGAACTGCAGATACGCGTCGATCTTCTAATTAATAACGCCGGCGCAGGCTTGAGCGGCCATTTCCTCGGGCACACCATCGAGAACGAGATCTCGCAGATCGACCTGAATGTACGCGGCCTCGTGGCGCTGACGTATCGCTTCGGTCGCGAGATGGCCGACAGGCGAATGGGTGGAATCATCAACATCTCTTCTAACTCAGCGTTTCAACCGGTGCCCTACATGGCTACGTACGGGGCTACCAAGGCCTTCACTCTCATGTTTACTGAGGCCATAGCAGAGGAGCTGCGCAGTAGAGGCGTACGCGTCATGGTCGCGTGCCCAGGTCCGACCGCGACTCAGTTCTTTGACCAGGCGCCAACGACTATGAAAGTCAGCGAGATGGATACCGCAGAGTTCGTCGCACAGAAAACCTTGAGAGATTTCGAGCGCGGCAAAGTTGTGTCTTACCCCGGCAGGACGTCCGTGCGCGTCCTATCGTGGAGCGCTCGCTTGATACCCCGATCGACAGCTGTAAAGATTGCAGCGCTGTTTTCGAAGAAGATGGGCCTCGCTGATCGATGAGGACCTGGCCACCAGGACCGCAGGGAAACCAGGGCGAGCAAGCCCCTCCAGCCAACCGTCAGTCTGCGAAGGATCCTGCATCTACCGGCAGGATGTGGCCCGTGATCATCCGCGACTCGTCGGAGGCCAGGAAGACTGCAGCATACGCAATATCCTCGGGCTCAATCAGGCCGAACCGCTGCGCTGCAACCACAGCCTGCGCCTCCGGCCGGTACGCCAGCATCTTCTTGATGCGCTCGGTGGCTACGCCTGCAGGCGCAATTGCATTCACCCGGATGCGATCACCGGCGAAGGCGTGCGCTGTGCTCCGCGTCAGGTTCATGACCGCAGCCTTCGACGAAGCGTATGCGGAACGCGAGCCACCCACGTTTCCAAACCCTGCCACTGACACCATGTTGATCACCGATCCACCGCCCGTTTTGATCATTTCCGGGATTGCGGAACGAAGCGCAAGAAACGTACCGAAGTGATCGACACGCATCTTGTTCCAGAACTCGTCTAGAGAAGCGGTGGTCACCAGGCCGTCCGCATTGCCAGAGCCCCCGGCGTTATTCAGCAGGATATCGATCTGCCCCAGCCATTCAACGTCCTGCGCACAGCCTCCTGCACCATCTCCGGCACGGTTACATCACAGAATACGAAGGTCGCGGCGCCGCCCGCTTGAACGATACGATTTGCCACGGCTTCACCCTGAGCCACCCGCCGGCCAGTTACAACAACCCGAGCTCCTTCCCTCGCGAACATCTCGGCGCAGGACTGGCCGATTCCGCCGGTCGCTCCCATCAAGAGAGCACACTTATTTTTCAGTCTTTCCATCTTTGATACCTCATTGACTCCGGAAGCGATTTGCCTAAATGTCTATTGCAGTACTTCCTATGAAGAGTGCTGAGGGGGAGCGCGTCGATGAGCGGGCCACACGTCCACAGCAGGCAGATTGACCGCAGACCCGCTGCTAGCGTGTCCTGCCCTGAAGATCCCTGTGCCAGAGCGGGAGCTCTCTCGCGAGATCAAGAACTCAATCACGAACAAACCGACGCAACAAGGCTGAAGAACTCTTAAAGGAGAGTGAGTGGAAGGGTCAGTCGGTTTACTTTTTGGCCTGAGCCTCGAATCGGGGCGACTGCGTCGCCAAACGCCTCGATTCTCGTTAACGTATGGGCCAGTATGGATGTATGAGGAAACCACTCGTCATTGATGCCGGCGGTCCAGGTGGAGATTCACTGAACTCCATGGACTACGGAAGGTCCGTAGCAGCTATTTGCAGTCTTTCGGCCAGCTTGAGAGTTGACTCTCCCTATTTAGAACGTGGTGGAACTAGACGGCCCGGCATAGTCTGCTTTGACGTAAAGTCTCGCTGATGTAGTGTTTGCATTAGAGAGCCGCGCTGTGAGCCGGTGCTGGCCCTCCTGCTGAACAGTGAATCCAATAAGTAGCGGTACCGTCACGTCAGCGCTTCCGTTGAATACTACTGGCTCTCCGCCGGCGGGCACCTGGACCAGGACATCGATCTGCTGCGGAGCAGCATCCGCATAAATCTCTATCATCACCTTAGAGGCCGCAGCAGGCCAGATCGCTCCGGCTGTGCGATAGACCGCGGGAACAGCCCTGCCCCCATACCCAAGGCTCTCCGGATCGCTGTCCCCGAGATCATCGTCCATCTCGAACTGCTGCACGGTACGCCTGGCCGCAGGTAAGAAGCCGCCACTCACGCCAGCCGGTCCCCACACCGAATACGAGAGCGGCGGAACAGCAATCTCTACCCAGCCATCCTGGTTCGTCCAGAGATCATCGGGACGCGAGCCGCTGTAGTCGTGTAGCTGCGATCCGGGAGAAAACGCCGACGCAATCCAGGCTTTGTGCCACGAGCCACCGTCGTTATTGATCGCGATGATGGCTCGACCGGCCCGCTCGATGATGAGTAACTGATTTGAATCCTGGTATCGAACCAGGTAAGCACCGCTCTTGAACTCGAGCTTCTGATGACACCAGACAAGGTTCTGCACATACGACCGCGTCGAGAGCTGGTCTGCGAGCGTATCGTCGCGCTCGGGCTTGAAGTTCACGAACAGATCGTCATAGAAGACCTGAGGGCTGCCATCCACCGCAAAGGCGACTGCATAGGCCAGAGGTGTACGCGGGTTATCCGGGTCGATGGTCGTACCCGTCAGCTCATCTCCGTTTTGGCCATTCCCGGTGTGGTCGGAGGCATCGCTGTTGGATGAGTCCCAGAATGCTCCACGGTAGACGTCGTGGTTGTTAACAAATGGCACCGTCTTGAAGCGGTTGCCCTGCTGCCGCCCGGGAAGGCTGCCCATGTCAAAGAAGCCGTTTGAATAAACCAGCTCGACCAGGGCATCTCGGAATGGATAGTCGAAGGTGCCCGAGCGGTCCAGAGTCGCCGCCGCCCAGTTATCAATGCCTGCGGAGTTGCCCGTCACGAACTCGCCGACACAGAAGAAGTCGCGCCGATCGCCCATCGCGTTGTAGAGCAGGTCCTCAACGATCTCGGGCGGGAAGCCCTTAACATCATCAAAACGAAAGCCGTCGACGCCTGTTTGGCGAACAAACCATTGAAACCAGGAGCGCGCCTGGGAGCGCATGTAGCAGTTCTGATCTGCATCGCCTGAGTCGCTGCACCGTCCCTGGTAGCAGATGTCATGACCGTAGCTGAAGCACCAGTCGCCGGACAGGTTCCAGTGTACCGGGTTAGGGTGAAAGTCAAGCCATGATCGCGGCCAGCGTCCGGCTGTGGCTCCCGTAAACCCTGCGCTCCTGTAGCGCGAGTTAGGGAACTGTGCGGGTGCTTCCGGGTCAGTGTCTCCTCCGTCGCAATGGTCGAGCACGATATCCGGATAGACCTCCAGCCCGTTCGCGTGGGCAACCGCCACCAGCCGAAGAAAGGCATCCTGGTCACCAAACCTGGTGCCGGTACTTCCATTCTGGTTCTTGTTACCCAGGTCGTAATAGTCGAAGGGGGTGTACCCCATGTTGGTCGTCGCTCGCCTGTCCTTGCAAGGTGGCGGAGTCCATATCCCATCGAAACCCATCGCGGCCAGGCGGGGCGCCAACTTGGCAAGAAACGTGTACCAGTCCTGGGCATAACTTGTGTTCCAGCAGTTCCACCAGAACGCCTCCAGTATCACTTTGCCGTTCCATGGATTGGACATCTCTGCTCCTCAGATCGCCTGAAACGCTCCTCGCACGAAGACTACTGCGTCGGTTGTATAAAGCAGGTCTAGCGACTGCTGCCGCCTTTGGCTCTGGAAAGTGGCTGGTTTAAGGTTCCAACAGTATCGAAGGAGAGGCGCTCGATTGCAACAAATTTGCAGGGAATGCCAAGGGTAGGGTGTTCAAGATTATCAAATCCGGCGTGCAGGCAAAGGACGCGTTCTGTTTTGGACGGGGTCAAATCTCCGATCCGTGCCGAAGATACACTACGAGTGGGCCTGCAGGAGCCAAGCCAGTCCACGATCGCTATCGTGTGACGCTCTGGCCGGGTGCAATCAGGCCAGACCAAGCCCACGCGCAGCTCTTCTGGGAAATTCCATTCCGCCGACATCTCCAACACGACTTGCGTTTCTCACTCTGCGGCACAAGTCCCTGCTGCGAGGAACAATCCTCGTGCTCGGCAGCCTTGTGCTGGCCATACTCATGAGTGATTTCCCCTCGAGCAGGCCCAGCATGAGGCTCATCCTGCCTGCCCTTCTCTCCCTCTACGGCACTTGGGAGACGGCGCGTTGTCTGCAACTGCGCTGGAGCTTTTATCATGGAGGGGTGCTGCTGCTGCTCTACGCCGACGTGATAGCCGTGGCTATGATCTTCTTCCTGCTCCTATATCCCTATGCCGGATGGCTGCTTTAGTGCCTCTGCCCTATCGAGTGGAGAGGTAAGAGGCCATATGGCTGGAGTTTGCTCCCAGCGGCCGAGCGCCAGAGACAGCCGTAGTTGGACTCTTCCCGCATCTCGGTCCGCTCCGAATCACAACTCGTGCATCGACGAAGAGAGTTGCCGCGGCTAGTAGCAAGCAGCACCCAGTCAGCCAGCGATGCAGAGCCGTAGTAGCCGACCCAAGCTGCCGAAAGCAGAGTGCAATGAGGAAAGCCGCGAGTGTAGCCAGCACTGTCAGCCGCGGCCGCTCCGCGCAGTAGACGCCCGCAGACGAGATCAGTACCCATACGGATCCTAGCGCCACCAGCGCGGCGAGCGCCGGCGTCACCATAAGCTTCCGGCCAGCTTTCGATATGTGCTCAGTCTGCATGTGCTCAGGTTAAAACAATCTGCAGTCTGCAGCCCACATTGGTGCCCTAACATCTGAGTTCAGTGCCCTTGTAAGTTAGGATTGCTAGGGACCAGAGCGGTGCACGATTCTTAGGCGCGCCGGCAAACGCTTGCTATCAAGGCCACAGGTAGAAAATAAAATCTGGGAGGACGCAGATATGCTTAAAGGCTTTCGTGATTTTGTCCTGCGCGGTAATGTGATTGACCTTGCCGTCGCCGTGATCATCGGTGCGGCTTTCGGCGCGGTGGTCACTTCGCTGGTCACCGACATCATCACTCCGCTGATCGCAGCGGTCGTACACAAGCCCGACTTCGCCGGACTCGTATTCCATCTCAACGGGAGCACGGTGACCTATGGGAAGTTCCTGAACGCGCTGATCGCCTTCCTGCTCATCGCTGCGTCCGTCTACTTCCTCTTTGTCAAGCCGATAAATGCGTTGCTTGCGCGCTTCAACCCTCCGGCAGCGGAGCCCGCTAAGACCCGGCCTTGCCCCGAGTGTCTGAGCGAGATTCCTGTCGGGGCGCGCCGCTGCGCACAATGTGCTCAGCCCGTCGCCGTTATCGCCTAACGACACGCCGGCCGCAAGACAGCGGATACGTGGCGGCACTGGTCCGGACTGCGGGGACATTGCTGCAGGGTCATCAAAGCCGCGAAGCTATGATGGATCAGCGGCTCGGATAAGTGCCGCGCAAGGAGCGTAAAACTTGCCCTCTGCTCGTCTCGTATTCACCGCATTTTGCGGCTTGTCTGCGGCGGGATTATCGGCTCAACAGCTTCCTACCGCCTCCACAACGGCGACCACGCTCGGCTACCACAACTTCAACGAGCAGGCCGCTATTGACCGCACCTTCCTCGCCGTCCCTGATGCGCGGCTCGCCGGCGAAGAGCTAAAGATCCTGACCTCTGCGCCGCACATCGCTGGTTCAAAGGAAGACTACGATACGGCACTCTACGTCGCGGCCAGATTCCGTGCAGCCGGACTCGAGACGAGCATTACCCCATACAAGGCCTGGATGAATCTGCCGAGAGAGATCAGGGTGGATGCGTTCGCGCCTGACGGCACGCCGGTGATGCATGGCCCCACTCGTGAGCACGTTGACGGCGACCCTTTTCAGGACGACTCCCGGGTCGTCATGCCTTTCAACGGCAGCTCGCCCTCTGGCGACGTGACCGCCCAAGTCGTCTATGCCAACTACGGCGAGTTAGCGGACTTCAAGAGGCTTGAGGACCTGCACATCGACGTGCGCGGCAAGATCGTCCTAGTGCGCTATGGCAAGAACTTCCGAGGAGTGAAGGTCTACATCGCTCAGCAGAGGGGAGCGGCCGGGGTGCTCATCTACTCCGACCCGGCGGATGACGGATATGCACGCGGAGACAAGTATCCTCGCGGACCGTATCGCCCCGATACTGGAGTGCAGCGCGGCTCGGTGCAGTACATGTTCAAGTACCCCGGGGACGCGACAACACCCGGCATCGCATCGACGCCCGATCTGCCTGATGCCAGGCGGCTTCCGATTGCGCAACTGTCCAGCCTTCCGGCGATCCCTTCGACACCGTTGTCGTACCACGATGCGGCGCCTATTCTGGAGCGGCTCAACGGCCCTGATGCTCCTCGCGAGTGGCAAGGCGCGCTCCCCTTCAACTACCACCTCGGGCCGGGCGGCGTGACGGTGCACATGGTGCTGAAGCAGGACTATCAGATGCGCACGATCTGGGACGTTATCGGGACGATCGACGGCAGCAGCGAGCCGGACGAGTGGGTCGTAGCCGGAAATCATCGAGATGCCTGGGTGTATGGCGCGGTCGATCCAAACAGCGGGACAGCTGCAATGCTCGAGGCAGTGCACGGGCTCGGCGTACTGCTGAAACGGGGCTGGAGGCCGAAGCGCCGCATCGTATTCGCAAGCTGGGATGGAGAAGAAGAGGGGCTTATCGGTTCGACAGAGTGGGTCGAGCAGTATGAGAGACAGTTGAAGAGTGCTGTCGCCTACTTTAATACTGATGTCGGAGTATCCGGCACGAGCTTCTCGGCGTCGGCCGTGCCGTCGCTTAAAAACTTCGTCCGTGAAGTGGCACGCGAGGTACCCAGCCCCAGAGGCGGCAGCGTCTACGACCAGTGGCTCGCCGCCGAAATAGAGCATAAGACGCATCCCGCGGACCGCAGCAGGCCGAACACGGCGCCTGTGCAAACCATCCCGGAGGTTGGTGACCTGGGCAGCGGCTCTGACTTCACGCCCTTCTTTCAGCATGCGGGCGTGCCCTCAACTGACATGGGCTCTGAGGGGCCGTATGGCGTCTATCACTCTGTCTTTGACAACTATGCATGGTTCATCCAGAACGCCGATCCAACCTTTGTGTATGAGCAGCAGCAGGCGCGCGTCTTTGGCCTGGAGGTGCTGCATATGGCCGATGCCGATGTGCTGCCCTACGACTATGAGAGCTACGGGCGCGAGGTCGAACTCTATCTGGAGAAAGAAAAGAAAAACGCCGCCGACAGGGGCATGGCACAGCTGGATTTTTCTGCCGCCACTGCGGCTGCGCATCGCTTCACCTCGGGGGGAGTGGCAGTGCGAGCCACCCAGCTTGCTGTAACCGGCGATCCTCGCAAACTGGACACCGCCCTCCGCGAAGTTGAAGAAGACCTGCTGATTCCCGAGGGTCTTCCAAACAGGCCATGGTTCAAGCACTCCATCTACGCACCCGGGGAATATACAGGCTATGAGGCCGTGATGATTCCCGGTGTGACCGAAGCCATCGATGCGAAGAACTCTGCGCTGGCCCAGGAGCAGATCAGGGTGTTGACCGCAGCGCTGACTCGTGCGGCAGCGCGTCTGGAAGGTATCGCGCATTGACCTGGGGTGGCCAATGAACCAAGGAGATCTCCAGATCGGCAGAGGACCTGCCAAGAGCGGCGCTGAAGTCCCAGTACGGATCGGTGTGCTTGCGTTGCAGGGTGACTTTGCTGCCCACGCCGCCGCGCTGAGCGAAACTGGTGCTGTGCCTGTGCTGGTGCGGAACCCCTCGGAACTGGAGGGACTCGACGGGCTCATCCTGCCGGGCGGCGAGTCGACCACATTCTTGAAGTTCCTCGAACGTGGCGGCTTCCTTGCGGAGCTACGGACCTTTGTCGCGCAGAGACCTGCCTTTGGTACATGTGCCGGCTGCATCCTGCTAGCCGACGAGGTGCTTTACCCAGCCCAGGAGAGCCTCGGCGTGCTGCATGCAACGGTGGAGCGAAACGCCTACGGCCGTCAGAACCAAAGCGCCATCATCGTCGCTCCGACTACTCTCGCCGGCGGCCCGCTTGAGATGGTGTACATCCGTGCCCCTCGCATAGCGAAGGTTGGCAGGGACGTCGAGGTGATGGCTGAGCGGGACGGCTTCCCCGTATTGATCCGGCAGGGCAAGCTGATGGCAGCCACCTTTCACCCGGAGTTATCATCGGATCGGCGTGTACACCAGCTCTTTGTCGATATCGTGCGAGAGGACCGCCGGTCCAATTTCCTTACGGAGTAGCACTTAAGCTGCTGAATCAAGGCTATAAGCAAGTCGGATACCTGAACGGCTCCGCTGCGTTTGCCTCAAAGCTGAGTGCGCTGGCAGATTGTTCCACAGACTCACCTCTTAGTTCTGGAGCCGAGCCATTGCTCATACTCAGCCTCTGAAACTACACGAAGACGAGCCTGCATTCCCGCATGTCCCAGGCCGCAGACCTGACTGCAAACGATCGGGTATTCGCCCTGGACATAAGGGGTGAAATGGACGTGCAACACAAGTCCCGGCACTGCATTCTGCTTCAGCCGCATGCCTGGGATGAAGAAGCCGTGCATCACGTCGAGAGATCTTAAACGCACATCCACTTCACGACCCGCAGGCAGCACCAGCTCGCTGGTCACAACGTCATCAGCTCCACTTGGGTCGGCGCGGTCGAGCCCTAACGGGTTGCCGGCCGGGGCATTTACGAGCTCAGGACGTGTAGCGCCAAATCTTCCATCCAGGCCCGGATATCGGAAGTACCACTGGAACTGCATTGCGACAACCTCGACCTGGAGTGCAGTTGGAGCGGGACCCTCGAACCGGCTTGTCGCCCACAGGCGCTGCCCCTTGACAGCCATCCACGTATAAGGCGCGCAAAGCAGCAGCAGGCATGCGCCCCGCATCGCGCCGCCAGCCCTGGCGGTCCAACGCACAGCGCCCTGCTTAGCCACTTCCGACCCTCGCCCTCGCCTGAGTAGACCTATCGCAATCAATATGTGAGCAATCAGCAGGCATGCGCAAAGCGCCACCATGTTCTGCCACATCAGGCGGTCTATCGCGAGCCCATTTAGTGCGCCGTTGCGCGGCATTCATGACCACGAACTGAGAACGCCGGCAGCATGGTAGCCCATGCATCAGTTTAGCGGCAGCGAAGACCCGGCGTCACCGCTTGCAAACCACTACGAACTCACGAAGGGAAGACTCCCAGGACTGCCCTGTCCAAAAGGCGAGTTGGTAGACTGCTGGTATGTCCCTTTTGAACGTCATTATCCTGGCTATCGTCCAGGGCCTTGCAGAGTTGCTCCCTGTCTCCAGCTCAGCCCACGTCGTGGTCGCCGAAAAGCTTCTTGGACTGGACCCGTCTTCTCCACCCATGACGCTGCTGCTTGTCATGCTGCATACGGGCACGATGTGCGCAGTAATTGTTTATTTCTGGAAGCAGTGGAAGGACGCTTACTTCAGCAGCGCACCGGCATTCAAGAAGTTTGCAAGCGTAGTCAGCATCGCTACCGTGGTGACCCTCGGGCTGGGTGAACTTCTGGTGAAGATCATCGAGAAGACTGCCTTTCGCGGTGTGCCGCATGCCGAGATCGAGAGCCTCTTCAGCCATTTGGAACTGATCGCGCCTGCCCTGGCCCTGGCCGGCGTACTCATCCTCGTCGCCGGAGTTCTGGAAAATCGCCGGCCGGGCGCTACGTTTCTAGGAACCGACGAGGTAACCCCCAGGCAGGCCGGTATCATCGGAGTCGTCCAGGGACTGTGCCTTCCCTTCCGCGGCTTTTCGCGCTCAGGTGCCACTATCTCAACGGGAGTACTGCTCGGCATCTCCAAAGGACACTCAGAGCTCTATAGCTTCGCCCTGGCGGTTGTCCTCACACCTTTTGTAGTGGTGGTCGAGGCGGTGCGACTGATGAAGGCTGAGCACCTCAGCGGCGCTCACGACTTAGCGTCCGCCGCCCTCCCCAGCCTGCTCGGAATGGTCTGCTCATTCTTTGCCGGCCTGCTCGCATTGAAATGGCTGAGCAAGTGGCTGGAAGGCGGACGTTGGTACCTCTTCGGCATATACTGCCTGGTGGCTGCCTGCGGTGTGATGTATCTGCACTACATAGGTTATTAGCTCGAACCTAGCTCCGCCATGGGCTTTGCCAGCTATGCCAGCCCGGGGGATGACTGCATGGCCGCGGGCTCATCTACCTGTGGATCAACCTATTGCCCGCTTGCAGCAGCGCCGTAAGTCAGCACGATCTGCTGCTGGTCCTGCGCGTTCACTTTTTGGTAAAAGTCCTTGAGATCAGGATAGTCTTTGGACTGGTAAAAAGGATTGGCAAGAATAAATACCCTCACCTGCGTATAGGTCCCCGGCTTTTCTGGATATTTAACGGAATAGAGTGCATTTTTCGGCAAAGGTGCGCGCATATCCTTAGGTACACTCTCTAGCGCAGCGCCCTTGGGCAGTGTCAGCGCCACCGTATCCTGTACGAGCGAAGGATAGTGAAGATCGATAGGGCCTTCGCGCTTGTCACTGACGAACAGAGGCTTCTCGGACGCCTCAAAGAAGCTGGACGGCAGAAACAGACGCTTCGCTGATGACGAACCCATTCCGCCAGTTACACTCAGCACCGCTGAGAGATCCGTCTTCCAGTCAGCGAGCGCGACGAAATGGTCGAGCTTTACCTCAACACCGCCCGGCAGAGTCTGCTGCAATCTCTGCTCAAACTCACGGCTGACTGCAGCTTCGTCTGTTCGTAGCGCTCGTTGACGCCAGTAAAGAGCTGCCGGGCCTGTCATTCTGATCTTGATGATCCCCTTGAGCTTGCCATCGGCGGCAATCTCGAGCTGCGCGGCTCGCACCGTCTCTGCGTCCTCATAGCCGAAGCCGGGCGTCTGCGCTACTGCCCCGCCCCCGCCGCTCTGCCGCACGCCGCCGCTCATGGTGTGGGTCCAGTGCAGCTGGCCAAAGGTGCAGTAGCGCTCGCCCGGGTCGAAGAACTGGTCTTTTCCATTGATGGACACGATCGCGACGTAATCGTCGAGTTGCTGGAAGGTCATATAACCCGGCGAAAATAACGCGTGGTCGCGATTGGTCACAGCCATCGCGTACGCGTTGAGCCCCGCAGCTCGCACCAACGCGATGAACAGAAGCGTGATCTCATCGCTGCTGCCGCGCTTCGCGGCCCAGATGTCGTCAGCCGTTCGCGTCTTGATGCCTGCGGACCTGTTCTCCGCCTCCCCATGCTGGCGTGTGAAGTCCGTGTTCTCCAAGAGCATGACCGCGTCGTAGATCTTGTTGACCTTCTGGCGATCCGTGTCCGTCGCACCCACCATCTGCGCCACGGAATCGTTCAACTTGGACGATGAGGTGAAGCGGTCGACGTCCTTTGACCAGTAGCGGCCTTCCGACGCCCAGTATGCGTCCGCCGTTCTAAATTGCGTGTAGTAGAAGAGCACACGGTACGAGATGCTGTGCAGAGGAGGAGCCCACTCCTCCTCAGGTAGAGGGGGAACGTTGTGAACGTTCAGCTCATACGCGTGCTGAGAAAAGATGTCCTTCACCGCCGCGCCCGGAGGCAGCACCATGGTGTAGGCAACTCCATTTGAATTGGTAAGGCTGCTGTGCGCGCCCGAGACGTCCTCGCCGGTGGGCCGGAAGTAGTAGTGCCCGTTGCGCAGGAACAGCTCCTGATGGACATACCAGATGGGCGGTACGACTATGCCGCTGTTATATCGCAGGAAGTAGCGATACTCCAGGATGCTGCCGACCTGTACATCCGGCATCGCGAAGACGGTCTCTACTCGATCGTTACCTCTGCCGCGCTGCACGACCTTTTGAAAGGGCTTTCCTGCGAAGGGTACGACAGATCCGTCACTGTGAATGGTACGTCCCTGCACCACGCCCATGCTGTAAACGCCGTTATAGTAGGGGACAACGACATCGCCGTACCTCTTGCCCTCTTCAGTCAGGATCTTCAGACGAACGTAGACACTCTGGTAGTTCAACCTGTCAGTGCCGGCATCCATCGTGTCGGAGTTACTTCCTTCGCGGTCCTCGGTGATCTCTTCTCGGAACAGGTAAACGGCGATCGCGCCTGGAGCCTCTGGCTGCGACGTCATGGCAAGTTCCTCAGCTGTCGGCTTCTGCCAATCGGTTGCGGCCCGCATTGTCAGTGGTAGCAGGAGAGAAGAACAGACAACAAATACTCGTAGAGAGCGGCTCACGATCACCTCGACTGATTTTGATCAGGTGCAATATTTCTACTCGAACCAAGCCGCTCCCACAAGGCTCTCCTGATGTAGAAAGACTCTTTAGGTGGAAACCCGCAAGTGCCATCGCTGCCGGGGAAACAGGCGAGTCGAAGTTTTCGCCCTTAAAAATGGTCCGAAGCAGATAGGCTGGTAGAAGTGAGTCCACGCGCATGAGTCAGGAGCCGAACGGACGGCTGAATCCCTCCTCCAGTCGCCCAGGGGACAGAGGCGCGAGGCTCCAGGACTCTCAACCGCAACCGAGCCGACGAAACGGGGGAGGAACGACTCTCCGAATCCTGTTCAGCACTGCGCATCGCACCATCGGCATTCAATACCTGCTGCTGTCTCTCACCGCAGTCACGGTCGGCAGGTACTCTCGCTGCTGATGCGGGTGCATCTGGTCTGGCCCGAGTGGACTGTTCCCCTCGCCGGCCATGGCGCCATCCGCCCCGAAGACTACCTGGCCCTCGTTACCATGCACGGTACGCTCATGGTCTTCTTCGTGCTGACCACGGCCCCGCAGAGCGGGTTCGCAAACCTCGTGCTCGCGGAGCAGATCGGGTCCAGGCGCATGGCCCTGCCGCTCGTGAATGCCCTTTCTTTCTGGCTCACGTTTGTAGCGCTTATAGTGCTGCTCAGCGCCTTTCTCGTTCCCGGAGGAGCCCCCATCTCAGGTTGGACCAGCTATCCACCATTGAGCGCCGTGCCCGCCGCGGGTCCAGGCCAAGGTGGCGGCATGGACCTGTGGCTCGCGAGTATAGCTCTGTTTTGTGTGGCGTCAACGATGGGCTCGGTCAACCTGCTGGCGACCATCCTCGGCGAGCGCTGCGAGGGAATGACGCTTGGCCGGATGCCACTAACGGTCTGGTCGTGGCTGGTCACGTCTATATTGACGCTGCTCTGCTTCAGCGTACTGCTGGTGGCTGCGCTGCTGCTGATCTCGGATCGCCATTTCGGCACCAGCTTCTTTATACCCTTGGGCGATTTCATCGCAGGTCACGTCGTAGGCCGAGGGGAGGGCTCTCCTTTGCTATGGCTGCACCTCTTCTGGTTTTTTGGCCACCCTGAGGTCTACATCGCCGCACTGCCGGGCATGGGGATGACGAGCTCACTGCTGGCGAACTTTACCCGGAGGCCGGTGCTCGGTTACCGCGTGATGGCTGCTACGACTGTGCTCATCGGCTTCCTGGGGCTCGTCGTGTGGGGACACCACATGTTTGTCAGCGGAATGAACCCCTATGCAGGCACGGCGTTTGCGCTCACCACCATGGCAATCGCCGTCCCCAGTTCCATAAAGGTGCTGAGCTGGCTTGGAATGCTGCTGGGAGGCGGCCTTCGCCTCACCACACCGATGCTCTTTGCGATCGGATTCGTCTCACTGTTCGTGGCTGGCGGGCTGACCGGACCAATACTCGCTCAACCCGCGCTTGACGCCTACCTGCACAACACATTTTTTGTGGTGGCCCACTTTCACCTCATCATGGCCATGGCCGGAGCGTTTTCAGTCTTCGCGGGCGTGTACTACTGGTTTCCGCTCATGACCGGTCGACTGATGCACGAGGGCTTTGGCAGGGCACATTTCTGGCTCACGCTGATGGGAGCGTACGCTACTTTCTTCCCCATGCACTTTGCGGGCCTCGCCGGAGAACCGCGGCACTACTCCGATTTGACCGGCGCGGCTATGGCAGGAATGCTTCCGCTGCAGCGCGGCATCACCATTGCGGCGTTGGCGCTCGCCTCAGCCCAGCTTCTCTTTATTGTCAATGTCGCATGGAGCATAAAACACGGCACGATCGCCGAAGCTAACCCTTGGCGCGCAACCACCCTGGAGTGGGCGGACAAAGAGTGGTTTGCTTCGCCGCGAAGACAGATATGTCGTGGCCCCTATGATTACGGACCACAGTTCAAGGCCGCAGGGGGCGAAGACTTTGTGTCACAGAAGGACCCATGCGATCCTCCCTCCTGAGGGCTGGATTGGTCTAGGTCGCGCGATTACCGTGGCCTTCCTGGCGTCACTCGGATTTTCGCAGCGCCTCTTTGACGCAGCGCAGGAAGTCCTGCACCGGCGATGGCTTCTGGATGAACCCGGCAATGTTCTTACCCGCAAGCTCGCTGCTGGCACGGGAGGCGTCGTAGCCGCTGGAGATGATCACCGGTACACTTGGAGCAATTTCGCGGATATAGGTTAGCGCCTCCGCTCCACCCATCACCGGCATGGTGAGATCCAGGATGACGAGGCCGATCTCATCTTTTCTCTCCCGAATACGTTCGACTCCCTCTCTGCCGTCCTGGGAGCTGAGCACCCTGTAGCCATTGCGCTCGAGGATAGCCCTGGTAGTTCGCAGAACGATGTCTTCGTCATCCACCACGAGCACGAGCTCTCCATGGCCCCTCAGATTTTGCAGCGGAATTGTGGCAGCGGCTACTTCCCTGGCTTGATCGATGGAAGGCAGGACCACTCGGAACGTCGATCCCCTGCCCAGCGTGCTCTCAACGTGTATAGCTCCGTGATGACCCTTGATGATGCCCTGAACGGATGCCAGACCCAGACCACGGCCGGTGAACTTTGTGGTGAAGAAGGGGTCAAAGATGTGGTTGAGTGTGCGCTCGTCCATACCGGAGCCATTGTCGGTGACCTCGAGGATCACGTGGGGACCCGGCCGCAACTCGGCAGAAGGGTAGGCGAGCCGGATGTCCTGAGTACTAAGCACTTCGCTCCGCAAACTACACCGCACTCGGCCGTGTTTGCCTTCGCCGATTGCCTCGGCGCCATTGATGATCAGGTTCATAATCACCTGCTGCATCTGGCCTGCATCTGCCTCGATCAGCGGCAGGTCCGCCGGCAGCTCAAGCTCCAGCTCCACCATCTTCGGTATTGAACTGCGGATCAGCGACGATATTTCCGTCGTGATAGCCGCAAGGTCAACCTGCCGTACGACGAAGCGCCCTTTGCCGGCGTACGCGAGCATTTGGCGGGTAAGATCGGCGGCCCGTTGGCTGGCGTGAACCACATCCTTCAAGGCGCTCTGATAAGGGCTGTCTGCCGGGGCATCACTCAAGGCCAGCCCCGCGTTACCGAGGATGCCGGCCAGCAGGTTGTTGAAGTCATGCGCGATGCCGCCGGCGAGTATACCGAGGCTCTCCAAACGCGCCGTCTGCTGCAGTTGCTGGTCGAAGTGCTTGCGCTCGGTGATGTCACGTATGTTGAACTGGGCTACTGAACGCAAGCCCTCCTGGTACATGTTGGCTACCACTTCCACCGCAATGTGACGTCCGTCCCTGGCGCGTAGACTCACATCGGGCAGGCGGACTATGTCTTCTTTACGAATCCGTTCGAAGGTCTCCCGCGCATCCTCGTTGTCCCGGATCGGCTCCGCCTCCCAGAATGGCCTGCCGATCAGATCTGTTCGCCCGTATCCAAACAGTTCGATCAGGTAGGGGTTCACGTCCGTGATCTCACCCGTGTGGCCATCGATGATTACAATCCCATCCTTGGCTGTCTCGAAGAGGCGCCTGTATTTGGCTTCCGCAGCGCGCTTGCGCTCGCTGATGTCGTCCATCGCCAGCAGGATCAGGCCGGCATCGTTGCTCCTGTAGACCTTACGAGCATAGAGCTGGAATATTCTCCAGCCGATGCGTTCGAAGTCACGCTCGACCTCCACGTCATGGATCGCGGTGGCACCTTCAACTGCCAGCCTTTCGAAGAGGCCGAGGATGCCGGGAAGACTCCACTGTCCGTTATCGAGCTCAAAAAGGTTGCGACCTGCGATCTCCTCCAACCTGAGGCCAAAGGTGTCGAGAAAGGCGCGATTAGCCATCTGAATCTGCAACGCGGAGTTGAGCACCAGCAGCGGCTCCCGGACGGTCTCGACGATTGCCTCCGAGTAGTCGCGTGCGTGCTTCAGCTCCTCCACAGAACGCTTGAGCTGATCTATATCGAGCAGCTGAAGTACCGCGCCTTCCACCCGGTTCGTTACGGTGCGGTAAGGGTGAATGCGCATGGAATACCAGCGCGAATACTGGTCCTGGACCTCCCGGGACATCGGCTCGACCGAGGTGACTACGTTAGCTAGCAGCTGCTCAAGATCAGCCACCTTGATGCGCGTGTTGAGGTCAGAGATTGGACGCCCGATGTCGGTCGGGATCAGGTTCAACACTTTTTCAGCGACCGGGGTGTAGCGCCGGATGCGGAGATCGCTGTCCAGCATCACGATAGGAACGTCGAGGCTGCTGAGCAGGTTCACCAGGTCGTTATTCACCTGGCTGAGCTCCCCGTTCCGGCTCTGCATCTCTTCGTTGGTAGTAGTCAACTCCTCGTTGGAGGACTGCAGCTCCTCCTTCGCAGTCTGCAGCTCCTCGTTAGTGCTCTGCAGCTCTTCGTTGCTCGATTGCGCCTCCTCGTTCGCGCTGCGCAGTTCTTCCACGAGGCGCTGCATATAGGCGCGGGTAGCGGCGAGCTCGACGACCAGCTTTTGATACTCGTCTGACGTGGCTGGAAGCTCTGGCGTCTCCTTGCGCAACACCGGCAGCTTTGGCTGCTTCCAGAGCTCCTCAAAGAGGATCAGGTAGTGTTGTCCGGCTCCCCGCTCCCCCATCGGGCGCACGACAAGGTTGATCTCGCGTGCCGCATCCGCCTCGCCGATCCGGATTTGCTCGTGCCTCACCTGCACATTGGTCGTGCGAGCCTCCTCGTACGCGGCACGAAGGGGGAACGCGATGTCTTCTCGCACCAGCTGGAACACCCCTAGTTGCGGGTCTCCAGCCGCAGGGGCAAGATAGGGTCCTACTTCTCCGCGGAACTTGACCACAATTTCATTCGAGTTCACCAGGAAGCCGCTCGGGGCGTACTCGTCGAGCAGCGCTGCATCGGCTTTGCGGTCGAGCAAGGTAGCTGCATCCGATTTGGTGCCCGCCTGTTCCCTGCCGTTCGCGGAGTGAGCAGGCCGCGGCGGCATGTCAAATTCCGGCCTCCCGATCTGTGGATTCCTCATGTAGATCTTGTGCTTGCCATCCAGCACGGTGAAGTTGTCGGCTGAGGCGCCGAGAGATTCCGAACTGCCCAGCAGCAGGCAACCATTGCGTTGCAGGGCAAAGCTGAAAAGGCTCAGCACGCGACGCTGCAGAGTGGGCCCGAGATAGATCAGCAGATTGCGGCAGCTGATCAGATCCATCTTCGAGAGCGGCGGATCCTTGGTCACATCCTGGCGGGAGAAGATGCAGAGCTCGCGAACCGACCGCGCGATCTGATAACCATCTTCCACTTTGACGAAGAAGCGTTTGAGCCGCTCGGGAGAGATCACAGCCGCGATACTCTCCGGGTACTTGCCCGTGCGAGCCGCCTCGATCGCGCGGTCACTCACGTCCGTTCCAAAGATCTGTACGGGGAAAGTCTGCTTCACCTCTTCGAGGTATTCGATCAGACATATGGCGAGTGAGTAGACCTCTTTTCCGGAGGCGCAGCCGGAGACCCAGACACGTATCGTGTCGTCCGGGCTGCGGTCTGCCAGAATCTGCGGAAAAGCCTTCGCGGCGAGCACATCGAACGTCTCGGAATCGCGAAAGAACTCGCTGACTGTAATGAGCAGGTCGTCGAAGAGGACATCCAGCTCTTCCGGCTTTCCTTCGAGGACTTCGAGGTACTTGTCGACTTCCTCAAGATGATTCAATGCCATGCGGCGGGAGAGCCGGCGGTAGACCGTAGGCATCTTGTAGTGGGTGAAGTCGACGCCTCTGCGACTCTGCAGCAGCGTTAGTATCCGCTGCAAGGCTGGTCCCTCTTCGATGCGGGAGTCCCTTTGCGACTGGTCCGCGAAGTGGAAGTGCTCCGCGATCGTAGCGATCTCCCTCGCAATAGCGTCAGGAGGCATGACGAAGTCGACGACCCCAGCCGCTATAGCATTGCGGGGCATGCTGTCGAAGGCGGCCGAATCGTCCTGAGCAAAGGTGATGCCACCGGCGGCCTTTATGGCCTCCAGGCCGATAGTGCCGTCAGACGCCGAGCCCGAGAGCACAACGCCGATCGCACGGCTGCCCTGATCGTTGGCCAGAGAGCCGAAGAACAGGTCGATCGGCAGATGGGGGCGCCGCTCTTCGCTCCGGGCGCTCAGCTTCAGTACGCCTTTCTCGACAATCAACTGCCGGTTCGGAGGGATCACATAGACATGGTTAGGCTCGATCTTTATGTCCTGTACAGCCTGCCTGACCGTCATCGAGGTGTGGCTTGAAAGCAGGTCCGCAAGCATGCTCTGGTTTGCCGGATCAAGGTGCTGCACCAGCACGAAGGCCATTCCCGTATTAACCGGAAGAGAAGCCAGCAGCCTTGTAAAGGCCTCCAATCCCCCGGCAGAGGCGCCTATGCCCACGACGGGGCACATCCCGGGCATTGGCATCAGCCGGGCATGTTCTTCTGCCTGGACTACAGGGGAGACCGGCGGCGCCTGCTCGGCAGTTCCCTGGTCAGCCTGGTCCTGGGTTTCCACTTTGCCTTGGGACTTCATTTACTCCTTAAAAGCCAGTACCTCTTATCCTGGAGCAGGCAGGTGGTTTGCCAATTACTTCCCTGCAAGCGACGCCAGGAGCACAGCATTGAATGATCAATATTATGCTCCTCCGTGCTCGGCTTCGCTCGCCGCGTTCGGAAGTGCCTTGGCAGCATGAACAGGGGCGGGGCTCCGGACCCTGCAGATAAAAACTCAAAAGCTTTGTTCTCTCGCTCGGGCAACCTGTACCTTCTTTGTACCTTCTCACCGGTCAGTAAAAAGCGCCCTCCTTCGACCGCCCGTAAGTCATTTTCCTGCTTAGTTTAGCGGGAACTCGGGGAAGGTGGCAGTGGCAGCAGAGACTTAAGCACCTCGCGCTGCCAGTTTTGCGCTAGCGACACACGACATCATTACGGGATAAATGATGGTAGAAGCGGTTGTTCTATGGAACGAGCCAAACAACCTGTCGCACTGGAATTTTCACCTCGATCCGCAATGGGAGCGCTTCGCCGACATGGTGAGGCAGGCCTCGGCCGCGATCCGGCGAGAGAACCCCAACCTGCCAATCGTGCTTGGAGGGGTCTCTTCATGCGACTGCGACTTCCTCCGGCTGATGAAGAGCCACGGAGTCATGCATCAGGTGGACGCGGTTGCAGTTCACGGCTTTCCCTTGGATTGGAACCATTGGGGCATCGAGGAGTGGCCAGACCGCATCGCTGAGGCAGCAGAGGTCTGCCAGCTGCCGATCTGGGTCGCTGAGGTCGGCGCATCTTCCTTCGGCGCAGAAGAGGTGGCCGACTTTGGGCTGCGACGTACCCTCGAACTCATTCGCGGTCGCGCCGCCCGCATTCACTGGTACTCCCTCTTTGATCTTCCTCCCTCCTGGCCGGCAGAGACGAGGCATCGGGAGGCAGAGGGCTCCTCTTATTACCGGCACTACTACCTCGGTCTGCTCAAGCATGACGGCAGCCCCAAACTGTCGGCGGCAAACTTCCCGGTCGACGGCGAAGTCGGGTTATGTCAGTGGTTTCACTTTGAAGATCCTCGCCTCGACGCCGCCGTGGAGTGGATGAAGCACCATAATATACGGTATATACGCACCGGATTGAGTTGGGCCGACAGCTATCGCCCGGGCGCAGAGGCCTGGTTCGACCGGATGGTGGCGGCCCTGGAACCCTTTGACGTTTCGCTGACACTCTGCTTTACGCCCGAGCACCTGGGGCTTGAACCACACCATACCAGTCCTCCGGCTGATAACCGGACGTTTGCAGACTTTGCGGCTTGGGCGGTGAACCGTTACGCTCCACGGAAGGGTGCATCCTGGTCGAGATGTCGTGTTGAGGGTGCGCTGGAATCTGTAGCAGTCGCTAGCGAAGAGAAAGACGAGGTCGCTGCAATCTCATGAGCAAGCAGATTCTGATCACGGGAGGAGCCGGGTTCGTCGGTTCCCACCTGGCCGACGGGCTCCTTCGTGAGGGGCACAACGTGCGCGTTCTCGACGACCTCACGCTCCAGGTACATCCCGATGGTAAGCTGCCCGCTTATCTGTCCCCCGAGGTTGAGTTCGTCAACGGCGACATCCGCGATCCCAACCTGTTGCGGCACGCGCTTCGAGGAGTAGACGCGATCTATCACTTCGCGGCGACCGTAGGCGTGGGCCAGTCCATGTACGAGATCAGCCGCTACATGAGTATCAATACGCAGGGTACGGCGGAGTTGCTGCAGGCTATCCTCGATACTCGTTCCGCCCCGGAGAAGCTGGTGGTGGCCTCTTCCATGTCTATCTATGGGGAGGGGCGGTACGTCTGCGGGGAGTGCGGCCAGCCCGCAACTCCTCCCGTGCGGCCCGTCGCCCAGCTGCGCCAGGCGCAGTGGGACCTCGCCTGCCACGACTGCCATGGTGTTCTCAAGCCGCAGCCGACGCCGGAAGACAAGCCCTCCGAGATCAACTCCATCTATGCTTTGTCGAAGCGCGACCAGGAAGAGCTTTGCATGATCTACGGGCGGACCTACGGCCTGCCGGTAACGGCGCTGCGGTTTTTCAACATCTATGGAACGCGGCAATCCCTGTCAAACCCATACACCGGTGTCGCCGCAATCTTTGCCTCGCGGCTGCTGAACGGGCAGGCGCCGCTAGTGTTTGAGGATGGGGAGCAGATGCGGGACTTCGTCAGTATTCATGACATCGTGAGGGCCAACATACTGGCGCTGGCCTCCCCCGCATCCGACGGGCACGTAATCAACGTAGGATGCGGCAAGCCCATCAGCATTCGTAGTGTCGCCGAGATGCTGGCCCGCTCGCTCGGCATGGACCAGGAGCCTGTCATCACCCAAAAATATCGGGCTGGCGATATTCGGCACTGCTATGCAGACCTCACACGTGCGCGCACGCTGCTCGGATATGAGCCTCAGGTGACCCATGAAGAGGGCTTTCTCGAACTAGCTGAATGGCTGAAGTCACAGGATGCGGAGGACAAGGCAGACACCATGCTGCAGCAACTCGCCAATTACGGCCTGACCGCGTGATCTGATTTCCGACTACACCCAGGGGACTGACAGAATGGCACGAAGGACGCAGGACAGCACCCGAAGCGTACTGATCACGGGAGGAGCAGGCTTCGTCGGCTCGAACCTCGCCGCAAGGCTGTTATGCGAGGGCGGCGCAGAGGTGACCGTGCTCGACAATCTCTCCCGCCGGGGTGTGCGACACAATCTGGAGTGGTTGCGGTCTCTGCCTGAATCCAGACGGCTGACGTTGATTGAAGCCGACGTTCGCGACCAGTCTGCGATCACCGCTGCGGTGAGTTACGCGGATGAGATCTATCATCTGGCCGCCCAGGTCGCAGTTACGACAGCCGTGCGAAACCCTCGCGACGACTTCGAAGTAAACGCCCTCGGTACCTTTAACGTACTGGAAGCGGCTCGCGCCTCCGGCAGGCAGTCGATGCTGCTCTTTACCTCCACTAATAAGGTTTATGGGGGGCTGTGTACTGTACCGGTCGAGCCTCGCGCCACGCGCTACTGCGCCTCTGATACAAGCTTTGAGGGTGCCACCGAGGAGACCCCACTGGACTTTCACTCGCCCTATGGCTGCTCAAAAGGCGCCGCGGATCAGTATGTCCGCGACTACGCGCGCATCTACCAGCTTCCTACCGTGGTGTTTCGCATGTCCTGCATTGCCGGGCCGCGTCAGCTTGGGAACGAAGACCAGGGCTGGGTTGCCCACTTTTTGTACTCAGCCCTGGCCGGCCGGTCTATCAATATATATGGCACGGGGTTACAGGTCCGGGACGTGCTTCACGTCGAAGACCTCATCGATGCCATGCAGGCGGCTCGCCAGAACCTTGCGACCACTGCGGGTGAGGTCTACAACGTTGGCGGAGGTCCGACTCGGGCAACCTCGGTCCTTGAGACCCTGGGTGAAATTCAGAGGCTCACAGGCAAAACATGCCGGCTGCAGCACTTCGAGGAACGTCCAGGCGATCAGCCTCTATACGTGTCCAATATATCGAAGCTGACGTCAGACACTGGTTGGCAACCGCAGCGGTCATTCGCGGAGACCCTCAAAGATATACAGGAGTTCTGGCTCGCAAATCGTGAACTGATCGAGAACAATTTCGCTGACTCCGCGACGGCCGGGATGGATGTAACCGCGGGTGTCGAAGAGTTCGTTACCGAGGAGGTAGCTTGAGATACGCCTTGGTCAATCCACTCTGGAGCTTTGAGGGTTCCACCTACTTTGGCTGCCGGGAGCCACACCTCCCCATCGAGTTGCTCTCTGCGCGAGAGATGCTGCGTGCTGCCGGGCACGACGTACTCATCGTAGATGCCTTCATGGAGCAGCTTTCGATAAATGAAGTACGTACGCGGCTGAATAGTTTTGTCGAAGATTTCCTGGTCATACCGACGGCTCCGTCCTACCTCTTCTGGCGCTGCCCTCAACCGGAGTTGCGCATTCCTCAGCAGTGGCTTAGGGGGCTTGGCCGCAATTCAGTTTCGGTCCTGATAGGTCCACACGGATCCGCTACCCCACGCGCGACCCTCGCAAAAACCGGCGCAGACGTTGTGCTTCGGGGTGAGCCTGACCAGACGCTCGCGTTGCTGGCAAACACTCCGAGGGTCTCGGTCCCGGGATGCGTATGGATGGAGAACGGGCGCATGTCTGCTTCGCCTGAATCGCTCGGTAATACGGACATGCGGCTCATCGGGCCGCTGGACTACTCCGATTACCCGGTCGAACTTCACACCCATAAACACCATGTGTTCACAGAGGTGCCCGGGCTTGGGGCGGAGGTTGAATTCGCCCGCGGCTGCCCGTATGCGTGCACGTTCTGCAACAAGACACTCTTCCGCAACAAGTACCGCGAGCGCGATGTGAAAGCTGTTATCTCCGAGATAGATCAACTGATCGCGCGGGGAGTCACTTATGTCTACTTCATCGATGAGATCTTTGGCGTTGGCAAGCAAGTACGGCAGCTGCTTGAAGCAATAGCCGAGAGGCCGCTGTCGATCGGATTTCAATCACGCATTGACCTATGGAATGAAGAATCGCTTGACCTGCTCGGTCGTGCTCACTGCATCTCGCTCGAATGTGGGATCGAATCGATCACTGATGCGGGGCGCGACGAACTCAATAAGAACTGCAAATTCACCACTGAGCGGATCAACGAGCTCCTGATCTACGCCAAAGCACGCATACCTTGGGTGCAGGCCAACCTCATCAAGACAGCTCATGACGATGCTGCAGCGATTGCCGCCTGGCAGGCTCATCTGAAGTCTCACGGAGTCTGGGCGTCAGAACCGGTGCCGATGTTTCCCTTCCCCGGCTCACCGGAGTACGTTAATACCTTCGGCGCGCAGCCCGATGACCGGGCCTGGGAGAGAGCGCATGACTTCTACCTCGACTTGTTCGCCGGGAGGGGCTTTAGCGACATCCAGGACCAGCAGCCCATGCCTCTCGAAGAGCTTGAATGCGTATCCTGATGATCACCGACACTGTCGGGGGCGTCTGGACGTATACACGGGAGTTGGTTGAGGGCCTGCTGAAGGCTCGATGCAAAGTGACTCTTGTGACCATGGGGCGCGCTCCGTCGCCCGAGCAGTCGAGCTGGAGCGAACGCATCTCCAATGCTTATCCCTCTGCGTTTCGGCTCGTACCCACCCGATACAAACTTGAATGGATGCAAGAATACGCAAACTGCTACTTCGAGTCGCGTGATCTTCTACTCCAGTTAGTCGATTCTTTTCGACCGGACCTGATTCACTCCAACCAGTTCTGCTACGGAGCACTGCCCGTCGATATTCCCCGCATCGTTGTGGCGCATTCTGATGTTCTGAGTTGGCTGCAATGCTGCCGGCCTGAGGCGCCGGCCAGCCATAACGACAGCACGTGGTTGATCAACTACGTGGACCTGGTGAGTGCGGGGCTACGTAGCGCAACAGCACTGGTCGCCCCCACACGATGGATGTTGAACTCCTTGGAACAGAATTACACCGTGCCAAAATGGTCTGCGATTATCCCTAACGGGCGTGACATCCGCCGTCTGACGGCCAGGAGCAGAAAGCTCCAGGCAATTACAGCAGGACGTCTGTGGGATGAGGCAAAAAATATATCGATTCTGGAATCCGTGCACACATCATTACCGATCCTTGTTGCCGGGGAGGCGGAACTGGATGGCGAGGCTAGCCTCACGTCAAGGGGGCTGCACTTACTCGGTCCTCTCCGCCAGGACGAGCTCCTCACTCTGATGGCGGAGAGTTCTATCTACATCGCTACATCGTGTTATGAACCTTTTGGGCTTGCGCCGTTGGAGGCTGCACTCTCCGGTTGCGCTATCGTTGCCAACGATATTCCTTCACTGCGTGAGGTTTGGGATGACGCCGCAATTTACTTCAAGAATGCAAGAGGCCTGGCTCGGATCTTGACGGACCTCTCGAACGATCCTCAGCGGCTTCATGGAATGGCGGAACGGGCCTTTCATCGTGCGACGAAGAACTATACCGCGGATGCGATGACCGTCAGTTACCTCAATTTATATCGAAATGCAGCTAGTACCCACTACAGTACGACTTACGACGACGAGCTAGGCCGCCGGCATGCCAGCTAGACTCCGCGTCGGCTTTTTTCTGCATTCCATTCGCTCCGACTGGAATAACGGGAATGCACACTTCCTGCGCGGCCTCGTTCGCGCTATGGGCCAGCTAGATCACAGGGTCACAGTCTTTGAACAGGAGAACAACTGGTCTGTCGATAACCTGCTTTCCGAGGAACGCTGTGGGTCAACCTCCCTGGAGCAATTTGCGCACGTCTACTCAGATATATCAGTAAATTCTTACAAGTTATCAGTTGAAGACCTCCGGCCGCTCGTCCCGGACCTGGATGTGGTGATCGTTCACGAGTGGAACCCGCCAGAGTTGATCGATGCGCTACTCACCCTACGCGAAGAGCACAAGTTTGCGACCCTCTTTCACGACACGCATCACCGGGCGAGTTCAACCCCCGATGCGATCAAAACGATGCAGGTCACGCGGTTTGACGGGGTACTTGTGTTTGGGGAAAGCCTGCGACTTGTCTACCAGCGCGACTTTCGTGTTCAAAACGTCTGGACCTTGCATGAAGCAGCTGATACGTCCGTCTTCTATCCTCGAGAAGCACTCAAGACAACCGACGTAGTTTGGATTGGCAACTGGGGCGACGATGAACGCTCCACCGAGATCAAACAGTTTCTCGTCCGTCCGGCGGCTCGAGCCGCAGCTAGTACCACCATCTACGGAGTGCGTTATCCGGAGGAGGCGCTCAACACCTTGGCTGACGCCGGAATTCGCTTTGGCGGATATCTCCCTAACCTCGATGCGCCGGCTACCTACGCATCTGCTCGACTTACCTTGCACATTCCTCGTCAGCAGTACAGCCGCGCCGTCGACGGCATCCCAACCATAAGAGTCTTTGAGGCGCTCGCCTCCGGGATACCTCTGATCTCAGCTCCGTGGCGAGACACCGAGCAACTGTTTTGCCCGGGCGACTTCTGCTGGGCCGGGAGCGAGGACGAGATGACGGAAGCGATGAGCTTCCTTATCGGTAATAGCGATGCAGCCCGGCGCCAGGCCGATCAAGGTCTCAGCACCGTGCTCAAGCGTCACACTTGCGCGCATCGTGCTGCGGAACTAACTGCCATCTGCGAGGAGGTCCTGGCTCGGTGAAGATCTTCGTCTTCGGTTCGTCAATCGTGTCTTCCTACTGGAATGGCGCAGCCACTTACTATCGTGGCATCTACAAGTATCTCGCCCGCCGCGGCCATACGGTGACCTTCGCGGAGCCAGACGCCTACGCGCGTCAGCAGCACCTCGATGCTGGAGACTTTTCTTACGTGCGGTCGATCGTCTATGAGCCGACCGTTGGCCTCGACAGCATGCTAAGCCTTGCCAGGGAGGCCGATGTGGTCATCAAGCACTCCGGAATCGGGGTAGACGACGACATACTGGAACTGCGAGTGCTGGAGTGTCAACCCGGATCCACCGTCTGCTTCTGGGATGTTGACGCGCCGGCAACGATCACCCGTATGAACGAGAACCCCGGCGACCAATTCTGCCAGGCCGTTCCGCTTTACGATGCAATACTCACCTACGGCGGAGGCCCTTTTGTCCGCGATCACTACCTGCGGTATGGTGCTCGCGATTATTTCTCGATCTATAACGGCCTCGACCCTGAAACGCATCATCCCGTGGCTGCCGATGCGTCGCTGGCATGCGACGTCGCCTTCCTCGGAAACCGCCTGCCGGATCGCGAGGCTCGCGTGGAAGAGCTTTTCTTCAGTGCCGCTCGACTTGCTCCTCAGAGTTCTTTTCTACTTGGAGGGGAGGGTTGGAGTGACAAGCCGTTGCCCTCCAACGTTCGATGGATCGGCCATGTCTCCACTGCTCAGCACAATCGCGTGAACTGCTCCGCTCGATTCGTTATGAATATAAACCGCTTGTCGATGGCTACCTTCGGGTTTTCGCCGCCGACGCGCGTCTTCGAAGTAGCCGGCACGGGAACGCCGCTGCTATGCGACGACTGGCCGGGTATCGACGACTGCTTTCAGCCGGGACGCGAGATCCTCATCGTGCGCACCGCAGTTGACGTAGCGAATGCTGTTCAGAGCTTAGACCGTGAGGAATCTCTTCGGATCGGAACCAACTTCCTTACAAGAGCACTGCAGGACCACACCTACGAGCGCCGCGCCGCGCAGGTCGAGGGCGCATTGGAAAAACTCCGTGCATCACGCGAATCAAGAGTGTTGGGACGGTTCGCATGAAGATAGTAATCCTCGGCCTTACCATCACATCCTCATGGGGAAACGGACACGCAACTACCTTCCGATCCCTCTGCCGAGCATTGCACCAACGGGGTCACCAGATCGATTTCGTCGAAAAGGATGTTGAGTGGTATCGGTCACACCGCGACCTGCCCGCTCCTGAATACTGCACTGTGCATCTTTACAGCCATTGGGCCGCGGAAATAGCAGCGTCGATCTTAAAGCTGGCACACCATGCGGACGTAGTAGTGGTCGGCTCCTATTTTCCTGATGCCATCGCGGCTACGAGGTTAATCCTCGACGACTCTTCAACTCCCATCTTCTTCTATGACATAGATACCCCAGTAACCCTTGCGGCGCTGCGCAAAAACGGCAGCACTGATTATCTTGATGCGGAGATGATCTCAGACTACGCGGCGTATTTGAGCTTTAGCGGCGGACCAGCGCTCCGCGAGATTGAAGAAGTCTTTCATTCTCCTCTAGCTGTAGCGCTCTACTGTTCAGTCGATCCTCACCTTTATCGCAAGACTCTGGTGCAGTCGACTTATCGCTGCGATCTCTCTTACCTCGGCACTTACGCGGCGGACAGGCAGCCAAAGCTGATGGCGTTACTGAACTCTCCGGCGGGCAGACTTCCAAATCAGCGGTTCCTGGTCGCCGGACCCATGTATCCGCGCGAAACTGTATGGGCTGGAAACGTTGAAACGATCAACCATGTGGCGCCTCAGGATCATCCCGCTTTTTACTCAAGCTCTCGCTTTACTCTTAACCTGACTCGTGACGAGATGGTGCGGCTGGGCTACTCTCCATCCGTCAGGCTTTTTGAAGCGTCGGCCTGCGGAGCCGCAATCCTCTCCGACAACTGGCCAGGTCTGGAGAGTTTTCTTACCCCGGGTGAAGAGGTCCTCATTGCTTCAAGTGTCGACGAAGTAGTCGCCATCCTCAGAGACATGACCGATCAAGAGCGGCTGACAATCGGCGAGCGGGCGCAAGATCGGATTCTCTCCTGCCATACCTCGCACCATCGGGCGCTCGAGTTTGAGAAAGTTGTCGAGCGCGTGTATTCGACCGCGGGTAACCACGGCTATGTCGATGGAGTTGCACGCGCAGGCTATGACTCTGTCAGAGCCTTCGCTTCCTCAACGAGCTCGACCATTGACCTTACAAGGAAATCTGGTGCGTCGGTCACGAGCTCTTCGTAGGAGTAGATTCCGGATGACACTGCAATCACGGGTAGACCATTGGCCCGTGCTGCGCGGATGTCAGCAGGTGTGTCGCCGACAAGGCACAGGCTGGCGTCAACTCCGGCCAGCTTCCGGGCCTTCAGAATTGCCGCGTGAACGACGTCTGCACGATACTCATAGCCATCGCTGAAGCCGCCGAACTGGAACCAGGGGCGCAGACGGCAGCGCTCGAGCTTCGCCCAGCCAATGCGCTCCAGGTTACCCGTGGCTACTCCCAGGGTGGCCCCTTTATCCCGTAGATGGCCCAGCACGTCAGTGACGCCCGGCATTACGTCGATCGATAACTGCTCGCTGCGTTGCTCCACAAACAGGCTGAGTGCCGCCTCCATGCTGGTCGCCTGATCTCTCCACTCCGAATCGGCAATGCCTGCCACTCGCATTGCATCCCGAACGATCCCCATGTCCACATTGCCGTGCGCATTTACTCCTTCAAGGGTCATCGGGCGACGGGCCGTTGCGGAAAGCACCTCGCAGAAGCCGTAGTAATGTACGGCATCTCTGCAGTGCAAAAGAGTGCCGTCAATATCGAAGAGATATGCGTCGAAGCTGTCCCAGGCAATCATCCGTGTTGATGCGTCTCCTGGCTTCTACTATCGCGCCAGCGCTCAAGCTCGGATCGGACATTTGCCATGATAGCCGGCCAATCACCTTCGCGGGGCTGACGGAAGAGCCGCATCGAGGGATACCACGGGGAGTCGGTTCGATCAAGCATCCAGCGCCAGTCGGCGGCCCATTTCAAGATCGTCCAAGTTGGCCGCCCCAGGGCTGCTGCGAGGTGCGCCGCCAGTGTGTCAACTGTAATGACGAGATCCATATCGGCAGCGGCGGCTGCAAGCTCGACAATAGTGTGCCCGCCGGCTGCTTTAGCAGCTACGCCGCTCTTATTGCAGTAGGCGTACCACTCTGAATTGTTTTCGCTGGACTGCAGGCTCCAGAACTCAACGGCCTCGCACCTCAGTAATTCCCTGACCAGCGAGAACGGAATAGATCGCGAGTCGTCCCATGCTCCACCCGTCCATACCAGGCCCACCTTTGGGATTGCACGACTCGCTCGATCACAGACTCTCGATGTAACAGGCAGCCGCAGATAAGGTGTTACCGGAGACGCATCCTTGATGGTCGGACGTACCAAGTAGGGGAGCTCCGTAACCTCGATCTGCGTGTCCCACTTTGGCTCGGCTCCCGCGTTCGCGCCCCAAGTCGTTACCTCGTCGACGCCGTCGAAGTAGGAACCCAGCTCTACCAGTGCGGGTGCTACCTGAACGATCAGCCGGGCCGCACGCTTCCGTATTGCGGGTGCAAAACGCAGGTACTGTATAGCGTCTCCGTAGCCGTGGAGACAACGCAACATCACCCGCTTGCTGTCGACCGGTGTACCATCCCAGAACCGATTCGCGTCTGGTGACGCTCGAGCGCGAATGCGATCACTCTCGACCCAGGCTTTCTCCCATTCGCCCAGCAGCATCCAGCACTGCCATCGGCCTCCGGCGCAGCGATCCGCGTCCATGCCCGCTTGCTCGGCACACCCGAACAGTGCTAACGCCTCCTGCACGCGGCGGCGCTGCAGCAGGAACTCGGCTCGGTGCAGCAGCGATCCAGCCTCCGCAGTCGGCCGGCTATGACGATACGCGGCGCCGTGTGCGGCCACGTTTAGAGTGCCTTCGCAGGATAGACGCAGCGAGACCCCTCAGCCGGCGTGTCGACCGGCTTCCACTTGCAAAGGTAGACCTCCTCCTCAGGCCGCGCTACTATCTCGAACCCAGAGCTGCGCAGCATCGCCTCTGCCCCCGCCCGGTTGGGAAGCCACCAATTCGTCTGATCGCCGCAGTAGGAGTGCTCGACGAAGTGCAGCTTCGGATAGCTCTCCTCATCGAAGATATCGCTCTCGTCGAACGCATAATCGGGCGCTACCTCAAGGACATCTCCGCTGCCGCGCTGCATGCTCTGAAACAGCAGTAGATCCTTGCATACATGTTCGTGGATCAGGTCAAGCGCAAGCAGGGGGTGCCGGAGGTGATACAGGACACCCATGAAGATGACCAGGTCAAATCTCTCACCCAGCGCAGCTATATCCCACACAGGAAGCAAGAGAAATTCGACGTCCACGTCTTCGACCTCGGCCGCGAACCTCGCCTGGCGTAGATAGTGCTCGTCAGAGTCGATCCCCAGGACGCGAGAGGCCCCGCGCCGCTTCATCTCCATCGAATAAAACCCTGCGTTACACCCGATATCTAGCACCGTCTTGCCTGAGAGGTCTGCCGGCAGGGCATCCTTGAATCGCGCGTACTTGACCGTTGGGTAATCACCCAGGAAGTGGTCTGGCGCAGTTTGTATGTGCTGGAGTCGCAGGTTGTGAAACCAGGGTCCGAGTTCCGCTATCTCTCTCTCCAGCTTGGCTCCAGGCTGCATGTTCGTCCTTACTCGTCCCTTGACGGGATACTTGTTCCGAAAGATGGCGCTCCCTGCCGTACCTATGAAGCGTTCTGGCTGCTCATTGTTGCCATCCCGCTGTTACAAACCAGGTCAAGGCACTCCGCTCAAGAGCGATCACCAGACATGCTGTCCCAACTTTGCGTCCAGGTCACGAGAACATTCGGCGCGGTGCTTCGTTTGGCCATATCTCTCGATGACGCCGCCCTTGTCTGAGAGGACCACACCCTATCGCGAGCAGCGCTTTGGCTATAGTTAAGCTGCGTGCTATTTCACCTGATGCAACGATGGCCAAAGCAACGAAGAGAAGCGCCGGCTTGCTGATGTATCGCACTCGCGACGCCCATGTCCAGGTACTTCTGGTTCACCCGGGTGGTCCGTTCTGGGCCAGCAAGGATCAGGGTGCCTGGACGATCCCCAAAGGCGAGTACGAGGGAGAAGAAGAGCCGCTTGCCGCGGCCATCCGTGAGTTCCGTGAAGAGACCGGTTTCGAGCCAGCCCCGCCCTTCCTTAGACTTGGAACCGTGCGGCAAAAGAGCGGAAAACTCGTGATTGCGTGGGCATTCCGGGGAGACTGTGACCCTCGGCAGCTTGTGAGCAACCGCTGCACCGTCCAGTGGCCTCCCCGCTCTGGCAAGTTCCTGGATATTCCGGAGATCGACGAAGGCAGATGGTTCCCGATCGGCATGGCCCGCCGTTTTATCAGATCGGAGCAGCTGCAACTCCTGGATTCGCTGGGTGACATGCTGCTTGCCCGATCCGAGTAGCTCCAGGCACGGTATTACGCCTCTCTTTCATGTAACGCGCAGAGCCCAGCCAGCGGCGACGCTGACTAGTTCTTCAGGACGGTCGTATTCGACGAACACGATTCGGGGCCTGAATTGCGACCAATGCGGTCTTATATGTAAACTAGGGGTGTGAACACCATGCCAGTAGCCGTGGCTCCACCTCGAGCAAGAATCCGTTGGAAGCTGCGCACAGCCTTAACAGCGGGCGCCGTACTCATTGCCGCCGTACTGATGTGGCAGGGGCTGACTGCTGGTGGCAACCCCGACCCTGCCTTGGCCCGACCGGGTTCTGCCGCGGCCATCCTTGACATCGGAGTGCTTGTGTTCCGCGAAGGCCTTGAATGCATCCTCGTCCTCTCCGCGATAACGGCAGGGATGATGAAGGCCGGGCAGCCATATGGCCGTCCCGTGTCATTCGGTGTGATCGCCGGCCTGCTTGCGACCGTTGCGACCTGGTTTATCGCTGTCGGCGTCGTCAATGACCTGAGTGGAAGCTTCCCTGCCCTGTATGTGCAGGCGGGGACCGGCTTGCTTGCAATTGTTGTGCTGCTGGTGGTCATGAACTGGTTCTTCCACAAGATTTACTGGACGGGTTGGATCGCTCTCCACAACAGGAAAAAAAGAGACCTGCTCGAGGGCGCTGCCGAAGAGACCAAATCGAACACCCGCGTATTGCTTGGCATGGCGATGCTCGGCTTTACCTCACTGTATCGCGAGGGCGTCGAGGTAGTACTTTTCCTGCAGAGCTACAGGCTTAAACTCGGCGGGTCTACGGTTGGCTATGGAGTGTTGTTTGGACTCTTCTTCACTGCCGTCGTCGCCGTGCTCACCTTCGCGGCGCACCGCAAGCTGCCTTATCGCAGGATGCTCGTTCTCACCGGAGTACTGCTGGGCGCCGTGCTGATGATCATGGTGGGCGAACAGGCACAGGAGATGCAGTTGGCGCACTGGCTGCCAACCACGACAATTCCCTCCCTGGTTCGGTTCACTCCAGGATGGATGGGCCTGTGGTTCTCCGTCTTTCCCACTGTGCAGACACTGGTTGCGCAGGCTCTTGCAGCAGTGCTGGTGCTGGGGTCCTACTTCGCCGCACAACGACGGCGTTAGCGCAGCTTACGAATCCGGCCTGATAGGTTCAGCTCTCCGGCCATGTGCCTTCAGCGCGCCAGCAACCTGGGCCGGACCCTGCTCTTCAAATATGGAGCAACCTGCCGGAGAGCGGCTTCCACGCTGATTCCATAGAGAGCGCGCAGGCTGTGGACCTTGCCGTGCTCGATGAAGTGATCCGGCCAGCCGATCCTGACCACTGGCACGTTGAGGTGCATTTCATTCAGCGCCTCAAGCACCGCGCTGCCAAAGCCTCCCATCAGCACGTGGTCCTCAAGGGTGACCATGACTGAAACCTTCTTCGCGTATTCGGCCACTAGCTTGCGATCTAGGGGCTTCACAAATCGGGGGTCTATCACCGCGGCCGAGTGGCCCTGGGACTCGAGTACTGCAGCAAGCTCCTTTGCCATCGGGAGCAACGCTCCGAGACCCCAGATGGCGACCTCATCCCCATCCGCGATGAGCTGGGCTTTGCCGACCGCAAGCGCAACGGGATGCTCCTTTACCGGAACCGAAGGTCCTGTTCCTCGCGGGTACCGAATAGCACTCGGCCCCTCGCGAAGCAGCGCCGTGTACATCATGTCTGCCAATTCATCTTCATTGCTGGGCACCATGTGTATGATATTCGGAATTCCACGCAGGTAGCTGATATCAAACAGCCCATGGTGGGTAGCTCCATCGTCGCCGCTCAGCCCTCCCCGGTCCATGCAGAAGACTACTGGCAGGTTCTGCAGGCAGACATCGTGCACGATGGGATCGAACGCCCGCTGCAGGAAGGTCGAGTAGATCGCGCAGAACGGGCGGTAGCCCTGGGTAGCCATGCCCGCGGCGAAGATTACAGCGTGCTCTTCCGCTATTCCCACATCGAAGTACCTGGTTGGATGGCTGGGCCGGAAGAGATCAAGCGCGGTGCCGTTCGGCATGGCCGCGGTGATGGCGACTACCTTCTCGTTCTCGTCTGCAAGCTTAATCAGGGTCGAGGCAAATACCTCGGAGTAGGTCTGCTGGCCAACCGGCTTCGTCTCGCCGGTCTCGGCGTCGTAGGGGCCAAGGCCATGAAACTTCTTCTGCTTGTCCAGTGCGGGTTGGAAGCCCCGTCCCTTTTGCGTAATCACGTGAAGAACGACAGGACGGTCCTGCGTCTTGAGGAACTTGAAAGTCTCGATCAGCAGTTCGATGTTGTGGCCGTCGAGAGGGCCGAAGTAGGTCAGCCCAAACTCCTCAAAGAACATGGACGGCCAGAGCATGCCCTTGGCAGCCTCCTCGGCCCGGCGGACCACGTTAACGGCAGTCTTGCCGCCAAATTTTTCAAGCAGACGGGAAGCGCTGCCATGCAGGTGGCTGACGTGTTCGTTGGTCACGATCTTGTGCAGGTAGCGGGCGATCGCGCCGACGTTCCGGTCGATCGACCATTCGTTGTCATTCAGGACAACGATCATCCGCCGCGTCTGGTCAGCGATGTTGTTCAACGCTTCGAAGGAGATGCCGTTGGTGAACGCAGCATCGCCGGCCACTGCCACTACGTTCTCCCGCGTACCGGCCAGATCCCGCGCTACGGCCATCCCAAGCGCCGCGGAGAGCGCTGTTCCGGCGTGCCCGGCTCCATAGGAATCGTGTTCAGACTCCGAGCGCATCATGAAGCCGTTCAGCCCGCCGGGCTGCCGCATGCTCTCAAAACGATCCCGCCGCCCTGTTAGCAGCTTATGGATATATGTCTGATGGCTGACGTCGAAGACAAACTTGTCCGACGGCGTGTCGAACACGTAGTGCATGGCGAGGGTAAGTTCGACAACTCCTAGGTTAGGTCCGAGGTGGCCGCCGGTCTTCGATAGGGTTTGAATTAGAAACTCGCGGATCTCCTGCGCCAGAGACTCCAGCTGCGGAACCGTGAGGTTCTTGATGTCGGCCGGAGAATGGATGGATTGGAGCATTGTCTCCATGTGGATCGTTCGCTCGATTCAAGCCGCTGCGGTCCGGGTGTACTCGAACAGACAGCGGGGGCCGGGCCAACGTTAGTCTTCAATAGCAGAAAAGACCCCGTCTGGGGTCCCGAGGCCGACGCTGGCTCTTCCTTTACTCGAGTATACCAACGCCGACTGTAGGACGACTAAGTCTTGGCGCTATGGTCGCCCGACTCTGCCAGTATTTGCTGAGCAGATCAGCATGGTGAGCCCGTGGCAGCGTATATGAACCCACTAGGGGTAGAAGGTAAGAGCACCGCATTCAGCACAGGGTGTACGATGGCCTCAAGTTTTGAGGAGGCTGCCAGATGATCTCCTGCTCCCCTTCCGCCGTCCGCAGAATCGCTCTCTTCTTTCTGCTTGAGATCTTCACTCTGGTTAGCCAACCCGCGTTGCGAGGCCAGCTTCCACTCACGCTCCCACCTAGGCCAGATTCGACCGCGACGGCGCTCAGCGGTCCTGGCCTGCCCGCCGGCACCGCCTTCCTCTTCCAGTTGGAAGCTAATGCAGTGAAGGCCACTGCGGAGGGCGGCGGCAAAGCCTTTGCTGACCTGTTTTCCGCCGATGCTGTCTCTCTCAGCAACGGGAAGGCGGCAGTGGTCGGACATGAGGCGATCGCCCGGGGTGCAACGTGGGAGCCCGGGAAATACAAGCTGACCTGGACACCCGTCGCAGGACAGATGGCGCCTTCGGGAGACATGGGTTTCGACTGGGGCCACTACGAGGCGAGCTACACCGACGCGAACGGCAAGGTCATTACCGAGAAGGGCCGCTACATGACCGTCTGGAAGAAGCAGTCTGATGGATTGTGGAAGATAGCGATGGACTCAAGCAACACCGAACCGCCAGACAGTGCTGACTGCTGCCGTGTACTTTGAGCGCCTGTCCGATCTACTGAAACGGGCAGGCCCCGCTGCTCCGTTGAGAGCAGCTCGGCCTGCAACTTTCCTCAGTGTAGAGCCGTTCAGAGGCTCTAAGCAGCTCGAGCAAGGCTCGCCTTCTCGCTGTCCCAGTCCGTCATGCCAACTACCGCAGCCTCAACCACAGAGTTGACCTCAAATATCTTCGCGGCAGGCGTCCCGCTGAAGCCGAAGATTCTGGGTACAAGCCACGAAGCCGACGCAAAGCTCGCGTCCATCTTGCCGTGAGCGTCGAAGCTCAAGACGGGCTTGGCGCCAAGCGGATAGTCGGTCAGCAGAGACTGTACCAGCACGAATGCACCGGTACCTAATGCCGCAACCGCGGCCGGCTTGTTGCTCTTCCTGCAGGCGAGCGCCACTGAGAAAAAGAAAGCCGCATGCGCATAGTCGATGATGCCGTGAGTCTTGGCATCAATCACCTTCGGCAGATTGTTCTCCATCGCGGGAAGAACTCGAGAGGCGATCGCAGATGTGAAAAAGGACATAGTACCCCCTGACATTAACCGGCGTTTTCTTATTGGTGTCTCCTGACTCTACCCTTCCGGGGTACGGCGTGCAGTCAGCAACTCCCGGCTGCTCAACCGCACACCGAGGCAGGCTCAAGCCGCCTTCGATTCACTCCACGGGTCGAGAACGACTTTGGTGCAGTGGTCCTGCTTGTCGCGGAACATACGGTAAGCCTCAGGCGCCTCATCGATTGACACCCGGTGGCTGATGACAAAGGAGGGATCAATCTCGCCCTTCTCGATTCGCTCGAGCAGTGGAGCCATGTAGCGCATCATGTGGGTCTGCCCCGTCTTCATTGTCAGCCCCTTGTTCATGAAGGCGCCCATCGGTACCTTATCGATGAAGCTGGCGTACACTCCCGGCACGGAGACCGTTCCACCCTTTTTGCATGCCATGATCGCCTGTCTGAGCACCATCGGACGATCCATTTGCACCCGCGCCATCTGCTTGGCACGATCCACGGCGAACATGAGGCCGTGACCCGATGCCTCCATTCCCACCGCGTCCATGCAGGAGTCAGGGCCCTGATTTCCAGTCAACTCGTTCAGCGCATCGAGGACGTCGACCTCGTCTGCATTCAGGGTCTCCGCCCCCGATTCGCGCGCCATTGCCAGCCGCTCCGGCACTTTGTCGATCGCAATCACACGTCCAGCGCCCAGCATCTGTGCGCTGCGGATGGCGAACTGACCTACAGGGCCACAGCCCCAGATTGCTACCGTGTCGCCCTCACGGATGTTGCAGTTCTCCGCACCCATGTACCCGGTCGGGAAAATATCCGAGAGAAAAAGCACTTTATCATCGGGCAGGCTGTCCGGCACCTTTATAGGTCCAACGTCCGCATA
>DASWVB010000020.1:0-26467 GCA_036401375.1 Acidisarcina sp.
TAACCTGAGAGCGCGGACCGGGGAATGGTCAATGGAGCCGACGAGCGGACTTGAACCGCTGACCTGCCGATTACGAATCGGCTGCTCTACCAACTGAGCTACGTCGGCCTTGCCACTGTGATTGTAACGTCGCGACGTGGCGCAGTAAACCGCGCCGGCCCTGCTCGGCCGCGCCTCCGCGGTGGTTTGAGCCAGGCTAACGGAACCTGGTCGGGCCGACTGCGTGCGGGATGGCCGAATCTCCCGCCGCGCGGATCGCTGATGACGGGTACAAGCTGACACTAGAAGCGGAAAAGCCGCCCGGCAACGGGGCGGCTTTTCCCAGGGAGAACAGTTCCAACGGAGGCAAAGCCATCAGAACATTCTGGCGAAATAGTATGGTCGGTCGGGGGGGGTGTCAAGCCCAAATGCGCCGGGTAGCGAACCGGAGGCGTGAAGAGGATCAAAAGTCCCACGTTCCTGCTCTGTTCCTGCCTCTCACCGGAGGGTCGGATCCTTCCGCGGTCCGTCCGGGACTGGTGGAGCTAAGATGCCTGGAATGTTCTGCTTAAGGTACAACTTGCACCACAGGGAGGCTATTTTACGTGCGGGGAGGCCTGCCTGCTTTCCGGCGGGACGTAGTCGTCCTCCAGGCGCAGGCTGATGAACTCGACATCGTTCAGGGTGGAGACCGGTTTTCCGCGCAGGCGCCGGTAGAGCGCGCGTCCGCCGCCGAGGAAGACCCCAACCACCAGTGCCGCGCCGCAGAGCATGGCCGAGAGGGCGACGATGCTGAGCAGGATGTGCCCCGTCTTCGAAATCTCGCTGTTGTAGCCCTTGGGATCGTTCCAGGTAACCTCGGCGAGGTAGTTCACCTGCCCGATCAGCTTGTGCGCCTCGACCTCGGTCAGCAGGCCACTGGTGACGGCGACTATGGGTCCGCTGCGCCGGCAGAGCAGCGCCTGTGGCGAGCTGTCGGCCAGAGGCTGCGGCCAGGCCGTCGCGGGGGTCGCAGCGCCAGGATTGCTGGTCTTCAGGAATGCCTCGATCGCACGCTGGCGCTCGGCAGCGAGCTGGGGCGTCGGGTAGTTGATCAGGGTGAGCGTGCCGTCGTTGTCGCGTCCGGAGTAGATCGCAGTCAGCACCTCGGCACCCCGCTCGAACCCGACCAGCGACGGCGGCAGTGCTCCGCCGCTGCGCACGTAACCTGCGGGACCGAGCGAATACCTGGTGGTGAGTGGGGCAAGCGCGACTGGAGCGATGCCGTTCACCGGCAGATAGCGCGGCAATGTCGGCTCGACGGCTGCGCTGCCCGCCGCTGCGGGCAGCAACTGCGACAGCTCGCGGAGCTCAGAGGCATAGGTCGCGCTGAGGTGGTCAAAGGTAGCGTCGACCACCGTAGTGCCCTGCCAGAAGAGGATGTGCTGCCCGTCGTTTGCCGCGCCCTGCCCGATCTCCTCCGGCCGCATGCCGGGCCGGCGATAGAAGGTGTAGGCAGCGTAGGCGCCGGATGCATCGACGAAGGACATGGCACGGATGCTGAGTTTGCCGGTGTCCCGGGTGTACTCCCCCGCGGCGAAGGAGGCGAAGCCGTCTTCCCGGAGGACGTCTGCGTTGGTCTGGTCGGCGGTGGCGGGGCTGGCGCTCTGCTGAGGCGGGTGGCTGAGCGTCCATCCGGCGAAGTCGCCTGGAAGCAGCGCAGTGGTCTTCGCGGGCCTTGCGGCGGCGGCGACCGGCTTCGCGGTGGTGCTCTGGGCAGTCGCCAGAGGTATCGAGGCGGGCAGCAGGACGAGAGCTGACAGGGCGGCGAGGGCGCCGGTGCGTCGGTGCATACGAATCTTTGACGAGACTACCACCTGTTCGGATTTGGCGGCCTTCACCCGCTTTGACTGGATGCACTTCGCGGGAGGTGCGCTGGCGCTGCCGGTACAGTCCCACCCTGCAAACGCCGGGAGCCAAGCTCTCAACGGCTCTTGAGCAGGGTGAACCATGCCGGCAGAGAGTAGAGCAGCAGCCAGGTGCGCCACGCAAAGCCGGTCGCGCATTGCGTCCAGTGGATGCGGCTGCCCGCCAGAAAAAACACAATCAGCAGTACCAGGATCCCGTGGGTCAGTGCTCGATAAGTTCTATAGGTCGATTGCCTGGCTGACTCTGAGATTCTGTTCTGCGTGATCAACGCCAGCACAAATGCCAACAGCCCCAGCACAAAGGCGAGCGCCACGTCAGCCGTTCCCCACCACCGCGGCAGTGAGCCGGGGTCGCCGGTCAGGCCAGCGGCTGTCGGGAACAAGGCGGATACGAAAAAAAGTGCCGCCGATCCCAGTGCGATTCCGTACCGCCAGCCATTGTGGCCCGAGTTCATGCTCATCGGATCTTCAGATCGCTCGTTCCCGGCTCTCATCCGGCTGGAAGCCTCGCCGGGTGAGTATATAAGGATAAGGACACGCGTGCCCGTTCGCCTGCCCGGCAGGCCAAGCTTATGGAAGAGAATCGGCCCAGCGCCACCGCTCAGAAAGTCGCCATCCGCCGCGCCGCGCATCAACTCCTCGACGATCCGCTCGTCTTTGCAGATCCACTGGCGGTGCGCATCATCGGTCCACGGGCGTCGACGACACTGCTGGCGGCGCCGGAGAAATTTCAGACCAGAAGCTCGCGTTATCTGCGCGCTCTGATTGCGGCCCGCAGCCGCTTTGCGCTGGATGAGCTTGCCCTGGCTGTCGATCGCGGAGTTCGTCAGCTGGTCGTGCTGGGTGCGGGCCTCGATACCTTCGCTTATCAGAACCCTTACCCCGGACTGCGGGTCTTTGAGGTCGATCACCCGGCAACCCAGTTGTGGAAGCGGGAGCGGCTCGAGCTGGTGGGAATTGCGGCTCCCGAGTCGCTTACCTTCGCGCCCGTAAACTTTGAGCGCGAGACGGTCGAGGAGGGTCTGCTGCGCGCGGGATACAGTGCGGCCGATCCCGCCTTGTTCTCGTGGCTCGGAGTGACCCCTTACCTCACCAGCGAGACCACGCTGAATACTCTGCGCCTCATCCGCGCTCTCTCGCCGCGCAATGGAGTGGTCTTCGATTTCGCGGTGCCGCCGGAGAGCCTCAGCGGTTCCCGCCGGGCTGCATTCGACGAACTCGCGGCGCGGGTCGCGTCGGTGGGCGAGCCCTTCGTTGGTTTCTTCGACCCGGCCGGGCTGCGCCAGGCCCTTGAGGAGATCGGCTTTCCCTCGATCCAACTGCTGGACGCCAAAGCCATCGATGGCCGCTACTTCAAGGGTCGTGAGGACGGCCTGCGCGTGGAGGGCAGCGTCGCCCACCTGGTCTGCGCAACGGGCTAGGAGTCAAGGCCCCACAGTCAGCCGCGTTCGCGCGCCGCTGTGGAAAAGCTATTCAACCGAGTGGTTGACAAGGACGGCGACCTCTACTACTATTCAACCAGATGGTTAAGCAGAGCAATGCCGCACGGCTGGACTCGATCTTCCACGCACTCTCCGATCCCACCCGCAGATCCATCCTGCGGGGACTTGCAAGCCGGGAGAAGTCAGTCAGCGAGATCGCGAAGCCTCACCCGGTCTCACTCGCCGCCGTCTCGAAGCACCTCAAGGTGCTCGAGGCGGCGGAGCTGATCGCGAGGGAGAGGCGGGGCAACTTCCAGATCGTGCGTTTAAAGGCGGCAAATCTGAGGCCTGCAGAACAGTGGCTGGCCTATTACGACAAATTCTGGAACCAGCAGCTGGATGCACTCCAGACCTACATGGAAGGAGATCAGGATGATTGAAGCAATGGCGGCAGAGGGCTTGAAGCTCGAAGTGAAGCGGGTGATCCGGGCGGACCGTTCGCGGGTCTTCTCAGCGTGGACCAATCCCGAGATACTCAAGAAATGGTTCGGTCCTGCAACCATGATCACGTCAGCGGCCAGCGCCGATCCACGGGCCGGCGGCAGCTATCGTATCGAGATGCAGCGCATCGAGCAGAGGACGGCGGAGATGCAGTGCAGCGACAAATCCACGGCGACCGGAGTGTATGAGCAGATCATCCCGAACGAGTTGCTGAGCTTCACATGGCACGGCAACTGGGTTGTCGACGAAGAGACCCTGGTGACGGTGCGCTTCAAAGATGTAGCTGGAGGTACGGAGGTGACTCTGACGCACGAGCACTTCTCGACCGCGGATCTCAGGGACCGGCACGAGCAGGGCTGGACGGGCTCGCTCGAGAAGCTCACTGCTTACCTTGAAGGCTAAGGACACGAGCCAACACAGGACGGGCGGGGAGGATCGCGGTATGGATGCCTCCCCGCCCCGAGTATCGGCAGGCAGCGACGACCTGCAAAGCTGGGCGGAGCGCGTGCTGCTGGCACTTCCCGAGGCCAGGGTCACGTGGAGGGCTGGTCGTCCGACCTTTACCGTTCAGGACAAGATCTTCGCGTTTACCGGCGGTCGCGGCGGCACGGTGATCAAGCTGCCGGAGCCCCGGGCACGCGCGCTGGTCGCCTCGGAAGAGGCGGTTGTGTTGACGATGGGCAAACGGGCGATGCGGGAGTGGATCGTCGTGCCGCCCACCTGGACTGAGGCCCACCTCGAGCTATTGCGGCAGGCCGCCGCCTACGTCACGAGCCTTGTGCAGGAGACTCGCGTACCTGCTCCGAAACAGAAGAGGCAGAGGTAGTCGCGTACGCTTTCCTCTCGTGGCTGATGCCGCTCAGAGTCCGGACGCTCATGATGATGAGTACAAGAGTGACTCCACCCTGGATCAATACCCGAAAATCGAAGACGTTGCCGATCAACCTGCCAAAGGTATAAACCAGGACCATCTGCGCAAGGTTTCCGGCCAGGGTCACCGCGGCCAGCTTACCGTCGCCCGGTCTGCCTGCCCGCAGCAGGTTCAAGGCTGCGAGCAACAACTCTGCGAAGCTGGCCGAGAGCGCCCACAGCAGCGCCATGGCTTGCGTTTTATATGCGGCGTAGGAGCCCATCGCGTGTCCCAGGGCTCCCACGATCATCAAGCATCCGAATACGCGGTCCAGGGTCCTCATCCGGCACTTTCCCTCAATGCTTCTCCGGCCCCTGAGTGATTGGCGTGCGCATCGGATTCCACGTGCGCCTTGAAATCTTCGAGAACACGCAGCCACCCTCCGGCGGTATCTGTATTGTCGCGCATCGTCTGCCAGCCCTCGCCGTGACGATCGAAATGGCGATGCACGAGTTCGACGCGCGTCTGAGAGTCGCCGAGCGCCGTGAATCGAACCTCGACTTCGCTGGCCCTCGTCATGTCAGGATTGAACTGCCAGTCCAGCCCGATGTTCCACGACAGCAGCACGCGGGCCGGCGGCTCCCATGCAAGCACGGTACCCCAGTTGCACTGCGCGCCATTGGTCGCAACCTCATACCAGCGGCCGCCTGCAGCGGGCTCGATGATGGCGGTTTCATAGGGGTTGCGTCCGATGTGGTGACTTGCCGGCCACCATCGCCCGATGTCCCCAGTGAACAGGTCAAAGGCACGTGATTGCGCCGTGTTAATCACGACCTCTTTTCTTACGGCTTCGATGACGCTTTCTTCCATGCTTCTTCTCCTTTTCACGCTGTGGTTTTGCTTCTGCCTCTGCTGCGTCCTGGAAGGATGCCAGCGCATCGCTCCACATCCTGTCGAAGTGTGCGCGCAACTCTGCCAGCGCGTCGGGATCGGCGCGGTAGACGGTGCGCCGGCCATCGCGCGCGCTCAGAATCAGACGCGCATCCTTGAGGATGCGGAGATGCTGGGAGACGGCGGGCCGGCTGATCGGAAATCGGCTCGCCAGGTCGACCACGGCTTGCGGAGCCCGCGCGAGCGACTCCAGGATCGCAAGGCGGGTGCGGTCTCCGGTGGCCTCAAGCCGCACTTTCAGGTAAGCAGTCACTTACCGTAAGCTAACGCTTACTGCTCATGCCCGTCAAGTGCTCGCTGTGAGCAAAGTTGGGCAGAACAAGCAAGAGCCGCGGCGTAAAAGGAAGTCCGGAGCATCGCCGGCATCTGCTTACAAGGGCGGCGGATAGTAGGGAAGTTTGTCGTTCTTACGGTTGGCGCGCTTCACGATGGCATCGTCAACCAGCAGCGATGGAGCGATCAGCGTAGATGGGATGACTTCGGCGAGGTTCAGTACGTAGCTATCGTTTCCGGCGGCGATGATCCCCGACCGCAGAGCCCTCAGATCGACGTCGGCAATCTCGGCGCCGCGCACCAGCTCGCGCTTTCCGTCGGCGACCGAGACGCGGTAGATGCGGCCCGGGCTCGCCACCACGTAGACGTTTGGCAGCCCACGTTCCTTGCCCATCGAGAGCAGACGAGCGAGGAGCTCGGCTGGAGCGACGCCGTCCGTCGCCTCGACATGCAGCACGCCGAAGTGAGGTGCGGCGCCGGCGCCGAGCTGCGCCCGTCCATGGCCGTTTGAGGCGGGAAAGTCGCGGATGGGCTGGCGGCCGACCAGGTAGTTGTTCAACCGGCCCTGCTCAACCACCTTTACGGGGCGGGCTGGCACACCCTCGTCATCGACGTCATAGGCCCCGAAGAGCGACTTGCCTGCGAACCTCTGCAATGTAGGGTCGTCGGTCACGTTGAAGGTGTCGGGCAGCACCCGCGCCTTGTAGCTCGAGGCGAAGGGTCCCGTGGTCCGTGCCTCGGTACCCAGCGCCGGGCGGTTGCCGTCGATAGCTCCCGCGAAGAGCTCTTCGAAACGATTGGCGGCAGCGTGGCTCTCGAAGAGCACCGGCCCGTGATATTCGCTCTCGACCAGCGGAGCCTGTTCGATCTGGCGCAGAGTATCCACTGTCTCGAGCGCCTTGCTGCGGAACTCCTCGGCCGAGGCCAGCTCCGCCGCCGTCACACTGGTGCTGTTGTAGGAGCGCTCGATGCGCATGCCGTCGGCAGCCTGACCGGAGACCTTGAGGTTTGCATGGTAGATGGTTCTGCCGGTGCGCAGAACGGTGCCCTCGGTGTTGACCAGGTAGCGGTTCAGAGCGTTCGCCGACATCGAAGAGCCGGAAAACTCAACCGCCGAGTCGACCCCTGCTGCCGCGCCACCGCTGGCCTGGCGGTAGAGTCCCGATGCCTCGACGATGCGCCGGCTCCAGGCGTTCCGGTCAAAGCCGAGGCTCACCAGCGGCTCAAGAACGATGACGGGCTGCTCGTGCGAGAAATCTTCGGCCTGGGGCAGAGTCTGTGCCGATTTGAGCTCCGCCTGCTTTTCACTCAGGCTGCGCAGAGCGTTTTTGTAGGCCACATCGGTTGCTGACCAGAGCGCGTAGCGCAAGGCGGCCGGATCGTCTTCGACGGTCGTGATCAGCAGCGATCCGTCTCCGTTCCCTCCACGGGAGCTGTCCGTCTTATAGTCGCCGACGAGCACTGTGACGCGCACGGCCCGATGATGCTCCTCCTGCTCGTTGTCCAGCGCTCCAAAGGACGCCCCGGCCTCGTAGTTGGTGAGGTCTTCGAGACGGTATTCGATGAAGAACGGCCGTTGAAAGTCTTGTAACAGCAGCTGTGCCTTGTTCCGCTCGAGTTCGTCGAGCATGGCTGCCAGCACCACGTCCTTGCGGGCGTCCTGGAGCGTCGCGGCGCCCTTCACGCTGATGAGTGGTGCGGCAGCGGGCGCCTGGGCGTTGAGGTTCGATGCGAGGCAAGAGAAGGCACAGAGGGCCAACGCTGCAACGCCAAGAGGCAGTGTTGCCGGGCGGGCCGGGAGGACCTTAGAGAAACTCTTCATCTGGTCGCGCGTGTGGATTGTCATGTTAGCGCGCCTCGACGATCTTGGCTGAAGCGATGCTCTGCCCGGGAGCAGGCAGTATGGGAGGCCGGGCGTTGCCCTGCGCCTTGCGCTCCGTCTCAATCTCTGAGATCAGCATCGCGGGTGCGACCGCCGAGACCGGGATGGTACCCGATTCCGCACCGCACTCCCCGTTGAAGACCTCGCGCCTGTCGCTGGTGACCACGATGTGGCTGAGCACCGTCTGCGGAGTACCCACGATGCTGACGCCGCGCACCAGTTCGTCCGGACGGCCATCCACGTAGACGCGATAGACCACCAGCGGCATGACCGAAAAGGCCTGCGGAGCGTCCCGCGTGGTGACTGCAAAGCCGGAGGAGATATCTTCGAAGTAGAGGCCGTAAGGCTTGCCCTGCTTCTTCGCCTCGGCGATCAGCATCTTGCGAAGCTCGGCCTCGGGCACCGTGCTGGTCGAGGTCACGATCAGGTTGCCCTGCCGCCCGGTCGGCATGCGTCCTGTCTGCGAGCGCCCGTGGCCATTTGACTGACTGACGCTGGCGATCGGCATCCTCGACATCAGGAAGGTCTTCAACACGCCGCTCTCGACCAGGCTGACCCGCTGCGCACGCTGGCCCTCGTCATCGTAGGCATAGGAGCCGCCAAGCCATGTGTTCTCAAACGTGCGCTGCGTCGGGTCGTCGACCACGGAGAGGAAGCTGGGCAGGATCGGTTTGCCGAGCTCCTTGGTAAAGGTCTGCCCCTCCTCGTTGCCCCTCTGGCGCTGCCCCTCGAGCCGATGGCCAAGCACCTCGTGGAAGAAGACCGCGGCTGCGCGGCCGGAGAGGATGGCGGGTCCGCTGAAGGGCTCTGTCACGGGCGCTTTGCGCAGGGCCTCGAGGCTGGTACCCAGCTCGCGGACGCTGGCCTGCATGGTGTCGAGGTCGGGCAGCCGGTCCGGGCTCTCCGCCTCAAAGGTCTTCACCCGAAAGAGGTCCATGCCATCGTCTGCCCGGGTCGTCGCGACAATCGCGACTCGCGCGGCGATGTGCGGGTGAATCAACCTCGCCCCCTCAGAGGAGACGAAGTAGCTGGTCTCGTCCTGGACCAGGAAGGCCGCGAAGTTGGAATCAATGTTGGGATAGCTGCGGAAGGTGGCGGAGAGCGCCTTCATGCGACCCTCCCAGGCTGCACGATCAAAGACGGCGGTGGGGGCAGCGGAGCCGATATTGGTCGAAGCCCTCTCGACTGAGAAGTCGGCCGAGGTGTCCTCCTCTTTCGCGCGCACCTCCGTCTCTGTCTTGATCTGCTGATAGGTCTGCAGGGCGTTGGCGTAATCGCTGTTGGTCGCCCACCACAGCGAACGCTCGATAGCATTGCGATCGTCACCAAGCGGCAGGCTGATGGTCTGAACGGCGGAGCCGTGCCGCTCGCCATGGGTATTGTCGAGCTTCGGATCGCCGACCCGCACCACGACGTCAGCCAGACGCACGTGGTTCGACTCCGATGCGAGCAGGCCGCCGTACTGAGCCGTGATGGTCGCAGCGTGCACATCGTCGACGGCGTAGCTTATGAAGTAGGGCGGCTGCGGGTTCTCGGGAGCCGCTGCCCCGGCAGCCGGGGCTGCGGCGGCGACAGGGATGGGCGCCAAGGGCTTTCCGAGCGAAGACATCGCGCGCGCGAGCTCCGCTGTCAGAGCGTCAATCAGCGGATTCGCTGCCTGCGCACTCTGTCCGGCAGCGATCCGGGTAGTGCCGAGCGACAGCACCAGGCAGGTCAGCATCCCGGTAGAAACTGAGCGGCGGAGTTGGAGAGTGGAGTTGAGTGCGCGAGCAGAGAAGGAAAGCCGTAGCAGCATCATCAGCAAAGAAATTTTTGGCATAGGTTCAACAGGACTGAGTGTAGACGATGGTTGGACGCAGAGAAAAACATTCGGGCGTGGAGCGCTGCCCGAAGGCTCTGGTGGAGAACGCGAGCGCTGCCGCGACCGGATGGTTGGGAGATCATCGATCGCTGCTGCAACCATGAGCCCCGCTCGCTGCAATCGTCCTCTGCGCGGCACGCTGACCCTGATGCTGGTGTTGATGCTGGTGCTCTCACCCGCCTGCGCTTCGCTGGCCCGAGCGCAGGGTCGCATCGCTGTAAAGCTTGCTGCACCTGATGTACCGGCCGGTGCTGCCCGCGCCGGCGCGGGGAGTGTGGGTCCCCTGGCTGCCAAGGAAGATAAGCCGATCACCGCCTATACTCTGCCTCCGGATGAGCTCGAACGAGCGACTCGCCTCGCCCGCTCGCGAACCCTTATCTACATCGCGTCGACGATCTGGAGCGTAGCGTTTCTCATCATGCTGATGGGCCTGCAATGGATGGCTGCCATACGCGATCTGGCTACAAGGCTGACTCCTCGCCCATGGCTGCAGGGCCTCATCGTGCTGCCGATGGTGCTGCTTGCCTTGAGTGTGGCTGACCTGCCGCTCTCGATCATCGGGCACCACATTTCTCTGGCCTATGGCCAGTCGATCGAGCCGTGGGGCAGCTGGCTCTGGGACTGGACCAAGGCGATCGCGCTGACCATCGGCGGCGGCACGCTGGCGCTTTCGTTTCTTTTCGCGATCGTCAGGCGTTCCGAGCGGAGATGGTGGCTGTGGTTCTGGCTGCTCTCGATCCCGTTGGAGCTGCTCGTCACCTTCGCGGTTCCTTACGTTGTCGATCCGCTGTTCGACCACTTTGAGCCGCTCGCCCTGTCCCACCCCGCGCTCGTGCAACAACTCGAACGCGTGGTGGCGCGCAGCAACCTGCAGATTCCGCCCTCCCGCATGTTCCTCATGCGTGCCAGTGAGAAGGTAACTAGCCTGAACGCCTACGTCACCGGCTTTGGAGCGTCGAAGCGCGTGGTGGTGTGGGACACGACGATCCGCAAATGCACGCCGGGCCAGATTCTCTTCATCTTCGGCCATGAACAGGGCCACTACGCGCTGAACCACATTCGCCTTGGCCTGCTGGCTACGACAGCAGGCAGCCTCTTCGCGCTCTGGGCTGGGTTCCACGCGACGGGCTTCCTCATCGGCCGTTTTGGGCGTCGCTGGGGAGTCTCAACGACAGCAGACTGGGCCGCCGTCGGGGTGCTGCTGCTGCTCTCCTCCATCTTCGGCGTGTTGGGCGAGCCGTTTGAAAACGCCTTCAGCCGCACCCTCGAACACCAGGCCGACGTCTACGGGCAGGAGGTCATTCATGGCCTTGTGCCGGACCCGGGCCAGGCGGCTGCGTCGGCCTTTCAGCAGCTTGGCGAGGTGTCGCTCGACGACCCTTATCCAAACCGTTTCCTCGAGTTCTGGACCTACAGCCACCCATCGATCAGCCGGCGCGTCGCCTTCGCGGCGCACTACGATCCGTGGCGTGAGGGTCAGAGGCCCCGCTACTTCGCGCAGGAGCCAGGGGAGCAGAAGTAGGGTACGCTCTTTGTCGCGGCGCGCCCGCCAGGGTCTCTCCGCAACGCTAAGTGCCGGAGTTAGCCGGGCGGCCAGTGCATCGCCCGTCCACCGAGCAGATGGACGTGAAGATGAGACACCGTCTGGCCACCGTCCGGACCGGTATTGATGACGGTACGATAGCCTCGGTCCAGGCCCTCTGACCGCGCGACCTTCGCTGCGATCCGGTGCATTCGTCCAAGCAGCGCGTCCTGTCCCGGCTCATCCAGTCCGCTCTCGGCTAGCGCATCGAGCGATGCGATATGCGCCCTGGGAATGATCAACAGGTGCGCCGGGGCCTGTGGGCTGATGTCGCGGAAGACGATTACGTGCTCGTCTTCGAAGACCCTCTTGGCGGGTATTTCTCCGGCGACGATGCTGCAGAACAGACAATCCATGCTCGACCTCTCTTCGATGTTAATCATCCGCCTCCCGCTGTGGAAGGCAGGGCTGGGCGAGCTGGCTACTCTGGATTGGAACGCCCTGCCCTGCCCCAGCAGGTAGGAAGCATTTACCTGGTATTCATCGAGTTTTCTCTTTCCTTGTTGCACCCTTGAAGGCGCTTCGCGGAGGGGTGTTTTCGCGCGTCGCAGATTCCAAAAATCGAGGTGGAGGAATGAAGAGATCAGCACTAGTCTTAGTAGCCGCCGGCGCTCTTGCAATCGGAGCGCAGGCCCAGGACGGGCCAGTACGGTGGACGTTGAGAGGAGCTCCGTCGGAGACCTACATTACCGGCGGCCCGTGGACCCTGGAGCAGTCCGGCGCCGCAAATGGCCGCAAGTCAGCGGGTTATTGCGACGGCAACGGCGTACAGATCGGCAATCCAGGCACCGAGCGCATGCAGCCGTACTACTTCCCGAAGATCACCGGACGCGGCCGGCACCTGCAGGGCTACTTCGACTGGCGGCCCAAGGACATCGACGAGGCGGTAGTTGCCGCCAACTCCGATGACGCGGGGTTGACCTGGAACTTCGAGCAGAAGGTGCTCGAGCTGCGCACCACCTGCCCGACCCAGGTGCAAAAGGACCCCGACGGCGACAAGGACAACGGGCCTGACCCCAACAACAGCGACAACGGCGATGACGATGGACAGGGTCACCAGTTCGTCATGACGATCGCGGGACATACTTACCTCTACACGCTCGAGCGCGCCTCAGGACATATCGACGTCGACGACCTTTATATCCACGAGCTGGCACCGGCGCCTGGAATGCCCCTGAATGGTGCTCCCGCGCTCAACGACGGTCCGACCGATGAAACTCCGGCGCAGCCCGAGAACTCGTTTCATACTCACGGACTGCTCAATCCCGACGGGATTCTCGGGATCGTCCCCGGCAGCTGGCCCACCAGGATCATCTACGAGCAGAAGATTCTGAACGGAGATAACACCGGGACGACCGCCTTCCCCGCGGCCCAGCAGTGCAGCACGGCCTGGGGCAGCTACTACATGACGAACCCCTTCGGCACTCAGACCAATGACGACATCACCTACCTGAGGGTGGCGGAGACCAAAGACGGAATCAACTTCACCGACAAGGGCCCGCTCAAGGGGCTTAATGACCCGCATGATGTGAGTGCGGAAGGCACACGGTGGCTGGCCACAGCCGGCACCATCCTCAAGCTGGATGATGGCAGGTATGGGCTGTTCTACTCCGGAGGCGGCTGCATCGATGGTGACTCCGATGCCTTCCATTACATCGGCTACGCAGAGTCGAGCGACCTCTTCAACTGGAAGGTGATCTACGGACTCAATCATCCGATCGTCTCTGTAGCTCCGTTCACCCTCACCGTCGACGCGAACGGGTTGCCGGCGACCACCGGTACGACCATCAAGGTACCGGCGCAAACTCCGGTTGCGGGCGATGCGATGGGCTGGTTCTCCGGTCGCGTCTACGCACCGAGCGGAAGTATCTTCGATAGGGATACGCTCACGGTAATCTTTGCCGGATACCACACGCCGAAGCCGAAGAATGGCCTTGGAGACTACCGCACCATCGGGCGGGTCAGCCTTCGTTCGTCGCGGCCGCTCGCGGGTGAGTTCCTGGAGGGCGACGACGAATAGCTTGCTTGCGCTCCGCACTGGCGCTCCGGTGGAACCGCTTGATGATTTCCGCCGCGCGCGGTCTTAGCTGCTAAATAACGCGAAGAGGAGCAGGGCCGGGGTAATCTTCCGGCCCTGCTTTGTCTTCTATATTGTTTGCACTCTGGTGCGGATGGGACGGGAGCGATCAGGCTTCAGCGGCTTCAAGCTCTTCGTCGAGGCCGTGGCGGCGCAGCAGGTTGGGCAGGTTTTGCGAAAACGCGGAGCGCGGCATCACCATATCGCAGCCGGCCTCAAGGGCCTTGACCTTCAGATCGCCCTGCAGGTGCGAGAGGAAGCCGATGACCGAGGTCCCGCGCTTCAGCTTCGATTTCAACTTCGGTATCAGCGTGAGGGGCTTGACGGCTGCGTTGTTCAGGTCGAAGACGATTAGCGAGGGCCGCGCGTCTTCAGGGGAGTCGATCAGCTTCGCCACACTCTCCTTGTCACCTTTGATAAATCCGACCTTGACGCCGAGTTTGCGCGCCGTCTCCTGGATCTTGGCGAGGAAGAACAGGTCCTCGATGAAGCAGTAGATGCGAGTAGGTCCGTCTTCCCGGACGATGCCGGCTACGGGATCCATGCGCACGGGTTCGGTGAAGTAGCCGTTGCCGTTGCCGTTCCCATTGGCGTTCGCGCGGTAGTCCATCGTCGAGGCGGGCGCGTCCGCCATGTTGCCGTTCGCGACGCGGTAGCTGTGGTCCATGGGGCCGACAAAGACCTGCTGGCGGCGCGGCTTGCTCTTCTTCCGCCCCCCACCCTGGCCGTTGGACTGGCCATTCGACTGACCATTGCCATGGCCATTGCTGTGGGCGTTGGACTGGCTGTTGCCGGGGGATTGTCCGTTGCCCTGACCGGAGCCATTCTTGTGGAAGAATCGACCCTGGCTTGAGGGCTTCGCCTTTTGGGGAGCGGCAGTGGGCGGGGCTGCGGGCGGGGCCGCTGCCTGCGGATTTGCCTGGGCGGCGGGCTGGGCCTTGGCAGCGTTGCTGCCGCTCTGACCTTTACGACGCCGGCGCCGGCGACGATGTCCTTGCGATTGCCCCTGGGGGGCCGTCCCCTGCTGCGGGACGACCGCCTCAGGCGGATTCTGCTCTGTTGTCATGCTGGCACTTCCTGATGCATTGAGGGTTCTTACAGCTCTTACCCGGGCCAGCGCGACGCGCCGGGATATACCGGGAATTTTCCACAGTGAGGCCTATGACTGCTCACACGCGACGCATTTGAGAGGAACAAAGCCGAAGAATGCGTTAGTCAAAGTGCGTTCGTCACGGATGAATTCATCGATGGTGCTTATCCAGAATTGCGGCCATCAGCGATCAAGATCACGGAGGGCGGGCAGAATACGTTGTGGAAACGTGTATTCGATTTCAGCAACCAAGCTCTCCAGGCGGGCACCTTCACCAGGACTGCTGCCCGTAGCGGATGCCGGGCCGGTGAGGCACTGACCGAATCACTTGTCTATCGAGAATTGCGGCGAGCCTTGGGAGATCACAGATCGAAGTCCGCTGGCTACAGCCGCTCGATGGGCAAAACTGATACTACTCGCAATGCAGGGATCTTGGCAAGCAAACGGTGAGTTTGCCGCCCGGCGAAATGCAGGGGGGATAAAGAAAGCCACCGGGAATGGTGGCTTTCTTTATCATGATGACCATCACTGGCCTCCCAAAACGTTCCTTGCTGCCTCTTGAAGGCGTTGAAGGAACTGAAGCTCCGGTTTCGGCGGGTTCTCTTTGGAACCGGCTCTGTAATCCCGGAGCTGATCGCGTGGCAGCATTGTTCGTTCGCAGCTGCCTGAGCGTCGCTGGCTGCCTGACTAATTGCAATCGAAGCGCCGTTTCTTTGACTCTTTCGTTTCTGCAACTTAAGGCTGGCATAAAATTCTTTTATCCGGATATTGGAAGTTCTCCGCAGCAGACGCTTCGTAAAATCATAGCTGGACGTGGAGGCATTCCCCTGATCTCAGATCGGGAAACTTCTTTAGAATGGTCACGAGGGCACCTCATGATCATTGGAGTACCGAAGGAGATCAAGGACCACGAGAGCCGCGTCGGCATCACTCCAGCCGGCGTCAAGGCCCTGATCGATGCGAAGCACACTGTGCTGGTCCAGACGCAGGCGGGGGAGCTGTCCGCCTTCACTGACGACGAGTACCAGGCTGCGGGAGCTGAGATCGTCGGCTCCGCACATAACGTCTGGGGCAACGCCGAGATGGTCGTCAAGGTCAAGGAGCCGGTGGATAAGGAGTATGTCTTTTTCCGGGAGGGCCTGGTCCTGTTTACCTACCTGCATCTGGCTCCTGTCGCTGCTCTGACCGAGAAGCTGCTCACCACCAAGGTGATCGGGATCGCCTACGAGACGATCCGCGACCAGCAGGGCACCTTGCCGTTGCTCGTTCCGATGTCTGAAGTCGCAGGGCGCATGTCCGTCCAGGTCGGTGCGACCTACCTCGAGAAGGAGAAGGGTGGCCGGGGAGTGCTGCTGGGAGGGGTTCCGGGCGTTCCTCCGGCGGACGTATGCATCATCGGCGGCGGTATCGTGGGGACGAATGCGGCCAAGATCGCCCTCGGGATGGGCGCCAAGGTCACCCTGGTCGACCTGAACCTCAATCGACTGCGGGAGATAGACGACATATTCGGTGGACGAGTCTATACCCTGGCCTCAAACGCCTACAACGTGGCGCGGGCCGTGCAGCAGGCCGACCTGGTTATCGGTGGAGTGCTGATCCCGGGCGCCGCAGCCCCCAAGATCGTCACCCGTGAGATGGTTCTCAAGATGAAGAAGGGCGCCGTGATCGTCGACGTTGCGATCGACCAGGGCGGATGCATCGAGACCGCCCGGCCAACGACCCACAGCGATCCTTCCTATGAAGTGAACGGCGTGGTCCACTACTGCGTCACCAACATGCCCGCAGCCGTACCCTACACGTCTACCCTGGCGCTCACCAACGCCACTTTTCCCTATGTGCTGCGACTTGCGAACTCAGGGGCGAAGGCAGCAATCGAGAGCAGCGAAGCCATCTCGGAGGGCGTGAACACCTACCTGGGCACCCTGACGTACAAGGCGGTAGCGAGCTCCCAGGGCAAGGAATGGACTCCGGTCCGCAGCCTGCTCAACTGAGCCTGGCTGCGGAATTCTTCTACGCAGGACAGGGCTCTACTGCAGCCGCACGTCGTGAGTCGTCCGGAAGGTAAGCAACGTCTCGGCCGGCAGGACGAGGTCGTGGTTCCCGGTCAGCGCCCCGCCTGCGGTACCGGCTCCCCCACCGGCCAGAGCACCTATCAGGGCGCCTTTGCCTCCTCCGGCCAGTCCACCAATCAGTGCGCCGACACCTGCACCGCCGCCGGCGAACTCCGCCGAACGCTTGCCTTTGCCCTTCTCTACCCGCTCGACAGTGCTGGTCGCGACTTCGTAAGAGCGGCCGCCGGCGCGCACCCGGTCCAGACGAATCTCGAGCACCGCTCCACCCTTGATACGCCCCAGCGCCTTGGCGTCCACCACCGTGCCCGAGGCAGTCGACCCCCGCTTGATGATGGTCTCACCGCGCACGATCACCGGCGCCTCGACGGTCGCCGAAAAGCTGTCCCCAGGCTGGTTCTGCCGTGAGCTCAGCGTCTGATCGAGGCGAACGCGCAGCGCCGTGCCGGCGGGGATCACGAGCGCTCTCGGCTCACTTTGAGCGGGAGGGTAGTTGCCGGATTGGGATCGCTCCGGATACCCTGCGCCAGTCTGCTGCTGCCCGGTGGGAGCGCCCTGCTGCGGGTATTGCGATGTGCCGGTCTGCTGCTGGACAGGAGCGGTGCTCTGGGTCGAGGGCGGGTACTGATCCGGCGCCGTCGTTGTCGCTGTAGCCGCTTGAGCGGGGGCCGCTGCCGGGGCGGGCTGGTTCGTGGCTGCCGGCTGACTGCTCTTGCATCCCAGCCCGATCAGGCAAGCCAGGGTCAGCGGCACTATTGCGCATACGCTTCCCGCGAGAGTTCCGTTCATCGATGTTTTTGGCTTCATGAGAGTAGTTTGAAAACAACCTCCGGGTTGAGTTGTCATGCTCCGAGCGATATGGGAGCGGGCCCGCATTCCCGGGCAAGGAGCCCGGGATGGAGCAGCCGCCTATAATTTGTAGCATCTTCGAGCATTCACTGCTCTCAGGAAGCCAAGCATAGGAGACCGCGTTGGTAGAGTCAAAGCATCGCAAGACGGTGGTTGGGGTGCTCGGCGCCTCGCTGCTGCTCCTGTTCGTCCTGCTGGCTGCTCTCAACGCGTTCAACCTGCCGTTTCTGCGCCCCCGCAGCGCCTCGCTGATCTTCCTCTTTACGGGGATCTCGGTGGTGGTGTTCCTGCTGTTCATGGTGTTGCTGGTCCTGCTCTCGCGCAACATCCTCAAGCTGTATGTCGACGAGCGCAGCCGCGTACTCGGCTCGCGGCTGCGCACCCGGATGCTGATCGGAGCGCTCGTGCTCTCCTTTGCACCGGCCTTCTTCATGTTCTTCTTCAGCTACGGGTTGATGAACCGGTCCATGGACCGCTGGTTCTCGCAGCCGGTGATGCAGCTGCACGACGACTCCACGCGGATCGTGCAGACCCTGTCACAATACGCTGCCGAAAACGCGCGGGCTGAGGCGGCGTCGATCGCAGCCGCTCTGAATCAGATCGGACCGCAGCGGGACGCCGGTGCCGAGCAGGGCGTACTGCGAAGCCATCACATCACGCTGCAGGGTGGGTTCGCCATCCTCTACAGGCACGGGGGCGCGGTGGCGGAGTACCAGGCTCCTGCGGGCAGTTCGACGGCCCGCGTGCGGAGCTGGGGCGAGGAGGGGAGCAACGCCGTCCATCCCTCGGCGGCCGCAGCCGAGCAGCCCGTCGAGGCGGCCGCGCTCGCTGCAGCGCAACAGGGCAAGGATGCAGTGCTTGCGACCGCAGGCCAGGAGTACGCGGTCGGTAAGGCACGCACCGATGGCACCATCGTGGTGGTGGCCATGCCGATGCCCTTCGGTCTGGGTACGACGGTGGCCGACGTTCGTCGCGGGACCGAGGTCTACTGGGCGACGTTTCGCTCGCGCAACGGGCTGCGGCGGCTTTCGCTCTCGATCCTGCTGCTGCTGACGGCCCTGATCTTCTTCACCAGCAGCTGGCTTGCGTTATTTCTGTCGAAGCAGGTCACGCGCCCCGTGGAGGCTCTGGCCGATGCCATGGACGAGATCGCCGAGGGCCACTACAAGCACCGCATCACGGTCGAGGCGACGCAGGAGCTGGGAGAGCTGATTCGCTCGTTTAACCACATGGCCGCGGACCTTGAAGAGAGTCGCACCATGGTCGAGAGCTCTACCCAGCAGCTCTCGGCCGCAAATCTGGCCCTCGAAAAGCGCCGCCGTGAGCTGGAGATCATCCTCGAGACGATCCCCAGCGGGGTCGTCACGCTGGACTCCGAACTGCGGGTGGTGCAGGCGAATCGCGCATTCCTCGATCGCTTCCAGACGAACGTCTCCCTGCTCGGGCGACCGCTCGGGAGCGTCTTTCCGACAGAGATCACCGAGGAGCTGACGCACTTGGTCCGTCGCGGCCGGCGCATGGGAATCGCCTCAACGGAGTTCGACTTCCGCAGTCCCAATGGGCTGCTGAACCTCTCCGCGACCATCGCCACGCTGCCGCTTGGCCCGGGCGAGGGTGGTTCGATCCTGGTGCTGGAGGATGTGACGGAGTTCCTGCTGGCGCAGCGCCAGATGGCGTGGAAGGAGGTGGCCCAGCGGGTCGCGCACGAGATCAAAAATCCGCTCACTCCCATCGGTCTGTCGGCGGAGCGTATTCGCAGGCACATCGATCGGCCGGGACCGGATACTACATCCGTGATCCGCCGATGCAGCGAAGTGATCGTGGGATCGGTCGAGACGATGCGCTCGCTGGTTGACCAGTTTGCCGCGCTTGCGCAGTTTCCCACCGCGCAGCCACGGCCCTCCGACCTCAACCTGATCGTCGAGAGTGCCCTGATGCTCTTCGGCGGGCGCCTGGAGGGTATCCGAATCGAACGTCGTCTGGCTGCCGGGATACCACCGGTGATGGCCGATCCGGAGGCGCTCAAACGCGCGCTGGCCAACCTGATCGATAACGCGGCGGAGGCGATGCAGGGGAGCCTTCTGCGCCAGCTCACGGTTGAGACTGCCGTCAGCGAAGATCAGCACTCGGCCGAAATTGTGATCTCTGACACCGGGCACGGACTGACGCCGGAGATGCGGGAGCGGCTCTTCCTGCCCCACTTCTCGACCAAGCAGCGCGGTACCGGCCTTGGCCTGGCGATCGCGGCAAAAATTGTGCAGGAACACAGCGGCGCCATTCGCGCTGAGAGCAACGCGCCTGCGGGTGCGCGCTTCATCCTGGAATTGCCCCTGGCCGAGTCGCCGGCGAGCAGTGCCGATGTGCCTGGTGACGTCGCCTCCGAGGCCGTGCTCCGGCTGCAGCCCCTTCCCGCCGACGAAATGGCCTCCACTGAAAGAGCCGGCCGGGCGGCTGCACTTTGAACCACCTGCTGATTGTCGATGATGAGTCCGAGATACGTGCCTCGCTTGAGGAGATCCTGCGGGAAGAGGGCTACATCGTTACCGCGACAGCCACCGCTGCGGAGGCCCTGGAGCTGCTGCGCGACGCCCTCTACGATGTCGTGCTGCTCGACATATGGCTGCCGGATCGGGACGGCTTGGACGTCCTCGCGGACATCAATGCACTCGAGGTCGACCGCAAGCCGGAGGTCATCATCATCTCCGGCCACGGCACCATCGAGACTGCCGTGCGCGCTACGAAGCTAGGTGCGTTCGACTTCCTCGAAAAGCCGTTGTCGCTCGATCGCACCCTGATGCTGGTGAAGCATGCGGTCGATGCGCGGCAATTGCGCAGCGATAACCAGGAGCTGAAGCGGCAACTCTCGACCTACGCGCCAATCACCGGGCAGAGCGTATCGGCGAAGGCGCTGCGCCAGCAGATCAAGCTGATGGCGCCGACCAACGGCCGCGTACTCATCTTCGGCGAGTCGGGTTCGGGCAAGGAGCTCATCGCGCGCGCCATTCACGCCGAGAGCCTGCGCCGGGACCGCGTCTTCGTGGAGCTGAACTGCGCTGCGATCCCGGAAGACTTCATCGAGAGCGAGATCTTCGGCTACCGGCATAGCGCCGTTCCGGGCGGCCCTGCTGAAAAGCGTGGGACTCTGGAGCGGGCTGACGGGGGAACGCTCTTTCTCGATGAGGTGGGCGACATGAGCCTCAAGACCCAGGCCAAGATGCTGCGCGCCCTCGACGAACAGAGCTTCACTCCGGTGGGTGCGACCCGCGCAGTGCACGTCGATGTGCGCGTGGTTGCGGCAACCAACAAAAATCTTGAGGAGGAGACGGCCAAGGGAAACTTCCGCGAAGACCTCTTCTACCGGCTCAATGTCATACCGTTTTTTGTGCCGCCGCTGCGCGAGCGCAAGGAGGATATTCCACTGCTGGCCCAGGAGTTCCTACGCGCGCTGGGGCGGGAGTACGGTCGCCCGCGCGTCGAGATCAGTGAAGATGCGATCGCCATGCTGAAGCAGTACCACTGGCCGGGCAACGTTCGCGAATTGAAGAACCTGGTCGAACGGCTGCTTATCATGAACCCTGCGGTGCTGCGGATCGAACGCAAGCATCTGCCGATGCTGGTGCCTCGTGAGTCCACGCGGGGAGGCGGTGATTTCAGCACCCTGCAGCAGGCCCGCGAGGCCTATGAGCGCGACTACATCCTCAAGAAGATCGACGATTGCCGCGGGAATGTGAGCCGCGCTGCGGAGGCGCTTGGCCTCGAGCGCAGCCATCTCTACCGGAAGATGAAGGCCCTCGGCATCGCAGTTCGCGAGTAAAGCGGGATCGAGCTTTGCGCCTCGGTAAACCCTGTTAGCTGTAATGGAATCCACTACAATGTAATATGGGGAGTATGAGTGCTGCTCGAGTGTCCCGTGTCTTCACGATCAGTCTGCCGCCGGAGCTAGCACAGAAGGCGCTCGACCTAGCCAAGCGAGATAGTCGAACTATCAGTGAGCTCTTCCGCGAGGCTTTTCGCGCCTACTATGCTCAGAATGCACGCCAAACACTGGATGAGATTAGAAGGTATGCGGCAAGTCGCGAATCTCAATATAGCGAGGCCGACGTGCCTCGGCTGATCAAGCAGTCTCGCGCTGATAAATCCAAGCGCAGCAAGAGCCGTTCCCGCTGATAGTGGTCCTTGACACTAACGTATGGATCTCGGCGCTGCAGTTCGGCACGGCCCTAGGCACTCCATCGCGTGCCCTCGAACGCGCGATGGTCGAGGACGTGATCGGCACCTGCCTGGAAATCGAGTCTGAGATCATCCGGGTTCTGGTAAGCAAGTTTCACTGGGAACATGAACAGGCTGAGGCGGTCCTCGGAACAGTGCTCGCGCGGTCGATCCGAGTGAGCCTCCGAGGAAATGTGAAAGTCTGCCGCGATGCTGACGACGATATGTTCCTGGAGACTGCTGTTCGAGCCAGGGCCAGTCTCCTCATCGCAGGCGATAAGGACTTGCTGGTGTTGGGTTCTTACAAGGGAGTGCGGATTGTGACGCCGGCAGAGTACGTTCGTTTGGCTGTCTGATCCAATCCGGGCAGCGCGGACCCCCCTTTATGTCTTCTTCTTCCGAGGGCGCTGCTCCGGTCCGGGCTGTGACGAGGAGAGGGCAAGGTCTTCCAGCTGCTTGCGCCAGTCGAGCGACTCGATGAAGGGCGCCGACTCGCGCCAGTTCTCCTTCACCGTAACGAAGAGCTCGAGGTAGACGCGGGTGCCGAGCAGCGACTCGATCTCTTTGCGGGCCGCAGCTCCGATGCTCTTGAGCTTAGCGCCGCCCTTGCCGATCAGGATCGCCTTCTGCCCCGGCCGCTCGCAGTAGATGGCAGCTGCGATGCGGGTGAGGGGAAGCTTCTCGAGGACCCCGGACTCTCCGGCTGCATTCAACTTCGCCTTGATCGGCTTCTTCGGCTTTTTCTCAGGGCGCGGCTCTTCAAAGCGTTCAACGACTACGGCAGAGGCGTAGGGGACCTCTTCGCCGGTCTCCGTCAGTATCTTCTCGCGAATAAGTTCTGCGACCAGGAAGCGCTCCGGCTGATCGGTGAACTGGTCCTTTGGAAAATAGCGTTCGCCCTCCGGCAATGCACTCACCAGCTTCTCTACCAGGACGTCGAGACCCTTGCCGCTGCGTGCTGAGATCGGTATGACCTCGGCGAAGGCGTGCATCGCGCTGAGCTGCGCAATCAACGGCAGCAGCGTGTCGCGGTTGACCAGATCGATCTTGTTGATCAGCAGGAAGACAGGGCAGTCGAGCTTGCCGATGAGCTGGAACATGAATGCGTCTTCGGACTGCTCCCGTCGCAGGCTCTCGCTCGGCGCGGAGCCGTCGTCGATCGTGGGAGCGACGTCAAAGCGGCGCGTCGCATCGACCATCAGCAGCACGGCGTCGCGGTGCTCGAGCGCGTCGTGCACCTCCTGCATCATGCGCTTGTCGAGCAGAGTGCCGGGCTTGTGAATGCCCGGCGTGTCGACAAAGACGATCTGTGCCGCCGGGTGCCTGCCCTTGTGGCCAGCCACCTCGAGAATGCCGTGAATGCGGGTGCGGGTGGTCTGCGGCTTGTTAGTGACGATCGCGACTTTTTCGCCGACCAGCGCATTCACCAGCGTCGACTTACCTGCGTTGGGACGGCCGAGGATAGAGACAAATCCAGATCGCAACTTGAAGAGCTCCGCTGCGGGAACTGCCCCCGCGTTCCTGATGCTCAACTCTACCAGTCCTGTGCCTGGCGGGAGGGTCTCGGGAGAGCCGTCGATCGACTCGTCGATAGATCAGCGTCGATAGATCAGCGTGCAAAGCTGGGGCCGCGGGCGACTCGTCTCCGCAAAAGGGTTTCACGCCTGCGCGGATCGTGTGAGGGTCTTTCAGGGTCGCAATTTTGAGCTACTACGGCTGGGTTGGCGCAGGCGAGATGCGCAGGCGCTCGACGCGGCGGTCAGTCGACGCGATGATCTCGAAGCGCAGGTGATCGCCCTCGACCACCTCGCCGGCCAGGGGAATCCTGCCCGCGATCTCGCTTACCAGTCCGGCCACCGTCGTCGCGTCGTAGGATTCGGGCACGTCCCAGGCGCCGCCAAGCAGGTCTTCAAGGCGATCGACTTCGAGGGTTCCGGGCACCGTCCAGGAGCCGTCCGTCTCCGCCACAGGCTCCTCGCCATCCTCCTGCTCGTGCTCGTCGCTGATCGAGCCGACGATCTCTTCTAGCAGGTCTTCGATGGTGATCAGGCCGGCGACCCCTCCATACTCATCGATGACGATGCGCATGTGTTGCTTCTCGTGCTGCATCTCGCGCAGCAGCTCGTTCACCTTCTTGGTCTCAGGCACCATCGCAGCGGGCCGTTGCACGCTGGCTACAGTCTGAGTCTTGGCCGATTCGTCGCTGATCTGCAGCAGGTCGTGGGCAAAGACGATTCCGGTGACCCGATCGAGCACTCCCTCAAACACCGGTACGCGCGAGTAGGGACGCTCAGCGATCTGCTGCAAAAAGACCTCGATGGTCATGGTGCCGGGCACGGCAAAGGTGGAGGGCCGGGGCGTCATCACCTCGCGGACAACCTTGTCGCCGAACTCGACGGCCGACCGCACCAGGTCACGATTGCTCTCCTCGAGGATGCCCTCCTCCTCTCCGGCCTCGAGCAGAGCATCGACGGCCTCGGAGGGGTCCTCTGCCTGCCCGTCGTCTGCCGGCTCGGCGAGCGCCGCAATCGAGAGCAGGAAGCTGAGCAGCAGGGTGACTGGCAGTACTAGGTAGAAGAGTACCTGCAGAACGACGCGGAAGCGCACGATCCACTCGCCGCGGGTGCGGGTGAAGAAGACGAACGGGGCCAGGCGGTTGAAGAGGATGATGACCAGCACCGCACCGAAGATCGCCTGCGCGATCTCGGGCGCAGTCGGACGGCTGTAGGGTGCGCGATCAAAGAGCATCGCCCCGAAGAGCAGCGTAAGGCAGGCGAGCGAAAGCTGCGTGAGCACGGCGGCGGAGAGGGAGAGCGTCTCGCGGCTCAATCCCAGGCGAGGTTCGACCAGATTTTCCCAGGCGTCGATGTTCTCCTGGAACTCGCCCGCGAGGAACTTGCCCATCTCCGAATACATGCGGTCGACGTAGGAGGCGAGCGTGAGGACGAAGAGCAGCAGCGCGATCAGCAGGGCTGCGAGTGGGGTCATCGCGCCTGCCTCCGCCGGCTGGCGCCGCTCATACGGGCCGCGCTGCCGTGCGACGCCCCGGAGCGCGGCCGAACGTCGAGAGCTGCGGACGCAGCGCGCTCGATCAGTGCCATCGGCAGGTCAAGCTCACCCCGCAGCTCCTGTTCCCGGGCTGCCATCTCGCCGTGGTCTGCCTCATGATCCCACCCGGCGAGATGCAACAGGCCGTGCAGCATCAGTATCCTGACCTCGACGTCTAGCGAGTGCCCGAAGCGGCCGGCCTGGGCTGCAGCCAGATCGAGAGAGATGGCGAGATCGCCCGCTATGCGACGGCCCGGACTCTGCCCCTCGCTCGCGGCCGGAAAGGATAGCACGTCCGTAGCCTTGTCCTTATGGCGGAAACGGCGATTTAGCTCGCGGATGGATGCATCGTCGGTGAGCATGACCGAGACGGTTCCGTGGACGGGCACAGCCTGGATGGCGCGCCTGAGAAATTGCGCCAGTGCACGCTTGTTCAGCGGCGGATGACCTGACCTGCCGGCACTCGGAGGAGGCTCAATAACGATCATCGTTTCGAAGAGATCACCATGGAACCCGCGTCAGCCGCGGCATCTCGCGTAGACGGCAATAGGAGGGCAGATGCCCTCCCATTGTTAAGAATACCTTAGGGCGCTCTCAGTTGCCGGAGCGCTGATGGCGGACATCGCTATTGAGGCTTGGCTCCCGGCTTTGGATCTGCGGCCTCAGACATCTTCAGCGGCAGCTCCCGCTGGGTCTTGCCAAAGCTGTCGTAGGCCTGGATGATGCGCTGGACGAGGTGGTGGCGGACCACGTCCCCGGTTTCAAAGTGAACGAAGCGAATGCCTTCGACCCCATCGAGGATGGTCATGGCCTCAATCAGGCCGGACTTCCTGGGGTTGGGAAGATCGATCTGGGTGATGTCTCCGGTGATGACGGCCTTGGCGTTGTTGCCGAGGCGGGTGAGGAACATCTTCATCTGCTCGCTGGTGGTGTTCTGCGCCTCGTCCATGATGATGAAAGCATCGTTAAGCGTTCGCCCGCGCATGAAGGCCAGCGGTGCGACCTCGATGACGCCTTTCTCCAGCATCTTGTCGACCCGCTCCTGCTCAAGCAGGTCGTAGAGCGCGTCGTAGAGAGGCCGCAGGTACGGGTCTACCTTTTCCTGCAGACTGCCGGGCAGAAATCCCAGCCTCTCTCCGGCCTCGACCGCCGGACGAACCAGGACAATGCGGCTGACTTTTTTCGCGAGGAGGGCTGACGCAGCCATCGCCACGGCCAGGTAGGTCTTGCCCGTACCCGCAGGGCCGATGCCGAAGACCATGTCGCCCTGCTCGATCGCTTCGACATAGCGTCGCTGGTTGATCGAACGCGGCTGCACCATGCGCTTCGTTCCCGCCGAGCGCTGCTTGCCGCTCTCGACCAGATTGCGTAGCGTTGCCGCAGGGTCCGAAGTCACGAGCTTCAGCATGCCGTTCAGTTCGCCATTCTGCAGTGTGATGCCGTTGCGGCGCAGATGCTCATAGTCGGCGAATATCTTCTCGATGCGGGAAATGCTTTCCGGAGGACCCTCCACCTGCACGGCATCTGACCGAAGATCGATGCGTACATTCAGGTTGTCTTCCATGAGCCTGAGGTTTTCATCGCGGGTCCCGAACAGGGGCTCCAGATTGGGCGTAATTTCCAGCGCTTTTTTCATCAAGCGGAGAAGGTACCTCTCTGCAAATCAAGTGTTGAGATGTTGAGCGTCGAATGCCGCAGTCCGGCCACGCAGATCGTTGTCGTCAGCATGAAAACGGGTGCGCAAATTGTGCGGGCAGGTAGCAAACGATGATCAGAGGAAAGAGCCGAGCCTGCCGCGCAACCCACTGGGTCGATGCTCAAAACAGGCCGGGTTAGCTGAGAACGTTTGGCGTCGATGGGCTCAGAGTAGCGAACTCGACCGGGCCCGTCAACGCTGTTTTCATAAATTATTTTAACA